>NZ_AP024269.1:0-1325000 GCF_016629525.1 Kaistia sp. 32K
ATGACGATCAGCACGACGGCGAGCGCCGTGGCGGCGACCGAGATGTGGCCGCCGGTGAGCGCCGCGCCGCCGATGATCGGGGCGGCGAACGACATCAGCAGCCAGTCGACGCCGATCGAGGGCTGGGCCGAGCCGAGCTGGGCGACGGCGAGGATGGCGGCGGCGCCGGCGAGCAGGCCGGACAGCGTGTGCGCCAGGATGATGACGCGGTCGCGCGGGATGCCGGAAAGCTCGGCCGCGTGCGGATTGCCGCCGACGGCGAGCAACTGCCGGCCGGGCACGGTGCGGGCGAGGAAGAAGGTGAGCGCGAGCGCGATCAGCACCGGCGGCAGCAGCAGGTAGGGCAGGGCGTAGAAGCGCTCGGTGCCGAAGGCGACGAAGCTCGCCGGCAGATTGTAGAACGGGATCGATTCGGTGATGCCGAGATTGATGCCGGTGAAGGCCGAGGCGGTGGCGAGCGTGATGATGAAGCCGTTGATGCCGGTGCGGACCGTCAGCAGGCCGTTGATCAGGCCGCCGGCGGCGCCGATCGCCAGGCCGCAGAGGATCGCGACCGGAACCGGGAAGCCCCACCGCTCCATCATGCCGCCGACGGCGATGGCGACGAGGCCGCCGAGCGCGCCGACGGAAAGGTTCATGTGGCCGACGGCGAGCGTCAGCATCTGCGCGAAGGCGACGATCAGCACGACGCAGAAGGAGCGCAGCATCACATAGACGTTGAACTCGGTCAGGAAGGCCGGCGACAGCGTCGCCAGCGTCACCAGGCCGATCGCGATCGCGAGCGCGAGCGCCGACCATTCATTGGCGAGGAACCGTTGGCCCAGGGTCATGTTGTTGCTCATGCGCTGCGTCCTGAAGTGTGAGCGGAGCTCTTTTCGCCCGCGGTCTTGCCGGCGACATCCTTGCGACCGAGGCTGCGGCGCTCGGCATAGACGCCGCGATAGCGGTCGGCCATGACGGCGAAGAGCAGGATCAGACCGAGGAAGAGCTGCAGCCAGAAATTGCCGACCTGCATCACCAGGAGACCCGAACGGAGGGTGGTGACGAGCAGGGCGCCGAGGATGGTGCCGACGACGGAGACGAAGCCGCCGGCGAGCAGCGTGCCGCCGAGCACCGGCGCCAGGAAGGACGGCAGCAGCCAGTCCTGCCCGATCGACGGCATGGCGGCGCCGAGGCGGAACACCAGCATCAGGCCGGCCGAGGCGGCGAGCGCGCCCGAGAGCGTATGGGCGATGATGATGGCGCGGCCGACCGGGACGCCCGAAAGCTCCGCGGCGCGGGCATTGGCGCCGGCGGCGAGGATCTCGCGGCCGAGCGCTGTGAAGCGGAACAGGATGATCAGCGCGGCGCCGATGGCGAGTGCCACGAACAGGAGCGGCGAGACGAAGCCCCAGCGCATGCGGCCGAAGGCGGCGATCTCCGGCGGCAGCGCGTTGAAGGTCTGCGCCTTGGAGAGGATCAGCATGCCGCCGAGGAACAGGCTGGCGCTGGCCAGCGTGATGATGAAGGAATTGACGCCGGAACGGACAATGGCGAAGCCGTTCAGCCAGCCGAGAAACGCGCCGAGCAGAAGCGCCAGCGCCATGGCGACGGGGATCGGCAGGCCGAGCGTCTGCATCAGGTAGCCCGATGCCATGACGGCGCAGACGCCGATCGACCCGATCGCGAGGTTCATGCCGCCGGTCGCCAGCACGACCATGGTCGAGAAGCCGATGACGATGTCGACGGCGAGCGAACGCGACAGGGCGAACAGGTTGAACGAGGAAACGAAGCCGGGGGCGAGGCTCGTGAACAGGACCCAGAACAGGATGATGATGGCCGCGAGGCCGATCAGATTGGACTGTTCCGCCAGCCAGGACGGCCGCGCGCGGGTATCGGAGGAGACGGATAGGGTCATGACGATGCCATGTGTGAGGTCGGCGAGACGCGGCAAGGGCGGCGCCTGGGCCGGATTGCGATCATCATCATCCCGAGCAGCCTCGCGCGGGCGAAGCCTCGAAGGATGATCCAGAGAGCGCGGCCAGTTCGGGCCTCTACGAGGCCGCTTCGCAGCACCTCAGGATGATGGCAGCGCGCGGAGCGCCGCCATCATCGCGAGTGATGCGCTTACTTGCAGTCCAGGTACTTGTCCTTGAACGAGGCCTGGATTTCGGACGTGACCTTCTTCAGGTCGTCCTTGTAGGTCGCGACATTGGCGGCGTTGATCAGCAGCGTGCCCGAATCGATGAAGCGCTCGGTCTGCGGCGTCTTCACGAACGGAGCCTCGGCCTTGACCGTGCAGGTGCCGCTGGCGAGCAGGTCGAGCACATAGGCGCCGACATAGCCCTGGCCATAGGGGTTCTGCGCCATCGTGCCGGCGGCGAAGCCGTCCTTGATGGCGTCGAGGACGATCTGGTCGTCATCGATGCCGACGAGCTTGATGCGCTTGTCGCCGAGGTTGCGCAGCGACTTGGCGGCGACCACCGACGGGATGTAGGCGGTGGCGATCATGCCGTCGATCTGGTCCTTCTGCGCGCCGAGCAGAGCATTGATCTTCTGGTCGGCGGCTTCCTGCGCATCGGTATCGGTGATGTGCTGGATGACGGTCACGCCGCCATTGGTCTCGGCCGCGGCCTTCTCGACGGCGTCCATGCGCAGCTTGGTGTTCGGGTCGACCAGCAGGCCGGCCAGATGGACGATCTTGCCCTTGCCGCCGAGCGATTCGATCAGCGCCTTGGTGCCGAGATAGGCCGAATTGTAGACGTCGGTGCCGAAGCAGAACGAGATCTTGGTCGGGTCCTGCGCGCAGCCGGCGAGCGCCAGCGACGGGACGTTGTTGGCGGCCAGTTCCTCGACGGTCGAGTTGATGCCGACGGCGTCGCCCGGGAAGATGCCGAACGCGTTGTAGCCCTGGGTGACCAGGCTCTCGAGCAGTTCGGTCTGCAGGTTGAGCTTCCACTCAGCCGGGACCTTGTAGTCGACCGCGGCGATGCCGAAGTCGCGTGCCGCGTCTTTGCCGGCCTGTTCCCAGGGGGCGAAATACGGATGCGGACCGGCCGGAACGAGCGCGATCTTGTTGTCGGAAGCGTGCGCGGCACCCGCGGCCAGGCCCATCAGGGCGGCAGCGAGCATCGGCAGGGCGCGCGAACGCACGCCGCGGTAGCGGTTCTTCATGATGTCCTCCCTCGGCGATAGACGCGGGCTGCTCCACCAGTCCACGCTCGCATCTCGATGTAAGCACGATCGCATATCGCGTGCAATATACGATTTCAACCTGTGAACGAGATCGAAGCCGGCGGACAAAAAAGGGCCCCGCCCCCGGGGTGTGGGGCGAGGCCTAGGAAGGTCAGGTTTGGGGTCAGATTCTATGAATTAGCTGGAGCGTCCGCGGCATGGGGGGCGGTGCGCGCGGACGCTCCAGATGGGCTCACTCCGCCTGCCGGGGGGCGGTGTCAGCCGAATCGTTCGGGGCCTGGTCGCGCGGGCCGTTGTCGCGGCCGTTGTCGCGGCCCGGGCCATGGTCGCGACCATGACCGCGCATCGGCGGGCCGAAGCGCAGCTGGGCGTCGGCGAGCTTCTGCAGCTGTTCCTGCGAAAGCTTGGCCTTGAGCGCGTCGATCGCCTTCTGCAGATCGGCCGCCTTGGCGGCGCGCTCGGTGGTGATGGCGATCAGCCGCTCTTCGCGGGCGAACGGCGCCTTGGCTGCGTCCTTGGCCTCGTCGGCCGAGGCGTCCGGCCGGGCCGGCCGCTGGAACATGGCGAGCACGGCGTTGGTATAATCGCGCCAGGCGTCCTGCTGGTCGGCGCGAATGCCGATCAGCGTCTCGACCGTGTTGAGGTGCTGGGCGATCCGCATCTGGATGCGTTCGCTCCGCGCACCGTGGCCCCAGTGCTTGCCGTCATGCTGACGCCGCATGTCGCCGCGGTCGCCGGTGGTGGCGCTGTCGGGCTGGGCGAAGGCAGGCGCGATGGCGGCAACCGAGACGCTGGCGAGGGTGGCGATAGCGAGAGCTGCGAGAGTGCGCTTCATAAGGGATCTCCAAGGGCTACGCTGAACGAGGGGGCTAAGCTGGTGAAACCGAAACTAGGGAGCGGCCGTTTCCCCGATAGGTCGTTTCGTTTCCGAGCATGTCCGCGAGCGACGATTTTGTTGCGAAATGTTTCCGTCGCTGGTTTTGAGATGCTCGGTTACGAAAAACCCGCCCCCTGCCACCTAGGACGCGGTAGAGATTTTTCGATCGGGCTCGCGCACCGCGAGCATCGCAGATGGAGAGATGAGTAGCCCGCCACGATGTCCACCGCCGTCCCGCATATCCTCGTCGTCGACGACGATCTTGAAATCCGCAAGCTGCTCGGCCGTTATCTCGACGGCCAGGGTCTTCGCGTCACGCTCGCTGCCGACAAGCGCGAGCTGGAGGAGAAGCTGGAAACGCAGCAGATCGACCTGATCGTGCTCGACGTCATGTTGCCGGACGGCTCCGGACTCGACATCTGCCGCCAGCTGCGCGATCGCCGGCCGCAGGTGCCGGTCATCCTGCTGACGGCGCTGAAGGAAGATGTCGACCGCATCATCGGGCTCGAGATCGGCGCCGACGACTATCTCGGCAAGCCGTTCAATCCGCGCGAGCTGCTGGCCCGCATCCGCGCCGTGCTCCGCCGTACGGGCGATCTGAGCGAGGCGCCGGCCGCGATCTCGCGCTACCGCTTCGCCGGCTTCGTCGCCTCGCCCGAGACGCGCGCGCTGGCCGATCCCGAGGGCGCCGACATTGTCCTTACCGGCGCGGAGTTCGATCTGCTGCGCGTGTTCCTCGACCGGCCCGGCCGCGTGCTGTCGCGCGAGCAGCTGCTCGACCTGACGCAGGGCCGCGAGGCCGATCCGCTCGATCGCTCGATCGACGTCTTGATGAGCCGGCTGCGCCGCAAGCTCGGCGACGACGGCAAGTTCCAGATCTTCAAGACGGTCCGCAATGGCGGCTACCAGCTCGCGGTGAAGGTCGAGACGGAGGGCGAGGCGTGAATTCGCTGCGCCTGAAGATCGCGCTTCTCGTCATCGTCGCGATCGTCGCCGTCGTCGGCATGGCGACGCTCGTCGCCGTCAGCGTCATCGGCCGGCCCGGCCCGGCGCGCACGCTCGGGCCCGCGGCGATGCAGATCGACCTGATCGCCCGGCTGGTCGAGCGCCATCCCGAGGATTTCCAGGACGGCTACCTCTCGCGCGGGACGCTGCACGGCAAGGATCTCGGCATCCGCCTGCGGCCGGAGCCGGCGCGCGGGCCGGTGCAGGAGGAACTGACGGAATCGCTGCGCGAGATCCTTGCCCATTTCGGCCATCCGCGCGAGGTCGTCGTCACCGAGCCGCGCGTGCGGGGGCCGACGCTCGTCTCCATTCCGATCGCCGATCTCGGCTACATCGCCGTGCCGCTCTCGAACACGCCGACGCCCCGCGCCGGCTGGTCGATTTTGATCGGCTGGATGGTCGCGATCGTGCTTGGCGCCACGGCGATCGCGCTGGTGATCGCCGGCCGGCTGACCCGGCCGCTGCAGATGATCGAGTCCGCCGTCGCCTCTGTCGGCGCCGATGGCGTGCTGCCCGTCCTGCCGGAGACCGGCTCGGCCGACATGCGGGCGACCGCGGAGGCGCTGAACCGGCTGTCGGCGCGGCTCCGGAACGCCATGGAGAGCCGCATGCGCCTCGTCGCGGCGGCGGGGCATGATCTGCGCACGCCGATGACGCGGATGCGGCTTCGGGCCGAGTTCCTCGACGACGACGAGCGGCAGAACTGGCTGAACGACCTCGACGAGCTCGACCGCATTGCCGACAGCGCCATCCGCCTGGTGCGCGAGGAGGTCGAGGCGGGCGAGCGCGAGCCGGTCGCGCTCGACGAGCTGGTGCGGCGGCTGACGACGGAGCTGGCGGCGCAGGGCCGCGACCTCTCCGCCGGAACGCTGGAGCCGCTGCAGGTCGCCGCCGCGCCGCTCGCGCTGACGCGGGCGCTGCGCAATCTGATGATCAACGCCGCGACGCATGGCGGCGGCGGCATCGTCTCGCTCGGGCGCGAGGACGGCATGGCGGTGATCCGCATCACCGACCAGGGGCCGGGCATTCCCGACGCGATGATCGAGCGCGCCTTCGAGCCGTTCTTCCGCGTCGATCCGGCGCGCCGTCAGTCCGTGCCGGGGGCCGGCCTCGGCCTCGCTATCGCCAAGGAGATCGTCGAGCGTTTCGGCGGCCGCATCGCGATGCGCAATGGCAGCGACGGCGGCCTAGTGCAGGAGATCGCCCTGCCGCTGGTGCCGCCGGCCGGCGCGCAGCCTGATCCCGCGAGCGCATAGAACGCCGCATGAGCCGTTCTCTCGGCTGTTGCCAGCGCGTCATGCCGGCGTGCTAGGGTCCCGCGCTCTTCTCGCCTGAACGGATCAGAAAATTGGCTCTCTCTCCTGAACAACGCTCCGCCCGCCTCGCCCTCGCCAAGGAGGTCGCGCGCGAAGCCGGCGCGCTGGCGCTCGGCTATTTCGAGCGGCTTTCCACCCTCGCCGTCGAATTCAAGCATGGCGGCCAGGATGTCGTCAGCATCGCCGACCGCGAGGTCGAGGTGCTGATCCGCGCCCGCATCGCCGAGGCTTTTCCGGAGGACGGCGTGCTGGGTGAGGAGGACGGCCTGGTCGAAGGCGCGTCCGGCGTGCTCTGGGTGGTCGATCCGATCGACGGCACCAGCCCGTTCCTGAACGGCCTGTCGCACTGGTGCGTCTCGATCGCGGTGGCGGTCGACGGCGAGGCCGAGATCGGCGTCATCTATTCGCCCGTCAACGACGAGTTCTTCGCCGGCGCCAAGGGCCTCGGCGCCTTCCTGAACGACGCGCCGATCGCGGTTGCGCCGACCCGTGCGATCGAGGACGGCCTGCTCGGCTTCGGCAGCAACCACCGCATTCCGCCGGAGGATGTCGGCCGTTTCGTCACCGCGCTGCTGGAAGCCGGCGGCATGTTCTATCGCAACGGCTCCGGCGCGCTGATGCTCGCCTATGTCGCCTGCGGCCGGCTCGTCGGCTATTACGAGCAGCACATCAATTCCTGGGACTGCCTGGCCGGGCTCTGCCTGATCCAGGAGGCCGGCGGCTGGCACAACGACTTCCTCGCCGGCGAGGGCATGCTGCAGGGCAACCGCGTCGCCGCCGGCGCGCCGCAGATGAAGGCCGGCCTCGTCGCCCTGCTGGAGCGCGTGGGCGCCTCGACCGAAACGATCGTCTGAGGCAGACCCTCCCCCAACCCTCTCCCGCAAGCGGGAGAGGGAGCCGGGCTGCGCCGATCTCTGGTCAAGGCAGTTGCCACATCCTATTCGTGTAGGCGATGGTTCGGTTCCCCTGCTTTTCCAAGGAGTCGCCCGTGGCCGAAACGACGTTGTCCTTCAAGTATCGCCTCGAGCAGGAGACCCCGCGGCTGGGGTCTGGCGGCACCACGCGCGGCGCCTCCGTGCATGAGTTTCCCGCCAGCCAGGGCATCGCCGGCGTTTCGATGCGGCTGGAGCCGGGCACCCTCCGCGAGATGCACTGGCACGCCAACGCCGCCGAATGGGGCTATGTCATCTCCGGCAATTGCCGCACCACGCTGATGCGTCCCGACGGCAGCTCGGCGATCGACACCTTCGCCCCCGGCGACGTCTGGTATTTCCCGCGCGGTTGGGGCCATTCGATCCAGGGCATCGGGCCGGGCGAATGCCATTTCATCCTGATCTTCGACAATGGCGATTTCTCCGAGGATCATACCTTCTCGGTCACCGACTGGCTGTCGCGCACGCCGCCCGAGGTGGTGGCGCAGAGCCTCGGCATCTCGCTGGAGGAAGTCGCGAAGCTGCCGAAGGGCGAGGCCTATTTCGCCAGGGGGCCGGTGCCCGACGACGCCTCCTTCCTCTCGGCGCCGCGCAAGGAGCAGGAGCTGGTCACCGTCCACCGCTATCCGCTGATGGCGCAGGTGCCGCGCCGCGTGCCGGGCGGCGGCGTGCAGCGCACGGTGACGGTCAACGAGTTCCCGATCTCGACGACCATGGCCGGCTCGCTGCTCGAGATCCAGCCGGGCGCGCTGCGCGAGCTGCACTGGCACCCGAACGCCGACGAGTGGCAGTATTTCATCGAGGGCACGGCCGAAATGGCGGTGTTCCTGGCCGAGGGCAACGTCGTCACCGACCAGTTCGAGGCCGGCGACATCGGCTATGCGCCGATGGGGGCCGGCCACTACATCAAGAACACCGGCGCGGGCGTGCTGCGCGTGCTGATCGGCTTCAATAGCCCGGTCTACGAATCGAACGAGCTGTCGACCTGGCTCTCGACCAATCCGGCCGCCGTCCTCGCCACCAATCTCGGCCTGCCGGCCGAGACGGTCGCGAAGCTGCCGAAGGAAGAGCACTTCTTCGTCCCGAAGCGCCCCGCTCCATAGGCACCATTTTGTAGCCCACACTCGCCGTCATCCCGGACGCAGCGAAGCGGAGATCCGGGATCCATTCAGCCGGGGTGGCCCGGGGCTTCACCTCTCCCTGAGCCTCTCGCGTAACCGTCCTCAACATGCTGAGGAGGCCCGGAGGGCCGTCTCGAAGCACGCAGAGCGGCGCCGGTATGCAGATTTGCCCACAGCCGGTGCGTCCTTCGAGACGGCTTGCTGCGCAAGCCTCCTCAGGATGTTGGAAATCGAGACCTGCACGAACTGACTTCCGTTCTGCGGAATGTCTCCTTCCGGAGCGATGAAAGAGGGCTTTGCCCTCCTAAACCCCCGGTCCCGACGCTTCGCGCAGGTAGCGGACCGGGCGTTCCGGGGCGAGCGCCAGCGCCGCGCGAACAATCGCCTGCGCGTCGATGCCGTGGTGGCGGTAAAGATCGGCGATCGTGCCGGTCTGGCCAAAGTGCTCGACGCCGAGCGAGCGGGTGCGGTGGCCGCCGACGGAGCCGAGCCAGCCCAAAGTCGCCGGATGGCCGTCGAGCACGGTCACGAGGCTGCAATGATGCGGCAGGTCGGCGAACAGCCGTTCGACATGCGACTGCGCATGGACGAGGCCGCGCTCGCGCGCTCGTCCGGCCGCCGTCCAGCCGGCATTCAGCCGGTCGGCCGAGGTGATGGCGAGCAGGCCGATGTCGCGCCGGTCCTCGGCCAGCAGCCCCGTCGCCTCGATCGCCTCGGGCGCCACGGCGCCGGTATAGGCGATGATGATCTCGGCATTCGGGCCGGGCTTCCGCAGCCAGTAGGCGCCGTCGACGATGGCGCGCGACAGCTCGTCGTCGATGGTGCGGACCGGCTGCTCGAGCGGCCGCGTGGACAAGCGCAGATAGATCGAGCCGCCGGTCTGGTCGCGCAGCCAGGTGCGCTCGTCCGGATCGCCGTCGCCATTCCTCTGGATATAGTCGAAGCCGAAGCGGAGGATGGTGGCGAGCTCGTCGACGAAGGCAGGTTCGAAGGCGGCGAGGCCGTCCTGCGCCATGCCGATCAGCGGCGTGCCGATCGACTGATGCGCGCCGCCCTCCGGCGCCAGCGTGATGCCGGACGGCGTGGCGACGAGGATGAAGCGCGCATCCTGGTAGCAGGCATAGTTCAGCGCGTCGGCGCCGCGGTAGATGAACGGGTCGTAGAGCGTGCCGACCGGCAGCAGGCGTTCGCCGTTGATCGAATGGCTGAGCCCCAGCGCCGACAGCATGAGGAACAGGTTCATCTCGGCGATGCCGAGCTCCAGATGCTGGCCGGACGGCGAGAATTCCCAGTTGAAGGTCGAGGGAATGCGCTCGGCCTTGAAGGTGTCGGCCATGTTCTCGAGCGCGAACAGGCCGCGCCGGTTGACCCAGGGGCCGAGATTGGTCGAAACGGTGACGTCGGGCGAGGTGGTGACGATGCGGTTGGCAAAGTCGGAATCCTCGCGCGAGATCTCGTTCAGGATCTGGCCGAAGCCGGCCTGGGTCGAGAGTTCCTTGCCGCCGACGGCTGGCGCCGGCAGCACGGCCGGCACATCGATATGCGGCGCGACGGAAGCCTTTTCGCGCTGGTTGAACGGCACGGCGTCGAGGAAGGCCTGAAGCGCTTCGGGAGCCGCCGAAAGACCTTCAAAGTTCTCCCATTCATGGCCGGGGCGGACGTTCATCGCGGTGCGAAACGCGTCCATCTGGGTCGGGTTCATCAGGCCCGCATGGTTGTCCTTGTGGCCGGCGAGCGGCAGGCCGAAGCCCTTGATTGTGTAGGCGATGAAGCAGGTCGGCCGGTCATGCTCGCCGGCTCTCGCGAAGGCGTCGAGCAGGGTCGGCAGGTCATGGCCGGCGAGGTTGGTCATCAGCGTCGCGAGCTCGGCGTCGGAGCGCGCCTCGATTAGCTTCGTCACCGGACCCTGGTCGCCGATCTCGTCGAGAAGGCGCTTGCGCCACGCCGCGCCGCCCTGGAAGCAGAGCGCCGAATAGAGCTGGTTCGGGCAATTGTCGATCCAGTCGCGCAGGCGCTCGCCGCCCGGCTCCTGGAACGCCGCTTCGAGCAGCACGCCATATTTGAGGACGACGACGTCCCAACCGAAATTCTGGAAGATCGCTTCGAAGCGCTGCCAGAGGCCCTCGCGGACGACGGCATCCAAGCTCTGGCGGTTGTAGTCGACGATCCACCAGGTGTTGCGCAGGCCGTGCTTCCAGCCTTCGAGCAGGGCTTCAAAAATGTTGCCCTCGTCCATCTCGGCGTCGCCGACCAGCGCGATCATCCGGCCTTCCGGGCGATCCTTGGCGCTCCAGTCCTTGGCGCGGACATAATCCTGCACCAGCGAGGAAAACAGCGTCTGCGCCACGCCGAGGCCGACCGAGCCGGTCGAGAAGTCGACGCCGTCAATATCCTTGGTGCGCGAGGGGTAGCTTTGGGCCCCCTTGTAGCCGCGGAAATTCTCGAGCTTCTCGCGGGTCTGGCGGCCGAGCAGATACTGGATGGCGTGGAAGATCGGGCTCGCATGCGGCTTGACCGCGACGCGGTCCTGCGGCCGGAGCACGTCGAGATAGAGCGCCGTCATGATGGTCGCGAGCGAAGCGGACGAGGCCTGGTGGCCGCCGATCTTCAGCCCCTCGGCATTGTCGCGCAGATGGTTGGCGTTGTGGATGGTCCAGGCCGCCAGCCAGAGGATCTTCTTCTCGAGTTCGCCCAGAAGAGCGAGCCGGTCTCCGGCGGAGTGGGGGGTGTTGGGCGCGCTCGACATGGACGATCCTCCATCGATCCGGAAACCGAGAATGGACCGGGCGGGGTGCCCGGTCCAGCCATTCCGTGCCGCGCCGGGGCGCGACAGGTATTCGCGGCGCCCGCGGCGCTCAGCCGATCCGCGCGCCGGTCGCAGTGTCGAACAGATGGATGCGCTCGACCGGGAACGAGACGCTCACCGTATCGCCGCGCTCGGCGAGGCCGCGCTCCAGCGAGAACGCCTTGACGTCGCTGCCGAAGGCGTTGGCGTGCAGGATGGTGCCGAAGCCGGTCGGTTCGACCAGGTCGATCCGCGCCTGGATGCCTTCGAGCCCGGTCTTGCCGACGAGGACGTGCTCGGGGCGGATGCCGAGCGTCACCTTGGTGCCGTCGGCCGTCGGCGCCGGGCCGGCGAGCGGCACGACGACGCCCTGCGCCAGCGCGACGCTGCCGCCATTCTCGGCGCGGTAGGTGCCCTCGAACATGTTCATCGCCGGCGAGCCCATGAAGCCGGCAACGAAGAGATTGGCCGGGCGGTCATAGAGATCGAGCGGGCTGCCGACCTGCTGCACGATGCCGGCGTTCATGGCGACGATGCGGTCGGCCAGCGTCATCGCCTCGATCTGGTCGTGGGTGACGTAGATCGACGTGGCGCCGAGGTCCTGGTGCAGCTTCTTGATCTCGCCGCGCATGTGCTCGCGCAGCCGCGCATCGAGGTTGGAGAGCGGCTCGTCGAACAGGAAGGCCTTGGGCGAGCGGACGATGGCGCGGCCCATGGCGACGCGCTGGCGCTGGCCGCCGGAGAGCGCCTTGGGGCGACGCTCCATCAAGGGCGTCAGGCTCAGCTTTTCGGCGGCGCCGGAAATGGCGGAGGCGATCTTTTCCTTCGCCGTCTTCCGCAGGCGCAGGCTGTAGCTCATGTTGCCGGCGACGGTCATGTGCGGATAGAGCGCGTAGGACTGGAACACCATGGCGATGTCGCGATCCTTCGGGTCGAGCTCGTTGACCCGCTTGCCCCCGATCTTGATCTCGCCGGACGAGATGTCCTCCAGGCCGGCGATCATTCTGAGCAGGGTCGATTTTCCGCAGCCCGACGGGCCGACCAGCACGACGAACTCGCCGTCCTGGATGGTCAGATCGACGCCGTGCAGGATCTTGACGTTGCCATAGGCCTTGCGGACGTCGGTGATATCGATGGATGCCATTGCGGTGCTCCCTCAGCCCTTGACCGCGCCGGCCGTGAGGCCCTGCACGAGGTAGCGCTGGATAAAGAAGAAGAAGAGACAGGCGGGGATCAGGGCGAGCACGCCCGCGGCCATCATCTGCCCGAAATCGACCGAGAACTTCGAGACGAAGCTCAAAAGCCCGACCGGGAAGGTGCTGGCGTCGACGCCGGAGATCAGCATCAGCGCGAAGAGCAGCTCGCTCCAGGCGGCGGTGAAGACGAAGCCGAGCGTCGCCGCCATGCCGGGAAGCGTCAGCGGCAGGATGATCTGGCGGAACGCCATGAAGCGCGTGGCGCCGTCGATCATCGCGGCCTCTTCCAGGTCCTTCGGGATGCCGTCGAAGAAGGACTGCATCAGGAAGGTCGCGAACGGCACGTTGAAGGCGACGTAGACGAGGATCAGGCCGGAGAGGCTGTTGGTGAGGCCGAGCGGCGACAGCATCTTGAAGATCGGCGCGATCAGCATCACCAGCGGGAACATCTGGGTCAGAAGCATCAGCCCGACGATCCAGAACTTGCCGCGGAACGAGAAGCGCGACATCGCATAGCCGCCGAGCGAGGCGAGGATGGTGACGATGAAGGCGGTCGACAGCGACACGATCATCGAGTTGCGGAAGAACAGCGGGAAGTCGCTGTGCCGCAGCACGAAGTCGAAATGGTCGAACACGGTCCTGGACGGCCAGAGGCGAACGCCCTCGGAATAGAGCAGGTCGTTCGGCGTGACCGAGACCTTGAGCACCCAGAACAGCGGGAAGAGGGCGAACACCACGTAAGCGAGGATGGCGACGCGGTGGGCGACGGTGGCGACGATGCGCTTGTTGCTGGTCATGGTCTCAGCGCTCCCTGAGCAGCGTCTGGCGCAGCAGGATGATCAGCATCGAATAGACGAGCAGCAGTGCGAGCAGCACCATCGCGATCGCCGAGGCGTAGCCGAAATCGAGCCTGCGGAAGGCCTGGGTGAAGATGTAGCTGGCGACGATCTGCGTCCGGTCGGCCGGGCCGCCATTGGTCATGACGACGATCAGATCGGCGAAATTGGCGATCCAGACGGTGCGCAGCATGACGGTGATGGCGATGGTTGGCGCCAGGAAGGGCAGGGTGATCGAACGGAAGCGCTGGAACGGCGTGGCGCCATCGATGGCCGCCGCCTCGTAGAGATCGCGCGGGATCGACTGCAGCGCGGCCAGAAGCGTGATGGCGAAGAAGGGGATGCCCCACCAGACATTGGCGATGATCGGGCCCCACATGGCGTGGTCCGGGCTCGACAGCAGATTGTCCGGCGCGTCCATCAGCCCGAGCGCGAACAGCCAGTGCGGGATCGGACCGACGATGGGGTTGAACAGCATTGCCCAGTTGAGGCCGGACAGGAAGCTCGGCACCGCCCAGGGCAGGAAGCAGAGCGCCTGGGCGAGGCCGCGGCCGAAGAAGGGCTTGTCGAGCAGCAGCGCCAGGATCAGGCCGAGGAAGAACTGCAGCGCCACCGAATAGCCGGTCCAGTAGACGGTGTTCTTCAGCGCCTGCCAGAAGGTCTTGTCCTTGGCGATGGCGCGGAAATGATCGAGGCCGATGAAGCCGCCCGAGAACGGATCGAGCAGCGTGATGTCGCGGAAGGCATAGGAGATGCCGATCACCAGCGGCACCAGCATCACCGTGACGATCAGGATCAGGGCCGGGGCGGAATAGAGATAGGGCTCGCTCGCCATGGCGAGTCGCCGCAGGAACGGTCGTCGGTCACGCCCGTAGGGGGCGGCGTTCACGGCCTCTGTCATCGAAAGTCGATCCCTCTGGTCTCTTCGCAGCCTGCTGGGCCTCGGTTCGGCGGCGGTCGCAGTCGCGGAAATGGGTTTCGGGAGGCGCCGTCGCTCGAACGAGGGAACGCGTCATTCCCGCAACCTTCCCGGCCGGTCTCCGGCCCTCCGCGAGGGAGGGCCGGGCGGTCGTATCGGCCGGCGGGCGAGCCCGCCGGCGCGCGCCTTACTTGTTGGCCAGGAACTTCTGCTGGCTCTTGGTCAGGTAGTCGGCCCACTGCTGGCCGAGCTCTTCCGGCGTGATCTCGCCGAGCAGCGCCTGCTGGCTGGTCTTGATCACCACCGAGTCCTTGAAGAAGGCGAACTCGGGCAGGTAGCTCGGCATCACGGTCGGGACGACGTCCTTGTCGGAAAGCTCCTCGAACCAGCCCTTGAACTGCTCGCTCGAATAGAACGGATCGGTCTCGGCCGACTTGCGGGCCGGCAGCGCGCCCGTCTTCTTGTTCCAGGCGATGTTGCCTTCCTTGCCCTCAAGCGCCGCGAGCAGCTTCCAGGCGGCTTCCTTGTCGGAAGCGGTCGAGAACATCGACCAGCCGGCGAAGCCGATCGTCGGGAAGGTCTTGCCGTTCTCGCCCTTCGGCATGGTCATGATGCCGTAGTCTTCCGGCTTCATCCGCTCTGCGATGGCGATCAGCGCGTCCGGATCCTGGTCGAGCATCGCGCAGGTGCCGGAATAGAAGCCGGCGACGATCTCGTTGAAGCCCCAGTTGACGCTGTCCTTCGGGGCATAGCCCTTCTTGTACAGATCGGTGAAGTAGGTGAGGCCCTTGACCCAACCCGGATCGGCGAAGGTCGAGGTGCCGTCTTCCTTGAAGAAGGCGTTGTCGCCATTGGCGGTCGCGCCGAACATCACCCAGCCGTTCAGGCCGCCGGGGCCGCCGCGCATGCAGTAGCCCGACTTGCCCGGCAGCGCCGAGACCTTCTTGGCTGCCTCTTCGAACTCGGCCAGCGTCTTCGGGACTTCGGTGACGCCGGCTTCCTTGAACAGGTTCTTGTTGTAGAACATCGCGCGCAGATAGAAGCCGTAGGGCAGCATGTAGGCGGTGTTCTTGACCGAGCGGCCGAGCTCGAGGGCGCGGTCGTTCAGGTCGGAGGCTTCATCCCACTTGGCGATGTAGGGCTCGAGGTCCTCGAGCATGCCGCGATTGGCATAGAGCGACAGCCAGGTGTCCGGCATCTCCATGACGTCGGGCGTCTCGCCGGCGGCGACCATGGTCGCGAACTTCTCGAAGGCCTGGCCCCAGGGCAGCGAGATGATCTCGACGGTGGTGCCGGGATTGGCTTCCTCGAACGTCTTGACGATGCCCTTCAGCGTCTCGGTGCGCTCCGGGCTGGTGATCACTTCGACGAGCTTCAGCTTGGTGTCGGCGAGCGCCGATCCGGCGAGCAGCGCCGTCATCACGGCCGCTGCGGCGATCTTCCTGAACATGGTGGTTTCTCCCTCTGTTGATTGCAGTGTTGGTTACGGACGCCGGGCGGATTCGATCGCCGCGGCGAGATCGTCCCAAAGTGCGTCGGCCCCCTCGAGGCCGACATGCAGGCGGACCATGTTGGCCTCGACGCCGAAGTCGATCGCCGAATTGGGTCCTGCCGCCTGTACCCGCACGACCTGGGCGGGCACGACGAGGCTTTCATGGCCGCCCCAGCTGACGCCGAGCTTGAACAGCCGAAGCTTGTCGGCGAAGGCGGGGATATCGACCACGCCGTCGCGGAAGGTGAACGAGAACAGGCCCGACGTGCCGGAAAGCCCGGGCGGCAGCGCGTTGGCGAGGCCGGGATGCGACACGGAGGCGACGGCGTCGTGATCGGCGAGGCGGCGCGCCACATGCAGAGCGGCGGCTTCATGCGCCTTCATGCGGATCGGCAGCGTGCGCAGGCCGCGCACCAGCAGCCAGGCGTCGAAGGGCGACAGCTTGCCGCCGAGATAGGGCAGGGTGCCGGAGCGGATCTTGCCGACCAGCGCCTTCGAGCCGACGACGACTCCGGCGACGACGTCGCTGTGGCCGCCGAGATATTTCGACGCCGAATGCAGCACGAGATCGACGCCGAGCTTGATCGGCTGCTGGAACACCGGCGAGGCCCAGCTGTTGTCGATCGCGGTGATGACGCCATGGCTCCTGGCGAGAGCCGCCAGCGCCTTGACGTCATGCGTCTCCATCGTCCAGCTGGTCGGGCTCTCCATGTAGAAGAGCGCCGCGCCCGGCAGCGCCGCCGCCACGGCCGCCTCGTCGCGGCCGTCGACATAGGTGACGCTGACGCCGTAGCGCGAGAGCAGCGTCTCGAACAGGCGGTAGGCGTCGGGATAGACGTGGCGCACGCAGACGATGCGGTCGCCCGGCTTGACGAAGGTGATCACCGTCGAGGAGATCGCCGCCATGCCGCTGCCGAAGGCGAGGCCGTCCTCGGCGCCTTCCATGCCCGCCACCTTCTCCTCGAAGATGCGGACGGTCGGGTTCAGGCCGCGGCTGTAGACCGGCCGCACCTTGTTGCCCTTGTAGGTCTCTTCCATCTCGGCATAGGACGAGAAGGTGAAGAGCGAGGTCTGCACGATCGGCGGCACCACCGCCTCATAGGCGTTGGCGTCGTCATGGGCGGCGATGAAGGAGGCGTGGTCGAAGGCCGCTACGCTATCGTTCATTTCATTACCTTGTCGGGATGGGGGGCGGTGTCCTGCGACATCTCCCGGATGTCTTCCTCGACGATCTCGAGGATCGCGAGGGTCTCTCGGCGGGCGCGGTCGGCGTCCTGCGCCGCGATCGCCTCGAAGAGCTTGCGATGCAGCGGATGCGAGCGATTGGCGAAATCGGGGCGGTTGAACGGCTTCGTCCAGAAGTTCTGGAAGGTTCCGCGCATCTGCTCCAGCAACTGCCCGAACATCGGGTTGTGCGAGGCGTCGTAGACGGCGAGGTGGAAGGCGAGATCGGCCTCGCCCGAGGTTCCCTCGGCGCGATGGACGCGCTCCAGCTCGATCAACCGTTCCTCGATGGTGGCGAGGTCGGCCTCGGTCCGCCGCACCGCCGCCAGCGCCCCCGCCTCGGCCTCGAGCCCGCGCCGGATGTCGAGCGTCGCCAGGAGGCCCTCGCGCATGTCGCTCGCATCGATCTGCAGCGGCATGTGGATGGTGTCGGGCGAGATGCCGCGCAGCAGATAGGTGCCGCTGCCCTTGCGCGATTCCATCACGCCGAGCGCCTGGAACTGGCGGATCACCTCGCGCACGGTCGACCGGCCGACGGCCAGCGCCTGCATCAGCTCGCGTTCCGTCGGCAGCCGCTCGCCGGGCTTCAGGCCGGAGAGGGCGATGAAATCGGCCAGCGCCTTCATCACCGTGCCGGCGCGGTCGGAAGCGGGAAGCGGGGTCAGGCCCGGAAAGGCGATCGGCACGCCGGCGCGCTGCCTGGTGTCTGACGATGCGGTCGTCTTGATCACGCTGGGTCCCCGATCGGACGTGAGCTAAAATTGGTCTGACATCTGATAATTTCTGCAGGAGGGGCTTTTCGTCAAGGGCGAAAGTTTCGGCAAGCCGGCGGTGTTTTGGGCGGCGCTGTGGATTTCGATGCTGCGGGAAGGGGCGCGGCGAGGCATGAAATTGCGGGCGCTCGCGAAAAACTCCCCGATTCCGCCACTTATGATGCGGCGTCCGACCTGCTAGCCTTCAGGGCGCGCATCCAGCGCCGGGCGAGCGACCATGAGCGACCAGCCGGAACTTCAGATCACGCCGACGCGGTTCGAGATGGAGCTCGACGGTCATGTCGCCTTCATCCTCTATCGGCTGCAGGGCGATGTCGTGGAACTCGTCCATACCGAAGTGCCGCCGGAACTCAGCGGTCGCGGCATCGGCACCAAGCTGGTCCGCGCCGTGCTCGACAGGCTGCGCGACCAGGGCGCGCGGATCCATCCGCTCTGCCCCTTCGTCGACGCCTATATCGGCCACCATCCGGAATATGCGGATCTCGTCACCGACTGAACCCGACGCCCGCCATCCGCGTTTAGAGACCAAGACTTCGACCAGGACTTCAGAGACCAGGACTTCAGAGACCAAGACCCCGGACATCTTATTCCCCGCCCGCAAGTCCCCGCCAGCAAGTCTTCAGTAGCCAAGTATCCCGCAGTCCGCTGTATCCAGCAGCCCGATTCATGGAGATGCCTGATGCCTGCCTATGACGCCATCATCATCGGCACCGGACAGGCCGGTCCGCCGCTCGCGGGCCGGTTGAGCGCCGCAGGCCAGAAGGTCGCCATCATCGAACGCAACCTCGTCGGCGGCACCTGCGTCAATACCGGCTGCACGCCGACCAAGACCCTGGTCGCCAGCGCCAAGGCGGCGCAGATGGCGCGCCGCGCCGCCGAGTATGGCGTCGTGATCGAGGGCGCGGTCGGCATCGACATGCGCAAGGTGAAGGCGCGGGCCGACGCCGTCTCGGGCGCCTCGCGCGATGGCGTCACGGCCTGGATCGACGGCATGGAGAACTGCACGCTCTATCGCGGCCATGCCCGCTTTCTCGACGCCAGGCGCGTGCAGGTCGGCGACGACGAACTCACCGCGGACCGGATCTTCATCAATGTCGGCGGCCGCGCCGCGATCCCCGACATTCCCGGCATCGCCGACGTGCCGCATCTCACCAACAGCACGATGATGGACATCGACGCCGTGCCGGAGCACCTGCTGGTCATCGGCGGCAGCTATGTCGGGCTGGAATTCGCGCAGGCCTACCGCCGCTTTGGCGCGCGGGTGACGGTGTTCGAGACGGGGCCGCGACTGGTCCGCCGCGAGGACGAGGATATCTCGCGGGCGATCGCCGAGATCCTTTCGGCGGAGGGCATCGACATCGTCGTCGGCGCCACCAACCTCAGCGTCCATCGCGCGGCGGACGGTACGATCGTGCTCAGCCATGACGGGCCGAACGGGCTGCGCACCGTCTCCGGCTCGCATCTTCTGGTCGCGACCGGCCGGCGGCCGAACACCGACGATCTCGATGTCGCGAAGGCGGGCATCGCCCTCGACGCGCATGGCTACGTCATGGTCGACGACGCGCTCAAAACCAATGTCGACGGCATCTGGGCGCTGGGCGACTGCAATGGCCGCGGCGCCTTCACCCACACCTCCTACAATGACTTCGAGATCGTCGCCGCCAACCTGCTCGACGACGATCCGCGCCGCGTCACCGACCGCATTCCCGTCTATGCGCTCTATACCGATCCGCCGCTCGGCCGCGTCGGTTTCACCGAGGCGGAGGCGATCCGCACCGGCAAGCGCGTCCTGGTCTCGAAGCGGCCGATGACGCGGGTGAGCCGGGCGATCGAAAAGGGCGAGACGCAGGGCTTCATGAAGATCGTTGCCGACGCCGACAGCGGCGAGATCCTTGGCGCCGCCCTGCTCGGCACCGGCTGCGACGAGGCGGTGCACTCGCTGATCGACGTCATGTATGCCCGCCGCCCGTTCGAGCAGGTCCGGCGCGGCGTCCACATCCACCCGACCGTGTCCGAACTGCTCCCGACCATGCTCGCCGAATTCAAGCCCGCCTTATTATCGTAGCGCCGCACTGTCTCGCTGTGCATTTCGGTTGCGTGACGCGCACGTCGCCGACGCGCGGTGGTGGCAGGAACGGCCATGTATGGTAAATGTTAAGGATAGTCTCATAGAGACAGGAGCGTAATCGGCCGATGTAGCGTTCCGGCGGCGTGTATGGGTGTTGTACTGTTGAAAGTCCCTGTCCTTAAACCGCGCGGCACCCGCTCTCGGCGCAGGATTCGCCAGACCGTCGCGTCGGCAATGGTCATCGTGGTGGCGGGGTCGACAGTTACCTACGCGCAGGACGGTGGATTCCTCAACGGCATCCGGTCGCTTTTCGGCAAGGAGAAAGTCGAGCCGGTCGCCGACGCCGTCCCCTACAAGCCGACCGTCAACGTCCCCGACGCGGCGCGTTCGCTGCGCAAGGCGATCACCGCCGCCTCCAATCTCTATTCGATGCGGAAGTCTCCGCCCTCCGGAGCGGCCGGCCTGCTCCGGCGCGCCCGCGCCGACATCGACCAGATCACCGGGGCGCTCTATTCGAACGGGTACTACGCCGGCTCCATCCGCATCACCATCGCCGGCCGCGCGCTCGACGCGCCCGATATCCTGCAGGCGATCGAGGCTGCCCGTCCGGCGGGCCCGGTCCCGGTCGAGATCGACGTGACGACCGGGCCGCTGTTCCATTTCGGCAGCATTACGCTCGTCGACGAGCGGAACCGTCCGCTGCCGATGGCGCCGACCTTGCGCCAGCTCGGCATCGAGCCCGGCGGCGAGGCGAAATCCTCCGCCATTCTCGACGCCGAGAGCCACATCACCGACTTCTACCGCGACAAGGGCCACGCCTTCGCCAAGGTGGTCGACAAGGACGTCGTCGCCGACCACGCGACGAACCTCGTCAACGTCACCTATGTCGTCAACGCCGGCCCGGCGGTCGCCTTCGGCCCCGTCACGGTCTCCGGCGCGGAAAAGGTCCGCCCCTCCTTCGTGCAGGAGCGGGTGCGCATCATTCCGGGCGAGATGTTCTCGCCGCAGCGCCTCGCCGATACGCGAAAATCGCTGCTGCGCTACGAGGCTTTCTCCGGCGTCCGTATCCGCGAGGGCGACAAGCTCGACGCGGACGGCCGCCTGCCGGTCGATGTCGAGGTGACCGAGCGCAAGCCCCGCTATGTCGGCTTCGGCGCCAAATACTCCTCGACCGACGGCTCGTCGATCAACGCCTTCTGGGGCCATCGCAATCTGTTCGGCGGCGCCGAGACGCTGCGCCTCGACGGCCAGGTGTCGTGGTTCGGCGGCTCGTCCAGCGCCGTGCCGGATTCCAATCCGCTCGGCTACCGCTTCGCCGCGACCTTCGGCAAGCCGGGCATCCTGACGCCGATCGACGACCTCGTCGCCCAGGCGGCGGTGCTGCGCGAAGTCACCGACGCCTATGTCCGCGAGGCGGTGACCTTTACCGGCGGTGTCCGGCGCAACTATTCCGACCAGTTCTCCGTGCAGATCGGCCTCGATCTCGAACAGTCGCATGTCCAGGATTCCAGCGGCTCGCGCGACGACACCATCGTCGGCGTGCCGATCGACATTGCCTACGACACCACCGACAATCCGCTCGATCCCTCCAAGGGCATCCGCGCCGCGGGCACCTTCGAGCCCTTCGCCTATCTCGGCCAGGCCAGCGCCGGCCCGATGATGTTCAAGGGATCGCTGTCGTCCTACAAGGCCCTCGACGAGGACAAGCGCTACATCCTCGCCGGCCGGATCTCCGCCGGCACGATCTTCGGCGCCGACCTGCTCGACGTGCCGCCGCAGCGGCGCTTCTATGTCGGCGGCGGCGGATCGCTGCGCGGCTACGACTACCAGTCGGCCAGCCCGCGCAACGCCCAGGGCGACATCATCGGCGGTCTCAGCTACCTGACGGCCTCGGCCGAGGCGCGCATCAAGGTCACCGACACGATCGGCATCGTGCCCTTCTTCGACATGGGCGCGGCTTCCGAGGGCTCGGTCCCCGATCTCGGCGATCTAAAATATTCCGCCGGCCTCGGTCTGCGCTATTATACCGGCATCGGCCCCGTCCGGCTCGATGTCGCCATACCGCTCAATCCGGAGCCCGACGACAAGGGCTACGGCATCTATATCAGCCTTGGACAGTCGTTCTGATGACCCGCGCCCTCAAGATCCTGCGCTGGCTCGGCGTTGGCCTCATCGTCCTCCTGATCGCGCTCGTCGGCGCGTTCGGCTTCCTGCAGACAGGTCCGGGCCTGCGCATGCTTGCGAATGTCGGCAGCCGGCTCGCCAGCAGCGAGGGGCTGACGGTCCGCATCTACGGCATTTCCGGCTTCGTGCCGTCCAACCTGACGATCGCCCGGATCGAGGTCGCCGACGCCACCGGCCCGTTCGCCTCGGTCGACAATCTGCACCTCGCCTGGCATCCGCTGTCGCTCCTCTCCGGCAAGGTCTCGATCGCGGATCTCTCGGCGGCCGAAGTCGCCGTGTCGCGCCAGCCGGTCCTGCCGCCCGCGCCCGCTGACAAGAGCTCTGGCGGCGGCATTCCCTTCATCCGCGTCGCGCTCGATCGGCTCGACATCGCGAAGATCGATATCGGCGAGCCGGTGCTCGGCATGGCCGCGGTCCTCAACCTGCAGGCCTCCGCCCGCCTGGTCGATCCGGCCGAGGGGCTGGCGCTCGATTTCGCGCTGCTGCGCGAGGATGCGCTGGGCGAGATCAAGGGCAGCGTCCGCTACGCTCCCGGCAATGGCACGGATTCGCTCTATCTCGACGTCACCGCGTCCGAGCCCGCCGGCGGCCTCGTCGCGCGCCTCGCCGAGATCGAAGGCCTTCCGGCGCTGTCGCTCTCGGTCAAGGGCAACGCGCCGCTCGACAATTGGGACGGCCGCATCGCGCTCGACGCGGGCAGCGCCGGCAATCTCGGCGGCACCGCCGCCGTCAAGCAGGTCGAGAACGGCCGCCGCGTCATGCTCGATCTCGCCGGCGAGATCGCCGGACTGGTTCCGGCCTCGATCCGTCCGCTCTTCGCCGACCGCACGACCCTGCTCGGCTCGGCGATCCTCGAGCCGGAAGGCCGCGTCGCCATCGAAGGGCTGAACGCCACCGCCGCCGGCTTCGGCCTGGCGCTGGTCGGCAGCCTCGATACCAAGGCGAAGACGGCGGATGTCACGCTCGATCTCGTCGGCGGCGACCCCTCGCATTTCGCCGCCTTCGCCCCCGGCGTGACCTGGTCCGGCTGGCGCCTCAACGCCGCCGTCAACGGCCCGTTCGCCACGCCGACCGTCGACGCGACGCTCTCCGCGCAGTCGCTCGCCGGCTCCGGCTATGGCGTCGCCGACCTGAAGATCACCGCCAAGACGACGCCTGCCAGCGCCGGCGGCCTCGATTTCACCGTCGACGGCACCGCGACCGGCCTTTCCGCCGAGGATCCGAAGGTCGTCGCCGCGCTCGGCAAGTCGGCCCGGCTGCAGGCGGCGGGCTCCGTCGGCGACGCCGGCCCGGTCCTGACCTCGGCCACGGTGGCGCTGGAGCCGCTCGATCTCGCCTTCGCCGGCACGGCGGCGGCGAACGACGTCAAGGGCGCGCTCCGGCTCGAGCGCTTGAACCTCGCCGCCTTCTCCGGCCTCGCCGGACGCCCCCTCACCGGCAGCGCCGTGCTCGACGCGAAGATCGACGCCGATCCGTCGAAGCGGCGCGTCGCCGTCGATCTCGACGGGTCGTCGAAGGACATCACCACCGGCATCACCCAGGTCGACGATTTCTTCGCCGGCGAAAGTCGGGTCAAGGGTTCGGTGTCGCTCGCCGAGGATGGCCGCATCGCCGTCAACGGGCTGACGCTCGCCGCGCGCGGCCTCGACGTCGCCGTCGATGGCGGCATCGAAAAATCAGCCGCCGACCTGACCGCGCGGGTGAAGCTCGCCGATCTGAAGCAGCTCGATCCGCGCGTCTCCGGCGCCGCCAATGCCGATCTCCGCTTTACCGGCGGCCTCGACGCGCTCGGGCTTACCGGCAAGGTCGCGATCCCCGCCGGCGTCGCCATGGACCAGAAGATCGAGAATTTGGCGCTCACCGTCGACCTCACCGATCTGACCGGCCTGCCCGGTGGCACGGTCGCGCTCGACGGCAAGCTCGCCGGCAAGACCGCCAAGGGCGGCGCGAGGCTGACCTCGCTCGCCGATGGCGGCCGCCGCGTCGACGACCTCGACCTCGCCATCGGCGCCGTGCGCGCCAAGGGCGCGGCGGCGCTCGCGCCCTCCGGCCTCGTCGACGGCAAGATCACCATCGCCGCCTCCAACCTCGCCGATCTCTCGGCGCTGGTGCTGACGGAGCTCGCCGGCCGCCTCGACGCAACCATCGTGCTCGACGCCGCGAACGGCGCGCAGCGCGTCGCCGTCGACGGCTCGGCGGCCGGAATCCGCGTCGCCGGCAACCGCGTCGACAAGGCTGACATCAACGCCCGCCTCGTCGATCTCTCCGGCACGCCGGTGATCGACGGCAAGGTCGTGCTTTCCGGCGTCGTCGCCGGCGGCCAGACGATCGAGAAGGCGACGGTCACGGCGAAGAGCGCCGGCACCGCCACCGACGTGACGCTCGACACGGCCCTGCTCGGCGCCAGCATCGACGCCAAGGCGCGGATCTCGCCGGCGGGCGAGGCGACCAATGTCCGCCTCGACGCGCTGAAGATCGCCCGTCCCGGCACCAATGTGACGTTGGCGCAGCCTGCCAACATCGCGATCGCCAAGGGCGGCGTTTCCATCGACAGGCTGGTGCTCGCGACCGGCGACGGCCGCACGACGATCAGCGGCAAGGCCGGCGAGACGCTCGACCTCAATGTCGACCTGCGCAACCTGCCGCTCGCTCTCGCCTCGCTCGCGGCGCCGACGCTCGACATGAAGGGCACGCTGAGCGGCACGGCGCGGATTACCGGCAAGGCCGCGGCGCCGGCCGGCAATTACGATTTGAGGATCGCCAAGCTCACCAATGCCGATATCGCGCGGGCCGGCCTCGGTCCGTTCGACATCACGGCGAAGGGCAATCTCGGCGGCGGCCGGGTCGGCGTCGAGGCGACCATCAACGCACCCTCCGTCTCCGGCCTGACGATCAACGGCTCCGTGCCGATCGCTGCCGGCGACATGGATCTGAAGATCAAGGGCGCCATCGATCTCGCCATCGCCAACACGGCGCTCGCCACCTCCGGCGGCACCGTGCGCGGCAAGGCCGTCATCGACGCCGCGCTCGCCGGGCCGACCTCGGCGCCGCGCGCTTCCGGCACGGTGCGCGTCTCGGGCGGCAGCTACAATGATTCGCTGAACGGCATCGCGCTCTCCAACATCGAGGCGGTGCTGACCGGCACGGACCGCGCCGTCCAGGTCACCTCCTTCTCGGCCCAGACCGTCCAGGGCGGGCGGATCGTCGGCAAGGGCAATATCGGCCTCGATCCGGCGCAGGGCTTCCCGGCCGCCATCGAAGTCACGCTGCAGAAGGCGACGCTGGTTTCCAGCGACCTGATGCGGCTCGTCGCCGACGGCAGCATCAACATCCAGGGTCCCGTCGCGACCCGGCCGAAGATCGTCGGCCAGATCAAGGTCCGCAACCTCGACATCAACATCGCCGACATCCCCTCGGGCGGTCTCGACCCGCTCTCCGTCCGCCACGTCAATACCGGCAAGCAGCCGGCGGCCAAGACCGGCATCCGCGCGCAGGCGAAGGCCCGCGCCGCTGCCACGGCGAAGAAGAAGACCCAGCCGGCGAGCCCCTTCGTCGCCGATCTCGACCTTCGCGTCTCGGCGCCGAACGGCGTGTTCGTGCGCGGCATGGGCATGGACGCGGAATTCGGCGGCGACCTGACGCTTCGCGGCACGACGGCCGACATGGTGACGCTGGGCGGCTTCGAGCTGAAGCGCGGCCGCTTCAACGTCGTCGGCCGCCAGCTCGACTTCACCCAGGGCAAGATCACCTTCAACGGCAGCCTCGATCCGGAGCTCGACTTCAAGGCCGACACCACCGGCGGCGATGTCGTTGCCAGTATCATCATCACCGGTAACGCCTCGGCGCCGGAAGTGAGCTTCGCCTCGACGCCGACCCTGCCGCAGGACGAGGTGATCGCGCGGCTGCTGTTCGGCCGGGCGATCAGCACGCTGACGCCGGGACAGGCGCTGCAGGTGGCGCAGACCGTGGCGCAGTTCTCGGGCCGGGGACCGGGCGTGCTCGATTCCGTGCGCAAGTCGCTCGGCGTCGACTCGCTCTCGATCGGCACCGACGCGTCCGGCAAGGGCGGCCAGGTCGGCATCGGCAAGCGGCTGAACGACAAGGTCTATATCGGCGTGCAGCAGGGCACGTCGCCCGATTCGAGCAAGGTCACGGTCGACGTCGACCTGACCCGCAACATCCGCATCCAGGGCGCCGCCGGCGCCGACGGCTCGAACGAGCTCGGCATCGGCGCGCAGTGGGATTACTAGGAGCTCTCTGCGGGCCTCGCCGGAATGGCTCTCCCTCGTCGCATCCTCCGCCGTCATCCCGGGCTTGACCCGGGATCCATACGGCTGAGGCATGGGGAGGTTCGCGCGGCCCGCGCTCCGGCTGGATGGATCCCGGCTCGGAGGCCGGGATGACGGCGAGCGTGGGGCGGGCGTTGTGCGACTATTCGCGAACAGACCCTCACCCCGACCCTCTCCCGCGCGCGGGAGAGGGTGCTCGCCTGTGCCGGTTGCAGCAATGGCTCCAGCTTCGATGAAGCGCGCCGGCTGAAACCCTCGCCCGCTTGCGGGAGAGGGCAAGAGGTTCTTACCCCGGGAACAGCGTCAGGCCGCCGTCGACGCGGAGGACCTGGCCGTTGATGAACTTCGAGCCGTCGCCGGCGAGGAAGGCCACGGCGTCGGCGATCTCGGCCGGCTCGGCGTAGCGGTTGAACGATTTTCCCGACGAATCCATCTTCACGGGGTCGACGACGCGGGTCGCCTGGAAGCGGGCCGACTTGGTCGGGCCGGGGCTGACCGCGTTGATGCGCACGCCTTCTTCCAGAAGCTCCTTGGCGAGGCAGCGCGTGTAGTGCACGACGGCGGCCTTCAGCGTCGAATAGACCACTTCCGGCGAGCAGCCCATATGCGCCGCCGCCGAGGCGATGTTGATCACCGAGCCGCTGCCGGCCCTAACCATCGGCGGCACGAAGGCCTGGCAGACCAGCATGGTGCCGATCAGATTGTTGTTGGTGAGGACCTGGATGTCCTCGAACGAGATGTTGAGCGCGTCGTTCGGCTTCGGCTTGTTGCCGGAGGCGCCGATGTCGCCGCCGGCGCAGTTGACCAGCACGTTGACGGTGCCGAGCTTCGCCTCGATCTCCTGCTTCATCTTCTGGACGGCGGCCGGGTCGCCGATATTGCCGGTGACGGCGACGGTGCGCACGCCGTGACTGGCGATCTGCTCCGCTACCTCGCCGAGGTCCTTCGCCTCGCCATACTTGGCCGGGCCGGTCCAGTCGAGGTCGTGGATGGCGACGTCGGCGCCGAGGCTCGCCAGCTTCTCGGCCATGGTGCGGCCGAGGCCGCGGCCCGAGCCGGTGACGAAGATGACTTTGCCGGAGAGTTCCTTGCTCATTTGCGAGCTCCTTGTCTGCCCCCGAAGGGATCTGCGTTGAAAAGCTGAAAGGGGGGCGGCCTAGGCCATGACGCCGAGCGCCTTCATGTTGGCGACGCTGCGCCGGATCATGTCGAGCTCGTAGGCAACGAGCGCGCCGTCGTCGCCGCGTTCCCACGGCGTGCGATAATCGGCGTCGTCGGCAAGGCGGTTGCGGCGGGCGGCCTGGAGGCAGGCGGCGAGCGAGCGGGCGGAGCGCGGCGGATAGCCGTTCCACCAGTCCTGCGTCAGAAGCCGCACATGCCGGACATCGAGCGCGCCCGGCTCCAGCACGGCGGTCAACCGCTCATGGTGCTCGCCAAGGATCGCCAGCACCTCTTTGAACGGCACGGCGCCGTCGCCGATCGCGCAGCGGACGAGGCGGTAGCCTTCGTCGGTGAACTGGACGTTGTAGTCCTTGAGGTGGACATGCCGGACCCAGGGCGCGATGCGGCGGGTGAAGTCGAGCGGCGCCTCGGCGACCGGCAGCGTGTTGCCGGTGTCGTAGCAGATGCCGACGCCGCCCTCGACCTCCTCGCAGAAGCCGACCAGCTCGTCGGAGGTAAAATCCTGGTGGTTCTCGATCACCAGCGTCCGCCCCTCGGCACTCGCGCGCGGCGCATATTCGGCGAGCGCCGCGTGCGCGCCGCGCACGTATTCGTGCCATTTGTCGCCGGCAGCGTAGCGGTCGCCGCAGAGCACCGAGGTGAGGCAGACGCGGATCAGCTTGGCGTCGAGCCGCGCCGCCGAGCGGAAGGCGCTGTCGAGCGGGCCCTGGTTCAGCCCGCTGCTGATCACCGGCGTCATGCCGAGCGCGGCGAGCCGGGCCTTCAGCGCCGCCGCCCCGGCATCGTCAAGCCTGGCGATCCACGGCTCGAAGACCTCGAGCGTCTTCGCGCCCAGTTCCTCGGCGAGTGCGATGAAGCCTTCGAGCCCGCGCCCGTCCGGATTGGCGCGCGGCGTGCCGTGCCCCTGCAGGCCGAGATGATAGGTCAATCCATAGGGGTTCAGTCCGACTTGCAGCATGGGTGGTTCCGTTTCGGCGAAGGGATTTGCGCGGCGCTCTAGATCAGGCCGCCGTCGACGATGATGGATTGCTTGGTGATCATGCGGCTGTCGTCGGCGCCGAGGAAGAGCGCCGTGCGGGCGATCTCGTCGCCCTGCAGCACCTTGCGGATGCACTGCAGGCGGACGAGCGCGTCAACGCTTTCCGGCGTCTTGTACCAGAGCGCATGCTGCTTCTCGGTCATCACCGCGCCCGGCTCGATCGCGTTGACGCGGATGTTGTCGGCACCGAAGGCGCGCGCCAGGCTCCGCGTCAGGCCGAGGATCGCCGCCTTGGCGGCGGTGTAGGCCGGCATGTTGGGCGCGCCGCCGCGCCAGGCGATCGACGAGAAGTTGATGATCGAGCCATAGCCGAGCTGCCGCATCTGCGGCCGCACCGCCTGGGCGGTGAAGAATTGCGGCCGCAGATTGATCGACTGCGACCAGTCCCAGTAGTCGGGCGTCACCTCGTCGACCTCGCGGCGATCGTCGTTGGCGGCGTTGTTGACGAGGACGGCGATCGGCCCGACGTCGCGGCCGATCCCGGCGATCACCGCCTGGGTCGCCTCGACGTCGGTCAGGTCGCAGCGGCGGAAGACGGGCTTGTGCTGCGAGCCCTTGAGTTCGTCGGCGAGCGCCTCGCCGGCCTCCTCCTGGATGTCGACGAAGACGACCTTCGCGTCGCTGCCGGCATAGGCGCGGACGATGTCGGCGCCGATGCCGGAGGCGCCGCCGGTCACAAGGACGACGCGCCCGGAGAGGCTCGGATATTTGGCAAAGTTCATGGCATGCGGCCTGTCGGGTCTGGGTCTTGAAGGGAAGGATCAGCCGATCGGTCAGATCAGGTTGCGGGTGGTGGGATCGAACAGGCAGGCATGCGACATGTCGATGCCGAGCGTGATCGTCTCGCCCATGCGCGGCGCCTCGTCGGGATCGAAGCGGCCGGTGACCTCGAGATCGCCGACCCGCATCAGCCCGATCGTCTCGGCGCCGGTCGGCTCGACCATCTCGACCGGGGCGTCGAGGCTGGCGATGCTCTTCTTGGCCGCCTTGAGCTCCGGCGAGAAGCGGAAGATATGCTCGGGCCGGACGCCGAGGATGACCTCGCGACCCGGCGCGCCCGGCGAAATGCCGTCCTGCAGCGCCAGGATCGCCGTGCCGCCCGTCGCCTTGAAGGAAACCGCCGGGCGGCCCGCCTCGTCGGTCGTCAGCGTCGCGGGAATGAAGTTCATCGCCGGCGAGCCCATGAAGCCGGCGACGAACATGTTGGCCGGCCGGTCATAGACCGTCTGCGGCTCGTCGAACTGCTGCACCTGGCCCTGGTGCATGACGGCGATGCGCGAGGCGAGCGTCATCGCCTCGACCTGGTCGTGCGTGACATAGACCGTCGTCTTGCCGACGCGGTGATGCAGCTTCTTGATCTCGGTGCGCATGTCGACGCGCAGCTTGGCGTCGAGGTTGGAGAGCGGCTCGTCGAACAGGAACAGTTTAGGATCGCGCACCAGGGCGCGGCCCATGGCGACGCGCTGGCGCTGGCCGCCGGAGAGCTGGCCGGGCTTACGGCCGAGCAGCGGCTCGATCTGCAGCAGGGCTGCGACGCGCTTCACCGCCTCCTCGCGCTGCGGCTTCGGCACGCCGCGGCTCTCCATGCCGAAGGTGATGTTCTCGCGCACCGTCATGGTCGGATAGAGCGCGTAGGACTGGAACACCATGGCGATGTCGCGGTCCTTCGGCGCCACCGAATTGACCAGCCGGTCGCCGATGCGGATCTCGCCTTCGGTGACGCTCTCGAGGCCGGCGATCATGGCGAGCAGCGTCGACTTTCCGCAGCCCGACGGCCCGACAAGCGCGATGAACTCGCCGGTCCGCGCCTCGATGTTGATGCCCTTCAGCACTTCGACGGCGCCGAAGCTCTTGCGCAGGTTGCGGATGGTCAGCGAAGACATGCAAGCCTCATCATTGGGTCGCGTTCGTCACGAGAGGGCGCCGTCACTTGATGGCACCTTGGGTGAGGCCCCGCACGAAATACTTGCCGCCGAGGAAGTAGACGAGCAGGGGCGGCATGGCGCCGATCAGCACGGCCGCGCTCATCACGTCATAGGCGCGGACGTTGGTGCCGCTCGCCGTCAGCGCGACGAGGGCGGCGGTGATCGGTTGTTCGCGCCCGGAGGTGAACACGACGCCGAACAAATATTCGTTCCAGATGCCGGTGAACTGCCAGATCACGGTGACGATCAGGATCGGCGGCGACAGCGGCAGGATGATCCGGCGGAAGATGCGCCAGAAGCCAGCCCCGTCGATGCGCGCCGCCTTGATCAGGTCGTCCGGGATCGAGACGTAGTAGTTGCGGCAGAACAGCGTGGTGAACGAGATGCCCTGGACGACGTGGACGAGGATCAGCCCGTAGGTCGAGTTGGTCAGGCCGAGCTTGCCGAGGATGAAGGCCCAGGGCATCAGCGCGATCTGCCCCGGCATGAACACGCCGAGCAACATCAGCGTGAACAGCACTTCCGAGCCCTTGAAGCGCCATTTCGACAGCACGTAGCCGTTCAGCGCGCCGAGCAGCGTCGAGAGGAGGGTGGCCGGCACCGTCATCCAGAGCGAGTTCAGGAAGTTGCGCTTCATGCCCTCGCAGGTGCCGCCGATGCAGTAGGTGCTCCAGGCTTCCGACCAGGCATGCAGGGCGAAGCTGCGCGGGAAGGCGATCAGGCCGTTCTGCGCGATCTCCGGCTGCTCGCGGAACGAGTTGAACACCACCACCAGCAGCGGCACGAGATAGACGATCGCGAACAGCGACAGCAGGCCGTAGATCACCACCCGGCTGAGGAAATGGCGACGGAAGGCGGCCGAGGCCTCCCGGTCGTAGACGCGCGAGAGGGCGGCGTCAGTCATGTCGGCTCTCCCTGCGATGGCGCCAGACGACGAAGAAGGAATAGGGCACCAGGACGACGGCGAGGGCCGCCAGCATCATGATCGCGGCTGCGGCGCCTTCGCCGATCTGGCCGCGCTGGAACATCAGGTCATAGACATAGATGGCCGGGAAGGTGGTCGAGATGCCCGGGCCGCCGCGCGTCAGCGCCGCGACGAGATCGAAGGTCTTGATGGCGAACTGGATCTGCACCACGGCGACCGCGAGGAAGATCGGCGCGATCACGGGCAGGATCACCCGCCGATAGGTGCGGAAGGCCGAGGCGCCGTCGATCTGCGCCGCCTTGACGAGATCGGGGTCGACCGAGCGGAGGCCTGCGAGGAACAGCGCCATGGCGAAGCCGGAACTCTGCCAGATGCCGGTGATGATGATCGCGTAGATCGCCGTGTTGCGGTCGGCGGCCAGGGCGAAGTTGAAATCGGTCCAGCCGAGGCTGCGGACCAGCATCTGGATGCCGTCGACCGGATTGTACAGCCAGCTCCAGACCGTGCCGGTGACGATGAAGGAGACGGCGAGCGGATAGAGGAAGATCGTCCGCCAGATCGCCTCGCCCCGCACCCTCTGGTCGATCAGGATGGCGAGCAGCAGGCCAATCGCCATGGCGCCGGCGATGTACAGGGCGGAGAACAGGAACAGGTTGCTGTAGGCGATGTTCCAGCGCCGATTGCTCCAGAGCGACACGTAATTGTCGAGCCCGACAAAGCCGTAGCTGGGTAGCAACGAGGAATTCGACAGCGAGATGTAGAGCGTCCAGATCGTGAAGACGAAGACGTAGATGAACGACGCCGCCAGCGATGGCGCGAGAATGAGGATGGGCGAGATCCGGGTCAGGCGTTCCCGCCATGTGGGGCCGGAAGCTTCCGGCCCGGAAACCCGGCCGGCTTCAGCATCGATAGTCGACATGGCTGGCCCTTGCATGAAAACGAAGGATCGGGCGCGGCGCGGAGCACCGCGCCCGACGAAGGGTTCGTTACATCTGGGCCTCGACGGCATCCGCGATCGCGGTCGCCGCCTGTTCCGGCGTCATCGCGGGCGTGTTCACGAACTCGGTGACCTGGTCCATGATCGCGCCGCGGAACTTCTGCGGGATGGTCATGTTGTGGGCCATCGAGCGGACCAGCGTGTTGCCGTCGATCGAGGCCTGCAGGTCCTTCTGCGACAGCTGCTGGCAGGGGTTGAAGCCGTGCGACAGGTCGACGTCGAGCCGGGCCGGGATCGAGCCCTTGGCCTGGTTGAACACCGTCTGGAACTCCGGCGACAGGATCGTCTTGGCGAGCAGCTGCTGGCCTTCGATGAAGTCCGGATCCTTCTGCTTGAAGAACACGACGGAGTCGGAGTTCAGGATGAAGCCGGGCTTGCCCCAATCGGTCGGCGCCTGGGTGCAGTTGTAGTCGACGCCTTCCTTGAAACCGGCCGCCGTCAGGAGGCCGATGGTCCAGTCGCCCATGATGTGGAAGGCGGCATCGCCGCGGCCGACCAGTGCCGACATCGAATCCCAGTCACGGCCGACCATGCCGGGATCCATGTATTTCGACGTCATCAGACGAAGCTGGGTCAGGGCCTTGACCATGCCGTCGCTGCGCAGCGCGTCGACGTCGCCCTCGACGAAGGCCTTGCGGTAGAGGTCGATGTCCTGGCCGTAGAGCACGACTTCGAGGACGGTCGAATCCGTCCAGTCGGCGGTCGAATGCGAGATGCAGATCTTGCCGGAGGCGACGACCTTCTCGCAGGCGGCGTTGAACTCCGCCCAGGTCTTCGGGATGCCCTCGACGCCGGCTGCCTTGAGCACCTTCGGCGACGACCACAGCCAGTTGATGCGGTGGATGTTCATCGGCGCAGCGACCCAGTTGCCGGTCGGCTTCATCACCGGCAGCAACTCGGGCGCGACGACCTTTTCCCAGCCCTCGGCGGCGGCGAGCTCGTCGAGATTGGCGGTCATGCCCGTCGCGTTCCACTCGGCGATCTCGGGGCCCTTGAGCTGGACGGCCGGCGGCGCGTTGCCGGCGATCACGTCGGCGCGCAGCTTGGCCAGCGTGTTCGACGTGTGGCCGGCGATCGAGGTCTGTTCCCACTTGCCGCCGGCGGCGGTGTACATTTCGCCGAGCTTGGCGATCGCCGCGGCATCGGAGCCTGTGGCCCACTGGTGCAGCAGGTTGGTCTTCGGTTCGGCCAACGCCGTCCCGCTCAGGAGAGCAAAGGTCAAAAGACCAGCGCTCGCCTTCCAAGTGAAGGTCATGGTTTCTCTCCCTGGATGTGCCGCCTGATACTTGCGACCGTTTTGCGCGGCGACTTGTTATTTTGGTGTTCGGTGCGTCTCCCCTGTATTTTGACGCCTCTTTTTTTCTAGGACGAACATATTTACCTGTCAACGCAGCTACGGTATCGGCAGTATTCGCGCTGCACTGCCAAAATGACTGCTTGCGCGGTGCGAAAGCGGGCGAGATTTCGAGGATTAAGATCTTGTCGCTGCAACAGGATTGGCCGATGCTGCAACGCCCGCCCGAGACGTCGCCGCCGGGGCGGGCGGCCATCGACGGCTTGCATTAAAAGAAGGCATGGGATCGAACGACCGGTTCGTTCGGCCATCGGCCGGATGCCCGAGCGGGAAAGAGAAACGATGACGACAGATCGCACGACGCGAAGGCCGCTACGCCCGGTTGCCGACGCTCCCGCCGAGCGGACCGCCTACCAGCCGTCGGGCCAGAATCTCGTCCATGCCGCCGATCACAATCTGCGCGTCACGCTGGAGGCGCTGCGGCGTACCGGGCCGATGAGCCGGCTGGAGCTGGCCCAGGTCACCGGCCTGACCGTGCCCGGCATCACCAACATCGTCCGCCGTCTCGCCGCCGACGGGCTGGTGGCGGAGGAGGCGGGCCCGAGCGGCTCGCGCGCCAACCGATTCGCCATCATTCCGGACGGCGCGGTGGCGCTCGGCGTCGACATTGACGGCGCGCAGGCGAGCCTCGTCGCCATCGATCTGCTTGGCCGCATCGTGCTGCGCGACGCGGCCGAGGTCGCCGTCGACGATCCGGCGCCCGCGATCGTCCGGCTGGTCTCGGAGGCGCTGGCGCGCCTCGCCGCGCGATCGGCGGGCCGGGTCCTCGGCGTCGGCCTGACGGCGGCGGCGGACTGCGTCGACGGCGTGCGCGCGGCGCTGGCGCCGCTGACGGTGATCGCAGAGCCCGACACGATCGCCGCGGCGCTCGGCGAACGACAGTTCGGCACCGTGGCCGCCGACGACAGCTTCGTCTACGTCCTGCTCGGCCCGTCCACCCGGGCCGGCATGGTCATCGGCGGCGTCGTGTTCAACGGGGCGGAGCACAAGGCCGGCCGGGTCGGCACGATGCGGACCGGCGAGGACGGCAGGCTGCTGGACGAGGCGCTGTCGACGGCGCCGCTGGCCGGCTTCGATATCGGCGATCTGGAGGTGGCGCGCTGGATCGAGGATGCCAGCGCCCATCTGATGGATTCGATCATCGCCTTCTCCGCCTTCCTCGCGCCGCGCGTCATCTTCGTCGGCGGGCGGCTGCCGACGACGCTGCTCGACGCGCTGGTTCTGCGGCTCGGGCAGCGGCGGCAGGAACGCATGACCGAGCCGACCCATCCCTACTGGCTGCCGGAGCTGGCGCGCGGCACGCTGGCCGAGGACGCGGTGCTGGTCGGCACCGCCGCGCTGCCGTTCCTGGAGTTCCTGCTGCCCGATCCCCGCCGGCCATTCCGGCCGCGGGCGCTATAGGCTCGTCTGTTCCGGCGTCGTAATGGCGAGACGCCGTTCCAGCCGGGGCGCGCTGCCGCGCAGGGGCGCGCGAGTCAGCTGCGCCGGATCGGCGGATTCGAGCCGCAGCGCATGCGAGAGCGGCATGGTAGCGGCGCCGAGTGCTGCGGCATCCTCGGAAGCCGCGGCGCGGTGGATGCGCGGCGTCGGGCGCGGATCGCGCGACAGCGCCTCGCGCACATAAAGCAGCAGCTCGTCGAGGATCGTCACCGGGATGCGGCCGCCGATCAGCACGGCGTCGGGGTTGATCAGCAGGCCGATGTCGATCGCCGCCTCGGCGATGTGCTGCGCCGCGCCGCGGAGCCACTGGCCGAGCAGCGCCTTGCCGCGCGCGTCGAGGGTGAGCAGCTCCTGCGGGCGGGTCACGACGACGCCGTGCTTGGCCAGGAAATCATAGAGGATGAACAGTGAGACGACCTGGCCGAGCGGCTGGATGCGTTCGCCCGCCGGCGCGTCCGGCAGCGTCACCGGCAGCCAGCCGATCTCGCCGCTGATGCCCGTGGTGCCGTGATAGCAGGCGCCGTCGAGCACCAGGCCGCCGCCGAGGCCGGAGCCGAAGAAGATGTAGAAGAAGCTGCGGATCTCGGCGCCGAGGCCGTAGCTCAATTCGCCGATCGCGGCCGCGGTGGCGTCGTTGTCGATCAGGATCGGCAGGTCGGTCAGGCGGGAGAAGCGCTCGCGGATGTCGACGCTGCGCCAGAGCTTGTAGGCCGGCGGCATGCCGATGAACGGGATTTCGCCGAGCCAGTCGGGGATGGCGATGCCGATGCCGGCGAGCCGCGTCTCGTCGATCGCGCGGCGGCGACGGAAGGTCTTCAGCGCCTCCTTCATCGCGGCGAAGAAGTCGTCCGGCAGCATGTAGCGCTCTTCGCGGTGGATGCGGTCGCGGATCGTGCCGACCGCATCGATGGCGACGATGGTCAGGTGGTCGCGGCCGATGCCGGCGCCGACGGCGAAGCAGCCCTCCGGATTGATCTCGAGCTCGATCGCCGGCTGGCCGCGCATGCCGTAGCGCCGGCGCGCCTCGACGACGAAGCCGTCGTCGATCAGCTTTTCGGTGATGCGGGCGACGGCCTGCTTGCTGAGGCCCGAGCGCAGCGCCAGCTCGGTGCGCGAGATCGGCGCGTTCCAGCGGATGGTGCGCAGGATGACGGCCTGGTTATGGCTGGCCGCCAGTCCGGAATTGGAGCCGGCGAGATCGCCCGGTGCCGTCAGGAATTGGATCAAGATGTCATTGCCGCCGGAGGAGATCATGGTTGATCGTCCGCCGGCGGATAGAGGGCAAGGGGTGCTATCTTGTCAAGGATGGGCGTCGCCTATCTCTGCTTGATGAGCCAGCTTCTCACTTCGAACGGATGCAGGTCCGAGCCGGCCTTGCGGTCGTCCGGTTCCTCCAGGATGTTGACCGGCGCCGACAGCTGCCAGCCGTCCTTCGGCGCGACCTCGAAGCGGCCGCGGCCGCCGGCCGGCTCGTAGACGCGCAGCACCAGCGCCTTGCCGTCCTCGCTCCCCTTCAGGCCGCCGAGACCGGCCTGGATGCCGGAAATCGCGATCGGCGTCTGGACGCCGGCGGTGAGGCCGGAGGCTCGGGTGGCGAGCAGGGGCTGGTTCAGGTCGAGCGCCTCCTCGCGGACGCCGCCCTCGTGCCAGGCGCCCTGATGCGGCAGCAGCGAATAGACGAAGCTCTGCTCGCCTTCGTCCGCCAGCGGATCCGGATAGATCGGCGCGCGCAGCAGGCTGAGGCCGAGGACGTTGCCCTTGAGGCTGTGGCCGTACTTGCCGTTGTTGAGCAGCGCCACGCCGAAGCCCGGCTCCGACAGGTCGGCGAAGCGATGCGCCGGCACCTCGAACTTCGCCTCGTCCCACGACGTGTTGTTGTGGGTGGTGCGGCGGACGACGCCGAAGGCGCATTCGAAGGTGGCGAGGTCCGAGCGGACGTCGACGGGCGTCAGGGTCCGGAGCAGGACGCGGCGGTCGTGCCAGTCGAGGTCGGTCTTGATGTCGAGGCGCGGCGAGTTGGCGAGGAGCTGCAGCGTCTGGGTGATGGTCGAGTCGCGGAAGCGGCGGACGATCCGGATCGCGGCGCGATGCGGGCCCTTCTCGACCACTTCGAGGCTCTCGAACGAGGTCAGCTCCAGGCCGTGGTTGGCGTAGTCGTCCTCGAGATCCCAGGCGTCCCAGTTGCGCGGCTTGTCCATGGGATAGACCCAGAGCTGGTTGCCGCGGCCGGCCAGCGCCTCGCGCTGGCTGCGCTTGTCGAAGAGGCTGGCGAGCGTGCCGTCCGGGTTGAGCGTAACGCGGATCAGGCTGTTTTCCAGCGAGTTCTTGGTGACGCTGAGGCCGGCGGTCGCAGCCGTCGCCTTGTCGTCGAGGACCAGGATGCCGAGCGGCGGCACCACGGCGTCGAGCGCGATCACCTCGCCATCGAGCTCGACCCGGACCGGCCGGGCGTGCAGGTCGGGATTGACGAGGACGAGCGCGTCCTTGGCATCGCCCTTCGGCAACTGTCCGACGAGGGCGTCGAGCGCCTGCTTCTGGGCGTCGAGGCCCGTCTCCAGCGCCTCGCCCAGCTCGCGCTCGGCGTCGTCGTAGATCTCGCGGATGCCGGAGCCGGGCAGGATGTCGTGGAACTCGTTCTTCAGCACCTTGCGCCAGGCGTTCTCCAGGCTTTCCGGCTGGGCGGCGCCCAGGAGGTTGGCGAGCGAGGCGACCGTCTCGGCGGTGATCAGCGCGCGCTCGGCATGGCGGTGCAGGCGCTTGGTGTGGCTCTGCGTCGTCAGCGTGGCGCGGTGCAGCTCGAGATAGATCTCGCCCTGCCAGACCGGGATCTGCGCCGCCGGCACCTCGTGCATGCGGGCGAACACGTCCTCGACGCGTACTGGCTTCAGCGCGGGAATGGCGGGGAAGTCGGCGAGCTGGGCCTGACGCTCCAGCATCTCCGGCGTCACGCCGCCGCCGCCGTCGCCATAGCCGACGGCGAGCAGGCTCTCGTTATGGATGGTCTTGCCGCCGAAATTGCCCCAGGTGCCGAGGATCGCTTCCGGCTCGGTCGAGCCGTTATAGCCGCGCACCGGATTGTCGAAGGTGTGCGCCAGCACGCGGCTGCCGTCGAGGCCTTCCCAGTAGAACAGGTCATGCGGGAATTTGTTGGTCTCGGACCAGTTCACCTTGATGGTGAAGAACGAGTCCATGCCGCCCTGCTGCAGCAATTGCGGCATCGCCGGCGAGAAGCCGAAGCAGTCCGGCAGCCAGCAGACGCGGTGGCGGACGCCGAACTTCTCCTCGAAATAGCGCTGGCCGTAGAGGATCTGGCGCACGAAGCTCTCGCCGGTCGGCATGTTGGTGTCGGGCTCGACCCACATGCCGCCGATGGTCTCCCACTGGCCGCTCTTCACTGCCGCCTGGATTTCCTTGAACAGCGCCGGATCGTCTTCCTCGATCTGGGCGTAATAGGCCGCCGTCGACTGGTTGAAGACGAAGTCGGGGAAGCGCTCCATCAGGCGGAGCGCGGTGTTGAAGGTGCGCCGCGCCTTGCGCCGGGTCTCGTCATAGGGCCAGAGCCAGGCGAGATCGATATGGGCGTGGCCGGTGATGCCGAGATTGCCCTGCTGCGGATAGCGCGCCTTCAGGCCCTTCAGCGTCTCACGCAGATCGGTGAGCGCGCGCTGCACGCTGGCGCGATGGTCCTGGCGCAGGCCCTCGGGGTTCGCCTTCAGCGGCGGCAGCTGCCAGATCTTCTGCTGGCCGCGCTGCGGCGCCGTGCGGGCCACATAGTCCTCGGTCGCCGACGGCCAGTCGAGCGCGGCGAAGGTCTGCTCGGCGGCGGTGATCAGATGCGGCACCACCTCATGGTCGCCGAGGAAGTGGGCGGCCTCCGAGACCTGGCGCAGCAGCAGGCCGAGCTCGTGCACCGGCTGGTCGATCCAGGCGAGATGCGCGCGCGTCAGGCGCGGCTCGCGCACCGGCTCGCCGAAGGGCAGGCGGGCGACGGCGTCGACATGGATCTTGAAGCTGCGGCCGGGGACGGGGAATTCCTGGTGGTAGGGATCGAGGCCGAAGCGCTTCTCGCTGCCGTCGCCGTTCGGGGTGAGCGTGATCAGGCTCTCGCCGCCGACGTCGATCAGGAGGCGCGTATCCGCGAGCGACCAGTGCTCCGGCACGGTGGCTTCCGTGTCGAAGGCGATGGCGCCGTCCTTCTTCGGCCAGAAGCCGCCGATCGCGAGCGGCGAGCCGTTGAACAGCCAGCCGTCGACCGCCACGGTCTCACGCTCGCGCCAGAACCCCAGTTCTTCGACGCGGACGTCGATGCGGGCAAGCCGCTGCTGGAGGGTCAGGGACATTGGAATTCTCCGTATCAAAAAGAAGCTCAGAAAAGCTCAGGAAAGGGGGATGGGAGTTGGGTTCAGCCCTTCACGGCGCCGGCGGTCAGGGCTCCGACGATCATGCGCTGCAGAAGGAGGAAGGCGATGATGGCCGGCACCACGGCCACCAGACAGGCGGCGGCGAGAACCTGCGTCGACGACGAGTTCGACGTGCCGGCGAAGTTGAAGATCGCCACCGAGATCGGCAGCTGCGCGTCCTTGTTCAGGAGCAGGAAGGGGATCAGGAACTGCGACCAGTTCAGGATCATGATCAGGATGAAGGCCGAGGCGAGGCCGGGCGCGGCAAGCGGCAGCGTGATGCGCCAGAAGGTGCCGAAGCGGCTGCAGCCGTCGATCGCGGCGGCTTCCTCGAGCGATTTCGGGATGCCGTCGATGGCGCCCTTCACCAGCCAGGTGCACATCGGCACGCTGATGGCGATGTAGACCATGGTGACGCCGAAATGGCTGTTGATGAGGCCGAGCGCGCTCATGTAGCGGTAGAGCGGCACCAGGATGACGAGCGGCGAGATCATCTGGAAGGCGAGGATCACCATCATCAGCGCCGACTTGCCGGAAAACCGGAAGCGCGAGAAGGCGTAAGCCGCCGGCGCCGCCACCAGCAGGCAGCCGATGCCGCCGAGCGCCGACAGCTTCAGCCCGTTCCAGAGATAGAGCAGGAAGGTCGGATCCGAGAGGATCTGGGCGAAATTGTCGAGCGTCGGCCGCTTCGGGATGAAGCGCGCGGCGCCGAGGAAGACCTCCTGCCGCGTCCGCAGCGACAGCGACAGCAGCCAGGCGAGCGGCGTCAGGAAGAAGGCGGCGATCAGGATCGCCATCAGATAGGTGAGGGCGTCGCCCAGTTTCTCTTGGCTTGCGGCGTTCATTCGGAAGCCTCCCGGCGCGGCAGGAACGACGCATAGAACAGCGCGAGCACCAGGCTGATGGCGAGCATCAGCACGGAGAGCACGCTGCCTCCGGCGAGGTCGTAATTGCGGAACACCGTGTTGAAGGTGAAGAGCGACAGCACCTCGGTGGCGCGGCCCGGGCCGCCGCCGGTCAGCGAGATGATCGCGTCGAAGGTATTGAGGGTCTGGATCGTCACGAGGATCGAATTGACCAGGATGGCGGCGCGCAGCTGCGGCAGCGTGATGAAGCGCAGCTTCTGGGGGCCGCTGGCGCCATCGACGCTCGCCGCCTCGTAGAGGGTCGGGTCGATCGCCTTCAGCGCCGCGTAGAACACGATCATCGAGAAGGCGGTGCCGCGCCAGACATTCGAGAGGACGGCCGAGACCATGGCCATGTTGGGATCGGACAGCCAGGCGACCGGCGAGATGTGCATCAGCCGCAGCACGCTGTTGATGGCGCCGAAGGGCGCCTCGCTGAACAGCATCTGCCAGATCAGGCCGTTGGCGATGCCGGGAATGACCCAGGCGATCAGCACGATCGTGCGCAGCGCGACCATGCCGGGCAGCTGGCGCCGTTCGCCGCGCATGACGATGAGCGCAATGGCGAGGCCGAAGATCTGCTGGCCGACGACGCTGCCGAAGGTGAAGAGGAAGGTCGTCCAGAGGATGCCGAGGAGGGAGGGGTTCTCGAACATCGCCCGGATGGTGGCGAAGGTATACTGCTCGTTGCTGCCGACCAGGCTCGCATTGGTCAGGCCGAGGCGGAACACGTCGATGATCGGATAGAGATAGAAGACGCCGAGCATGACCGCGACGGGCACGAGCCATGTGAAGGGATTGGCCTCGAGGCGGCGGCCGAGACTGGGGCCGGCTAGGCTCCGGCCCATGGCCATCGAAGCGGTCTGTGTCGTCTGCATGCTGTCACTCCTGCCCAAACGCGGCGGTCGGTGTCCCCGGCCGGACTGGCCGGCCGGGGATGTCGCTCGCGTCAGAGCCGTGCGTAGGCGGCCTGGACAGCGGTATTGGCGGCGTCGAGAGCCGCTTCCGGCGTCTTGGTGCCGGAGAGAACGTCGCCCATCATGATCTGGATCTGGTTCGAGATCTCAGGATAGATCGGCACGCCCGGACGGGCCTGGCCGTTGACCAGCGCCTTGGCGAAGGTCTCGTTGGCCTCGGTCTTGAAGACGTCGTACTTGCCGTAGAGGGCGGCGGCCGTCGGCAGCTGCTGCTGCAGCGCGTTGCCGGGGCCGGCATAGATCTCCTTGATCACGGCAGCGCACATGGCGACCTTTTCCGGATCGTTGGAGAAGGCGCCGAAGGTCCAGCCGCCGGTGCCGGTCGAGCGCTGGTCGGCGGTCGGGCCGGGGATCTCCGAGAAGGTCCACTTGGCGAACTCTTCCGGCTCCAGCGTGTTCTTCAGCTGGCCGTACTGCCAGTTGCCGCCGATGAACAGCGCCGCCGTGCCGGCCGCAGCCGCCGCGTTGAACTCGTCATAATTGACGATGGTGGCGACGCGCTTCGGAGCAGCACCGGAATCGACGAGATCCTTGAAGTAGTTGACGGCCTTCAGGAACTTCTCGCGGTTCTCGCCCTCGGCGAAGATCGGCTTGCCCTTGTCGTCGACGAGCTTGCCGCCCTGGGCCCAGAAATTGGCGAGCCAGTCGAAGGTGGTGCCTTCCCAGCGGCCGCCGTTGAACAGCACGCCTTCGCCGCCCTTTTCCTTCGAGGCGAGGGCCGCGGCCTTCAGCTCGGCCCAGTCCTTGGGCGCATCCGGAACGATTTCCTTGTTCCGGTAGAGGACGCGCAGGTCGGTGTTCCACCACCAGGCGTAGATCTTGCCATCCGGGCCGGTGATGCCTTCGCGGATGAACGGGAAGAGGTCGGCGACTTCTTCCTTGGTGAAGTATTCGTCGAGCGGCTTCAGCACGTTGGCGCCCTTGAAGAGGGCGAGCACGAAGCTGTCGACCGCGGCGCAATCCGGGCCGTGGCCGGACTTCGCCTGCTCCAGCATGCGGGCCTGTTCCTGGCCGATATTGTCGGACATGCGCTCGAGATCGATGCGCCAGCCCGGATGGCGCTGGATGAACTCGCTGAACAGCTTCTGGTAACCCTCGGCCCAGACCGGATCGGTGCTGGTCGGGCCGTCATTGGTCAGGCGGAGCGTAAGGGATTTCGGCGCATCGGCGGGGCCGACGCGATCCTTGGTGACGAGGTTCTGGGCTTGGGCCGTGACGGCGACGAACGCGGCGGCGGAGGCCAGCAACGCGGTGACGAGACGCAGGCGCATCATGAAAATCTCCCGTGGGGTGTGTCCTCGAACGGACGGCTTTTCGCGGCCGTCTCTTCTTGCGGCACATCCATTTTCGGGTGCCTTAAAAAGATTAAATCACATCGATTTTATACGGGCAAGGGGCGAAAATTACGGCCGGAAACAGGAACGGATTTCCTGCTGAAATGCGGAGAAAACCGCCATTTTCACGGGTGTTCGAGGTCGCGTTCGCGGGGAGGTGAGCGAGAAGGGCGGCCGGCAGCCTGACCTTCCCTAGGGTCGCTCCGGCGCCGAATTCAGACGCGGGAAAAGCCCGTCAGGCAGCGCCGCCGCGATGCTCGCGAAACGCGGCGGCCAGCGTGCGCAGCGCCTCGCGCGACTTGCGGTCGGTGAGCGTCGAATGCAGCACGATCTCGGAGGGCGGCAGTTCCGGCAGCCGGAAGCGCGGGCCGACCTCGATCGTGCCGGGCGGGGCGAGGCGGCTCGAAAACGCGCCGATGGCGAGGCCGGCCGAGACGGCGGCGGTCACCATCGAGGAGCTGCCGCCCAGAAACACCTCGGTCCAGGGAATACCAGTGGCGTCGAGGGCGCGGGTGGCGATGTCGCGCACGCCGCAGGAGGGGGCAAGCGCTGCGAGCCGCACCGGCTCGCCCTGCCGGTGCTCGAATTGCGGCACGGCGAACCAGCCGAAATGCTCCGGCCCCAGCACCTCGCCGTCGCGGCGGTCGTCCTCGCGGCGGATGATGGCGGCGTCCAGCTCGCCGCGGTCGAAGGCGTCGAGCAGGACGCGCGAATTGTCGAGCCGCACCTCGATCGTCAGGCCGGGATCATGCGCGTTGAGCCGCGCCAGCAGCGTCGGCACTTCCGGGCCGGCGACATGGGCGGCGATGCCGAGCGCGAAGTGACGACGACAGTCGGTGAGCCCGGCGAGCGCCCGCTCATGGGCTGCGAGAAACCCGCGCGCACCGTCGAGGAACAGGGCGCCCTGGGCCGAGAGCCGCACCGAACGCGGCGTGCGTTCGATCAGGCGTTGGCCGACCCGGTCCTCCAGCCGCTTGAGCTTGACGCTGATGGCGCCCTGGGTGGTGCCCAGCGCCTCCGCCGCGCGGGTAAAACTCTGGAAGTCGGCGATGGCGACAAAGGCCCGGACCGAGTCGACGTCCAGCGTCATCATGGCGATCATCCGAAATTGTTGTCCCTGAAATAGATATCCATCCGGTTTCGCTGTCGTCAAGCGCCCGCTAAGGTCCGGCCCGAACCACCCGCGTCCCGAGCGCCCACCTTTCCGCGTCGCATGCCCGCTCGCGCCTCTGTCGAAAGTCCGAACCATGTCCGCCACCTCGCAACCGGCCTTTTCGCGCCGGAGCCTTGTCGCTCTCCTCGCCGTCAGCCTCTCCTCCCTGATGTTCGGGCTGGAGATCTCCAGCGTTCCGGCGATCCTGCCGACGCTGGAGAAGGTGCTCGGCGCTGATTTCGTCGAGCTGCAGTGGATCATGAACGCCTACACGATCGCCGTGACGACCGTGCTGATGGCGACGGGCACCATCGCCGATCGCTATGGCCGCAAGCGCGTCTTCGTGGTCGGCATCGCGGCGTTCGGCCTCGCCTCGCTGGCCTGCGGGCTGACGGAAAGCGTCTCGGTGCTGATCGTCGCCCGCTTCCTGCAGGGCATGAGCGGCGGCGCCATGCTTATCTGCCAGGTCGCCGTGCTCTCGCATCAGTTCCAGGAGGGCCGGGCGCGCGGCCTCGCCTTCAGCGCCTGGGGCATCATCTTCGGTATCGGCCTCGGCTTCGGCCCGATCGTCGGCGGCGCGATCGTCGCGGTCTGGAGCTGGGAATGGGTTTTTCTCATCCACGGGGCGCTGAGCCTCGTCACGCTGGGGCTGGCGCTCGGCGGCGTCGAGGAATCGCGCGATCCGGAGGCAACCCGTCTCGACCTTCCCGGCATCGTCACCCTGTCGGTCGCCGTGTTCTGCCTGGCCTATTTCATCACCCAGGGCCCGGATCTCGGCTTTGCGAGCCCGGCGGCGCTCACGATCCTCGCCGTGTCGGTCGCGAGCTTCCTCGCCTTTCTCGTCGCCGAGAAGGTGAGCCCGAGGCCGATGTTCGATTTCACCGTGTTCCGGATCCGCCCGTTTTCCGGTGCGGTGATCGGCTCGGCCGCGATGAACATCAGCTTCTGGCCGTTCATGATCTACCTGCCGATCTGGTTTCAGGCCGGTCTCGGCTATGACAGCGTGGCGGCGGGATCGGCGCTGCTCGCCTATACGCTGCCGACCCTCGTCGTGCCGCCGCTCGCCGAGCGGCTGTCGCTCCGCTACCGGCCCGGCCTCGTCATTCCGGCCGGCCTCATCCTGATCGGGCTCGGCTTCTTCGCCATGAAGCTCGGCAGCGGCGTCGAAAATGCGAGCTGGCTGACGATGCTGCCCGGCTGCGTCCTCGCCGGCATCGGCCTCGGCTTCACCAACACACCGGTCACCAACACGACGACGGGATCCGTCCCCGCCGCGCGCGCCGGCATGGCGTCCGGCATCGACATGAGCGCGCGCATGATCTCGCTCGCCATCAACATCGCGCTGATGGGCTTCCTGCTCGTCGAGGGCGTCCGCGCCTCGCTGCAGGCGGCGTTGCCGGCCGATGTCGACCCGGCGATTTTGCGCCAGCTGGCGCAGCAGGTCGCCGCCGGCACGGCCGTTTCGACAGAGCATGGCGTTTCCGGCGCGGTCGTCCATCTGGCGCTGGTCGACGGCTTCGGCTGGATCCTGCTCTATGGCGGCATCGGCGTCTGGCTGCTGGCGGTGGCGAGCTATCTCGTCTTCGGCCGCGGCGCGGCGAGCCAGGCGGCCTGCCCGGCGGAGCAGGCCGCGCGGTGAGGCGAGAACCGGACGTCAATAGGGCGTTTCGCCGGCGTCGGCGTTGATCGCCTGGCCGCGCACCAGCATGGCGTCGTCGCCGAGCAGGAACGAGGTGACGCGCGCCACCTCGACCGGCTGCAGATGGCGGACGAGCTGGGCCGACAGCATCTTGTCGAAGATCGCCGGTGCCGGTTCGGACGTGAAGGACGAATAGGCCTCGGAGACCTCGCGCAGCATCGGCGTCGCGACGCCGCCCGGGCAGACGCAGTTGACGTTGATGTCATAGGCGGCCAGCGCCTCGGAGAGCATGCGCGTCATCGAGATCACGCCGGCCTTGGAGGCGCTGTAGGCGAGCGACTCGACATGGCCCTTCTTGCCGGCTTCCGAGGCGATCGAGACGATGGCGCCGGGGATCGAATGCTCGATCATGTGCTGCGCCACAAGGCGCGAGATGTCGTAGGCGCCGAACAGGTTAATTTCGAACTGGCGCTGCCAGTCGGCGCGCGAGATCGCCAGCGGATCGGCATGCAGCACGATCGCCGCCGAATTGACGAGGCCGTCGATCCGGCCGAGCAGGTCGATCGCTTTCGCCACGCCGGCCGCGACCGCCGCTTCCGAGGCGACGTCCATGACGACGCCGAAGCAGCCGCCGGCGGCGCCGCCGAGCGCCTCGACCGTGGCGTCGACCGCCTCCTGCTTCAAGTCAGCGATGACGACCCGCGCTTCCTGCGCGATCAGGAGCTCCGCGATCGACCGGCCGATGCCGCCTGTGCCGCCGGTGACGAGGAAGCCCTTGCCAGCATGGACGGGGAAGGTGCGGCTCTTGCGGATCGGCAGCGGCTTGTCCGGGCGGCGGGTCTCGTATTTCGACATTCGGGTTCCTTCGCCGGCATGCGCCGGCCCTTCCAGATCGCGGGGCAGAGGGGGCGATCGGGGGGCATCGCCTGCGCGCAGAATAGGCGTGATCGATAGGCGGTCAATCGCAGTTGTGGCCCGTTGTCTGAGTCGATATCTTCCGGCCATCCAACAAGCAGGAGACGTAGGATGAGGCTTCGGGGTCTTTTGGCTGGCGCGGCTGCGCTGATGGCGGTGACGGCGGCAGAGGCCCAGGATGCGAAGCCGCTGATCGTCTTCGTCTCGCCCAATCCGGTCGGCGTGAACGATTTCCTGAAACTCGCCAAGGTCGGCGCGGAGAAGGCGGCGGAAACCGTCGGCGCCACCGCCAAGGTCTATGAGAGCACGGACCCGACCACCATCCGCCAGAACCTCGACGCCGCCGCCAAGGAAGGCGCCAAGGTGGTGATCGCCGTCGGCTTCGAGTTCAACGACATCCTGCCGGAAGTCGCAAAGTCCTACCCCGACACCAAGTTCCTGCTCGTCGACAGCTGCCCGCAGACGCCGGGGCCGAACGTCCATTGCTCGGTGTTTCGCGAATATGAGGCAAGCTTCCTCGCCGGCGCCGAGGCGGCGCTGACCAGCGAGACCGGCAAGGTCGGCGCCATCGGCGCGCTCGATATCCCCTTCATCCATCGCTACACCGACCCGTTCAACGAGGGCGCCAAGCATGTGAAGCCGGAGATCGAGATCGCTCCGACGCTCTGGATCGGCGGCAACAATCCGTTCTCCGATCCGGCCCGTGGCCAGCAGCGCGCCAGCGTCATGGTTTCCGACAACACCGATCGCATCATGGCCGGCGGCGCCGGCTCGAACGGCGGCATCTTCAAGGCGATGGAAGACCTGCCGGGCGCGGCGGCCTTCGGCGTCGACAGTAACCAGTGCCCGCAGGCGCCGGGCCTCGTCATGGACAACGTCCAGAAGCGCACCGACATCGTGATCGAGAAGGGTGTCGCGGGCCTGTTCAAGGGCGACCAGCCGCCGTTTGCCACCTACGGCCTCGCCGAGGGCGGCATGACGCTGACCAGCCTGGAGCCGGGCCTCGAGGAATCGGGCTGCCTGATCGTCAAATTCCCGGACGTGATCACCAAGGTGAAGGCGCTGCGCGACGAGGTCATCGCCGGAACGGTGAAGGTCGCCGATCCGATGCAGCTCGCGAAGTAAGTCAAGCAAGGGCCGCCGGCCCATCGAAGCCTGGATAAGGCCAAGCCAGCCAGCCTCGGACGTTCATCGCCGTCTCCCCGCGAAAGCGGGATCCGGCCGTCGCGATGTCCGGGGCCGGAATGGTCCCCGCTCTGGCGGGGATGACGGAGTAAAGATGATCGTCGACCCTTCCCGAAAGACATCGGAACCGCCACCACCCATGTCGACGATCGAGCTCGAAGCGTCAGGCATCGTCAAGCGCTACGGGCCGCTCGTCGCCAACGACCATGTCGACCTCTCTGTGTTGCGCGGCGAGGTCCACGCTGTGATGGGCGAGAACGGCGCCGGCAAGTCGACCCTGATGTCGATCCTCTACGGCATGCAGGCGCCGGATGCCGGCCGCATCGTGCTGCGCGGCGCCGAGATGCAGTATCGCTCCGCGCTGGATGCCATCGGCGCCGGCATGGGCATGGTTCACCAGGCCTTCAAGCTGTTCAATTCGCTGACCGTCTGGGAAAACGTCGTCTACGGCATGGAGCCGACCCGCTTCGGCTTCATCGACCGGCGCGAGGCGGCGCGGCGCGTCGCGGCGCTGGCAGAACGCTATCGCCTGCAGGTCGATCCCCATGCCGTCGTCGGCCGTCTCTCGGTCGGCGTGCGCCAGCGCGTCGAGATCCTGAAAGCGCTCTATCGCGACGCCCGCGTGCTGATCCTCGACGAGCCGACCGCCGTGCTGACGCCGCAGGAGCGCGACGGCCTGTTCGACATCATCCGCCACCTGACCGCCGACGACCGCACCATTCTGTTCGTCACCCACAAGCTGCATGAGGTGATGGCGATCACCAACCGCGTCACGGTGCTGCGCGACGGCAAGGTGGTCGACCGCATGGTGACTTCAGAGACCTCGGCCCGCGAGATCATCCGCGCCATGACGGGCAGGGCGGTGAATCTGACCGTCGAGAAGCGCCCCGCCAATCCGGGCGCCGTGGTGCTCGAGGCGCGTGGCCTGACGGTCGCCACTGATGGCGGCAAGCCGGTGGTCGATCGCGTCGATCTCAAGATCCGCGCGGGAGAAATCGTCGGCATCGCCGGTGTCGCCGGCAACGGCCAGACCGAGCTGATCGAGGCGCTGACCGGCCTGCGCATTCCGGATGGCGGCAGCGTCGCCATCAATGGCACGGACGTCACCCGCGCCGATGTCGAGCGCCATCGCGACGCCGGCCTCGCCTATATCCCGGAAGATCGCGCCACGACCGGCACGGCGCTCGCCGCTTCCGCTGCCGACAATCTCGCCATGGGTTTTCAACGCAAGCCGCCATTGTCGAACGGCCGGCTGCTCGACGGCAACGCCGTCACGGCGCATGCGAGGAAGCTGATCGAAAAGTTCGGCGTCAAGATCGGGTCCGAGCAGCTCCCCGTCGGCACGCTCTCTGGCGGCAATCTGCAGAAGGTCGTCGTCGCGCGCGAGCTCTCGCATGCCGCACCCCTGCTGATCGCCGAGCAACCGACGCGCGGCGTCGATGTCGGCGCCATCGAATTCATCCATGGCCAGCTGGTCGCCGAGCGGGATCGCGGCGGCGCCGTTCTCCTGGTCTCGGCCGAGCTGACCGAGATCCTGGCGCTCTCGGATCGCGTCCTCGTCATGTTCGACGGCCGCATCCTGGCGGAGCTACCAGCGGCCGAAGCGGACGAGGAAACCCTCGGCCTGCTGATGGCCGGCCGCGTCCGCGAAGCCCACTTATCCGACGGCACGGAGGCCGCATGAGCCTCTCAGACGAGTTCCGAAAGCATCCTGCGCGCCATCAGCTCGACCATTGCGGAGCGCGTCAGTCTGCGCCGCGCCGCTTCTTCGTCGATCGCCTCAAGGATGCCCACATCGATCGAGAGATTGGCTTTGGCCGGCCGGCCGGTGTCGCGGACCAGAGGCACGATGGCGAGACTTGCGCCCTCCCGCAACGCCTCGATCGTATCAGCATCCCTGCGGATCGCTTCAAGCGAGCGCGGCGGGGGCACGCCCGCTTTTTCCTCTGTCACGTTGATCCAATCGCGCAGGGCGTCGGCCGCGTTGGCGAGCGCCTCGTCGACTGTGCGGCCCATGGCGACACAGCCCGGAAGATCGGGAAACGACACCCCATAGACTCCGGCCTCTCCATCCACCAGCGCGACATAGCGGGGCATGATTTTCATTCCTTCTCAGCGCCAGCTGGCGAGCTTGGCGATGTTGCGGGCCACGCCCGGCGTCAGCGTTCGATGACGCGGCAGGATAACCGGATGCGGATGCGCCGGGTGGCGATAGATGTCGTGGTCGGCGCCGTGCCGATAGAGTTCCCAGCCCTCGCGGGTCAGTCGCGCGATGATCTTGGCGCGATCGAGTTCGAGATCCATCCCAGGCTCCCCACGGCCTATGCGCCTATATGGGCGCATGAATCTCTTGGGGTCAAGTCCCCGGAAACGGAGGCCGCATGAGCGAGCAGAGCGTGCGGACCACGAGGTTGCCGCGTATCCCGGCCGTGCCGCTGGCAATCGGCATCGGCATTCTCATCGGCGGGCTGCTGGTGCTCGCCTCGGGCGGCGATCCCGTCGCCGCCTATCGCGCCATCCTCGTCGGCGCGCTGGCGCCGTCGAACTGGCCGAACACGCTGAACTGGGCCGTGCCGCTGGTCGGCATGACTTTGGTCGCAGCCCTTCCGCTTCGCGGCGGCATGGTCAATCTCGGCGGCGACGGTCAGCTTGTCATCGGCGGCCTCGTGGCGGCGCTTGCCGCGCTCTATCTGCCGCTGCCGGGGCCGCTGCTGATCGCGGCCAGCATCCTCTGCGCCATGATCGCGTCCGGCCTCTATGCGTCGCTCGCCGCCTGGGGCGAGACGCGCTTCGGCATCCCGATGCTGATCTCGACGTTGCTGCTCTCCTATCCGGCGATCGGCATCGCCTCCTATCTCGTCGGCTTCCCGCTCCGCGACATGGCGACCGGCCTCGCCCAGACCCGGATGATCCCGGAAGCAGCAAGGCTGCCTGTTATCGCCGGCCCGCTCAATATCGGCCTGATCCTGATGATCGTCGTGGCCATCGCCGTCGTCTTCTTCGACCGCCGCACCGTCGCCGGCTACGAGCTCCGCATGCGTGGGCTCAACGCCAAGTTCGCCGGCTATGGCGGCGTGCGGCTCGCGGCGCAGCAGATCCGGGTGATGTTCGCCAGCGGCGCCATCGCCGGCTTGGTCGGCGCCATCCTTGTGCTCGGCTCGCTCTATCGCTACCAGGACGGCGCGCTGCTGACGCCGGGCTACACCTGGTCCGGCCTGATGGCGGCGCTGCTCGCTGGCGGCGCCCCGCTCGGCGCGATCGCGGCCGGGCTGTTCTTCGCCGGGCTGCAGACGGGCGGCTTCGCCATGCAGCGCGAGACCGAGATCCCGCGCGTCCTCACCATGGTGCTGCAGGCCGTCATCATCCTCTTCCTCGCCATACGCCACGGCGTCGGGAGGAAGTCGTCATGAGTTTGATGAGCTTCATCACGCCGTCGCTGGTCAATTCCGCCGTCCAGTCGATCACGCCGATCCTGCTGGCGGCGCTCGCCGGCACGCTTTGCGGCCGGGTCGGCGTCTTCAACATGGCGATGGAAGGCCAGTTGCTGGTCGGCGCCTTCGCGGCCGTCGTCGGCAGCTACGCCACCGGCAGCGCGCTCGGCGGCGTGCTGTTCGCCATTGTGTTCACCGTACTGTTCTCGCTGATCCTCGCCTATGGCGCGACGGTGTTCAAAGGCGACGCGGTGGTGATCTGCATCGGCATGAACCTGCTCGCCTCGGGCCTCACCGCCTATCTGCTGCGGCAGATGTTCGGCGTTTCCGGCACGTTTTCCGATCCCGCCATTGTCGGGCTGACCAAGATCCGCATCGACGCGATCAACACCATCCCCTGGATCGGCTGGATCTTTTCGCGACAGACGGCGATCACCTGGCTCGCCTGGATCCTCACCGCCGCCGTGACGATCATGATGTTCCGCACGCCGGTCGGCCTTCGCCTGCGCGGCGTCGGCGAGGATGCGAGTGCGGCCGGAACCATGGGCATCGACGTCACGCGCTACCGCGTCCTGACCGTCCTCTTCGCCGGCGGCCTGACCGGCCTTGGCGGGGCGCAGCTTTCGCTCGGCACCGTCAGCATCTTTTCCGAGGACATGAGCGCCGGCCGCGGCTGGATCGCCGTCGTCGCCGTGATGCTCGGCCGCAACCATCCGCTCTGGGCGGCGCTCGCCTGCGTGCTGTTCGGCGTCGCCGATGCGCTCTCCGTCCGCCTGCAGAGCCAGGGCCTGCCGAACCAGCTGACCGACATCGTGCCCTATGTGGTGACGCTTCTCGCCTTGGCGCTCAGCCATCGCAAGCGGCTGAAGCGCCGCGCCGCCGAGACCCTTACCGCGCACGCCTGACCGGCCTGCCGTCGCAATCCAAGGACCCCGCCATGACCGAAACCTGCCGCATGATCCTCGACGTCGACACCGGCGTCGACGACGCCATGGCGATCTTCTACGCGGTGCGCCGTCCGGGCATCAAACTCGAGGCGCTGACCACCACCTTCGGCAATACCGACACGGTGATCGCGACCGAGAACACGCTGAAGATCCTGGAATTGCTCGGCCGTCCGGAGATCCCGGTGGCGCAGGGCGTCGCCCGCTCGCTGATCCGCCCCTATAAGCGCATGGCCGACCATATCCATGGCTCCAACGCGCTCGGCGACGTCGAGCTTCCCAAGCCGAAGATCAAGGCTGTCGACGAGCACGCCATCGACCTGATGATCCGCATCATCAAGGAGAACCCCGGCGAGATCACGCTCTGCCCGGTCGGCCCGATCACCAATGTCGCGCTCGCCATCACCAAGGCGCCCGAGATCGCCAAGCTCGCCAAGGAGATCGTCGTCATGGGCTCGACGATCCTGCATCCGGGCATCCACGGCCCGATCGCGCCGATGGTCGACGCCAATTTCGCCAATGATCCAGAAGCAGCCCACATCGTGCTGCAGTCCGGCGCCAACGTGACGCTGGTCGGCATGGACGTCACGATGACGACGCTGCTTTCGACCGACATGATGGCCGAGATTTCGCGGGAGGGCGATCACGCGGCGCAGACGCTGATGCAGATCACGCAGTTCTATGTCGACGCCTACAAGACGATGTATCCTGGCATCCAGGGCTGCGGCCTGCACGATCCGCTCGCCGTCGCCGTCGCCGAGGATCCGACCCTGGTCGGCCTGGAGCGGATGTATGTCGATGTCGAGCTGCACGGCGAGCTGACGCGCGGCCAGACGGTCGCCGACCGCCGCCGCACGGCGATCCCGTTCCACAACGCCAATGTCGCCATGACCGTCGATCGCCCGCGCTTCGAGGCTGACTTCATGGCGCTGATGAAGGGGCGTTGATTCAACCTTCTGAGCGCTTCAGACCTATCGACTGGCTCAACCATCATCCTGAGGTGCTTCGCGTGAGCGAAGCCTCGAAGGAGGATCCAGCGAGGTGTTCCCTGGGCCCTCCTTCGAGGCCCGGCTTCGCCGGGCACCTCAGGATGATGGTCGAGTTTGGGGAGGCGGTCTCGGTGACCGATCAGATAAGCCGGGTAAGCCAGGGCTTGCTTGCTACGCCCCCGCGCCCGGCCTCCGCCGCGAAAACTGCTGCTCGATGACCTCGGAGCCCCATTGGGTTCCGGGCGCTTCCTTGATTAGCTCGAAGCCGTGCGCCTCGTAGAGGCGCCGCGCTGCGTCGAGCCCCCGGAATGTCCAGAGCTGGGTGGCCGCGAATCCTGTCTGGTCGCAGAAGGCCAGCGCTTCGCCGAGCAGCCGGCGGCCCACGCCCCCGCCACGGCAACCGTCGTCGAGGATGAACCAGCGCAGATGCGCCTGGTCGTTGCCGAGGTCCTCGCCGTCGATCGCGATCGAGCCGACGATCCGTTCGTTCCGCACCGCTGACCAGATCCGGTTGCGCTTGTGGTCGAGGCGGCCGGAGAATTCAGCCGCGCCGGCGGCGACCGCGCTTTCGAAGAACTGGCCGAAGCCGGCGTGACGGGAATAGAAGGCAGCGTGCATTTCGGCGACGCGTCCGATCCAGCCCGGGCGGTATCCGGCGACGATCTCGATCGGGGCCTGCGGCGTCTCGCCGGCGTCCGGATGGCGCGCCGCGAGCGCGCGCGCATAGGCCGAGAGACCCTGCGCCGCCGCCTGCTGCTCCGTCGGGTTCAGATGACCCAGGGCGACGGTCACCTGGCCTCGCGCAAAGGCATGGATGCCGGCGACGGTGCGGAGGCCCTGCGAGGTCAGGCGCAACGGCTTGACGCGGCCGTCACCAGCGCCGGCGGTTTCCGCCAGTTCGCCCGCCCGGACGAGCTTGCCGATCATCCGGCTGATGCTGGATTTTTCCAGCTTGAGAACCTGCACCAGCTCCGCGGCGGTCATCGATTCCCGGCGTTCGACTTCCAGCAGGGCATGCACGGCGGAGGCGGAATAGGCCGTGCCCGCCAGCGTCGGATCCATGAAGCCGAGCTCGCGGACGATCTGGCGCGACGCGGAGCGGATTTCATCGATCAGGTCGGATGAGGCGGGCACGTCGGGATCCCCATTGTCATGATAGTTGTACAATACAACTATCATGAATGCCTCTTGTCCAGAGGAACCTCGGACTGTGTAACGTTTCCATTCACCTCGGAAGCGCCGCCCGGCCTTCCTTCAGCCGCGGGATTGGAAAGAAGCGAAGGCATATGAAAGGCTTGTTGGAACGCGATGCCAATAGCCTCGCTCGAAAACCATGTCACGTTGCGCGAATGTCGCTTGACGCCTGCGGCGTGGCATGTTGACGTTTACATGAGGAAAGGGCGCGGGTGGAGGCGCCCTTGCGGCATTGAGGGATGCCGTGGACGGGAGGGAAGTGCGTGCGCAAGGACAGCGGATCTATTGTCGTGGCTGTTTGGACGGGTGGCCTCTGATGCCGCGCGCGCCGATCGTCGACACCCATCTGCATCTCTGGGATCCGAACAAGCTTCGCTATGCCTGGCTCGACGGCAATCCCGTGCTCGACCAGGCCTATGGGCTCGATCGCTATAATGCGGCGAGCGAGGGCCTCGGCGTCGAGGCCATGGTGTTCCTGCAGTGCGAGGTCGATCCCGCGCAGTATCAGGACGAGGCGGACTGGGTCGCCGAACTCGCCAAAATCGATCCGCGCATCAAGGGGCTGGTAGCCTGGGCGCCGCTGGAGAAGGGCCGCGCCGTCGCGCCCGAGCTCGAGCGCCTGGCCCGCCACGATATCCTGCGCGGCATCCGTCGCATCATCCAGTTCGAGCCCGATCTCGATTTCTGCTTGCGGCCGGATTTCATCGAGGGCGTGCGCACGCTGGCCGATTTCGGCCTCTCCTTCGACATCTGCGTCGACCATCGCCACATGGCGAACGTGCTGAAATTCGCGGCCCAGATCCCGGAAGTGCCGATGATCCTCGATCATATCGGCAAGCCGGCGATATCAGATGGCGTGATGGAGCCGTGGCGGAGCCAGATGCACCAGCTGGCCGAGTTGCCGCATGTCTCCTGCAAGATCTCCGGCGTTGCGACAGAGGCGGATCACGCCAACTGGACCGACGACGAGCTGAAGCGCTACGTCGAGGTGGCGATTGACGCTTTCGGCTTCGACCGCGTGATGTTCGGCGGCGACTGGCCGGTGGCCGTGCAGGCGATCGAGTACCGCCGCTGGGTCGAGCTGCTCGACGGCGTCCTCGCCTCGGCCTCCGACGCCGAGCGCCAGAAATTCTGGCGCGATAACGCCGTCCGCTTCTACCGTCTGGAGGCGGCGCGATGACAGCGCCGCTTGTCTCGGCGCGCGGCATCTCGAAATCCTTCGGCGGCGTCGAGGTTCTTCGCAATGTCGATCTCGACCTGATGCCGGGCGAGGTGCATGCGCTGCTCGGCGAGAATGGCGCGGGCAAATCGACCTTCGCCAAGATCCTCGCCGGCGTGCACCGGCCGACGCGCGGCACGATCGAGCTCGGCGGCAAGGTCGTCGAGATCGGTTCGCCGATCGGCGCGCAGCGCCTCGGCATCACGCTGATCCATCAGGAGCCGATCTCGTTCCCGGACCTGTCGGTGGCGGAAAACCTCGTCATCGGCCAAGTTGGCGGCAAGCCGCTCGGTCGCGTCCGCTGGGCCGAACTCGCCCGGGAAGCCCGTCGCCTGATGGGCCTCCTGAACGTGCCGATCGATGTCACCGCGCCGATGCGGGGCCTCTCGATCGCCGACCAGCAGATGGTCGAGATCGCCCGCGCGCTCGCCTCCGACAGCCGGCTGATCCTGATGGACGAGCCGACCGCAGCGCTGACGCCGAAGGAGGTCGAGACGCTGTTCACCATCGTCCGCCGCCTGCGCGACGAGGGCCGGACGATCATCTTCATCTCGCACAGGTTGGAAGAAGTGCGCGCCATCTGCGACCGCGTCACGATCTTCCGCGATGGCGACAAGATCGAGACGGCGGCGACCGCGAGCCTCTCCGATGCCGACATCATCCGCCGCATGATCGGCCGGCCGGTTGCCGATTATCTGCATCGCGGCACCAGTCATGTCGGTGACGTGGCCCTCTCCGTGCGTGCGCTGACGCTGCCGGGCCGGTTCGAGAACATCTCCTTCGACGTCCGCAAGGGCGAGATCGTCGGCCTCGGCGGCCTCGTTGGCGCCGGCCGCACCGATGTCGCCCGCGCCATCTTCGGCGTCGCGCCCGCCGCCTCCGGCACGATCGAGATCGACGGCAAGCCGGCCGAGATCCGCGAGCCGACCGACGCCATCGCGCACGGCATCGCCTTCGTCTCGGAGGATCGCGCAATCGCCGGCATCTTCCGCTCGCTCTCGGTCGAGACCAACATCACCGCCGCCGTGCCCAAGCAGATCGCGCCGAAGGGCATCATCCGCCGCGCCGTCGAGAAGCGGCTGGCGAAGGAATCGGTCGACAAGCTCTCGATCCGCCTCGCCACCGTACGCCAGCCGATCGGCGAGCTTTCGGGGGGCAACCAGCAGAAGGCGATCCTCGCCCGCTGGCTGCTGGCCGAGCCGGATATCCTGATCCTCGACGAGCCGACGCGCGGCATCGACATCGGCGTCAAGGCCGAGTTCTACGACCGGATCGGCGAACTCGCCGCCAGCGGCCGCGCCATCCTGCTGATTTCCTCCGAACTCCCCGAGTTGCTCGCCTTGTCCGATCGCATCCTCGTCATGTCCGAAGGCAAGCTGACGGCCGACATCCCGCGCGCCGAGGCGAGCCAGGAGGCGATCATGCATGCCGCCGTGCCGCGCTCCGGCCGCCATACGGTTTCGGGAGCCGCGGCATGAATTCGATCGCCCGCCTGTTCCGCGCCCGCGAGGCCGGTATCCTCGTCATGCTCGTGCTGTTCGTCGCCGTCGTCGGCTTGATCCAGCCGCGCTTCGTCTCCGTCGACACGCTCCGGATCGTGCTGCTCGCCGTGCCGCTGATCCTGGTCGCGGCGATGGGCCAGATGATGGTGCTGGTCTCGCGCAACGTCGACCTCTCGATCGGCTCGATCCTCGGCTTCTCGGCCATCGCCGCCGGCATGATCTTTCGCGATCATCCGGAGTGGCCGCTTTCTGTCGGCTTCGCCGTCGGCGTGCTGTCGGGCGCGGCACTCGGCTTCGTCAACGGCCTGGTCGTGACCGTGTTCAGGCTGCCGTCGATCATCGTGACGCTCGGCACGTTGAGCCTCTATCGCGGCCTGCTGTTCATCCTGTCCGGCTCGAAACAGATCGATCCGAACGATATTCCGGAACCCTTGATCCGCATGGCGCAGACCTCGCCGATCGACATTCCGTGGATCGTCATCATTGCCTTTGCCGTCGCCTTCGCGACCTGGCTGTTCCTGACCTACACGCAGGTCGGCCGCCAGATCTACGCCATCGGCTCCAACCCGGCCGCCGCCCCGCTGCGCGGTATCCGCGTCATGCCGGTGACGATCCTGGTCTTCACCCTCTCCGGCGCGCTCGCCGGCTTGGCCGGTCTGATTTATGCGGCGCGCTTCGGCTATGTGAACCCCGGCATTACCGGCGTCGGCTTCGAGTTCACCGTCATCGCGGCGGTGGTCATCGGCGGCGTCTCGATCAATGGCGGCGTCGGGTCGGTGCTCGGCACGGTGCTCGGCGTGCTGCTGCTCGGCTCCGTGCAGGTGGCCCTGCCGATCCTCGGCGTCTCCGGCTTCTGGCAGAACGCCATCTATGGCGCGATCATCCTGATCGCCCTCGTCATCGACCGCACCGTCCGCCAGGGCGGATTGCGCGGCCTGCTCGCCCGAGGTGGCGCATGAACTCCATCGACAAATCCCCTGTCGCTTCGACCACGCCGCGCATCGTCGTCCGCGAGGCGGCGGCGCCGCGGCCGCGCTGGCAGGTGCTGCTGATCCGACCGGAGACGGTGACGCTGCTGCTGCTCGTGCTGGCGACCATCGTTGCCAGCCATCTGTCGCCCTTCTTCGCCGATCTCGGCTTCATCCTGGAGAGCTCGACCTATTACATCGAGTTCGCCATCGTCGCGCTGGTGCTGACGCTGGTCATCATCTCCGGCGAGATCGACCTGTCGCCGGCAGCCCAGATGGCGCTCTCCGCCTGCCTGTTCGGCACGGCCTTCAAGGCGGGACTGCCGATGCCAGTCGCCATGGGCGTCAGCCTGCTCGCCGGCCTCGTCATGGGCGCCTTCAACGGCTTCCTCGTCACCGTGCTGCGGCTGCCGTCGATCATCGTCACCATCGGCACGTTGATCCTCTATCGCGGCCTGGCGCAGGTGCTGGCCGGCGACAAGTCGATCGGCGGCTTTCCCGGCTGGTTCGTCGGCATCGACTACCGCATGGTCGGCATCGTGCCGGTGCCCGTGCTCGTCTTCGTCGCCGCCTCTCTCCTGCTCGGCCTGTTCCTCGGCATCACCATCTATGGCCGCCAGATCTACCAGATCGGCACCAGCGAGATCGCCGCCATCCATGCCGGCATCCGCGTCCGCCGCATCAAGATGGGCCTGTTCATCGCCTCGGGGATCACGAGCTCGATCGCCGGCCTGATGGTCGCCTCGCGGCTCGGCTCGGTGCGCTACGACCTCGCCTCCGGCGCCGAGCTCACCATGGTGCTGATCGTCATGCTCGGCGGCACCTATATCTTCGGCGGCCGCGGCTCGATCCTCGGCACCTTCCTCGCCGCCTGGCTGCTCGTCATCATCGCCACCGGCATGACCGTCGCCAACATCGCCATCAACGCGCAGCTCACCGTCATGGGCCTGCTGCTCATCGTCTCGATCATCGCGACCAACGCGATCTATGCCCGCAGTCAGAGGTAGCGTTTTCAAGCGAAGTGGACACCGGTTCGCGTGAAGAAAACGCGACCAAACAAGGCGTTAGGCACTTCATCGTTCCTTGGGAGCGATGAAGTGCCTAGCGGGATCCGTCTGTCAGCAACTGGGAGGAACTGATGCTGAGAAGAAACCTGATGCTCGCCGCCGCCTTCGGCGCCGCGCTGTTCTCGGGTGCGGCCTATGCGGCCGATCCGGTCTCGATCGTCTACATCCCGAAGAACACGGGCAACCCGTACTTCGATTCGATCATCAAAGGCTTCGAGGACGGCTGTAAGAAGCTCGGCTGCGAGTTCACCACCGTTGCCCCGGCCTCGGCCGAAGCGACCTCGCAGATCCCGTTCGTCACCGCGCAGATCCAGCGCGGCGTCAACGTCGTCGCCATCTCGCCGAACAGCCCCGACGCGCTCAACCAGGTGTTCGACCGCGCCCGCGCCAAGGGCACGCTGATCCTGTCGGTCAATTCCGACCTGCCCGGCAACGAGACGCATCGCGACGCGGCCATCCTGCCGGTCGACTTCACCAAGACCGGCCCGTCGCAGGTCGAGCTGCTCGGCAAGCAGATCGGCTATGAGGGCGAGATCGCCATCCTCTCGGCCACCACCGACGCGCCGGACCAGAACGTCTGGATCGCGGCGATGAAGGACAGCCTCGAGAAGGATCCGAAATACGCCAAGATGAAGCTGGTCACGATCGCCTATGGTGACGACGACCCGCAGAAGTCGACCACCGAGACGGAGGCCCTGCTCGCCAACTATCCGAACCTCAAGGGTATCATCTCGCCGACGACGGTCGGCGTCGCGGCGGCCGCCCAGGTCGTCGAGACGGCGAAGAAGGCCGACCAGGTCAAGGTTGTCGGCCTCGGCACGCCGAACCAGATGCGCCGCTTCATCGAGAACGGCACGGTCGAGGCGTTCCAGCTCTGGAGCCCCTACAATCAGGGCCTGCTCGCCGCCCATTTCGCGGTCGGCGTCAAGGACGGCTCGATCAAGAACGAAGCCGGCACGGTCTTCGAGGTCGAGGGTCTCGGCAAGGTCACGGTCGACGAGAACAGCGTGATCAAGACGCAGGCGGACCTGACGACCTTCGACAAGGCGAATATCGCCGACTTCAACTTCTGATCCTTCGGGCCAGACATATTGCCCGCGATGCGCTTCTGCCCGTCGCGGGCATTATCATGAGCGCCGCCTGTCGAGGCTATTCACCCTTCGCCGGCGTCTCAGGCGCGAGTTTTTCGCGCGCCGCCGCCCAGACGAGGATCGCGTCGAGCGCGGGACAAAGCGCCTGGCCCCAGTCGGTCAGGCGGTACTCCACCTTGGGCGGCACCTGATGGTGGACGATGCGACGCACGACGCCGTCGCCTTCCAGCTGTCGCAGCTGCTGAATGAGCATCTTCTGCGAGATCGTCGGTATCGCGCGCTCCAGTTCGGAGAAGCGGTGCGGCTCGCCGTCGAAGAGATGGAAGAGGATCACCAGCTTCCAGCGCCCTTCCAGAATGCCGAGCGTCGCCTCGACATCCGCCGCCGCCGTTTGCGGCGTATAGGGCGTGCCGTGGCTGTCGGACTTACTTTTTGGTTCGTACCTTACTTTTTCGTCGGTTCTTGTCATTTTGACAGCCTACTCGCATGTCTTGGCTCAACGCAATGGAGTGAGCCATGAACGCCATGACGGACAGACTTCCCGAACCCATCGCCGCCTATTATGCGGCCGAGAAGGCCGATGATTTCGAGGCGCTCGCGCTCTGTTTCGCCGTCGACGCGACGGTGCGGGACGAAGGCGCCGTCCGGACCGGCCGCGCCGCCATCGCGGCATGGAAGGCCGAAAACAAAGCCCGATATCGCTACGAGACCGAGGTAATCGACATCCGCGAACAGGATGGCGCCTATCTCGTCTCCACGCGGGTCAGCGGATCGTTTCCCAATTCGCCGGTTCTGCTGACGCAGCGGTTCGAGCTGGCCGATGGTGAAATCCGTTCGCTGGAGATTGCGTGATGGCCGGCGAGTTTCAGGGCAAGCGGGTCCTCGTGACGGGCGCCAGTCTCGGGATCGGCTGGGCCACGGCGCTCCGGTTCCGGGAAGGTGGCGCGACGGTTATCGGCGTGTCGCGACGGACCATCGAAACCTCGGACGACCAGCTCGCATCGATCTCGGCCGATCTCGCGACCCTCGAGGGCTGCGCCAGCGTCGCGGACGCCGTGCTGTCGCGATTGGGCGGGATCGACATCCTCGTCCACGCGCTCGGCGGATCTTCCGCGCCAGGAGGAGGCTTCGCCGCGCTGGACGAGAGCGAATGGGCGAGGGAGTTGAGCCTCAACCTGCTCTCCGCCGTCCGCCTCGACCGCGCGCTTCTGCCTTCCATGCTCGACCGGAGCTCCGGCGTCATCGTGCATGTGACGTCGATCCAGGCCCAGTCGCCGGTGTTCGAAGCGACGCTTGGATATGCCGCCGCCAAGGCGGCGCTTGCCAATTACAGCAAGGGGCTTTCCAAAGAGGTTAGCCCGAAGGGCGTCCGGGTCGTGCGGGTTTCGCCCGGCTGGACGGAAACGGAGGCGGCTGTCGCACTGGTCGAGCGCCTCGCGGACAAGGCGGGCACGGACTACGACACGGCCCGCGCCGACCTGATGAAGGCGATCGGCGGCATACCGATCGGCCGACCCAACACGCCACAGGACGTCGCCGAACTGATCGCCTTCGTCGCCTCGCCCCGCGCGGCCACGATCACGGGCACGGAATTGCGCATCGACGGCGGATCGCTGCCCGTCGTCTAGGCGTCCGAAAGTCCGGCAAGTATTGCATCTCTTTGCCCCTCTCCCGCGTGCGGGAGAGGGTAGGGTGAGGGGCGAGCCCTGGCCGCCTACGGCGTCGGGGCGTCGGCGCGGATCAGGCCTTCGTGCTTCAGCTCGGCCCAGAGATCGGTCGGGATCTCCATGCGGACGAGATCGAGATTGGTCGTCACCTGCTCCGGCTTGAAGGCGCCGGGGATGACGGAGGCGACGGCCGGGTGATGCAGCGGGAACTGCAGGGCGGCGGCGGGCAGCGGCACGTCGTGGCGCTTGCAGACCTCGGCGACGCGGCGGGCCTTCTCCAGGATCTCCGGCGTCGGCTCGAAGTAATTGTACTTGGCGCCTGGCACGGGGCCGGTGGCGTAGAGGCCGGACGAGAACACGCCGCCGATGATGATGCCGACATTGCGCTCGACGCAGAGCGGCAGTTCCTTGGTCAGCGTCTCCTGCTCGCCGAGCGTGTAGCGCAGCGCCAGCAGGAAGAAGTCCATGTCGAACATCTCGAGGAAGCGCGGAATCAGGCCGAGCTCGTTGATGCCGGCGCCGATGGCGCGGATGCGGCCCGCCGCCTTCAGTTCGGCGAGCGCGCGCCAGCCGCCATTGGCGAGCTCCGTGAAGCCAGCCTGCACCATCGATTCCGGGCCGCGATGCCACCAGTCGAGGTCGTGAATGATCAGCGTGTCGATGCGGTTCATGCCGAGGCGCTGGAGGCTGTCCTCGTAGGCGCGCATGACGCCGTCATAGCTGTAATCGAAATAATGGTCGAAATGCAGGCCGCCGGACCAGAAGCCGGTGTCGAACTCGTCGGGCTTCTGGATCGGCGCGCGCAGGATGCGGCCGACCTTGGTCGACAGGATCACGTCCTCGCGCGGCTGCTTGTAGAGGAAGCGGCCGACGCGATGCTCGCTCTGGCCGCGACCGTACCACGGGGCCGTGTCATAGTAGCGGACGCCGGCGTCCCAGGCCGTCTGCAGCGTCGCCTCGGCGTCGGCGTCGGTCACCTTGGTGAACAGTTCACCGAGCGGCGCCGCGCCGAAACCGATCTGCGGCAGCATCAATTCGGTGCGGCCGAGTTGCCGGCGCTTGAAAGGATCCATAGTCATCTCTCTCCCTGTGGTCATGCCCGCCGGCGCGCCGAAGCCATGAACAGGCCATGAATCGGCAGCCCCAGGGCGAGGCAGTCGGGCGATAGAACGACATGGATGTGTGAACGTCAACATAGCCGTGTCGCTTCTTTCGACCGCAACCGCCGCGAGGAAGGGAGGCTTGATTCTCCTTGATTGCCGGCGGGGCGAGTGGCAGTTTGCTGGCTGTGGGTGCCCGGTAGGTCCGGCCGAAGACGGGTCAGGGATGTAAACGTTATGTCAGCGAAGATGCCGACCGGCGGCCGGCGCCAGCCGACGATCCACGAGGTGGCGGCGACGGCCGGCGTCTCGATCGGGACGGTCTCGCGCGTCGCCGGCGAGAGCCCGCGCGTGGCGCCGGAGACACGGGCCCGCGTGCTGGCGGCGATGGCCGAACTCGGCTACCAGCCCAACGCGGCGGCGCGCGCCATGCGCACCAACCAAACCAAGACCATCGGCTTCCTGATCCCGGACATGACCAACCAGGTCTTCGCCCGCGTCGCGCAGGGGGCGGAGGCGGTGTTCGCGCCGGAAGGCTACATGCTGTTCGCCTTCTCGTCGAACCGCTCGCCGGCGCGCGAGATCGAATTTTTGCAGGCCGCCCGCCAGCGCCGCATGGACGGGCTGATCGTCACGCTGTCGGACGAGACGGCGACAGGCACGATCGAGGAACTGAAGCGCATGGGCGTGCCGGTCGTGGTGCTAGACCGCGATATCCCGGTCGAGGCCGACGTCGTCTATAGCGAGCACATCCAGCCGATCGAGACCGTCGTCGGGCAATTGCTGCAGCTCGGCCATCGCCGCATCGGCCTGATCACCGCCTCGAGCAACATCCGTCCCGGCCGCGACCGGGTCACCGGCTTCAAGCGGGCGCTCGAGAAGGCGGGCGTGCCGATCGACGAGTGGCTGATCCGCGCCCGCACGCAGAGCGCCGAGCGCGGCGCCGCCGAGACGCATGATCTCCTGACCGGGCCGAACCCGCCGACCGCCATTCTCGCTGCCGGCAGCGACATCTTCTATGGCGCGCTGAAGGCGGTGCGGCTGCTCGGCCTGTCGATCCCGGACGATATTTCCTTCGTCGGCTCCGACGATGCGCTGCTCGGCGAGCTCGTCTATCCGCCGATCACGGTGATCGACCGCGACATGGTCGAGGTCGGCCGCCAGGCGGCCGGCCTGCTGATCGAGCGGCTGAAGGGGCTCGACATGCCGCCGCGCCGGATCATGCTCGGCAGCAGCGTCATCCTGCGAAGCTCGATCGCCCCGCCGAAGCGGCGCTGAACGAACGAAGCCGCCGCGGCGCCGGGGCTGAAACGAAAGAACCCGGGCCGTGGCGGCCCGGGTTCTTTTTTGTTGGCGAGGGGCAGGGGCGCTTACGCCGGTTCCTGCTTGGCCTCGATCGCCGGAATTGCCGGCTCGGCCTTCTTCTTCGTCTTGCCGTCACGCCCGCCGATCAGCTTGTAAAACAGCGGGATGAAGAAGACGGCGATGAAGGTTGCCGCCAGCATGCCGCCGATGACGCCGGTGCCGATCGAATGGCGGCTGGCGGAGCCGGCGCCTGTCGAGATCGCCAGCGGCAGCACGCCGAGGATGAAGGCGAGCGACGTCATGACGATCGGACGGAAGCGCAGGCGCGCCGCCTCGAGCGCGGCGTCGAAGGCGCTCATGCCTTCCTCGCGCTTGATCACCGCGAACTCGACGATCAGGATCGCGTTCTTCGCGGCGAGGCCGATCAGCGTCACCAGGCCGATCTGGAAGTACACGTCGTTGCTCAGTCCCCGGAGCCAGATGGCCAAGAGGGCGCCGAACAGGGCGAACGGTACCGCCAGGATGACGGCGAAGGGCAGCGACCAGCGCTCGTACTGGGCGGCGAGGATCAGGAACACCATGATGATGCCGAAGATCAGCGCCTGCTGGCCGGTGCCGCCGGTGGCGATTTCCTGGTAGGCGGAGCCCGTCCAGGCGACCGTGTAGTTGGCGGGAAGCGCCGTGGCCGCGACCTCGCGGATCGCCGCCAGCGCCTGGCCGGAGGAATAGCCGGGCGCTGGGTTGCCCATCACCTTGGCGGCCGGGAAGTTGTTGAAGCGCTCCAGGAGGTCCGGACCAATGGTCCGATCGACGGTGACGAGCGTGTCGAGCGGGATCATGCTGCCGCTGTCGGACCGCACGAAGACCTGGCTGAGATCGCTCGGCTTCTCGCGGAAGTTCGCCTCCGACTGCAGCTTGACCTGGAAATTGCGGCCATAGAGCGTGAAGTCGTTGACGTACAGGCTGCCGAAGGTCGCCTGCATGGTCGCGAAGATCGACGTCAACGGGACGCGAAGGGCCTTGGCCTTCTCGCGGTCGACATTGATCTTGAACTCCGGAACGTTGGTCGAGAGCGTCGTGCGGACGCCCGTGAGTTCCGGCCGCTTGGAGGCGGCGTCGATCAGCGCCTGGGTGGAGGCGAGCAGCTGCTGCGTGCCGCCGCCGGCGCGGTCCTGGACGTACAGCTCGAAGCCGCCCGTCGTGCTCAGGCCCTGGATCGGCGGCGGGTTGAAGGCCAGGATCATGCCGTCCTGGATGCCGGCGTTCATGCCCATGATCTGGCCGGGCATGGCGCGGGCGTCCAGATTGGGGCTCTTGCGCTCGGACCAGTCCTTCAGCATGACGAAGCTGGCGCCGGCGCTGGGCGACTGCGAGCCGGCCAGGAGGTCGAAGCCCGAGAAGGCCAGCACGCTCTTCACCGCGGGATGCGACGACATGTTTTCGCTCGCCGTCGACATGACGTCGCTGGTGCGCGTCAGCGCCGCCGCCGGCGGCAGCACGCCGACGACGATCAGATAGCCCTGGTCCTCGTCCGGCACCAGCGCGCCGGGGATCTTGGTGGACAGGTAGCCTGCGGCGCCCACCATGACGGCGAACAGCGTGATGCCGAGCGCGGCGCGCTTCAGGAAGAAGCGGACGCCCGCCGTATAGCCGCTGGTGATCCGGTCGAAGACGCGGTTGAACCAGCGGAACGGCGCCCAGGGCTCGTGGTGGCCCGGCTTCAGGATCAGGGCGCAGAGCGCCGGGGTCAGCGTCAGCGCGACGATGCCCGAGATGGTCACCGAGACGGCGATGGTGATGGCGAACTGGCGATACATCTCGCCGGCGAGACCGCCCATGAAGGCGACCGGCACGAACACCGAGACGAGCACCAGCACGATGGCGATGACGGGGCCCGTCACTTCGCTCATCGCCTTGATCGTCGCCTCGCGTGGCGGCAGCTTCTCCGTCGTCATGATGCGTTCGACGTTCTCGAGCACCACGATGGCGTCGTCGACGACGATACCGATCGCGAGCACCAGGCCGAACAGGGTCAGGAGGTTGATCGAGAAGCCGAGCAGATACATGCCCGCGAAGGTGCCGAGGATCGACACCGGCACGGCGATCAGCGGGATCAGCGTCGCCCGCCAGTTCTGCAGGAAGACGAAGACGACGACCACCACGAGGATCAGCGCCTCGATGAAGGTCTGGATCACCTCGTCGATCGAGGCCTGCACGAACAGCGTCGTGTCATAGGGGATCGAGTAGCTGACGCCTTCCGGCATCCGCGTCGCGATCTCGTCCAGCCTCTCCTTCACGAGATGGATCGTATTGAGCGCGTTGGCGCCCGGCTGGAGATAGATGCCGATCGGAACCGTCGGCTTGCCGGAGAGCGCGGCGCGGAAGCCGTAGTCCTGGGCGCCGAGATCGATGCGCGCGACATCGCGCAGCCTGAGTGTGGCGGCGTTCGGGTCGGCGCGCAGGATGATGTTGCCGAAGGCCTCGGGGTCGGGCAGGCGGCCGTCGGTGGTGACGGCATAGGAGAAGACGAGCTCGCCCTCGGTCGGCGGATCACCGACGCGGCCGGCGGCGTATTGCTGGTTCTGCTCGCGGATGGCGGTGGCGACGTCGTCCGTCGTCAGGCCGAACTGCGCCAGCTTGTCCGGGCGAAGCCAGACGCGCATGGCGTAGTTTTCGCGGCTGAACAGGTTCGCCTCGCCGACGCCGGGGGTGCGCTTCAGCTCGTCGATGATGTTGAGCAGCGCGTAGTTGGCGAGATAGACGGAGTCATACTGCGGATTGTCCGAGGTCAGCGCCACCACGGCCAGGATCGAGCTGGACTGCTTGTTGACGGTGACGCCGAGGCGCTGCACTTCCGAGGGGAGGGCCGAAAGCGCGCGCTGGACGCGGTTGTTGACGTTGATGGTCGCCTGGTCGGCGTCGGTGCCGGTGGCAAAGGTCACGATCAGTCGCATCGAGCCGGAGCCCGAGTTGATCGACTGCATGTAGATCATGTTCTCGACGCCGTTGATCTGCTCTTCGAGCGGGGCAGCGACGGTCTGCGTCAGCACTTCCGCGCTGGCGCCGGGATAGGTGGCGGTGACGACCACCTGCGGCGGCGTCAGCTCGGGATACTGCGCGATCGGCAGGGCGCGCATGGCGAGAAGGCCCGCCAGCACGATGACGATCGAGATGACGGCCGCGAAGACCGGCCGATCGACGAAGAAACGGTTCATCAGCTCGCCTGCTCAGTCTGGGCGGTTGCCTTGCCGGGGGCGACCGGCGCGCCGGCGCGGACCTTGATCACGCCGGAGGTGATGACCTGGTCGCCGGACTTCAGGCCGTCGAGCACGACCCAGCCGCCCTCGACCGCCGCGCCGAGCGTGACCGGGGTGATCGAGGCGACGTTCTTGTCGTCGATCGTGTAGACGAACTTGCCCTGCGGTCCCTGCATCACGGCGACCTCCGGCACGACGATCGCCGAGGCGAGCTTCATGCCGGTCACGGTGACGCGCACGAACTGGCCGGGGATCAGGTAGAGATCCGGATTCTCGAACACGGCGCGCGAGCGGATGGTGCCGGTCTGCGTGTCGATGCTCGACGAGGTGAAGTCGATCTCGCCGGCCTTGTCGTAGTGCTTGCCGTCGCCGAAGGTGATGTTCGCCGTCAGCTTGATGTCGGATGCGCCATTGTTCTGCTCCTCGGCGATGCGGCGGATTTCCGCCACGTCGGTGTCGTTGAGCGAGAAGTTCACATAGACCGGGTCGAGCTGCGTGATGGTGGTCAGCAGGCTGTCGGTGGTGCCGACGCCGATCAGGCTGCCCTCGGGAACGACGTCCAGGCTGGTCACGCCGTCGATCGGCGCCCGCACCGTGGCATAGTCGAGATTGATCTGCGCGGTTTTCAGCTGCGCCTTGGCGGCGGCGACGGCGGCTTCCGCCAGATCGACGGCGGACAGGGCGTCATCGCGGGTCTTCTGCGAGCCGACCTGGCGACTGAACAGCTCGACCGCGCGCACCTTGTCGCGCGATGCCTGGGCCAACTGGGCCTCGGCGGTCTGCAGCTGGGCCTGGGCGCGGGCAACTTCCGCCTCGTAGGTGGTCGGATCGACGCGGAACAGCACGTCGCCGGCCTTGACGCGCGCACCCTCGACATAGGCGCGTTCCTTCAGGATGCCGCCGACCTGGGCGCGGACCTGCACCTCCCGGAACGCCGAGACGCGGCCGGCATAGGTATAGCTCAGCGGGACTTCGCGCGCCTTCAGGGTCGAGATTTCGACGCTTGGCGGTGGCGGTGCCGCAGGCGCCTGCGCAATGGCTGTGGCCGGGAGCGCCAAAAGGCTGGCGCCGAGCAGGAGCGCTGATAGGGTCGTGGGGGGCACGAAGGGCAATCGCATGATATTGCACCGCAAAAAATGACGAGTCTGGAATTGTTGCAGCACCGCATATATACCGACATTGATGTATGTAAAGGGGAGTTGGTAAGTGCGGCGTACAAAATCTGAGTCTGAGGAAACTCGGCAACGCATCCTGAACGCGGCGGAAACCGTGTTTCTCGACATCGGTGTGTCGCGCGCGTCGCTCGACCGTATCGCGACGGAAGCGGGGGTGACGCGGGGTGCGATCTACTGGCATTTCGCCAACAAGCAGGAGCTCCTGACGGCGATCTGCGCCCGCGTCTACGACCTGCATGACGGCGTCGTCACCCGCAGCTGCGGCGAGGGCGGCGATCCCTTGCAGCGGCTGCTCGACTGGGGGCTCGAGGTGATCGAGCTGTTCGTCCGGGACGAGCACACCCGCCAAGTCTACAAGATCGTCGTGACGCGCTGCGAATACACCGGCGAGATGCAGGAGGCGCTGCGGCTTCAGCAGACCATGCATGACACCATGGTGGCGAACTTCCGGTGCGCCTTCGAGGCGGTCGAAGCGGCCGGCCAACTGGCCGAGGGCTGGACCGCGGAATCGGCCTCGACCACGCTGAAGTGCTTCATGTCGGGCATGCTGGACAACTGGCTTCGCTACGATTTCGACGCCGATGTCGCCAAGACCTACCGGGCCTGCCTGCGGGGTCTCGTCGAGAGCTTTCGCAGCAAGGATGACGCGCCGATTGCGCCGGGAACAGCCCTCAAAGGGGGTATGGTCTCCGCCTGACGATGCAGGATCCCACCCAAATCCTACCCAAGTTGACGTAACGGAATGTGCAGGATAGTTTGAATTTCAGAATATCCTGAGCTGTCGTCCGGAGGGGGTGCAACCGTTTCTTGCCGTCATGCCGTTCGCGGGGGAATGCGGCGGCGGTCGTTCGGCATCCATGCGCCATTGAGCTGACGAGCGGGCTGCCTCGAGCGAGGCGCCCGCCGGGCCGGCAATTCGTGCGTGGGATCAGTCGGACAGCAACTGGCGTCCGATCGCCCACCACAGCAGGATGCTGATGGCGATGAGGCCCGCATAGACGGCCGTGCGCAGGAGCGCCCTGCCGATCACGCCGGGTTCGAGCGGCGCGGTTCGGCTTTTGCGTCTTTCGGACGTCTCCGGGCCGAAGGCCGGCTTTTCGGCGGTCATCAGGCGCATTCCAGACATGACGGGTGAGAATCGGACGCAATTCGGACGACGTTCGCGATGTGACTTTGCCAAGGGGGCCGTGTCAATTCCTCTGCGTAATGGGGGGTGGGAATGGGACCTTCATCGATCCGCGCGACGAGCGCGGAAGCGGGGGCTCGGGCCGCCGGCGTCGGGACCGGGGCGAAGCCGCGCGGCTATCGGCTCAAGCGCGGCCTCGACATCGGCGTCGCGACCTTCGCCATCCTGCTGCTGCTGCCGGTCGGCGTGATCGTCGCGTTCCTCGTCGGGCTCGGCGGCGGGCCGGTCTTCTATGTCGCGCCGCGCCGGGGAGCCGGCGGCCGGCGCTTCCACATGTACAAGTTCCGCACCATGGTTCCGGGCGCCGACGCCATTCTCGACGAGTTCCTGCAGGGTAATCCCGAGGCCCGCTGGCGCTATGCCCGGACCTACAAGATCGAAGGCGATCCCCGGATCACCTGGATGGGGCGGTTCCTGCGGCGGTTCAGCCTCGACGAGCTGCCGCAGTTCTTCAACGTCCTGCGCGGCGACATGAGCCTTGTCGGGCCGCGGCCACGCGGCGAGATCGAATTCGCGAGCGCCGCCCCGGGCGACCGGCTGTTCGAGGCCTATTATCTCTGCCGCCCCGGCATGACCGGGCTGTGGCAGGTGTCCGGGCGCTCCCGCACGGACTACCAGACCCGCCTCGAATTCGACGCCGACTATGCGAGGAAAGTCAGCCTCGCCGGCGATCTCGTCATCCTGGCGAGGACAGTGCCGGCGGCGCTGATCGGCACCGGCGCCTATTGAGCCCCGGAAAGCTGGCCGTCAGCGTCGGCGCATCAGCGCGTGATAGAGTTTTGCATGGGCCGCCGATCCCGCGCTGCGCAGATAGCGCGCGGCCACCAGAAGGCGGCCGTTCTCGGCCAGGCGGGCATGGCGGGCGGGATTTCCCAGCAGGTCGAGGATCGCGGCGGCATAGTCCCGAGGGTCGAAGCCGTCGATGAGACGGCCGGTCTCGCCGTCGATCACGATCTCGCTTGTGCCGCCGATCTTCGACGCGACGACCGGCAGGCCGCAATGCAGCGCCTCGATCGGCGCGATCGGATGCCCCTCCCAGAGCGACGGCAGCACGAGCAGCCGGGCCGAACGAAGCGCTCGCAGCACCTCGGCGCGGGGCAGCGCACCGGCCAATGTAATCGCGGCACGGGCCGGGCTGGCGGCGATCCGCGCCCTGAGCGCCGGCTCGAGCGGGCCGCCGCCGATCATCAGGAGCCGCAGGCCCGATCCGGCCAGATGCTCCCGAAGCCGTTCCATGATGTCGACCAGGAAGAGCGGGTTCTTCTGGGGGTGGGCCCGGCCGGCGAAGACCAAGTCGAAGCGTTGATCCAGCGGCTCGATGCCGGCGAAATCGGCGGGGTCGATGCCGTTCGGGATTCCATGTCCCCTCGGATCGTCGCGGCCGAGAATGGCTTCCCGGTCGGCGCTGTCGCGATCGGCGCCGGCGACGAAGACGACGGCGTGGGCTTGACCGGCGATGCGGCGTTCGGCCAGCCGGCCGAGCGCGCGGAGTGGTAACGGCTTGTTAGCGTGGTGGTAGCCGTGGACGGTGTAGACGAGCGGTCGTGATATCCGGTGCCGGGGCGATGTCAGCGGCAGCCCGGCGCGGGCGCCATGGGCATGGATGATGTCGGGTTGGATGCGGTCGATCCGCTCGGCGAGGCGACCCGGCAGGCGCGGGTCGAGCCGGCCGGTGAAGAAGTCGAGCGCCTCGGTCCGGATCCCTGCCTCCGTCGCCGCCGTTAGCAGCGCAGATCCTGGCCGGGTGACCAGCGAGACGTCGAAATCGCCGGAGCGGACGAGATCGCGGCAGAGCCCGAGCACGGCGGTCGCGCCGCCGCCGGGGCTGCCATCCGGCAGGATGTGCAGGATGCGCGGGCGACTCATGCCGGCTGCTCCGCGATCGCGACATTCTTCCAGCGTCCGAGCGCGAGGGACCGGCAGACGAGCAGCAGCGAAGCCGTTGCGATCATGGCGAGCGCGGTGCCGGTCAGTCCGAAGGCGTGGACGAGCAGAACGCCGAGAACGGCCGAGGCGAGGGCGGCGCCGAGATTGATCAGCGCGAGCGGGCGATCGAGGCCGAGGCTGTAGAGGCCGTAATTGACCGCGTCGGCGACGAGCCGGATCGCCATGGCGAGGAGCATCCAGCCGAGCAGGCGGGCGTCGACCGGCGCGCCGGCACCGAGCAGCCGGGGCAGGGCGAAGGCGGTGGCGACGAGCAGCAGCGTTCCAAGCGCGATCGCGGCGACGGCGACGCGCGCGATCATGTGGGCCAGCGCCCGCCGCCAGGCCTCGGTCCCGCCGTCCCGCCGCGCCTGGACCAGATCGGGCAGCGATACCTGTACGATCGCGGCGGAGACGAGGACGTGCAGCGCGTTGGCGATCGACCAGTGCAGCACGAACACGCCGACGGCGCGGAGATCGAGGAACCAGTCGACGATGTAGCGGTCGAGATAGACCATGCCGACGAGGGCGAGGTCGTTCAGATAGATCAGCCAGCCTTCGCGCAGGCGGCGGCGGAGCCGGTCCTTGTCTATGGAAGCTCGGCCGATCGCGGCGAGCGGCCAGGCGCGGAGGACGATGGCGAGCCCGGCGAAATTGGCGAAGAGCGCCGCGAGCCAGCAGGCCAGCACGAAATCCAGCGTCCGGAGCTCCGGCAGCAGGATGCCGAGCCCGGCTGCCGGCACGACCCAGGCGCCGGTGCGGATGAAGAGCAGCCAGTTGGCGGCAAGCGGCTTGCCGACGCTGATCAGCGCGACATGGATGTCGAAGGCGAAGGCCTCCAGAACGAGGATCGGCGCAACGAGGAGGAGCGAGGCCGGCGGCGTGACGATGCCGGCGCCGATCAGCGCAGCGCAGGCGATACCGGCCGCCGCCAGGCTGAGCCCGGTCAGGACCAGCCGGTCGCGCACCCGCCGCCCGGCCTCGACCGGCGGGCGGCCGACGATCTCGCGGCCGAGGAAATAGCTGGCGCCCCAGCCGAGCGCTACCGGCGTGACGCCCGCCGCGCCCTGGATCAGCCCGAACTTTCCGACCGCGTCGATGCCGAGATAGCGGGCGAGATAGACGAGGAGGGCGAGGCGCATGGCGAGGCCCATGGCGCGGATAGCGAGATTGGCGACCGGCGTGACGAGCCGGGCGGTAATCGTCCGCGTTGCCGGGTCGGCCGTCGCTCCGGCGCGCATCAGCGGGCCTGCCCGGTGGCTGCGCTCGCCGGACCGGCTTGCGCCGCTCGCCGCGGCAATCGCTCCGCCCGCTGTTCGAGTTGGGCCGCGATCCGGTCCCAGTCGAGCGACGCCGCATAGGCGCGGCCGGCCTCGGCATGGCGGTCAGCCTCGGCGAGCGCCGCTTCCGCTGCGTCGGCGAGGCTTTGTGGATCCGCGCGCGCGACGACGCCGCAGCCGGAAGCGGCGACGATGGTCTGCGCGCCATTGCCGGGATCGTCGGTGGTGACGACCGGCAGCCCGCTCGCCATCGCCTCGGCGACGACGCGCGGAAAACCCTCGCGCCGGCTGGTCAGCGCCAGCAATGCGCTCTCGGCAAGCAGGCGGGCGCGGGTGGCGTCGTCGACGGTGCCGAGGATGTCGATCTCTTCCCGCGCCGGCGAGGTGGCGACGCGGTGGCGGAGCTCCGGCATGGCGGGGCCGTCGCCGGCGATGGTCAGCCGGTCCGGATAGCCGCGCTCGCGCAGCGCCTCGAACGCCGCGACGAGCAGCGGCAGGTTCTTGTGCGCGGCGACGCGGCCGAGCGAGAGAAGTCCCCGCCGGGACGCGGCGGCCGGCGCGGCATAGGCAGCGAGATCAAGGCCGCTCGGCAGCACGAAGAAGGGCCGGCCGGAGGCAGCTCCGATCGCCTCGGCGACGGCATGGCTGATCGCGGCGTTGTCGGCCGTGAGGCGGGGCAGCCAGCGCTGGATCGTCCGGTGGAACGGGTCGTCGCGAACCTCGCACCAGTGCAGGATCGCCCGCCGCCGCGCCGCGCGCGGCAAGGTCACGGCATGCAGCAGCGGCCATTGATTGAGGAGCACGAGGTCATGCTCGCCGCCGCGAAGTCTCCGGCGGGTCCAGAGCGCGTAGCGGAAAATCGCCGGCCAGCTCCGCTTCATCCAGGCGCGCGGCGGCGCGGTGTAGGTCGGCGCCACCGGATGCCGGTAGATCCGCAGCCCGTCGACCGCCTCCTCGGCCGCGAGCCCCTCGGCATGCGCGACGCTGAAGATCTCAACCTCGTGGCCGCGCGCGGCGAGCGCCCGGCCGAGGCCGGCGAAGAACAGTTCCTGGCCGCCGAGGCTGGGCGGGAAGAGCTCGGTCAGGAGCGCGATCCGCATCAGGTCACCCCGGCCGGTTCGAGCGGGCGCTCGAACAGAAGCGGGCTGAAATCCGGCCGGTTCCAGAGATCGTGCAGGCTGTCGTCGATCGTCCGGCGCGGTCGCCAGCCGAAGCGCCGGCCGATCCGGCCGATGTCGGCGGCGAGGAACGGTCGGTCGACGGCGCGGTTCCGCGCGGCGTCGGGAATGGCTTCGAGATGGAGGCCGGAGATGGCGCGCATCCTGTCGAGGATCTCGGCGACGGAATGGCATTCGGAGGTGCCGAGATTGACGGCGAGGCTGGTGCCGCGCGGCACGTTGCCCGCGAGCGCCAGCGCGGCGAGGCCGGAAGCGGCGTCGTCGACATGGATATAGTCGCGCTTCGGCCAGAGATTGCCGAGCCGCAGCAATCGCCGGCCGGATCGTATCTGCCAGACGATCTCCGGCAGCAAATGGGGATTGGTCTCGCCGGGGCCGACGACGTTGAAGAGCCGCGCGGCGATGCCGGCGAAGTCGCGACCGCGGGCGAAATGGGCGAGATATTGCTCGGCCTGGAACTTGGTCAGTCCGTAGAGGTCGACCGGGCCGAGCGCCGAGCGGTCCTCGACATGCGGGCTTTCGGCCGGGCGATAGACGGCGGCGCTGCTCGCCAGCACGAAGCGGCACCCGGAAGGCGCCGCGCGAAGCAGGTTGACCGTGCCGGCGAGATTGACCGTCACCGCCGTGAGCGGATCGCGCTCGCATTCGGGGATGAAATGGGTGGCGGCGAGGTGCAGGATGATCTCGGGCGCGAAGGCGTCCATCGTGCCGGCGACGAGGGGGCCGTCGCGGATATCCCCCTCGACCAGGATGAATTGCTCCCGCTCGGCGGCGGAGAAGCGATCTCGCCCGAAATGGAGCGCGTCCAGCACCAGGACGTCGTGGTGGGCGATGAGCAGGCGCACCAGTGCCCTGCCGACGAAGCCCGACCCGCCCGTCACCAGAATCCGGCTGCGATGGCTTGCCATGGAGCTCCCCCCGGAGGCTCGTCCGGGCCGGACGACCTCGGTCGCCGGCGCGGCTCTTCATTTCAAGCTGGGCATTGCATGCGTGGCGGCAGTCGAAATGCGACGAGGAATCCGGCGCTTACTGGCTTTGACCGGCCTGTCGCAGGTCGATCCGCAGCACGTTTCTTTAGCACGATGTAGGAAAGTTCGCCATTCGGCCGGAGCCGATGTCAAAGCCTCCGCCCGGCAAGCTGCAGTGCAACGGCACACTTGGGGCGCGAAAAGCCGTGGCTTGGTCGTTAAGCAATCGGAAACGATGTTTCCGATTATCCACGTTAATTACATTGCCTTCCTATGTATTGAGCGGAGGCAGATCAGATTTGGCTTTCGTGCGAGTCTCGCCGAGTCGCTGCGCCTGAGTCGCGCCCTGCGACAATCTTGCAGTTTTCCATCCGAAATCGCTGGAATGTGGCGACATTTCGGGCGCCGCCTGCGAAAGCCGGCCGAATCTGGATCCAAGTGTGGAGATATTGTGGCGAGGCCGATTTCACTGCTTTGATTCAAACTCTCGCTGTGTCTCGGCGACAACACTAATTCGGATGGGCTGTGATATAGCTAGCTCACGTTATTCAATGGAGCTCCCCGATGAACATCCTCCGCATTTCTGCTCTCGCTTCCGTCTCGCTGCTGGCCCTCGGCGTCACCGCCCAGGCCGCTGACCTGACCTACGAGCCCGCTCCGGTCGCTGCCGCTGCCCCGGCCGCCTTCAACTGGACCGGCTTCTACCTCGGCGTGCACGCCGGCGCCGCGATCACCAAGGGCGACTACACGGTCAACGGCTTCGACATCGGCAGCGAGTCCAACACCGGCTTCATCGGTGGCGTCCAGGCTGGTTACAACTACCAGATCGACAACATCGTGATCGGCGCCCAGACGGACCTCGCCTACACCTCGGCCAAGATCGGCGACTCGTACCTCGGCTACTCGGCTGACAACAAGCTCGATTGGCTCGGCACCACGACCGCTCGCGTCGGCTACGCCTTCGACAACTTCCTGGTCTACGGCAAGGGCGGTGTCGCCTACGGCGAGTCGAAGATCGACGCCAACACCCCGGTCGGTTCGTTCGACGAGTCGAAGTGGCACGTTGGTTGGACGGCTGGCGTCGGCGCTGAATACGCCTTCACCCAGAACATCACCGGCCTGGTCGAGTACAACTACGTCGACCTCGGCTCCAAGACCTACTTCGAGAACGTCGTCGGCGGCGGCGTCAAGGCCGACCTGACGTCGAACGTCATCAAGGCTGGTCTGAACTACAAGTTCTAATCCGACTTTCGGATTGGTACCGGAAAGGCGGCCCATCGGGCCGCCTTTTTCGTTTTGGGTCGATGCGAAAGGGGGGCTCGGCGGTTCACAATTCGGAAATCATGTCTCCGAATATCAATGTTAATTGCGTTGTCTTTCTATGTATTTGACAAGCTAAGAAACTGAATTCTCTGCCTAATTTCTGCTTCTTGCTGTGGCTCGGCGACAACACTCATTCGGTTGGGCTGTGATATAACTCGCTCACGTTCTTGCATGGAGCCCCCGATGAACATCCTCCGCGTTTCCGCTCTCGCGTCCGTTTCGCTGCTCGCTCTGGGCCTCACCGCCCAGGCCGCTGACCTGACCTACGAGCCCGCTCCGGTCGCCGCCGCTGCCCCGGCCGCCTTCAACTGGACCGGCTTCTACCTCGGCGTGCACGCCGGCGCCGCGATCCTGGATGGCGACTACAGCTTCACCGGCGTCGACATCGGCAGCGACAAGAACACCGGCTTCATCGGTGGCGCGCAGGCCGGCTACAACTACCAGATCGACAACATCGTGATCGGCGCCCAGACCGACTTCGCCTACACCTCGGCGAAGATCGGCGACCAGAACTTCCTCGGCGCCACGGCCGAGAACAAGCTCGAGTGGCTCGGTTCGACGACCGCTCGCGTCGGCTACGCCTTCGACAACTTCCTGGTCTACGGCCAGGGCGGTGTCGCCTACGGCCAGTCGAAGATCGACGTCAACACCCCGATCGGCTCGGTCGACGATTCGAAGTGGCACGTTGGTTGGACGGCTGGCGTCGGCGCCGAATACGCCTTCACCCACAACATCACCGGCCTGCTCGAGTACAACTACGTCGACCTCGGCTCCAAGACCTACTTCGAGAACGCCACCAACGGCATCAAGGCCGACCTGACGACCAACGTCATCAAGGCTGGTCTGAACTACAAGTTCTGATCCGCTGGGATCGGTACCGGAAAGGCGGCCCATCGGGCCGCCTTTTCGTTTTGAGCTCAAAAGGGGCCGCCTCGCGCGGCCCCTTTTTGTTGGCCGTGCCCGCTAGAGCCTTTCATCGTTTCATGGAAACGATGAAAGGCTCCAACTATTTGTTGGGTCGCGTTTTCTTCACGCGAACCGGTACTCACTTCGCTCGAAAACGCTCTTGTGGTTCGCCGAAGCCGCTTGCCAGGCGGCGGATCCTTCCGTACAAGCGTTATGTTATAACATAACATGGGAACTGCGCGATGCCACCCATCGACGCCGACGGCCGTCTGCCCGTCACCGTGCTCTCCGGCTTTCTCGGCGCCGGCAAGACGACACTGCTGAACCACATCCTGCACAATCGCGAAGGCCGGCGCGTCGCCGTCATCGTCAACGACATGAGCGAGGTGAACATCGACGCCGGGCTCGTGCGCGACGGTGGCGCCAACCTCTCGCGCACCGAGGAACAGCTCGTCGAGATGTCGAATGGCTGCATCTGCTGCACGCTGCGCGACGACCTGCTGCAGGAAGTCCGGGCGCTCGCCGTCGAGGGGCGGTTCGACTATCTGCTGATCGAGGGAACCGGCATCGCCGAGCCGCTGCCGATCGCCGCCACCTTCGAGTTTCGCGACGAGGCGGGCGCGTCGCTCGCCGACGTCGCAAGGCTCGACACCATGGTGACCGTCGTCGACGCGGTGAACCTTTTGAACGATTATTCCAGCCGGGATCTCCTGCGCCATCGCGGCGAGACGGCGGGGGAGGGCGACGAGCGGGCGCTGGTCGATCTCCTGGTCGAGCAGATCGAGTTCGCCGATGTCGTTGTTATCAACAAGGCCGAGGACGTCGAGCCGCACGAGCGCGATCTGGTCGCCACGATTGTGCGGGCGCTTAATCCCGACGCGCGCATCGTCTTCGCCGCCTTCGGCCGGGTGGCGATCGGCGATGTGCTCGGCACCGGCCTGTTCGATCCGGACCGGGCCGAGGAACATCCGCTCTGGTTCAAGGAACTGAACGGCTTTCGCGACCATGTGCCCGAGACGGAGGAATACGGCATATCGAGCTTCGTCTACCGGGCGCGGAGGCCGTTTCACCCGGCCCGATTTCAGGCGTTTCTGGCGGCGAGCTGGCCGGGGCTCATCCGGGCGAAGGGGTTGTTCTGGCTGGCGACGCGGCCCGAATGGGTGGGCGACATGAGCCTCGCCGGATCGCTCTGCCGCACCGGGCCGATGGGCTTCTGGTGGGCGGCGGTGCCGAAGGAGCGCTGGCCGGACGACGCCGAATGGCAGGCACGGTTGAAGCGGAACTGGGCGCCGGCCTTCGGCGATCGCCGGCAGGAACTGGTCTTCATCGGCAGCAAGCTCGACGAGGCGGCAATCCGCGCGGCGCTCGATGCCTGCCTGGTCGGCTCGTCGGATCCCGCCCGCTTCGACATCGCCGCGTACCGCGATCTCGACGATCCGTTCCCGGACTGGCGGCGCGGCCGGGCGGCGTGAGGCGATGCGGTTTTTAAACCCGTTCGCGCCGCGTGAGCCGGCGGTGAACGTGGAGGCCTCGGCCCGCATCAAGGCATGGACGCGGGTGGCGCTCGGTCTCGACGAGGCGGCGCGCGTCCTGGTGCATGAGCTTGCCTGCGCGCGGCCGGGCTGCCCGCCGCGCGAGACCGTGGTGCTGGTGGTGCCGGCCGACGCGCCGCCGTTCCGGATCGCCCTGCACCGGGCGATGCACGAGCTGACCGAGGCCGATCTTGCCACCGCCTGGCGGGACCGGCCTCCGGTCGAGGCGGACTAGATATTCGCCGGCGGCAGCTGCGCCATTTCTCTCTGGCTCTCGGGGCTGTCGAGGACGACGACCTTGGATCCGGAGGGGACACGGTTGTACAGGTCGAGGATGTCCTGGTTCATCATGCGGATGCAGCCGGACGACACCGCCTGGCCGATCGACCAGGGCTGGTTGGTGCCGTGGATGCGGTAGAGCGTGTCCTGGCCGTTCTTGAACAGGTAGAGCGCGCGGGCGCCGAGCGGGTTTTCCGGGCCGCCTTCCATGCCGCCGGCCCACTTCGCGTTACGCTCGGGGTCGCGCTTGATCATGTCCTGCGTCGGGGTCCAGCGCGGCCACTGCCGCTTGTACTGCACCGTCGCCGAGCCGGTGAATTCGAGACCGGCCTTGCCGACGCCGACGCCGTAGCGCAGCGCCTGGCCGTCTTCCTGCACCAGGTAGAGGAAGCGGTTGTGCGGATCGACGACGATCGTGCCGGGCTGCTCGCCGGTCGGGTCCTTGACCACCTGGCGCATGTTGCGCGTCTGCAGGCGCTTCAGGTCGACGGCCGGAATCGGGAACTTGTCGTCGTCGATGGCGGCGTAGCGGCTGACGGTGGCCGGGTCGAGGCGCGGCGGCGCTTCGGCGACCGGACCCGTCGTGGCGCAGGCGGTAACGACCGGCAGGAGCAGTGCCAGGGCGACGAAGTTCCGGCGCGACGGGTGGGAGGAAAGCGACATGGCGCTTCTTTCTGCTGGGATGGGCATGGGATTGGGGGAACGGATTTCGGTTATTTGGCCTGGCGTTCGCGCGCGTCGGCGACGACCTGCTTGAAGCCGGCATAGTCGAGCGAGCCGGTCCGGAACGGCCCGACCAGGAAGGTCGGCGTGCCGGTCAGGCCCAGCGATTCGGCCTGGGCGAGGTTGCGCTGGAGCAGCGCGGTGATCTCAGGGCCATGATTGTCGAGGTCGGCCTGCAGGCGCTTCATATTGAGGTGGGTGGCCTGGATCGCCTTCAGCATGTCCTCTTCCGAGGCCCTGCGGCCGGAGACGTTCATCAACGCGTTGTGCGCCGTCTCGTAGCCGCCCTGGTACTTGGCGCCGAGCGCCAGCTGCGCGCCGACGACGGAGGATTTGCTGAGGATCGGCCAGTCCTTGTAGATCACCCGGATGTTGCCGTCCTCCTTGACGACGCGTTCCAGCTCGGGCGCGGACTTCTTGCAGTAGATGCAGTTGTAGTCGAGATAGGCGACGATGGTGACGTCGCCCTTCGGATTGCCGCCGACCGGCGCTTCCGGATCGTTGAGGATCGCATTGACGTCGACCTGCTGCGCCGAGGCCGGGCTGGCCAGCAGCGGGGCAACGGCCAAGGCGGCAGCGCTCGAAGCAAAGAAGTTGCGGCGGGTGATCATGATGTCTCCTTATAACCGGGGGATGAGGCGATGTTCAGACGCCTGCGCGCCGCAAGCTGCTTCCAAACGCCGCAGCCGTTGTCGCCCCGATGCTGCGCGTGCCTTCGATTTCGGTGCCGGTCCCGGGGTCGAGGATCAGCATGGTGGGCGGGCCGACGACGCCGAAGCGCTGCATCAGCGCCTGCGTGTCGGGCGTCGTCGCGGTGACGTCGGCGAGGATCACCGAGGCCCGCTCCAGCCGGGCGGAGATCTCCGGGTCGGCGAGGACGTTGCGCTCGTTGCTCTTGCAGACCGTGCACCAGTCGGCCGTGAAGGAAACGAAGATCGGCTTGCCCTCGGCGCGGGCGCCCGCGATGGCGGCATCCATCGCCGCCGGCGAGCTGACGCGAAGCGCCGTCTCGTGGCGGGTCGTCGCTGTCGTGGTCCGGCCCTCGGTCAGGAAGGCGAGCGGCCGCAGCGGGTCCTCGGCGCCGGCGCTGGCGCCGATGATCAGCACCGCTCCATAGACCAGCGCGGCGAAGCCGAGCGTCCGGCGCGGATGGTCGATGAGCGGCCGGGCGGGCAGGGAGCGTGGCGCGGCGGTGAGGGCGAAGCCGGTGCCGATCGCCAGCAGCGCCCAGAGCGCGAGGGTCAGCGAGCCGGGCAGCACTCGGCCGGCCATCTCGATGGCGAGGCCGAGGAAGACGATGCCGAAGATGCCCTTGATGCGGCCGAGCCACGGTCCGGCGCGCGGCAGCACGCCGGCGCCGAACGTACCGACCGCGATCAGCGGCAGGCCCATGCCGAGGCCGAGCGCGAACAGCGCGCCGGCGCCGCGCGCGACGTCGCCCGTCTGCGAGACATAGAGGAGGGCGGCCGCGAGCGGCGGGGTCACGCAGGGGCCGACGATCAGCGCCGAGCCGAAACCGAGCAGGGCGGCGCCCGCCAGCGAGCCGCCCTTGCCGGCGGTCGCCGGCTGCAGGAAGCGCGACAGGAAGGCCGGCGCCTGCAGGTCGTAGAGCCCGAACATGGAGAGCGCGAGTGCGACGAGGACCAGGCTCATCAGCCCGAGCGCCCAGGGCGTCTGTAGCGCGGCCTGGAGATTCTGGCCCGACCAGGCGGCGACGACGCCGAGCAGGCCATAGGCCGCGGCCATCGCCAGCACATAGGCGAGCGACAGGGTAAAGCCGCGCCGCGCCGAGGTGTCGGCGCCGGAACGGGCGATGATGCCGGAGAGGATCGGGATCATCGGGAAGACGCAGGGGGTGAGCGCCAGCAGCAGGCCGAAGCCGAGGAAGGCGACGAGCATGACGGCGGCGTTGCCGGCCATCAGCGTCGTGCCGATGGCGGCATCCGCCGGATCGGCCTCGACCAGCGTCGCAGGCGTCACGGACGTCGCTTCGTCGGCGGCGCCGACGCTGGCCATGTCGAATTTCGGCGTCGCGAGGCTGAAGGCCGGGCCGGCCGCGCTGACCGAAAGCGTGGCGAGATCGATCGTCCGGCGCGTCGGCGGATAGCAGATGCCGGCCTCGGCGCAGCCCTGGAAGGTGACGGTCAGCGTCTCGCCGTCGCCGAGATCGGCGGCCCGGATCCGCGCCTCGGCCTCGCGGTGATAGACCTCGGTCGGCCCGAAATTCGGATCGTCCTTCATCTCGCCGGAGGGCGTCGTGACCGCGACGGCAGCGCCGTCCGCGTCGCTGGCGCCGATCTTGTCGCGATAGAGGTAGTTGCCGTCGGCGATCGTCCAGCCGAGCTTGAGATCGCCCGAGGCGTCGCGGCTCGCGGAAAGCGAGAACACGTCGTCCGCCGCCGGCGGCGTCTGCGCGCTGGCAGGCGACAGGAAAGTCAGTACCGCCAGCAGAAGCAGGGCGGTGAACGTCAGCGCGTGGGAAAGCGCACGTTCGAACGGTAGGAATCGCGACATCAGGGGGCTCATGCTTTTCGTCATGGAGCCTCCCTTCTGAATTCCACCTTAAGGCAGCCTTAAGCTGGCATGGCATGATGGGGCGCAAAGGAGACACGATGCGCATTCTGGTGGTCGAGGATGACCCGATCCTGGCGGACGGGCTGAAAGTCGGGCTGGGCCTTGCCGGCGCCACCGCCGATCTCGTCGGTTGCTGCGGCGACGCGCGCTCGGCGCTGGCCGGGCACGACTTCGACGCCGTTGTGCTCGACGTCATGCTGCCGGACGGCTCGGGCCTCGACGTGCTGAAGGAGATGCGCAGGGCGGGCGACCGCACGCCCGTATTGCTGCTGACCGCGCTCGACGAGGTTTCCGATCGCATTCGCGGGCTCGACGGCGGCGCCGACGACTATCTGAGCAAGCCGTTCGATCTCGACGAGCTGGCGGCGCGCATCCGCGCCATTGCCCGCCGCGCCGGCGGACGGGCGGCGCCGATGCTGGTCGCAGGCGGGCTGGTCCTCGATCCCGCCGCCATGACCGCCGCGCTCGAAGGCGTCGACGTCCCGCTGTCGCGGCGCGAATTCGCCGTGCTGTCGCTGCTGATGGAGCGGCCGGGCATCATCCGCTCCAAGGCCGATATCGAGGACCGGCTCTATGGCTGGCACGAGGAGGTCGAGAGCAATGCCGTCGAGGTGCACGTCCATAATCTCCGCGCCAAGATCGGCCGCGCCGCCATCGAGACGGTGCGCGGCCTCGGCTACCGGATGAGAAACGACGCATGAACTCGCTGCGCCGCCGCCTTTTCCTGATCCTTCTGCTCGCGACCGGCGTGATCTGGCTCTCGGCCGTCGTCTGGATCTACCAGGTCAGCCGCGTCGAAGTGGAACACGTGCTCGACACCCGGCTTCAGGAAGCGGCGCGCATGGTGGATTCGCTGGTTTCCGGTCGCCTGCCGGCTCCGGGCGAGCCGGCGGCGACGCTTCCGGGCGATTCCTATGCCCGCCAGTTGTCCTGCCAGATCTGGTCGCTCGACGGCCGGCTGATCGCCCGCTCCTCCGGCGCCCCGGACGAGCAGCTCGCCGGTCCCGCGCCCGGCTTCTCGGAGCGCATCATCGACGGCGTGCGCTGGCGGATCTTCACCGTCGACGATGCGGCCAAGGGCGTCCGCGTTATGGTCGGCGACCGGCTCAGCCTGCGCGACCGGCTGATCGCCGACCTGATCAAGGGTCTCCTGTGGCCGACGCTGCTGGTGGCGCCGCTGCTCGGCCTCCTGATCTGGATCAGCCTCGGCCGGGGCCTCAGCCCGCTGCGCGACATCACCCGGGCGCTCGAGGGGCGCGACGCCGAGGACATGCGCCCGATCGACGCCAGCCACGCGCCGGCCGAAATCCGCCCGCTCGCCGATGCGCTGAACGCGCTCTTCGCCAAGGTCGAGGCGGCGCGCCAGCAGGAGCGCGAGGTGACCGCCTTCGCCGCGCATGAACTGAAGACGCCGCTCGCCGGGCTGAAGACCCAGACGCAGATCGCGCTCGCCACCACCGACGACGAGATCCGCAACGGCGCGCTGCGGCAGATCCTCTCCTCCGTCGACCGCACCACGCGGCTGGTGCGCCAGCTGCTCGTGCTGGCCAGGCTCGACGCCGGCTCGTCGACGCCGCCGGCCTCGCCTATCAGCCTCGGCGACATCATCGACGAGATCCGCGCCATCGGCGGCCCGGCGCCCGGCTGCCGCGTGGTCGTCGATCCCTTGCTCTATGATCGCCGGGTGCCGAGCGACCGCGAGATGCTGACGATCGCGCTCCGCAACCTGCATGAAAACGCGGTCCAGCACAGTCCGCCGGGCGGCACGGTGACCTGGGGTTTCACGCCGGACGGGCTTGGCGTGATGGTCGAGGACGAGGGACCTGGCATCGACGCCGACGAGCTGCCGCATGTCCGCCAGCGTTTTTATCGCGGACGCAGCCGCAGTCCCGTCGGCAGCGGGCTCGGCCTCGCCATCGTCGAGGCGGCGGCGGCGCGCATCGGCTGGAGCCTGCATCTGGGAGGACGGACGGGGCGGAGCGGCCTCCGGGCCGAACTCCGGCGCGCCGGCGACGCCGAGCTTCGGCGCGCCGCCGACGCGGCCGCCTGACCCTTATATTACCTTATATTAATCGGCGGCGGACTAGGCTCGCTTCCGGACTGCCGATCGCGTTCGCACGCGGTCGACGGTCCTTGTCCGCGTTTCGTATTCGGGCCCCGATCCGGCGGCGCGACTATGAATGGAAAAGAGGAAGCCGGCGCGTCGATGGACGTCTCCCGCGACAACGGATGGGCGAACCGGCGGCCGGCCGACGAGGCGGGTCCCTGGCCGATGGCGCTCGCCGTGCTGTCGGCGGCGCTGCGCCGCTGGCTCTGGGTGATCCTGCTCGCGGGCGTCCTCTTCGGCGGCCTCGGCATCCTGGCCAAGGCGCTGCTGCCGGTGCGCTATGCGGCGACGGCGCAGTTCCTGCTCGATCCGCGCGGCCTGCCGGTCTTCCCCGGCGATCTCTCCAACGCCCAGTTCGACGCCAACAGCCAGATCGGCGTGGTCGAGAGCCAGATGCGGATCCTGACCTCCGAGCGTGTGCTCTCGAAGGTGCTCGACGACAGCCAGCTGATGGACGATCTCGAGGCCGGCGACGCGGCTGAGGCGGGCGAGGCGCCGAAGGAGCCGATGCCGCTGCGCCCGAGCCTCGACAGCGGCCGCGGCAAGTCGGCGGCGCTGGCGGCCTTGCAGCGCGCGCTCACCGTGTCGCGCGCCGAGCGCAGCTTCGTCATCGACGTCACGGCGACGGCGCGGACGCCGGAGCTCGCGGCGCGGCTCGCCAATGCGATGGTCAAAGCCTATCTCGCGGAAGACGCGCAGAACCGCGCCGGCACGGCCGAGCGGCTGACGGACGAACTGACCGGCCGCCTCGAATCGCTGCGTGCGCGCCTCCGCGACGCGCAGGCGCGGGCCGAGGCGTTCCGCACCGAAAGCGGCCTGATCAGCACCGGCGACCGGCTGGTGGTCGAGCAGAAGCTCGCCGAGGCGGTCACCGAGTTGAGCGCCGCGCAATTGCGGCTCGACCAGGCGAATTCACGCGCCGCCCAGCTCGACAGTTCCACGCGCGATCTCGGCATGCTCGGTTCGAGCGACGACAGCCGCGTGCTGACGCTTCTGATCGAGCGGCAGAACGCGGCGCAGGACGAGTTGGCCGGGCTCGCGGCGCGGCTCGGCGATCGTCACCCGGCGCTTGGCGAGGCGCGCGAACGCGTCGCCGCGATCGGCCGGCGCATCGACACCGAGCTCGGCCGCATCAAGCTCGCCGCCCGCGCCGATCTGGAGCGGGCGCGCACGACGCAGCAGGCCTTGGCGCGGACCGTCGCCTCGCTCTCCGAGAACGCCGCGAAGACCCAGCAGTCGAAGGTCGAGATGCGGACGCTCGAGCAGGAGGTCGAGAGCAACCGCGCCCTGCTCGAATCCTTCAAGACCCGCGCGCTGCAGGTCAGCGAGTTCGGCCGCATCGATCCCGGCAATGTCCGCATCGTCTCGATCGCGCAGCCGCCGCCGGAGCGTGGCGGGTTGAAGGGGCTGGCCGTCTGGGGCGTGTTCGGCGCGCTGATGGGCATGATCCTCGCCGCCGCCCTCGTCACCTTCCAGGCCATGCTCGCCATCGGCGCGGCGGCCGCCTCGTCCTCCCTGCGGTTTGCCTCGACACGGGAGCGCGCCCCGTCCGACGGGATGGCGCAGCCTTCCTGATGGCCGGCGGGACCTCCTCCCGCCTGCTCGGCTGGATCGGCTGGGCCGGCACCGACGCGATCGGCCGGCTGGCGCTCCTGACCGGCAGCACCGTCATCCTGTCGCGCATGCTGACGCCGGAGGATTTCGGCATCAGCGCGCTGGTCCTCACCCTGGTCGCGGTGGCGTCGGTCTGCGTCGGCGCGCCGTTCGAGGAGGCGCTGGCGCAAAGGCGGTCGCTCCGCCGCGCCCATCTCGGCGCCGCGCTCGCCATGTCGTGGCTGATCGGACTGGTCCTGCTCGCGCTCTCGGCCGTCGGTGGTCCTTGGCTCGGCGCCGCCTATGGCGAGCCGGAGATGGCGATCCTGCTGCCGGTCGCCATGCTCTCGATCTTCTTCAGCGGCCATTCCGACATCGCGACCGCGCTGGCGCGGCGGCTTCGCCGCTTCAACGACGTCGCCATGGCGACGCTCGCCGGCCATGCGGTCGGCATCGCGCTGGCGCTTGCCATCGCCTTTGCCGGCGGCGGCGTCTGGGCGCTGATCGCGCAGCGGCTCCTCGTGGTGGTGGCGCGCGCGCTGATCCTGCAATGGCGGCTCGGCTTCTGGATCCTGCCGCGCTGGTCGCGGGCGCATCTCGGCCATATCGGCCGTTTCGCCCGCATCTCCTTCCTCGACCGCCTCGCCGACAACCTCACCTATCTCGCCTTCAACAACGTCGTCGGCGCGCTCTACGGCGTCGCCGTGCTCGGCTATGTCAACATGGCGATGCGCCTGATCGAGCCGATCCGCGGCGCCATCGTCGCCACCTCGCACAACCTCGCCTTCTCCTATTTCGCCGGCGCTGCCGACCGGCCCGCCCGGCTGCGCGACCGGGTCGAGCCCGTCGTCGCCAACGCCGCCTTCGTCATCGCGCCGCTCTTCATCGGCCTCGCGGCGGTGACGCCGATCCTTTTGCCGATCGTCGCCGGCCCGGGCTGGGAGGGAGCGATCGACATCGCCGTCTGCCTCGCCGTCGGCGCCGCCATCCTGCTGCCGGCGCGGCTCGTCTACACGGCGCTCTCGGCGAGCGCGCGGCCGGAATTCAGCCTGATCGGCGCGCTGTCCGGCTTCGGCGCGACGCTCGTCGTGCTCGTCGCGGCGAGCCCGCTCGGGCCGATCAGCGTCGGCCTGTCGCGGCTTGCCGGCGACGCCGTGCAGGCCGGCTTCGCCATCGGCCTGCCGCCGCGCTACCTCGCCTGGTCGCGGCGCGAGCGGTTCTTGACCCTGCTGCCGGCCTGGGCGCTCGCGGCCGCGATGGGCGTGCTCGTCGCCGGCGCCGGGGCCTTCGCCGCCGGCATCAACCGGCCGCTCGCGCTCGGGCTCTCGATCCTCGCCGGCATTCTGGTCTATGCAGGGCTGTTGGCGCTGTTCGCCCGTCCGGCGCTACGCAATCTGATGGCGGTCCTTGCCCCCGGCCGCCGAGCCCCCCGCTCGATACTGGATCCTGACTGATGACCGCTACGCCCCGTGACGCCCGAACCGTTCTCGTGACTGGAGCCGCCGGCTTCATCGGCAGCGTCGCGGCGCGGGATCTGGCCGCGGTCGGCTTTGCGGTGCGGGCGGGGATCCGGCGCACCCAGCCTGCGACGCTGCCGCCGGGCGCCGTCGCGGTCCCCTGCGATCTCGCCAATCCGGCGGCGACGCGGGCCGCCGTCGCCGGCGCGCAGGTCGTCGTCCATGCTGCCTATGGCGACGAGCGGGCGATGGTCAGCGAATGCCGCAACCTGCTTGCCGCGATGAGCGCTGCCCGCGTCCCCTCTCTGATCTATCTGAGCTCGATCGCCGTCTATGGCGAGCGCACCGGCATCGTCGACGAGACAATGGGCGCTGCCGGCAGCCCCGGCGCCTATGGCGACGGCAAGATCGCCTGCGAGGCCTTCGTCCGGGCCTGGGCGCAGGATCCGGCGGCGCCGGAGCGGCGGGTGCTGATCCTCAGGCCGGGCATCGTCTACGGCACCGGCAGCGTGTTCTGGACCGACAAGCTGGCCGAGCGGATCCGCGCCGGCGCCTGGGGCGATTTCGGGCCGGCGGCTTCCGGGCCGGCGGCGCTGGTGCATGTCGACGATGTCGCCGCGATGGTGGCGATGGCGGCGCGCTGGATCGCGCTCGCCCCGCATGAATGGCCGGCGGTGACGACGCTCAATGTCGTCGGGCCGGAGACGCCGAGCTGGAATGTCTATTTCTCGGCCCTCGCCGAGCGTCTTGGCGCGCGGCCTTTGCGCCGGCTGGGCGGCCTCAGGCTCGGCTTCCGCCAGTCGCTCGCCGTGCCGGCCAAGATCTGCCGCCGCCTGCGCCTGCCGCTGTTCCGCCGCGCCGCCCTGGCGCCGACGCCGCCCGAAATGGCGATCTTCGGCCGCGACGTGACCTACAGCACGGGCGCCGCCAAAGGCCGGGGCCTCGCGCCTCGGATCGGGCTCCGCGACGGCCTGGCGCGGACGGAGTTCAAACCGCGCTGAGCGGCCCTCGCTTCTGTGCGACTCTTCCAGGCCGATCGACTAGCCTCCGCCATCATCCTGAGGTGCTTCGCGTGAGCGAAGCCTCGAAGGAGGATCCAGCGAGGCACTCCAGTTCGCAGACGAAGTCTGACGAAGGCCGCCTCGCACGCTCCATCCGGGCGTTTCCTGGACCCTTCTTCGAGGCCCGGCTTCGCCGGGCACCTCAGGATGATGGTCGAGCTTTGGGAATGCCGTCCGGGAGAGTGGCCTCGATGTACAGACCTCTGGTCCAGACCCTCATCGGAACGCGTAACGCCGCGCCGCGCGAGCCGGCAGGGCAAGCCGCCAGCCGCCGTCGATCGCCTGCGCCCCGCCGTCGATCGCCGTCACGCCGGGCAGAGACCCGTCGAAGCCGATCGTGGCGGCCAGCGCGCGGGGCGTGTCGAAGCCGATGTCGAGCCTCGCGGGCTGGTCCGATTTGTTGATCACGACGACATGCACGCCCGGCCAGTCGGCCGCCGTCGCCGCATAGGCGACGAGGCCGGGCGAGCCCGTGATCGCGACGTCGAGCGAGCGATCGCCGAAGCGTCGGCCCGTCGCGTCCTTGTCGCGATAGAGCCGGTAGGCGTCGCCGAGCCTGCCGTCGAGGCTGCCCCAATGGCTGGCGAAGACGATGTCGTGCCGGCCGAAGCGGCCGAGGACGTCGGCGAGCGCGAGGCCGGAAGCGACCTGGCCGGCGCCGCCATAGTTGAACTCGGTGACGGCGATCTGCGTGCCGGGGAAGTTTTCGGCGGCGATCGCCTCGAGGCTCGGCAGCAGCGGCAGCCCGGGCTCACCGCCCTCCGGCAGCGCCTCCGTCACCCAGCTGTCCTCGCGAAACCCCGGCTCGGTCAGCGAGCGCGGCGCGTCGAGGAGCGCCTGCGCCAAAGCGGGATCTTCGGTGCGGAACAGGTCGCCCTTGCGGCTGTAGGGATACCAGTGCACGTCGAGCGCATCGAGCAGGCGGATGCCGTCCTGCTCCGAAGCGCGGCGAAACGCGTCGAGATAGGCGGCGAGGAAGCTGCCATGGGCGCGATAGTGGTCCCAGTCCGGCGCGTCGTGGAAATTCGCCATCTCCGACGCGCCCCAGCTCACCGGGCCGAACACGCGCGCCGCCGGATCGATCCGCTTGATTGCCCTAGCTGCGGTGAGCGATTTTTCGAGCAAGGCGCGGATCGTCGGCTTCGAGGTGACGACGCGCGGATGCGTCTCGGCCCAGAGGCCGGGCTCGTTGTCGAGCGCATAGGCGGGGATGCCGCGCTCGCTGTCCGCGCCGCCGAAGCGCTCGACGAGGCGGGCGAGACACTGCGGGATGTCGGCAACAGTGGGGTCGATCGGGTCGCTCGCGCTTCGGCCGCCCTCCCACCGCACCGGCACGAAGCGCGGTGACGGCGCGCTTTCCTCCGGGCCGACCGGGCCGTCGAAATCGGCAGCGACATATCCTGCGAGCGGCACGGTGACGAGGCTCTGCGCGCCCATCGCCAGCGACGTCTCGTGCATCGTTTCGATCAGCAGCGCCGGCCGGCTCCATTCCGATTTCGGCAGGCCGAGCACGTCGAGCAGGAACGAACCGTTGGCCTGGTGGTAGTCCTTGCCGGAATTGGCGGCGTTGTTGACCCAGTTGTAGGTCGTCATCAGATTGCCGCCGAGCCGGCGCGCCGTGACCCCGGCGGCCCGGTCGAGTTCGGCGGAGGGCGCGCCGCCATCCATGGTGCCGATCTCGTTCGAGCCGTAGATCAGCGGGTGGATCGGGCGCTGCCTGCCGCCATCGGCGACGCGAAGCGTCCAACGTCCTTCCGATTGCGCCCGGGCCGGCAGGGCGCCGGCTAGACCTGCGGCGAACCCGCCCGCGAGCACGGCGCGCCGTGTCGGCGGGACCGGCGACCCGGTGTTCACGAGACCAGTCCCGAGCCGTAGAGGGCGGGGCGGGAGCGCGCCCAAAGCACCTTGCCGAGCCCGCCATGCAGCTTGACGCGCGCCTTCTCGGCCCGGACCGGATGGAACGGTCGCAGGGCGATCACGAGGATACCGTGCAGGACGATCTGGATCATCCCGGCGCTCATCCAGAAGGCGATGCGGGACCATTCGACCGGTCGCGTCTTCCAGTGCGTCAGGACGCGGATCTGGCCGGAGAGGAATTTCCGCTTGCGCACATAGGCCCAACTCAGCCGCCGCTCCGGCACCCATTCCGTCACGGTGCCCCGCGCCGACCAGGCGAAGCGCTTGCCCTCGTCGGCGAGCCGCTTCAGCAGCAGCGTATCCTCGCCGCCGATCTCGTTCATGCTGGTGTCAAAGGGAACCTTCACCGCGAAACAGGCCTCGCGCTCGAACATCGAATTGTTGGTGCCGAGATAGGGCGCGAGGTCGGTGACGTCCTCCCCGTCGAGGCGGTCGAACCGGCGGGAGAAATAGGGCGCCAGCGGCCCGATCGCCCGGTCACCCTCGGCTTTTGCGAGGACCGGGCCGAACACGGCCTGCGCGCCGCTCGTCCGCGCCGTTTCGAGGTGACGACCGAGCCAGTTCGTCGACGCCTCCTCGTCATCGTCGAGAAAGGCGATCCAGCGGCTCGCGGACGCGGCGACGCCAGCATTGCGGGCATTGGCGACGCCGGGCACGGGGGCGGCTATGTAGCGGACGGGATGCGCGGCGTCGCGCGCCATCGCCTCGACCAGGTCACGCGCATTGCCGTCGCGCGAATTGTCGACGACGAGGATCTCGAAGGCGAACGGTCCCGATTGCGCGAGCGCACTGGCGATGGCGCGCTGCAAGGCCTGCGGGCGGTTCAAAGTGGGAATGACGATGGAAACGCTATCCACTCGTAACGTCTCCTGTCGACGGGAAGGATCGCCAGGAACGTCGGAATGCGAACCATAAGGCGACTGAATTTCGCTTGGCCGCCGATCCTACGAATCTATGCTAGGAAGGCAAGCGAGCAGGGCGGGTTCGACCAAACGGTCGCATCGCCGCGACGGCGCGTCCTGCCGCGGTTTCAGCCGGCGCGCGCCCATGGGCTCGCCGCCTTCCCTCGACGGAGCCCGAGCGCATGAGCGATGCCCCGATGCCCGCGCCGCTCCGCGCCCCGGCCGGCGCGTCGCCGCGCGGGTCTTGGCGCAGCGAGGCCGGGCTGTCGGGCCTCCTGCATGCCGTCCTTTTTGCCGGCTTCATGGTCTATACCTTCGTCGGCACGCGGCCCTTCGCCGATGCCTCGGTCGCCGAGCGGCTCGAGGGCAATCCGCTCGATCGCGTCGTGGCGCTCGGGCTGGTGCTGCTGGCGCTGGCAGCCCTCGTCGTGCATCACCGCGCCGCGGCGAGGCTCTTCCTCGCCAATATCCCGCTGATCGCGCTGACCGGCTTCTGTCTCCTGAGCACGCTCTGGTCGGACTATCCGGGGCTGACGCTGCGGCGGGCGATCCTGCTCGTGTTTCTGACGACGATCGCCGCCGGCATCGCGGTGGGCTTGCGCGATCTCCGCCGCTTCCATAGCTGGTGGTTCGTCGGCCTCACCGGCGTGATGCTGGTCAATCTCGTCGGCACCGCGCTCTGGCCCGGCATCGCCGTCACCGATATCGGCGTGCGCGGCCTCTATACGCAGAAGAACGTCGCCGGCCTGGTGGCGATGATCACCGTGCTCTGCGGCGCGACCTGGATTTTTGGCGCACGCGGGGCGCGGCCCGTGCTGTTCGGGCTCCTGATGTTGCTGCCGGCCGTGCTCTTCCTGGTGCTCACCCGCAGCAAGACCTCGATCGGCCTGACGGGCCTGGCACTCGCTGTCCTCGTCGCCGTCGCGCTTGCCGAGCGCTGGGGCACGCGCTTCGTGCTGCTGATGATCGGGCTCGGCCTCGCCGCGCTCGCCACTCTACTCGGCCTGTTCGCGGCCTATGATTTCGAGCTCGACGCCCTGCTCAACGCCACGCTCGGCGACGCCTCCTTCACCGGCCGTGACGAGCTCTGGGCCTTCGCGCTGCGGTCGGCCGAGGAGCGCTTCTGGCTCGGGCACGGCTATGGCGCGTTCTGGGATGTCGGGCTGGCGGCGGATCCGCTGCAGCGGCTGGAGCCCGGAACCTGGCTCGGCGACGTCGAGATCGGCACCATCAACCAGGCGCATAACGGCTACCTGGAGCTCTGGCTGCATGTCGGCCTGCCGGCGACCCTCCTCGCGACATGGATCGTCGCCCGCGGCGTCGTCTCCGGCGCCGCGCAGGCGCTTGCCGGGCCGCTCGGCCGCCCCTCGCGCGCCGCCATCGGCTTCATGGCGCTGCTGCTCCTGATCACGCTCCTGCACAACCTGACCGAGGCGACGCTGTTCATGCGCGGCACGGTGCTCTCGAATGTCGTCGTGCTCTTCCTCTTTCTCCTCTCGCGCAGCCGGACGCTGGAGGACCCCGAGGTGGCCGGACGTCGCGCGTTGGGTTAGGAAAGCGGCAGAACCGGCGGGGGCAGGGCATTTGGACATTTCGACGAAGGCGGACGGCGCGATCGATCTCGCGATCGTCATCTGCACCTATCGGCGCGAAAAGCTGCTCGCCCGCGCGCTCGACAGCATCCGCAGGCAGGCGATTCCCCTCGGTGCGACGCTCTCCGTCGTCGTTGCCGACAACAGCGACGACGGCTCGGCCGCTTCTGTCGTCGCGGCGGCTCAAGCCGCGAGCCCGTTCGCGATCCGCTATGTCGAGGCCCATCCCGCCAACATCTCCGTGGCGCGCAACGCCGGCATCCGGGCGACCGACGCGCCCTTCATCGCCTTCATCGACGACGACGAGGAACTGGCGCCGGGCTGGTTCGAGGCCGTGGTGGAAGGGCTGAAGACCCATCCGCATGACGTTTTCTTCGGCGGCGTCGATCCCGTCTTCGCGGCGCCGGAGCGGGTGACGCCGGCGATCCGCACGCTCTTCTCGCGCCAGATCGAGGCGCCACCCGGCCAGGACGTGGTGGCGCTCGGCCGGCGGAGCGAGCGCGTGCTGACGGTTGCGACCTGCAATTCGATCTTCCGCCGCGCCACGACCTTGACCGACGCCGATCCGTTCAATCCGCGCTTCGGCCATGCCGGCGGCGAGGATCTCGATCTCTTCTGCCGGCTGCAGGCGCGCGGCCGCCGCTTCGGCTGGCTGCCGGCGGCGCGGGTTTCCGAGATCGTCCCGGCCGATCGTTGCGATCCCGCCTATCTCCGCCGCCGCTTCTTCGCCGGCGGGCAGGTCTATGCCGAGGCCGTCGCCGGCAACAGCCGGTGGCCGGTCGCGACCCGCTGGTGGCTGCGTGCGAAGGCGCTGGCGCAACTCGGCCTGCTGGCGCTCCGCTATCCGGGCGTTCGCCGGCTGGGCGGCGCGGCCGAGGCCGATTTCGGCTATCGCTGGGCCGGCGTGCGCGGCAAGCTTTCGCTCGGCAGCCTCTATCCCGTCTATCGCGAGGCGGATTCTGTAAGGCGCGACGCTTCCTGATCCTGCTCTCTGGCCAGCGCCGCCACCTGCTCGAAGATGGCGCGGCGCTTGTCCATCGAGGTGTCGATGGTCGACTGGATCAGGCAGGTGACATGCTCCGGCCGGAGCGCGCGGATGAAGGCGCCCTCATCCTCGGCGCCGGCGAATTCGTCGCCCCAGCGCGAATGGCAGAGGGTGAAATCCTCCGCCATCAGCCCGGCCGCCTCGAGCCCGAGCACCTGGTCGGCATAGACTCCGTAGAGCACATATTCGGCGAAATGCGGCGTGCGGGCGAGGACGATGCGCCAGTCGCGGCCGGCGATCGCCTCGATCCGCCCGATCATCGAGCGGATGACGGAGCGCCGCCAGACGACGAAGGGGTTGATGTATTCGGCGCCATAGTAGCGGCTTGGCGGCAGGCCGAGCAGCTTGCCGGCCGTCTCCTGCCAGACCCGGTGCGTCTCCAGCTCGACCCGCTCCGGATTGCGATAGATCCGCACCTTGCCGTCGCGGGCGAGGTGTTCGAGTTTCAGCGGGCGGATGAAGACGTTGTCGCTGTCGACATGGGCGACGATCTCGGCCGGCGCGTTCGCCGTCGCGGCGATCTTCATGATCTGCTGCGCGATCCAGCCGCGCACCAGCGGGCTGTAGGGCGTCACATACATGTTGCGGCGGGGGAGACGCAGCCGGCGGCGCCATTCCGGGCCGGGTAGCGGCAGCTTCAGGAACCAGCGCGGCAGCAGGTCCTCCTGGGCGGCGACGATACGGCGGTCGGAGGCGAGATCGGCGAAGAGTGGGATGTCGGCGCGCGGCACATAGAGAATGTGCGGGATCGTCTCGGGCACGAAACGGTCGATGCTCTCGCAGAGCATGCGGCAGACGTCGAGATCGCCTCGGAACGAGCAGGTGATCAGCGCGGCTTCGGGAGCGGCGGTCATGTCGCCCAGTCCATCGGCCGGATCGGCGCGAAGCGCGATTTGACGAGCACGGGGCGATCGAAGCGCTCGGGATATTGCAGCATCTCGGTCACTTCCGTCACATGCACGGCGAAATCCTCGTCGAGCCGTGACGGGCGACCGTCCCGGATCGCCTCCGCCAGCTCCGCCGGCCCGCGTAAAAAATCCATGGTCGGCTTGCCGCGTCCGCCCTTGAACGGCACCGGCCGCGCCATCGGCAGGCGCTTGCCGAGGCCGCCGCCGAGGCGGCGCTCGATCAGCCGCGCGATCCGCCCTTCGCCGGGACGGCGCAGGATGACCGGCGAGGCATAGTCCCACGGCTCCTTGATCTCGATCGTGCCGGTCTCGCCGATGATCCGCATGCGGTGGTCATAAGGCGCGACGATCGAATTGGTGAGGCGGGCGACGACGCCGCTCTCGAACTCGATGCAGCCGACGGAAAAATCCGGCGCCGGATGGGCGAGCGGCGGCGTCGTGTCCTTGTCGGGGACGAGCAGCGCCGCGAACGAGGTCACCCGCGTCGCCGGGCCGAACAGGGCGGCGAAGACGGTCAGCGCATAGCCTGCATGCTCATAGGTGCAGCCGGTCTCGAACTCGCCGCGGCCCGGCCATGGCTTGCCGCTGCGGCTCCGCCAATCGCCATAATTGGCGCGGTGGATCATGCCGTCGTCGAGCTCGGCATAGGCGAGCAGCACCTTGCCGATCCGGCCTTCGCGGATCGCGGCCCAGGCGGTCTGCACGCTCTCGCCGAGCAGGTTGCACGGCGCCGAGGCGAGGCGGACGCCGCCGGCCCGCGCCCGGTCGCGCAGCGCCGCCGCCTCGGTCGCCGTCATGGCGAGCGGCTTTTCCGAATAGACATGCTTGCCGGCGGCGATCGCGGCCTCGGTGACGGCGGCGTGGCTTTCGGGATCGGTCAGGTTGAGGACGATCGATACGGATGGATCCGCCAGCAGCTCGTCCAGCGAGGCATAGGCGCGGTCGCCCCAGGTCGCCCGGTAGGCGGCGAGGCGCTCGGGGTCGCGGTCATAGGCGCCGGCGAGCCGCAGCGTGCCTTGATGCAGCGGCAGGCATTGCCGGTAGGCGTCGGCGACATAGCCGCATCCGACGATGGCGATGCCCGTCTCCGTCGTCGTCGCCATGCCGCCCCCGTCTCCCTCGCGCTCCGGTCGCGCCGCCGGGGCGCGCCGCGACCATAGCCGCAGGATCTTAACGCGGGCTGACCCGTCAGCCCTGCTTGGCCTGCAGCAGCAGCCAGCCGGGGCCGGCGCATTCGAAGGCGGTCTCGGCCGGGCCGGGAATGCCGTCCGTGAGCTTCAGCGCGGCGACGCGGGAGGAATCCCAGCCGGCGACGAGCAGATGGTCGCCATGCACCAGCAGATGCTGCGGCCAGAACACGGTCGAATCGAGCTCCGAGACGAGCACCGGCTTCGCGCCAGAGACGTCGAAGGTTGCGATCGTGTCGTTGCCGCGATTGGCGAAATAGACGAAGCAGCCATCGGCCGAGCGCTGGATGTCGCCGGGATAATTGCGGCGGTGGCGAGTGCGGGCGGGGCCCGGCCGCGTCGTGCTCGGAACGCTCTGCCAGGCGCCTTCCGGCGCGCCGAGATGGCCGACGAGCAAATTGGAGCCGAGCTCGCCGGAGACGGCGAGGCGGCCGTCGTTGAGCACCACGGCATGGCGCGGGCCGCAGCCGGCGGGGAGCTTTGTCACCCGCGTCTGCGTCAGGGCGGCGGCGCCCGGCTTCGAGAGGTCGAGGCTGAATTCGCGGATCGAATCGTCGCCGAGATCGATGATGACGAGCGTCTCGCCGATGAAGAACGCCTGATGCGGATGGGCGTCGTCCTGCCGGTCGATCTCCGGCCCGCCGCCCGAGAGCTTTACAAGTGCAACCTCGCCGTCGAAGCCGCCATCCGAACCGAGCCGCTGCAGGCCGAGCGTCGAAGTGGTGTAGTTGGTGAAGACGAGGAGTTTGCCCGACGGGTCGACGACGAGGTGGCAGGGCTCGGCGCCGCCGCTCTTCTTCTCGCCGATGGTCTCGGCCTTGTCGCCCGTGATCCGCCAGGCGTGGATCTCGCCGTCCATGCCGGCGCGCGACGTGCCGTAGATGACCGGCAGCGTCGGATGCCAGGCAAGCGCGGAAAGCTGCTCGGCGCGCCCCAGCGTCTCGCCGACCCACGCGCCGTCCTTCTGCACCCAGCGGGTCAGGCCGTGCAGTTCGAAGACACCGCGCGAGGCGACGAACAGCGCCTCGCCGCTGGCGAGCTTGTAGTCGGACATGTTTGGTCTCCCCCGATCGAATGTCTGCTTTGGCCGAAGCCTAGATCAAATCTCTGAGCCCAGAAACCGGGCGCTGTTCTTCACCTCTCCCATAGGGAGAGGTCGACGGCCGCAGGCCGGCGGGTGAGGGGTTCAGACCCATCCGGAGAGGCCTCAACCCCTCACCCGGAGCTTCGCTCCGACCTCTCCCTATGGGAGAGGGGATCGGCTGCGCTCCAGCGCTGGTCCCCGCTACTCCGACGAGCCCGGCCCGAAACCTTCCCAGGTCTCGGCTACCGCACCGTCCTTGAGGACGGCGGCGCGGCGGAGCATGGCGAAGGCCATGCAGACATGGTTGGGGACGATCTCCAGCCGCGTGCCGACCGGCAGCGGCGTCGGCTCGCCCGCGCCGTGCCAGCGCAGCCAGCCATGCTCTTCCGACATCTTCTCGATCACCCAGCCGGGCGCGTTCACGATCAGCCCCATGCCGGGATATTCGTCGCGGTGGGCTGCGGCGGGCACCAGATCGGTCGAGAGCGACTTCGAACCGGCGTCGATGCAGGCGCGGTCGGGATCGGGATGGCTGACGACCGTGCCGATGACGCGCACCGCGACCGTGTCGAGCGTCGCATTGCCGAGCGCGACCTGGCCGACATCGTTGAAGGCGTAGATGCCGGGACGGATCTGGGTGACGCCTGGCACATGGGCGACGGCGCGGGCCGAGGCCGAGGCGCCGAGCGAGACGATCGGCAGCCGAATGCCCTCGGCGCGGATCGCCTCGGCGACGGCGACCATCGCCTCGCCGGCGGCGACGGCGCGCGCCTCGAGGTCGGCGCGGTCCTTGGCGCCGTAGGTGCTGCCTTCATGCGTGTAGATGCCGACCAGCTCGACGCCCGCCGCCGCGTGAATCGCCTTGGCGACGGCAGGCGCCTTGGCCGGCGAGACGCCCTCGCGGCCGAGGCCGGAATCGATCGCCAGCATCATGCGTGCGGTTTCGCCCGCCGCCGCGAAGACGGCGCCGATGCTCGCGGCGGCGTCGACGCTGTCGGTCGCGAACAGCGTGTCGGCGCGGCGGGAGAGCGCCAGCGCGCGGGCGCCGTTCTCGGCGCCGAAGATCGGGTTGGCGACGAAGAGGCGCTCGATGCCGGCATCGGCGAAGGCCTCGGCCTCGCCCAGCTTGGCGACACAGAGCCCATGCGCGCCGCGCGCGATCTGGCGGCGGCCGGCCTCGGCCATGCGGTGGGTCTTGGCATGCGGGAATAGCTCGACCCCGGCGGAGCGGGCGATCGCGGCCATCTCGTCGAGATTGCGGTCGAGTATGTCGCGGTCGAGCACGAGGCCGGGGGTGGCGACCGGGATGTCGGTCCAGGCGGAGGCGGCGGGAGCGGAGGGGGCGGACATGTTCTGTACCTGTGGAGTTTCGATCAGGACGGCATGCGGATGACGCGGCCGGCGCGGCTGCCAGTCATGACGCCGTTTTCCAGCGCCAGCTCGCCGTTCACCATCACGTGGAAGATGCCGGAGGCCGCCTGGCGCGGCACTTCGTAGGTGGCGTGGGCCTTGACCGTCATGTGGTCGAAGACGACGAGATCGGCCTTGGCGCCCTCGACGATGCGGCCGCGATCGCGCTGGCGCAGCCGGTTCGCCGCCGTGCTGGTCATGTGGCGGACGCATTCGGCGAGGGTCAGGACCTTTTCCTCGCGCACATAGGTTTCCAGCATGCGCGGGAACGTGCCCCAGGAGCGCGGGTGCGGCCGGTCGCCGACGAGAATGCCGTCGCTGCCGACCGTGTGCTCGTCGCGCTGCATCAGCGCGCGCACATGTTCTTCATGGCCGATGAAGAAGACGCAAGGCGCGCTGCGTTCGGTGGCGACGAGGATGTCGAGCGCGAACTCGGCCGGCTTCTTGCCGGCCTTGGCGGCGGCGGTGGCGAGATCGCTCTCCATCACCCATTCGAGCTCGGGCGCGCCGGGCGTGCCGACGACATGCACGGTCGACCAGTTGACGGTCAGGCCCTGGTGGCCGTCCGAGCCGGTGACATCCAGCGCCTCGATGATCCTGGCGCGATCTTCCGGCGAGCGCAGCCGCGCCATCTGCTCCTCGCCGGTGCCGGCGAGCGCCCAGCTCGGCAATTGCGAGAGGAGCGTCGTCATGCCGGCGAGATAGGGGTAGCTGTCGAAGGTCAGGTCGACGCCGTCGGCGATGGCGTCGTCGAGCATCTTCAGAAGCTCCGGCAGCTTGCCGCGATTGCACTCGAAGGAGAGATGCGTGTGGGCGAGATGCAGCGCGACGCCGGAGCGGCGGGCGATCTCGAAGCATTCGCGGTAGCCGCCGAGCGCGTCGAGGCCGTAGTTGCGGTGATGCGGGCAGTAGAAGCCGCCATATTCGGCGACGATCTCGCAGAGCGCGACCAACTCGTCGGTGTCGGAATACATCGCCGGGACGTAGGTGAGGCCGGTCGAGAGGCCGACGCCCCCTTCCTCGAGCGCGGTGCGCAGCAGCGCCTTCATCTGCTCCAGCTCGTCCGGCGTGGCGAGGCGGGGGGCGTTGCCCATCACCAGCATGCGCAGATTGCCGTGCGGCACCAGATAGGCGGTGTTCACGGCGGTGTTGCCGTCGAGCCGCTTCAGATATTCGGCGACCGAGCGCCAGTTCCAGTCGAAGCCGGGCGGGTCGTCGTTCCAGCCCTTGAGCTGGGCGCGGAGCTCGGCCAGCGTCGCCTCGTCGATCGGCGCGTAGCTCAGGCCGTCCTGGCCGAGCACCTCGGTCGTCACCCCTTGCGTGATCTTCGAGGTGTGGTCCGGCTGGACCAGCACCTGCAGGTCGGAATGGGTGTGCATGTCGATGAAGCCGGGGGCGATAATCAGCCCGTCGATGGCGATCGTGCGGTCGGCTTCGAGCGTCTCGCTGCCGTCAGTGATCCGGACGATGCGATCGCCTTGAACCAGCACGTCGCCGCGCACGGGATCGGAACCGAGGCCGTCGACGATGATGCCGCCGGAAAACAGCGTGGTCTCAGTAGTCATTCTGTGGGGATCCGTATCTTCTGTCCGGTGCGGGCGCTCTCGTAGATGGCGTCCGTGACGGCGACCACATGGGCCGCGAGCTGTGCCGTAAGTCCCGTGGGCGCGGGGGAACCTTGCGCGCAGGCGATCAGTGCCTTGGTCGGGGCGCCGGAATCATAGAGGCCGGAGGCGTCCGCCTCGCCGAACTCCACGACGTCGCCATTCGCCCGCACCAGGCGGACGTGGTCGGCGACGGAATCGAGCCATGTCTGGCCCTTCGATCCATAGAGCGCCATGTGCCATTGCGGCCGCGCCAGGTAGGGATGGGTCGAGGCGCTGCTGATCGCCGCCGAACCGCCGCCGGCGAACTCGGCGTTGACGGTCGCGTGCAGGTCGATCTCGTGGCCGGCCGGATAGGTGCTGGCGGAAAGCGCCACGATCGGCTCGCCGGCCAGCCATTCGATCAGGCCGAGCTGGTGCGACATCGAGACGGCGGCCGAGCCGCCGCCGGAGATCTTGCGGTCGGTATAGGTCGAGGCGTCGGAATTGCCGGCGCCGCCCCAGCCGCCATCGGTGCCGCCCATCAGCAGGGCCCGCGTGTTGACGGCGAGATGCATGGTCATCTGCTCGACCGCGCCGATCTCGCCGGCGTCGATCAGCTTCTTCGACAGCGCGAAGCAGGGCGCGGCCGGCCAGCCGAAGCCGACGAGCAGCACGCGGCCGACGCGCGTTGCCGTATCGCGCATGCGCCGCGCGGCGCCGGCCTCGAGCGCGAAAGGCTTCTCGACCAGCACATGCGCGCCGGCTTCGAGAGCTGATATCACCTGCTCCTCATGCGCCACCGGCGGGCTGGAGACGACGACGATGTCGGGCTTCTCCTTGAGCACGTCGTGCCAGTCGGTGAAGGCGAGCGGCACGTCGAATTCGGCGGCAAGAGTCTTTGCCGTCTCGCCATTCGGGCTCGACAGGGCGACGATCTCGACGTCGGGATCGGCGGCGAGCGTCGGCAGATGGCTCGACTGCGACCAGGCGCCGGCGCTGATGACGCCTGCGCGGATGGGCTTCGTCATTTCACGGCTCCGGCGGTCAGCGCGCCGACGACGTGGCGCTGGAAGATGACGACCAGCACGACGGGCGGGATCATCGACATTACGGTGGCGGCGGCGAGCGAGTTCCAGTTGAACTGCTGCACCGACTGGAAGCCGGCCAGAAGCGGCGGCACGGTCAGCTGGTTGGTGAGCACCAGCGAATAGAAGAACTCGCTCCAGGACTCGAGGAAGATCAGCACGCCGGCGGCGACGAGGCCGGGGCGGGCGATCGGCACGATGATGATCCAGAGCGTCTGGAGCCGCGAGGCGCCGTCGATCTTGGCCGCCTCCTCGATCTCGCGCGGCATCTGATCGAAGTAGTTCTTCAGGATCATGATCGCGAGCGGCAGCGTGAAGACGTTGTAGCTGATGATCAGCGCCCAGGGCGTGTTCAGGATGCCGACGACGCGGAAGGCGACGAAGAACGGGCCGATGATGGCGATCGCCGGCACGACGCGCGAGACGATGATCGAGAGCTCGAACAGGCGCGAGCCGGAGAACGGATAGCGCGACAGGCCATAGGCGGCGATGCCGGCGATGACGAGGTTGAGCACCACCAGCACCGACGAGACGAAGAAGCTCTGGCCGATCGCCGGCAGCAGACGCGAGCCCATGTCGGTGCTGCCGAAGCCGGTCGAGCCGGTCGCGCCGGTCAACACCGACAGGTAGTTGTCGAAGGTGATGCTGGACGGCACCATCGGGAACGGCTTCACGCCGAGCTGCGACGGGGTGATCAGGCTGGAGACGACCAGGTACCAGACCGGCAGCAGGATCCAGACGGCGAAGATTGCGACGCAGAGATAGAGGATGACCGTCGCGGTGGTGCTGCGCTGGAGGCCGGCGGCGGTGGCGGCCTTGCCGCGCCGGCGCGGCGCGCGGGAGAGGGCGATGTCGCTCATGCCGGTTGCCTTTCCGCACGATAGAGCAGCTTGACGGTGAGGAGCCCGCCGGCGAGCGCGACGAAGCCGAGGATGACCGCGAGCGCCGAGCCGAGGCCGATCTGGGTGACGCCGAAGAGCTGGCGATAGATCAGGATCGACAGCACCTGCGTCGCGTCGCCGGGACCGCCCTGGGTCATGGCGAAGATCACGTCGAACTGCAGGAAGGCGTAGATGACGTTGAGCACCGTGACGGTGACCAGCGCGGGCTTGAGCCAGGGCAGGGTGATGTTGCGGAAGCGCTGAAAGACGCCGGCGCCGTCGAGCGAGGCGGCCTCGTTCAGATCGTCGGGGAGCGTCTGCAGGCCGGCGAGCAGCAGGATGCCGGCGAAGCTCGCCTGCCGCCACACCGCCGCGACGATGGTGATGACGAGCGCGGAGTTCGGATCGGCGAGGAAGTCGTAATATTCGGTGGTGGCGCCGAGCATCAGGAGCACGGCGTTGAGGCCGCCGACGCTGCCGTCGGCGAACCACTTCCACAGGATGCCGATGACGAGCCAGGGCGTCGCCCACGGAATGATCAGCAGCGCCCGGGCGAGGCCGCGGCCGATGAAGCGCTGGTTCAGCAGCAGCGCGATCGCGAGCCCGATCAGCGTCGAGAACACGACGAAGCCGAGCGAGAAGACGAAGGTGACCCAGGCCGAGCGCCAGAACACCTGGCTGCCGAGCACGATGGTGTAGTTCTCCAGCCCGACGAACGGGCCGAGGCTGCGGCCGTTGGCCGGCACGTCGTGCAGGCTGTAGAGGACGGTGAGGACGGTCGGCACCAGCAGCAGCGCGGCGAGGATGATCCCGGCCGGCGCCGTCAGCTTCAAACCGAACAGCCTGTCGCCGCGCGTCAGGGCGCCGCTGGAAATGGGGGAGGCCGCCAAGGTCGCTTCCTTCGGGCAATATCAGGGGATTTTGACGGGGGCGGGAGCGGGCCTGCCGGCCGATCCCGTCCTCCGTTCCGCGTTTCGGTTCCCCTCCCGCCGGGGCGAGAGGGGAGGCGCGGAAGCCTTAGAGGCTGCGGCCCTTCTGGGCGGAGTTGGCCGCCGCGGTCAGGTCCTCGACCGTCTTCTTCGGCGTCGCCTGGCCGAGCAGTAGGGCGTGCACGACGTCGCCGACCTTGGCCTGGAAGTCCGGATACCAGGGGAGCGTGCGGGCCGGCACGACCTTGGAGCCGGTCTCGAAGGTCTTCGAGATCATCGGCAGGTCGAAATAGTCCGGGAAGGCGGCGATGACGTCCGGATCGGTGAAGAAGCCCGGATAGGGCGCGGCGAGGCCGGCGGCCTTGGCCCACTGGTTGAAGACGGTGAACTTGCCGGCCGAATCCTTCCAGCCATAGAACTTCATCAGGTCCCAGGCGGCGTTGCGGCGTTCCTCGTCGGCGATCTGGCCGAGCTGCAGCACTTCGCCGATCTGGAAGGTGTGGTTGGAACCACCGATCGGGCCCTGCATGACATTGGCCGATTCCGGGCCGTTCAGGCTGCGGATCGACGACAGGAAATAGTGGTGCAGCACGAAGAAGGCGGCGTCGCCCTGCGCCATCTGGTTCGACAGCTTGCCCGGATCGTCGTTCAGCACCGACTTCGGCGCCAGGCCGTCCTGGTACATGGTCTGCCACCACTCGAAGACGCCCTCGGTCTTCGGATCGTCGGCGAAGACGGGCTTGCCGGCGGCGTCGAACGCGGTGATGCCCTCGTTCAGCAGGTAGGTGTGCAGGTATTCCTCGCAGAATTCCTTCACCCAGTAGGCGACATAGGGGTTCTCGACGATCTTCTTGTCCTTGAGGATCTTCGAGGCGTCGTGGATTTCCTTCAGCGTCTGCGGCGCGGCGGCGATGCCGGCTTCCTTCAGCATCCGGTCGTTGTAGTGCATCATGTGCACGGCGGAGAAATAGGGCGCGCTGATGATGTCGCCGGCCGCGTTGACATAGGCGGGCCTGGCGCTCTCGTACATGTCGGCGACCATGTCGTCGACGCCGGGAAGGCCGTTCAGCTTGGCGGCCCAGCCCTGGTCGACGAATTTCTGCGAGTTGTAGGCGAAGTTGTAGAAGAGATCGATCGCGTCGCCGCCGCGCAGGCGCGTCTGCAGCGCCGGCGAGAAGCCGAGATTGGGGATGACGGCGACGTTGACGGCCGGATTGCCCTTGGCTGTCCATTCGCCGACGAGCTTCTTGATGGTATCGGGCTGGAAGTCCCAGGCCAGCATGTCGAGCGAGCCGGAAAAGGCCGCCTCGGCGCGTCCGGCGAGGCCGGGGGCCAGGATCGCCGCCAGCGCCGTGGCGCCGCCGGCCTTCAGAAAGGCGCGCCGGTCGAGCCCGCCTGCCGCTGCATTCTTGGATTTCATACTAAACCCCTTCCCGTGGATGGTGTTGAACCCGCTTGGACAATTGTCGGGGTTCGGGCATTGGCCCTCACCGCCGTCGTCCCTGGTCCCGCAGGCGTGTCATCCGCCTTTCGGGACCCGGTCGTTCGTGATCCGGAGCTGATCGTGGCCGCGTTGCCGGCGCCCTGAAGCGCCGCCGTGGCTCGCAATGAATGGTTGTTCCCGCTCCTCGAATTCCGCTGGTCGGCCGGTCGCCGGAGGGCCCCTCTGCCCTTATCCGTCAACCCTGCTGGCCGTCGATCCGGCCCGTCATGACGTGGTGTAACACGCCATGGCAGCCGCTATCAAATATCAACGTATATTATTGCTCATGAAATAAACCTCGCGCCTTTCAGACGAAGGTTTTCAGCACTTCCTCCGCCGTCTCCAGCGTGCGGTCGATCTCCGCCTCGGTATGGGCGGCGCTGATGTGGTTGCGCTTCAAGGGCACCGGCAGCATGAAGATGCCGCGCTGGACCATGCCGGCCCGGAAGGCGACGTCGCGGGCGTTGTCGTTGGCGAGCAGGTCCTCGTAGCGGTCGATCGCGCCGGTCATGAAATAGGGCGTGAAGACGGAGCCGTAGCCGGCAACCTGCATGGGGATGCCGAGCCGGTCGGCGATTTCCTGCAGCCCCGTTCGCACGCGCTCGCCGAGCCGGAAGGTGCGCTCGTGCACGGTGCCGTCCTCCAGCGCCGCGATGGTGGCGAGGGCTGCCGCCGTGCCGACCGGGTGGCCGTTATAGGTGCCGCCGACGAACACCTTGCCGCCCGGCGCGGTGTTGTATTGCAGCATGAGATCGCGCTTTCCCGCCACGATGGCGCAGGGGTAACCGTTGGCGATCGCCTTCGCCATGGTGGTCAGGTCCGGCGTCACGCCGAGCTTCGCCTGATAGCCGCCGAGGCCGTGGCGGAAGCCGGTGATCACCTCGTCGAAGACCAGCACGATGCCATGCGCGTCGCAGAGACGGCGAAGTCCTCTAACGAATTCCAGCGTCGGCAGCACGCAGCCGATATTGTGCGGGATCGCCTCGAGGAAGATGGCGGCGATTTCGCCGGGATTGGCGGCGATCGCCTGTTCGACGGCGTCGAGGTCGTTGAAACGGACGACGATGGTGTTGTCGATGGCGTTGGCGAGCTGGCCGGCCGAGCCCGGATCCTTGTGGCCGATCTTGTCGGCCGGGCTCGCGATGTTCATCAGCAGGTAGTCGTGCCAGCCGTGGAAGGTGCCCTGGAACTTGATCAGCTTCTGCCTTCCGGTGATGCCGCGCGCCAGCCGTACCGCCATGTAGGTCGCTTCCGAACCGGTCGAAAACGTCAGCGCCATCTCGGCCGAGGGGACGTGTTCGACCACCTTTTCGGCCAGCCGCACCTCGGCCTCTGTGATGCCGAGGCCGACCATGTCGATGCCCTTCAGCGCCTCGGCGACGGCTGCGTTGACGCCGGGATCGTTGTGGCCAAGCACGATCGGCCCGAAGGCGGCGTGGTAGTCGAGATAGGTCCTGCCGTCGACGTCGCGGATATAGGCGCCTTCGGCCCATTCCCAGGCGGTCGGCACGGCGAGGCGGCGGCTGGCGGAGTTGACGCCGCCGGGGATCACCGCGGTGGCGCGTTCGGTCAGTCGGGTCGTCTTCGTATCGAGCATCGGATCGCCGATCTTCTTCAGGAGAGGTTGAGCAGCGCGAGGCTGTCGCGATGGATGATCTGTTCGATCTTGTCCTCCGGTACGCGCGGGAACTTCGTGCCCTCGACGATCGCGTTGACGGTCCGGAGGCCGTGGATGGTCTCGGCAGGCGTTGTGATCGGGTAGTCGGAGGCGAACAGCAGCTTGTCGAGCACGTTCCACTCGGTTGCCTTGATCAGGCTGTCGTAGAAGCTGTAGGGCCGGTAGAAGAGGCCGGAGAGGTCGGCATAGACGTTGGGGTGCTTGCGCACGACCACCGCCGTATCGACCGTCCAGGGATGGCCGAGATGGGCCATGATGATCTTCAGGTCCGGATAGCGCGCCGCGATCTCGTCGATGACGAGCGGGTGGGCGTAGCGGATCGGCGCCATGCGGACGGGCGACGTGCCCATGTGCAGCAGGATCGGCAGGCCCTTCCTCTCCGCCTCGCGGAAGACGGCGAGGGCGCGGCTCTCGAACGGGTCGAAGTTCTGGTAGTTGGCGCCGAGCTTGATGCCCCTGAGGCCGAGGTCGCCGACGCCGCGCTCCAGCTCCTCCAGGCAGCGCGGATCATGCGGATGCACCGACATGAAGCCGATCAGCCGGTCGGGATGGGCGCGGACGAAGGCCGAGGTGGCGTCGTTGACGCCGACGGCGACATCGCCCGGCTCGTTGGCGCCGTTGACGCTGCCGGTCGGCTCGTTCGGCTGCCAGGCGATGCCGAAGACGATCGACTTGTCGGCCGGCTGCTGCGCTTCCAGGAATTCTTCCCAGTTGTAGACGGATTCGACCGCGCGATCGGGCCGCCATTTCGGATTGGTCCGGCGCAGCTCGGCGGGAATCGCGCCGCGAAACTGCGGCGTGTGCGAGTGGACGTCGATGATCATGTCTTCTCTCCCTGGAAGCCCAGATCGCGCGAGATCCAATCGGCGCAGGCTTTGACGAGCGGAATGAGGGTGGCGAAGGTGTCGGCGTGGACCCGCGTGGTCGGGCCCGAGATGCTGACGCCGGCGATCGCCTTGCCGGAGTGATCGCGGATCGGCGCGGCGATGCAGCAGAGCCCTTCCTCGATCTCCTCGACATCGGTGGCGAAGCCGTTTTCCCGGATCCGGCTCAGCTGCTCGGCGAGCGCCGCGCGGTCGGTGATCGTGTGCGGGGTGCGCGGCTCCAGCGTCATGCCGGCGATAAGCGTCTGCTGCGCCGCGTCGTCCTGGAAGGCGAGCAGCGCCTTGCCGACGCCGCTGCAATGGAGCGGATCGCGGAAGCCGACGAAGGACGACATGCGCACCGAGCGGGTGCTGTCGATCTTGTCGATGCAGAGCGCGCTCGCCTGGCTCAGCACGGCGAGATGCACCGTCTCGCCGCTCTCGGCCATCAGCTGCTCGATATGGCGGCGCGCCACGCGGCGGATGTCGAGATCGCCGAGCGCGCGGGCGCCGACGACGAGCGCCAGCGTGCCGAGCCGATAGGTCTGCGTGCGGGGATCGCGATCGACGAACTGGCGCGCCGTCAGCGTCGCCAGCACGCGGAAGACGGTGCTCTTCGGCAGGTCGGTCGCCTCGGTGATCTGGTCGACGGTGAGCGCGCCGTTCTGGCCGGCAACGCACTCGATGATGTCGAGGGCCCGGTCGACGGAGCGGATAGCATAACGATCTTCAGATGAAGAATTCATCTAATGAATTCCTGATTTATTCAGTAAATTAGACTAGGAGCGACGAAAAAGCGTGTCAAGCCGCGACGGCATGTGTCGCGGCGCGGACGGCGTTGCGTTGTGTTGCGACGTCAGCGAACGGTTGGGGCGTCTGGAAGCCGCCGGCGGACAGCCGGCATCGGATCGGCCCATCGTTGGAGACGAGACAAGGCACCCGCCGGGATGGCGCAGCGGCAGGGAATTCAGAGGGATTTCAGAAGGGTGCCGGCGCCGAGGCGCGGGCGATCAGTCCGGCTGGATCTTCGAGCCGTCGGCGCGGCGGGTGCCGTCGGCCTTCTCGCGGGCGATGCGTTCGAGGCGCTCGGCGCGGCGGGCGGCGACTTCTTCCGGCGTGCTGACCCGGGGCGGCGGCAGCTCCGCCGCCGCGGCGGCGATCGCTTCCGCGATGGCCGTATCGATGCCTTCGGCGATCAGGGCTGCTTTCAGTTCGTCGGTGCGGGACAGGGCGGCTTCCTCGATGGCCGCTGGACGGCGGCAGCGGATGCGCCGTCCTACCAGCCCCGTCCGCCGGGCTCAACAGGCGCCGCACGCCGTCCACGCCTGTCCGTCCGCGATCGCCGCAGCGCCGTCGCTTATCCCGGCGCGACCAAATGGCCGGAGATCGACCTGCGGTTGATTCAGCCGACCGTTTCCAACTATTTGAAGGGACTGTGGATTGCAGCATTGCGGCCGGCGCGCGGTCGCGCGGCGGTTGGACGGGGACTGAGACCATTGACGCATAAGCCGGCCGGATGGCTCGTGAACCTGACCCGCCTCAATCCCAAGTCGGCCTGGCCCTGGCGTCATTCCATCCGCACCGCGCTGGCAGTGACGGTGCCGCTGGCGATCGGCCTCCTCGTCGGGCAGCTGGAGGCGTCGCTCCTCGTCGCCCTCGGCGCGCTGCTGAACTCGGTCAAGGTGCGGTCCGATCCCTATCGGGCCCGTTTCCGCAGCTTCCTGATCATCGTGCCGATCGCCATGACGGGCTTCGTGCTGGGCGCGCTGGTGGCCGGGCACGGGCCCCTAACGCTGATGCTGCTGATCGGGCTCGGCCTGGTCTCCGGCCTGATCAGCGGCTATGGCGCGACCTACTCCACCGGCGCCATGCAGATGCTCATTCTCGCCGTCATCGCCGCCGGCCATGCATCCGGCTCGATCTGGGTGCCGCCGCTGCTGTTCGCTTCCGGCGCCCTCTATGCGGCGTTGCTCTTGGCGATAGAGGCGGCCTTCGATCGGCGCATGCCGGAGCGGGCGGCGCTGGCGCAGCTCTTCCATGCGCTGGCGCAGCTCGCCAGGAGTGCCGCCCAGCCGGCGCAGGAGAAATCGGCGGCGTCGCTCGCGACCCCGCTGGAGCAGCAGCGCCGCCACGTGACCGACGCGATGCTCAAGGCCTATTCCGGGCTGCTGCAGACCCGGTTGGCGGACGAGGGAAGCACGCCGGAGACCGATCGGCACGCGGTCGTGCTGGCGAGCGCCGACCTGGTCTTCTCGGGCATCGTCGCGGGCGGCTTCGACCCGGCCGAGCTGCACGGCATCGCGCATTATCTCGACGAGATCGCGACGGCGGTGCGGAAGGGGCACGGACGGCCGAAGCGCCCGGCCGACCTGCCGGAAGCGAGCGGGCTGGGCGGCAGGGTCGACAACCTCGCCGACAGCCTCTGGCCCGACACCGTGCCGCCGCGCCCGGCGCGCAGGGCGCGCGCCAAGGCGGCCGCCGCGCCGGTCCCGGATCTCGCCACGCGGCTGCGCGCGCTGGCGGCGCGGCTGGCGCTCGGACAGGACGTCGTCGTCTCGGCGCTGCAGCTGGCGCTCTGCCTCGGCATCGCCTTCGCCGTGCAGGACATTCTCGGCGGCGCCCGGTCCTACTGGATCCCGCTCTGCGTCGTGATCGTGCTGAAGCCGGATTTCGGCTCGGTCTTTGTGCGCGCCGTGCAGCGTTCGCTGGGCACGATCGTCGGCGTCGCCATCGGCGTCGTCCTGCTGACCTTCATCCCCAAGGGCTGGTGGCTGCTGGCCAGCATGGGCGTGCTCGGCGCCGTGATCCCGGCCGCCGGCCAGCGCAGCTATGCGATGCAATGCGCGGTGCTGACGCCGCTCGTGCTGATCCTGATCGACATGACGGTGCCGGGGGCAACTGTCGATTTCGGCCCGCAGCGCCTGGTCGACACGCTGATCGGATCGGCGATCGCGCTGGTCTTCGGCTATCTGGTCTGGCCGCGCGACCCGGGCACCCAGATCCTCGCTTCCTTCACCAAGGCGATGAGCGCCTCCGCCGCCTATCTGCGGGCGGCCGCGGCTCCCGTCCCCGCCGACGAGGCCGAGCTTCCGGCCTCGCGGTCGGCGCTGCTGATGGCGACGATGGCGGCCTATAGCAGCCTCTCCAATGTCCGCACGACGCTGCAGCGGGCGATCGCCGAGCCGCCGCCGGCGAGCCGCGAGGCCGCCGCCTGGTTCCCGGTCGTCGTCGAGGCGGAGCGTCTCTGCGATCGCATCACCCGGCTGGCGCAGCAGAACGCGACCGGCGCGATCACGCTCGATCCCGCCGCCGTCGAACCGCGCGTCGCGGTGCTGAAATTGCTGGGAGCCGAGGCGCCGGCGAAGCATGCGCCGGTCGCGGAGCCGGGCAAGCCGGCCGCAGATGGCGACGCGGCGTTCCGCGAGATCGACCTCGAGCTCGACCAGCTGACCAGGATGCTGGAGCCGGCGCGCTAGGGTCCGGACTCCGCTGGGAATGGGATGCCGGTCCGCGTCGAGACTACGCCAACCGGTTGGGCGTCAGATCTTGCGGCCGGTATCGGACAGCAGCGTCACCGGCGTCAGGGTCGCGGTGGCGATCTGGTGCAGGTGGGGCATGTATTCCGCCCGCATGGTGGAATAGGCCTGGAGGCAGGCGGCCCGGTCCGGGTTCACCGGCAGGCCGGCGCGGACGAAGGCATCGTAGATGCCGTTGAAATCATCGGCGGTGCCGGGAAGCGTCTCCGGCTTCGAGACCTTTTCGCTGGCGCCGAGCGCGTGCGCGATCACGCGCATCGTCGTGATTCCTTCGGCCTGGCAGAGGCGCACTTCCGACGGTGTCTTGGAGGCGAGGCAGGCGATCGCCGCCGTGGCGGCGTCGAGCACGGTCGCCGAAGAGACGATCCAGGTCTTGCCCCGGTAGATCGCCGGCACGTAGCTCAGGATGGGCGCCAGCGTGTGCGTCTCGCGCAGCGCGCGGAACCAGTCCTCCCAGTCCTCCCAGCGCTGGTGGATCGCGCCGCCTTGCTGCTCGGCCAGCAGCCATGTGACGTAGCGCTCGGCGTTCGGGCTGTCGTCGGTGCGGGCATAGAGCCAGCCGACGCGGCTCTCGCGCGCCTGCACGGAGGCCTGGTAGCCCGGGACGAAGGTGAAGAGCAGCATGACGATGGCGAGGCCGATCGCGGCCTGGAACACCGCCAGATACTCGCCGATCAGATTGCTGGGCGTCAGATAGCCGAGCGTGCTGAGCGCCGAGCCGCTGGAGCTGAGCGCGCGCCAGAATTCCGGCTCGATCCGAAGGCTCCAGAGGATGCCGGTGAAGGCGAACTGGACCATCAGGAACCAGATCACCACCGAGATCAGGACGAAGAGCGGCATGACCCAGGCCTGCCGCCGCTGGATCTCGACATGCGTCGCCTCGGGGGGAATGAAGCGGTGCACGATGGCGATCGCGGCTCGGCGGGCGCCTCGCTCGACGAAGTCGTCGGCCTTCGAATTCAAGAGCGCGACGACGACGATAGAGCGGAAATACAGGACGAGCAGGGCAACGCCCCCAAGGCCTGCAAGGATTTGGAGCGCGAGCACCGTGGATCCCCCGATGAAGGTTAGCGGACAGGTGGATTGCGAAGCGCGGGCGTCACGGCTTCTTGGCGAACAGCCCGCCCTGCATCCGGCCGTGCGGATGCGGCTTCAGATCGGCCTTCGGCAGCAGGAACAGCCAGGTCACGAACACGAACGGCGCCGTGAAGGTCGGGATGCCGATGGGCGCGATCGCCGCGTCCAGCGCGCCCTGCACCAGGACGGTGAAGATCGTCCCGAGCAGCGCGAACAGCGTGACCCGGAGCGACGGCGCGTAGAACACCGCGCCGAGCGCCACCGCCGTCAGCACGGCGCTGAAGCCGTAGAGGCCGGCCGTCACCGAGCCGAGGCTGGCGCCGAGCACGAGCGACACGGCGAGCGCCACGGCGGCGCCGAGTGCCGCGAACAGCGCCGCGAAGGGGGAGCTGATAAGCAGGCCGACGAGCACCAGCACGCCGCTGACCGGATTGTTGATCAGGAAGACCTGCGCCGGTCCCTTGAGCCAGGCGACGAACAGATCGACCGCCGTCAGCGCCGGCTCGGCGCCGGTCGCCGCCACGGCGTGCGGCAGCGCCGGCGGGCCCATCGAGGCGATCGGCAGATGGCCGAACGAATAGGCGCCGAGGACGAGGAACCAGGTCGTCAGCACGAAGGGGAAGGTGAGGGCGGGGGTTTCCCAGGTCTTCATGACCTTGGAGACGGCCAGCATCACGACGGTCGAGACGGCGGCGCCGACGACCAGGATGAACCACATGGCCGCGCCGTCCGCCAGGAAGGTCGGCACGGCGGCGCCGACGAGCACGCCGTTGAAGCCGAACAGGCCCTGTTGGAGCGTGGCTTCATCGGCCTCGAGGATGATGGCGGTGACGGTCGCGATGACGAGCGCCACGACCGCGCCGATGGCGATGTCGATCTGGCCGCCGGCAATGGCGCCCCAGACGATCGCGGCAAGGAAGAACAGGCCGGTCAGCGGGTTGTTCTGGAAGATGACCTGGCCGGCGCCGCGAAGGTTGATGTCGATGAACCGCAGGACAGGGTTCTTCGAGGCGGCGTTCGTCCAAGTGGAGAGTGCATCCGACATTTCGGCCCCCTGACATCTGATGCGGGTTGCCGCCGGCCCCCCGGCCGGCGGGTCGTCTCAGGCCCGCGGGCTCACGCCCACAGGAAGTTCTCCGGCACCTTGTGGCCCGTGACGATCTCGCGGGCCTCCGACCAGAATTCGCGGATCTTCGCCATCACCGGCGCGGATTCCATCGCCAGCACCTTGAAGATGATGCCCGCGTCGTTGGGCAGGCGACTGGCGCCGTAGGCGATCTCGTTCTCGCGGTCGAAAGCCGGCGTGATCGCATCGAACAGCGCGTCGGCCTTGTCCTTCGGCGTCAGCACGACGACGTTGCCGAAGACATGGAAGTCACCCATCATTCCCATCCGCGCCAGAGCGTGGACTTCGGGCTCGAGGATGAACTTCTCCGTGAACAGCGAGTTTCCGTCCGGCCTTGCCGCCTCGATCGTCGACGAGAACAGCTTGTACTGGAAGATCTCGCCGTCGCGGTAGTGCTTCCGGCCCGGCATCATGATCTCCGAGTAGATCAGGGTGGCGGTCGGATCGATCGAGATCTTGGTGGACTGGATGAAGCGCGAGTTCTTCTGCGGGATGATCGGCCGCGAGATGTATTCCAGGTAGGACCCTTCCGCCAAGGTGAGCGTCTGGGTCTGGCTGGCGTAGTTCGCGTCCATCTCGTGGATGCGCGTGGCCGACTGCGTCGTGACATGCGCCTGCGCGTCGGTCGCCAGGTCGATCTCGATGACGTTGCGATCGCCCTGCAGGATGCCGCCGGCATTGGAGATGATGGAGATGCAGGGCAGGCCCGGCATCTCCTCATCCCAGTACAAGGCCTGCTGCACGATCAGCGGCGCGCGCCGGTGCAGGGTGCGAAGGACGCTTCGATGCGGACCCGGTTCGAAACCGAGCCGCAAGAATGCGTTCTTACCGAAGGAACCGCTCGGCAGCTGCGGGGGTTCGTCCTGGTAGGCCCCCAGTTCCTTGGCGTCGCTGAACATCAGGCCTCGGCTTTGTCGGTGGTTTCGAACAGGAGGTTCTGACGAATGAGGTTGGTCAGCTCCTCGATGCCCTCATTGGTCTTGCAGTTCGTGAAGACGAACGGCTTCTTGCCGCGCATCATGCGGGAATCGTCGTCCATGACCTGCAGGCTGGCGCCGACATAGGGGGCGAGATCGGTCTTGTTGATGACCAGGATGTCGGAATGGCTGACGCCCGGGCCGTTCTTGCGCGGGATCTTGTCGCCGGCGGCGACGTCGATCACGTAGATGAAGAAGTCGACCAGCGCCGGGCTGAAGGTCAGCGTCAGGTTGTCGCCGCCGCTCTCGATCAGGACGAGGTCGGAATCGGGGAACTTCTCTTCCATCTCCTCGACGGCGGCGAGGTTCATGCTGGGGTCTTCGCGCACGGCGGTGTGCGGGCAGCCGCCCGTCTCGACGCCGATGATGCGCTCCTCGAGCAGGATGCCACGCAGCGTGCGCTGCACGTGCTTGGCGTCTTCCGTGGTCACGACGTCGTTGGTGATGACCAGGATGCGATAGCCGAGCTTCACCAGCACTGGCGTGATCGCCTCGATGATGGCGGTCTTGCCGGAACCGACAGGGCCACCAATTCCAATCCGGGGGATCTTTTTCATAGTGCTATCCAGCTACCTTGTTAGTTCATGAACATGCGCACGTGACCCTTGACGTGCACCGCCGCGAGAATGTCGACAATCGGAGCGAAGCTTGCCATCTCGTCGATCTCGGCGTCGGCGACCCGGTCATAGACCGGACCGACCTGATCGACGACGTCCAGTAGGATCTTCTGGGTATCGACGAACGAGATCCTCATCAGGCGAAGCGCCGCGCTCAGCACGCCGTTTCCGACGCCATATTGATGCACGCCGAACGCGTCGCGCCGATTGGCGCCGAGCGTGGCCAGCGTGATGGCGAGGCTGACCGGATGGGTGCCGGGCGTCTCGCCACGCTTGATGCGCTGGAACCAGTCGCGCGGCAGCTCCGCCTCGATCATTCCCGACGACAGCTCGCAGAGCTTCTTGCCCATGCGAACCGTCATCAGGCGCGTCTCCTCGTTCAGCTTGCGCTGATAGGTCAGCCGATCGATGCGCAGCAGTTCGTCGACGTCGCCGGCCTCGACCGCCCGATGGGCGCAAAGCACCGCCACACCGTCGCTGGTGGCGGCCTGCCACATCGCTGTCTCGGTGTAGGCGCGCAAGGTGGCCGGGCCGTCGACGATCCCCTCCTGAATGGCGGTTTCCAGTCCGTTGGAGAACGAGAAACCGCCGACAGGAAGGGCCGAGTCGGCGAACTGAAGCAGATAGAGGAGCTCCGACAGGGACCGGCCGGATTCGGCCTCAGTGGTCATGGTCGTGCGAATGGCCATGGGAATGACCATGCGAGTGGTCATGGCCATGGCTGTCCTTCGACGCGTGGTGATGCGAATGCGGCGTGTCGCTCGCGCCACCGAACAGCCGGCGCGATTCATGCGGCGCCAGATAGGGGATCACGTCCGAGCCGGGCATGAATTCATGACGAACGCCGGGCAGGGCGTGCGTCTTCATGACCGAGTTCATGACCTTCTTGTCGACCGTCAGCGGCACATAGACCTTGGTGCCCTTGACGACGGCCGGCCAGTGCTGATTGCCGAGGGCATGGCCGAGCTCGAACAGGGTCTGGACCATCTTCTCGACGTGCTCACCGACGACCTCCTGGAGGTCGATGATCATCACTTCGCGCAGCGTGATGCGCGCGACGACGGCCGCGCGCTTCGCTTCGTCCCAGATCAGGACGTCGCCATCATGCAGGTGCGAATTGCGGTCGAGCGAAAGGGCCAGCTCGACTTCGCCGAGCGTCGCCTTGCGGAGCCGGCTCTTCTGCGCTTCCCACTGGTCCAGTTCGAGCCAGTCGATCGTCGCTCCCTCGAGAGCGGCGACCCACTGGGGATCCCGAACGTTACCGAGCGTGCTTTCAATAAGTATCATGCGTGCCTCTGCTGCGCGGAAACGCAGGCGATCAACTGAAGAAATAGAGCTGGTTCAGCGAAATGCTCGTCGGCGGGTCAACGGTGACGTGCTTGCCGTCGATCGTCACCGCGAAAGTCTCCGGGTTGACGTCGATATTGGGCAGGTAGTCGTTGCGCACCATGTGGTGCTTGCCGAGCGTGCGCGTGCCGGAGACGGCAGCGATGTTGCGCTGCAGGCCGAGCTTCTCGCCGATCTTGTCGTCATACGCGGCGCGCGAGACGAAGGTGATCGAGCTCTTCGGCAGTGCGCTGCCGAAGGCGCCGAACATCGGCCGGTAGTACATCGGCTGCGGCGTCGGCAGCGAGGCGTTCGGATCGCCCATGTTGGCCCAGGCGACGAAGCCGCCCTTCAGCACCATCTTCGGCTTGGCGCCGAAGAAAGCCGGCTCCCAGAGCACCAGGTCGGCGAACTTGCCGGGCGCGATCGAGCCGATCTCATGCGCGAGGCCCGCGGTCAGCGCCGGGTTGATCGTGACCTTGGCGATGTAGCGGAGCACGCGGAAATTGTCGTGGTCCGGCGCATCCTCGTCGAGCTGGCCGCGCGCCGCCTTCATGGCGTCGGCGGTCTGCAGCGCGCGCAGGAAATTCTCACCGATGCGGCCCATGGCCTGCGAGTCCGAGCCGATCATCGAGATCGCGCCGAGGTCGTGCAGCACGCTCTCCGCCACGATCGTCTCCGAGCGGACGCGGCTTTCGGCGAAGGCGACGTCGGACGGGATCTTCGGGTTCAGGTTGTGGCAGACCATGATCATGTCGAAGAGCTCGGCGACCGAGTTCTTGCCGCATGGCAGGGTCGGGTTGGTCGAGCTCGGCAGGACGTTGCCCTGGCCGACCACCTTCAGAAGGTCCGGCGCGTGACCGCCGCCGGCGCCCTCGCTGTGGAAGGTGTGGATCGTGCGGCCGTCGAACGCGGCGATCGTGTCCTCGACATAGCCGGATTCGTTCAGCGTGTCGGTGTGGACGGCGACCGAGACGTCATAGTCGTCGGCGACGGAAAGGCAGGCGCGGATGGCCGACGGCGTGGCGCCGTAGTCCTCGTGCACCTTGAAGCCGGCGGCGCCGCCATGCAGCTGCTCGATCATCGGGCCCTTGCCCGTCGAGTTGCCCTTGCCGAGCAGGCCGATATTGATCGGCAGGCCCTCGACGGCGCGCAGCATCATCTCGAGGTTCCACGGACCATTGGTGGTCGTGACGCCGTTGCTGCCGTCGACCGGGCCGATGCCGCCGCCCCAGACGGTGGTGATGCCGTTCGAAAGCGCGGCATAGACCTGCTGCGGCGAGATGTAGTGGACGTGGGTGTCCATGCCGCCGGCGGTCAGGATCAGGTGCTCGCCCGAGATCGCGTCGGTCGAGGCGCCGGTGACGAGGCCGGGCGTGACGCCGTCCATGGTCGAGGGATTGCCGGCCTTGCCGAGGCCGACGATGCGGCCGTTGCGGATGCCGACGTCGGCCTTGACGACGCCGAGCGTCGGCTCGAGCACGGTGACGTTGGTGATGACGAGGTCGAGGCAGCCGGCTTCCTGGGTCAGCTGGTTCTCGGAACCCATGCCGTCGCGAAGCGTCTTGCCGCCGCCATACTGCAGTTCGTCGCCATAGACGGCGCGCAGATCCTGCTCGATCTGGACATAGAGGTTCGTGTTGCCGAGGCGGATCTTGTCGCCCGTGGTCGGACCGTACAGGTCAGCATATTGCTGGCGAGATATCTGGGTCATGACGCCGTACCTTTGAAATCGGGATGGGAAGAACGAACGGTCACTTCGCGGGCTTGGCTGTCTGGGCCCGCGACTTGAAGCCGAGTTCTTCGGCCTTCGCGATCGAATGGTTCTTGTTAGGCGTGTAGTCGGGCGTCGGCCCGGATCCGGTCCAGCCATCGACCAGATTGTTGAAGCCGTAGACGAAGCGCTTGCCGCCATAGGGGACCAGCGTCACTTCCTTCTCGTCGCCGGGCTCGAAGCGAACCGCCGTGTTGGCGGGGATGTCGAGGCGCTGGCCGAAGGCGGCGGCGCGGTCGAACTCGAGATAGCGGTTTACTTCGAAGAAGTGGAAATGCGACCCGATCTGCACCGGGCGGTCGCCGGTGTTGCGGACGGTGAGCGTGGTGCGCGGGCGACCGACATTGATCTCGATCGAGCCGGGCGCGACGACATAGCCGCCGGGCGCCGTGGGAGCCGGCTTCGCCGCAGCGGGAGTCTTCGAAGCAGCTGAAGTCTTCGCAGCGCTCGCCGGAGCGGCGGCAGCCGCGGCCTTCGGGGCGTCGGCGGGCGTGGTTGTCGATTTCTTGGCCATGGCAACCTCCTGAAACGATGTGACGGCCTGAAGGACGATCAGACGATGGGGCTGTGCAGGCTCACGAGGCGGCTGCCATCGGTGAAGACGGCCTCGACCTGGATCATGCCGAGCATGGCCGGAACCTCATCCATCACGTCGTCGACGGTGAGGACGTGGCGGGCGCCGTCCATGACTTCCTCGACGGTCTTGCCCTCGCGCGCGCCCTCGAGCACGTAGTGGCAGAGCACAGCGACCGTCTCGGGATGATTGAGCTTCAGGCCCTTGGCCTTCCGCTTGAGAGCGACGTCCGCCATCGTGTGAATGATGAGTTTGTCAAACTCTCGCGGTGTCAAATGCATCGTCGTCTCCAAACTTGTTGCAGCAAATCTACGCTGGCCGACTTCGAACTATGCTTGCGCATAGAGTGCTTCGGGCATGTGACAATCTATTGCAGGCCGGGGAGTTCGTGGAAGATCCGGGACGACACTGTCGCTCGAGCCGTCGAATCCTTGAATGATCCCCCGATCAATCCTCGCCACCCGCTTCGCATCGAGGATCGATACGATGTATCGTCGGTTCCAACAACCCGAAAGCAGGGCGGACGCGCGCAATCCCCATGCTGGCCGCATCGCCCTGTATCAAGGCCATAGGAAGCAGATTACGTCACGAGATGACGCCTTCAACCCCCGGATACCTACTATAGAGATGACTATGGCGATGGATCAACCCGTTTGGCCGATCAGTTGCCAACCGGGAGTTGCCGTGATATTTTAACTGACGGCCATAGTCTGAAGTATAGATTATAGATATCTCGTGTTTTTTGAGAATTGAGCCCGGGAACATCCTGCGTTGCACTTGCTCGAATTAACCTCGAAGGCAGTTTCCAGCATATGCAATGCGGGTAACAAGCAAGAGTTGCAAGCGGCTATTCATGAAGCCGTTCGCTCACTCGGTTTCGACAGCTTCAATCTGGCTTTCGAAAAGAGCGCCAAGCGCGAATTCATGACGGAACCTACCCTGACCAACTGGTCCTATGATGATCTCGTTGCCTACGAGCGCGACGGGTGGTCGGACAAAGACCCTCTGCTCGACTACGCCGCGACCAGTACCGGTCCTCTCCTTTGGCAAAGGCCCGGCTGGAAGAGCCGCAACGAGATGGGTTATTACGAATACTTAAAATTTAACGGTATTTTCGGTGGATTGACGATCCCGCTGCAGGGAGACTCGGAAAAGCTGGGCGCGCTGACGCTTCTGTCCTTTGGCGACCGCCCGCATGACCCGGATGTGCTGCACGCCGCGTCGATCATCGCCATGGTGGCCAAGTCGCGCGCGGCAGCGATCGGTTTGATGTCCGGGCAGGCCTCCGGCGGCGGCATCAAGGTCCGGTCGCTTTCGACCCTGCAGCGCGAAATCCTGAAATGGGTCGCCAACGGGAAATCCAACACCGAAATCGCTTTGATCGTCGGGCAGTCCAAGCGCTCGGTCGACTATCACGTGATCGAGATCCTGAAGAAGCTCGAAGTCGGCTCCCGCGCCCAGGCCGCGGCGATCTACGGGTCGCTCTGAGGGCGTGGTTCATGATGGGCCCTCACCCCAACCCTCTCCCGCAGGCGGGAGAGGGAGCGCGCCTGCGCCAGTCGTCGCGGGACTGAAGGTCGATGCAGCGCGCCGCCCAGAACCCTCGCCCGCTTGCGGGAGAGGGCAGGGTGAGGGGCTTGCCTGGACTTGTGCGGCGGCGTGCTTGTGCGGCGGCGCGGCGGGCAGGTTAGCCGCCTCAGCGGGATCGGCCGATTGAGGCGTTTCCTTCCAGGTTGCGGGAATATCCGGCCTGCACCGTTTCCTTGTGCAGCGCCCCCCGAATCATGTCTGGTCCCGTCCGGCGGCGAACCGCGGACGGAAATCCCGCTTCGACGCCCGCGGATCGCCTGGCCTGAAGCCATGGCGCCCGCCGCCTGCGCCTGGGAACTGTCGAGAACGAATCACATGATGCAATGGCTGCTCGAGCTCCTGCGCTCTCATCCCGAGATCGCCGTCTTTCTCTGCCTCTCCATCGGCTTCTATCTTGGCAAATTGTCGTTCAAGGGCGTCGAGCTCGGCGCGGTGACCGGCACGCTCCTGACCGCGCTTGTCGTCGGCCAGCTCGACATCACCCTTTCCGAAGACGTGCGGGCGGTCTTCTTCCTGCTGTTCCTGTTCGCCATCGGCTACGGCGTCGGACCGCAGTTCGTGCAGGGGATCGCCAAGAACGGCGTGCCGCAGGCGCTGTTCTCGGTCATCGTCTGCGGGCTGTGCCTGGGCGCGGCGTGGCTGGCGGGGCGGATCGCCGGCTATGACGTCGGCTCGACCGCCGGCCTGTTCGCCGGCGCCTCGACGATCTCGTCGGCGCTCGCCCTGTCCATCGATGCGATCGACAATCTCGGCCTTGCCAGCGGCGAGGCCTCGAAGCTGGTCAACGCCGTGCCGACGGCCTTCGCGATGACCTACATTTTCGGCACCATCGGCGCGACCATGATCATCTGCGTGGTCGGGCCCAAGCTGCTCGGCATCGATCTCGTCGCCGCGTGCCGGGCCTATGAACGCAAGATGGGCGGGCACGGCCGGGGGGCTGACGGCGCGCGGGCCTGGCACCAGCATATCGCCCGGGCCTATCGCCTCGGCGCCGGCTCGGACTGGGTCGGTAAGACCGCGGCCGATATCGAGGCGGCGCACGGCCTGGCGCAGCTCTACATCGAGCGCGTCCGGCGCGACGGCCAGATCGTCGACGCCACCTCCGACATGATGCTTCTGGTCGGCGACGTGGTGGGCGTCGCCGGCAACCGCAATATCGTGATGCAGGTTTCGGGACCCGAGCTGACCGAGGTCGAGGATAGCGAGTTGCTGAACGTCCCGATCGAAGGCACGGAAGTCCTGATCACCAACCGCAAGGTCGACGGCAAGACGCTCGCCGAGCTCGCCGCCCTGCCCAGCACGCGCGGCATCTTCCTGCGCCGGATCCGGCGCGGCGCCACCGGCGTCGACATCCCGATCCTTCCCGCCACCACGCTGCATCGCGGCGACGTCGTCACCATCCTCGGCCGGCCGCAGGACGTCTCGACGGCGATCGCGGCGTTCGGGCGCGCCGACCGCAGCCCGGAGGAGACGGACGTGGCCCTCGTCGCGGCCGCCATCGTCATCGGCGCGGTGATCGGCTCGATCGTGCTCCGCCTCGGCTCCGTGCCGGTGACGCTGTCCTCGTCGGGCGGCGTGCTGCTCGCCGGCATCGCGCTCGGCTGGCTGCGCTCGGTGCATCCGACCTTCGGGCGCATTCCGCCGGCCGCCAACTGGCTGATGAACTCGCTCGGCCTCAACATGTTCATCGCCGGCGTCGGGCTGACCTCCGGCCCAAGCTTCGTCGCCGGAGTTCAAGAACTCGGCTTCAGCCTGTTTCTCTGGGGCATGGTGGTGACGACCGTGCCGCTCATCCTGGCGCTCTATATCGGCCGCTACCTGTTTCGCTTCGACGATGCGATCCTGCTCGGATGCGTCGCCGGCGCTCGCGCCTCGACCGCCTCGCTCGGCATGCTGACGGGCCGCGCCAGGAGCCAGACACCGGCGCTCGGCTTCACGGTCACCTGCGCGGTTTCCAACACGCTGCTCACCATCGGCGGCATCCTGATCGTCCTGCTGGCGAAGTAGGGGATGCTTCTCGCCTCTCCCTGGTGGGAGGAGGGGCCCTTTCTTCTCCCTCCCCCCTGTGGGGAGGGCGGGGTGGGGGTACCACCTCGGTATGGGAGGTCGGGAACGGTGTTCTTTCCCGCGAGGGCGGAGCCGGTACCCCCTCCCTAACCCTCCCCGCAAGGGGGAGGGGATTTCCGAGCTTGTCGGCCCCTACCGATACGGCAGCGTTTCGGCCGCCTGCGGCGACGTCATGGCGCCGAGCACGAAGGCGAGGTTGGCGGCGGCGATCAGCGACGCGGCATGGGCGTCGGCGCGGGCCTGGCGGGCATCGAGCAGGCCGCTATCGGCGACGGTCGCCGCCGTCACCGTGCCGAGGCCGTTGCGATAGGCATCGAGCGCGGCGTCGTAGGTGATGGCCGCCGCATCGGTCAGCTTCGACGCGGCCTGGTAGGAGGCGAGCGCCGAGCGCAGCGTGTTGGAGGCGACGACCATCTCGCGCACCGCCTCCTCCTGCGTCTTGTGGAAGGTGGCGCGGGCGGCGGCGGCGCGGGATTCGGCCGCCTTCAGATTGGCGGCGCGCAGCCCCGCGTCGTAGAGCGGCATGGTCGCGCCGACCAGCACGCCGGCCCCGGTCGCCTGCTGACCGATCGTCGGCAGTCCGGCCGCGTTGAAGCCGTTCGTGCCCTGGCCGGCGACGCCCGCCATGTAGACCTTCGGCAGGAAATCCGCCTCCGCCACCTTGATGCCGGCCTGGCCGGCCTTCATCGCGGCGTAGCTGGCGAGCACGTCCGGCCGGCGCGCCAGCGCCTGCTGCACCATCTGGTCGGTCGAGACGTCGGCCGGCGGCGGCAGGCGGCGCTTGCCGGAATTGGCGATCTTGATCTGAAGGGTCGGCGAGATGCTCATCGCGGCGAGCAGCGCCTGGTAGGCGTCCTGCTGCAGCCCGGTCGAGCTCACCTGTCGCAGTTCGGACTGCGCCACCTGCTGGCGCGCCTGCGCGACCTCGACCGTCGTGCCGAGGCCGTTCTTCTCGCGCTGCACGGCCGCCTCGAGGATGGCGCGGCTGTTTCGCAGCGACTGGCCGGCCACTTCGGTGCGGGTCTGGGCGGCGCCGTACTGGTAGTAGGCGCGGGTGACGTTGAAGATCAGCAGCTGGTGCGCGCCGTTGAAATTGACGTTGGCCGCGGTCGACAGCTGCTTGGCCGCGTCGACGACCGCCTTGCGCTGGCCGAAGTCGAAGACCAGCCATTGCAGGGCGACGGCCGAGGTCGCGCCATCGACATTGGTGGTAATGTCCTTGCGCTCGCCGAGAATGTCGACCGGCGTCGTGACCTGCTGCCTGCCGCCGATGACATTGGCGGAGAGCGTCGGCACGAAGGTCGATTCAGCGATGCCGACCGCGAGTGCTGCCTGGCGCGCCTGCTCCCAGGCGACGCGCGTCGTCGGATTGTTGCGGGCGGCGAGATCGATCAGCTCGGGGAGCTGGTACACCTTGCCGGCGCGGACTTCGGGTGCTGCCGGCAGCTGGGCGATTTCCGGATTGCCGCTCACCGAGAAGTCGCGCTGGGTCTGCGTCTGGCGAGACTCGGCCCGCTGGGGCAGCAGGGCGGTTCCGGTCTTGCGGCCCTGTTGCCAGGGTTCCGTCGGCGAGTCCGGCGCGAGCTGCTCGGCATAGTTGGCGCAACCGGAAAGCAGCGCGATGAGGCTTGCCGTGACGGCGAGGCGGAAGCTCGCGCGGGCGGGTCGATGCGGTCGGGTCGGGCGCGCCATCATGCCTCATGCACCAAAGCATTCTCGATTCGGGATATGCGTTCCGCAGCCGTAGCACGACTTGCGGTAGTAGCGTCCAGGGTTCTACCCGCGTCATCCGGCGCGGGGGAGGTCGCGCTGGCGATCGCCTTGGAAAGCCGCGCCAGGCGCGCCGCTTCCTCGGGATCGCTCGCTTCGGCGAGCAGCAGGCTGGCCGGAAGCTGCTCCGCCTCGGCCATGACGATTTCGAAACGGCGAAGCTCGGCGTCGCTCGGCCGCAGCGAGGCCGGCTCGTAATGGGCCACGGCGAGGTGGTCGGCCGCCTGCCGGAGGTCGACCGTCGCGGCGGCCGCCTCGTTGACCAAGGCGCGGCGATCGCCGCGCGGCAAAGCGGCGAGGCGCGACAGCGTCGCCAGCGCGCTCGAGAGTTCCGCGCGCGCCGACACAGTGACGCCGACCGGCCAGATCCGCGTGAAGATCAGATAGACGAGCAGGTTGCCGACCAGGATGCCGACGATGCGGTCGCGGGCCGAATCCATGTCGAGGCTAGGCTCGAAGCCCTGCAGCACGGTGAGCAGGAAGGCGAGGCCGATCTGCACGCCGCCATAGGAGATCCGCTCGCTGCCGGAGGAGACCCAGGCGGCCGGCAGCAGGGCCACGAACACCAGCACCATCAGGCCGCCGACGCTGGTGATGTTCGGAATGACGAACAGAATGGCGCCGATGCCCATGGCGGCGCCGATCAGGCAGCCGATGATGCGCAGCGTGAGCTTGTGCACCGTCTCGCCGGTGGTGCCGAGCGAGGCGACGAAGCAGGTGATCATCGCGGTATGGATGCCCTGCCAGTCGATGCCGGCATAGACGATGTAGGCGATCATCGCCGCGAGCGTGGTCTTCAGCGCGAAACGCTGGTGGTTCGGGTTTGTGAGCGCGTCGGCGGCGAAGAACGGCTCCTGCGCCATGACGGGCCAGGTCTGGTTGGGCTCCGCCATTTCGGCGAGCGCCGACCAAGCTTCCCGGAGCGCCGGATCGTCGGTCGCCGGCGGCATTTCGTCGGGAGCGGGGATGTCGCCTTCGCTCCGGATCGCCGCGGCGACCTTCCGGCAATGCGCGGCGAGGCGCGCGCGCTCTTCCGCCGTCACGTCGGCGGGCAGCGCGGATACGGCGAGCATCAGCGCATAGCTCTGCTCGATCGCATGCGCCAGCCGGTTCGAGACGCGGTTGGGCACATAGTGCAGCACGCGGGTCAAAAGCGCCCGCTGGTCGTGGTCGGCATTGCCTTCGCGCAGGAGCTCGCGCAGCCGGGCGAGGCTCGCCGCGTCGTGCGCTTCCGCGTGGTCCGCCGCCGCCTCGACGCGGTCGCGCCACGTCGTCCGCAGCAGGCGCGACGGCTTCCAGCCGAGCACGAGGTTGAAGCACAGCATCAGCGCCATCGGCATCGTCACCATCTGCCAGGCGTACAGCAGGCCGCGCGTCACGGCCTCGCCGAATGGCGCGGCGCTGACGAGCGACAGCGCGAAGGTGATGACGAGCGCCATGTCCGAGCCCAGGTCGCCGAGCTTGCTGACCGAGCCGAGATAGACGAAGGCGAAGGAGGCGAGCGCCATCACCGCCAGTCGCAGGAAGGGGATCTCGATCGTCCATCGCGTCAGCAGGAAGACCAGTGCGACGAAGACCGTGACGAGGATGGTGGCGCCGATGGCAAGCGCGATGTTGGTCGAGGCGTCCTGCTTCATCAGATAGATGATCAGGTAGCAGCCGATCGCCGGTTCCGGGATCTTGTAGATCATGGCGACGGCGGCGACGAGCGCACAGAGCAGCGCGACCCGCCATGTCATGCCGAAGCGACCCTCGAAGGGCCGGAGATCGGCGATGACCTGGTGGATCCGCAGCGACATCGGCTCAGCAGCGCTCGGCGCTGTGGATGGTGGCGAGCGCCGAGGCGCCGGCGCGCATCAGGTTTTCCGGCGGGTTGTCGAGCAGGATGCGGACCGGGAAGCGCTGCGAGATGCGCACCCAGTTCAGCGTCTTCGGCACATAGGGCAGGCTGCGCGGGATCGGCAGCACTTCGCCGGAGCTGACGCCCCAGCCGATGCCGACGACCCGGCCCCGGATCGGGATCGACTGGTTCGCCATGACATAGCTGGTGGCGCAGGCGCCGACCTCGATCCGCTTCAGCTCGGTTTCGCGGAAGGCGGCGGTGACGAACCACTGCTCGGTGTCGATCAGGGTGAAGACCGACTGGCCGGTGATCACGAATTCGCCGGTCGAGACGTTCAGCCCGACGACGAGGCCGTCATGCGGCGAGCGGACCTCGGTATCGGCGAGGTTGCGCTCCGCCAGCGCGAGCGCGGCCTTGCGCGCCTGCACCAGCGCGTCGGCGCCGTCGGCGGTGGAGACCAGCGCCTCGGCTGCCTCGCGCTGCGCGATCGCCTGCTTCAGGCTGATCGCGGCATCGCGCTTGGCGGTCGCGGCGTCGTCGACCTGCTGCGCCGTGACATAGCCCTTGGGACGAAGCGCCGTCAGGCGGTCGAGGGTCTGCGTCGCCAGCTCGAGATTGACCTGCGCGCGCGATGCCTGCTCGACGGCGATCGCAGCGTTGGAGGTCTCGGCGCGGATCGTCCGCTCCTGCGTCGAGAGGGCGGCCTCGGCGATGCCGAGATCGGCGGTCGCCTGCTCGACGGCCAGGCGATAGGGCACCGGGTCGATGGCGAACAGCAGGTCGCCGCGCTTCACCCGCTCATTGTCCTTGACCGCGATCTGGATGATGCGGCCGGGCACGGTGGAGGAGATGTTGATCAGATTGGCTTGGACGACCGCGTCTTCCGACATCGGGTTCAGTTCGCCCTCTTGCAGGTACTTCCAGCCGAGCGCCACGGCGCCGCCGACGATGGCGAGACCGATGACGCCGCCGAGCGCCTTGCCGAGGATGCCGGGCTTGCCCATGGTCAGCGTCCGAAGAAGAGGAGGGAGGTGGCGAAGGCGATCGCGGCGGCGAGGCTGGTATAGACCAGCAGGCGCAGCGGCAGCCTGTCGTCGATGCCCGTCAGGACGAAGACGACCCGGATGAGGACGGCGCCGAGAATGCCTGCCACGGCGCAGGCGAGCCAGGCGGGGAAATAGGCGCCGAAAAGGGGGATGGAGGGAGCGCGCGTCTCGGCGCAGCCGCCCAGCACGATCGCGGCGAGAGGCGCCAGGCGAGCGCAGGACTTCAATCTCATGAGACGCCAGCTCCCGAATTCCGAGCGCGGCGGCTCGCAATTTTCATACGGTACGATTACCGTTCCGGCCTGCACTCTGCAACCGGCGGATGTCCTCTTTGTAAGGCTGGCTGGGAAGCATCCGTCGGGATGGCGGGAGATCGGGGCATCGCCGATGCGCCGGACACGGCGCTTGGCGGCATTTGGCCGCAAACCGGCATCCGCGAGGCGGGCAGGCGGGACGAGCGGGAACGGAAAGCGCGAAGCGCCGGAGGCGGGATCGTTTCCGGCGCCCCCGCTATCTGGCGAGGGCGCCGGCCTCGGCTTTACTGCGAAGGCGTCGCCGGAGCCTTCTTCAGCTGCGCCAGGACCTGGTCAAGATTGTAGCTCGCCGGGTCCTGCATCGGCGGATAGGTCTTGTAGCTCTCGAGTTCCTTCAGCCAGAGCGACTGGCCGATCGGCAGGATGTTCCAGTCATAGATATAGGCGGTGCTGGGCGCCGCGAGCGCGCCGCCGACACCGAGGATCGTCTTGGTATCGTCGAGCGCCGAGATCTCGAACGGATCGCGGCCGATGTTGACGATCTGCGTCCAGCCATAGGTGACGTCACCGGTCAGGCCGCAGGTCGGGCAGGTGCCCGCCATCGTGTAGTAGAACTTCCAGTTCTTGTAGCGGACGGCCGAGGGCTTGGCGCCGCCATAATAGAAGAACGTGTCGCGGGCGGACTTTCCCTTGCCTTCCAGATAGTCGCGCTGGTCGACGCCATCGAGCGTCGTCTTGACGATACCGGCATAGGCGCCGGCCTCGATTTCCTTCTTCAGCCCGTCACCCTTCGGACCGCCGGCGATGTCGACCAGGGTCGGCAGCCAGTCGAGCGACGCGAAGATTTCGGTCAGGACCGTTCCCGGCTTGATGTGGCCGGGCCAGCGCACGAGCATCGGCGCGCGCATGCCGCCTTCCCAGGTCGTCAGCTTGCCGCCCTTGAAGGGGGTGGTGCCGCCGTCCGGATAGGTGATGACCTCGGCGCCGTTGTCGGTGGTGAAGGCGACGATCGTGTTGTCGAGCGCGCCCATGTCTTCCAGCTTCTTGAGGACGACGCCGATATTGTCGTCGAGCTGCTTCATGCCGACTTCGTTGATGCCCCAGTCCTTGCCGCCCTGTTCGCCGAGCATGGCTTCGTATTTGGGCGACAGCATCGTCGTGATGTGCATGCGGGCCGGATTGTACCAGACGAAGAACGGCTTGCCGGTCTTCTTGGGATCATTGCGGTCGAGATAGTCGACGACCTTGCTCGAGATCTCCTCGTCGACGGACTTCGAACGCTCCAGGGTCAGCGGACCTTCGTCGCTGCAGGTCTGGTTCTTCGCCGTGCCGTCCGAGGACTTGCAGGCGATGACCGGGCGCGGCGGGGTCAGGCAGACCGTCGTCGCGGGGTCGACGGCGCCGGGCACTTCCGGCAGGCCGGGTATCGGCGTGTTCTTGCAGGGCGGCGAGATGGTCTGGTCGATCGGGGTCTTGTTGATGTCGGGGAAGCTCACGCCCTGCATGGCGTCGAGATGATAGAGATAGCCCCAGAATTCCTGGAACCCGTGCGCGGTCGGCAGCGCGTCGGTGTGGTCGCCGAGATGGTTCTTGCCGAATTCGCCGGTGCTGTAGCCCAGATCGTACAGGAACTTGGCCAGAGCTGGCGTGCCGGGACGCAGATAGCTCGGGCTTCCGGGCAGTTGCGGCGGGATCATGCCGGTCCGAAGCGGATGCATCCCGGTGAAGAAGGCGTTGCGACCGGCCGTGCAGCTCTGCTCGGCATAGTAGGTCATGAACTTGGCGCCCTCGCGGCCGATGCGATCGATGTTGGGCGTCTCGCCCACGGCCAGGCCGCCGTGGTAGATGCTCGGCTGCATCCAGCCGATGTCGTCGCCCATGATGAACAGAATGTTGGGCCGCTCCTGCGCCGAAGCCATTCCGGATGATAATGCCATCGACGTGAAGAAGCAGGCGCCTGCTAAATGAATGAGATTTTTCATTGCAGCCTCCTCGATTTCTTATCGCGATTTTGTGATTATCCGTGTTTTCAGGTGATCAAAATATCATTCTATTCTGCACGATAGTAAGATTTACTTAGTATCGTGCCAATGTAATCTAGCACGGCTAGACTAAGTTTGCATCGGGGTGACCGGCCGGGCTTGCAGCCTGAGCTGCCGGCCGAAAAAAATGGCCCGCCGGGGGCGGGCCATTCGGGATTGTCGGGCGCGGGCCGCGCAGGCGGCGACGCACCTATGCCGGCAGGCTCTGAATGAACTGCCACGCCGTCCGGCCCGAGCGCGAGCCGCGCTGCATCGACCATTCGAGCGCCTGGCGCTTCAGCTCCTCCGCCGCGTGCGGCAGCTCGAAATGCTCGGCATAGCCCAGCACCATGTCGAGATAGGCGTCCTGCGCGACGACGTGGAAGCCGAGCGACAGGCCGAAGCGATCCGACAGCGACACTTTTTCCTCCACCGCCTCGCCCGGATGGATCGCCGTCGCCTGCTCGTTCTCGATCATGTCTCGCGCCAGCAGGTGCCGGCGGTTGGAGGTCGCGTAGAGCAGGACGTTGTCCGGTCGCCCGGCGATGCCGCCGTCGAGGATCGCCTTCAGCGACTTGTAGGCGGCGTCGCCGGCATCGAACGACAGGTCGTCGCTGAACAGGATGAAGCGCCGGTCGCGGGCCGCCTCCAACAGCGCCAGCAGATCCGGCAGGCTGCCGATATCCTCGCGCTGGATCTCGACCAGCGCGACCGGGATCTCATCCGGCCGCTCGTCGTTCACGGCGGCATGGACCGCCTTCACCAGCGACGACTTGCCGGTGCCGCGCGCGCCCCAGAGCAGCGCGTTGTTGGCCGGCCGGCCCCGCGCGAAGCGACGCGTATTCTCGAACAGCGCATCGCGCTGACGCTCGACGCTCTTCAAAAGGCCGATCTCGATCCGCGCGATCCGGGGAACCGGTTTCAGCTGCTTCTCCTTCGCGATCCACAGATAGCCCTCCGCCACTTGCTCCAGGCCGGACGGCCGCGCCGGCGGTGACAGGCGCTCCAGGGCCTCGGCGATGCGCAGGAGGACGTCACGGTTGGTTGGTTCGGTCATGGTCTCGTTCTTCTCAGTCAGCGATCTTTGGGAGGACGGGAGCCGCGCCCCGGAGCGGGCGGCGGAAGATTTCGGCACAGGCGACGCCGGCGAGCGCCATGCCGCCGCCGATGACGTGGTAGGCGCGCACAGGCTCGCCGAGCAGCACGATCGCGCCGAGCGCGGTCAGGACCGGCAGCAGGTTCATGAACACGGCGCAGCGGTTCGGCCCGAGGATCTGGACGCCGCGGATCCACAGGAAGGGCAGCACGACGGAGGCGAGGCCGCCGGCATAGGCGATGAGCGGCAACGTCTCCGCGTTCAGCGACCGCATCGCGGCGGGCGTGGCGAGGAAGGCCGGAAACATGATGGCGAGCGCCGAGAGCGCCTGCATGTAGGTGGATTGCCAGCCGGCGACCGGCAGGTTCCAGCGCTTCAGCAGGACGCTGTAGAGCGCGTAGACGAGCGCGGCGAGGAACATCAAGGGATCGCCGAGATGCACGCCGTTCCGCGCCAGCGCCGCCGGATCGCCGCCGCTCACCAGATAGAGGAGACCCGCGAGCGACAGCACGCTGCCGCCGACCATGCCGATCGTCGGCGTGTCGTTCAGCATGAAGGCGCTGAGCGCCACGGTGAGCAGCGGCGTCAGCGCCGTGAACACCGCCATGTTGGTCGCCGTCGTCGTCTCCGCCGCCAGGTAGGAGAGGCTCTGAAACAGGCACATCGCAAGGAAGCCGAGGATCGCCAATTGGCCGAGATGCGGCCAGATCACGGCGCGGTTGCGCCAGGCCGGAACGGCGACGAACGGGCTCATCAGGATGACCGCGAAGAGGAGGCGGTAGAAGGTGATCGCCTCGGGGCCGATCGTGTGCGCCGAGAGGCGCGAGACGATGACATTGCCGGACCAGAGGACGATGGCGACGAACGGATAGAGGTAGGCTGCTTTGCTTTTCATGGTGCGTGCCGTGATGTCGGGGCTGGGCACGCAAGCCCTAGAGCTTCTCGTCAGGTCCGTATCGCTCTATGCTGACCCAAGCTGTAGAGTTTGGGACATGACGGACGAGATCCTCCATCGCCATCTCGACTTCCACGACACGGCGCGCGCCATGGCGGCGATGGAGGTCAACTATCCGGACGGGGCTTCGACCGGGCTGCACGCTCATCCGCGCGGCCAGCTTCTCTATGCCATCGAGGGCGTGATGATCGTCCGCTCGGCCATCGGCTCCTGGGTGGTGCCGCCGAGCCGGGCGCTCTGGCTCGCGGCCGGCCTCGAGCACGAGGTCGCGATGGCAGGCGCGGTCAAGATCCGCACCGTCTTCATCGACGCGACGCGGGTGGCCGACCTGCCGGGCGAGACCTGCGTGGTGGAGGTGTCGCCGCTGCTCCGCGAGCTGATCGTCGCGGCGGTGAAGATCCCGGTCGACTATCCGGAAGGCGGCCGCGACGAACGGCTGATGCGGTTGTTGGTCGACGAATTGCAGGTGTCGGACGTGCTGCCGCTGCACCTTCCCGTCCCCCGCGATCCCCGCATCCAGCGGATCTGCGAGGCGCTGATCGAGGATCCCGGCGAGAACGCCACGGCCGACCAGTGGGCGCACCGGCTCGGCGTGACGGCCAAGACGGTGCACCGCCTGTTCGCGCGGGAGACGGGCATGCGCTTCGCGCAGTGGCGCCAGCAGGCCCGCCTGCTGCATGCGCTCCGCCGCATTGCCAAGGGTGAGCGGATCATCGACGTCGCCTTCGACTGCGGCTACGCCAGCCAGAGCGCCTTCACGGCGATGTTCCGCAAGCATTTCGGCGTGCCGCCCTCGGCCTTCTATCGCTGAGGGCGGTCGTCCGGCGGGTGCGGATCAGCGCGTCGCGGCGATGTGCTCGGCGGTGCGGAAGGCGAGCGCGAGGATGGTCAGCACCGGGTTGAAGCCGCCATTCGTCGGGTGCAGCGAGCCGTCGCAGACGAAGAAATTGTCGTGCCCCCAGACCCGGCCATAGACGTCGGTCACGGACTTTGCGGGATCCGTGCCCATCCGGCAGGTGCCGGCCTGGTGGTGGCCGCCGGAGAGGCTGACGACCGGCGGGTTACCCCATGTCTTGACGGCGCCAGCCGCCTTCAGCCACTCGGTCGCCCGGTGGTGCATGTAGGTCGCCGTCTTCATGGTCTCTGGGTGCACGCCGCCGGAGAGCATCGCCACCGGCACGCCCCAGCGGTCGCGCACATGCGGTGCGATGCGCACCCGCGCGTCCGGCGACGGGATCTCGTGCACCGGGCCGATCACGCGGATGGCGCGGTTATAGTTGTCGCGCATGAAATCCTTGGCGGGCTGGCCCCAGCGCGGCAGGTCGGGCGGCAGGAACTGCTTGAAGAACAGGATCGGCGGCCGCACGAAATCGTCCGCCAGCATGCCGCCGCCGATCAGGCCCGGATTGTCGTGGCTGAAGCTGGTGGTGGCGATGGTGACGCCGGGCCCGCGCGAGCTGTGCATCGGCTGGTCGAACAGGCCGTAGGCGCCGGGATAATAGTGTCCCTGCAGGTTGCGGCCGACCAGGTCATTGGCATTGCCGAGGCCGTCCGGCTCCTGCGCCGTGGCCGAGTTCAGCATCAGGCGCGGTGTCTCGATCGCGCCGGCGGCCAGCACGATGGTCTTGCCCTTGGCGACATGCCGCTTGCCGGTCGCGTCCGCGAATTCGACGCCGGTGACCTTGCCGCGATCGTCGGTCTCGACCTTGAGAACCATCGTGCCGGTGAGCAGTGTGCAGCGGCCGGTGGCGATGGCGCGCTTGATCGTCGTGTTCTGGGTGCCGTTCTTGCCGTCGCTCGGGCAGGTGAAGCCGACGCAGGTGCCGCAGCCCATGCAGGCGAGCCTTCCGTCGCGCGGCACGCTGTTGATGGCGACGGGAACCCGCGTGACGCCGATGCCGAGCTTTTCGGCGCCGCGCCGCAGCACGGGCGTCGCCGGGGTCTCGGGCAGCGGCGGCATCGGATAGTCGCGCGCGCGCACGCCCTCGTGCCGGTTGGTGTCGCCGGACCCGGAGACGCCGATCTCCCATTCGGCGCGCTCGTAATAGGGTTCGAGGTCGTCGAAGGAGAGCGGCCAGTCGACCAGCGAGGAATCCTCCGGCACGCCATAGAGGCTCGCCATGCGGAAATCGTCGCGATGATAGCGCCACGCCTGGGCGCCATAGACCAGCGTGCCGGCGCCGACCGCGGCGGCGAGGTTGTGGTAGAGCAGCTCATGCGGCCGCACGACCTTCTCGATGCCGTCGATGTCGATGACGACGCGCGGATTGCCGTCGAGATCCGGCCCGGTGTTGTGGCCGTAGAAGGACAGGCGGTGATTGCGGAGATGGTCGCGGTGGCCGCTGTCCTCATAGTCGCGGTTCAACCCGCGTTCGAGCAGCAGCACGGTCTTGCCGCTGTCGGCGAGAACGCCGGCCGCGACACCGCCGCCGGCGCCCGCACCGACGATCACGACGTCGAAATCGAGATCGTCCGGCACCGGCGCGGGCGGCTGTCCCTCCGTTGCCGCCGGGCCGTTCGGGCCTTCCGGCAATCCATGCTCGTAGCCGACCATGCGCCAGGACGCGGCGCCCGGATTGCCGCCATTGTCGGGATCGGCATAGACGCCCTCGGCGACGAGCTCGACCAGCAGCTGGAACCAGGGTTCCCGCTCATGCCCGCGCAGGATCGCCTCCTGCGCGGCGCTTTCGAGATCCGCGAAATCGCCCGGCAGGTTATCGAGGCCGGCGGCGATGGCGGCCGCCTGGTCCGGGAACTCGCGAAAATGCCGGTCGAGATAGGCGGGGGCGCCCAGTTCGAGGGCTCCCCCGTCCTGGTCCGCGGGCACGATGAGGGCCACGACAGCATGCAGCAGCGCGGTATTCATTTGAACTCAACTCCGAGAGGGACTAGCGGCCGGCCAAAGAGCCGCCGATGCCGCCAATGCTGAAGTAGCGATTGAGGACGGCGAACAGGATCACGGGCGGGGCGAGCATGATGACCGCGCAGGCCATCACCGGTCCCCAGTCCGTAAGGTTCTGCTGGAAGAAGGTCTGCAGTCCGATCGGCAGCGTGAAGGCGCGGTCCGAGCGCAGGAACACGGAAGCGACGATGTAGTCGTTCCAGGAATGCAGGAAGGTGAAGAGGGACGTCGACAGGATGCCAGGCAGCGAGTTCGGCAGGATGATCCGAACGAAGCCGCCGAACACCGAGGCGCCGTCGATCCAGGCCGCCTCCTCGAGGGTGACGGGCAGTGAGTCGAAATAGGCCGTCATCATCCAGCAGCCGACCGCGATCGACGAGGCGACATAGACGATCACGACGCCGGTCAGCGTATCCGCCAGGCCGATATTCGCGAACATGATGAAGAGCGGGATGATGAAGGCGACCGCCGGCAGGCTCTGCAGCACGAAGATGAAGAGCGAGAAGGCGGAGGTGGCGCGGCCGCGGCCGCGGGAGAGCACATAGCCCGCCGGCGCCGCCACCGCGACGGCGGCGACCGTCGAGACGAGGCTGACGAGGACGCTGTTCGCCAGCCAGCGCAGCACGTCGGTCTGCGTCAGCACGTACCAGAAGGTGCCGAGCGTCGGTCCCGTCTGCTGCCAGGTCATGGGGGGACGCAACGCCAACCAGAAGACGACCAGGATGGGGGAGAGCAGCACCACGGTGATCACCAGCGTGACGAGCGACCGCAGCCAGGGACGAGGGGTTCCGCTGACGGGGCGGACAGGGGAGGTGACACTCATTGCAGGCTCGACTTTCGGATCTGGCGCAGCAGGATGATGGAGAGCGCGATCATCACCGCGGTCATGAGGAAGGCGATCGCAATGCCGGTGCCGGGCAGGAAGTCGAGGAAGGTCGTCTTGTAGGCGAGGACGATCAGGGACGTCGTCGCATCGAGCGGCCCGCCGCGCGTCAGCAGGTAGATCGTCGGGAAATCGTTGACGCAGAACACCGCCATCAGGATCCAGCTGATGTAGGTGGAGCGCGCCGTGACCGGCAGGACGATATGGCGGAACTGCTGCCACTTGCCGGCGCCGTCGATCGCGGAGGCTTCGTAGATGTTGCTCTCGACGCTCTCCAGCGCCGCGGCGCACATCATCATCATGAACGGATAGCTGATCCAGACCTTGAACACGCAGACCGTGATCATGGCGAGGGTCGGGTTGCCGAGGAACATGACGTTGCCCATGCCGAGCGCGCGGGCGATGTTGGGCAGGACGCTGTCGCGCGCCGCCAGCAGCCAGTTCCAACTCATCGCGGTCACGACGATCGGCACGATCCACGGCAAGAGCAGGAGCACCTTGAAGGCGTCCTTGCCGGGGAAATTGGGCTTCAGCTGCAGCGCCAGCGCGAAGCCGAGCGCCCAGCTGCCGAACACGCCGCAGGCCGTGAAGACCAGCGTGAACCAGGTCGCCCGCCAGAAGCTCTGGCCCGTCAGAACCTCGGTGAAGTTCTCCAGGCCCACGAAGGGGCCCGGAGCGATGAGGCTGCCGCCATGCACCGATTGGATGATCGCGAAGAACAACGGATAGGCGTTCACCACGACCATCAGTATCAGCGCCGGAAGCGCCAGCCCTGTCAGGGTCAGCCGGTGGCCGAGTTGCGGAATTTGTCTACGAGCAGTGGCACTCATGCCTCGGTCTCCGGCCGGATCTTCATTACGTCTTCATGACCTTGACGAGGCCCGCCTGGAGTTCCTCAAGCAACGCCTTGGAGTTCTTCTCGCCCTGCAGGATCCGCTGCAGCATGTTGATCATGGCCGAGCCGCCATCGACGGCGTTGAGCGCGCCGAACGGGTATTTGGAGCGGGCGGCGATGGTCTTGCCGATCGGCTGCCATTCATTGATCGACCGAGCGAGGTTCGGATCGTTCTGGAACAGCGGCAGGTCGGTGATGCTCTTCTTCGTCGGCAGGTCGGAACACACGCCCTGCTCCCAGAACACGTGCAGATTATCGAGATAGTGAGCCAGGAAAGCTTCCGACGACGGCTGCGACGGCGTCGTCTTGAACATCATCAGCGGGTTGACCCAGTAGGCCGCGCCCTTGTTGCCGCTGACGCTGGTCGGCGGCGAGGCGACCACCAGGTCCGCCGCGACGTCGGCCGGCATCTTGCCGGGCAGGCCGACCTGCTCGAAGCCCATGGCGATGTGGCCGCTGGCCCAATCCGGCACGACATTGGCGGAGTAGTCGTAGCCGATCGCATAGGGATCGATGATCTCCTTGGCGACGAGCTCATGCAGGAAGTCGATCGACTCGATGTTGCGATCGATGACGCAGTCCGGCGCGCCATCCTCGTTGAACAGGCCGCCGCCATTGTTGAGCATCACAGACGCGATGTTGTGGAAGCCGAAGCCGGAGGTCGCGAAGCCGACATAGCCTGCCTTCTGCAGCGCCTCGCCGGCCTTGATGTAGCTCTGCCAGTCGGTCGGGACCTCGGCGCCGACCTTTTCGAGGATCGACTTGCGATACCAGAGCACGCGCAGGTCGATCGACCACGGCACGGCGGCGAGGCCGTTCTTGGTCTGCAGCGCGTCGATCAGGCCGGGCAGAAAGTCGTCCTTGCCGTCCTTCTTCAGCTGCGCCAGCAGATCGTCGGCCGGCGCCATCTTGCCCTGCTCCATGAAGTAGAACGGCAGATAGGCCGCTCCGGAGCTGACGGCGGGCGTGGTGTTGGCGGCGCCGGCGGCGGTGAAGGTCTGGTACCAGCTCGCCCAGGGGATCGACTGATACTCGACGCCCAGCAGGCCCTCGGCCGGCTTGTAGGCGTTGGTGATGCCGCGGGCGGCATCGGTATAGCCCTGGCCGGTGCCCCAGACCATGTCCCAGAACTTGAGCTTGTCGCCGGACTGGGCCCAGGACTTCTGGATGCCGAGGGTCAGCGCCGTGGCCGCCGCCGCGGTGCCGCCGAGAAAGGTCCTGCGGTTGATGGAACGCGGGGGTATCGACGATTCATTCATGCTCAATTCCTCCTTTGAGCGCGGCAGAAATTCGTCCCCTTCACTGGGGCTTCACTCAGAAATTGGGACCATCGGGTGGCCGGTGAACTCGGGGATCCCGAACGCCGGCCACGCCGCTTTCCTCGCGATGGCGGATTCGGCCCCGGATGGCGCGCGATGCACGGATCGGCCCTTTGCGCGGGAGATCCCGGCGAGCCGGACGGCCGCGCCGCGCCCGGTTCCCCACAGGGCAGGGGTCGCGTGCGTCGGACGGATTCTATTGCGATCGGGCTCGGCCGGCTGGCAAACCGTCGCCCGGTCCGACCACGCGGACAGGTCCATCGCGCCGAACACTTTGCCGATCGGCGGCGTGTTCGGATGCGGTTGGAAGTCCGGAGTGACCTGGCGAAAGCGCATGTCGTTCCTGCCCGAGAACCGGGGCGCCCGCGAGGGGCGCGACGGCGTGGTGTTCGATCTTTGGAGAACCGGTTCGTCACCGGCTTCCGCTCCTCCGCTCGACGATTTTCTCCTCCGATCGCCGAACCGTTTCGGTTGTCTAATGAGTAGGCTTTGGAGTCAAGAGTCATTTCAATCTGCGCTGCCGGATTTGATCTGCATCAAGGCGCGAAAATCGTTATGAAAGTGAGGTTGCGGCGCCGAATGGCGGCGAGTATCCTCCTTCACGAAGAATTCACAGAAACGGTTCGGTAGATGGCGACCATTCGAGACGTGGCGAAGTTGGCCAGCGTGTCCATTTCGACGGTGTCGGTGGCGCTTCGGGACAGTTCCCAGGTCACCGCCGAGACGCTGAAGCGGATCACGGACGCCGCCGAGGCCGTGGGCTACACGCCCAATCCGGTGGCGCAGAGCCTGAAGGCCGGGCGATCGCGCCTGATCGGCGTCGTGATCGGCTCGATGCAGAACCCCTGGTTCGGCGATCTGATGGCCGGCATCGAGGACACCGCCCTCGAACATCATCATCTCGTCACCCTGTCGGAAACCAAGACGGATCCGCAGCGCGAGCGGGCGATCATCGATGCCCTTACCGGCCAGCGTGTCGGCGGCATCATCATCTCGCCGCACCTGCCGAGTGGCGAGCATCTGCAGTTCCTGGCGACGCTGAAGACGCCATTGGTCGCCATCGACCACAAGATCGAGGCGCTGAATACCGACTTCGTCGGCATCGACAACCAGCTCGCCACGTCGATGCTGACCCAGCATCTGCTCCGCCTCGGCCATCGCCGGATCGCGCACATCGCCGGAAGCAGCGGGCTTTGGACATCCGAGCAGCGCAAGAAGGGCTTCCGTGACACGCTTGTCGCGGCTGGCGTGGATCCCGACGAATCGCTGATCGTGGACGGCCAATACAGTGGCGACGTCGCCTACGACCAGACGATGCGCCTGCTCACCCGCCCGGATCGTCCGACCGCGATCGTCGCGGCGAACAGCCTGATGGCGCTCGGGGCGCTGCAGGCCATCAACGATTTGAGCTTCAATTGCCCCGAAGACATTTCGCTCGCCACGATCGACAGCGTGCCCTGGGGCAACGTCATCCATCCGCAGCTCACCGTCGTGGTGCAGCCGATCGCGGAAATCGGCCAGGCGGCAGCGAGCTTCCTGCTCGATCGCATCCAGCACCGGGGTCCCGAACCGATCCCGCCGCGCGAAAAGATCTTCGTGCCGAAATTCATCACGGGACGCAGCTGCGCGCCGCCGCCCAAGGCGTAAGCGCGCCGCGTCCGCGAGAGCTCGAAGGCCAAACCGGCCGCGTCCCTGGGAGGGAACGCGGCCGGCAGGGCGGCCTGCCGGAGAAACGGACGGCAGGCCAGGGAGCTCAGCTTGCATTCTGCGCCAGCCGGCGGATCGCCTGGTCCTGGAGGCTGCCTTCGGCCATCTCCATGAACTCGATGCGAATGCCGTCCGGATCCTTGATCCAGAACTGCCGGTTGCCGTCCTGGCCGAGGACGGGCGCCGCGTCCGGGTCCGGCAGGAGCGCCGGTCCGTCGGGCGTCTGCGTCCAGCGGCAGAGCGCGATGCCGTTCGCCTTGACGCGTTCGGCCACCTCGTCGATCCCCTCGACCTGCAGGCAGATGTGATCGATGCCGTTCGTCCCCGGCCTCGACGCCGCATCGCCCTCCGCCTCGGGAAACACCTCGAGATACTGCGTGTCGCTGATCCGGAGATAGGCGAGCCAGAGGCGGCCGTCCTCGTGGTTCAACCGGAACATCTCCGGGAATCCCAGGCCGTCGCGGTAGAAGGCGAGGGTTCGCGCCTCCTCCTTGACCTTGATGGCGATGTGCGCGAGGCCGACGACGCCCAGCATCAGCGGCCGCCGAACAACTGCGCCAGGCTCTCGTAGGAGCGCTTGGCGACATACTCCCAGTCGGCCGGCTCGTCATGCTCGACCACGGCGAGCTTGGCGTTGCTCGCCTCGATGGCGGGCAGCAGGGCGACCCAGTCGATGACGCCGTCGCCATGCGCCAGCCAGCCGTCTTCCTCGACCGTCCCGAGCGGCGCGGCGTCCTTGGCGTGGATGGCGATGATGCGATCGGCGAAGCGCTTCAGCTCGGTCTCGATATCGCCGCCGGCCTGGAACACCCAGCCGCAGTCGAGCTCGAGGCGGACGAGCGGGTCGGAATGGCCGACGATGAGGTCGATCGGCCGCGATCCGTCCGCGAGCGGCTGGAATTCGAAATCGTGATTGTGCCAGGCGAAGTTCAGGCCGGCGGCGCGGGCGATCTCGGCTTCCTTCGAGAGCCGCTCGGCGAGGCGCTTCCAGCCGTCCGCTTCCGCGGGGCGATTGGCCGGGGCGAGGCCGGGGCGGACGATCGTCTTGCCGCCGAGGATCTGCGCCGCCGCGATCCATTCCTGCAGGTCGTCAGCCTCGCCGGGATCTGCGATGAAGACGCTCGGCGCGTCGAGGCCGGCCTCGTCGAGGGCGCGGCGGAAGCCCTTCGGGTCTTCCTTGTAGGCGCCCGGCCACACCTCGATATGGTCGTAGCCGATGCTCTTCAGGAACGGAAACTGGCCCGTCAGGGGAAGGGCTTTTCGCGAGGTATAGAGCTGGTATGCGATTTCCACGTGTGGTCTCCAGGCAGATGTCGGCCGGCCCTGTCCGTCAGGGCGGCTCATCGGGGGTGATCAGGGTCGCGCGCCAGCCCTTGGTTCAGGGCGGGCGTTAGAGGCTGAGGAGCTCATCTGGGAGGGGAGGCGCGTCGGCCGGCCGGCTGGCAAGCCGGAGCGAGGTCGAACGCTGCCGGTCGCGGCGATGCCTTGGATGGTCAAAACCCGCATTCGCGCCACATCGCCCTCCCTTGCGATGAAACGTTTCAGTATAAAATGATATCGATGGCAGCCGAAGCTGTCAATACCGAACCGTTTCGGTAATGCGCGGAAGAGGCAGCTAAGATCGCCGCCCGACGGGGTGCGACGCGGATCGGGGGCAGGGCGTCGCCGGGGCTGCCGTCAGGCCGAATAGGGACTGTCGCCGCCGCGGCGACCCATGCGTCGGGACGATGCGTGGCGGAGGCTCAGCCTCGGTTGCCCCCGCTGCGATAAGCCTCGACCAGGGCGTCGACAAAAGCGCGGATCTTGGGGCGGCTGAGATGCGCCGGCGTGTGCAGGACCCATGCCTCCATGTGGCGATTGGGAACCCTGCCCCAGGCGCGCAGCCGGCCCTCCCTCAGGTCAGGCTCGATCAGCCAGGCGGGCAGCAGGGCGACCCCCGCGCCGGAGAGTACGGCGTCATAGACGAGCATCATCGAAGAGCACCGAATCGTTTCGCGGGGGAGGACAGTGAGCGGTCCTCCTTCGTTCAACACGGTCCACGACGCCTGGCCGCCGGTCGCCGTCAGGATCACCGCGTCGACGACCTCGTTCTGTCCGGTGGGCAGGGGGATTTCCGGAGCGGCCGCCAGTTCGACCTCGGTGCGCAGGAAGCATTTGCCGACCAGGTCGGAATCGGCGGCGGGGTTGGCGCGGACGACGAGATCATAGCCTTCCGCGACCGGATCGACGAAGCGGTCGTCGACGTCGATCTCCAGCTTGACCTGCGGATATCGCTTCACGAAGGCTGTGGCGAAGGCGCCGATGCCGGACCGGGCGAGCAAAGCGGGGACGCTGACGCGCAGCGTGCCCCGGACCTCGCCGTCTCTGGCGCTGATCTCGGCGCCGGCCGAGGCGAGGTCGGCCAGAAGCGGCGCGGCGCGATCGAAGAGCCGCCTGCCGTCATCGGTCATCCGCATTCGGCGGCCGCTGCGTTCCAGAAGCAGTGTGCCGAGGCTCGCCTCCAGCTGCCGGATGCGCCGGGACATCGTCGCCTTCGGGACGCCCGTCTCGCGGCTCGCCGCGTTCAGCCCGCCCTGCCGCGCCACCGCGACGAAGAGCCGGACCGCTTCGAGATCCATCTGTTCCATTTTCGGACCAACCTGTTCCAGAAGCCCGCCTATTGCCGGCAGGAATGAAACACTAGCTGTCGTGACGGACCGGGGGAAGCCTCCCGTCCCGCATGCCAATTCATTCCGAGACCCGGCGAAGCTCGCCGCCTCTCGCCCCGAAAAAGCAAGGAACGCGCAGCAATGTCCGACATCTGGACCCCGGCCAGGATTGGCTCCATCGACATCGCGAACCGTCTGGCGATGGCGCCGATGACGCGGAGCCGGGCAGAGGCCGATGGCACGCCCGGCGCGCTCGCCGCTCAGTATTACGAGCAGCGCGCCGGCCTCGGCCTGATCATCGCAGAGGGGACGCAGCCGTCCGCCGATGGTCAGGGCTATCTGACGACGCCGGGCATCTACACCGACGCCCATGTCGAGGGCTGGAAGAAGATCGCCTCGGCCATCCATGCGCAGGGATCGCGCCTGTTCATCCAGCTGATGCATGCCGGGCGGACGTCGCATCCCGACAACACGCCGCATCACCGCCAGGCCGTCGCCCCCTCCGCCGTGCAGCCCGGCGGCGAGATCTTCACGCCGACCGGCATGCAGTCGATCCCGGAGCCGCGCGCGCTGACGATCGAGGAGGTCCGGCAGACGGTGGACGATTTCCGCAATGCCGCCCGCCATGCGGTGGACGCCGGCGCCGATGGCGTCGAGATCCACGGCGCCAATGGCTATCTGGTGCAGCAGTTCCTGGCGCCGAACGCCAATCTGCGCACCGACAGCTATGGCGGCAGCCTGCAGAACCGCGCCCGTTTCGCGATTGAGGTGGCCACGGCGGTCGCAGCGGAGATCGGCGCCGACCGCGTCGGCATCCGCCTCTCCCCCGGCGCGACGTTCGGCGGCTTGGACGAAGGCGCGGAGGGCCCCGACCTCTATCGCTATCTCGTCAGCGAGTTGAACAAGCTCGGGCTCGCCTATGTCCACCTCCTGCATCTCGGCAACGAGGCGCTGCTGGCCGATATCCGCTCGCTCTGGGACCAGGCGCTGATCCTCAATCGCCCCGGCCGCAAGCTCGAGGACGTCGGTTCCGACGTGAAGTCGGGCATCGCCGATCTCGAAGCCTATGGCCAGTTCGTGCTCTCGACGCCGGATTTCGTCGAGCGGCTGAAGTCCGGCGCCGCCCTGAACAAGCCCGACAATGCCAGCTTCTATGGCGGCGGCGCCGAGGGCTATGTCGACTATCCGACTCTCAACGAGACGGTCAGCGCGTAGGGCGCCAGATTGGGGCCGGCGATCCGGCCACGCGGGCAGGGGGTTTTTGAGCCCCCTGCATCCAAGCGACTTTCGCAGACGGGTGGTCACGGCCCGGTACATGCCCAGAACGGCTCTCGCGAGGCTCGCGGGAGCCGTTGGGCGGTCGGCGCGACTGCCTGACATAACGCCGCATGAAACGATCCGACCCTTATGGATGACAGGCGCCGATGCTAGGCAGGCTTGTCACCGAGGGGCGGAAATCGAGTGAGTAGGGGACGACGAGGAGCGGGATCGTGGGTCGCATGGGCCGTCGTCGCCTATGCGCTCGTGATGCAATCGCTCCTCGGCGCCTATGCGCTGGGAAGCGTCTCGCCCCTCGTCCTCCGCGACGCGCTCGGCAGCATCATCTGCACCGCGAACCCGGCTGAGCCCGCCGGAGACGACACCGCCAATCCTCACAAGATGCCGGATTGCTGCACAGTCAGTTGCGGCATGTTCGCGCCCGCGCTGACGCCGCAAGGGTCACTGGCGGGCGCCTTCGTCTGGCGGGACCGCGAGAGCGCGGCCTTCGTCCCTTCCCGGACGCAGCTTTTCCTGCCCGCCCGCGACGGGAAGACCGGCAATCCCCGAGCGCCGCCTGCCGTCACCTGACAGGCAGGCGTGGGCGACGCTGCAGGCTCGTCGCGCCTGGGCTCGCGAATGCCCCGATCGGCACTGAACCCCTGACGCTCCGGCGGTGAGACACGCCGCCGACACTGGCTATTCGCCGGCGGGGTTCGCGCGCGGGACGGGCTCGCTGCGCATCGTTCCGGCTTCCGGCCGGGCGAAGCCGTTCTCGCATCCCCAGTCAAAGAGAAATATCATGACGGACAATCTCGACCGCCGGACGCTGCTCGCGCTCGGAACCCTTCTTGCCGCCTCGGCGGCCGCTCCGGCAAACGCGGCGGAGCCGCAGGCCGGCGCCGCCCATATGCGCTCGATGATGGAGACGCCGCCGGACGCGCCGAAAGTGGCGATGCTCGTGCATCCCAAGATGGTGGCGCTCGACCTCATCGGGCCGATGACCGTGTTCAAGATCCTGCGTTTCGACGTGCAACTCGTCTGGAAGGACAAGTCGCCTGTCTCCACCGATGTCGGCATTCCGCTGGTGGCGACGCACAGCTTTGACGAATGCCCCGGGGATCTCGACATCCTGTTCGTGCCGGGAGGCACGCTGGGCTCGGTCGACTGCATGAACGATCCCGAGGTGCTCGCCTTCCTCGCCGATCGCGGCGCCCGGGCGAAGTGGGTGACGAGCGTCTGCACCGGGGCGCTGGTTCTCGCCGCCGCCGGCCTGCTCAAGGGCTATGACGCGACCGCGCATTGGGCCGTCGCCGATCTGCTTCCGCTCATGGGCGCGCGTCATGTCGACCAGCGCGTGGTGCGGGATCGCAACCGGATGACGGGCGGCGGCGTGACGGCGGGGATCGATTTCGCGCTGGCCCTCGCGGCGCTCATGAAGGGCGAGGAGGCGGCCCGGCGGGTGCAACTGACGATCGAATATGCGCCGGAGCCGCCCTTTGCCAACGGCACGCCGCAGGAGGCGGGTCCGGAACGGCTGGCGGAGGCGCGGGAGAGCCGCAAGTGGATGGACGGCCAGGCCCGCCTCGCCGCCGAAGCCGCGGCGAAGCGCCTGGGAACCTGACGCATTTCCTGAGGTGCCACGCCGCCGCTCCGCGAGGGCGGCAAGGCGTGGCACTTTCCGGCGATCACCCGCCTCATGCGCATCTGGGACGACGCGTCACGCGAATCGTAAGCCACGTCGCTGCACGACGCCGCGTTGCCCTCTGGGGCGGAGATTTCCCGGATCAGGCGGCGCCGCGGAAATTGCGTTCGTCAAAATCGCAGCGTAGGATTATTCCATCCACGACAACGTATGGCGTGGAATCGTACAAATATGGCGATATGGAATATTAGGCGGACGGACTTTGACGGCTGAATCGGGTGGCGGGGGCATCGGGGATCGTTCTGGATGGCGCCGTTATTCGCCTCGGCACCGAGGGTCGAGGGTCGCCCCGTGAATCTTGACGACATGGAAGCCTTCATCGCGGTTGTCTCCAACCAGTCGATCAGCCAGGCCGCGGCGTCGCTTTCCCTGACCCAGTCGGCGATCTCGAAGCGCATCCAGAGTTTGGAGCGGGACCTTGGCGTGGTCCTGCTGGACCGGACCGTGAAGCCTCCGGTCCCGACCGCGATCGGCCTCGATGTCTATGAGAGCTCTCTGAAGATCGGGCTCGAGGTGGAGGCGCTGCGCCGGACGGTCGCGGGGCGATCGTCGGTGACGGGGGGCCTCCGGCTCGGCATGACGCAGGCCGTCTGCGACGTGCTGCTCCAGGACATCCTGCAGATTTCGCACAGCCATTGGCCGGAACTCTCCATCCAGGTCACCACGGGCTGGGCCAACTTCATCGTCGACCGGCTCTCCGACGGGCAGCTGGACGCCGGCATCGTGCTGATGCCGAGCCAGAAGATCTTCCCCGCGAACGTGGTCGCCACGTCGTTGGCCGAAGTGCCGATGGTCGTCGTCGCGAGCCGGAATTTCGCGCAGAAGCGGAGCTACCGCCTTTCCGCCCTGCATCAGCCGGGCTGGATCCTCAACCCCGACGGCTGCGGTTTCCGCGCCGAATTGCAGAGCGCTTTCGCCAAGCGGAACCTGCCGTTCAAGGTCAATCTCGACACCTATGCCCGGGAGACGCAGCTTGAGATGGTCGCCGCCGGCATGGGCCTGGGCCTTGTGCCGCTTCCGCTGCTCGAGGCGAGCCCGCATCGCGCGAACCTCGTCGCGATCCCGGTGAGCGATTTCTCGCTGCGCGCCGATCTGTGGCTCTGCCATGCGGCCGCGCCGGGCGATCTCGCCGCGCCAATCCAGGCTTTCGGCGCCCGGGCGTCGGCGATCTTTCGCAAGGCCGCCCGCCATCCCGTTTCATCCGAACCCGAGGCAAGACCATGAGCGATCACCACGACCACGATCACGCGCACGACCACGATCACGGCCACGCGGAGCGGTGGAAGCATGACGGCGTGCGGGTCATCAAGGGCGACCAGCTGGATCCGAACACGGCGCAGACGCCGGGGATGTACCGGCAGGCGGCGATCAATCACGCCCGCGTCGGCGCGCAGAAGATCTGGGCGGGAACCGTCGCCATCGAACCCAACGCCAAGACCGGCGTGCATCATCACGGTGCGCTGGAGAGCGTGATCTTCGTCGTGCGCGGCAAGGCGCGGATGCGCTGGGGCGACCGGCTCGAATATGTCGCCGAGGCGGGACCCGGCGACTTCATCTTCGTTCCCCCCTATGTCCCGCACCAGGAGATCAACGCCGATCCGGACAATGTGCTGGAGTGCGTGCTCGTCCGCTCGGACAACGAGGCCGTCGTCGTCAACATCACGGATGTCGATCCGGTCGAGAAGCCCGAGGCGGTCTACTGGGTCGATCCCATCCATTCCCGCCCCGAATAACCGGGTCGGCGCGGCCGAAGGCCTCGCGCGATCGCCGCGATCACCCATGACGTTGAACTGAAAGAGCGACTGCATGTCCAAGACACCCCCTTCGAACCGACCGGGCTTCGCCACGCGGGCCATCCATGAGGGCTACGATCCGAAGGACGAGAAGGGGGCGCTGGTTCCGCCCGTGTTCATGACGTCGACCTATGCCTTCGACACCGTGGAGGACGGCGGCGCCGCCTTTCGCGGCGAGCGGAACGCCTACATCTACGGGCGGACGAAGAACCCGACGCAGACAGTGCTGGAAAGCCGGCTGGCGAGCCTGGAGGGCGCCGAGGCGGCTGTCGCCACCGCGTCGGGGATGAGCGCGATCTCGGCGACCTTCTTCTCGCTGTTCCAGCAGGGCGACCGCATCCTCGTGCACAGCCGCCTCTACGGCAATTCGTTCGCCTTCTTCGGCCATCTGCGCGATCGCTTCGGCTTCGACATCCGCCTGATCGACATGACGGAGCCCGGCGAACTGGAAGCCGCGGCGGCCGAGGGCGCGTTCAAGGCGGTCTATTTCGAGACGCCGGCCAACCCGATGCTGGATATCGTTGACATCGAAGCCGTTTCCGCGCTGGCGCACCGGCATGGGGCGATCTCAATCGTCGACAATACGTTCGCGACGCCATACCTGCAGCGCCCGCTCGAACAGGGCGCCGATCTCGTGCTGCATTCGGCCACCAAATATCTCGGTGGACACGGCGATCTCATCGCCGGGATCGTCGCCGGCAGCGAAGCGCATGTGAAGCAGATCCGCCAGATCGGCCTCCGCGTCATGACCGGCGCGACGATGGCGCCGCTGACGGCGCATCTCATCCTGCGAGGCCTGAAGACGCTGGAGCTCCGGATGGAGCGGCATTCCTCGTCCGCCCTGACGCTGGCGGAAAGGCTTTCCCGGCATCCGGCGATCGCCCAGGTGATCTATCCGGGCCTCGCCGGAACGAAGGGGCACGCGATCGCCAGCCGCCAGATGTCCGGCTATGGCGGCCTGATCGGCTTCTATGTCGACGGCGATTACGACCGGGCGGCCAAGCTCTGCAATCGCCTGCAATTGTCGACGATCGCGGTCAGCCTCGGCGATGCCGAGACGCTGGTGCAGCACCCCGCCAGCATGACGCACTCGACCTATCCGAAGGAGGAGCGCGAGAAGCTGGGATTGGCCGACAATCTCATCCGCGTCTCCGTCGGCCTGGAGACGGCGGAGGACATCGTCGCCGATTTCGACGCCGCGCTCGCCGGATTGCGCTGAGGGCAGGCGAGCCAGCCCGAAAGGCACCCGCGCCGAACTTGGCGCGGGCTGCGGATCAGGCTTCCAGCCTGTGCCCCGCCGGCTCCGATCGCCATCCCCAGTCCCGCGCGAGATCCAGGCATTGCCGCCAGCTCTCGACCGTGACCGTGGTGGAAACGCTGCGCAGCGACGCCGCCGCGGCCGCATGGGCGAGGCGGACGCAGTCATCCAGCGGCCAGGCCTCGTGCAGGCCGTAGAGCATGCCGGCGGCGAAGGCGTCGCCCGCGCCATTGGCGCCGACGACAAGCTCCGGCGGGATGGCGACGGACGGCTTGATCAGCCGCCGGCCGTCGCGGCTGACCGCGATGGCGACCGCGGGGCAGTGAACCACGACAACCGACATCGCGCCCTTTTCCAGCACCGCTCGCGCCGCCCGCTCGCAGGCGGCGATGTCGGTAACCCCGTGCTGGACGGTCGCCATGCCGGTCAGCGCGCCGATCTCGTGATCGTTGACGATGATGAAATCGAGATGCGGCAGGCAGGGCAGGGTGAGCGCGAGCAGTCGTTCCCTCTCGATGCTCGCGAGCTCCAGATTGGTCTGGAGCCCGGCCGCGCGCGCCTTTTTCAGGACGGTCACCCAGCCGCTTTCGTCGCTGCCATGCGGAGCATCGAGCTGGCGGTGCACGCCGGGGAGGCCGAGATGCAGGAAGCGCGCGCGGGTCGCGGAGAAGTCGAACTGCTCGGGCGTCAGCAGCGTCGCCGCGCCGACGCTGTAGACATGCGTGCGGCGGTGGGTGATCCGCGAGACATAGGCATCGCAGAACTGCGTGCCCATGGCATCGGTCACGGTCAGTTGCTCCGTGCCGATGTCGAATTCCTCCGCGAGCGAGACGAGGTAGCGCCCCGCCTCGTCGCTCCCGACCACGCCGATCGTGTCGACCGGCATGGCCGGGTCCAGGCGCTTGATGTCGATCGCCAGGTTGCAGGCCGAGCCGCCGCCATGGCGTTCCTCGCCGACGATCTCGGCCATGCCGTCTTCCTCGGGCCAGTGCGTCACGACCCGATTGTAGTCGACGCACCAGGTGCCCCCGGTCACGATACCCCGGCGATGTTCGGACATGGTTCCTAGCCTGCCTTGAGGGGCTTTTCCGTGATCTCGCTGTCGGTCGCGAGGTCGCGCAACGGGGTGATGCCGCTCTTCTGCAGGCTGCCGTGATAGGCCTTGACCGCCTCGATCGGCTGCAGCGCGCCGTCGGTGACGGCGCGCATGAAGGTGATCATCGCGAGCGGGTCTTCGGCGAGGTTGATCTTGCGGCCGAACAGGGCGACCCGGGCGCCGTAGCGCTCGGCCTGGGAAAGCAGCTCGAAGCAGTCGCGCGTGGTCCCTGCGCCGCCGCCGAGAATGCCGACGACGATGCTGCTGTCGTAGGACGCCAGCTCTTCGAGCGCCTTCGGGCCGTTATAGGCGATCTTCAGGAAGCGCGGCCGGTCCGCCTTCATGATGCCGGCGAGGCAGCGCATGATGCAGTCGTTGATGTAGTGCGGCAGGATCTCGGGATCGACGCCGCTGGCGACGTTCGGATTGAACACCTCAAGGAAATACTTGAAGTTGTTGCGGGCGGCGTCGTCGCGGAAGTCGGTGAAGGCCTCCAGCGCCGCCATGTCGTGCTCGAGGTCGTTGTTGAAGGTGATCGAGTAGAGGCCGAGATCGGTGCCGGTGATCGGCGCGCCGGGGGCCGGATCGATCGAGCCGGTGGTGACGCGCGGCAGCGAGGCGGTGCGGAAGGCGCGCGAGGGGTGCTTGACGTAGCTGGCGCCGCGGCCGACCCAGACGTCCGTCGTGTCGTTGGCGCGGATGGCGGGCTTGATCGCGCTGCCGCGGTAGACGCCCATGTCGATCAGCGTTTCCATGTTGGATGCCGACGTCAGCATGACGTCGACGATGTCCTGCTCGACCACGGCGCGGATGTTCTCGAGGAATTCCGCCCTGGTGTAGTGGCGGGTCCAGCTGCCGTCCTTCTCGCGCTTTGGCCCGCAGGAGGTGATGCTGGGGCCCATGTCGCCGTCCTTGGCGTCGGCAAGGATGAAGTCGCTGCGGCTGTAATTGCCGGAGCGGATGCGCTCCAGCTTCTGGTCAAGGCGGAACATGGAAGTCTCCCGGTTCGGATGGAGGCGCGACGCGCCCGGCGAAATGGACGAGTGGAGGGTTCACGTGAAACGGAGTGCCGGTTCACGCGGTGAGGGTGGGATGGAACGAGGTGTTCGCCCCGCGTCGCCGGGATCGGTGAACTAGAGTTCGACCGCTCCGGTCATGATGGCGACGACATCGGCCATGGAGTGGGTCTTGGGACTGACCACTCCCGCCCGCCGGCCGAGCCGCATGATGTGGATCCGGTCGGCCAGCTCGAAGACGTTCGGCATGTTGTGGCTGATCAGCACGACCGGCAGGCCGCGATCGCGGATCGTCTTGATCAGCTCCAGCACCTGGCCGGTCTCACGCACGCCGAGCGCCGCGGTCGGTTCGTCCATGATGACGAGCTTGCGGGCGAAGACGGCGGCGCGGGCGACGGCGACGCCCTGCCGCTGGCCGCCCGAGAGCGTTTCGACGGGGCTGTTGATCGAGGGCAGGCGGAACTTGAGCTCCGCCATGCTGCGCTCCGCCTCGGCGCGCATGCCGGGCTTGTCGAGGCGGCGGAACAGGGTGCCCATGATGCCGCTGCGGCGGCGCTCGCGGCCGAGGAACAGATTGCTGGCGATGTCGAGCGCCGGCGCGACGGCGAGGTCCTGGTAGACCGTCTCGATGCCGCGCTGCCGGGCGTCGAGAGGACCCTTGAAGTGCACGGGCTGGCCGTCGAGCAGGATTTCGCCGCTGTCGGGACGCACCGCGCCGGTCAGCGCCTTGATCAGCGTCGACTTGCCGGCGCCGTTGTCGCCGACGACGGCGAGGATCTCGCCGGCGCGCAGCTCGAAATCGACGCCGTCGAGGGCGACGAGGTGGCCGTAGTGCTTGGTGATGTTGCGCGCTTCGAGGACGACTTCGCCTCGGGTGGCGTCACGGGTGGCTGGAGCGGGCGACATCAGCGCCTCCTGCGGGACATCTGGTCGAGCGCGACCGCGACGATGACGAGGACGCCGGTGACGAGATCCTGCCAGAGCGGATCGATGCCGGCGAGGGTGAGGCCGTTGCGCAGCACGCCGACGATCAGGGCGCCGATCAGCGTGCCGACCAGGCCGCCGCGTCCGCCGAACAGGCTGGTGCCGCCGATCACCACCGCGGTGATGGAATCGAGATTGGCGGTCTGCAGCGAATTGGGGTCGGCGTTCGGGATGCGCCCCAGCGCCAGCCAGGCGCCGATGCCGTAGAGCAGGCCGGCGAGCACATAGACCGAGAGCAGATGGCGGCGCACCGGGATGCCGACGAGGCGGGCGGCCTCCGGATTGTTGCCGATGGCGTAGACGTGCCGGCCCCACTTCGTCTCGTTCAGGAGATACCAGACGACGGCGTAGAGGAGCAGCATGATCATCACGCCATAGGTGATGACGAAGCCGAACGGCTTGACGCTGTTGCCGGTCCAGCCGAGGAACGCGTCCCGGACCGGGAAGGCGCCGCCGGCCGAGATCAGCCTGAGCGCGGCGGTCAGGATGCCGAGAATGCCGAGCGTGACGATGAAGGGCGGCAGCTTCAGGCCGCTGATCAGTCCGCCAGCCGCGGCGCCGGCCGCGGTGCAGACGAGCACGGCAAAGGCCATGGAGAGGACGGGATCGTAGCCGTTCGCGACCAGCTTGCCGGCGATGATCGTGCCCAGCACGGCGATTGCGCCAACGGCCAGGTCGATGCCGGCCGTCAGGATGATCAGCGTCTGGCCGATCGCCAGCGTGCCGATGATCACCGTCTGCTGCAGGATGATCGAGAGGTTCTGGCTGGCGAGAAAGCGCGGATTCGTCAGCGCGAAGATGGTGCCGAAGACGAGCAGCACCAGGAGCGGGCCCACAGAGGGCGTGCCGACGATGCGCGCCATCAGCCCGGCGCGCGGCGTGGCCGCGGTCGCGGAAGAAGCAGTCATCTGAACCTCAAGCCTGACGGGTAAGCAAACCTTGGGATCTCCCGGCCGGGCGAGGCCGTCCGTTCGCCGCGCGAGGCGGCATCCGCCGGAGGCCCGGTCGGGAGATCAGAGCGCTTTCAAGCGAAATGGATTCCGGTTCGCGAAGAAAACGCGGCCAAACAAGGCATGGAAGCGGCCGGGCGGTTCCAGGGAAACGCCGAGCCGCTCAAGTCGTCAGTCGCCCCAGCAGTTCTCGAGGCCCCAGGCGGTGTCCTTGGACTCGATCCCGTCCACCGGCTTGTCGGTGATCAGGAAGGAGCCGGTATCGACGAAGCCGCTCGGCTTCTTGCCGGAGGCGGCGTATTCGGCGACGGCGTCGACGCCCATGGCCGCCATCTTGTAGGGGAACTGCATGACGGTGGCGGCGATCTTGCCGTCCTTGACGTCGCGCACGCCGGCGCAGCCGCCGTCGATCGACGTCAGCATCACCTGATCTTCCTTGCCGAACGATTTCAGCGCGGCGAAGGCGCCGGCAGCGGCCGGCTCGTTGATCGTGTAGACGGCGTTGATGTCGCCATTCTTGGAGAGCAGGTTCTCCATGCCGACCTGGCCCTTGTCCTGCGCGCCATTGGTGATGGCGGCGCCGGCGATCGACGGATCGCCCTCGGCGATGCCGAAGCCCTTCAGGTAGCCGTCATGGCGGAACGTATCGACGGTGCCGCCCGGCGTGCCGTCGAGCATGGCGACGACGGCCTTCTTGTCGCCCATCGCCTTGCGGGCATAGGCGCCCTGCTGCACGCCGGCCTGGAAGTTGTCGGTGGCGAACGTCGCGTCGACGGCGTCGGCCGGGTCGGTGGCGGTGTCGAGCGCGATCACCAGCACGCCGGCGTCACGCGCCTTCTTGATGATGTTGAGCATGCCGGAGGAATTGTTCGGCGTGACCAGGATGCCCTTGGCGCCGGCGCTGATCAGATCCTCGATCGCGGCGACCTGGCCCTCATTGTCGCCGTCGAACTTGCCGGCGCGGGCGATCAGCTTGACGTTCTTGGCCTTGGCCTGCTCCTCGGCGGCCTGGCGCATCTTGACGAAGAACGGGTTCACCTCGGTCTTGGTGACGAGGCCGACGATGACCTCCTCGGCCGAGGCGGCCTGCATGGCGGCGCCGCTGAGCGCGAGGCCGAAGATCGTGACCTTCAGTCCGGCCTTGAGCGCGGACAAAGGCGACGTGCGATGACGATTGGAATTCATGCAATCCTCCCAGATTTGCGTTGAACCGGAGCTTTTCGCTTCTCGTTCCCGGCCTTTCTCCTCAAAGGCTGACGGGGATTAATTCATCCATTTTGGATAAAGTCAAACACGCGTTGTCGTCTTTTGTATATTTCTGATCTTAATTAATTAGCGGCCGGAGGGCTCGCCGGACCGCGTCGCCGCGAGGCGGCCGAGGTCATGCATCGCCTCGTGCAGCACCGGATCGGCGCTGAGGTTCTGGTAGTGCCGATAGAGCGCGCGATGGGCCGCCGCGTTCGCCGCGCGGGGCTCATAGGTCTTGAACGCGCGCGCGCCGAACCGCGCCGCGCCGTCCTGGAACCTCCCGACGATTCCCGCCGCGACTGCGCCGTGGATCGCGGCGCCGACGGCGGTCGGATGCTCGATCTCCGGCACCTCGATCGTGCGTTCGAGGATGTCGGCCAGAACAGCCACCAGCTCCGGATTGTTGCGGGCCAGGCCGCTTGTCATCAGGATCCGCTCGATCGTGAAGCCGGCGGCCTCGAACCGGTCGACGACGTTGCGGGCGCCGTGGCAAAGCGCCTCCATCAGCGCGCGGTAGATGTCGACGGCGGTCGTCTCCATCGAGAGACCGAGCAGCAGCCCGGTGAGCTCGGAATCGGCGAACGGCACCCGGTTGCCGTTCCACCAGTCGAGGGCGAGGAGGGAATTGGCGCCAGGCGCGAGCACCGCCGCCTCGCGATTATAGGCGGCAAAACTCTCCGCTTCGCCGGCGCCCCGCGGAAACGTCTTCACGAACCAGCTCAGCGTGTCGCCGAAGCTCGCCTGGCCGGCCTCGTAGCACCACAATCCGCGCACCGCGCCGTCTTTCGCCACGCCCTCGATGCCGGCGGGGAGGGGGCGGAAATCGTCGCTGAGCAGCAGATAGGCGGCCGAGGTTCCGAGCGCGCCGACGAGGCAGCCGCTGGAGACCGCCTGGATCGCCGGCAGCACGACATGGGAATCGATCGTCGCGACGCTGACGACCGCCGGCCCTTCGATGCCGGTCTTTTGACGCCAGCTTTCGGCAAGCGCGCCGGCGGCGGCGCCGGCCGCGAGCGGCGGCGCCAGCTTTGGCGCAAGCCCCGGCACCACGCCCGAGGGATAGCCGGCTTCCGCGGAATACTGCGCCTTGTAGGCGGCGAAGCCGAGGCCGCGTGCCTCAACGCCGGTCAGTTGCCAGACCAGCCAGTCGCCGCCCTCGATGAAGCGATCGGTCTCGGCCCAGATCGCCGGCGCCTCGGCCTCGATCTGCGCCGCCTTGGCGAGCAGCCATTCGCCGGAGAGCTTGCCGCCGAAATTCGCCAGGAAATCGCCGCCCGTCCGATTGATGGCGTCGGCATAGGGCTGTGCCGCGCGATGCTTCCAGAGCTTCACATAGGCATGCGGGGCGCCCGGATGGATCTCCGACAGCGGCGCTCCCGTTTCTGTCGCCGGCAGGGGTGAACTCGCGGTGAAGCCGGCGCCGATGGAGAGGATCTGCCGTCCGCCGCCGAGCACGGTCAGGATATCCGCCGCCGCCTCGAGATAATCCGCCGCGACCTGCAGGGCAAAGCCGCGCGGCAGCGGCGTGCCGTCCGGCAGCGTCCGCGTCAGGATACCGTGGCGATAGGCGTGAACATGGCTTTCGACCTGCTGTCCGCTGGCGGCGTCGATGAGCACGCCACGCGCCGATTCCGAGCCGTAGTCGAGCCCGATGAGAAAGGCGCGCGTCATCGGCACACCACGCCTGTCTGGATGAGCGGGCGCGGCTTCCACTCGTTCCTCGGGACCCTATCCTGCAACATCGGGCTGGCACTTTCGCTGGCGATTGGCGGTCGGCGCCGCATCCTCGATCCGGCTCTCCGATCGCCAGTTAGATAAGATGTTTTCTCTAAAACGGTCAATAATGTAAATTATTGAACATAAGTGCTGTGCACGGCTTCGCTTTCCGCTTCATCTCTTTCGCGTTTGCCGGTAAAGCTCTGCTGGAAACAGGAGCTTGGAATGCTGAAGGACGCGACGTCACCGGATCTGTCCGCGCTGGCCAATGCGGGAGAAATCCTGTCGCTGGTCGCCTCGCGCGCGGCGACGTCGCGTTCGGATCTGCTCGCCGCCTCCGGGCTTTCCCGTGTCACCGTCACGCAGAGGCTGGGCGCGCTCCTCGCCGCAGGCCTGGTGCGCGAAACCTCCCGGACGCTGCCGAGCGGCGGCCGGCCGACCCGCGTCCTCGCCGTCAACGAAACGGCCGCCTTCCTGCTGGTCGCCAATATCGGCGAGACGCATATCCATTTGGCCGCGATGGACCTGGCGCCGGCGGTGATCCTGCAGAGCACGATCCCGTTCAGCGTTGCCGAGGGGCCCGCCGCCACGCTCGGGCGCATGGCGGCCGAGCTCGACCGGCTGGCGGGGGAGGCGAAGGCGAGCCACGGCGTCCTGCTCGGCGTCGGGCTCAGCCTGCCGACGCCGGTCGATTTCAAACGCGGGCGCGTCGTCGGCCCCTCGGTCCTGTCGGGCTGGGACGAGTACGACATCATCGCGCGCCTGCAGGGGGCGCTGGGCGTTCCCGTCTATGTCGAGAATGACGTGAACCTGATGACGCTCTACGAGTACCGGCACAATTTTCCCGGCGTCGACGACATGCTGTTCATCAAGGCGGGCACCGGCATCGGCAGCGGCTTCATCGCCAGCGGCAGGGTGTTTCGCGGCGCGCAGGGGGCGGCGGGCGATATCGGCCACATCCAGTTCCTTTCCGACGACGCGCCGCTCTGCCGCTGCGGCAAGTTCGGCTGCGTCGAGGCGCGCGCCGCCGGCTGGGCGATCGCCCGCGACCTGTCGCGGCTCGGCTTCCCGGCCGATAACGCCCGCGACGTCATCCGGCTGGTCGAGAGCCAGACGCCGGAGGCGATCATGCTGCTGCGCAAGGCCGGGCGGACGATCGGCGAGGTCGCTTCCGATGTCGTCAGCATCATCAATCCGAGTTTGATCGTCGTCGGCGGCACGCTGGCGCGCGGCGGCGAGATCCTGTTGTCCGGTATCCGCGAGTTGATCTATCAGCGCTGCCTGCCGCTCGCCACGCGCGATCTTCGCATCGTCCTGGCCGAGCCGGAGGCCGACAGCGCCCTGTTCGGCGCCGCGCATCTCATCCTCGACGACGTCTTCAGCCGCGCCAAGATCGGCGAGCTGATCGCCCGGTTCCGGGGCGCCGCCTTGCGGGCATGATCGCGCGCCGTCTGGTGACGGCGGGTCGCCCACGCTAGTATCCTCTGGAAACCTGGCATCAAGGACGCACTTCGGTACGTCACCCCGGAGGCAATTCTAAAATGGCGAAGAACCAGGACCTCGAGTCCATGCGCCTGCTGCTCGACCTGCTTTCCGACAAGTGGACCGTGCTGATCCTCACCGCTATCTGCACCGACGGCGGCAGACAGCGCTTCAACGCGATCCGCCGCGCCGTGCCGGCGATCTCGCAAAAAAGCCTCGCGACCTGCCTCAAGCGGCTCGAGATGAACGGGTTGGTCGAGCGGCACGTCATGACGACGGGCGAGCTCGCCGTCGAATATCGCGTTACGCCGCTGGGTTATACGCTGGAGCAGCCCGTCGGGGCGCTGCTCGCCTGGTCGGCGGACTACCAGCCTGCGGTCCGGGCGGCGCAGGAAGCCTATCGCCTGCGCCTGGCCGAGGTGGCGTGAGGCAACGGGCTGATTTTCCGGGACAGGAACCCGATCCGCCAACGCCTCGCGCCGCTCGAAGTCACCTTCGGGTGACCTGGTGCGGATAAGGTGCGTAATTTACACGTGGTATCCATCTGATACTTATCTCGCCCCCTTGGCGGGTCGATCGACCTGCCGGATCCAGAAGGAGCGAGATCATGACGGACACGACGCGAGATATTTCCGAGACGACGGGCGGTGACTATGCCCCGCGGGCGATCCAGCTCGGCTCCGTTCGCGTGACCGCCCTGCATGACGGCCATTTCGATCTGCCCGGCTCCTTCATCGCGTCGGAGGATCCCGCGGCTTCGAGCGAGGCCACCTTCCATCTCGACATCAACGCCTTCCTCGTCCAGACGGCCACCCAGAACATCCTCGTCGACACCGGCGGCGGCGCCAAGCTCGGGCCGACCCTCAACAAGCTCGTGTCGAGCCTCGGCGCCGCCGGCCTGGCCCCGTCTGATATCGACGCGGTGCTGTGCACCCACATCCATCCGGACCACACCAACGGCCTGATCGACATCGACAACGCGCCGATCTTCCCGAAGGCGCAGGTCTTCGTGCATCAGAACGAGCTGGACTACTGGCTGAGCGACGAGCAGCGCGAACGGGCGCCGGCCGACTTCCGCAATGTCTATGACTGGGCGCGCGAGGCCTTTGCCGCCTATGCGGGGCGGATTGAGCCCTTCCAGCAGGGCGCGGTCATGCCCGGCATCGAGGCGATCCCGCTTTTCGGCCACACCCCCGGCCATACCGGCTTCCAGATCGACGGCGGCGGCAAGGAGCAGCTGATCATCTGGGGCGACGCCGTCCACGACATCGAGCGGCAGACCCGCAATCCGGACATCTCGGCGCAGGCTGACGTCGATCCGGACGGGGCGCGCGCGGCCCGGAGCTTCATCTTCGATCGGGCCGCCACCGACGATGTCCTCATCACCGGCATGCACATCACCTTCCCCGGCTTCGGTCGCATCCGCAAAGACGGCACCGGCTTCGAGTATTCGGCTGAGGCGTGAGACTTTGATCAAAGGGATGGGGAGGGCGATCCAGGCTCTCCCCATTGCAGCCTTGAAACGGGCTGATGCGAGCCCTAGAGCCCGGACCCCATACGATGGCGCCGCGCGTCCTCGGAGCCACGAAGACGCGCGCCGGGTAGAGCGTTAAAGGCCGTCTGGCGAAGCCCGGCGGAACGATCGGAAGCCGGGTATTTGGGGAGGCAGAAACCCGGGCCCGGCCAAAAATCGCAGATTTTTGAACTAGTTGATCGGGTGAATGGCGGAGGGAGCGGGATTCGAACCCGCGATACGGTTTCCCGTATACACACTTTCCAGGCGTGCGCCTTCAACCACTCGGCCACCCCTCCGTACCAGCGCGCTCGGCGCCTGTCCTGCGAGCCGGAAGCGGCGGGCGCTTCGATGCTTGGCAAGACAGGCGGTGCGGTATCACGTGCTGCAGGCGGCCGCAAGGCTTGCGACGAAAACAAGCGGGGATGGCCGGAAATCCGCTCCAGCTTTCCCATGCTGGCTCATCAATCATTGCCGAAATCGCCAGCGAACATTATCTGTGGCCTGTCGCTTTCCGGATGGGAACCGCCCGCCGCGCGACGAGGGACCCTGCGATGTTCACGCTCTTCGTCCGCCTTCTCGGCCTGTTTGCCCTCGCCGGGGCGGTCGTCGGGCTGGTGATCGACGGAACCAAGTCGATCGCCGCCTCGTCGCTGGTCGTGACGCCGCTCGGCCAGGCCTGGTTCACCTTCGATCCCGACAGTTTGACGGCGCTGCAGACGGCCATCGCCACCCATATCGAGACCTATGTCGGTCCGTGGGTCTGGTCCCCAGTCATCCAGTTCCTGCTGACGCTGCCGACCTGGTTCGTGCTCGGCGCGCTCGGCGCGTTTCTGCTTCTGGCCGGTCGCCGCAGGCGCTACCGGTCCGTCATTGCCTGACCCTCATACCTCAAGACAAGGAGACGACCCATGAATCTCCTCGACATCCTTTCGCGCAAGACCCGGATGCCCGGGCCGGGCGAGGCCTTGCCCGGCCGCGCGCAGCCGATCACCGAGCCGGGGGCGCATTTCGTCAACGGCCATCCGATCGCCGGACCCTATCCGCAGGGGATCGAGACGGCTTTGTTCGGCCTCGGCTGCTTCTGGGGCGCGGAGCGCAAGTTCTGGCAGGCGAAGGGCGTCTGGGCCACCGCCGTCGGCTATGCCGCCGGCGTGACGCCGAACCCGACCTATCGCGAGGTCTGCACCGGCATGACCGGCCACAACGAGGTGGTGCTCGTCGCCTATGATCCGGCCGTTATCTCCTATGACGAGCTGCTGGCGATCTTCTTCGAGAGCCATGATCCGACCCAGGGCATGCGCCAGGGCAACGATGTCGGCACGCAGTATCGTTCCGGCATCTACGTCGCCAACGCGTCGGAGCGCGAGCGCGCCGAGGCGGCGCGCGACGCCTATCAGAAGGCGCTTTCCGCCGAGGGGCTCGGAGATATCACGACCGAGATCCTCGATCGTCCGCCCTTCTACTTCGCCGAGGAAGAGCACCAGCAATATCTCGCCAAGAATCCGGACGGTTATTGCGGTCTCGGCGGCACGGGCGTCTCCTGCCCGATCGGAACGGGAGTGGCCGCCCAGTGAGCGACGTGCTTTCGGAGACCGATGATTTCGACAGCACAGCCAGCGACGCGGTGATCGCGTCGCTGGCGGAACACGGGTTTGCCGTCGTCGACCGTTTGTTCGACCCGGCATTGATACAGGCGCTCGCGGGCGAGCTCGGGAGCATGGAAAGCGCCGGCGCCATGGCGTCGGCGGGCGTCGGCCGCGCCACCGGGCTGCGGCGCGACGGCGACATAAGGCGGGCGGCGATCCGCTGGTTCGATGGCGGCACCGAGGCCGAGCGCCGCTTCCTGGCGGTGGCGGAACAGCTGCGGATCGCCATCAACAGGCGGCTCTTCCTCGGCCTGTTCGATTTCGAGTGCAACTTCATCGCCTATCCGACCGGCGGCTTCTACAACAGGCATCTCGACAGCCTCGCCGGCACCAGGAACCGCGTCGTCTCGCTCGTCGCCTATCTCGACGAGGGCTGGCATGCGGACTATGGCGGCGCGCTCCGGCTCTGGTCGGGACCCGAGGATGACGGCGCGCCGGCCGCCGAAATCGTGCCGCAGGCGGGGCGCGTCGTGCTGATGATGTCGGAGGAGATCCCGCACGAAGTGCTGCCGTCGCACCGGCCGCGCCATGCCATCGCCGGCTGGTGGCGGGTCAACGCCTCCTCCGGACAGCGCCTCGACACATCCCGCTGAAGACCTTCGCGCGGCGCACGGGCGTCGCGCGTCTCCACGGACCCTCCGCCCGTCCGGGCGAAGATCCTTCCTGCCCCTCCCGATGGAATGAACGATGTCCTCCGCACTCTTCACGCCCATTTCCCTGGGCGAATTCACCATTCCGAACCGCATCGCCATCGCGCCGATGTGCATGTATTCGGCCGATGACGGCTCGGCGACCGACTGGCATATCCAGCACTGGATGTCGCTCGCCATGTCGGGCGCCGGCATGATCACCTTCGAGGCGACCGGCGTCGAGCGGCGCGGCCGCATCTCGCTCGGCTGCCTCGGGCTCTATTCCGATGCCAACGAGGCGGCCATGGCGCGGGCGCTCGGCCCGGCGCGCCGTGTCGCGGCGCCCGGCGCCGTCTTCGGCGTCCAGCTCGGCCATGCCGGCCGCAAGGCGTCGACGCAGCTGCCCTGGCTCGGCGGCGGACCGCTGACGCCCGAGCAGGACGCCTGGCAGACGGTCGCGCCCTCGGCGGTTCCCTTCGCCCCCGGTTGGCCGACGCCCGACGCGCTCGACGAGGCGGGCATCGAGCGGATCGTCGCCGCCTTCGTCCAGGCGGCGGAGCGGGCGGCGCGCATCGGCCTCGATTTCGTCGAGCTGCATGGCGCGCACGGCTATCTGCTGAACGAGTTCCTGTCGCCTGTCTCGAACAAGCGCGGGGATCGCTGGGGCGGCAGCCTCGAAAACCGCATGCGGCTGATCCTGACGATCGCGCGCGCCGTGCGGGCCGTGCTGCCGGAGCGGATGTTCGTCGGCGCGCGGCTCTCGGTGACCGACTGGGTCGAGGGCGGCTTCTCGGTCGAGGAGGCGATCGCCGTCTCGGCGGCGCTGAAGGCGGAGGGCGTCGTCTATATCTGCGCGTCGAGCGGCGGCAACGCCTATGACCAGCAGATCCCGATCGGCCCGCTCTACCAGGTTGATTTCGCCGAGGCGGTCCGCAAGGGCGCCGGCATCCCGACGCGGGCGGTCGGGCTGATCACCACGCCGGCCGAGGCCGAAGGGGTGCTGCGTGAGGGCAGGGCGGACATGGTGGCGCTGGCGCGCGCCATTCTCGCCGATCCGCGCTGGCCCTGGCGCGCCGCCTACGAGCTCGGCGAGGAAGCCTATGCGCCGCCGCAATATGTCCGCAGCCTGACGACGGTGAAGCACTGGGTGGTCGACGAAGACGACTAGCAGCGTTTGCTGCCCGCCTTGAGAAAGGGGCGCTCCGGTTTCCGGGGCGCCCCTTTTTGCTGTTCGCTTCAGTGCAGCGTGCCGGTTACCGGCATGTCGGTCGGGTTCTCGACATCGGCGCCCTGGCCGCCGTCATAGGACATCGCCGCCGCCGGTTCCGGCTCCGGCGTGATGCCGGGGGGAGCCCCGATCAGCACCTGGCGGCAGGCGGCCGGCAGGTCGGCCAGCATCATCGGCCGCGGCTTGACGGTCGGCTTGGTCGGCTGAGTCGGCTTGGTGGGCTTCGGCGGCTGCAGCCAGGCATCCAGCTCGGGTCCGCAGCCGTCGCCGGGCGGCGGCGCCTTCTGCGGAACGCAGCTCGCCATGCCGGGCGGGCAATCGAGCCGGACGTGGAAGTGGTAGGTGTGGCCCCACCACGGCCGCACCTTGTTGAGCCAGGCGCGGTCGGGCCCCGCGCCCTCGCAGAGCGCCTTCTTGATCGCGGGATTGACGAAGATGCGGGCGACGCGCGGGTCGAGCGCGGCGCGGCGGATCAGCTTCTGCTGGCCCATGGTCCAGACGGAGCGGTCGATCTTGCGCTCCTTCTCGTTGACCATCGAGGTAGCCGCCATCTTCTCGCGCTCGTCGCGCGACAGCGTCCGGTTCGGCATCGGCGTCAGCCAGAGATCGACGTCGAGGCCGATCTGGTGGCTGGCGTGTCCCGTGCGGGCCGGGCCGCCGCGCGGCTGGCCCATGTCGCCGACCAAGAGCCCCGGCCAGCCGTCCTTGGCCTTGGCGTCATGGGCGAGCTTCTCGGTGAAGGCGATCAGTTCCGGCGTGCCCCAGTTGCGGTTGCGCGACAGGCGCATCGCCTGCCATTGCGGACCGTTCACCGGCAGCGCCACGGCGCCGGCGAGGCAGCCCTTGGCGTAGGAGCCGATGGCGCGCGCCTCGAGCGGGATCGGTGTCTTGACGTCGCCGAACAGGACCTTGGCCGGCGTCGTGTCGACATTGTCGGCCGAGGCCGGCGCCATCGCGGCGAGCGGCAGCCAGATGGATAGCGCCAGCGCGCGGATCGGCTTTTTCAGCATGATGACACCTTCACGTTCAGCGCTCCCCTCGTCGCAGTATCGGCGATCTTGATTGACGATTTATCAACCATCCCGGCCGACCCGCGCGGCGTGCGATTTGGACGAATTTTCCAGAATGCCGGGCTCGTCGGCGAGCTGCGGAAATGGATTGTCGAAAGGACGGTAATTGTTGGATGATTGCACTCAATCCCGACCAGATTCCGCAATTGACCCGTCATGCGGCCATGCGATACTCGGCGCCGATCTCGTCTCGGAGCGGCGCGCTCCGTAAGCAACCTGTTGAAGGAAAACGGAAAATGGCACTCAATCTTGGGGACGTCGTTCCCGACTTCACCGCTGACACGACGGAAGGCAAGATCTCGTTCCACGAATGGCTCGGCGACAGCTGGGGCGTGCTGTTCTCGCATCCGAAGAACTTCACGCCGGTCTGCACCACCGAGCTCGGCGCCGTCGCCAGGCTGAAGCCCGAATTCGACAAGCGCGGCGTCAAGGTGCTGGGCCTGTCGGTCGACAAGCTTACCAATCACGACCAGTGGATCAGCGACATCCGCGACACGACCGGCGCGACGCTGAACTTCCCGCTCATCGCCGACGAGGACAAGAGCGTCTCGAATCTGTACGGCATGATCCATCCCAACGCCTCCGACACGACGACGGTCCGCTCGGTCTTCGTCATCGGCCCCGACAAGAAGCTGAAGCTGACGCTGACCTATCCCGCCTCGACCGGGCGGAATTTTGACGAAATCATCCGCGTCATCGACAGCCTGCAGCTGACGGCCAAGTTCTCGGTCGCGACGCCGGTCGACTGGAAGCAGGGCGAGGACGTCATCATCGTCCCGTCCGTTTCCGACGAGGCGGCGAAGGAGAAGTTCCCGGGCGGCTGGAAGACGCTGAAGCCCTATCTGCGCTTCGTGCCGCAGCCGGCCGCCAGCAAGACGAGCTGATCGTCGCTCGCCAGCATGTCTTTGAGAGGCGTCGGCATCGGCCGGCGCCTTTCTTTTTGGGTCTTTTGGGTCTTTCTTTGGGGGCAGGGCCGCGCCCGAGCGTCAGGCGATGGCCAGGATCTCCGCGTCCTGGCTGCCGATCGTGAACTCGTCGCCCACATGGCGGCCGAGCACCGCCTGCGCCAGCGGCGAAACATGCGAGACGGTTCCCTTGTTGGGATCGGCCTCGTCCTCGCCGACGATCCGGTAGGTCTGCCGTCGCCCGTCCTCGCGCAGAATCGTCACCGTGGAGCCGAACTGGGCCGTCTCGTTGTCGTCGGAAGGCGCTACCGGCATGGCGCTCGCGCGGCGCTGCTGCCAATAGCGCTGGTCGCGGGCAAGCGCCGGGATCGCCATCGTGTCTTCGGCGTCGCGCGCGGCGGCGAGGGCTTCGTCGAGACGCGCGAGCTCCGCCTCGATGGCGGCGAGCCCTTCCCGGGTGACGAGGTTCGGATGCGGCGAGACGGGCCGTTCCGGCAAGCCGTCATCCCCATGGTCCGCGTCGTCTTCCTTCACGAAGGCCCTGCTCATGCCGGGATGGTAGGACCGTCCCGGCGCGCCGTCCACCGCGAACGTCCCCGCCATCGGCTGGCCCGGGGGCCCGCTCTCATGAAAATGGCCGCTCCGAGGGCGATCGGAACGGCCATATCGAATTGGATCGAGCGGCAAGCGCCGGGATCAATCGTCCATCTTCAGCGCGGCGATGAAGGCTTCCTGCGGGATGTCGACCTTGCCGAACTGCCGCATCTTGCGCTTGCCTTCCTTCTGCTTGTCCAGAAGCTTGCGCTTACGCGTGATGTCGCCGCCATAGCACTTCGCCGTCACGTCCTTGCGCATGGCGCGCACGGTCTCGCGGGCGATGATCTTGCCGCCGATCGCGGCCTGGATCGGAATGACGAACAGATGCTGCGGGATCAGGTCCTTCAGCTTCTCGCACATGGCGCGGCCGCGCCGCTCCGCCTGGGTGCGGTGCACCAGCATCGACAGCGCGTCGACCGGCTCGCCATTGACGAGGATCTGCAGCTTGACCAGGTCGCCGGGGCGGTGGTCGGTCAGGTGGTAGTCGAACGAGGCATAGCCCTTCGAGATCGACTTCAGCCGGTCGTAGAAGTCGAACACGACCTCGTTGAGCGGCAGGTCGTAGGTGACCATGGCGCGGGTGCCGACATAGGACAGGTCGGACTGGACGCCGCGCCGCTCCTGGCAGAGCTTCAGGATCGCGCCGAGATATTCGTCCGGCGTCAGGATCGTGGCGCGGATCCAGGGCTCGGCGATCTCCTCGATCTTCATCACGTCCGGCATGTCGGCCGGATTGTGCAGGTCGATCTCGCTGCCGTCGGTCATCTGGATCTTGTAGATGACCGAGGGCGCGGTCGCGATCAGGTCGAGGTTGAACTCGCGCTCCAGCCGCTCCTGGATGATTTCCAGATGCAGCAGGCCGAGGAAACCGCAGCGGAAGCCGAAGCCGAGCGCTGCCGAGGATTCCATCTCGAACGAGAACGACGCGTCGTTGAGGCGCAGGCGCCCCATCGCGGCGCGCAGCTCCTCGAAATCGGCGGCGTCGACCGGGAACAGGCCGCAGAACACCACCGGCTGCGCCGGCTTGAAGCCCGGCAGCGCCTCGGCCGTCGGCTTCTTGTCGTCGGTGATCGTATCGCCGACGCGGGTATCCGCGACTTCCTTGATCGAGGCGGTCAGGAAGCCGATCTCGCCTGGCCCGAGGCTGTCGACGGGCACCAGCTTCGGCGTGAAATAGCCGACGCGCTCGACGTCATAGACGGCGTCGGCGCCCATCATGCGGATGCGCATGCCCTTCTTCAGGTGGCCGTCGATGACGCGGATCAGCACGATGACGCCGAGATAGGAATCGTACCAGCTGTCGACGAGCATCGCCTTCAGCGGCGCCTCGGCGTCGCCCTTCGGCGGCGGCAGGCGGGTGACGATCGCCTCCAGCACGTCGGGAATGCCGATGCCGGTCTTGGCCGAGATGAGCACGGCGTCGGAGGCGTCGATGCCGATCACTTCCTCGATCTGCGCCTTGATGCGGTCGGGCTCGGCCGCCGGCAGGTCGATCTTGTTCAGGATCGGCAGGATCTCGAGGTCGTTGTCGATCGCCTGGTAGACGTTCGCCAGCGTCTGCGCCTCGACGCCCTGCGACGCGTCGACGACGAGCAGCGCGCCTTCGCAGGCGGCGAGCGACCGCGACACCTCATAGGCGAAGTCGACGTGGCCGGGCGTGTCCATCAGATTCAGGATGTAGGTCTTGCCATCCTTGGCCTTGTAGTCGAGCCGGACGGTCTGCGCCTTGATGGTGATGCCGCGCTCGCGCTCGATGTCCATCGAGTCGAGCACCTGCTCCTTCATCTCGCGATCGGACAGGCCGCCGGTCGCCTGGATCAATCGGTCGGCAAGCGTCGACTTGCCGTGATCGATATGGGCGACGATGGAGAAATTGCGGATGTTGTCTTGCGCCGAGGTGCTCATGGCGCGCTCAATAGCATCAAGGATGTTGGCCGCAAAGCGCTGAAACGTGCCTTTTCAACGCCGGTCGGCATGAAGAACGCCGAGCGCGCTCGCGCGGGCGACGATTCGGTCGGCGAGTTCCGCCACCAGGGGGCGCGAAAGCGCGTCGGACGCGCCGGCGACAAGGGCCGAATCCCGCCAGATCGGCGGCATGTCGATCGGCGCCAGGTCGACCAGTTCGCCGCGCGCGAGCTCGTCGGCGATCCCCGCCTCCAGCAGATGGCCGATCGCGTCGCCGCTGGCGATCAGCGCGCGCCCCGAGCCAAACAGCACCTCCGACGCCGTCCGGGCCCGATGCCGCAGCGACGTGACGGCGTCGGGCGTCACCTGCCACCAGTAGAACGAAAGAAAATGCGGCGCGACGGCGAAGACGCGGTCGAGGGTCGGCGCCGGCCCGATCTCGCGGGCGAGCGCGGGTGCGGCGGCCAGCACCGCCTTCTCGCGGATGATCGCGATCGGCTCCAGCGTCTCCAGCAGCGGATCGAAATTCGGCCAGCCCATGATGGCGAGATCGATGCGGCGGTCGTGCAGCCATTCGGCAATGTCGCGGTGCCGGCCCTCCTGGAACAGCAGCTCGACACGGGGATGGGCGCGCATGAAATCGAGCACGGGCGGCGTCGCCAGCGGATCGACGAGGCTGCGCAAGGAGGCGAGCGCGATGCGGCCGCGGTCGACATTGCGCAGCGCATCCTCGCTTTCGAGCAGGGTGGCGAGAACGCGACGGGCATAGGGCAGGAAGGTCGCGCCGCGCTCGGTCAGCTCGACTTTTCGCCCGCGCGTGAACAACGTCCCGCCGACATGGCTCTCCAGCGTGCGGATGCGGGTCGATATCGTCGCCTGGGTCACGTTCATCCGGGCGGCCGCCTTGGTGAAGCTGCCGTCGCGCACGATCCGGTCAAAGCTGCGAAGCTGATCGATATCCATAAAGAATGTTTATGCTCGATTTCAATTTTTGCTATCGACCGAGTTTATCATTGACAAACTCGATCCAGAAGCCTGTTTTTGGCGCGGAACCCATGGAGACGTGATGGCTTCGGTCCTTCGAAAGCTGGATGCCGCCGAGGCGCGCGCGGCGATCCCCGTGCTTGCCGACATGATCGTCGACGCCGTCGCGAACGGGGCCTCGGTCAATTTTCTGGCCGGCCTCACGCAGGCCGACGCCGCCGCCTTCTGGCAGGGCCAGATGGACGGTATCGAGGCCGGCGGCCGCGTGCTCGTCGTCGCGGAGCTGGACGGCCGCATCGTCGGGACGGTCGTCGTCACCCATGCGCCGCAGCCGAACGCCCCGCACCGCGCCGAGATCGGCAAGATGCTGGTCCATTCGAGCGCCCGGCGGCGCGGCTTCGGCCGGCAATTGCTCGCGGCGGCCGAGGCCGTCGCGCGCGAGGCCGGCAAAACGCTGCTGCACCTCGATACCCAGACCGGGTCGGCCGGCGAGGCGCTCTACCGCGCCACCGGCTGGACCGAGATGGGCGTGATGCCCGATCATGCCCTCACGCCGGACCGCCGGCTGGCCGCCACCACCTTCTTCTACAAAGCAATCTGATCGGCTCGACCATGACTTTGATCCGCCCGGCCACCGAGGCCGACGTTCCCGCCATTCTCGCGATCTACAACGACGCCGTGCTCCACACGAATGCGATCTGGAACGACGACGTCGTCGATCTCGACAATCGCCTCGCCTGGTTCGCGGCGCGGCAGGCGCAGGGCTATCCGGTGCTGGTGGCGGTCGAGGACGAGACGGTGCTCGGCTATGCGAGCTATGGCGATTTCCGCGCCTTCCAGGGCTATCGCTTCACCATCGAGAATTCGATCTACGTCGCCAGCGACGCGCGCGGCAAGGGCGCCGGCACGGCGCTGCTCGGCGCGCTGGTCGAGCATGCGGCGGCGAATGGCAAGCATGTCATGGTCGCCGGCATCGAGGCGGGCAACAGCGTGTCGATCCGCCTGCACGAGCGGCACGGCTTCGTCGAGACCGCGCGCATGCCGCAGCTCGGCTTCAAGTTCGGCCGCTATCTCGATCTCGTCTTCATGCAGAAGACGCTGGACTGACGGACGCTAGGTCGCCAGCGCCCGCGCCCGCATGGCAAGCGCCGCGCCGTCGGCGACCGCCGCGTAGGCGACGGCCTTCTTGCGGAAGGCGATGAAGGCCGGATGGACCTCCTTGGCCATCGGGCTTGCGTCGCCGATCTCGGTCAGCACGTCGGCCGAGGTCTTGGCAAGCGCCGCGATCACCGGCTCGGGGAAGCTCTTCACCGCGGTGCCGCGCTCGATCAGCATCGGCAGGGCGAGGATGTTGTTGGCGGTGAAGTCGGCGGAGGTCTCGATCGCCGCCGCCTGCGCCGCCGTCCGGACGACGGTCTGGAGGTCGTTGGGCAGCGTCTCGAAGGCGGCCTTGTTGACGGTCAGCTCCAGGCTGGTCGCCAGTTCATGGAAGGCCGGCATGTAGCAGAAGGGCGCGGCGCGCGGCAGGTTGAGGGCGAGATCGTTCCACGGCCCGGCCCATTCGGCGGCGTCGATCGTGCCGGATTCGAGCGCGGCGGCGATGTCGTCCTGCGGCAGCAGCACCGGATTGGCGCCGAGCCGCTTCAACACTTCCGCGCCGAGCCCGGTGATGCGGATGGCGAGGCCCTTGAAGTCTTCCGGCTTCTGGATCTCGCGCTTGAACCAGCCCGCCGCCTGCGGCCCGGTCGAGCCGGCATAGAAGGGCAGCACGCCGAACGGCTCGTAGGCGCGTTCCCAAAGCGCCTGGCCGCCGGCGGCGCCGAGCCAGGCGGCATGCTCATTGACCGTCAAGCCGAACGGCACGCCGGAGAAATAGTGGAAGGCCGGATCCTTCGCCGCCCAGAAGAAGGGCGAGCCATGGCCCATCTCCGCCTTGCCGTTCGATACGGCGTCGAACACCTGGCTCGGCGCCACCAGTTCGCCGGCGGCGAAAAGCTGCACCGTCAGGCGGCCGTCAGACAGCGTGGCGATCCGCTCCACCAGCCGCTGCGCGCTGATGCCGACGCCGGGCGTGTCCTTGGGCCAGACGGTGGCCATCTTCCAGACGAGGCGGTCGGCCGCGCGCGCGATCGACGGTGTGGCGAGCGACGACATGGCGAGCGAAGGTATGGCGAGGCTCGAGCCGAGGCCGGCGACCCCGACCCCGAACAACTGCCGCCTATCGATCTTCGTCCGTTCCCGCACCATGCGATCCTCTCGAGAAAATCCGACTACAGCCTAGCAGCGCTGAACGGTGGCTGAACACCTATCTGGCGAGCGTGAACAGAATACTCCATCCCTTGACGGGACCAGCGGGAATGGCCAGTTTCAACGCCGTGGAAACCGTCAGGCGTTTCGTCGCCCTTCTTGTCGTGGTTGCAAGCCTGGTGCTGATGCCGGGCGGATGGACCGCTGCCCAGGCCATGCCGGACCATGGTGGGGTGAGCGGATGTCCGCATTCCGTCCTGCAGGATCCCGGCGGCGCGCCCGCGCACAAGCCCATCGGCCTGCCGACGATGCCGCAATGTTGTTACGCCCTGCCGACCTTCGCGCTCGTCGGCGTGGCCGGCCAGGCGATGCCGGTCCTCGCCGGGGACGCGTTTCGCCCGCTCTCGGATGCCATGCCGACGCCGCTCGCGATCGGCCCCGACGTGCCGCCGCCGCGCGCCTGATCGTTCGCGCATTTCCATCGCGCCGGCGCCCGCGGGCCGTCGCCGGCGATTCATCTGGCCCGTCTCCATCACAGAGAAACGATCATGAAATCCTTTCTGACGATCGCGGCCGTCGCCGCCACCTTCGCCCTCTCGCCGCTTTCGGCCTCGGCCGAAGAGGCCATGGACCATAGCAAGATGGACCACGGCAAGATGCACCATGGCGCCATGGGCGAGGAAAAGGCTGACGACACCGCATCGACCAAGGCGTTCCGCGCGGCCGACAAGGCCATGATGGAGGGCATGGCGATCGACTATTCGGGCAATGCCGATGTCGATTTCATCCGCGCCATGATTCCGCATCATGAAGGTGCCGTCGCCATGGCCGAGATCGAGCTCCAGTTCGGCAAGGACCCGGAGGCGAGGAAGCTCGCGAAGGCCATCATCAAGGCCCAGAACGAAGAGATCGCCTTCATGAAGGACTGGCTCGCCAAGAACGACAGCAAGAAGAGCGACTAGCTTTCCGCAGCTGTAATGGCTCACGGCCGCCGCGATGGCGGCCGTGATGCTTTCGGACGACTGTCTGCCGGTCACGATATTTGACCCGAAACGTGACGGGAGATTGACAGTTTCATCGTGCAGATGTTCCCTCACGCTGCGAGAGCAGGCGCGGATGCCCATGCCGCCTCGCCGGATCCGTTGCCGCCAGGCGGCATCGAAGGGAGATCGGCACTATGAAGATGCAAGCGAAGCTTCTCTGGGGTGGCGCGATCGTGGCGCTCGGCCTGTTCGCCGCGGCCCTGCCCGCATCGGCCGCTCCGTCAGCCGCCCAGCAGGCCTGCAGTGACGACTGGGCCAAGCTGAAGGACGCCGGCAAGGTCCCGGCCGGCCAGACCTGGCCGAAATTCTGGAGCCAGTGCGCCAAGGATTACGCCACCGAGCATCCGGACGCCGCCGCGGCGCCGGCTGCAAAGTCGGCCGCTCCGGCCGCGAAGGCGGATACAGACACCAAGCCTGCGAAGACAGCCAAGCCGAAGGCTGATGCCGCCGCCGCGCCCGCTGCCGAGCCGGCCGCCAAGACGGCGGGCAAGTCGCCGGCAATGGCCGCGTGCAGCGACGAATGGGCCAAGATGAAGGACGCCGGCAAGGTTCCGGCCGGCCAGACCTGGCCGAAGTTCTGGAGCCAGTGCTCCAAGGACTATGCCGCCGCCAATCCGGCCGACGACCTCGCCCCGGCGAAGGCCGCCAAGGGCAAGGCAGCCGCCGGCGCGGTCGAGGCGGACGAGGGCATCGCGTTGCCCGATCCGGAATCGGCCGCCAAGATCAACACGGCCGCCACCACCGTCGGCAAGCGTCCGCTGACGCCCGGCCAGCAGGCCGCGATCGTCCGTATCCGGGCCTGCGGCGCCGAGTGGCAGGAGCGCAAGGCCGCCGGCAAGCTGCCGGAAGGCGCGAAGTGGCCGCAATACTGGAGCGACTGCAACAAGCGGCTGAAGGCAAAGGGCCAGTAGCCGGTTTGTCGCCCGATTTCCGACGGACGGCATTCCGCTTTCTGAAGGAGAACCACCATGGGCATTCTTGACGGCCTCCTCGGCAACGTGCTGAGCGCGTTGAAGGGGCAGGGCAGTTCCCCCGAAGCGCTTGGCGAGACCCTGAACAAGGCGCTCGCCAACACGCAGTTCGGCAGTCTCGACGGCGTCCTCAGCCAGCTGCAGAGTTCGGGCCTCGGGACGCAGGTCGCTTCGTGGCTCGGACAGGGCGACAATCTGCCGATCAGCGCCGACGAGCTTCGCTCGGCGCTGGGCAACGAGCAGCTGCAGAAGCTGGGCACCCAGCTCGGCATTCCGATGGACCAGGTCGGCGAGCTGCTGGCCAAGGTGTTGCCGCCCACGGTCGACAAACTGAGTCCGGACGGCATGCTGAAGCCGCCGATCGGGCCGACGCCCGGCTGAGCCGAGCCATCGGCATGCAGGATCGACATGGCCGGGGCATTCCCCGGCCATGTCCGTTTCGGGGCCGAATCCGGGCCGCGCGCGCACCGGCTCCAGCGACATGGGACTGGAGATCGCAGGCGCGAGAGGTGCGCGCGAGGCCGCGACCTGATAGGACGGGGCGAAACGCCCCCTTACCAGACGAGCTCGCCGTGACAGTCGAAACCAGCCCCGCCGATCAGCTCCTGACGATCCGCGATTTTCTTCGCTACGCCATCAGCCGTTTCAACCAGGCCGGCCTCGCCTTCGGTCACGGCGCCTCGACCGCCTTCGACGACGCCGCCTTCCTGGTGCTCGAAGGCCTGAAGCTGCCGATCGACACGCTCGAGCCCTTCCTCGACGCGCGGCTGCTGCCGGAAGAGCGCCAGCGCCTCGCCGACCTGATCGAGGCCCGCGTCACCACGCGCAAGCCGACGCCCTATCTGCTCAACCGCGCCTATATCCAGGGCGTGCCGTTCTTCGTCGACGAGCGCGTGATCGTTCCGCGCTCCTTCATCGGCGAGCTCATCCATTCGGAATTCTTCGGCGGCGACGAGTTCACGCTGATCGAGGATCTGTCGTCGATCGAGACCGTGCTCGATCTCTGCACCGGCTCGGCCTCGCTGGCGATCCTCGCCGCCGGCGTGTTCGGGAATGCCGAGATCGATGCCGTCGACCTCTCGCCGGATGCGCTGGAGGTCGCCAAGATCAACGTCGCCGAGCACGGCCTCGGCAACCGGATCGAGCTCTACGAGGGCGACCTGTTCGCCCCGCTCGGCGACAAGCGCTATGACCTGATCCTGACCAACCCGCCCTATGTCGACGAGATCGCGATGGAGGAGTTGCCGGAAGAGTATCGCCATGAGCCCGAGATGGCGCTGGCGTCCGGCCTCGACGGCCTGGACATCGTGCGCCGCATTCTCGAGGCGGCGCCGGCCCATCTCAATCCCGGCGGCGGCCTTCTGTGCGAGATCGGCGCCGGCCGGGAAATCCTGGAGGCCGAATATCCGGCGCTCGATTTCTTCTGGCTCGATACCGAGGAAAGCGAAGGCGAGGTGTTCTGGCTCTCAGCCGAGAGCCTCGGCGTCGCCGATACCGGCGCCGAGGAGCAGGACCTGGCCGATCTCGCGGATCTCGACGGCGACGAGGCCGAGGACGTCTGATCCAGCCCTAGGATCGATCGGATGAAGCAAAACCCTCTCCCGCCGGCGCGGGAGAGGGTTTCTTTTTGTGCTGGAGCTTTCAGGCGCCGATTTCCAGCATGACGGCCTCTTCAACCGGCTTCGGCTTGCGCACCCTGAGTGTCACCAGCGCGATCAGCGCGGCGGTGAAGGTGATGGCGGCGCAGACCAGCATGGTGTTGCGGAAGGCGGCGCCATAGGCTTCGGCCGCCGCGGCCCTGGCGATCGACGGCGCGAGCAGGGCTGCCTCGTCGAGCCCGCCGCTCGCCACGACATTGGCGAAACCGGCCGGCAGTTCGGCGGACTTCATGTCAAAACCGCCAGTGACGAAGAAGGCCATCAGCGCGCCGACGAGGGCGATGGCGACCGTCTCGCCCGCGACCCGCATGGTGCCGAAGATGCCGGTCGCCATGCCGGCCCGCTCGGTCGGCACGACGCTGATGGCGAGGTCGTCCATCAGGCCCCAGGGCAGCGCCGCGCCGGCGCCGATCATGGCGAGCGGCAGGATGAAGGCCGTCGGCGCGCTGCCGACCGGCACCAGAGCCAGCAGCAGGACGCCAGCGCCGGCGAGGATCAGTCCGAGGCCGGCGAGGATTCCGGACGGGATCCAGCGCGCGATGTTGGCAGCGATGAAGGGGATCGTGGCGATCGGCAGGCTGAGCGGCAAGAGCATCATGCCGACCTGCATCTCGCTCATGCCCTCGATGCGGATGAAGCGGACCGGCAGCAGGATGAACGGCACGATGAAGGAGTAGGCGACCGCGACCGGCAGCGCCTGCACCGAGACGAAGCGGGCATAGCGGAACAGCGACAGGTCAAGCATCGGCCGCTTCTGCAGGTTCTCGATCGTGATGAAGCTGATCAGCAGGATGGCGGCGCCCGCGAGCAGCGCGACGACGAGCGTGTCGCCCCAGCCGCGATCCGGGCCGAGCATGATGCCGAAGATCAGCGCCACCAGCATGGCGGTGAAGCTGCCGGCGCCCCAGAAATCGATGCCGGTGGCGCCGGGATCGCGCGTCTCGCGCATGCGCGGCACGCCGGCGACGAGGATGATGACGCCGGCAAGCGCGGTGGCGAAGAATAGCGACCGCCATCCGAGCGTCCCGATCAGGGCGCCGGCGATCAGCGGGCCAAAGGCAATGCCGATGCCGAAGCCGGTGCCGAGCAGGCCGAGCGCGCGGGTGCGGGCCGGGCCCTCATATTCCTGCGCCACGGCGGCGAAGCCGGCCGAGATGGTGAGCGCCGCGGCGATGCCCTGCAGGGCGCGGAGGAGATCGACGATCAGCACGTTCGGCGACAGGCCGACGGCGAGCGACGTGACGGTGAAGCCGATCGCGCCGAGACGGAACATGCGCTTGCGGCCGAACTGGTCGGCGAGCGCGCCGCCCAGCATGATCGTGCTGCCGAAGGCGAGCATGAAGCCGTTGACGATCCAGACGAGCAGGGAGAGGTCGCCATTGAGGTCGCGGCCGATGGCCGGCGTGGCTACGGCGGGGCCGGTGAAGGATAGCGGCATTATGACGGCAACGAGGAAAACGGCGGCGAGCACAAGGTGCCGGCCCGCGGCCGCCTGGGGGGAAGCGTCGGTCATGGTGGTCTCGATCTGTTGGGCTGGGTCGGCCTGTTGCGGTCGCCCGTCGCAAAGGGTGAAGCGCGCGGCGGGAGAGGCGCCGCGCGCTCTGGGTCACCACCGACTCTTTTCTGTGTCGGTCGATACAGAAACCATAGTCCCTTGATTCCCGGCGTCAAGTTCTTTATTTGTTGATCGATACAAAAAAGAAAGGGCTGCGCGCAGGCCATGAACGCACGCGGACGTCCCCGTAGTTTTGATCGCTCCGTCGCCCTGGAAAGGGCCATGGACGTGTTCTGGGCGCGCGGCTATGCCGGCACCTCGATTTCGGAGCTGACGGAGGCCATGGGCATCAATTCGCCGTCGCTCTACGCCGCCTTCGGCTCCAAGGAAGAGCTCTTCCGCGAGGCGGTCGCGCTCTATGTGGCGACCGACGACGCCTGCACGCTGCAGATGCTAGAAGGCGATCTGACGACGCAGGATTCGATCGCCGCCATGCTGATCGCCACCGCCCGTTCCTGCGCCCGGCCCGACAAGCCGAGCGGCTGTTTCGTCATGCTGGGCGCCACCAATGGCGGCCCCGACACGGACGCGGCGCGGCAGTTCCTCTGCGACCAGCGCAAGGACATGGCGATCCGCATCCGCGCCAGGCTGGAGCGCGGCGTCGCCGACGGCGAGCTGCCGCCCGGCCTCGACCTCGCCCGCGTCGCCGCCTATTTCGGCACGATCATCAAGGGCATGTCGATCGAGGCGCGCGACGGAGCCGATGCCGAAACCCTGCTGTCGGTGGCGCACAGCGCCATGCGCGGCTGGGACGCGCTGACCTCGACGCAGGGTTGATGACCATGGCCGCGCCGGCCTAGGCTGGCGCATGTCCGAACCTCGCCTCTTCATCATCACCGGCGCCATGGCGGCCGGAAAGTCCACGGTCGCGCAGGCCGTCGCCGAGGCGCTGCCGAAAGCCGTGCATCTGCGCGGCGACGTCTTCCGCCGGATGATCGTCAGCGGCGCGGCGGTGATGGGGCCTGTGCTCGATGACGAGGCGCAGGCGCAGCTGAAGCTGCGCCATGACCTCGCCTGCGACGCCGTCCGGCGCTATCACGCGGCGGGGTTTTCCGTCGTCTATCAGGACATCCTGATCGGTCCCTATCTGGTCGCGGTCGCCGAACAGCTCGCCGACCTCGATCCGCGCGTCGTCGTGCTCGCGCCCGACGCCGCGACGCTGGCGCGGCGCGATCGGGAGCGCCACAAGACCGGCTACAGCGCGGCCTTTCCGGCGGAGATCCTCGCCGAGGCGCTTTCGCGCGAGACGCCGAGGATCGGGCTCTGGATCGACAGTTCGGCGATGGACGTCGGCGAGGTCGTGTCGCGGATCCTCGCCGATTGAGCTGCCGGTTGGCTAGCTCCTAGAGGCGCTGTCCCACGTCGATCCGGTTGCCGTCCGGATCGGCGAAGACGAAGGCCCGCAGCCCGTACTCCTGGTCGCGCATTCCCTTGATGATGCGCACGCCGTTCGCCTGGCAGCGCGCATGCAGCGCGTCGATATCGTCGACCATCAGGTGCGCGACATTGTGGAGGCCGGCCTTGTGGTCGCGCTGCAGGTTCAGGTGCAGTTCGGCCGCGTCGCGCTTCAGGATCATGAAGCCGACCGGATCGCCGTTCTGGAAGGTTTTCGTGAAGCCGAGTATGTCGCGATAGAAGGCCAGCGCCCGATCGAGATCGCGCACGGTGATGCCGGGCGCCATGCGGCCGAAGCGGACGCCGTGATCGGCAGCGGTATCGGGGGAGGATTCGGTCATCGTCTCATCCTGGAATGGTCGCCAAACCGGCGGGCCGGACGGTGCCGGTGGGCCGCAGGGTCGCGAAGGGATTTGATGAGACGGTGCTCGCGAGGAAATCTAGCCGAGGCGACGGGAAATGGAAACGGGCCTATGCCCCGATTTCGGGCCTATCCGGCCTCGTTCCTGCGGCTGCCCCTTGTCCCGCGCAGGGCGGCGGCTCATTTGAAGCATTCCTGATTTCTGTGAAATTGTGATATGAGGCCGGCAACAATGATGGATGGCCTCGATGCGCGCGTCTCTCGCGCCCGGCCTCTCACCCGGATACCGACATGACCGCACCGCTCGCCGTGGCCAATACCGCCCCGTTTAAGGCTCCGCTCTCCTTGACCGAGACGCCGTCGCTCGTCGGCCTCTCGCGCCCCGAGATCGGCGAGAAGCTGGCCGGCATCGGCATCGAGCCGAAGCAGATCCGCATGCGCACGGCGCAGATCTGGAACTGGATTTATGCGCGCGGCGTCACCGACTTCAACGACATGCTCAACGTGTCGAAGGATCTGCGCGCGACGCTCGCGGCCAATTTCACGCTGAAGCGGCCCGAGATCGTCACCGAGCAGATCTCGCAGGACGGCACGCGCAAATGGCTGCTGCGCTTCCCGGCGCGCGGCGCCGGCCGGCCGGTCGAGATCGAGACCGTCTACATCCCCGAGATCGGCCGCGGCACGCTCTGCGTCTCCAGCCAGGTCGGCTGCACGCTGACCTGCTCCTTCTGCCATACCGGCACGCAGAAGATGGTGCGCAACCTGACGGCGGAAGAGATCGTCGGCCAGATTCTTATCGCGCGCGACCGGCTGGGGGACTTCCCGGAGAAGACGACGCCGGTCGGCGCGGCCGTGCCGTCCGAGGGCCGCCTCGTCTCCAACATCGTCATGATGGGCATGGGCGAGCCGCTCTACAATTTCGACAACGTCAAGCAGGCGCTCCTGATCGCCTCCGACGGCGAGGGCCTTTCGCTGTCGAAGCGCCGCATCACGCTGTCGACCTCCGGAGTGGTGCCGATGATCCCGCGCACCGGCGAGGAGATCGGCTCGATGCTGGCGATCTCGCTGCACGCGGTGCGCGATGACCTCCGCGACATGCTGGTGCCGCTCAACAAGAAGTACCCGATCGCCGAGCTGCTCGAGGCCTGCCGCAACTATCCCGGCCTCTCCAACGCCCGCCGCATCACCTTCGAATATGTGATGCTGAAGGACGTCAACGACAGCCCCGCCGACGCCAAGGAGCTGGTCCGCCTGCTGAAGGGCATTCCGGCGAAGATCAACCTGATCCCGTTCAATCCCTGGCCCGGCGTCAACTACCAGTGCTCGGACTGGGAGACGATCGAGACCTTCTCCGACATCGTCAACCGCGCCGGCTACGCCTCGCCGATCCGCACGCCGCGCGGCCGCGATATCCTCGCCGCCTGCGGCCAGCTGAAGAGCGAGAGCGAGCGCATGCGTGTGCGCGAGCGCCTGGCGCTCGAGGCCATGGTCACCAGCGACGAAGACTGATGCGGACTTTCCTTCGAATCATCCTGCTGATTCCGCTCGGGCTGATGGCGGCGATCGCCTCGGCCGTCGTCGTCTATCTCGCCGCCTTCGGTTTCACTGCCAATGACATCTGGGATGGCCCGAATGGCGAGATCCCGGTGATCCTCGCGCCGGCCTTCGTCCTGTTGGTCGAGATTTCGCGCTACGCGCTTCTGCCCTTCGTGGCCGGCATCGTCGTCGCCGAGATCTTCGCGCTGCGCTCGGCGATCCAGTGGACGCTGTTTGGCGGCGCGATCGGCCTTGGCATGCACCTCGCGGCCAACAGCACGGAATTTGCCGCGCTGCCGCCGGTCGCGGCCGGGCTGGTCGCCGGCTTCGCCTATTGGGTCTTCGCCGGCCATGGCTCCGGTACGGTGGTCCGTCCCGCCCCGGAGCGCGCGGTCTCGGTTCCGCCGGCCCCGCCTACTTCCCCTGCGCCAGAATAAGCCGCACGGCGAAGGCGCCCATCACGCTGGCGAACAGCCAGTCGACGGTGCGCGTCGCCCGGGGCGAGCGCTTCAGGAAGGTGGCGAGCGAGCCGGCCGACCAGATCATCGCGATGCTGATCGGGGTCGCCACGACGACGAACATCAGGCCGAGGAACAGCAGCTTTCCAGCGGCGTGCGGATCGGTCGGCGTCACGAACTGCGGCAGGAAGGTCACGAAGAAGACGATGATCTTCGGGTTGAGCAGATTGACCATCAGGCCCTTCAGATAGACCTTGCCGATCGGATCGGCGGATCCCTTGCCGCCGACGGAAAGCGCTGATCCGTGCCGGATCGCCTGGATGGCGAGATAGACCAGATAGGCCGCGCCAACCACCTTCAGGATCGTGAACGCCGTGGTCGAGGCGGCGAGCAGGGCCGAGAGGCCGATCGCGACCGCGACCGTGTGCACCACTAGCCCGGTCGAGGCGCCGGCGAAGGCGGCGATGCCCGCCTTGCGCGACTGGCCGATCGCCTTGCCGAGGAACAACGTCATGTCCGGCCCCGGCGTCAGCGTCAGAAGAATGACCGCGACCAGATAGGCCAGGAAAACCGACAGCGATGGCAGGAAGGTGAGCATGATGGAGGCTCCGGTGGAGCCTCCTCTGTAGCATGGGATTTCGCCGTTCCGATATCCCGCATTCGACGCGTTGCGGCCGAGGCCGCCCGGAGAGGCGAATGCGGGCCTTGGCGGTCAGCCCGGCGTCGTCACGAAGCAGATCGAGGTCGGCGTGCCGACGGCGATGTCCTGCCCGAGATGGGTCAGTCCGCCATCATCCGGATCGACCGCGAACAGCGAGATGCAGTCGCTGTCCTGGTTGGCGACGGCGAGCGTGCGCCCGTCCGGTGCGAAGGCGAAATGGCGGGGCGTCCTGCCGCCGCTCGCAACCGTCGTGCGCAGCCGGGCGATGCCGTCGTCGCCGATGGTGAAGATCGACAGGCTGTCATGGCCGCGATTGGCGACATAGAGGAAGCGCCCGTCCGGCCCGAGCCGGATCTCCGAGCAATGGTTGCTCGGACGCGCCGCCTCGGCGACCGTCCCCGTCACGTCGAGAAGGGTGAAGCTTCCGGTCTCGGCGTCGAAGGCGAGCGAGGCGATCGCCGAGCCCAGCTCATGCACGGCATAGGCGAAGGGCTTGGTCGGGTGGAAGACGAAATGCCGGGGGCCGGAACCCGGCGGCAGCACCAGCTCGCTCGACGTCTCGATCGCGCCGGTCTCCGCGTCGAAGCGATAGGTGACGAGCCGGTCGGTGCCGAGATCGCTGACCACGATGTAGCGGTTGTCCGGCGTCGCCAGCACGCAATGCGCATGTGACCGGTCCTGCCGGCTGGCGTCGGGTCCGTGCCCGGTATGCGCCGCCGAGGCGACGGGCGGCTTAAGGCCGCCATCGGGGCGGCGCGGGAACACGGCGACCGACTGGTTCGGCGCTTCGCTCTCCGCCTGCATGATGTAGTTGGCGAGCAGCAGGTTCCGTCCCGAGCGGTCGAGGCTCGCATGCGCGGTGATGCCGCCGAGCGTCGACTGGCGGTTGATGTAGGCGAGCTTGCCGGTGGCGGGATCGATCCGGTAGGCGCTGATCAGCCCCTCGTTCCACTCCATCACTTCGCTCGTCGCATAGAGCGTGCCGCCATCCGCCGAGGCGGCGAGGAAGGTCGGGTTCTCGATGCCTGCCTGGGTCGTCACCAGCGTCGCGACGGCAGTGTCCGGATCGAAGCCGAAAACCGAGATTCCGCGTGCATTGGCGGAAGCGAAATAGGGCGTCGGGCGATTGCAGCCGCCGACATAGATGAAGCTCTGTTCCTGCGCCAAGACGATGTCCTCTTGCCCTGCGGATGATGCCGCCTGCGTTGGAGGACGATAGCGAACTTGCCGCGCCCGCGTCACCGCTCATTCGCCGGTCATCCACGGTTGCGGCGCCGCCGTTTCACCCGCAGTTTTCCCCTTGTGCGCCCGGCTGGCTCTGCCACACTGGGGGACGTTGCGGAAGGTGGCGGGCAGGGCATGGGCACAAGCTGGAGCCGGACCTGGCAAGGTGCGATTGGCGCGATCGGGGCGATCGCCGCGGGCGTGTGGGCGTTGTCGGTCGCCCCCGCCGGAGCGGAACCGGTCTCCCGCGACCGCGTGCTGGCGGCGCTGCCGAAGCTTGACGCCATGGCAGGCAAGGCGATCGCCGACCACGCCGTGCCGGGCCTCGCGATCGCCGTCGTGCATCAGGGCGAGGTCGTCTATCTGAAGGGCTTCGGCCTGCGCGAGGCGGGCAAGCCCGAGACCGTCGATCCCGACACCGTGTTCCAGATCGCCTCGCTGTCGAAGCCGGTTTCGTCGTCCGTCATCGCGGCGCTGGTCAGTGCCGGGATCCTCGGCTGGGATTCCCGCATCGCCGATCTCGATCCCGCCTTCCGCCTGCGTGACGCCTATCCGACGGCCGAACTGACGGTCCGCGACCTGCTCGCCCATCGCAGCGGCCTGCCGGGCGACGCCGGCAACGAGCTCGAGGATATCGGCTTTGATCGCGACACGGTGCTGCACCGGCTGCGCCTGGTGCCGCCATCGTCGAGCTTCCGCGCCGGCTATTCCTACAGCAATGCCGGCTTCACCGAGGGCGGCGTCGCCGCCGCGCGCCCGACCGGAAAGCCCTGGGAACAGGTGGCGGAGGAGCGCCTCTACCGGCCGCTCGGCATGAACGCCACCAGTTCGCGCTATGCCGATTTCGTCGCCCGCGCCAACCGGGCCGCGCTGCATATCGATCTCGGCAAAGGCTGGGAGGCGAAACTCCGGCGCGAGCCGGACATGCAGGCGCCGGCCGGCGGCGTCAGCTCCAGCGCGCGGGATCTCGCACAGTGGATGCGGCTGGAACTCGGCGGCGGCCTTTTCGACGGAGAAAGGCTGATCAGCGCCGACGCGCTCGCCGCGACGCATCAGCCGCTGATGGCGCGCGGCAACAACCCGGTGACCGGCGCCGCCTCGTTCTACGGGCTCGGCTGGAACGTCGAATTCGGCCGCCACGGCCTGAACTGGGGCCATGCCGGCGCCTTCAGCGTCGGCGCCCGCACGCTGGTGTCGCTCTATCCCGATGCCTCGCTCGGCATCCTCGTGCTCGCCAACGCCTTTCCGACCGGCGCGCCCGAGGGGCTCGCCGACAGCTTCTTCGATTGGGTCTTCGACGGCGCCGTCTCGCAGGACTGGATGACGGCCTGGGACGACGCCTATGCCGGCCTGCTCGGGCCGGCCACCGCCGCGGCCAAGGCGCGCTACGCCGCCCCGCCGGCGACCGCGAGCCCCGCGCTGCCGAACCCCGCCTATGCCGGGCGCTACCGCAACGCCTATGTCGGCGACGCGGTGGTGGCGGAGGAGGGCGGAAGCCTGACGCTCGTCGTCGGACCGGAAGGCGTCCGGCGCTATCCGCTTCGCCATTTCGACCGCGACACCTTCCTCGCCTTCCCGAATGCGGAGACGCCGGATATGCCCGCCGCCGTCCGCTTCGCGATCCGCCCCGACGGCCGGGCCGAGGCGGTGACGATCGAGTTCCTCGACGAGGTCGGCCTCGGCCGGCTCGCCCGCGTCACCAACTAGGCGTGACCGTTCCTTCCGGTTTCGCCCCGTCTTTCCCGTCGCCATTCAGCGTCCATTCAGCAAGCCGGCGTAATTTCGCCATCTCCGCCCGCCTAACTTCGCCCGCTCGAAGCCGGGGGGCGTCGGGGTGGGGGCAGACGAGCCGTGCAGCCAAAAAGAACGTCTCGGAATGGCGGAACACGGGGAAATCTTCGTTCCCCTGATCGCCGATCCGTGGTTTAGACCTTCCGCCGTCCGCCCTGGGGCGCGGCGCCGATGAACGCTGGTCGACGGCCAGGAGGACACCCTTGATTGCTCAGTTCGGGCAGCGTCTCAATCTCCCCACGCAATACGCGCTTGTCTGCCTTTTCGCGCTGCCGTGCTTCGCGCTTCGGCTGCAATGGCCGCTGCACAGCTTCTCCTTCTTCCTGTTCGCGCCGGCCGTGCTGCTGGGCGCCGCCCTCTTCGGCAAGGGCCCGGCGATCTTCGCCGCCGCGCTGACCTCGGTACTCGCCGTCTTCTTCTGGGTCGAGCCGACCTACACCTTCCGTCTTTCCTCGCAGCAGGTGCCGCCGCTGGTGCTCTACGCGCTGGTCTGCGCCGGCATCGTCGGCTTCTGCGAATGGTCGCGCGCCGCCCTGAATCGCGATCGCCGCGCGGCGCTGGCCGAGCAGCGGGCGCAATCCGGCACGCGTCTCGACGGCATCGATTTTTGGCGCGGCCTCGTGCTCTGCACGATCTTCGTCAACCATGTCCCCGGCAACATCGTCGAGGCGATCACGCACCGCAACTTCGGCGTCTCCGATTCGGCCGAGGCCTTCGTGTTCCTCTCCGGCGTGTCGCTGGCGCTCGCCTATGGCCACCGCTTCCAGCCCGGCGAGCGGGCGGGCGTGCTCCTGGCGCTGCTCCGCCGCGTCCTCAAGCTCTATGGCGTGCATGTCGCGCTTTCCTTCGCGGCGATCGCCATCTTCTCCGCCGGCGCCGTCACCTGGCAGAACCCGGCCCTGCTCAAGGGGCTCGGCCTGCAGCTCTATGTCGACGACGCCTCGAAGTGCCTGATCGGCATCCTGTCGCTCGGTCACCAGCTCGGCTATTTCAACATCCTGCCGCTCTATCTCGTGCTGATCCTCGCCGTGCCGCTGCAGCTCTGGCTGGCGCGGATCGATATCGGGCTGATGCTGGTCGTCTCGGCGCTCGTCTACGCGGTGTCGCGCAGCCTCGGCTGGAACCTGCCCAACTGGCCGGGGCAGGGCGGCTGGTTCCTCAATCCGCTCACCTGGCAGTTCGTGATGGCGATCGGCGTGGCGGCGGGGCTGACGCTGCGGCGCACGGGCGCCGTGCCGATCCAGCCGGCCCTGGTCGCCGTGGCGGCGGCGATCGTCGTCATCGGCTTCCTGATCTCGCCCTCCGGCCCCGGCTCGGTGCGCAACTGGATCGGTGTCCACGGCCATCTCGACGTCAACAAATCGGCGCTCGGCCTGACCCGGCTGACCCATTTCCTGGCGCTCGCCTATGTCGTCTATGCGAGCGGATTGACCCGGCTCTGCCGGCGGTTGCCGGTGTATGCGCCGCTCTCGACCATCGGCCGGCACGGCCTCCTGATCTTCGCGCTTCTGTCGCTGCTCTCCGCCATCGGCCAGGTCCTGACCAGCACGGTCCGCACCAGCCCCTTGTTCGACGTCGTCTTCCTCGGCGGCGGCCTCGTGCTGCTCTGGGGCGCCGCGCGCCTCGCCGACGCGGCCCGGCCGCTGCGCCCCCGCCGCGCCACTACGGGCCTCCAGCCGGCCGCGGCAGGGTAGCGCGTTCTCGGGTCGGGGAGGCGGGCTCGGGGAGGGCCGCGTTCGTGAAGCGAGGCAGGGTCTGGAGTTCGGAGCGCTTGGTCTGCCCGGTACCGGCCGGCCTGCGTTTACACAGCTCGAGGATCGCGGCTCCCGGCTTTGTCGAGCGGTAGCTCAGAAGGACTGGGCTTCGGGCGGAAGCCTGCTAGTTCGACCCTTTCGACTGGCGAAAGGCCCTTGATCGACATAGTTGGCATATGGGATCCGAACTCTTCGGGGAAAGCTTGCCTTTCGCCATTGCTGCCTGCCGGTCCTTCGGTTATGTAGTCCGGCACGCGGCTCCGCCGCCTCCGGCCTGCACCCGTAGCTCAGCTGGATAGAGCGCTGCCCTCCGAAGGCAGAGGCCAGGGGTTCGAATCCCTTCGGGTGCACCATTTCTTCTTCAATGATCTAGCGAGCCGACCCGCTTCCCTTTCGTCGGCAAGCCGTCAGTCCGGATCCAAGGTTCAATTCGTCCCTGCAGCCTGGTGCTTGAGGGTCGGCAACGACGCCTCGATGCGGGACAGCACCAGCATGGCGGCGTTCGACAGCTGGCGGTTCGGTACCGCGCAGAGCGACAGGTTGAGCGGGCGCAGGACGGCGTCCGTCAGCCGCATGAAGGCCAGGCTCCCGGCCTGGACCTCGTTCATCACGTCGAGCCAGCTCAGAACGCCGACGCCGACGCCGCCTTCCACCAGTGATTTGATCATCTGCACATTGTCCGAGCCGGCGGCGCTGGACATGTCGATCCCGGTAGCGTTGGCCAGAGCCTGCAGCAGTTCGGCCAGCGCCAGCGGTTCCTTGGGCAGCACCATCGGGAGGCCGGCGACCTGGTTGAACTTGGCGCTTCGCTGCCTTGCCAGCGCATGATCGGGCGGGGTGATCAACCCAACCTCGACATCGACGAAGGCCCTGACCACCAGATCCTTTGACGATTGCGGGCTGAGCATGAGCCCGAAATCCGCCTCGCCGGCGACGAGGGCCTGCGGCACGTCCTTGTTGTCCAGCACCGCGATCTCGAACGCGATGCCGGGCAGCTCCGCCCGGATGTCGCGGACGATGCGGGGCAGGAAGCCGCGGCTGAGCGCCTCGATGCAGGCGATGCGAACGGTGCCGCGGCGGAGCCCCACCAGGTCGGTAAAGCTCTCTTCGAGCCTGGCGAAATCCTTGTTCCACGACTTGGCCGCCGCCAGCAGCAATTCGCCGGCCGCTGTCATGCGCAAGCCGGAAGGCAGCCGCTCGAAGAGCGGCAAGCCCATCTCGGCCTCGGCCTGCAGGATCTGCCGGTCGATCGCCGAGGCCGAGACATTGAGATGCTCGGAGGCGCGACGGATCGAACCGAGGCGGGCGACCTCGACGAAATAGCGGAGGAAGCGCGAGAAGACCAATCCCAAACCCGTTCTCTTTTTTGCCCCGTTCTCTTTTTTGCAATGAACTATGCGATTCATTGCGTTTGTTCGCAACGGCATTCGGCGGCAGGCTAGCGGCATCATCCGGATTGTCGAGGAACACCATGCTGGACAACGCCCCGCGCACCGACGACCTGCCGCGCCACTGCACGTTCGAGCCTGCCGACTGGCGGATTTTGGCCCGCCACTGGTATCCGGTGGCGGAACTGCGCGAGGTCGAGGACAAGAAGCTGGTCGGCGCGGTGCTGCTCGACGAGAAGCTGGTGGTCTATAAGGTCGATGAGACTGTCGTTGTCGCGAACGACATCTGCACCCATCGCGGCGTGCCGCTCACCTTGGGTTCCAATCCCGATTCCACGGGCGTGCGATGCGCCTATCACGGGCTGCAGTTCGGCAAGAACGGCCGGTGCGTCAAGGTGCCGGCGCATCCCGACGGCGCCATCCCGAACAAGCTGCATCTCAAATCCTATCCCGTCGAAATCCGCTATGGTCTGGTCTGGACATGCCTGAGGCCGGAGGAAGGCGAAACGGCCCCCAAGATGCCCTTGATGCCGCATTGGGACGAGGCGGGCTTTCAGCAGATCAACGTGCCGCCCTTCGACATTGCCGGCTTCGCAGGGCGGCAGGTCGAGGGGTTCCTGGATGTCGCGCACTTCGCCTTCATTCACACGGAAACCTTCGCGGACCCGGATAACCCCGTCGTCCCGCCCTATGTCGCCAAGCCCACCGACTACGGCTTCGAGGTCGAATACTGGTCGACAGTCGGCAATTATCCCAGCAGCAAGGCGCATCTGACGCCCAAGGATTACCAGTGGCTGCGCCACTTCCGCTGCTCCCCGCCTTTCACGGCGCACCTGACCGTGCATTTCCCCGATGGGGGCAAGCTGTCGATCCTCAACGCCGCCTCGCCGATATCGGCGCGGAAGACTCGCCTTTTCTGCCCGATTGCCCGCAATTTCGATACGCACTTGCCGGTTCAGGACGTCTACGACTTCAACCACAAGGTCTTTGCAGAGGACGCCGGCATGGTGGAGCAGCAAAAGCCCGAAAACCTGCCGCTCGATCCGCGCCTCGAAGCGCATATTCCGGCCGATCTGTCGTCGATCAACTATCGCCGCTCGCTGCGCGATATGGGTCTCAGCCATTTCTTCATCGCCTGAGGCCGCGCCATGGAACTGATGGTCTCCGCGATCCGGGTCAATGGTGACGATAACCTCGATATCGAACTGATGGACCCGGCCGGGGCCGATTTGCCCGCCTTCGAGCCCGGCGCGCATATCGATATCCGCACCCCGGCCGGGCCGTTGCGGCAATATTCGCTTTGCGGTCCGGCGACCGATCGACGGCGCTACCGCATCTGCGTGCGCAAGGACCCGGCATCGCGCGGCGGATCCCGTTCGCTGCATGCCGATTTGCGCGTGCGCGGGCGGATCGAGGCATCGGCGCCGCGCAATCTTTTCGGTCTGCCGGACGCCGGGCGCTACATCCTGGTCTCGGCGGGCATCGGCATCACCCCGATCATCGCCATGGCACGCGATCTCGCAGCCCGGGGCGCCCAGTTCGAACTGCACCATTTCGAACGCAGCCGCGCGCGCGTGCCCTTTCTCGATGAACTCGAGGCTGGCCCGCTCGCCACGGCGGTGACCTTGCATCTCGGCGAGGAGGGGGGGAGTTTCCGGCACGCTCCGCCAGCCAGCCTCGGCAGCGCGGACCCGGACGCGGCCGTGCTCGCCTGTGGACCCTCGGGCTTTCTGGACCTGATGGGAGAACGGCTGACGGAGGCCGGCTGGCAGCCGCACCAATTCCACTTCGAGCGCTTCAGGGTCGAACCGGCTCCCGTGGCAAACGTTGCCGGCGTCGGTTTCGAGGTGCGGGTAGCATCGTCGGGCCGCTCTTTCCCGGTCGGGCCGGCCGATACCATCGCCAAGGTGCTGATGGCCCATGGCGTCGCGGTCGAGCTTTCCTGCGAGCAGGGCATGTGCGGCGCCTGCCTGACCGGGGTGCTGGAAGGCACGCCGGACCACAGGGATATCGTGCTCAGCGACGCGGAGCGGGCCAGCAATACGCAGATGACCCTGTGTTGCTCGCGCTCGCTCAGCCCGGTGCTGGTGCTCGATCTCTAGCTGCGTTCTGTATCAACCAATGAGCACGCTGGAGGACGTGTTTTGTGCGCGTCCTCCCTAGCTGTTCTACTGTCGCGACAGGCCGTTTCACAGAGGTGACGCGGGCTCTAGGAATAGTCGAGAATATATTCAGGCGTCCTGAGGTTTGCGCAGGGGGATCGTTCCCCTTTGGGCGAAAGGTATCGCGATTGCCCATCATTACGTTGCGTCAGGATGGAAAGGTTCATAGACTTCCCTCCGTTCGGCTGGCGGCTCGACTGCGGATTTCCGCGGTATAGCCTGCAGGGTCAGGCGGGGGAGGTTGTAGTTGCATTACAGCTCTCGTGCAGACAGCGTCGGCGAGGCCGAGGCAGGGGCATTCTGCGCATCGCCCTTTCGCCTCGCGCTGATCATCCCGGCCTATAACGAAGAGGAAACGATCGAACAGACGATCGCCACCTTGCGCGCCCTGACGCCCGATATCTCGGCCATGGGCGGTTCGATCGAGATCATCGTCGTCAATGACGGCTCGAAGGACGAGACCGGCCTCCGCGCGGCGCAGGCCGATCACATCATCACCCATCATTCCAACCGTGGCCTCGGCGCCAGCGTCCGCGACGGGCTGGCCAAGGCGAGGCTCCTCGACGCGGATATCGCGCTGAAGCTGGATGCCGACCTACAGCACGACCCGGCGGATATTCCGAACCTGATACGGCCCATCCTGCGTGACGAGGCCGACATCGTGTTCGGGCATCGGCATGCCCGCATCGAATACAGGATGCCGTTCGTCCGCCGCGTCGGGAACAAGTTCTATAATTGGATGATGAGCAAATTGACGGGATGGCCCATCGTCGATGCGCAGCCGGGCATCATTGCCTTGAACAGGAGATACCTGTCGGCATTCGATCTTCCCGGAAATTATAACTATGCGCAGCAGATACTGCTGGATTCCCGATACAGGGATCTCAAATTTTCCCAGGTCGATGTCAATTTCAGGAAGAGACGGCACGGATCATCTTTCATCACGTTTCGATATCCGTTGCTGACGACCTATCAGATCCTGGTGGTCATCGCGCTTTATGCCCCGATCCGCGTCTTCGGACGGTTCGGGCTGGCCCTGTCCGGCCTGGCCGCCTCGATCGCGATCGCCGAGATCGTCCTGTTCCTGCTGAACTTCACCTCGAAGCCGGTCATCCATCCCAATCTGGTGCTTGCCCTGTTGTTTCTCGGGATACAGAGCCTGTTCTTCAGCATACTTGCGGAGATCGTGCGGACGAGGAGGTCCTGATTGCCCCCCGACCGTGATCGGCCGCACATCGCCGTCATCGGTTCCGGCGCTGCCGCGGCCGGAGTGCTCCTCGCCTGCGCCCAACGCTTCCCATCCGGCTCCATCACCCTGATGGAGCGCCGGCGCGACGACGCTCCACCCGAGCCGGGGGCTGGGCGGCAATCGGACCCCGCCTATTGGCGGGAGCTCTATGCCTCCATGCGCGCGCAGGCCGGGCGAAAATTCCCGCCACCGAAGACACGTTTCGGCGCGGTCGCGCCGCGCCTGGCTGTCGAGGGCGGCGGTCCCGTCTGGCAGAGCCGCGAGCGCGGCGGTCTCACCAATTATTGGGGTGGCTCCACGGCCGTGTTCAGGCAGCGGGACTTCGACCGATGGCCGATCGCCCTCCTGGATCTCGCGCCGTTCTATCGGATGGCGGCCGATGCGATCGGCATCTCGGGCGAAATCGACGATCTCAGTCCGCACTTCGAGTCCGAGACGCTGAACCGCCCTCCGATCCGCGTCTCGGAGACCACGAAGCGGCTGATCGGCGCCGTCAACCGCTCGACGCCGGCCTTCGGCTTCGGCATTCGCGCCGGCATCGCGCGGCTGGCGCTGGAGACGCGCGGCGGCCACGAGCACGAATGCATCTCCTGCGGACATTGCATGGTCGGCTGCCTGCAGCAGTCCGTCTATTCGGCCCGCACGACGGTCGACCGGTTCATCCGATCCGGGATGCGGGTGCTGAGCGGCAAGGTGATCGCCTTCGATGCGTCGTCACGCCGTCTGACGCTCGAAGATGAGCAGACCGGCCGCCGCGATCAGGTCGGCCCGTTCGATCTGATCTTTCTGGCCGCCGGGTGCATCGGCACGTCCGAGATCGTCCTGCGCTCGACGAGCCATCTCGACAGCCTCGGCTTTCGCGACAATCCGGTCGCGAGCTTCCCGATCTTCTATTTGGGCCGGCTGGAGGGGGCGAGCGAGGCGGGCCATGTCGCCCTCGCCAACGCGCTGCTTGCCGCCATCCCCGAGACCACATCGTCTGGACACGCCTTCTCGGTGCAGATCTACCCGTTCCTCGACCATCTGTGGCGCTACGTCGTGCCGGGTTCGGTATGGCCGCCCTTCGAGTGGATGGGACGGGCGGTGCGCCGGCGCCTGATGATCGGACGTCTCTACCTGCATTCGGACCACGGGCCGAGATATTCCCTGGCGCTCGACAACCGGGGGATGCCAACCATCCGGCTCGAGCAGCCGCGCTCCGTCCAGCCGGGGGCATGGCAGGCGCTGCGGAGCGCGCTCTCGCGGCACGGATTCTATGTCCCGCCGAAACAGCCGGTCGCGCAGCACACGAGTTCGCACTATTCCGGCAGCCTTCCCTACGGTTCGTCGGGCGGGCCGACCGCTGGCGGCGAGATCGCTCCGGGCGTGTTCGTTTGCGATTCCTCGGTGTTTCCGGATGCGCCGGCCTGGTCGCCGACGCTCACCATCATGGCCAACGCCATGCGCACGGCCTCGTATGCCGGCGAGATCCTGTCGTGATGAAGGTCGCGCGCTTTCTGGGCGTGCTGATCACTCTCGCGTCCTGGGTCTATGTCGCGAGAGCTCTGGTGAAGAACTGGCAGCTGCCGGCGGATGTCTCGATCCCATCGACCATCGCGGAGATCCTTGTCCTGAGCTTCGTCTACGTCGTCGCGCTGATGGTGCTGGCTTTCGCCTGGCAACGGCTTCTGATCTTCAGCGGCTGCGCCGGGATCCCGCCGCCGCGAGCGCTGATCATCTTCGGAAAATCCGAAGTCCAGAAATACATCCCGTCAAACGTCGTTCATTTCGTCAGCCGCTATTTCCAGGCGCAGCAATCCGGCGCCACGATCCGGCAGGTCGGCATGTCGCTGTTTCTGGAGGCGGGCCTGATCGTCTTCACCGGCGCCGTGATTACCTTGCTGGGGGATGTGGACCATCTGACCGAGCTCACGCATGTGAACCCGGCCATCTGGCAGGCGATCATCGCCCTCTGCCTGCTCCCGCTCGTGTTCTGGCACACCGCCGGCAGTCTCCTGTCGCGCTTCTCGTTCTTCCGCGCGCTGAACTGGAGCGAGCGCGGCCGACTGAGCGTCGCCGTCAGTATCCTCTGCTATCTGACTTTTTTCCTCATTTGCGGCGGCATCATCCACACGCTGGTGGCCAGGCTCGGAATAACCGGGGCGGGTGACAGCTTCTTCAAGACCGTCTCGATCGCGGCGCTGGCGTGGGTCGCCGGCTACGTCGTCGTCGGCTCCCCCGGCGGCATCGGTGTCCGCGAGGGCGTCTTGATCTACGCGCTCACGGGTTCGGCCGGATCGTTCAGCGCCTATGTGGCGGTGACCTACCGCATCGTCACGCTCGGCGGCGAACTCTGGTTCTTCTTGATCTGTACGCTCGCGGATCGTCTCGCACAAAGGAAGGCCATATGAACGGTATCTTTTCGCCGGTTCTCGCCGACATCCGGAAGCGGAACGTCGGCCCGCAGCTGCGCGGCCGCGTGCTCGATTTTGGTTGCGGCGTCGGGCGTTTGTGCGATCTGGTCGCGGCCGATCGGTTCGTCGGCGTCGATACGGGCGAGGACGTCCTGGCGGCGGCACGGCAACGGAACCCCGGATACACCTTCCAGCCGGTGTCGATGCTCGGTCAGTTGGGCAGCTTCGATACGATCGTCGCCATGGCGGTCATCGGCTATTTCGACGATCTCTCCCGATTGCTCGGTTCCTTCGCCGAGAAACTGACGCCGACGGGCCGTATCGTCATCACCTCCCCAACGCGTCTCGCCGCCCACCTGCATCGGATCGGACGCACCGTGCGGCTCTTCGGCGATGATTTCTACGAGGCCGACAAGACCCTGCCGCAACGGCCGGAGTTCGAAGCGGCCTCCGCCCGGGCGAAGCTTCGCATCGTCGAGTATCAGCCGTTCATGCTCGGCCTCAATCAGCTCGTCGTCATTTCCCGCTAGATCCGGTACGCCCCATGACAGCCTGGCCGCGCTTCAAGATGTACGGCGTTCCGACGATCTTCCGGCAGGCGGTCTCGGATTTTGCCGGCGGTCGCGTCCAGTCCGGTGACGACGTCGCGGCGCTGGAGCGGGCGCTCTCGGATCTCACGGGTGCCGCGCATGCCATCGCGGTGCCGCAGGCCCGCGTCGGCATTCACCTCGTCCTGAAGTCCCTGATCGAACGATCGGGCAAGCAGAAGGTCGTGCTGTCGCCCTATACGATCTACGACGTCGTGAACATGGTCGTATCGGCCGGCGGCATTCCCGTTTTCGCCGACATCGAGCCGAACAACGCCAATCTCGATCCCGACGCGGTCGCTCCCCTGCTCGACGACGGCGTCGCGGCAGTGCTGGTTACACATCTGCATGGCCTGGTCTGCGATCTGGAGCGCCTCGGATCTCTCTGTCGCAAGCGCGGGATTCCGTTGGTCGAGGACGCCGCGCAGGCGTTCGGGGGGCATTGGGAGGGTCGCGCGCTCGGGACAGTCGGCATCGCCGGGGTTTTCAGTTTCGGCCGCGCCAAGAACGTGAACTGCTTCTTCGGCGGCGCCGTCGTCACGGACGATGGCGAGCTGGCGCGGGCTCTCCGGGACGAGGTCAGGGACTATGCCGCGATGGATCCTGCCAAGCTGGCCAAGCGTGTCCTTTCCTGCCTCGGATACAGTGTCGCCGTCTCGCGGGCGCTCTTTCCGCTGATCACGCACCCGCTGTATCGCTGGCTCACACTCAGGCATCCGAAGCGCGGTGCCGAACTACTTTCGACCGAGCGGAGCCCGGTCCTGCGGTCGTCATTGCCCGAGGCATCCAGGCGCAAACTGTCGCCGATGCAGGCTCGGTGCGCGCTGGGTCAGTTTCCCGCGCTCGCGGAGCAGCAGCGAAAGCGCGGGAAGCTGGCGGAGATCTATCGCAGCGGACTGGCGAACCTGCCGTCGCTTCGGTTGCCGATCGAGTTGCCGGGAACCGACAACGTCTATCTGGCCTATCCGATCCAGGTCTCCGATCGCGTCGCCCTGCAGCAATTCATGGTGCGCCAGGGGCGGGATGTCGTTATCCAGCACATCGGAAATTGCGCAGACTACGATTGCTTCGCCGAGTATCGGCGATCTTGTCCGGTCGCCCGGGACGTCGCCGCCTCCGTGCTGCTCCTGCCGACCTATCCGGACTATCCGCCGTCGGAGGCGCGCGCCAATGTCGAGGCCATCCGCGCCTTTCTCGAGGTTCATTCGCAGTGAGCGAGGTCGACAACCTCCAGCGGTCCCTGCGGGTCCCCAATCTCGATCGATGACGTCGCGCAGGCGCTGGAAAGGCCGCGAAGCGTCTCGATCTCCTCGAGCCAGCGTTGTCCGCCCTCCTTGTTGCGGCGGTCGACGTCGTTGAGCGGTTCGAAGGTCGCGAGCCATTGGTGCAGTTCGGCCATGCCGAAGTTCGCGCCGCCGTCGTTGCGAAGAAAAACAAGACGATCGATGCCTACACTTCGCAGGCGCCGCAGCGTGGCAGCCGGATCGCCGACAACGGCGGCATGGTCGCCCATCATCGTCCTGTTCGAAAAGGGCAGGGCCCCGGAGGGGCAATCGATCAGGACAACAGTGCCGGCGCCATCGAGAGCGCGGTCCAGCGCGTACCGCGCCTCCGGCTGGAGCGACCAGGAACAGATCAAGGGATCCGACCGTGCCGGCGCGGCCACTCTCGGCCACTGCATCGCCACGGCCAATCCGAGAACCACGACGCCTGATATCGAAAGCAACACCTGACGTCTTGACCGGTCCGGCCCGTACCTTTGCGCGAGGCTGAGCAAGGCAAAGGTCATGGCGGTGAAAAGGACGCCGTCAATGACCGGGATATAGTAGCGCTGCAGCTCGATGAACCGCGCTCCCGTTTTGACGACGACAATCGCGGACGTCGCGCCGGCGAGCAGGAAGAACATCGCCAGGATTCTGTATTTCCCGGCCGACGGACGGCTTCCACGCAGAAGCGCCGCGGCGAGCGCGACAAGCCCGAGAAGGAGCAGGCCGAGACGCGAGAGAAACGGGACGTCGCCGAGACCTACCCGCATCAGCCTGACGGCGTCGGCTACCGATCCCACCGGCAGATAGTCGCTGCTTTGCGTCGATGTGAGGCCGCCCGTGTCCCTCAGAATGATGGCGTACCAAAGCCCGGCGGCCACCGCGGCGACGCAGAGCACCAGGACGGAGCGCCGGTAGCGCTCGCGCCAGACCGTGAGCCCAATGGCCGCCGCTGCGATCAGGGCCAGTTGCGGTCGCGCCGTCGCCGCCAGTATCGGGATGATGGCGCTGACGAGGATGTACCGATGGGGCGTTCTCGAAATGCTGAGGCTCACGAGAACAGCGGAAACTCCCCCCATGCAGATCGCCATGCCGAGATTGGTCTGGGAGGGCTGCAGGATCAGAACGCCCGCGAGGGCTGCGAAGAAGGCAAAGACGAAGCCGGTGCCGACGAGGAGCGCCGCGAACAGGAACAGGACGACGGCAATCGCGGAGTCGATCGAGGCGACGTAGGCGGTGCCGGCGGGCCCGGCCGAGAACAGCGCCTGGAGGAGGGTCCAGCTGCCGAGGTTGGTCGGCCGCCTGTCGCTGAAATATTCGACGACCGCGCCGGTATTCAGCATCTTCTCGATGAAGAACAAGTATTCGGGATCGTCATAGGGATTGATCGCGGGGCGTGCCAGAAGCGATAGCGCCAGAGCCGCGGCGGTACAGAGCCACCCAATCCGCCGCTCTCGCAGCCAATCCCGCAGCCGGCGCCGTTCCGTCGACGTGACGGCGATGAGGGCGGCGGCGACGGGAACCGCCAGCATCGCTGCACGCGTCGCATATCCGGCGGCGTAGATCGCGCTCAGACACAGCCACAACGCCGACAGACCCAAGAGAACCGACCAGGCAAAATCGGCCGATCGAATGTCGGCCGCTGGCACATCGGCCGGCATAGTCGCCCCGCGCCGGGCGAAGAACTCGGAAAGGGACAGGCCGACAAGATCGCAGGCGATCACGATGAAAATCGCCCAGCCGAGAAAGGCCATGGACATCCAGAAATCAGGCATCGCCTATCTCCAACAGAGCCAGGCCGGCTGTATCCAACATGATTTCCTGCTTGGCCCTCTATGGGCCGAGGACCATTCAACTCGACGCCAGCGATTCGCGCACGCGGGGTCGACGTATTCGTTGCGTCCTCAGCTTGCCGCGCAATGCCGATCTTCTGTGCCGACGGATGCTGTCGCGAAGGAAGTCGTCTCTCCAGATGGAACCCTCGGCTCGCGGCTGGCGTTGAGCCTCGTCCAGACAGACGGAGGTATGTCATGCCCCGGGGTGACAAATCGAAATATACCGACAAGCAGGAACGCAAGGCCGACCACATCGCGGAGAGCTATGAGGAGCGCGGCGTATCCGAGAAGGAGGCCGAGCGCCGCGCCTGGGCGACGGTCAACAAGGACGACGGCGGCGGCAAGAAATCCGGCTCCGGCCGCGGCGCCCATACTGGCCATCCGGCAGCCCACAAGGGGGGCGAGAAGGGCGGAGCCGCCTCGGCGGCGCGATCGGCCGCCGATCGTTCCGCCTCGGCCAAGAAGGGTGCTGCGACCCGCAAGCGCAACGCCGAGCATCGCGCGCATAGCTAGCGCGCCGGGCCGAATACCCGAAATATCAAGGCTCCCGCCGCCGGTTGAACCGAGCGGGAGCCCCAGCCAAGGGAGGCGGGAATGGACCAGAAAGTGGGCCGGCTACCGCAGGAACCCGAACCATCCGAGGAATCTCGCGCCAGCACCACGGCAGCCCGCCAGGGCATCGCGCCGCATCGGCTGCGCTACATGCTGGGCGCCGGTATCGCCGCGGTCGTGCTCGGCTTCCTCGCCGTCTATTTCCTCGTCGGGTGAGGGGCGATCATGGCGCCGCGTTCGTTCTGGAAAGGCTATCTGAAGCTCTCGCTCGTCACCTGCCCGGTGGCGATGGTGCCGGCGACGACCGACAATGAAAAGGTGCGCTTTCACACCTTGAACCGCGCCACGGGCAACCGCGTGGTCAGCCAGTATGTCGACCAGGAGACGGGCGAGGCCGTCGAGGACGACGACCAGGTCAAGGGCTATCCGCGCGGCGAGGACGAGTATCTGATGCTCGAGGACGACGAGATCGCCTCCGTCGCGCTCGAGAGCACGCGGACGATCGATATCGAGAGTTTCGTGCCGGAGGGCGACATCGGCTGGATCTGGTACGACAAGCCGCATTACCTCGTGCCGGACGACGCGGTTGGCGAGGAGGCGTTTTCGGTCATCCGCGACGCCATGGCCTCGACCGGCACCGTCGGCATCTCGCGGCTGGTGCTCTATCGGCGCGAGCGCGCCGTCATGCTGAAGCCGCGCGATACCGGCATCGAGCTCTGGACCCTGCATTTCGGCGACGAGATCCGAGAGGAGGGCGCCTATTTCGAGGGGATCCCCTCCGAAAAGACCGATCCCAAGCTGATGGAGATGATGCAGGCGCTGATCCGCCAGCGCACCAAGGCGTGGTCGCCGGCGCTGGTCAGCGATCCCGTGCAGGAGAAGCTCCTGGAGATCATCGCCGCCAAGAAGAAGGGCAAGAAGCCCGCGACGTCGAAGGCGCCGCCGAAATCCGAGGGCAATGTCGTCAGCATTCTCGACGCCCTGAAGCGGAGCCTTTCCAGCGAGGGAAAGAGCTCTCCGAAAGGCGCCTCGAAGGGCCCACCCAGGGACAAATAGCCTCGAAAAACGTCAGGCCTTGGCCGGTTGCTTCTTCGCTGGCTGCTTTGGCTCGCGGAGCGGCGCGGCGGCCTTGCGGAAATCCGCCCATGGGTCGCGCGCGAGGGCGGCGAGCCGGGTCGGCATGTTGAGCACGGTGAAATAGGAAGGCCCGATGCCCGGCGTCAGTTCCTCCCAGGCGAGCGGCGCCGAGACGGGCGCGCCGGGACGCGCCCGGGTCGAATAGGGCGCCACCGCCGTCTGGCCGCGCTGGTTGCGCAGATAGTCGATCAGGATCTTGCCCGGCCGCTTCGCCTTGGTGATCGTCGCGACATAGTGGTCGGGACTGTCGCCCGCCATGGCGTCGGCGAGGCCCTTGGTGAAAGCCTTGACCGCCGGCCACTCGGCTTTGGGCGTCAGCGGCGCCACCACATGCAGGCCCTTGCCGCCTGACGTCTTGACGAAGGGCTCGAGGCCGGCGTCGCTGAGGCGCTGGCGGACTTCGCCGGCCGCGGTGATGACGGTCTCCCAGTCGACGCCCTCGCCGGGGTCCAGATCCATGATGATCATGTCCGGCCGCTCCCAGTCGGCGACCGTCGAGCCCCACGGGTGGATTTCCAGCACGGCGGACTGAACCAGGGCGATCAGCCCGTCGAGATCGGCGATGCTGATCAGTTGCTCCACCGCCGCCGTCGACGGATCGTCGACCAGCCGGATCGCGGCGTTCAGGCCCTTCCAGGCGTTCTTCTGGAAGAACTGCTCGCCGTTGATGCCGCTCGGACAGCGCAGCAGCGACAGAGGCCGGTCGGTGACGAAGGGTGCGATATGCGGCCAGATCTCGGCGTAGTAATCGGCGAGGCCCTCCTTGGTGACGCCCGCGTCCGGCCAGTATATGCGATCGGGATGGGTCAGCTTGATGCCGTGAGACTCAGCCTCGGCGGCATCCTTCGCCTTTGCCGCCACCTTTCCCTTCGCCTTGCCTGTCTCGGACATGGTTGGCATCTCCCGGGTGATCTCGTCGGCGGGCTTGTCTTCCCGCAGGCCGCGGAAGGCAGCGTGGCGCAGATGCCCGTCCGCCGTCCAGGCGCGATATTCGATCTCGGCGACCAGTTCCGGCCGCACGAAGCGTACCTGCCGGCCTTCCTCCGCCGTCAGCGGGCGGCCAAACGGGCTGGTCGTGACCCGCATCCGCTCCAGCGTCTGGAACAGGTCTTCCGCCATGCGGGACGAAAAGCCCGTGCCGACGCGGCCGACCGGCTGCAGGGTGCCATTCTCGTGAACGCCGAGCACCAGCGACCCGATGGCCCGGCGCGACGTCGTCGAAGGAACATAGCCGCCGATGACGAATTCCTGCCGCTGCGAGCTCTTCGTCTTCAGCCAGGTCTTGCTGCGGCCGGAGCGATAGGGCGAATCCAGCACCTTCGAGACGATGCCTTCGAGACCAAGCCGCTGTGCATGGTGAAAGACCACCGCGCCGTCTTCCTCGAAATGCTGGCTGAGACGGAGCAGCGGCGCGCCGTCCGCCACGACCTGTGCGAGAACCTGCTTGCGCTCGGAAAGCGGCAGTTCGCGAAGGTCGTAGCCGTCGAGATAGATGAGGTCGAAGGCGTAGAAGATGAAGCGATCGGAGCGGCCCTCGCTCAGATCCGCCTGGAGGGCGGAGAAATCCGACGCCCCGCTCGCCGTCTCGACCACCAGCTCGCCGTCGATCAGCGCCGTGCCGAGGGGCAGCGCCTGCAGTGCGGCGACGATCTCCTTGCCGAACTTCTTGGTCCAGTCGAGCCCGGTACGGGTCAGGAGCTTCACCCGCCCGGCCGCGACATGCGCCTGCAGGCGGTAGCCGTCGAACTTGATCTCGTGGATCCAGCGCGCGCCGGCGGGCGGGGTGTCGGCCAGGGTCGCCAGCGCCGGTTCGACGAAGTTCAGCATGCGCGCCTTCTTCGCGCCCGGGAGCGTCGCCGGATCGGGCAGGGGCGGGGGCGGCTCGGGCGTCTCTTCGGCCTTGGCCGCGCGGGACGCTGCCTTCTTCCTGGCTGACTTCTCGATCTTGCCGGTCTTCGACGACCAGCCGGGCGCCTCGTTCTCGACATCGGCGATGGCGCGGCCGGTCGTCACCGAATCCGGCATCTCGTCAAGGATGTCGGGCGCGCCGGCCGGACGAGCCTCCTCGTCCTCGGCCTTGATCAGCAACCAGTTCTCGCGCTTCTCGCGCGGCTTGCCGTGCATCTTCACTAGATGCCAGCGGCCATGCAGCTTCTCGCCCTTCAGCTCGAATTCGAGATGGCCCTTGGCGTAGCCCTTGTGCGGATCGCCGACCGGCTCCCAGCTGCCGCGATCCCAGAGCAGCACGGTGCCGCCGCCATATTCCCCCTTCGGGATGGTGCCCTCGAAGCCGCCATATTCGAGCGGATGGTCCTCGACATGCACGGCGAGCCGCTTTTCCGAGGGATCGAGGCTCGGGCCGCGCGTCACGGCCCAGCTTTTCAGGACGCCGTCCATCTCCAGGCGGAAATCATAGTGCAGCCGCGTCGCGTCGTGCTTCTGGATGACATAGCTGAAGCCGGGCTTTGTCTTCGCCCGGGCCGGCTTGCGGCCGGCCGGCTCCGGCGTGGTCTTGAAGTCGCGCTTGCTGCGATAGGTTTCGAGCGTCGCGGCCATGTCGGCTCGCCCTCATCCGGTTGCGTCAACTGGCCTTGCGTCTCGGCGCGGCGGGCTTTGCCGGCTTTGTCGTCGCGGTGGTCTTTCGCCGTGCCGCCGGCGGTTTTTTCGCGGCGGCGGTGCTTTTTTGCTGCGCGACGCCGGCGCTTTCGCGGAGCGCCGCCATCAGGTCGACCACCTTGGCCGTCTTCTGCGGCGCCGGCGGCGTGAAGGTCTTGCCCTCGAGCTTCGCCTTGACGAGCTCGCCAAGCGCCTCCTCGTAGCGGTCGTGGAAAGCGGCCGGATCGAAGCTGCCGCGCTTGGTCGAAATGATGTGCTCGGCGAGCTTCAGCATCTCGCCCTCGAGTTTGAGCTTCGGGATATCGTCGAAGACCTCCCGCGCCGGGCGGACGGCGTAATCGAAGCTCAGCGTCGTCGCGACCATGCCGTTTTCCTCGGCGCGGATCAGCACGCTGCGCATCCGGCGGAACAGGACGGCGCGCGCGATCGCCACCGCGCCGCTCGCCTGCATGCCGTCGCGGATCAGGGCGTAGGCTTCCTGGGCCGGCTTGTCGGCGGGAGCGAGGTAATAGGGACGGTCGAAATAGACGTCGTCGACGGCATCGACCGGCAGGAAGGTCTCGACCGCCAGCGTCTTGTCGCTTTCGGGCTGCGCCGAGGCGATCTCGTCCGCGTCGAGCTGGACATACTCGCCCGAGCCGATCTCGTAGCCCTTGACCTGATCGTCGGTCTCGACGGGCTTGCCGGTATCCTGGTCGACGAACTGGCGGCGGATCCGGTGGCCGGTGTTGCGGTTGATCGTGTGGAAGGCGATGCGGTCCGAGGTCGACGCCGCCGTATAGAGCGCGACGGGACAGAGGATCTCGGCGACCTTGAGGTAGCCCTTCCATATCGCCCTTGGAGCCATGGGCCGTACTCCTACGCCACACCCACCAACAAACGCCCACGCGACGGCCATCCTCCCGGCGGAGCGAACGAGGAGTCCAACGAGGTTTTCGCAATTCGGTTCCGGTGGAATCGGCGCGAGGCGGAGATTGAGCCGGATTGGCGGTGCGGCTATCGTCGGTTGTGTTCGAGCCGGTGATGCCGGACCCCGCCTTTGCCTCCATCCAGCTTGCCTCCATCCAGATTGACAGGTCCATGCAGTATTCCGCCTGCCTCGAATGGCTCTTCGCAGCCGAAGCGCCCGATTTCGCCGATCGCATCCGTCTTGCGCAGAAGGCCGGCCTCGCGGCGGTCGAGTTCTGGCATTGGCGCAACAAGGATATCGACGCCATCGCCGCCGCGCTGGACGAGACCGGCATGAAGGTCGCCGGCTTCGTCGCCGAGCCGATGGTGCCGCTGACCGATCCGGCGAAGCACGCGGAATTCCTTGAGGGCCTGAAGGCCTCGATCGATGTCGCCCGTCGCCTCGGCGCGCCGGTGCTGATCGTGCAGGCCGGCGCCGATCTGCCCGGCCGGACGCGCGCCGAGCAGCGTCAGGCCTTGAGTGAGGGCCTCGCCCGTTCGGCCGAGATCCTGACGGGTTCCGGCGTGACGCTGGCGGTCGAGCCGCTCAATACGCTGGTCGACCATGTCGGCTATTTCCTGCCCTCGACGGTCGAGGGGCTCGACATCGTCGACGAGGTCGGCCGGCCGGAGATCAAGATCCTCTACGACATCTACCATTCGGCCGTGATGTCGGAGGCGATCGGCGACGTGCTCGCCGGCCGCGTCGACCGGGTGGCGCATGTGCATCTCGCCGACACGCCCGGCCGGCACGAGCCGGGCACCGGCGTGCTCGACTGGCAGGCGCGCGTCGCCTGGCTCGAGGCGAATGGCTACCAGGGCCTCGTCGGCCTCGAATACAAGCCGACGACCGATACGGTATCGAGCCTGAAGCAGGTTCTCGCGGGCTGAGGCCGCTCTTTCACCTCTCCCTCAGGGAGAGGCAAAGATGCGAGCTTCACTGGTTGGATGACGGCGGCAGGAAAACCGCCGCCATCCTCGCCAGTTACGCGAACGGCGTCTCGTCCAGGAAGCGCTCGAGCACGTTCCAGGTGATGCGCGAGACGTTGTTGTCGTAGTTGTTGTGCAGCAGCGAGCCGCACCAGGCGATCGACGAGGTGGCGAATAGCGCGCCGCCCGACGGCGTCTCGCCGAAGGCCAGATCGGCGTGGACGCGCTCGTTCTGGTCGCCGCCGAGATTGGGCGGCACCACGCCGAACTCCTCGTTGACCAGCATCATCATGCCGCTGTGCCCGTCCGAGGAGGCGAGGCGCAGCATATTGGGCGGGCCGCCGAGATTGGGCGTGATGCAGTCGAGCTCGATGCCGGCCGCGCCGCCGCCGACCAGGCCGAAATCGCCGATGATCTCGTCCGGCACGTCCTTGAAGATGAAGGCCGCGCGCGGATTGTCGGCGTCGGGCGCGCGGCGGTAGTAGGTCGAGACGTCGAAGCCCTGGGCGATGAAGCCGACGCCCGCCATGACGTTGGGCGCGCGGCCGATGCGGCGCCAGAGGCCGCCGAACTCGCCGTTGAAGGACTGGTAGTATTCGCCGGGCTCCGCCGCCCAGGTGCGGATGCCGTCCTCGGCGCGACGCACCTCGATGACGCCAGGCTCCGTCTTGTGGAAGCCGATGCGCCAGTACCAGCCATTGCCGCCCATATACATGAGCCGGCCGCCGCGATCGATCCACGCCTTCATGCCGTCCCACATCGCCGTCGAGTGGTATTCGGGATGGGTGCCGGTGATGACGACGCGATAATCGGCGAGGAGGTCGTAGCCTTCCTCGTGCAGGTCCTCGTCGGTGATCAGATCGTAGTCGACGCCCTTGTGGTCGAGCCAGTCGAACAGATGGGTGTCGGCATTGTACTGGTAGAGCGCCGAGCCCGGGCCGCCGAGCCAGGAATGATAGCGCGGCGAGAAGTTCAAATTGGGCCGCAGCCGGCTCGAATAGCAGACACCCGAGCCGTCGGCATGGGTGTCGTATTGCGAGCCGCCGATCTCCGGATGGTCGTACATGTAGAGATCGGCATGGCCGAAGGTGAGCAGCCGGCCCATCTGCCGCTCCGCCCCGCGGGCCGTGATGTGTTCGGCGTGGTTGCAGTAGGAGAGGTAGGACATGGTCGGCGCCAGCACGAGGACGGACGGGCGCTTGCCGCGCTTCGCCTTGTCGCGCGGCGGGCGGACGAAGAACGGGATGTAGGTCTCGCGCGTCGCCGTCTCGTCGCTGTCGCCGGCGCGGGCGTGCAGCGCATAGGCGCCGCTCTTGAGATCCTCGGGGATCGTCAGCGCGACCGAAGTCTCCCACCCGGCGTCATAGATGTCGTCATGGTGGAAATGCACCGCGCCGTAGTGCTCGGGCTTGTTCGGCCAGGCGTGTTCCTCGCCGGTCCAGTTGTGGCCCTTCATGCCGCGCGCCGGCATCTGCATCAGCCGGCCGTGCCGGCGGAAGGGACCGACATCCACGGCCTGCACGCTCTCGATCTCGCGGGAGAAATCCCAATGCGCGATCAAGGCATTGCGGATCTCGCGCGGCGCGATGCCGCCGAGGAGCGCGTCGTGATCGGCGTGGGTGTGCAGGCCCGTCAGCAGGATCGGCCCGTCCACCTTGCCGTCGAAATGATGGGCGGTCGTCCCGTCCGCCTCCGGCCGGCCGGCGAGATGGAAGGCGACCGCCGCCGGCTTGACGGCGAGGCGGACGCGGCCGCGGAACTGGCCGTGGTCGCGGATCACCGCGAAGGGCACGAGCGGGCGCTGGTCGAGCGTGACCTCGCCGCTGACCGGATCGAAGGTCACGGCGAGCTGGTACCACTGCCGCTCCAGCATCGGATGATCGACGCGGACGGTCTCCACCCCGCCGGCGCCGTCGCCGATGGTCAGCGACAGGCGGCCCTCGTCGCCGATGCCGATCGAGAAGCCGGCGTTCGTCTCGGCGTCCCACTGCGCCGCGATGACCTGTTCGCCGCGCTTCGGCAGCGTCGGCCAGACGAAGCCCAGAAAGGTGAAGGTCCGCTCGGCGATCGCCGGCAGGCCTTCGGCGATCATGTAGGAGCCGGCGTCGATGCGCTGCGGCTTGCCGGCATGAATGCCGTCGATCCCGGTCGGGACATGCGGAAACTTGAGGCCGGGGCCGGCGGGATTGCAGTCGCCATTGACGACGCGGACCAGCCGGGCCTCGAATGTTTCGCCCTCTTCGAGCGATATCTTGAAGGCGATCTCCTCGCCCGGGGCAACGCTGTAACGGTCCGGATAACCGACGATCTTGAGCATGGAATGAAGTCCAGATTGGCGCATGAAACGGGATCGCCGCGGCCGGCGATCGACTGTTCGGGAACCGCGTCTGAAGCGTTTTCGAGCGAAGTGGATATCGGTTCGCGTGAAGAAAACGCGGCAAACAAAGGTTCTAGTCGCGGAGCGGCCGGTTGATGCTTTCGCCGGTCAGAAGGCGCCAGCGCCGGCGGAAGACTTCCCATTCCGCCTCTTCGATCTCCGTGAAGACCGGCCCGTCCTCGATCGCGATCGGCTCGCGACGGTCGGCCGGCATCATGCCGAGCACCCATTCCTCGAACGGACGCTTGCAGACGAGCACCACCTGCTTTCCGGACGGATCGTGGCGCATCGTGTTGAGGAGGCGTTGCAGGCCCGGGCTGTGCGCCCCAATCGGCTTCTGGCGAAATTCCTCGATGTAGTGTCGATCTTTCTCCGGATCGATCTTGTAGACCATGAAGCACTCCCCCTGCATCGGCACTCTACAATGGAAACTGAAACAACTCCGACAAGACGAGACCCGCCGCGCCCAGCAAGGCCGCGCGGTCCTCCGTCTCGCCGATCGCGAAGCTGATCTCCCCCCCGCTTCGCGATGGTACGAGGGCGCGCACGTGTCCGGCAATCGCCTTCGCCATGATTTCCCCGCCACCGACGACGTCGCCATGCAGCACGTAGAAGTTCGGCGCCACGGTCTGCTGCAGATTGGCGATGCCGACGGCGACGTTGCGGGCATAGCGATCGAGCAGGTCCGCCGCCCCCGGCGCGCCCGCCTGCGTCAGGCTGACGAGACGGCGTGAATTGATCTCGTCCGGCGCGTCGATGCCGATTTCGCGGGCCTGGCGGCGCAGCCATCCGAGCGTCGCGATCGTCTCCCAGCAGCCGCGCCGTCCGCAGGCGCAGAGGTCGCCGTCGACCTGCACGAAGGTGTGGCCGAGCTCGCCGCCGGCGCCGCTCTGGCCGCGATAGAGATGGCCGCCGAGATAGAGCGCGCCGCCGAGCACTTCGCCCGTATAAACGGCGGCGAAGGTCTGCATGCCGCGCCCCTTGCCGAACCAGCGGTCGCCGACGAGCAACGCGCGCGGATGGTGGTCGAGCAGGGCCGGCAGGCCGAAGCGCTTGGTCAGCATGGCGCCGAGCTCGAAGCCGTTCAGGACCGGCGCCAGGTTGACGGCGATGATGGCGCGTCGCTCGGTATCGACCATGCCGCCGACGGCGACGCCGATGCCGAGCGGTTCGCGCCGGGCGGCCGCGAGCGTGCGGGACGTGCTGCGTTCGATGGCACGCTCGATGTCCGCGATCCCCGGATGTCCGACCGGGAAGGTCTCGCTCGCCTCGGCCGAGATCGTGCCCTGCAGCGTGACGAGGCAGGTATGCACGGCGTCGGGCATCAGCATCATGCCGCAGATCGGCCGCGCGTCCGGCGAGAACCAGAGCGGCCGCGCCGGCTTGCCGCCGGCCTCGCTCGGCGGGATCGGTTCGCCCTCGACCAGGACCTGCTGATCGAGCAAGGGCTGCACGATGCCGGAGATGGTGGTGCGGTTGACGCCGGCGAGCCGTGCGAGCTCGGCCCGGCTGGTCGGTCCGAGGTCGAACAACGCCTGCAGGACCCGCCCCCGATTGGCCGAACCGACCATGGCGGAGGAGAGCAGGGAACGACTTGGCCGGGCGGTTCGGAAGTCGCTCGGGGCGTCTTCCTCATCCGTTGCCCAGCGCTGCTCTGAAGGTTCGCGCTCCAATCCGTCCTCGTTCTGCTTGCGGCGGCCATTTGCGGGAATTCCGGCTTCCATACCGGAAACCGGCTCGCCATGCGTGCTTCCCTTGCGGCTTCCGAAATAATTCTTAGCCCAACGTCGCAGCGTTGACGAGGTAAAATGTTTGTGCGAGCCTCATACTAACAAGACGATCGAGACGCCGTGACAGACTTCGATGGGAACCGAAGTGTGCGACGCAGCAATCAACGGCGTCCGTGATGATCAACGAGCACCCGGCATGGACCGGGCGCCGGCCAATGCTTCCAAGAGGAGAGTGGGGACATGTCTGGATTCGATTTCAATATTTCCCGTCGCGGCCTGCTGAAAAGCGGCATCGCCTTGGCCGGCACGGCAGCGATCGGCGGCGGCCTGGTGCCCCGCCCGGCGCGGGCGGCCGACACGACCCTGCGCGTTCTGCTCGCCGGTGACCCGTTCTACTACGCGATCGAGGGCCTGAAGGACCAGTTCCAGCAGGAGACCGGCGTCAAGCTGCAGATCGAGGCGATCTCGCTCGAGGCGCTGCAGGCGCGGCTCACCTCGTCCTTCATCAGCAACGAGCCGGACGCCGACGTCATCTCCGTCGACCAGATGTGGCTCGGCCAGTATCTCGAGAGCAAGTGGATCCATCCGCTCAACGAGTTCATCAAGGCGGACAGCGACACGCATATCGAGGACTTCATTCCCGAGGTCCTCTATTCGATGAATACATGGCGCGGCCAGGTGGGAACGCTTCCCGTCGCGGCCTATGGCCAGATGGTGCTCTACCGCAAGGATTTCGCCGACAAGGCCGGCATCAGCGTGCCGGAGGACGGCAGCTGGACGTGGGAGCAATATCTCGCGGCCATCCAGAAGATGCATGGCCAGGATTTCGACGGCCACAAGATGGTGGGCACCGTGCTCGCCGGCCAGCAGCCGGCGCCGATCGTGCACATGTACAGCCAGCTCGCCGCCAGCATGGGCACGCGCTGGTTCAAGGACTTCCCGGCCGGCACGCCCTGGGACTTCCAGCCGACCATCAACAGCCCGGAAAATCTCGCGGCGCTGAAGCTCTTCGGCGATCTCTACAAGAATGCCCCGGCGGAATCTGTCGGCTACAACTGGTTTGACGCCGGCATGCGCTTCGCCAAGGGCGATATCGGCATGTTCTACTGGTGGACGCCCTATGCCTACCTTTGCAAGAAGGACGGCTACATGAGCGGCAAGGACTCGGTCGTCGCCGACAAGCTCGGCATGGCCCGCCTGCCCAAGGGACCGGGCGAGCAGGTCGTCTCGCTCGGCGGCCACAGCCTCGGCATCACCGCCAACACCCCCAATCGCGATGCCTCCTGGCAGTTCGTCAAATGGGCGACCTCGGCCAAGACGCAGAAGGCGATGGGCCTCTACAACAAGTATGGCTACCAGTTCTCCGACTTTGCCCGCCCGTCGCTCTACAAGGACGCGGAGCTTCTGAAGATCTATCCGCACCTGACCGCCCAGCTCGGCGATCTCGAGCGCGGCAACGGCAAGGTCGTCCGTCCGCCCGTGCCGGTCTACACGACGCTCGAAGGCATTTACGGGCTCAATCTCAACAAGGTCCTGACCGGCCAGCTGACGCCGGAAAACTGCCTTTTGGAGACCTCGACCTTCTTCGAGACCATCCTCAAGGGCAATTTCCTGATCCCGTATCAGCAGGCCTCCTATGACGACACGCTCGCGGCGACCGAGGCTCTGATGAAGTCCCTCGCCTGAACCATGCGGCCGGAAGCCTCCTGCGAGGCTCCGGCCCACGAAGGGCGGACCGGTTGCTCCCGGCCGCGTCCGCCCTCTTTTCGATTGGAGCGTCCATGTCCGCTGTCACTCTCGCCGCGCCGCCTCGGGCGCGACGGCGCCTGCCCGACTATACGCCGTGGCTCCTGATCAGCCCGTCGATCCTGCTGCTCGTCGCGCTGATCGCCTTTCCCTTGCTCTTCGCCCTGAAGAACAGCTTCTACTTCTGGAACCTGCAGATGGGCCCGGCGCCGATGGGCTTCATCGGGCTCGACAATTATAAGATGGCGCTGTCGAACGGCATGTTCCTCGGCTCGCTGTGGACCACGCTGCAGATGACGCTGGTCGGCACCGTGGTCGAATTCTGCCTCGGCCTCGCGATCGCGCTGCTGCTTCTGCGCCGCCTGCCCGGCATCAAGTTGACCCGCGTGCTGCTGATCATGCCGACCACCATCGCGCCGATCGTCGTCGGCTTCCTGTTCCGCTACATGTACGACCCGAATGGCGGGCTGATCCCCTGGCTGCTGACGTCGGCCGGCATCCCGTTGCCCGCCGCCGGCCTGCTCGGCTCGCCGTCGACGGCGCTCTGGGCGGTGCTCTTCGCCGATATCTGGCAGTGGACGCCGTTCTTCGCGATCGTGCTCTACGCGGCGCTGCTCGCCGTGCCCGGCGAGATCGTCGAGGCGGCGCGGGTCGACGGCGTCTCGCCCTGGAAGCAGCTGCTGCACGTCAAGCTGCCGCTGATCCGCAAGACGGCGCTGATCGTCGTCATGCTGCGCTTCATGCAGATCTTCAACACGTTCGACCTGGTGGTGGTGCTGACCAAGGGCGGGCCGGGAACGGCCAGCCGCACGCTCGGCTACAGCCTGTATCAAGCCGGCATGGTCGATTTCAACATCGGCCTCTCCAGCGCCATGACCTGGATGATGGTGATCATCGTCAACGCCATCATCGGCCTGTTCGTCTTCTTCGCGTTCAAGGATTGGGACTGATGGAAGGCTCGGAAAGCGCTACCGGCCGCTGGCTCGGCATCGCAGCCATGGTGCTGCTGCTCTTGGTCTTCATCGGTCCGATCCTCTGGTTCATCCTGCTCGCGATCCGCCCGGCAGACACCTATTTCGCCATGCCGCCGGTGCTCTCCTTCACGCCGAACTGGGAATCGATCCGCTATACCTTCTTCGACCCCGGCAACAACGCCCCGCAGCTCGGCAACAGCCTGATCGTGGCGATCGGTGCCGTCGCGCTCAACCTGCCGTTCTCGTTTCCGGCCGCCTATGCGCTGTCGCGCTACAAGATCCGCGGCCGCAAGCACATCATGCTCTGGTATCTCGGCCTGCTGATGGCGCCGCCCGTCGCCTTCCTCATTCCCTATTCGGTCCTCGCCAGCATGGCGGGGGTGAAGGGCACCTATTTCTCGATGATCCTGATCTCGCAGACCCTGACCATTCCGTTCTCGGTCTGGCTGATGCGGAGCTTCATCGACGAGGTGCCCATCGAGATCGAGGAGGCGGCCCGCATCGATGGCGCCGGTACGACGACGATCCTGCTCAAGTTCATCCTGCCGATGGTGATGCCTGGCCTGATCGTCACCTCGATGTTTGCCTTCGTGTTCTCGTGGAACAACGCGGCCTTCCCGCTGGTGCTCGCCAATCGCAGCACGACGACGCTGCCGGTCGGCACGCTGCAATATTTCGGTACCGCCGGCGTCACCTGGGGTTTCATCGCCTCCGCCGCCGTCGCCGCCATGATCCCGCCCATGCTGATCTTCCTCGTGCTCGACCGCTACGTCGTCCGAGGCCTGACCTTTGGTTCCGTGAAAGGATGATACGGAAATGACGTCATCGCGTAGAATTCGCTTCGGCGTGGTGGGGGCGGGCCTCTGGGGCTCGTTCCATTGCAAGACGCTGAGCGCCATCGAGGGCGCCGAGCTCGCCGCCGTCTGCGACCTGAACCCCGAGCGCGTCGCCGAGATGCAGAAGCAGTTCGGCGCGGCCAGGACCTATACCGACTATCGCGAGCTGATCGCCGATCCCGATATCGACGCCGTGACGGTGGCGACGCCCGATTTCGCCCATGGCGACATCGTGCTGGCGGCGATAAAGGCCGGCAAGCACGTGATGAGCGAGAAGCCGCTGGCGACGACCTTGGCCGAGGCCGAGGCGATCGCCGACGCCGCTGATCGCAGCGGCCGCAAGGTGATGGTCGACTTCCACAACCGCGTCAGCCCGGCGATCGTCGCGCTGCGCGACACGATCGCGGCGGGCGATATCGGCCTGCCGCTGCACGGCGCGGCGCGTCTTTCCAACACGCTGTTCGTGCCGTTCGAGCTGCTCTCCTGGGCCGGCAAGTCCTCGGCGCTCTGGTTCCTCGGCAGCCATTCGGTCGATGCGCTGCGCTTCGTCATGGGCTCCGAGGTCAAGCGCGTCCAGGCCATGGTGCGGCGCGGCTTCCTCGCCTCGCAGGGCGTCGATACGGCCGACGTGCATGTCGCGCTGCTCGAATTCGAGAATGGCGCTGTCATCTCGCTGGAGAACAGCTGGGTGCTGCCGAACGACATGCCGAACATCGTCGATTTCCGGATCGAGATCGTCGGCGAGAAGGGTCTGCTTCAGGCCGAGCCGACGCAGGCCGGACCTTTCCGGAAATTCACGGGACCCGGCCTCCGGACCGCCGATCTGTTCGGCGTTACTCCGGCGGCTGGTGGCCGCATCGGTGGCTTCGTCATGGAAGCGATCGCCCGCTTCATTGATGCCGTCGCCACCGATGCGCCTGTCATTGCCAATGCCCGCGACGGCCTGCAGGTGACGCGCGTGCTGACGGCGATCGAGAAGGCCGCCGCGACGGGGCAGACGGTGACGCTCGCCGACGGCGTCGTCTGACGACGGGGCGCCAAACAAAAAAGGGCGGCGGCACGGTTGGTCCGTGCCGCCGCCCTTTTGGTTCGCAGAGAGCTACTTCACCGCGCCGGCCGTCAGGCCCTTGACGATGTAGCGCTCGAGGAAGATGCCGACGATGGCGAGCGGCGCGATCGCCGCCGTGGAGAGTGCGGCCATCGACCACCAGTTGATGCCTTGTGAGCCGGTCTGGCTCGCGACCATCACGGGCAGCGTGTTGGCGTTGGTCGAGGTCAAAAGCGCTGCGAAGAAATACTCGTTCCAGCAGAGCACGACCGACAGGATGAAGGCCGCGACCATGCCGGGCAGCGAGATCGGCAGCACGATCCGCATGAACGCGCCCCAGGTCGAGCAGCCGTCGACGAGGGCGGCCTGCTCGAGCTCGACCGGGATGCCGCGGAACTGGTCGCGCATGATCCAGATGACGATCGGCAGCACCATCAGCGTATAGACGACGATCAGGCCGATCCGCGTGTCGAGCAGCGCCAGCTCCTTGTAGAGAACGAGGAAGGGCATGGCGAGCACGACCGGCGGCAGGATCAGCTGCGACAGGAAGAAGAACGAGATGTCGCGGTTGCGCCAGATCGCGAACTTGTAGTCGAAGCGGACCAGGCCGTAGGCGGCGAGCGAGCCGAGGACGACGGCCAGCAGCGAGGCGCCGATCGACATGATCGCCGAGTTCAGGAAGCGCTTCATGAACTCTTCGCGCACCGTCGAGGTGTTGAAGATCGTGTCCGGCGACAGGCCGATCGAGCGCCAGCCGCGCCAGTCCGGCTTGAAGTCGACCCAGGGGATCAGATGGCCCTGCGTGACGTCGACGGCGACCTTGAACGAGGTCGTGATCGTCCAGTAGATCGGGAACAGGGCGATGAAGGTCCACAGCAAGAGCAGGCCGTAGATCGCGACCTTGGCGGCGATGCGCTTCGAATTGCTGGCGAACTCGCTCTGCGGTTCGCGATAGGTATAGGGCTTGCTGCGGGTGGCCATGCCGGATTGTGCTTTCGTGCTCATGGCCATCACCCGGTCACCCGCTTCATCCAGCGGCTCGAACCCCAGAGCAGCAGCGCCACGAAGATGGCGATCAGGATGAAGTAGAACTCGGCCACCATGGTGCCGTAGCCGACATTCGACCTGTCTCGATATTCACGGAAGATGAAGCTCGACACCGTGTCCGTGGCGCCGCCGGGGCCGCCGGAGGTGACGGTGATGACGATGTCGGCGAGCTTCAGCTGGAAGATGATGCGGATGATGATCGCGGTGATCGAGACCGGCAGCATCAAGGGGAAGATGATCTGCCAGAACGAGCGCCAGGGGCTGGCGCCATCGACCTTGGCCGCCTCGAGGATTTCCTTCGGCAGCGCCTGCAGGCCGGCGAGCAACAGGATCATCACGAACGGGATCCAGACCCAGGCGTCCATCGCCATGATCGAGAAACGGGCGATCCAGGGGGAGGCGAAGAAGGCCGGGTTCTCCCAGCCGAGGAAGCGGGCGAGGGTGGCGGCCGGGCCGAAGCGATATTCCATCAGCGACTTGCCGACCATCCAGCCGACCGCGACCGGGCTCAGCATGAAGGGCATCAGGAAGGCGACGCGGAAGAATTTGCGCGCGCGGATCTCGGCATTTAGCAGCATGGCGAGGCCGAAGGCGATGGCGTACTGCACGAGAACCGCCAGGACGTAATAGCCCATGTTGCGCAGCGCGTTCCAGAAATAGCCGTCGTTCATCAGCGCCCAGAAGTTGGCGAGGCCGTTGAACGAGCGTCCCTCGAACGAGGCGAGGTTCCAGTCGGTGAAGGCGATGTAGAGGCCGGCGACCGTCGGGAAGATCACCACGGCGACGGTGAACAGGATGGCGGGCAGCACGAACAGCGCCCGCTTGCCGCCTTCGCCGCGGATCATGACCTGGCCGACGCCGAGCGCCACGCCCCAGGCGATGTAGGTGTAGAGGACCGGCCGCCAGTTGGCGAAGCCGGATTCGGTCTGGCCGGCGGCGTAGAGCCCCTGGTAGAGGGCGATGGCGCCCAGCGCGATCGTGGCGAGGATGATCAGCCATCGACCCGCCGTGCGGCGCGTATCGGAGATGTCGTAAGCCGCGATCGCATCGTGCTGCGCGGCCGTTTGGGACGTCTGCATGGTGTTCGCTTCGTCAATGAGCGTCGTTGAGACGCTCCCAGAAAAAACTGGCTGGCGACGCGTCAGCGCCGCCAGCCCTGGAGGATCTGCAGGCGAGAACCCGCTTCGCTCAGAGGCCGAGCGATGCCTTGTAGAGTTCGATCTGCTTCTCGCGTCCGATCTGGTCGGTCAGCTTCTCCCAGGCGGCGGCGATCTTGTCGGCGCCTTCCTGGGCGGTGTTCTGACCGGCGAAGGTCTTGGCCAGTTCGTCCTCGGCGATCGAGTAGTACTGGAAGATGCCCGGAATGCGCGGCTCGATGGCGGCGTTCGGGTGGTTGTAGCTATCCTTGTTGGCGTTCAGATAGGACGTGATGAACGCTTCGTCATAGCCGGCAGCGACCCATTCCGGGATGTTGAACTGGCTGTTCCGGTAGGGCTGGAAGCCCGACGGATAGGCCGACATCCAGAGGCCGATATCCTTGCCGCCGAGATGGGCGGCGGCGGACCATGCGGCCTTCTTCTTCTTCTCGTCCGCGTCGACGCGCGACATGACGTAGATGCCCCAGCCGAGGAAGGCCATGTTCGGGGCGTAGTTCGGACCGCTCGCGAGCTTCTCCCACTGGCCGGTCTTGGCGTTGTAGACGTCGTCCGAGCCCGGCAGGATCGAGAAGCCGGTGACTTCGCCGACCACCGAGGTGTCGCTGGTCTTGGCGTTGGAGCCGACGTCGCCCCACCAGGAAACCATCGAGCCCGTGCCGCCGAGGAACTGCTGGAACGCGGTGGTGTTCGGATCGGCATTGATCTGGTCGGCCGGCTCCGACGGCAGCGCGTCGATCACGTCCTGGATGGCGCGCACCCAGGCCGGATTGTTGACGCGCGGCTTCATCGTGTCGGCGTCGAACAGCCAGGCATGATCGTCCGGATGCTTGGCGTAGGCGGTGGCGCGGCTGCCGAGGAAGTAGAAGCCGAAACCGCCCCAGGCCTTCGGCGCGTCGAGGTAGCCGTAGAGGTCCTGGCCGCCGAGCTTCTTGCCCTTGAGGAACTTGGTCGCGGCCTGAACCTGCTGCCAGGTCTTCGGCACGCCCCACTCGCCCTCGTGGCCCTCGTCCTTCCACGCCTTGGCGAGGTCGGCATCGGCGAAGACGTCGGTGCGGTGGTTGAAGGTGTGGCAGTCGCCGTCGATCGAGACGCGATAGGTCTTGCCGTTCCAGGTGCCGACCGGCGCCTTGAGGTAGCCGACATAGTCGTCCATGTCGATCTGGGCCTTGACCCAGTCCGGCATCTCCGAGGCGAGGCCCTTGCCGCAGACGTCGCCTTCGAACGGGGCGCCCATTTCGATGACGTCGAAATCGACGGTGCCGGTGGCGATCGACTGCTGCAGGCGGGCGTTATAGTCGGCCTGGGCCAGATCGATCCAGTTGATCTTGGCGCCGGTATAGGCCTCCCACGGCTTCAGGAAGCCGCGGAACAGCATGTTGTGCAGGTTCTGGTTGTTGAGGCCCATGAACGTCAGCTCGACGCCGGCGAACTCGCCTTCCTTGACGTTCTTCTTGGTCGCGTCGAGAACCATCTCGCCGACCTTCTGCCAGTCGGCATCCGTCGGAGAGCCGGCGCCGACGCCGGGAACCGCCAGCAGCCGGGCGCGCAGATCCGCGTCCTGGGCCAGCGCCGGCTGGGCGAACAGGCTCGACCCGCCCACGCCGAGCGCGCCGGTGGCGGCCAGTGCGCCAAGGCCGGCGGCGCCCTTCAGGATGCCGCGGCGGCTCGCCTGCCACTTCAGAAACCGATCATAGTCCTGAGTCTTCATGAAAAGTCCTCCCAAATTGTTGTTGCGGCCCTGCTGCGCTTCGCCCTGTCGCCGGTGACCGGCCAGGCGTGCGCGCTAGAATCCGCGATGGAGACGTCGTGACGGTCTCCATTCTCCCCCCAACGTCGCCCTCCAGCGACGCCGTTCAGTCCCAGTGAAGATCGCCGCAACTTTGCTTCAAACCCACTAGGCGACAACAAGAACCATAAATGTGCGACGCGTCAATCCGGAAGATGGCAGTGCCCCCGCAATAGGCGTCGTCATTGATTTTGCTGGTAAAACAGTAAGGCTGCGCTACATCGCATCTGTTCGATTGAACGGATGCTTATAGTGCATCTATGTTTGCTTTATATGTAAAACGCCGCGCTTCATCGTTGCATCGACTAGGCGCGGACCCCCGCCAGCAGCGCCTCGACTTCGGCCTGATGGGGCATGGAGGGCGCGGTTCCGGCGCGGGTGACCGAGATGCCGGCGACGGCGCAGCCGAAGCGGGCCGCCTCGACCGGATCGGCGCCGCGCGCCAGCGCCGCCGCGAAGCCGCCATTGAAGGCATCGCCGGCGCCCGCCGTCTCGACCACCGGTCCCGGCTTGATGGCCGGGATATGCGTCGAGCCATCGCGACGATGCAGCAGCACGCCGGCCTCGCCGAGCGTGATCAGCGCCGTGCCGACGCCCTTGGCGAGGAAGGCGTCGCCCGCCGCCCGCGCGCTGGCGAGGTCGGTCACGGCGATGCCGGTCAGGAGCGACGCCTCGCTCTCGTTCGGCGTGACATAGTCGCAGAGCGCGTAGAGCGCGTCGTCGAAGGCTTCCGCCGGCGCCGGGTTGAAGATCGTCGTGACGCCGGCGGCGCGCGCGATCTCGAGCCCCCGCCGCGCGGCTTCCACCGGCTGCTCGAGCTGGGTGATGAAGACGGCTGCCTCGCGGATCGCATCGCCGGCCGCTTCGACATCGTCGGCGCCGATCGTCGCCGCCGCGCCCGGCACGACGATGATGGCGTTCTCGCCCGACTGGTCATTCACATAGATGAAGGCGGCGCCCGTCGGCTGGTCGTCCAGCGCGACGACGCGGGCGGAGATCCCCTCCGCCTGCCATGTGTCGAGCGCCACCCGGCCGAAGGCATCGTTGCCGATCTTCGAGATGAAGCTCACGGGAGCGCCGGCCCGCGCCGCGGCGACCGCCTGGTTCGAGCCCTTGCCGCCGGGGCCCATCTTGAAGCCGGAACCGGCGATGGTCTCGCCGATGCCGGGCATGCGCCCCGCCCGAAAGGCGAGGTCCGCGACGAAGATGCCGAGAATGGCGACGCCGCGCTTGGTATCCGTCATGGTCCGTCTCCGCCTAGCGCGCGCCGGGCGGAATGACGCCCTTCTTCAGGATGAAGCATCCGTAGAAGCGGCGTTCACCGGTCTGGATGACGCAATAGGCGTTCTTCGCCCGCTCGTAGAACTCGAAGCGCTCGACCGAGCCCATAGGCCAGGAGCGGCCCTCGGCGGCGTCGATCTCGGCCTGCACTTCGTTCTGCACGTCGGGAAGCTGGTCGGGGCTGCCGACGATCTCCATGCGGAGCGCCGGCTGGTCGACGAAGCTGTCGAGCGGCAGCACGGAGAGGATGGCGCGCGCGGCCTCGGCCGCCGTCACGTTGTCGATGCGCAGCAATTCGCCGAGCACGGTCTGCCGGGCGACGGAGTCGGCCGGGAAATTGGTGTCGCAGATGACGAGGTCGTCGCCATGGCCCATCGCCCTCAAGGCGTAGAGAACATCCGCGTTGAGGAGCGGGTCGATCGATTTCAGCATGAAGTCCCTCCGTTGAGCATGCGTCCGCTTGCTGCGGATCTTGGCATGGCGCCTGATCAGCATTCCGACGCGGGCGGCAGTCTAGCGTGACAATCGCGGCGGCGTGAATGGGTCTCGCGGGCAATCTTCAGCGGCGCGCGCGTCGGCCCCTGTGGAAATCTTTCCCGCCCTTGTCGAATGCCGGCCGGCTCGTCCGTCGTCGTTGCGGGCGCGAAGCGGCAGCAGGGAGAGAGGCAGTGAGGCGTTTGAAAGTCTTCAACCAGCTGACGCTGGATGGCTATTTCGCAGGCCGGGACGGCGATCTCGGCTGGGCCCATCGCGGCGATGCCGATCGGGAATGGAACGCGTTCGTCGCCGGCAATGCCGGCAGCGGCGGCCACCTCGTCTTCGGACGGATCACCTACGAGCTGATGGCGGGCTATTGGTCGACGCCGATGGCGGAGTCCGCCGATCCCGTCGTCGCCCGCGCCATGAACGGACTGCCGAAGACGGTGTTTTCGCGGACGCTCAAGGCCGCCTCCTGGCAGAACACGCGGCTCGCATCCGGCGAGCTCGCGACCGAGATCCGGGATTTGAAGGCCAATGCCGACCGGGATCTGGTGATCCTCGGCAGCGGCAGCCTGGTGGCGCAGCTCGCCGCGACGGGGCTGATCGACAGCTACCAGCTCGTCGTCAATCCGGTCGTGCTCGGCGACGGCTGGGCGCTGTTCGAAGGGGCGACGCGCCGTCTCGATCTGCGCCTCGCCGACATCCGCCGCTTCGACAACGGCAATGTCCTGCTCTCCTACGAATTGCCGGCCTAGGACTTCGAGAGCTCAGCCGTAATCGTTCGACAGGCGCTGGTACTGCGACGAGAAGAGTTGCTCCGAAATCGTTGTCGTCGCCGCGCGCAGCCTGGCGATCAGGCGCGGCCGGATCTCGTCGGTGACGCGGCGCTCCGGCGCGGAAACGCTGATGGCGGCGACGGGATAGCCGACTTCGTTCAGGATGGCGGCGCCGATGCACATCGTGCCTTCCTCGTTCTCGCCGATCTCGACGGCGACTCCGCTCGCCGCCGCGTCCGCGAGCTGCTTCTCGATCGTCTTCAGCTGGGTGATCGTTCGGAGCGTGCGCTGCGGCAGCGCGTCGGAGAGGAGCTTGGTTCGCTCGTCGAGCGGCAATTGCGCCAGGATAGCCTTGCCAAGCGCGGTCGAGTGGACCGGGTCGCGGCTGCCGATCCGCGCCTGCATGCGCAGCGCCCGGGTCGATTCCAGGATGTCGATATAGACGACGTGATTGTCGGCGAGCACCGCGAGATTGGTCGTCTCGTTGAATTCGCGGTTGATCGCGGTCAGCGCCGGCAGCGCGCTGTCCCGCAGCCTCTGGATGCTCTTGTCGGCGGTGGCGAGCGCACGGAAGCGGATGCCGACGCTGTAGCGGTCGCTGCCGGCGTCATAGGTGAGGAAGCCGGCGGCGCTCAGCGTCCGCAAATAGCGGAACACGCTCGTCTTCGGCAGGCCGAGTTCGGAGGCGATCGTCGTCAGCGAGGCGGGGTGGCCCTTCTGCGCGATGGCATCCAGCACCTTGAGCGCCTTGAGGACGGGCCCGACGATGTAGCGGTCGTCCGATTCCACATTCATGGTCTGTGCCTCCGTTCTCGCATCTGTCGGGAAACTAGCTTTTTTCCGCCACGCGAAACAAGCGTCCGTTTACATGAAACGGACCATCTGGCTTGGTTGCACAACAGCCAAGCAGAGGAGCTAGCGTTGAGCATCCACAATCAGGCGGCCGCCGAAACCGCCCTGTCGTCCAAGCCATTGACCTTCGAACGCTCGGCCGAGGAAATCCGCCGCAACGCCCAGTGGATCGCGGGCGGCGTCAACAGCAATTTCCGCCTGAACATCTCGCCGACGCCGCTCGTCTTCGAGAAGGCCGAGGGGCCGTATCTGTTCGACGTCGATGGCAACAAGCTCATCGACTATTATCTCGGCATGGGGCCGATGATCCTCGGCCACAATCCGAAGGCTTTGACCGACGCCGTCACCGAGCAGATGAAGCGCGGCATCCTGTTCGGCGGTCAGTCGCATGTCGAGGTCGAGGCCGCCCGTCTCGTCTGCGAGATGGTGCCCTGCGCCGAGCGCATGCGCTTCGCTTCCTCCGGCTCGGAAGCCGACCAGGCCGCGCTCCGGCTCGCCCGCGGCGCCACCGGCCGCCAGGTCATCATCAAGTTCGAGGGCCACTATCACGGCTGGTTCGACAACGTGCTGTGGTCGACCGCGCCGCCGCTCGACGCCGCCGGGCCTGCCGACAAGCCCGTGCCGGTCGCCGGCAGCAAGGGTCAGCTGCCGCAGTCGGTTGAAGGCCTCGAAGTCCTGCCCTGGAACAATCTGGCGCTACTCGAGCAGCGTCTCGCAAAGGGCGACGTCGCCGGCGTCATCATGGAAGCGACCATGTGCAACGCCGGCGCGATCCATCCGGCTCCCGGCTATCTCGAAGGCGTGCGCGAGGCCTGCACCCGGAACGGCACGATCCTGATCTTCGACGAGGTCATCACCGGCTTCCGCCTCGGCGCCGGCGGCGCGCAGGCGCATTTCGGTGTCACGCCCGACCTCGCCACCTTCGGCAAGGCGATCGCCAACGGCTTCCCGGTGGCGGCGATCGCCGGCCGCGCCGATCTGCTCGACATGTTCGTCTCCGGCGGCATCGTGCATGGCGGCACCTACAACTCGCAGCCGCTCTCGATGGCGGCCACCGTCGCCTCGCTGAAGTCGCTGACGCCCGAGCTCTACGCCACGATCGGCAAGAACGGCACCCGCCTGATGGAGGGCATGCGCGCCATCTTCGCCAAGGCCGGCGTCAAGGCGGTCGTCACCGGCTATCCGCAGATCTTCCACGTCGCCTTCGGCCTCGATGCGCCGGCGAAGGACTATCGCGATCTCGCCCGTTCCGACAAGAAGGCCTATGTCGCCTTCACCACCGCGCTGCTGCGGCGGGGCGTCCGCGCGCTCGAGCGCGGTGCCTGGTTCATGTCGGTCACCCATGACGAGGCGGTCGTCGACGCGACGCTTCTCGCCGTCGAGGGCGCCGTCGGCGAGCTGAAGGGAAGTGGCATTCTCTAAGTCGCTGGTCGCGTTTGGATAATTCCACCAGGCGAAACACGGCACCCTTGCTTTGCATCGGCCCGCAAGGGACGCTGTGTTCCATAGCATAGGATCCGCGGCACGAAGATGCCGGACCCTACCGGTCTCGCACCGCGGAATCCTGACAGTTTTCCGGGCAGGCGGAGCGCAATTCGCCGCCCGGTCACGTTCCACCGTGGCGCGGCCGGGAAAATCCTCGGATTGGCGGCGCCACTTCAAAGAGGGGAAGACCATGCGCGCAACCGCATTGAAGATTGCAGCCGGCTTCGGCGCTGTGACGCTCGCCATGTCGATGGCGCAGCCGGCTTATGCCGGCAAGCTCCAGGACGTGCTCAGCCGCGGCAAGCTGGTCGTCGGCACCGGCAGCACCAATCCGCCGTGGCATTTCCGCGATGAATCGGGCGAGCTCGTCGGCTTCGACATCGACGTCGCCAAGATCATCGCCAAGGGCCTGTTCGATGACGACACCAAGATCGAGTTCGTCAACCAGGCCTCCGACGCCCGCATTCCGAACATCGTCACCGACAAGGTCGACATCGCCTGCCAGTTCATCACCGTGACGGCGGCGCGGGCCCAGCAGGTCGCCTTCACCGTTCCGTATTACCGCGAGGGCGTCAGCCTGATGATGGTGGCAGGCGGTAAGTATCCCGACTACGCCGCGCTCAAGGCCGCCGGCAGCGACGTGACCGTGTCCGTTCTGCAGAACGTCTTCGCCGAGGGCATGGTCAAGGCGGCGCTGCCGGACGCCAAGGTCGACCAGTTCGAGAGCGTCGACCTGATGTATCAGGCGCTGAACTCGGGCCGCGCCGACGCGGCGGCGACCGATACCTCGTCGCTCGCCTACTATATGAAGCAGAACGAGGGCCGTTATGTGGACTCGGGCTACAGCTGGAACCCGCAGACCTATGCCTGCATCGTCAAGCAGGGCGATCCGGACTGGCTGAACTTCGTCAATGTCGCGCTGCGCGAGTCGATGACCGGCACAACCTTCCCGACCTACAAGGCGGCCTATGAGCGCTGGTTCGGCGTGTCGCCGAGCGAGCCGACGATCGGTTTCCCGGCTGAATTCCGCTAAGCCGGGACCTTTCACACCGTGAACTACACGCTGCACTTCGGTGCCGTCTGGGCGAGCTTCGACCATCTGCTGTCGGGGCTCGCCATCGGACTGGCCCTTGCCGTCGCCGCCGTGGCGGTCGGCACCGTCATCGGACTGCTGTCGGCCTTTGCCAGCGTGTCCAGATCGCGTCTGCTGCGCGGGATCAGCGGGACCTACGTCCTGCTGATCCGCAATATCCCGCTGCTGGTGCTGGTGCTGCTCGTCTATTTCGCGCTGCCGGCGACCGGAATCCGGCTCGACAAATATGAGAGCTTCATCGGCTCGCTGGCGCTCTATGCCGGCGCCTACCTGACCGAGGTTTTCCGCGCCGGCCTTCTTTCCGTGCCGAAGGGCATCGTCGAGGCGGGCAGGGCGATCGGGCTGACGCGGCTGCAGACCAATCTCTACGTCGTTGCCCCGGTCATGCTGCGCAATTCGCTGCCCTCGCTCGGCAACACCTTCATCGGCATGTTCAAGGACAGCTCGATCGCCGCCGCGATCGCCATTCCCGAACTGACCTTCGAAGCCCGCAAGATCAACGTCGACACGTTCCGCGTCGTCGAGACATGGACGGTTGCCAGCGGCCTCTACATTGCCGCCTGCTTCACGATTGCCGCCTTGCTGCGGATGCTCGAGCGCCGCTTCCCCAAATTCTGATCGGGTCAAACCTATCCAATGGACGCTTTTCTCGCCCAGCTCTGGATCGCCCGATGGCCGATTTTCGACGGCTTCCTGATGACATTAGGCATTTCGGTCGGGGCGATCGTGTTCGGCACGATCCTCGGCTGTCTCGTCGGAATCCAGCTCGTGTTCGGCTCGCTCCTGGTCAAGCTGCCCTTCCGGCTCTATGTCGACGTCATGCGCGGAACGCCGCTGCTCGTGCTGATCCTGGCGGCCTTCTACATCCCGGCGGTGATGGGCCTGTCGCTCAGCGCCTCGCAGGCCGGCACGCTGGCGCTCGGCCTTTTCGCCGGCGCCCATATCGGTGAGCTGGTGCGCGGTTCGCTGCAGGCGATCCCGCCCGGACAGATCGAAGCCGGCCGCGCCATCGGACTGCGGTTTCCGCAGATCCTGGCCAATGTGCTGCTGCCGCAGGCGCTCCGGACCGCGCTGCCGCCCTGGATCAATACCGGCGTCGAGCTGATCAAGGGATCGAGTTTGCTCTCGATGATCGGTGTCGGCGAACTGCTGCTGAAGACGCAGGAAGTGATTGGCCGCAACTTCATGACCATCCAGTTCTACGTCTTCGCCGGCATCCTCTACCTGATCGTCAACATCAGCCTGGACCTGCTCGGCAAGTCGCTGGAACGCCGCCTCGGAGCCCGCCTATGATCCTCGATGAAAACGCGCGCCCGCTGCTCGACATCCGGGGCCTTCGCAAGAATTTCGGCGCGGTCGAGATCCTGAAGGGCGTCGATCTCTCGCTCAGGCCGAAGGAGGTCGTCTCGATCATCGGCTCCAGCGGTTCCGGCAAGACGACGCTCCTGCGCTGCGTCAACCTGCTGGAGGAATACCAGGGCGGCGACATCGTGCTCGACGGCGAGACGATCGGCTACAAGACGGTCGGGGCCAAGCGTGCGCGGCTGCGCGACGCCGAGCTGTCGCGCCAGCGCGCCATGACCGGCATGGTGTTCCAGAGCTTCAACCTGTTCCCGCACCTGACCGCCGCCGGCAATGTCATGCTCGGCCTGCGCAAGGTCAGGAAGATGGGCAAGGACGAGGCCTTCGCCATCGCCGAGAAATGGCTGAACCGGGTCGGCCTCGGCGCCCGGCTCAACCACTATCCGAGCCAGCTCTCGGGCGGTCAGCAGCAGCGCGTCGCGATCGCCCGCGCGCTCGCGATGAACCCGAAGCTGGTCCTGCTCGACGAAGTCACCTCGGCGCTCGATCCGGAGCTGGTGCAGGAGGTGCTGACGACGGTGAAAGGCATCGCCGACGACGGCGCGACGCTGCTGATTGTGACGCACGAGATGCGCTTCGCCCGCGAGGTTTCCGATCGCATCGTCTTCATGGAGCAGGGCCGCATCGCCGAGCAGGGCACGCCGGATGAGATCTTCGGCGAGGGCCGCAGCCAGCGCCTGAACGAGTTCCTGAAGAGCTCGCGGCACTGAGCGGCGGCATCGCTGCATGGCCGAGATCGAAGCGGACGCCGGCAGCGGCGTCCGCTTTTTCATGAGGCGCGGCAAGGCGTTGGCCGGGGCGGGGTGTCAGGACGCGACCGGCATGCTAGGCCTTTGTGGGGTGTCGGCGGCCGATGCCGGCATGATGGATTTCGACGGAGACGGAAATGACGAAGGTAGCGTTCCTCGGCCTCGGCGTGATGGGCTATCCGATGGCGCGGCATCTGCAGGCTAAGGGTCACGAGGTGACCGTCTACAACCGCAACGCCGCCAAATCCGCCAAATGGGTCGCCGAGTTCGGCGGCCGGGCCGCCGCGACGCCGAAGGAAGCCGCCATCGGCCAGGACATCGTCTTCGCCTGTGTCGGCAATGACGACGATTTGCGCTCGGTGACGATCGGGCCGGACGGCGCCTTCGCCGGCCTCGCCGAGGGAGCGATTTTCGTCGATCATACAACGGCTTCGGCCGAAGTGGCGCGCGAGCTGCACGCGGAAGCCGAGAAGCGCGGCTTCGCCTTTATCGACGCCCCGGTCTCGGGCGGCCAGGCCGGCGCCGAGAATGGCGTGCTGACGGTGATGTGCGGTGGCGACGCCGAGCCGTTCGCCCGCGCCGAGCCGGTGATCCAGAGTTATGCCCGCGCCTGCCGGCTGCTCGGCCCGGTCGGTTCCGGCCAGCTCGCCAAGATGATGAACCAGATCTGCATCGCCGGCATCGTGCAGGGCCTGGCTGAGGCGCTGCATTTCGGCAAGCGCGCCGGCCTCGATGTCGAGGCGGTGGTCGAGGTGATCTCGAAGGGGGCGGCGCAGTCCTGGCAGATGGAGAACCGCTACAAGTCGATGAACGCAGGCAATTTCGAGTTCGGCTTCGCCGTCGACTGGATGCGCAAGGACCTTGGCATCTGTCTCGACGAGGCGCGAAACAACGGCGCCCGGCTGCCGCTGACCGCGCTGGTCGACCAGTTCTATGGCGACGTGCAGCAGATGGGCGGCAACCGCTGGGACACGTCGAGCCTGATCGCGCGGCTGGAAAAATAGGCCGGTTCTCCGGGGTTAACACGCCCCGGCGCCGTTAGCGTGCCGTTATCGTTGTGTGAACGCGGGAGCGGCGTTCCCGTTTGATCTCCGCCCGCGTTCCGCACTCCGGCGTCATCCCCGCGAAGGCGGGGATCCATGCAGCCGTGATTTCGGCAGTTTCACCTCCCGGCAACCCGGCTGAATGGATCCCGGGTCAAGCCCGGGATGACGGCGAGCGTGGGGGCGCGGGGTGCCGCGCTCCTGACCAGCAGGCAGCCGCGGATCAACCTCAGACGCGGGCGTAAATGTCCTCGATGCGGACGATGTCGTCCTCGCCGAGATAGGAGCCGGTCTGCACCTCGATCAGTTCGAGCGGGATCTTGCCGGGGTTGGAGACGCGGTGGATGGCGCCGAGCGGCAGGTAGATCGACTCGTTCTCGTTCACCGTCCGGATGGTGTCGTTCAGCGTCACCTCGGCGGTACCGCGCACGACGACCCAGTGCTCGGCGCGGTGGTGGTGCTTCTGCAGCGACAGCTTGGCGCCGGGCTCGACGACGATCTTCTTCACATGGAAGCGGTCGCCCCGGCAGATCGTCTGGTAGGTGCCCCAGGGGCGGTGGATCTTGATGTGCTCGTTCGCCTCGTTGCGCTTCTCGGCCTTCAGGCTGGCGACGAGGTGCTTGACGTCCTGCGCCCGGTCGGACGGCATGATCAGGATCGCGTCCTCGGAGGCGACGACGGTCAGATTGTCGAGGCCGATGCCGGTAACGAGCGGCCCTTCCGTGTGCACGAAGGCGTTGTGGCTGTCGATCAGCGCCACCGGGCCCGAGGTGACGTTGCCGTGCTCGCCGGGCGAACGGCTGTCGCGCACCGCGTCCCAGCTGCCGATGTCGGACCACGAGAAGCGGCCCTCGATGACGGCGGCGCGATCGGTGCGCTCGAGCACCGCGTAGTCGATCGATTTCGCCGGGATCGCGGCGAAGCTCTTGTCGTCGAGGCGGATGAAGCTCAGATCCTCATGCGCGCCGGCGATGGCCGCCTCGGCGCCGGCGGCGATCTCGGGCTCGAACTTCGCGGCTTCCGAGAGCATCAGCGCCGCCGGGAAGATGAAGTTGCCGGAGTTCCAGAGATAGCCCTCGGCGACATAGCGCTCGGCCGTCTCGCGGTCCGGCTTCTCGACGAAGGAGGTGACGGCGAAGGCGCCCGGCGTGCCGAGCGGCTTGCCCGGCTTGATGTAGCCATAGCTGGTGCGCGGCTCGGTCGGCGTGATGCCGAAGGTGACGATGCGGCCCTCTTCGGCCGCCGCCGCCGCCGCGAGGCAGGCCTCCTGGAACAGCTTGACGTCGGGCACCAGATGGTCGGCGGCGAGCGCCAGCACCAGGCAGTCGTCGCCATAGAGCTTCTGCGCATAGCGGGCGGCGACGATCAGGGCGGCGGCGGAATCGCGCCGGGCCGGCTCCAGGATGATGGTGGCGTCGACGCCGATCTCGGCCGCCTGGCGACGGGCGAAGAAGCGGAAGGCGTCGGCCGTGATGACGATCGGATCGGTGCCGCCCTCGCTCTTCGGCGGCAGGCGCAGCAGCGTGTCCTGATAGAAGGTGCGTTCCGATCCCAGCGCGAGGAACTGCTTCGGCATGCTGTCGCGGGACACGGGCCAGAGGCGAGTGCCCGATCCGCCTGCCAGAACCACCGGAACAATCTTCGAACCTGCCATGTCGTCGCCTCTCATGCGTTTTTCGCTGGGGTGGACCCGCTCGCTTTGTCCTGATGTGGCATGGAGAGGGTTACCAATTCAACGCGCGGCGCGGTTAACGGTTCTCGCCGGGGCAAAAAAGCGCCGCCGCCGCTCGGGAATGCGGGGAAGGGCCCCTCAGGGCGGCCGGCCGGGTGGTCGGCCGCGGCTCGGCCTTCCGGCGGCGAGGTCCTTGGCGGCGAGGCCCGGCGTCAAGACGTTCGGGGCGGCCGGCGGTTTGCGGCCGCGTCGCGGCGCCGGCCGGGCCTTGTGGGTTCCGGCGCGGTTGAGGACGAGCCAGAGATGCGCCGTGCCATGGCCGCCGCGCGATAGCGCCCGAAGCGCCGCCCGCACGTCGTTCGCGGGGGTGGCGCTGTCGACCACCAGCAGGATGTCGTCGACATGGCGCAGCAGCAGCAGCGCATCGATCACCGGCAGAACCGGCGGGCTGTCGAGGATGACATGGTCGAAATTCTGCCGCGCCTCCTGGATCCACTGGTCGAGCCGGCTCGACTGCAGCAGCGTGTCGAGATGCAGTCGCGGGTCGGCCGGGCCGCATGCGATGGCGAGATGCGGCGCGACGTCGTCGATCGTCAGCCCCTCGGCGCCGATGCCCCGGCCGGCGAGATAGTCGGCGACGCTGTGGCGCGGCGCGAGGTCGAGTTCGGTATGGATCGAGGGCCGCCGGAGATCGCCGTCGATCAACAGCGTCCGGCGTCCGGAAAGCGCCAGCGAGGCGGCCAGGGCGATCGCGGTCGACGTCGCCCCTTCGCCGGCGGTCGCCGCCACCGTCAGGATGACGCGCGCCCGTCCCTCGCGCGGGGCCGGAGCGAGGTCGAGGCCGAGCCGCAGGCGGCGGATCGCCTCGCTATAGAGGCTGTTTGGATGTTCGAGCGTCTCGGTCGCCGGCTTCTCGCCGGGCCGGTCGGGCCGCGCCTCGATCCGGGGCAGCGTCGCGAGGACGGGAACGCCGGAAAAGGCCTCCAGCTCGCTCTCGTCGGAAAAGCCCCCGGCAAAGCCGTCGCGCAGCATGGCCGCGCCGATGCCGGCGAGCAGCGCGCCCATCCCGGCGAGCGCGAGCACCAGCGGCTTGTCCGGAAAGGCGGGGGCGGAGGGGGCGAGTGCTGCCGAGACGATGCGGCTATCGGGAAGCTGCAGCTCGATCTCGGCGGCGGCGGCGGTCGAGTTCGCGGCCAGCTTGTCGACGACCTGGCGCAGCGCCGCCGCATCGCTCTCGGCCTCGCGGAAATGCAGCACGATGTCGGCCGGCACGTCATTGCCGGCAAGACGCCGGCCGAGCCGGCCGCGCAGTTCCGTCTCGCTGTCCCGCGCCATCCCGGCCTCGGCGGCGATGCGGTCGATGACGGCCTGCGCTTCCTTGTCGAGCTGCCGGTCGAGCTGGGCGAGCTTGGTCATCGCCTCCGGATTCGATCCCGCGTTGGCGCCGAACTGGCGGCGGAGCGCCGCGTGCTCGACATTCAGCCGGACCAGGCGGTCGGAGTTCAGCTCCGCGATCAGGGCGTCCCACTCGCGTTTACGGGCCTTTTCGCGCGCCCGGCCGGCGAGCGCATCGTAGCGCTTCCGCGTCGAGGCCTGCTCCTGGATCGCCGCGCGGATCTCGCCGAGTTCGGCGCGAAGCTCCGGATCCTGGATTTCGCCGAGGCTGTCGTCGAGAAAGCTGTCGAGCTTGCGCTCATGCTCGCGCAGCGTCGCGCGGGTCGCTTCCAGCTGCTGGGCGAGCCGTTGCTGCACGCTGGCGGCAACCGCGACCTTGGCCTGGATCTGGCCGTCGATATAGGCGGCGGCGATCGCATTGGCGATCCGCGCCGCCTTGTCGGCGTCCTTCGATCGCGCGGTCACCTCGATCACATAGGTTTCGCCGCGCCGGGCGATCGATGTCGCCGCCTCCAGCCGCTTCAGCGTCAGCTGCGTGATCTCGGCTTCCGAAGGCGCGGGCGACCGGATGCCGAGCCAGGCGCGCGCTCGCGCCAGCCAGCCATCGAGCGGCGCGAATTCGGGGTCGGCCGGGAGCCCCAGCCGCGTCTGCGCCGCCAGCAGCACGGAGGGCGAGCGCAGGATCTCCACCTCGCTGTCGACCCTTGCGTCGTCGGCGGGCCGCGTCGCGCCGCCCGGCTCCGAGTTCAGCATGCTGCGCTGCCAGGGATCGACGATGACGAGCGCCGACGCCTTGTAGACGGGCGTCAGCTGGTCGAGGACGATTGCGGCTAGGGCAATGCCGGCGACGAGAACGGCGAGGATCGTCCAGACCTGCCGCTGCATCAGCCGGAACAGGCGCCAGGGATCGAAGCTTTGCGCCGGGGCGGGCTGGGCAAGGGACTGGGCAAGCGGCTGGGCATGCGGCTGCAAATGGTTTGGGGCTTGCGGCGCGGTCGTTTCCGGGGAGGCAGGGGGAATTCCGTCGTCGGGCGGCGTCTTGCGCCCGTCATCCGTGGCGAGGCGAAGGCCCCTCCCATCCAACATTCTGCTCGCCCCCGCTCGCTGCCGGCGGTCGCTGGATGCAGGCTCGACCGCGGAACCGAAGGTGACGTAACGGCATCTGCGAGTCAACGCGCGGCCTGGTGTGCGCCTCACTCGCTCCTTATGCGTCCCCTTGCTCCGCCTCGGCTGCGGCCCTTCTCCGCATTGCGAACAAAACGGGAAACATGCTCCAATCCGGGACGCTCCTGCTCCTTGATTCGACGGACCCTGCCCATGACAGCCTTGCCTGCGACGGCTTCGCCGATGACGGCCGCCCATCTCGCCAAGCTGAACACGGACCAGCGCCGCGCCGTCGAATTCGGCATCACCACGCCGGAGCGCGGGCCGCTGCTCGTCATCGCCGGCGCCGGCTCCGGCAAGACCAACACGCTGGCGCACCGGGTCGCGCATCTGATCCTGAACGGCGCCGATCCGCGCCGCATCCTGCTGATGACCTTCTCGCGCCGGGCGGCGAGCGAGATGGCGCGCCGGGTCGAGCGGATCGCGTCCGCGGCGCTCGGCGACAAGGCCGGCATCCTGACCGATGCGCTCGCCTGGTCCGGCACCTTCCACGGCGTCGGCGCCAAGATTTTGCGCGAGCATGCGCAGTGGATCGGCCTCGATCCGGCCTTCACCATCCACGACCGCGAGGATTCGGCCGACCTGATGAACCTCGTCCGGCACGAGCGCGGGCTGTCGAAGAAGGAGAGCCGGTTTCCCGCCAAGGGCACTTGCCTCGCCATCTATTCCCGCGTCGTCAACGCCGAGACGACGCTGGACGAGGTGCTGGTCCGGGTCTTCCCGTGGTGCGCAATGTGGAAGGACGAGCTGAAGGCGCTGTTCTCCGCCTATGTCGAGGCGAAGCAGGCGCAGAACGTGCTCGATTACGACGACCTGCTGCTTTACTGGGCCCATCTGATGGCTGAGCCGTCGATCTCGGCCGAGATCGCCGAGCGCTTCGACCATGTGCTGGTCGACGAATACCAGGACACCAACCGCCTGCAGGCTTCCGTCCTGCTCGGGCTGAAGCCGAAGGGCGAGGGTCTGACTGTGGTCGGCGACGACGCGCAGTCGATCTATTCCTTCCGCGCCGCGACGGTGCGCAACATTCTCGATTTTCCCGCCCATTTCACGCCGCCGGCCGAGATCGTCACGCTGGAGCGCAACTACCGCTCGACCCAGCCGATCCTCGCCGCTGCCAACGGCGTCATCGGGCTTGCTACCGAGCGCTTCACCAAGAACCTCTGGACCGAGCGCGACAGCGGCGCGAAACCGCAGCTCGTCACCGTGCGCGGCGAGGCCGAGCAGGCGCGCTATGTCGTCGAAACGGTGCTGGAGGCGCGCGAGCGCGGCGTCGCGCTGAAGGAGCAGGCGGTGATGTTCCGCGCCGCGCATCACTCCGGCCCGCTCGAATTCGAGCTGACCCGGCGCAACATCCCCTTCGTCAAGTTCGGCGGGCTGAAATTCCTCGACGCGGCGCATGTGAAGGACCTGCTCGCCGTGCTGCGCTTCGTCGAGAACCCGCGCGACCGCGTCGCCGGCTTTCGCGTGGCGCAATTGCTGCCGGGCGTCGGGCCGGGCACCGCCGGCAAGATGCTGGACGCGATGGCAGGCGCGGCGGATCCGGTCGCGGCGCTCGTCGACTTCAAGCCGCCGCAGAAGACCGCGGCCGACTGGCCTCCCTTCGTCGAACTGATCGACGCGCTCAAGGGGAGGGGCATGGGCTGGCCGGCCGAGATCGAGGCGGTCAGAAACTGGTACGAGCCGCATCTGGAACGCATCCACGAGGACGCGACGGTGCGCCTCGCCGATCTCGTGCAGCTGGAGCAGATCGCCGGCGGCTATGCCTCGCGCGAGCGGTTTTTGACCGAGCTGACGCTCGATCCGCCCGACGCGACGAGCGGCGAGGCGGGCGTGCCGATGCTCGACGAGGATTATCTCATTCTCTCGACCGTGCATTCCGCCAAGGGGCAGGAATGGAAATCGGCCTTTGTGCTGAATGTCGTCGACGGCTGCATGCCGATCGATCTCTCGACCGGCACGGCGGAAGAAATCGAGGAGGAGCGGCGGCTGCTCTATGTCGCGATGACGCGGGCGAAGGACGAGCTGCACCTCGTCATGCCGCAGCGCTTCTTCGTCACGCAGCAGACGCGCGGTGGCGACCGCCACGTCTACGCGACGCGCACCCGCTTCATCCCCTCGGCGATCCTCTCTCTGTTCGAGCAGGTGATCTGGCCGCCGGTAGCGAACGAAGCCCCGGGCGCCGTGGCGCAGCCACGCGTGCCGGTCGACATCGCGGCCCGGATGCGGGGCATGTGGAAGTAGGGGGAGAGACCCTCACCCCAGCCCTCTCCCGCAAGCGGGAGAGGGGGCAAGCGAGCTCGGGATAGGCCCTGCCGTTGAAGCGCGATCGCGGACCCCAGGCTCGCCGTCATCCCTGCGAAAGCAGGGATCCATGCCGCTGAAGCCTCGTGAAACGCCCGGCAACCCGGCTGAATGGATCCCGGGTCTCCGCCCGGGATGACGGGGAGTTCTACCCACACTTCCGCGCAAGCGCCGTCGGGCGCTGAGTGGCAGTCAGCGGAGCCCCCGCTGGTCGGGGGCAGGCGCGGTCGGCTCCCTCTCCCGCTTGTGGGAGAGGGTTGGGGTGAGGGGCTTTCCGGACCTCACGCGTCCTGCAGGCAGACCCGCAGGCGGTGGCCGTCGGGGTCGAGGGCGACGAAGGTGGGGCCGAAATCGAGCACCGTCAGTTCCTGTTCGATCTCGAGTCCGCGCGCCCGCCAGTCGGCATAGAGCGCGTCGATCTTCGGCTTGTCCTCGACCATGAAGACGATCTCGCCATTGGCGCCGTTCGCGCTCGCGGTGGTGGCGGGCTTCGCCTGGCCGCGGGCCCAGAGGCCGAGCGTGATGCCGTTGTCGAGCGGCAGGGCGGCGAAGTTGGGAGACTCGTGCGCCGCCGGCTGGCCGAGCAGGTCGGCATAGAAGGCGGCGCTGGCGGCGGTGTCGTCGACATAGAGCAGGATCATGTTCGGGGTCGTCATGGTGTTGCCTCCGTTGTGGATGGAGGCAGGTTAGACGCTCATGCTGTCAGTTTATGGCAGCATTGTCGGATGGCTGATGCCCTCGGCGATCTTCCATTCCTTCAAGAGAACCTGCCGCCGGCGCGGATAGCGCGTCTCCGTCACCACGAGATCGCTGATCCGCTCGGTGCGGAAATGGCGAAAATCCTGCCGCGTCTCGCACCAGGCGACGAGCATCCGCACCCGTTCGAAGAAGCCGAGCGCGAAGGGCCAGACCGTTCGTTTGGAGGCGGCGCCGGCCGCGTCCGTATAGGCGAAAGAGAGCTTCCGCTCCCGGCGGATCGCCGCGCGGACGAGGGCGAGGTCGACGCCCGGCGTCTCGGTCGAGCTCGTCCCGACCAAGAGCGCCGAACTGTCGAGATCCTCGCGCAGATCCGCCGGCAGCACGGCGGCGATCTTGGCGAGCGCGTTGCCGGCTGCCAGCGCCAGCCGGGGATCGGCGCGTTTCGACACCCAGCGCGAGCCGAGCACCAGCGCCTCGATCTCGTCCTCGGAAAACATCAGCGGCGGCAGCAGGAAGCCGGGCTTCAGGATGTAGCCGACGCCGGCCTCGCCCTCGATCGACGCGCCCTGCGCCTGCAGCGTGGCGATGTCGCGATAGAGCGTGCGCAGGCTGACGCCGAGCTCGCCGGCAAGCACATGCCCGCTCACCGGCCGGCGATGGCGGCGCAGGATCTGGACCAGGTCGAGCAGGCGTTCGGAACGGGACATGCGGCATTCCTTTTACGCCATGATGCCATAAACTGGCAGCAGTTGTAGCTAGGGGTAAGCAAGGCCCTTACCCAACCCTCTCCCAGGGGGGGAGGGCTTTGGCCCGGCGGGCTGCATCGGTCGGGGGAACCTGCCGAGGCGCGATGCGCTCCCTCTCCCCCTGGGAGAGGGTTGGGGTGAGGGCCCTTCGGCCTCACGACTTCCTCAGCCCGGAATCCGATCGACAGACCCTCCCGCGCCCCTTTCGAGGATGACGGGCACTTCGCTGTGTCCTCGGCTGACTCCGGTTGACTCTCGATCACTTTGGAGTCGTATTAGAACAAATAGAGAACATGAGAAGATGGATCGGGCAAGAACAGACGACGATGAGTACCGCGAAGGCGACCCTTTCCGCATTGCGACAGCGCATTGCGACGATCGAGGCGACGGCCGGAATGCCGGGCGTCGCCTCGTCGCGGTCGCGCATCGCGATCGATCGCGACCTTGTCGACGCGGCGCTGGGCGGTGGGCTGGCGCGCGGTGCGCTGCATGAGATTCATGCCGCCACCGGCGCCGACAACATCGCCGCGAGCGGCTTCTCGCTGGCGCTGGCGCTGGCGGCCGCCCCCGCCGGCCGGCCGATCGTCTGGATCCGGCAGGATTATGCCGCGCAGGAGGGCGGCGGCCTCCATGGCGACGGCCTCGCCGCGCTCGGGCTCGATCCGGCGGCGCTGATCCTGGTTCGCCTGCGCGATTCCCTCGCCGTGCTGCGCGCCGGCGGCGAGGCGGCGCGCTGCGCAGCCCTCGGCGCCGTCATCGTCGAGCCCTGGGGCGAGCCGAAGGCGCTCGACCTGACGGTGCAGCGCCGCTTCCAGCTCGCCGCCGAGGCGTCGGGCGTGACGGTCTTCCTGCTTCGTCCCGGCGCGCGGCCGATGCCCGGCGGGGCGGAGACGCGCTGGCAGGTCGCCGCCGGCCCGGCGACGCCGCTTGCCATGAACGCGCCCGGCCACCCGACCTTCGACCTGACCTTGTTGCGCCATCGCCACGGCCCTCCCGGCGGCCCGTGGCGGCTGGAGTGGAACCGCGATGAAAAGCTCTTCAAGCCCCCGGCGCTATTGCGCGATCCGGCTGCCGTTCCTCGCCTCGAACCGGCTGCGCCGCCGGCCGAACGCGCCGCATTCCGGCTTGCCGGCTGAGACGCCGCTCGTCATCGTCGAGAAGGCGAAGGGTGCGATTGCGATCGCCGCGCCCGACGCGGCGGCGATCGACCTCGGCCTCGCGCCGGGCCTGTCGCTGGCCGAGGCGCGGGCGCGGCTCTCCGATCTCGTCGTCGCCGAGCACGACCCGGCCGCCGATGACGCGCTGGTGGAGGCGATCGCCGACTGGTGCGACCGCTACACGCCGCTCGTCGCCCGCCATGGCGCGCGCGGGCTGATGCTCGACATCACCGGCGTCGCCCATCTCTTCAAGGGCGAGGCGGCGCTGCTCGACGACCTCCTGACCCGCCTCGACGGGCTTGGCCTGACCGCCTTCGGCGCGATCGCCGGCGCCCCGGCGACGGCCCGCGCGCTGGCGCGCTCGCCGCGCCGCACCGTGGTCGAGCCCGGCCGCGAGGCGTCGGCCGTGCGGCCGCTGCCGATCTCGGCGCTCGGGCTCGACCCGGCGCGGCTGCAGGCGCTGGCGCGGGCCGGACTGAAGACGGTCGGCGACCTGATCGATCGGCCGCGCGCGCCGCTCGCCGCCCGCTTCGGCGCCGATTGCGTCGAGCGGCTGGAGCGGCTCGCCGGGATTTTAGAGCATCCGATCTCGCCGCGCCGGCCGGTGCCGGCAGCACTCGCCGAGCGCATTTTCTTCCAGCCGATCGCGCACGCCGACGACATCGCGGCGACGCTCGCCCGCCTCGCCGCCGATGTCGCCTCGCTGCTCGAAACGCGCGGCGAGGGCGGGCGGAGTTTTGAGGCGAGCTTCTACCGCGTCGACGGCGACGTCCGCCGCATCACGGTCGCGACCGCCCGCCCGAACCGTGCGCCCAAAGCCATTGCACGACTGTTTCACGAGAAACTGGACGCGCTTTCCGATCCGCTCGACGCCGGCTTCGGCTTCGACCTGATCCGCCTCGGCGCCTTCCGCACCGAGCCCTTCGTCGCCGCGCAGGCGAGCCTCGACGGCCACGCGCTCGACGACGAGGCGGTCGCCGACCTGGTCGACCGGCTCGGCGCCCGCTTCGGGCCGGAGCGCGTCCTTGGCTTCGTGCCCGAGGACACGCACATTCCCGAGCGGCGGACGCGTATGGTTCCCGTGTTCACGCTCGGCGCGGAAGAGCGATTGAACTGGGACGAGATGCCGGCGGCCGGTGAGCCGCCGCTTCGGCCCTTGAGCCTGTTCGATCCGCCCGAGCCGGTCGAGGCGCTGGGCGAGGTGCCGGACGGCCCGCCGCTCTCCTTCCGCTGGCGCCGCGTGCTGCACCAGGTGGCGCGAGCCGAGGGGCCGGAGCGCATCGCGCCGGAATGGTGGCGCGACGGGGGACCCGACCGCGACTATTTCCGCGTCGAGGATCGCAAGGGCGCCCGCTTCTGGCTCTATCGCGAGGGTTTTTATGCTGCCGACCGGCCGCAGCCGCGCTGGTTTTTGCACGGGCTGTTTGCATGAGGATCCGGGCCTCGCACGCATCGGCCGTCATCCCGGCGAAGGCGGGTGAGGGTCCTCGCGGACAAGTTTTCTCCGTCGTCCCGCCCGCTCGCCGTCATCCCGGGCAAGCGTAGCGCGACCCGGGATCCATTTCAGCCGCCGGCGGCAGGCGGATGGATGGATCCCGGCTTTCGCCGGGATGACGGCGGAGGGGGCGTGTGCCGAGGATAGAAGCCCCATGAGCGCCTATGCCGAACTCGCTGCGATGTCGAACTTCTCCTTTCTGGAGGGCGGCTCGCACGCGGCCGAGCTGATCATCCAGGCGCATTCGCTGGGGCTGAAGGGGCTCGGCATCGCCGACCGCAACACTTTTGCTGGCATCGTCCGCGCCCATGACGCCTGGGGCAGCGAGGACTATGGCAATGCGAGGGCGGCCGGGTTCCGCCTCGTCGTCGGGGTCCGGCTCGTCTTTCGCGATGGCACACCGGACATCCTCGCCTATCCGACGGATCTCGCCGCCTATGGCCGGCTCTGCCAGTTGCTCAGCCTCGGCAAGCGGCGGGCGCCGAAGGGCGAATGCCACATCGATTTCGACGATCTCGCGGCGCATGCCGAGGGCTCGCTCTTCATCCTGATGCCGCCGGCGTGGCTTGAGAGGGATCTCGCTCCGGATCTCGGCGCCGCGCTCGGCCGGCTCGCCGCGCTGGCGCCGGGGCGGACCTGGCTCGCCGCCGTGCTCTATCGCAAGGGCGATGACCGGCGCCGGCTCGCGAGCCTCTCGGCGCTCGCCCGGGATCACCGCGTCCGGATGCTCGCCGTCAACGACGTGCTTTATCACGCGCCGGAGAGACGGCCGCTGCAGGATGTTTTGACCTGCATCCGCGCGAAGACGACGATCGAGAAGGCGGGCCGGCTTCTCGCGATGAATGCCGAGCGGCATTTGAAGCCGGGCGTCGAGATCGAGCGCCTGTTCCGCGATTTTCCCGGCGCTGTGGCGGAGACCGCGCGCTTCCTCGGCCAGATCCGCTTCACCCTCGACGAGATCCAGTACGAATATCCGCATGAGACGGTGCCGGACGGGATGACGCCGCAGGCGCATCTGGAGGCGCTGGCGCGGGAGGGAGCGCGAAAACGCTATCCGGACGGCGTGCCGGCCGCCGTGACGACGACGCTTGCCAAGGAACTCGCCATGATCGGGGCGCTCGGCTATGCGCCCTATTTCCTCACCGTGCACGACATCGTCGCCTTCGCCACCGGGCGCGGCATCCTCTGCCAGGGGCGTGGCTCCGCCGCCAATTCCGCCGTCTGCTATTGCCTCGGCGTCACCTCGGTCGACCCGAGCCAGTACCAGCTGCTGTTCGAGCGCTTTCTCTCGCCGGAGCGGCGCGAGCCGCCGGATATCGACGTCGATTTCGAGCATGAGCGGCGCGAGGAGGTGATCCAGTACATCTATGAGCGCTATGGCCGCGACCGCGCCGCCATTTGCGGCACGGTGATCGCCTATCGGACGAAGAGCGCCATCCGCGAGGTCGGAAAGGCGATGGGCCTGTCGGAGGACGTCATACTGGCGCTCGGCGGCACGGTCTGGGGTGGCGGCTGGGGCTCGTCCGTGCAGGACAAGCATATTCGCGACTCCGGCCTCGATCCGCGAAACCCGATGATCGAGCGCGTGGTCAAGCTGGCGATGGAGCTGCGCGGCTTCCCGCGCCACCTCTCGCAGCATGTCGGCGGCTTCGTGCTGACCGAGAAGCTTTTGAACGACCTGGTGCCGAGCGGCCCGGCGGTGATGAAGGACCGAAGCTTCATCGAATGGGACAAGGACGACATCGACACGGTGAAGATGATGAAGGTCGACGTGCTGGCGCTCGGCATGCTGACCTGCATCCGCAAGGCTTTTGATCTCATCGCGGAATCAGGCGGCGAGCGCTACGCGCTGCACACGATCCCCTGGGAGGATCCGGCCGTCTACGACATGCTCTGCACGGGCGATTCGATCGGCGTGTTCCAGGTCGAGAGCCGGGCGCAGATGAACATGCTGCCGCGCCTGCGCCCGCGAGAATTCTACGATCTCGTCATCCAGGTGGCGATCGTTCGCCCCGGGCCGATCCAGGGCGACATGGTGCATCCCTATCTGCGTCGCCGGCAGGGGATCGAGGACGTCACTTTTCCCTCGCCGTCGCCGGAGCATGGCCCGGCCGATGAGCTCCGTCAGGTGCTGGGGCGGACGCTCGGCGTGCCGCTGTTCCAGGAACAGGCGATGAGCCTCGCCATGGTGGCGGCGCGCTTCTCGCCGGCAGACGCCAACGGGCTGCGCCGCGCCATGGCGACGTTCCGCCATCTCGGCACCATGCACAAATATGAGAGCATGATGGTCGAGGGCATGGTCCGGCGCGGCTATGAGCGCGCCTTCGCCGAGCGCTGCTTCAACCAGATCCGTGGCTTCGGCGAATACGGCTTTCCCGAGAGCCACGCCGCGAGCTTCGCCCGCCTCGTCTATGTCTCCGCCTGGATCAAGTGCCACCACCCGGCCGCCTTCGCCGCGGCGCTCTTGAATTCGCAGCCGATGGGTTTTTACGCGCCGGCGCAGATCGTCCGCGATGCCGCCGATCACGCCGTGCCGATCCGTCCTGTCGATATCAATGCGAGCCTCTGGGACAACACGCTGGAGCCGACGGAAGATGGGCTGGCGCTGCGGCTCGGCTTCCGCCAGATCGACGGCTTTCGCGAGGACTGGGCGGAGAGGATCGCGGCCAGGCGCGGCGCGGGCTTCGCGGCGATGGACGATCTCGTCCGCTATACCGGGCTCGAGCGGCGCGCCTATGAAAAACTCGCCGATGCCGATGCGCTGCGCTCGCTTGGGCTCGACCGGCGGCAGGGGCTCTGGGAAGTGCGACGCCTGCCGAGCTCCGAGATCCTGCCGCTCTTCGCCGCCGCCGACGCGGCCGAGCTCGGCCGCGAGCAGGACACGCCGCTGCCTTCCATGCCGCTTTCCGAGCACGTCGTCGCCGATTACCAGACGCTCCGCCTGTCCCTGAAGGCGCATCCGATGAGTTTTCTGCGCGAGCGCTACACGGCCGAGCGCATCCTGTCGGCGGCGGCGATCTCAGCGCTTTCAGACGGCGCCTTCGCGAAGACGGCCGGCGTCGTGCTGGTGCGGCAGCGGCCGGGCAAGGGCAATGTCGTGTTCATGACGCTCGAGGACGAGACTGGCATCGTCAATGTCGTCGTCTGGACGCGGCTGTTCGACACCTTCCGCCGCACCATCATCGGCGCCAAGCTGGTGCTGGTCGAGGGCAACATCCAGAAGAGCCCGGAGGGCATCGTGCATCTCGTCGCGCGAAAGTTGGTCGACCGGACGAGCGATCTCGACCATCTCGCCGAGGACCGCCGGCCGAAACTCGATCCCGCCCGCGCCGACGAATTCGCCCACCCGAGTCGCCCGAGCCACCCCGGGAGCCACCCGCGCAACGTCCGCATCATCCCGAAATCGCGGGATTTTCACTGAAGGGGTGAGACAAGGCTTAATCTGACGCGCCGTCGCCAGCCCCAAGCTCGCCGTCATCCCGGCCTCCGAGCCGGGATCCATTCAGCCGGGTTGTGCGCCACGTGCGCTCCCGAGCGCGCGTCGGCATGGATCCCTGCTTTCGCAGGGATGACGGCGGAGTGTGGTTGGTCCTATCCGGCCTTGCAGGGACGCCGTACGTCCTTCGAGACGGCTTGCTCCGCAAGCCTCCTCAGGATGATGGGGCTCTGCCCGGATGAAGGCGAGCGCGGCGAGGCAGATCCTTTTGCTAGCCTCACACTCGTCGTCATCCCGGCCTCCGAGCCGGGATCCATTCCCGCCGGGTTGTGCGCCACGTGGGCTCCCGAGCCCGCGTCGGGATGGATCCCTGCTTTCGCAGGGATGACGGTGGAGTGTGGTTGGTCCTGTCCGGCCTTGCAGCGCACCGTTCTCATCCTCCTGAGGTGCTTCGCGTGAGCGAAGCCTCGAAGGAGGATCCAGCGTCCACTCCCGCTCGAAGATGAAGTCAGAGGCGTTCCCTGGACCCTCCTTCGAGGCCCGGCTTCGCCGGGCACCTCAGGATGATGGTCGAGTTGTGGAAATGCAGTCAGGGAGCATGGCCTCGGCGGGCCAGACACTCAGGCTGATAGTCCAGCTGGTGGATGGGCCTGGAGGCCAAGGGCCTCACAGCCTCCGCCCCTCAATGCTCCAGATCGTAGACCAGGATGCCGTCCGTGCCGCCTTCCGCCGCCGCGACGATGGCGGCGCCGACTTTCGCGTGCTCCTCGTCGGCCAGATACTGGTCGCGGGCTGCCGCGTCGCGGAAGGTCACGATGAAGCCCTCCGAAAAACCCTTGTCGAGGCCTTCCGGGCTCATGTTGTTGCCGACGAAGATGTTGATCAGCCCGTCGATGCGGGGGCGGAGCGCCAGCAGCGCGTCGACGATCGCCACCTTGGTCGAGGCGGTGGTGTCGGCGCGGTAGTGGATGAAGACGCAGTGGGAAATCATGATTCTGGAATGTCCTCCGGCGCGCAGCATAGGCGGGGCCGGGGCGGGACGTCACCTGTTTCGAACGCCGCACGGGGGCTGTCCGATTGAGGTCTGTCCAGCGAAGTCCAAAGCAAGACCCTCACCCAACCCTCTCCCGCAAGCGGGCGAGGGCTTTTTGGCCGGCGGGCTTCATGGGTGGACGGAGCTCTATCCGTTTCGGCCGTTCAAAAGACCCTCGATGCAACACTGAGGCGCGGGTTCCTCTCTCCGCGAGCGGATGTGGGCATTTTCGCTCGCGGCCGTCAGGGGGCGGCAATCGGACCGCTGGGCCGGCAGGCTGATGCGATGCGAGGACGACGCGCTGACCCGGCCCGGCCTTGAGCGGGAAGATCGACGCAGCGCGCAAAAAAAAGCCCTCTCCCGCTTGCGGGAGAGGGTTGGGGTGAGGGGCCTTCTTCGAAGACCCGGAACGCGGGCCTTACTCGGCGGCGATCCGCATTTCCTTGGTAAGCGCGGGCAGCGGCGGCTCGTGCTCGGTCTCGCCCTCGTCCGCCTCGTTGGGGGCGAAGGCGCGATGGAAGAGATGGCCGACCAGCTTCGAGAGGTCGTCCATGATCGTGTAGACGGACGGGATGAAGACCAGCGACAGGATCGTCGACAGGAACAGGCCGCCCATCACCGCGATCGCCATCGGCGCGCGGAACTCGCCGCCTTCGCCGAGCGCCAGCGCCGCCGGCAGCATGCCGGCGCCCATGGCGATCGTCGTCATGACGATCGGCCGCGCCCGCTTGCGGCCGGCATCGATGATCGCCTCCTTGCGGTCCATGCCGTGCTTGACCTGCTCGACGGCGAAGTCGACCAGCATGATCGCGTTCTTGGTGACGATGCCCATCAGCATCAGCATGCCGATGATGACAGGCATCGAGAACGCGTTGTTGGTCAGGAGCAGCGCCGCCACCACGCCGCCGATCGAGAGCGGCAGCGAGGCGAGGATGGTCAGCGGCTGGAACACGCTGTTGAACAGGACGATCAGCACGACGAAGACCAGCAGGATGCCGGAGCCCATGGCGACGCCGAAGGCGGAGAACACCTCGGCCTGCGCCTCGGCATCGCCCGTATCCTGCAGGCGGACGCCGGCGGGGAAGTTCTTGACGACGTCCATCGTCTTGATCCGCTCGGTGCCCTGGCCGGAGGTGAAGCCGTGCGCCATGTCGGTGCCGACCTTGACCAGTCGTTCGCGGTCATAGCGCTCGATCGTCGCAGGACCCTGGCCGAAGCCGACATTGGCGACGGTCGAGAGCGGCACCGAGCCGCCGGCCGGCAGCGGCACGCGCAGCGCCGACAGCACCGAGAGATCGGAGCGGGCGACGCGGTCGAGCTCGACGCGGATCGGAACCTGGCGGCCGTCCACGGTGAACTTGGCCAAGTTGGCGTCGGCGTCGCCGGTGGTTGCGACGCGGATGGTCTCCGAGATGCGGTCCGGCGCGATGCCGAGCGCCGAGGCCTCGTCGAGCTTCGGCACGATGCGGATTTCCGGCCGGGCGAAGGAGGAGAGCGCGACCGGGTTCAGGAACATCGGGTCGGCCTTCATCGCCGCCTCGAGATCGCCCGACGCCTTGGCGACGACGTCGCCGTCCTTGCCGGTGACGGCGATCGTCGTCTCGCGGTCGCCGCGCTCGTTGACGACGTAGAAGCGGATGTCGGGAATGCCGGCGAGCACGTTGGCGACGAGCGGCTTCATGTCCTTCTGGCTGACAGTACGCTCTGCCTTCGGCACCAGCTCGAGGATGACGGCGGCGCGCCGCGTCTCCAGCGTGCCGGTCGGCGAGGTGCCGCCCATGACGAAGACGCTGCGGATCTGCGGCAGGGTGCGCAGCGCCGAGGCGATCTTGTCGGTGGTGAGGGTGGTCTCGGCGAGACCGGTTCCCGGCGGCAGCTCGACCGAGACGGCAAGCCGGCCCTCGTCGCCCTCGGGGATGAATTCCGAGGGCAGCAGGCCGGTCGCCCAGATCGAGCCGGCGAACGTGGCGATACCGGCGGCGAGCGTCACCCAGCGCATGCCGCGGGCGAGCGTCGCCTTGAGCAGGCTCGTATAGAGACGCATGACGAGGCCGTCATGCTCCTCGGCCGGATGCGGCTGGCCGAGCCAGGCGCGCACCAGCGCGAAGCCGGCGGCGATCGCCAGCGCATAGAGCGCGATCCGGGTCCAGCCGATCGCGGTGACCCGCTCGGCGAGCGTGCCGAGCAGCGGCACGCCGACGAGGCCCTCGCCGGTGATTTCCAGCACCAGCGCGCCGAGGCCGATCACCACCGCGACCGGGATCACGGCGCGCAGCTTGCGGCCGAGATCGTTGCGGAAGCCCTGATAGACCGGCTCGCCGTCCGAGCCGTCGCCGGCATAGGGCGTGCGCATGAAATAGGCGGCCATCATCGGCGTGATCAGGCGGGCGACGAGCAGCGAAAAGAACACGGCGATCGCAACCGTCAGGCCGAACTGCTTGAAGTACTGGCCGGCGATGCCGCCCATGAACGAGACCGGGGCGAAGATCGCCATGATCGTCGTCGAGATGGCGATGACGGCGAGACCGATCTCGTCGGCGGCCTCCAGCGCCGCCCGATAGGGCTTCTTGCCCATGCGGGTATGGCGGACGATGTTCTCGATCTCGACGATGGCGTCATCGACAAGGATGCCGGTGACGAGCGTGATGCCGAGCAGGCTGACGAGGTTGAGCGAGAAGCCCAGCATCGACAGCGCCCAGAAGGTCGGGATCGCCGAAAGCGGCAGCGCGACGGCCGCGACCAGCGTCGCCCGCCAGTCGCGCAGGAACAAGAGCACGACGAGGATGGCCAGGATGGCGCCCTCGTAGAGCGTGTCCATCGCGCTTTCATAATTGCCGTAGGTGTAGTGGACGGTGTTGTCGATGATCGAGAAGGAGACGTCCGGATTGGCGGCGCCGATCTCGGCGATCTTGGCGTTGACGACGTCGGCGACCGAGGCATCGCTGGCGCCCTTGGCGCGATAGACGGCGAGCGCCACGACCGGCTTGCCGTCGAGGCGGGCGAAGGACTTCGGCTCCTCCCAATGGTCCTCGACCGTGCCGAGATTGCCGAGCCGGACCTCGCGGCCGCCGGAGATGACGATCCGCGCATTGGCGAGATCCTCGATCGACTTGGCGCCGGCCAGCGTGCGGATGGTCTGTTCCTGGTTGCCGACCTCGCTTTTGCCGCCGGCGAGATCGACATTGGTGATCTGAAGCTGGCGGTTGACGTCGGCGGCGGTGACGCCGAGCGCCATCAGCCGGTCCGGATCGAGGCGGATCTGGATCTCGCGGGTGACGCCGCCCATGCGCTCGACCCGGCCGACGCCCTTCAGCGCCTGCAGGTCGCGGATGACCTGGTCGTCGATGAACCAGGAGAGCTGCTCCGGCGACAGCGTCGGCGCCAGCGCGCCATAGGTCAGGATCGACTGGGCCTCGACGTCGATGCGCTGGATGATCGGCTCGTCGACGGTCTTGGGCAGGTCGCCGCGGATCTTGGCGATGGCGTCCTTGACGTCGTTCAGCGCGCGGTCGGTGTTGACCTCAAGCCGGAATTCGATGGCGGTCGAGGACTGGCCGTCGGTGATGGTCGAACTGACATGCTTGACTCCGGTGATCGACGCGACGGCGTCCTCCACCTTCTTGGTGACCTGCGTCTCCAGCTCGGCCGGCGCGGTGCCGGCATCGGTGACGTTGACCGAGATCAGCGGCACGTCGATGTTGGGGAAGCGCGTGATCGGCAGTCCCATGAACGAGACGATGCCGAAGGCGCACAGCACGACGAACAGCAGGATGGGCGGAACCGGATTGCGGATCGCCCAGGCGGAAAAGTTCCAGCTCATCCCTTCGCTCCCTCGCTCTGCTTGGCCTCGCCTTGCGCCTCGACCGCGGTGACGGCGTCGCCGTCGCGCACGAACGTCCCGGCGCGCAGCACGACCGCCTCGCCGAGGGCAATGCCTTCCACGACCTCGACCATGCCCTTGCCGGAAATGCCGGTCTTGATCGGGCGGGTCTGGATCTTGCCGTCGACGACGACCTGCGCCGTCGCCTCGCCGGCTGTGGTGACGACGGCCGAGACGGGAATGCTCACGCTTTCGCGGCGGGCCAACTCGACCGTGCCGCGCGCGAAGGCGCCGGCGCTGACCTTGGCGCCCGCGGGCAGGGCGACGCGCAGCCGGCCGAGCCGGCTCGCATCGTCGATCTTCGGCGAGACGAGCCGCACGGAGCCCTGGATGCCTTCGGAGATGCCCGGCACCGTGATCGTCACCGGCTGGCCGACGGCGATCTGCGAGAGCTCGGCTTCCGGCACCTGCGCCTGCAGTTCGATGGCGCCGTCCTCGGCGAGGCGGAACAGCGGCTCGCCGCCGCCGGAGACGATGGCGCCGATGCGGGCCGAGCGCGACAGCACCAGGCCGTCGGTCGGGGCCTTGATCTCGGTCTTGGTGACGCGCAGCAGCAGCTCGCGGCGCTGCGCCTCGGTCAGTGCCTTGTCGGCCTCGGCGAGCGCCAGGCCCTGGGTGGCGGCGTCGCGGCGGGCGGCGGCGGTCTTCGCCGTCGATTCACGCACGTCGAGCGCGTCCTGGGCGACGATGCCTTTGGTCTTCAGCGACTGGCCGCGATCGAAGGCGGCGTTGGCCTGCGCCTCGATGGCGGTCGCCTCGGCGATCTGGCTCTTCGCCTGCGCGATCGCCGCGTCGTTGCGGGCGAGCGACGAGGCGTTCTGGGCGAGCTGGACGTCGAGCGTATCGGTCGACAGGCGGGCGAGCACCTGGCCCGCCTTGACGTGGTCGCCTTCCTCCGCCGCGAGCTCGGTCAGCCGGTAGCCGTCGAGATCGACGCCGACGAGCACTTCCTCGCGCGGCACCAGCGAGCCGACGACGATCGCCGTCTGGACGATTTCCTTGCGCGCGGCGGGGACGACGGTGATGGCCGGCGGCTTCGGCGCCGCGGGGGCGGGGGCCGGCTCGTTGGCGGCGGCGGGGAACATCGAGTCCGGCAGCGCCAGCGCTCCGGCGGCGATGGCGGCGACGAAGGCGGCCGAGGCCGCGAGGCGGGTCATGCGCTTCATGGTTTGTCTGGCCGCGGGGGCGGCCTCCTCTGGTCATGCAGACAAGGGCGGTCTCATGCCGCCGTCAGGTCGCTCAGGCTTTCAATCCCAGGACACCCGCGAGTAGCCGCCGCAGCAGCGGCTCGACGCGGGGCAGTGTCAGGTCAGGGTCGTTGATCTGGCGCAGGGCGATGCCGTCGACGGCGGCCTGGATCAGGCTGATCGTGGCATCGAGGTCCTCGATCGGGGGCATCTCGCCCTTCTCGATCGATTCCACGAAGATCTCGCGCATGATGTCGCGGACGCTCTCGTCGATCTTGGCGAAGCGCTTGCCGATCTCGGTGTTGCGCAGGCTCTCGGCGCTGATCTCGGCCATCAGCTCGCAGGCGCCGGGATCGCGCATATAGGCGAAATAGCCCATGGCGCAGTGCATCATCCGGTTGAGCAGCGGGGCGGAGCCGCGCATCGTCTCGATCAGCTCGGCCGCGCCGCAGCGCTCGTCCTGGGCGATCGCCTCGATGATCGCTTCCTTGGAGGGGAAGTAGCGATAGAGACCGCCCGGGCTCATCTTCGCCTCGGCGCAGATCTCCTGCATCGACGCGCCGCGAAAGCCGGAGCGCGCGAAGCAGGTGCGCGCCGCGTCGAGGATCTGGCTCCGCCGGGCATCCTGCACGCTTTCGCGGACGGGCGTTTCGGCGGGATCGGGATGGACAAGAGCCGTCATGGGCACCCACAAAACATGCGAATGAATGTTCGCTCGCAGCAGATGCGGGGGATGTGCCGTTAAGTCAAGGTAAGCTGGGAAGAGTCTCTGGCGATTTTTTCGTCGCCGCCGTCGATTTTGTTCGGGACGGGGAAATTTGCGGCAAATCCGCCACAGATCCCGGGCCCGAAGGGTGACGGCAATCCCGCCAAGCCGGTTCCTCGGCAGGAACCGGAAGCATGCCCCGACGGAAGGTTGGGTCGCGCCCGGCGTTTTTCAAGCACCGATCGCCCGGAGATTTTCGAGCGAAGGGAACGCCGGTTCGCGTCGGGAAAGCGCGAATGAACAAAATGCTGGAGCCGTCAGGCGTTTCCATGGAACGCTGACGGCTCTAGACAGAAACGACCGCCTTCGAAGCAGCGCGCAGACGCGGCTCGGGGAGCGGGGAAGAGATGCCTCGGGAGGCGACGGGATGGAGACGATCGACCGCGAGCTCGCGGCGTGGCTGGTGCGCGCCGGCCTGGTGGAGGAAGGCGCTCCCATGGTGGCGGAACCGCTGACCGGCGGCGTCGCGTCCGACATCTGGCGGATCGAGGCGGGAGGCCGGCGTTTCGCGGTGAAGCGGGCGCTGGCGAAGCTCCGCGTGGCGCGCGACTGGCGGGCGCCGGTCTCGCGCAACGGCAACGAGGTGGAATGGCTGCTGACGGCGGGCCGCATCGCGCCCGACGCCGTGCCGCATATCCTGGCGCATGACGCCGGCATCGGCGCCTTCGCCATGGATTACCTGAAGCCGGAGGATCATCCGGTCTGGAAGGCGGAGCTCCGCGCCGGCCGCGCCGATCCGGCCTTTGCCGCCGCCGTTGGACGGACGATCGCCGCGATCCACGCGGCGACGGCGCATTCGGCCGAATGCGCCGCCCGCTTCGACACCGACGCGATCTTCCACTCGATCCGGCTCGAGCCCTATCTCGAGGCGACCGCCGAGGCGCATCCGGATCTCGCGCCCGCGCTGATGGCGCTGTCGCGCGAGACGCTGGCGACCAAGATCGCGCTGGTGCATGGCGATGTCAGCCCGAAGAACATCCTGGTCAGGCCGAAGGGACCGGTGTTCCTCGACGCCGAATGCGCCTGGTATGGCGACCCGGCCTTCGACCTCGCCTTCTGCCTGAACCACATGCTGCTGAAATGCCTCTGGGTTCCGGCCTCCCGCGCCGCCTATCTCGCCTGCTTCGACGCGCTCGCCGGCGCCTATCTCGATGCGGCCCGCTGGGAACCGCGGGAAAAAATCGAGGCGCGCGCCGCCCGCCTGCTGCCGGGGCTGCTGCTCGCCCGCGTCGATGGCAAGTCGCCGGCCGAATACATCACGAGCGACGAGGACAAGGCGCGGGTACGCCGCGTCGCCCGTCCGCTCATCGCCACCCCGCCGACGACGCTCGCCGCCATCCGCGACGCCTGGGAAGAGGAAATTTCGCAGTGAACGACACGACAATCAGCAAGGTCATCGGCCGCCGGGTCTGGGATTCGCGCGGCCGGCCGACGGTCGAGACGGAGATCCACACCGCTTCCGGCGCCGTCGGCCGCGCCATCGCGCCGGCCGGCGCCTCGACCGGCACCGGCGAGGCGGTCGACCTCCGCGACGGCGGCGCGCGTTTCGGCGGCCAGGACGTCACCCGCGCCGTCGCCTCGGTGCAGGGCGAGATCGCGCGGGCGCTCGCCGGCATGGATGCCGCCGACCAGGCCGGCATCGACGCGGCGCTGATCGCGCTCGACGGCACGCCGAACAAGGGCCGGCTCGGCGGCAACGCGCTGATCGCGACCTCGATGGCGGTGCTGCACGCGGCAGCGGCGGCGTCGGGCGCGCCGCTCTGGCATTATCTAGCGGCGGGCAACAAGGTCCGCATCCCGGTGCCCGAGATCCAGATTTTTGGCGGCGGCGCGCATGCGGCGCGGCGCGTCGACGTGCAGGACTTCATGCTGATCTGCCCGGGCGCTTCCTCCTTCGCCCAGGCGCTCGACTGGACGGCCGAGGTCTATCGCGCCGCCGGCCTCCGGATGAAGAAGGCCGGCAAGCTGCAGGGCGTCGCCGACGAGGGCGGCTTCTGGCCGGCCTTCAATTCCAATGAGGAAGCGCTCGACGCGCTGGTCGGCGCCATCACCGACGCCGGCTTCGCGCCGGGCGCGGATGTCGGCATCTCGCTCGACATCGCCGCCTCCGAATTCGGCCGAAACGGCCGCTACAGACTGGCGCTGGACGACCGCGAGCTCGATACGGGAGGCATGATCGACCTGCTCGGCGGCTGGCTCGACGCCTATCCGATCTTGTCGATCGAGGATCCCGTCGCCGAGGACGACGAGGCCGGCTTCCTCGCCTTCACGGAGCGCTATGGCGACCGCTGCCAGGTGATCGGCGACGACTATCTGGTCACCAACGCAGCGCGCGTCGAGGCGGCGGCGGCCAAGGGCTCGGCGACCGCCGTGCTGGTCAAGCCGAACCAGGCCGGCACGGTCACCGAGACCAGGGCGGCGCTGGAGGCCGGCAAGAAGGCCGGTTTCGGCACCATCGTTTCGGCCCGCTCCGGCGAGACGGAGGATGTCACCATCGTGCATCTCGCCGTCGGCTGGGACGCCGGGCAGTTCAAGGTCGGCTCGTTCTCGCGTTCCGAGCGGATGGCGAAGTGGAACGAGATGCTGCGCGTCGAGGAAGCGCTCGGCGCCGAGGCGGTCTATGCCGGCCCCGCGGCGCTCGGCCTGCGCAAGGCGGTCTGAGACGACAAAAGAAAGCCTCCGGCCCGCTGCCGGGTCGGAGGCTTCTTTCAAAAAAGCGGCGCGATCAGTACGTCGCGCGGCCGCCCGAGAGGTCGAACACGGCGCCGGTGGTGAAGGAGCATTCTTCGCTGGCGAGCCAGGTCAGGATCGCGGCGGCTTCCTCGACGGTGCCGAAGCGGCCCATCGGGATCTTCGACAGCATGTAGTCGATATGCGCCTGGCTGACCTGCTTCAGGATCGGCGTGTCGATCGTCGCCGGGGTAATGGCGTTGACGGTGATGTTGTCCTTGGCGAGTTCCTTGCCGAGCGACTTGGTGAGGCCGATCACCGCCGCCTTCGAGGCGGAATAGGCCGAGGCGGTCGGGTTGCCTTCCTTGCCGGCGATCGAGGCGACGTTGACGATGCGGCCATAGCCGTTCTTCTGCATCAGGGGCGCGACGAAGCGATTGCAATAGAACAGGCCGTGCACGTTGATGTCGAAGACGCGCTGCCATTCGTCGATCGGGTAGTCGACGACGAGGGCGTTCTTGCCGGCGACGCCGGCCGAGCAGATCAGGATGTCGATCTTGCCGAGATGGCCTTCGGCGGTCTTGGCGGCGGCCTCGACCTGATCGGGCTTGGAGATGTCGAGCTTGACGCCATGCGCCTGCGGGCCGAGGGCTGCCTTGGCGGCTTCGATCCGCTCAGCGTCTACGTCCCAGAGACAAACCGTTCCGCCCTCGGAAACAATGCGCTCGGCCGTCTTGAAACCGATGCCCGACGCGCCGCCCGTCACGATCGCGCCACGGCCGGAAAAACGCTTGATATCTGCCATTCGTCTTCTCTTCCCTCTTCGCGCGGCTCGGCCGCGCACCTTCGCGGTGGCGATACTGGTAAGGGGGAGCGGGTCATCAGACAACTGGTTTCCGCATGGCCGCAGTGGCGATCGGTTGGCGATCGCTTATAAGAGCGTCATCTTCCCTGCTTTCAGGACTTGGCTCATGGCCCTCAACACGATTGAAGAAGCCGTCGCCGCGATCGCCGCGGGCGAACTGGTGGTGGTCGTCGACGATACGGATCGCGAGAACGAGGGCGATCTGATCATGGCCGCGTCGAAGGCGACGGCGGAGAAGGTCGCCTTCATGATCCGCCACACCAGCGGCATCATCTGCGTGCCGGTCAGCGCCGACCGGGCCGAGGCGCTGCACCTGCCGCCGATGGTCGCCAATAACCGCGACCCGATGCGCACCGCCTTCACCGTCACCGTCGACTACAAGGTCGGGCTGACGACGGGCATCTCGGCCGAGGAGCGCGCCAACACGATCCAGGCGCTCGCCAACGACAATTGCACCGCCTCCGACTTCCTGCGCCCGGGCCACATTTTCCCGCTGATCTCGCGCGAAGGCGGCGTTCTGATCCGCTCCGGCCACACCGAGGCGGCGACCGACCTGTCGCTCCTCGCCGGGCTGGAGCCGGCCGGCGTGCTGGCCGAGGTCGTCAATGACGACGGCACCGTCAAGCGCCTGCCCGAGCTCTTGGAATTCGCCGCCGAGCATGGGCTGAAGATCGTCTCGATCGAAGACCTGATCGCCTATCGCGCCCGCACCGAGAGCTTCGTCAAGGTGGTCGACAGCTTCCAGGTACCGGTCGGCGGCCGCACCGCCACCGCCTTCGTTTACGAGACGCCGTTCGATCCGCTGCAGCATCTCGCCATCGTCTTCGGCGATGTCGCCGAGCAGGCCGACGTCACCGTCCGCATCCACCGCGCCAATCCGATCTCTGACCTGATCTCGCGCGGGCCGGATTCGAAGGGCTGGCTGGAGACGACGCTGCGCAAGGTCGGCGCCGCCGATCGCGGCGTCTTCGTGCTGATCCGCGATCCGGCCGTCGTCCGGCCCGACGGCTCGGCCGCCGGCGACGGCGAGGAGCGCCACCTGTCGGCGCGGCAGCGCAAGGAGCGCTGGCGCGAGATCGGCGTCGGCGCGCAGATCCTGCGCGACCTGCGCGTCCGCTCGATCCGCCTGCTGTCGTCCCAGGAGCGCCAGTATGTCGGCCTGCAGGGCTTCGGCATCGAGATCACCGGTCGGGAAAGCGCCGGCGAGTAAGCCGGCGTCGCAACGGAACCTCGTCAAATCTCTCGCATTGGATATGCGAGCGGCACATCTGCCGCGTGCACCCGTGGAGGGATTTGATGCTGAGTTGGGCGATTTTCTTTCTTGTCGTCGCGCTGGTCGCCGCGGTCCTCGGCTTCGGCGGTATCGCAGGGACGGCAATCGGCATCGCGAAGATCATCTTCGTGGTTGCGATCATCCTGTTCCTGATTTCCGGCGTCATGCACTTGATGCGGCGGGCCTGAGGTCTAGCCAGCCGCCAGAACGACAGGGCCCGCGATTGTTGATCGCGGGCCTTTTGGTATTTGGGGCGGTCCGTGATCAGCGTAAGGAGCCGGCCATGATGGCGGGAGCCGGCCTCCTTTCTTGAACCTCCCCCTTGAGGGGAGGTCGAAAACGCACTTCGCGTTTTCGGGAGGGGGTAATTCGCTGCTAGCGGCAAATCCGACGAAGGCCCCCTCCCCAAGACCGCCATCAGGCGGTCTTGACCCTCCCTCAAGGGGAGGGTTCAGGACGTCGTTTCACGCCCCAAGCTCGCCGTCATCCCGGCCTCCGAGCCGGGATCCATTCAGCCGGAGCATCGGGAGGTTCGGCCTTCCAAGGCCACAGCTGCATGGATCCCCGCCTTCGCGGGGATGACGGGGAGCGTGGCTCGGGCCGGGCAGGTCATCGATGGGCTCAGGTAGAGTAAAGGATAAGCCTGGCACTCCCGCCGCCCCAAGCTCGCTGTCATCCCGGCCTCCGAGCCGGGATCCATTCAGCCGAAGCTGAATAGCTCCGCCTCAGCTGCCGCGGACTGCCATGGCCTTCTGGATTTCCTGGACCGAGCGTTTGGCCATCTCGACCGGCGGCAGCGCGACGCCGCCGCGCATGACTTCCTCGAGGCGGGCGCGGGCGCGCGAGACGCGGCTCTTCACCGTGCCGACGCGGACCTGGCAGATCTCGGCCGCTTCCTCGTAGGAGAAGCCGCTGGCGCCGATCAGGACGAGGGCCTCGCGCTGCTCGTCCGGCAGCAGCTGCATGGCGCGGAGGAAGTCGTCGAGCTCGAGATGCCCATGCTGGGCGCCGATGTCGGCGAGGCGGGCGGCGTGGGCGCCCTCGGCGTCTTCCACTTCGCGCCGTCGCTTGCGGCCTTCAGAATAATACTGGTTGCGCAGGATCGTCACCAGCCAGGCATGCAAATTGGTGCCTTCCTGGAACTTGTCGCGGTTGGCGAGCGCGCGCATGACGGTTTCCTGCACCAGATCGTCGGCGCGATCCCGGTTTCCGCTCAGAGAACGGGCAAAGGCGCGCAGCATCGGCAGCGCTTCGACCAGTTCATTCTTCATGACGCTCTCCCTGCGTATCTCGTCTTGGTCCGGTCGTCCTGGTCCTGGTCGTCAGGCCAAGTCGCCGGGCCGGATCTCGGGACAATCGCGATGGAGTCATGCGGACCCCTTCGAGCCTTCCGGATTTCCAGCGGGCGGCGCGTCGTCGAGTCGATCGAGTAGCGACATGATATCGTCGGGCAGCGGCTCGCTCAGTGCACTGTCGAAGACACGGCGCAACTGCCGACCAATCCAGTCCTCCTTTTCTCCTTGCGTGCTCGGCCCGGGTGAGGGCGTCGTACGAAGCTCGGCGTCCTTCACCATGCTTTCCTTGTTCATCTTCTTTTCCTGAGTGCCCAAAGGCCCCGTCCTTTGTAACCGCAGCGGTCCGACTGCTCGATTGGCAATGCGGAAGGTCAAAAATGGTTCCGGTGATTCCGGAACCGAATTCGATGTGCCACGTTCTGTTGCTATCTTGAGCCCAAAGAGGGGGAACCTATGCCCGAAAGTCTGTCGCAGGCCCTAGCACCGCATCTCCCACTTTTGCGGCGCTATGCGCGTGCTTTGACCGGCGGCCAGTTGAGCGGCGACGCCTATGTGCGCGCCTGCCTGCAGGCGATCGTCAACGAACCCGGCGTGATCGATCGCAACGTCCATCCGAAGATTGCGCTCTACCGGCTGTTCCATGCCATCTGGTCCGGCACCCAGAACGGGGCGGATACCTCCATCGACGGCCTGAGCCGGCAGGAAACGACCGCCCAGCAGCGCCTCGCGGCGATGACGCCCGAGAGCCGGCAGGCGCTCCTGCTCACCACGATGGAAGGCTTCTCCGATGTGGACGCCGCCGCCGTCATGGGCATCCCGGCCGAGCGCGTGCAGCCGCTGCTCGCCGACGCGCTCGCCGAGATCGACCGGCAGACGCATACGCGCGTGCTCATCATCGAGGACGAGCCGCTGATTTCGATGGACCTTTCGGGCATCGTCCAGGAACTCGGCCACGAGGTGGCGGCGATCGCGCGGACGCGCGACGACGCGGTCGAGGCGGCGGCGCGGGAAATGCCGGGCCTCGTTCTCGCCGACATCCAGCTCGCCGACGGCTCCTCGGGCATCGACGCCGTGAAGGACATTCTCGCCGGCTTCAGCGTGCCGGTGATCTTCATCACGGCCTTCCCGCAGCGCCTCCTCACCGGCGAGCGCCCGGAGCCGACCTTCCTGCTGACCAAGCCGTTCGACCCGCGCACGGTGAAGGCGGCGATCAGCCAGGCGCTGTTCTTCAATTCGACCGCCTCCATGGCGGCGTGATCCTCGGCCGGCCGTCCCTGTCGCCCCGGCGCGGCAGGGACGGCAGCGACGTCGCGTGTCTTCCGGCTTCGGGAACGGTGTAGAATTGCCGGGAACGCCGGTGGACCCGCGGGCGCGCGGCGTCTATCCCGGAAGGACCCTTGATGGATTGGTTGCTGCACTTTCTGCCGGATCTGGTCGGCCGGGAAGAAGCCCTGCTGCGAGCGATCCCGCGCGCGCTGATCGCCGCGAGCACGCTCGGCATCGCGATCGCCACGATCACTTTCCTGGTCAAGCGCCGCGATCTGCCCGGCGTCTACAAGCGGGTGGCGCTCGCTTTCGTGCTGCTGCTCCTCTGCATCACGCTCTCGCATGGCGTCGGCGCCTTCTCGCTGTTCTCTCCCTCGCCCGCCTATCAGCGCGTGTTCGACAGCGTCGCCGCGGTGATCGCGCTGGTCGCGGTGTTCCTGATCCGCTTCGCCCTGCCGGAACTGCTCGCTTTGCCGTCGCCGCGCGAGCTCCAGCGCAACAACGCGCATCTGAAGTCCGAGATCGATTCCCACATCGACACCATGCGGCAGCTGACGGATATCCGCGGCGAGCTCGAGGAGACGGTGCGGATGCGGACGCGCGAGTGGAAGGAGATCAACCAGCGCTTCGAGGCGGCGCTGTCGGGCTCCGACATCGCCGTGTTCAACCAGGACAAGGACCTGGTCTTCACCTGGGCCTACAACAATCCCCATTTCGAGATCGGCGCGGAAGAGATCATCGGCAAGATGGACCGGGATCTGTTCGCCGGCGATGTCGCCGCCCAGATCGTCGAGGCCAAGCGCGCCGTGCTTTCGACCGGGCAGGGAACGTCGATGAACGTGGTGGTGTCGACAGTCGAGGGCGGGACGCAATATCTGCGCCTCTCCATCGAGCCGCTGCGCGACGCGGCCGGCGAGACGATCGGCCTGACCTCGGCCGTGTTCGACCTGACGGAGCGGCACGACTACGAGACGCGCCTGCAGGCGCTGACCTCGAGCCTCGCCCTGGCCAATGCGCGCTTCGACCTGGCGCTGCGCGGCTCGGCGATCATGGTGTTCAGCCATGACGCCGACCTTCGCTACAACTGGATCTACAATCCGCCGACCGGCCTTGCGCCGGACATCATGCTCGGCCGCACCGACGAGGAGATCTGGCCGCCGGAGGTTGGCAGGCCGATCCTCGCCATGAAGCGGGAGGCGGTGGCCACGGGACAGCCGCAGCATGGCGAGATCGTCATGCCGCTCGCCGGCTCCGACCGGCACTTCCAGGTCCGCATCGAGCCGATGACGGCGGGCAATCACGAGGTCATCGGGCTCGCCGGCGTCGTCGTCGACGTGACGGAGAGCCATCTGCAGGAGGCGCACCTGCGCCTCGTCATGCGGGAACTGACGCACCGCTCGAAGAACCTTCTCGCCGTGATCCAGGCGATGGCCCGGCAGACGGCGGCGCGATCGGACGACCCGCAGACCTTCGTGTCGCGCTTCTCGGCGCGGCTGCGCGCCATGGCCGCCTCGCACGATTTGCTCGTCGCGCAGGAATGGCACGGCGCGATCCTGCATGATCTCGTCAACGCCCAGCTCGGCCAGGCGATCGAGCCGGGCTCGGACCAGCTGAAGATCGAGGGCCCGTTCATCAGCCTGCGGCCGGACGCGGTGCAGAACATCGGGCTGGCGCTGCATGAGCTCACCACCAACGCCTCCAAATACGGCGCGCTGTCGGTGCCCGGCGGGCGGATCTCGCTGCGCTGGGCCATTCGCGACGACAACCGCTTCCACATGCGCTGGGAGGAGACCAACGGACCCTCGGTGCAGTCGCCGCAGAAGTCCGGTTTCGGCGTGACGCTGTTGGAGCGGAGCGTCGGCCAGGCGCTCGACGGCGACGTCACGCTCGAATTCACGCCCGGCGGCGTCGTCTGCGAGATCGACATCCCGGCGAGCCACGTGATCGCGTGAGGACAATCCGGACACGAAAAAGGGAGCCGAAGCTCCCTGCTTTCACGGTTTGATCGAAACGCCAGGTTACCGCTTGCGGGAGAGGCCGCCGAGCAGGCCCATCGCGAAGGCGAGCGCCACGCTGGTCGTGCCGACTTCCTGCTGCTGGCGGCGGTTGTTGCGCCAGTTGGCGATCAGCAGCACGACCAGGCCGACGACGAGAAACGCGCCGCCCACCACGAGCTTCGCCACCAGCGAGCCGTAGGAGATCGACAGCGCCTGGTAGCCGGCGGCGACGCCGAAGCTGATGCCGATGATGATGAAGACGCCGGCCAGCGCCAGAAGGCCGACCCGCTTCAGCGTGCGCACGGTGGTCTGCGTGGCGGCCGCGGCCGCCACGCTGGTCAGGGCCTGGAACAGGCCGCTCATCGCCGGCCTATCAGCGCGCCGATGAAGAGGCCGATGCCCGCCGCGATCAGCACGGCCGGGACGGGGTTCTTGGTGATGTGGCTTTCGATGTCTTCAGCCGCCTGGTGTCCACGGCGGCGTGCTTCCTCGGCCGAGGCGCGGAAGGTCTCGCCCGCCCGGCCGGCGACGCCGTGCAGGGCTTCAGCGCCGGCGCTGGCCTGCTCGGAACCGAACTTCCGGATCGTATCCGTCAGGGACGCCAATTCGGCCTGAATGGCCTTGACCTGCTCGGAAAGGTCGGAGCCGTCTGTCTTGGTCACCATGTGGCACTCCTGTGTTGCTCAAGGCTTGGTAGTCTTGAGGGGTGTCGTCTCGAAACTATGCAACCTCACCGGCACTATGTCGATATGGGTCAACGCAGCGGCGAGTTCTATGGTTAGGTTTCTATAAGCTTCCCGCTCGTCATCCGATGCAAAGGGCATCAGGCGCGCGACGGCGCGCTTCCAGTGCAACAGCGTCTCCGTCTTCTGCTTGTCGGAGAGGACGTTGTCGGAGACGATATCGGCGGGTCGGCGGAAACCTGCATATCCATAATGCGCACTCATACGCTGTGCTCCTTGCGCTCAATTCCCTAGCGTTTTCCATGCGACCCGTGGGGAAACGGGCGGAAACGCCAATGGTTCCAGAGGCATCGAGAGGCGGGGCGGCGGTGTCGGCGGGTGTTGCCGAAACGCCGCCCGGGTAGCGTCAGGCGGTGCCCTTGCCGGCGTCGGAGCCGTGCCGGCGGCGGCGCTGCTGGACGACCAGCATGACGAGGACGGCGGTGCCGATGACCGCGAAGGAGACGGCGGTGGTGACGGTGCCGAGCGCGTAGATGACGGGTGTGGTCACGGTGGTGGTGAGGCCGCGCAGCGTCAGCGGCAGCGTGTTGGTGGCGCCCACGGTCTGCGAGGAGCGGGCGATCTCGTCCCAGGAGAGGGTAAAGCCGAACAGCGCCACGCCGATCAGCGATGGCGCGATCATCGGCAGCACGACATGGCGGAAGGTCTGCCAGGACGAGGCGCCGAGATCGCGCGCCGCCTCCTCATAGGCCGGGTTGAAGCGGTTGAAGACGGCGAACATGATCAAGAGGCCGAAGGGCAGCGTCCAGGTCAGATGCGCGCCGAAGCCGGAGGTGAACAGGCCCATCAGGGTCTGGAAATTGTCCTGGATGGCGATGCCGACATTGCCGAGGAAGGTGGTCCAGGCGGTGGCGTTGTCGATATCGACGTAATTGTCGACAAGGCGGTCGCCGAGCGCGGTGATGCCCTGGTTGAACAATTGGAATTCGAGCGCGATGCCGAGCGAGACGACGATCGACGGCAGGATCAGGCTGGCGATCGCCGTGAAGAACAGCAGGTTCGAGCCCTTGAATGGGCGGCGGAAGGCATAGCCGGCCATCACCGAGATCACCACCGTCGCCAGCGTGACGGCGAGGCCGAGCTTCAGCGAATTCAACAGCGCGTCGACGACGTTGGGCACGCCGATGCCGGCCCAGAGATTGTGGAACCAGTGCAGCGACACGCCATTCATCGGGAAGGTCATGCCGCCGCTCGGGCCTTGGAACGACAGCACCAGGATGGTGATCGTCGGGCCGTAGAGAAACAGCACGTAGAGGGCGAAGACGGCCGACAGGACATAGAAGGCGCGGGAGCGTCCCTCGGTCATTCTCAGAGCTCCTTGCGGATGTCGACGAAGCGCAGCAGCGTCCAGATGATCATCAGGACGACGGCGAGCAGCACGACGGCGTTGGCGGCGGCGATCGGGAATTGCAGCGCGTTGATCTGGCTTTCGATCACCTTGCCGGCCGAGGCGATCTGCTGGCCGCCCATCAGGCCGATCGAGATGAAATCGCCCATCACCACGGTGATGACGAAGATCGAGCCGATGGCGATGCCGGTCTTCGACAGCGGGATGATGACGTTCCAGAGCGTCTGCCAGCCGGTGGCGCCGGTGTCGTAGGCGGCCTCGACCAGCGATTTGTCGATGCGCGACATCGAGTTCAGGATCGGCACGATCATGAAGACCGTGTTCAGGTGAACGAGCGCCAACACGACGGAGAAGTTGGAATAGAGCAGCCAGTCGAGCGGCTCGGTGATCAGCCCCATCGAGAGCAGCCACTGGTTGACGACGCCGTTGCGGCCGAGCAGCGGGATCCACGAGATCATGCGGATGACGTTCGAGGTCCAGAACGGGATCGTCGTGATCAGCGCCAGGATCAGCCGGGCATTGTTCGACTTGACCTCGAAGACGAGGAAATAGGCGATGGTGAAGCCGAGCACGAGGGTGATCAGCCAGACCATCAGGCAGAATTTGAGCGTCGACAGATAGGTGCGGAAGGTGGTGCAGAGGTCCGGCAGCGAGGCCAGGCACTTGTCGAAGGCGGTGGCGTAGTTGTCGCCGACGAAGGCGGGCTCGATCGAATAGCCGGTATAGGTCCAGAAGCTGACGGCGAAGGTCACCAGAAGCGGCAGGACGAAGAAGACGAGGAAGACGATCGCGAGCGGCGCCGCCTGCCAGTAGGGTGCCCAGCGCGATTTCATTTCCAGCATGTCGGGGCAGGCTCCGTTTCGGTGCGCTCTGATTGGATGTGCGGGGCGAGCGGGGCCCCTTGCTTCACCTCTCCCTGAGGAGGCCTTTGCAGAACACCTCCCTCATCATGCTGAGGAGGCCCGCAGGGCCGTCTCGAAGCACGCAGAGCGGCCGTGCCATCGATAGATTGCCCCGAGACCCTGCGTCCTTCGAGGCCCGAACTGCGTTCGGGCACCTCAGGATGATGGAATTGGAGCACTGCATGATTGCAGGGCGGCGTTGCGCAAAAGTCTCCTCAGGGAGAGGTGAGGAGACCCGCGGTGCCGCCGGAGCCGAGACTCCGGCGGCCTTGCAGGGAGCTTCCTGTCGCCAGCCGGTCAGGCGGCGATGAACTCGTTCCACTTCTGGATCATGTAGGCGTTCTCATCCATGATCGAGTTCCAGCAGGCGACCGCGCCCATGCGGGTGTTGTAGGAGCCGCCGTCGCGGATCGTGCCGGCCTTTTCGAGCAGGCCGCCATCCGGACCGTGGATGTCCTTCTCGGCCGGCTTGCCTTCCATCCAGAACGCCCACTCATAGGGCTCCATGTTCTTCTGCGCCGTATCGAGCACGGCGGCGTAGTAGCCCTGCCGGTTCAGATGCGCGCCGGCCCAGCCGTCGAGGAACCAGTTGATGAATTCGTAGGCGGCGTCGAGCTTCTTGCCCTTCAGCGTCTTCGGCAGGCCGAAGCCCGAGGCCCAGGCGCGATAGCCTTCCTTCAGCGGCTGGAAGGTGCAGGGGATGCCCTTGAGGCGAACGGCGGTGACGGCCGGCGACCACATCGACTGCACGACGGTCTCGCCCGAGGCCATCAGGTTGACGCTCTCGTTGAAGTCCGACCAGAAGGCGCGGAACTGGCCGGCCTTCTTGGCCTCGATCAGGGTGGCGATCGTCTTGTCGATCTCCTCCTTGGTCATGTTGCCCTTGTCGCCATATTTCAGGACGCCCATCGCCTCGTTGACCATGGCGGCGTCCATGATGCCGATCGACGGGATGTTGAGGATCGAGGTCTTGCCCTTGAACTCGGGATTGAGCAGCTCGGCCCAGCTTTCGATCGGGCGCTTGATCAGGTCAGGCCGGATGCCGAGCGTATCGGCGTTGTAGGTGGTCGGGATCAGGGTCAGCCACTCGGTCTGCTCCTTGGCGAACTCCTTGCCGCGCTGCTTCTCGAGATAGAGCACCTTGTGCGGCGCCGTGCCCTGGTTGCCGATCTTCTTGCCGTCGACCTCGCCCTTGGTGATGGCGGTCGCCAGCTTGTCGACCAGCTTCACCTTCTTGGCGTCGATCGCCTGGAAATTGCCGGACGGGATCAGGTTGCGGAGCGCGAAATATTCCGTGTCGACGAGATCGAACGAGTCCGGCTGGGTGATGATGCGCTTGGTGACGTCGTCGGTGGTGACGGTGACGTATTCGATGTTGATGCCGGTGACTTCCTTCGCCTTGGCGGCGATCGCCGGCGACTGGTTGGTCGCGGTCGAGAGGTAGCGCAGCGTGATCGGCTCGTCGGCGTGCACCGCCGGGAAGCCGGTCACGGCGGTGGTGCCGAGGAAGCCGGCCGTGATGGCGGAGCCCTTCAGCAGCGTGCGGCGCGAGATGCCGGTCTTGTTCTTGTCGTCCATTCCCTTGGTCTCCTCTGGTGTTGTCGCAGGAAACCGCGCGCTCAGGCGGCGGCGGAAAGTTCGTGGATGTCGTTGGGGTCCCAGCGCACCGTCACGGTGTCGCCGGTCTGGAACGGGTTCTGGTAGAAGGTGCGTTCCGGCACGATGGCCGTCAGCTCGAGGCCGGCATCGGTGGCGAGGCTGACATAGACGACGGTGCCCTGGTACTCGACCTCGCGCACCGAGGCGGCGACGCCGTCACCGCCCTCGGCCGAGACGCTCAGCCGGTCGGCGCGGACGCTGACGGTGCGGCCGTCGATCGGCATGACGTTGTGGCCGCCGATGAAGCGGGCGACGAACTCGGTCGCCGGGGCGTTGAAGATCTCGCGCGGGGTTCCGGCCTGCTCGATCCTGCCGTTGTTCATGATGACGATGAGGTCGGCCAGCGCCATCGCCTCTTCCTGGCTGTGCGTCACATGGATGAAGGAGATGCCGAGCTCGCGCTGGAAGCGCTTCAGTTCGGCGCGGACCTTGATCTTCAGGAAGGGGTCGAGGGCGGAGAGCGGCTCGTCGAGCAGCAGGATCTGCGGATCGGTGACGAGGGCGCGGGCGAGCGCCACGCGCTGCTGCTGGCCGCCGGAAAGCTGGCTCGGCAGCCGCTCGGCATAGCGCTCCATGTCGACGAGCTTCAGCGCGTCGGTCGCCTTGATCGAGCGGTCAACCTTGCCGACGCCCTTCATCTTCAGCGAGAAGGCGACGTTGTCGCGGACCGAGAGATGCGGGAACAGCGCATAGGACTGGAACATCATCGCCGTGCCGCGCTTGGCCGGCGGCAGCTTGTTCACGATCTCGTGGCCGAGCGCGATGTCGCCGTCGGAAACCGCCTCGTGGCCGGCGATCATGCGGAGCGTCGAGGACTTGCCACAGCCCGATGGCCCGAGCAGGCAGCAATAGGTCCCGGCCTTGATCTTCAGATTGATGGAGTCGACGGCGATCGTGCCGGCGTAGCTCTTGGTCACCGAGGCCAGTTCGAGATCCGCGGGGCGTGCCATCTTCGTCTCCGATTGAACCTGCGAAAAGGAGTGGCAAGTCGCGTGCCAGCGGCGGAAATCCGCCATTTCTGGCGATTTTCTGGGCTGGGCTACGCCGGAAATTCCCCGATCAACTGGTCAAAAAACAGACTTGCCTGAAAAATAGGCGATCCGGCCGGGCGAGATGGGTCCGAAGTGGCTGCGGGCTGGGCGGTTCGCGCAATTTTGATGCGTCGCCAGCGCGGCATAGCGGCGTCTGTCCGCTGCAAACGGAATGCCGTGATATTGTGCAAAGCACAGTTTGGAATGGCTCAAATCAAGCCTTGACGGTTTCCAGAAAGTTTGTCCAAATGATCAAGACTTCGACGCGGCCCGGACACAATAAAGAGGGGCGAGCCGTGTTGTCGGATCGATGCCGGACGGCATGGCGCCGGCCGGAACTGGACCCAGGGCCCTAGGCGGCCGACAGGGAGGGACGCATATGCCCACGCATGTGCCGGACATTGCAACGGGCCGTCTGTCGCCCGACGAATACGTCGCCAATTTTCTCGATATCCACCCGCCGCTCGATCGGCATCAGGCGCTGGTCGAGTCCGATCGCTGCTATTTCTGCTACGACGCGCCCTGCGTGAAGGCGTGTCCGACCTCGATCGACATCCCGCTCTTCATCCGCCAGATCCTGACCGACAATCCGGAAGGTTCGGCCGAGACGATCCTGTCGCAGAACATTTTGGGCGGCATGTGCGCCCGCGTCTGCCCGACCGAGACGCTCTGCGAAGAGGCATGCGTCCGCGAGGCGGCCGAGGGCAAGCCGGTCAAGATCGGCCTCTTGCAGCGCTATGCCACCGACGTGCTGATGGAAGAGCGCGGCGAGCAGCCCTTCGCCCGGGCGGAGGCGACCGGCAAGCGGGTCGCCGTCGTCGGCGCGGGACCAGCCGGCCTCGCCGCCGCGCACCGCCTCGCCATGCACGGCCATGACGTCGTCATCTATGACGCCCGCGAGAAGGCCGGCGGCCTCAACGAATACGGCATCGCCGCCTACAAGGCGCCGGACGATTTCGCCCAGAAGGAAGTCGACTTCGTGTTGTCGATCGGCGGCATCACGATCGAGCACGGCAAGGCGATCGGCCGCGATATCAGCCTGTCGGAGCTGCGCTCCGCTTATGACGCCGTCTTCCTCGGCATGGGGCTCGCCGGCGTCAACGCGCTCGGCCTTTCGGGCGAGGATCTCGACGGCGTCGCCGACGCGGTCGACTACATCGCCGATCTCCGCCAGGCGACGGATCTGGGCACGCTTCCGGTCGGCGGCCGCGTTGTCGTCGTCGGCGGCGGCATGACGGCGATCGATGTCGCCGTGCAGTCGAAGCGCCTCGGCGCCAAGGAGGTCACCGTCGTCTACCGCCGCGGCCAGGCCAGGATGGGCGCGTCGGAATATGAGCAGGACCTCGCCCAGACCGACGGCGTGCTGATCCGCCACAACGCCAAGCCGAGCCGGCTCGTCACCGAGGCGGGCCGGGTCACCGGCATCGAGTTCGAGGAGACGCGCGAGGAGGACGGCCGGCTGGTCGGCACCGGCGCTCTGTTCACGCTTGCCGCCGACACCGTCTTCAAGGCGATCGGCCAGACCTTCGTCCCCGCCGCCCTGAACGGATCGGCCGAGACGATCGCGCTGGAAAATGGCAAAATCCGTGTCGACGACGAGCGGCGCACGACGCTTCCGGGCGTCTGGGCCGGCGGCGATTGCGCCGCAACCGGAGAGGATCTGACGGTGGCTGCCGTCGCGGACGGCCGCATTGCCGCCGAATCCATCCATCTCGCGCTTTCGACCCCGTCAGTCGCGGCCTAGGAGGAACCCATGGCCAATCTCGCCTCGACCTTCGCCGGCATCAAGTCGCCCAACCCGTTCTGGCTGGCCTCCGCGCCGCCGACCGACAAGGCCTACAACGTCGTCCGCGCCTTCAGGGACGGCTGGGGCGGCGTCGTCTGGAAGACGCTGGGCACCGATCCGCCTGTCGTCAACGTCTCCGGCCCGCGCTACGGCGCCATCCACTCGAACGACCGCCGCCTGATCGGTTTGAACAACATCGAGCTGATCACCGACCGGCCCCTCGACGTCAATCTGCGCGAGATCAAGGAGGTCAAGCGCGACTGGCCGGATCGCGCCGTGGTCGTGTCGCTGATGGTCCCCTGCGAGGAGCACTACTGGAAGGACATCCTCGCCAAGGTCGAGGAGACCGAGGCGGACGGCGTCGAGCTGAATTTCGGCTGCCCGCACGGCATGAGCGAGCGCGGCATGGGCGCCGCCGTCGGCCAGGTTCCCGAATATGTCGAGATGGTCACGCGCTGGTGCAAGCAGCACACGCGCATGCCCGTCATCGTCAAGCTGACGCCCAACATCTCCGATATCCGCACCTCGGCGCGTGCCGCGCATAATGGCGGCGCTGATGCCGTGTCGCTGATCAACACCATCAACTCGATCATCGGCGTCGACATCGACAATTTCGCGCCGATCCCGACGGTTGACGGCAAGGGCAGCCATGGCGGCTATTGCGGCCCGGCGGTGAAGCCGATCGCCCTCAACATGACGGCCGAGATCGCTAGGGATCCGCAGACCCGCGACCTGCCGATCTCCGGCATCGGCGGCATCACCACCTGGCGCGACGCGGTCGAGTTCATGGCGCTCGGCGCCGGCAACGTGCAGGTCTGCACCGCCGCCATGACCTATGGCTTCCGCATCGTGCAGGAGATGATCTCGGGCCTGTCCGACTACATGGACAAGCACGATTTCGAGACGATCGAGCCGATCGTCGGCCGCGCCGTCGGCAATGTCACCGACTGGCAGTATCTGAACCTGAACTACGTCGCCAAGGCGAAGATCGACCAGGATCTCTGCATCAAGTGCGGCCGCTGCCACATCGCCTGCGAGGACACCTCGCACCAGGCGATCACCTCGATGCTCGACGGTATCAGGCACTTCGAGGTGATCGACGCCGAATGCGTCGGCTGCAATCTCTGCGTCAATGTCTGCCCGGTCGATAACTGCATCACCATGGAGCAGATGGTCGAGGGCGTCGATCCGCGCACCGGATTTGCGATCACCGACCAGTATGCCAACTGGACGACGCACAAGAACAACCCGATGGCGAAGGCCTTCGTCCCGGCCGAGCCGGCGGAATAGGCTTCCTTCGGAAGCTCAGGCCGTCGCGCGCGTGGCGCGGCGGCTGATCGCGAGCGTCGCCGAGACGCCGATCGCGCAGAAGACCAGGAAGACCCAGCCTGACAGCGCGCCGGCATGGATGCCGGAGAGCAGAACGCCGACCGTGCAGCCGAGGCCGGTCATCGCGCCCCATCCCATCAGGATGCCTCCAACCAGCCCCTTGGCGACCTGCTTCGGCGTCGGCCATGCAGGCGTGAACTGGCCGGCGACCAGCGCCGCCGCGAAGCTGCCGGCGACCAGCCCGCCGACCAGGGCGCCGTTCTTCGACAGAATGGCGGATTTGACCGCCGTGGCGCAGCCGCGCAAGGCATCGAGCCCGTGCAGCGTCTCGGGCAGCGCGCCGAGCGCGGCGCTCGACGTGCGGGCGATACTGCCGAGCTCCGCCGTGACGCCGAGCGGGCCGACGCGCAGGAAGGCGAAGGCGGAGATGACGGCGACCGCCGCCCCGCCGAGGCTATAGGGCCAGCGCTCGACGAAGACGCGCCGCAGCAGGAGCTTGACCTGCCCGTGTTCTCCCTCCGGCTCTGCGGCGCGCGGCACGGGGCGGCCGAGCCAGAACGCCGCGAGGATGAGCGCCGCCAGCACGAAGAGGCCGAGGGCGAGCGTGCCCTCATAGCCGAAATGATGCGGCAGCCAGACGGAAGGCGCGGTGGCGACGGCCGCGACATAGATCCAGTTCCACGTCAGGAAGCCGAGCCCGAAGCCGATCAGCGCGCCGAGAATGGCGAAGGGCGATGTCGGCGAGCCCTCGCCGAGGCGGTAGAGATGGCCCGACAGGCAGGATCCCGAGATCGCCATGCCGATGCCGAAGACGAGCGACGCCACCGCGAGCGCCAGGCTGACCGGGCCGATATGCGCGTCCGGCGGCAGCGCGCCGGGCCGGATCACCGGCATCCAGGAGGCGATGACGATCGGGTAGAGCAGCGCGCCCAGCGCCAGCGCGACCAGGATCGCGACCACGCCGCGCGCGTCGCGCCGTTCCTGGAAATCGCGGAAATGGCAGAGGAAGCAGAAGCGCGAGCGCTGCAGGACGATGCCGAAGGCAAGCCCGACCAGCAGCGAGAAGGCGATGGCGCGGCCCTCGCTGGTCGCCTCCGTCGCAAAGCGCGCGAGGAGCAGGACGCCCGCGACGATGGTGACGGCGATCAGGATGGCGAGGGGGCGCGTCGGGGCGGACGCTGTCGGGCTGGGCGGGCTCAGGCTGGGCATGGCGGATCCGCGGAAGGGGAGGTTCGGCTGAACGCAATCAGGCGGGCGCCGCTCGCGCGACGCCCGCCCATGTCGGAGGAAGCAAAATTACTTGCCGGTCCAGACCGTGCCGGCGAGGTTGACGACCGGGACGCCGACGCTGTTGCCGTATTCGGTCCACGAGCCGTCATAGTTGCGGACGTCGTAGCCGAGGATGCGGCTCAGCGCGAACCAGGTGTGGCTGGAGCGCTCGCCGATGCGGCAATAGGTGATGACCGGCTTGGAGCCGTCGACGCCGACCTCGGCGTAGATCGCCTTCAGCTCCTCGGGCGACTTGAAGCGGCCGTCCTCGGCCACAGCCTTGCCCCACGGCACGTTGACGGCGCCCGGGATGTGACCGGCGCGGACGGCGAGTTCCTTGACGCCTTCCGGCGCGAACACCTTGCCCTCATATTCCGGCGCGGAGCGGATATCGACGAGGACGTCGTCCTTCTGCTTCTCGACCGTGGCGATGACGTCGGAGAGGCGGGCGCGCAGCGCGTTGTTGCGCTCGGGCAGGTCCAGCGTGGTGGCGGCATGCTCGGGCGTGCGCGTGTCGAAGGGCAGGCCCTTGGCTTCCCAGTATTTGCGGCCGCCGTCGAGCAGTTTCACCTTGTCGCCGAAGCCGTAGACGTCGAATACCCAGGCGCCCCAGGCGGCGAACCAGTTGTTGTTGTCGCCATAGAGGATGACGGTCGTCTCCGGGCCGACGCCGGCCTCGCGCAGCTTGGCCTGGAAGGCGTCGCGCTGGGCGATGTCGCGGCTGACCGAGTCGACCAGCTCCGTGTGCCAGTCGAGATTGACGGCGCCGGCGATGTGGCCGCGCTCGTAGAGGCCGGGATCGACGCTGACCTCGAAGACGCGGATATCCGGATGGTCGAGATTGTCGGCGAGCCACTCGGCCGAGACGAGCGGGCCCTCGGGAACCGTCGCCTGCGCGGCGAAGGGCAGCGCCAGCGCGGCGGTGAAGCCGATGCCGGCGAGGATGTTTCGGATGGATTTCATGACGCACTCCCCAGTCGTGAGCCATGATCATCCCGCATGCCCGCCGGCTGGCGAAGGAACGTGGATCCAAATCACCCTGATAGAGGGGATCGCCGTTCTCAATCACGAGTGGAGTTGAGAATTGCGACGGTAGATTTCTGGAAATACGTCTGAAGCGTCGCAATTTGCACTGGCGGCTGCGCGGATCATCGGAGGCGCCAAACCGTTACACGAAATTGTTCTGTCGGGCGGCGCGCCGGGACTCGCCGCCCGAGGTGTGTCTTCAGTCAAGCCGATCAGGCCGAGGCGGCCTTGCGGCCCTCGCGCGCCAGGTACTGGTGCACGAAGGCGATCGCCATGCTGCCCTCGCCGACGGCGGCGGCGACGCGCTTGACCGGGCTCAGCCGCACGTCGCCGCAGGCGAAGACGCCGGGAACGCTGGTCTCCAGCAGATAGGGATCGCGGTCCGGAAAGGCCTGGCCGGTCTTCCTCAAATCGTCGCCGGTCAGCACGAAGCCGCGCGCGTCGCGGGCGATCTCGGGCGGCAGCCAGGAGGTCTCCGCGTCGGCGCCGATGAAGTTGAACACGCCGCCGCAATCATGCCGGCTGGTCTCGCCGCTTTGATTGCTGCGGATGTCGATCGCCGTCAAATTCGTCTCGCCATGCACGGCGACGATCTCGGAATGTAGCAGCGCCGTGATGTTCGACTTCGCGCGGATCTGGTCGATCAGATATTGCGACATGCTCTTTTCGAGCGAGTCACCCCGCACCACCAGCGTGACCGTGTTGGCGTGGTTGGCGAAATAGAGCGCCGCCTGGCCGGCGGAATTGCCGGCGCCGACGAGGTGGATGTTGAGGCCGTGCGTGGCGCCGACCTCGCTGCGCGCCGCGCCATAGTAGATGCCCTTGCCGATGAAGCGGTCGAAGCCCTCGATCGACATGCGGCGCCAGGTAACGCCGGTGGCGAGGATCAGGGTACGCGCCTGCACGATCTCGCCGCCGTCGAGGGTGATCCGGTGCGCCGCCGGATCGATGTGCTCGACGGCGCGCGTCACCAAAATCTCGGCGCCGAGGCGGCGCGCCTGCTGCAGCGCGCGGCTCGCCAGCTCGTCGCCGGAGACGCCGCTCGGGAAGCCGAGATAGTTCTCGATCCGCGACGAGGTGCCGGCCTGGCCGCCGGGCGCCTCGCGTTCGATGACGATGGTCCGGAGCCCCTCCGAGGCGCCATAGACAGCGGCGGCCAGCCCTGCCGGCCCGGCGCCGATGATGGCGACGTCATATTCGGCAATTCGCGGTTTCGTCTGCAGGCCGAGGCGGTCGGCGAGCGTGCGGATGTTCGGGCGGAGCAGGGTCTCGCCATCCGGGAAGCGCAGCGCCGGGCAGCTTTCTTCCGGCGGGCAGGGGCCGGACCATTGCGCCGGCAGATCGGGCGAATCCGGCGTCAGCCAGTTGAACGAGATCTGGTTGCGGGCGAGGAAGCGGCGGATGTCGCCGCCGGCGGTGTCCCAGCGGTCGCAGACCAGCGTCACGCGCGGCTTCTGCGGTTCGGCGGCGAGGCTCTGCAGCCCGCCAATGCGCTCGCGCGCCAGCGCGCTGACCTTCTGCGAGACGTCGGGCGCGATCGCCGCGAGCGCGTAATAATGCTGCAGCTCGATCCGCATCACGCGCGAGGGTTCCGCGGCGCGATAGCTGCCGGGGAAGGGCGAGCCGAGCGCGATCGGCACCTCGCCGAAGATCTGGCCGGGATTGCGCCAGCCCAGCGTCTTTTCCACGCCGTCGAAAGTCTTCACCACCTCGATCCTGCCGGAAAGCACGGCATAGAGCGCGGGTTCCTCTCCGGCATGCACGGCGAATTCGTTGACGGAAAGGCTGATGTCGGCAGCGTTCCGCGTCAGCCGCTCGATCTGTTGCCGGGGAAGCGAAGAAAAAAGAGGAATTGCCGCTACGTCGTCCATCGTCAGCATGCTGGATGAGTCCGATATCCGAGCCAAGTTTGCTTGACTGGATTAGCAGGACGGCGGCCGTTGTTCCAGATGAAGGCGAGGTCGCGCAAATTCGTTCCGGCCGAGGCGCCGGCGCGGTCGTTTCTTTCCGGCGGCTTGGGACTACTGCGGCTTGGGCAGCAGCCCGTTCAGGAAGATCGCTTCGAGCGTCTGCGTCGCGGTCTCGAAATGGCGGTTGTCGCCGGTCGCCTCGCCCAGCGTGGCGCGGACCTGGACGTCGAAATCGGCATAGTGCTGCGTCGTCGCCCAGATCATGAAAATGAGGTGGTGCGGGTCGATCGGCGCCAGGCGCCCCTCGGCGATCCAGCGCCGGACGACTTCGGCCTTGTCGTCGACCAGCGTCTTCAGCCGCGTCTCCAGCACGCCGCCGAGGATCGGCGCGCCCTGCATGATCTCCATGGCGTAGAGCCGCGACGCCTTCGGATTTTCGCGCGACATCTCCAGCTTGCGGTCGATGTAGCTGCGGATCTCGGCGACGGGATCGTCGCCCTCGCCGAGCGCTTCCAGCGGCTGCAGCCAGAGCTCCAGCGTCCGGCGCAGGATCGCCAGGTAGATGTCTTCCTTGCGGCGGAAATAATAGAGCAGGTTCGGCTTGGTCATGCCGGCGAGATCGGCGATCTGGTCGACGGTCGCGCCGCGAAAGCCGTAGCTCGAGAAGATCTCCAGCGCGGCGTCGAGGATGCGCGCCTCGTTCTCCGCCTGGATGCGCGTGCGCTTCTTGGTCTGGCGCGCGCGGGCGGTGTTGGCAGGCGTCAGGGCGACACGTGTCATGACGGATTGAGGCTTTCCCGTTGGATCTCCGCGGCGCGTTGGGTCATCCGTCCGTTCTGGCTCGCTCGGCTCCGCATGCGACGCCGTTTGACGCCTCAGGAGACTTTCGGCCGATTCCGGCCCGATTTCAATGGTTTCGCGCCGGGCCTCTCCGGTTAGAAACTCGGCGGCGTGCAGGCGGAGACCAGTTCCAGGTCTTCCTCGCCGACATTGCGGAAGGCGTGCGGCTTGCGGCTGTCGAAGAAATAGGCATCGCCGGCGGCGAGCTCGTAGCGTGCGCCGTCGACCTCCAGCACCATGCGGCCGCGGATGATCAGCCCGGCTTCCTCGCCCTGGTGCGACAGCATCGCCTTGCCGGAAACCGCGCCCGGCTTGTAGCGTTCGTGCAGCATCTGCAGCGACCGGCCCTCGAGATTGCTGCCGACCTGGCGATACGAGATCTTGCCGCCGCCGATTTCCTTCAGCTCGGCGGCGCGGAACACGACCTGTTCGGCCGGCGGCCGCGCCTCGGCGAAGAATTCCGACAGGCTGAACGGGATGCCGGAAAGGATCTGCCGCAAGCCGGAGACGGAGGGGCTCATCCGGTTCGCCTCGACCATCGAGACGGTGGCGTTGGAGACGCCGGCGCGCTTCGCCAGCGCCCGCTGCGAAAGGCCGTGGCGGATGCGCAGCTCGCGCAGCCTGCCGCCGACATCGATGTCGAAATGCGAGGCGTTCATGCGTTCGATATAAAGAACATTCTTAACGCCCGCAACCGTTTGACCGGGTTTGGCCCTACGGATACGTTCGAGAAAGTGACCGGCCGCGCTTGAAAATCGGCTGTAGAGGGACACCCAGCATCATGAACACGGCGCCTATTCCGAACAACCTCGAAGCCTTCTGGATGCCGTTCACGGCAAACCGGCAGTTCAAGCAGAACCCGCGCATGCTGGTCGGCGCCAAGGACATGCACTACACCTCGGCCGATGGCCGCCAGATCCTGGACGGCACCGCCGGCCTCTGGTGCGTCAATGCCGGCCACGGTCGTCCGAAGATCGTCGAGGCGGTGTCGAAGCAGGTCGCCGAGCTCGATTACGCGCCGGCCTTCCAGATGGGCCACCCCAAGGCGTTCGAGCTGGCCGCCCGCCTTTCGGCGATGATGCCGTCGCCGCTCGACCATGTCTTCTTCACCAATTCCGGCTCGGAATCGGTCGATACCGCGCTGAAGATCGCGCTTGCCTATCACCGCGCCAAGGGCAACGGCACCAAGTTCCGCCTGCTCGGCCGCGAGCGCGGCTATCACGGCGTCGGCTTCGGCGGCATCTCGGTCGGCGGCATCTCCGGCAACCGCAAGACCTTCGGCACCATGCTGACCGGCGTCGATCACATCCGCCACACGCATGACCTCTCGCGCAACGCCTTCACCCGCGGCGAGCCGGAACACGGCGTCGAGTTCGCCGACGATCTGGAAAAGGTCATCGCGCTGCATGACGCGTCGAACATCGCCGCCCTGATCGTCGAGCCGGTCGCCTGCTCGACCGGCGTGCTGGTGCCGCCGAAAGGCTATCTGAAGCGGCTGCGCGAGATCTGCGACAAGCACGATATCCTGCTGATCTTCGACGAGGTCATCACCGGCTTCGGCCGCCTCGGCACGCCCTTCGCGGTCGATTATTTTGACGTCGTTCCCGATCTTGTGACGACCGCCAAGGGCCTCACCAGCGGCGTCGTGCCGATGGGCGCGGTGTTCGCGTCCAAGAAGATCTATGATGCGTTCATGAACGCGCCCGAAAACACGATCGAGCTGTTCCACGGCTACACCTATTCGGCGCATCCGGTCGCCTGCGCCGCGTCGCTCGCGACGCTCGACGTCTATGAGGAGGAGGGGCTGCTGACCCGCGTTTCCGAGATCAGCAGCTATTGGGAGGACGCGCTGCACAGCCTGAAGGGCCTGCCGAACGTCATCGACATCCGCAACATCGGCCTGATCGGCGCGATCGAGCTGGAGCCGATCCCGGGCAGCCCGACCAAGCGGGCGTTCCAGGCCTTCCTCAAGGCCTATGACAACAACCTGATGATCCGCACCACCGGCGACATCATCGCGTTGTCGCCGCCGCTGATCATCGAGAAGAGCCATATCGATCAGATCGTCGAGACCCTCTCGACCGTCCTGAAGCAGATCGACTGAGGCTCGGGAGGACACAATGGATACGATTGCCCTGAACACCATCACCAATCTGGTCGACGGAAAGCCCTCGCCGTCGAATTCGACGCGCAGCCAGCCCGTCTACAATCCCGCCACCGGCGAGGCCGCGGCGACGCTGCCGCTCTCGACCGCCGCCGAACTGGACGCGGCGGTCGCCTCGGCCAAGGCGGCGTTTCCGGCCTGGGCCGACACGCCGCCGATGAAGCGCGCCCGCGTGATGTATCGCTTCAAGGATCTCCTGGAGAAGAACGCCGATAGGATCGCCCGCGCCATCTCGGCCGAGCATGGCAAGACGCATGACGACGCGCTCGGCGAAGTGCAGCGCGGCCTCGAGGTGGTCGAGTTCGCCTGCGGCATCCCGCATCTGCTGAAGGGCGAGTATTCGCGCAATGTCGGCCCGGCGATCGACACCTATTCCGATCGCCATGCGCTCGGCGTCGTCGCCGGCATCACGCCGTTCAACTTCCCCTGCATGGTGCCGCTCTGGATGTATCCGGTGGCGATCGCCTGCGGCAACACCTTCATCCTGAAGCCGTCGGAGCGCGATCCGGGCGCCGCCATGCTGGTAGCGGAGCTGCTCTATGAAGCGGGCCTGCCGAAGGGCGTGCTCAACGTCGTGCATGGCGACAAGGAAGTCGTCGACGCCATCCTGCACCATCCCGACATCAAGGCGGTCTCCTTCGTCGGCTCCACGCCGATTGCCGAATATGTCTACGCCACCGGCACCAAGGCCGGAAAGCGCGTGCAGGCGCTCGGCGGTGCCAAGAACCACATGGTGGTGATGCCCGACGCCGACATGGACAAGGTCGCCGACGCGCTGATGGGCGCCGGCTACGGTTCGGCCGGCGAGCGCTGCATGGCGGTCTCGGTCGCGGTGCCGATCGGCGAGAAGACGGCCGACAAGCTGGTCGAGACGCTGGCGCCGCGCGTGCGCGCGCTGAAGATCGGCCCGGCGACGGACCGCGACGCCGAGATGGGCCCGCTGGTCACCAAGCAGCACATGGAGAAGGTGCTCGGCTACATCGACAAGGGTGTCGCCGAGGGCGCCAAGCTCGTCGTCGACGGCCGCGGCTTCAAGCTGCAGGGCTACGAGAACGGCTACTTCGTCGGTGGCACGCTTTTTGATCATGTGGACAAGGACATGACGATCTACCGCGAGGAGATCTTCGGTCCCGTGCTCGCGGTCCTGCGGGCCGGTTCCTATTCCGAGGCACTCGAGCTGATCAATGCCCACGAATTCGGCAATGGCACCGCGATCTTCACCCGCGACGGCGACGCCGCGCGCTCCTTCGCCGACAAGGTCGAGGCGGGCATGGTCGGCATCAACGTGCCGATCCCGGTCCCGGTCGCCTATCATTCCTTCGGCGGCTGGAAGCGCTCGGTATTCGGCGACCACGCCATCTACGGACCGGAGGGCGTGCACTTCTACACCCGTCTGAAGACGGTGACGACGCGCTGGCCGGACGGGATCAAGTCCGGTGCGGTCTTCAACTTCCCGACGATGTGACGCTAAGGTGTCGTCGGGTCAGTCCTCTGATTCCAGCCTCCCCGTCCTGACGGGGAGGCACACCGCCGCGATCGCTCGCGGCGGGATGGCGTTGCGTGTTTTTTCCGATCGCCCGGCTGGAGACGCTGGCCGGGAGCTCTAACGACGAAAGACGACCTGCATGACGGCTCCGACCGACAATCTCCGCATCAATGGCGAACGCCTCTGGGACAGCTTGATGGAGATGGCCAAGGTCGGGCCGGGCATAGCAGGCGGCAACAATCGCCAGACGCTGACCGATTCCGACGCCGAAGGGCGTGCGCTGTTCCAGTCCTGGTGCGAGGCGGCCGGCCTGACGCTCGGCGTCGACCAGATGGGCACGATGTTCGCGACGCGTCCGGGCACCGATCCCGATGCGCTTCCCGTCTATGTCGGCAGCCATCTCGATACCCAGCCGACCGGCGGCAAATATGACGGCGTGCTCGGCGTACTGGCCGGCCTCGAGGTCGTCCGCTCGCTGAACGATCTCGGCATCCGCACGAAGCACCCGATCGTCGTCACCAACTGGACCAACGAAGAGGGTGCCCGCTTCGCCCCGGCCATGCTGGCCTCCGGCGTGTTCGCCGGCGCGCTGACGCTCGACTACGCCTATGAACGCCGCGATCTCGAGGGCAAGAGCTTCGGCGAGGAGCTGAAGCGCATCGGCTGGGTCGGCGACGAGGCGGTCGGCGCCCGCAAGATGCACGCCTATTTCGAATACCACATCGAGCAGGGGCCGATCCTCGAGGCGGAAGCGAAGCAGATCGGCGTCGTCACCCATTGCCAGGGTCTGTGGTGGCTGGAAGTGACGCTGACGGGCCGCGAGGCACATACCGGCTCGACGCCGATGAACCTCCGCGTCAATGCCGGCCTCGCAATGGCGCGCATCTTCGAGATGGTGCAGGCGGTGGCGATGGAGAACCAGCCGGGCGCCGTCGGCGGCGTCGGCCAGGTCAATTTCACGCCCAATTCGCGCAACGTGCTGCCGGGCAAGGTCGTGTTCACGATCGACATCCGCAGCCCCGACCAGGAAAAGCTCGACGGCATGCGCGCGCGGATCGAGACCGAGGCGTCCGAGATCGCGGCCGAACTCGGCGTCGGCTGCGCGATCGAGGCGGTCGGCCATTTCGATCCCGTAACCTTCGATCCGACGCTGGTATCGCGCGTGCGCGCAGCGGCCGAGCGGCTCGGCTACAGCCACATGAACCTCATTTCCGGCGCCGGCCACGACGCGTGCTGGACTGCCAAGGTCGCGCCGACCACCATGATCATGTGCCCCTGCGTCGGCGGTTTGTCGCATAATGAGGCTGAGGAAATCAGCCCGGAATGGGCGGCGGCGGGCGCCGACGTGCTCCTGCATGCCGTGCTGGAGACCGCTGAAATCGCCGGCTGAACCCGGAAAATCAAAAGAATGGCCGGCAAAGCCGGCCGAGAGACCAGAGGGAATTTCACCATGTCGACGGTAATCAAGGGCGGAACGATCGTGGCGGCGGATCGCAGCTACGAGGCCGACATCCTGATCGAAGGCGAGACCATCAAGGCGATCGGGCCGGATCTTTCCGGCGACACCGTCGTCGATGCGTCGGGCGCCTACATCATCCCGGGCGGCATCGACCCGCATACGCATCTCGAAATGCCCTTCATGGGCACCACGGCGGCCGAGACCTGGGAGAGCGGCACCTTCGCAGCGCTTTCCGGCGGCACGACGACGGTGGTCGACTTCGTCATTCCCGGCGAACCCGGCATGCTGGCGGCGCTGGAGGAATGGGAAGGCCGCGCCACGCGCCAGGCCTCGTCCGACTATTCCTACCACATGTGCGTCACCGGCTGGTCGGAGAAGCACTTTGATGACATGGCCAAGGTGGTCGAGCGCGGCATCAACACCTTCAAGCACTTCATGGCCTACAAGGGCGCGCTGATGGTGAACGACGACGAGATGTTCGCGTCGTTCCAGCGCTGCGCGGCGCTTGGCGCGCTGCCGCTCGTCCATGCCGAGAACGGCGACATCGTCGCCGCCCTGCAGCAGAAATACCTGGCCGAAGGCACCACCGGCCCCGAGGGCCACGCCTTCTCGCGGCCGCCCGAGGTCGAGGGCGAGGCGACCAACCGCGCCATCATGATCGCCGACGCCGCGGGCGTGCCGGTCTATATCGTGCACGTCTCCTGCGAGCAGAGCCACGAGGCGATCCGCCGGGCCCGCCAGAAAGGCATGCGCGTCTATGGTGAGCCGCTGATCCAGCATCTGACGCTGGACGAGAGCGAATATTTCAACCGCGACTGGGACTATGCGGCGCGGCGCGTGATGTCGCCGCCCTTCCGCAACAAGATCCACCAGGACAGCCTCTGGGCCGGCCTCGCGGCGGGATCGCTGCAGGTGGTCGCGACCGACCATTGCGCCTTCACCACCGAGCAGAAGCGCTTCGGGCTCGGCAATTTCGCCAAGATCCCGAACGGCACCGGCGGCCTCGAGGACCGGCTCTCCGTGCTCTGGAGCCGGGGCGTCGAGACGGGCCGGCTGACGCCGAACGAGTTCGTCGCCGCGACCTCGACCAACATCGCGCAGATCCTCAACATCTATCCGCAGAAGGGCGCGATCCTGCCCGGCTCCGACGCCGACCTCGTCGTCTGGGATCCGAAGCTCTCCAAGACGATCTCGGCCGCGAACCAGAAATCCATCATCGACTACAACGTCTTCGAGGGTTTCGAGGTGCGCGGCCTGCCGCGCTACACGCTGTCGCGCGGCGAGGTGGTCTGGGCCGACGGGCAGAACTCGCAGCCGCAGCCCGGCCGCGGCAAGTTCATCAAGCGCCGGCCGTTCCCGGCCGTCAACGCGGCGCTTTCGAAGTGGAAGGAAGTGACGGCGCCCCGCGCGGTCAACCGTTCGCCCGAGCATATGCCGATCGGCGTCTGAGGCAGGGATGAGCGCCGTGTTCAAACCTTACGAGGAACGAGCCGACGGTCAGCCTTCAACCGGGAATGCGGCATCCGTCATCGATATCCGTGGGCTTTCGCTCACCTTCGAGACGAATGACGGCCCGGTCCAGGCGCTCTCGAACATCGATCTCGACATCAAGCAGGGTGACTTCGTCTCGTTCATCGGCCCGTCCGGTTGCGGCAAGACCACGCTGCTTCGCGTCATCGCCGACCTCGAGCGGCCGACCGGCGGCTCGATCACCGTCAACGGCGTCTCGCCGGAGGAAGCGCGGCTTGCCCGCGCCTATGGCTACGTGTTCCAGGCGGCGGCGCTCTATCCCTGGCGCACCATCGCCCGCAACGTCGCGCTGCCGCTCGAGATCATGGGCCTGCCCAGGGCCGAGCGGGAGCGGCGGATCGCCGACAATCTCGCGCTGGTGAACCTCGCCGGCTTCGAGCGCAAATATCCCTGGCAGCTTTCCGGCGGCATGCAGCAGCGCGCCTCGATCGCCCGCGCCCTCGCGGTCGAGCCGGAGCTCCTGCTGATGGACGAACCCTTCGGCGCGCTCGACGAGATCGTCCGCGATCATCTGAACGAGCAGTTGCTGAAGCTCTGGGCGAAGACGCAGAAGACCGTCGTCTTCGTCACCCATTCGATCCCGGAGGCCGTCTTCCTCTCGTCGAAGATCGTCGTGATGTCGCCGCGTCCCGGCCGCGTCACCGACATCATCGATTGCGGTTTTCCGCGCGAGCGGACGCTCGACATCCGCGAGACGCCGGAATTCCTGGAAGTCGCCGCCCGCGTCCGCAACGGTCTCAGGGCAGGGCACTCCTATGAGGACTGACGCGCCCTTCGCCCGGCCCTCGTCAGCGCGGCACCAGGCCTTCCAGCTCCGGCAGCAGGACAACGCTCTCCTGCTCGTTCGGATCGGTGCGCGCGATGACGGCGACCAGGGGCTCGGAGCTCCGGTTGACGGCGAGATGCGGGAGGTCGGCGGGGATGTAGAACAGCTCGCCCGCCTTGACGACGACGTGTTGCTCCAGCCGCTCGCCGAACCAGGTCTCGGCCTCGCCGGCGAGGATGTAGATCGCGGTCTCGTGGTGCTCGTGCTTGTGGGCGCTGGCCCGGCCGCCGGGCGGGACGGTCAGGAGGACCATGCTGAGCCCGGTCGAGCCGACCGTTTCGGCGGAGATGCCCTCGACATAGGTGAAGCCCTGCTTGCCCAGGTAGCTGCCGCCGGGACGGATCACCCGGCAGGTCCGAGATTGATCAGGCATTAGCGAACCTCATCTTTGTAGTGGTTGTTTCAGTGCATCTTGGGGGGAGAGTAGGGTGCGAGAAAAATTAAAACAGTGGGTTCTGCAAGCTGTTGATCACCGTGGAGGAAAAGCCAGCATAGTTGATGTCGCGCGGCATATCTGGGCCGAGCACGAGGCTGAGCTAAAGAGCGCGGGGGATCTGTTCTATACTTGGCAGTACGATATGCGTTGGGCGGCTCAGAAACTTAGGGATGACGGAATTTTGGCGATCGACCGGAATAGGCACTGGGTAAGGGCGCGCTAGTTTATGGTGCAAGCGACAGCTGTCTTACCAAGGAGAGTCGAGGGAAAGCCCGGCCAGATCTTCCCGGTGACGGTCGTCGTCGTCGCCATCCTCGCGATCTGGTATGTCGGCGCCTTCTTCCTGAACGCCCAGCTCGCCCGCGACGCCTTCGCGCGCCAGAAAGTCGAGCCGACCATCAGCCAACTCGCCGAGGCGACCTTCTCGATGGAGCGGCCGCTGCTGCCGGCGCCGCACCAGGTCGCGACCGAGCTCTGGAAGAGCACGACTGGCTACGCGATCAATTCGAAGCGCAGCCTCGTCTATCACGGCTGGGTGACGCTTTCGGCGACGCTCGCCGGCTTCGTCATCGGCACGCTCTTGGGCCTGCTGCTCGCCATCGGCATCGTGCACGTGTCGAGCCTCGACAAGAGCCTGATGCCCTGGGTCGTCGCCTCGCAGACCATCCCCATCGTCGCCATTGCGCCGATGATTGTCGTCGTCGGCTATAACCTCATGAACGGCCAGCTCGGGCTCTCGACCGATACGTCGCGCTTCCTCGCCAAGGCGATGATCTCGACCTATCTCTCCTTCTTCCCGGTGACGGTCGGCATGGTGAAGGGGCTGCGCGCGCCGGATCCGATGCATCTCGACCTGATGCGCACCTATTCGGCGACGTCCTGGCAGGCGTTCTGGAAGCTGCGCTTCCCGGCCTCGTTGCCCTATCTCTTCACCTCGATGCAGATCGCGATCGCCATCAGCCTGGTCGGCGCCATCGTCGGCGAGCTGCCGACCGGCGCCTCGGCCGGCCTCGGCGCGCGATTGCTGGCCGGCTCCTATTACGGCCAGACGGTGCAGATCTGGGCAGCGCTGCTCGCCGCCTCGATCCTCGCCGCCGTGCTGGTCGCAATCGTCGGCCTCGCCAACCGCATCGTCCTCAAGCGCATGGGGATGGCACGATGAGCAAGGTCGTCATGTCCTCGATCGGCTCCCTCGCCCGCTTGCGGGAGAGGGCGGGGGTGAGGGTGTTTCTTACTTCCGACATCGCCAGCAAGACCCTCACCCAACCCTCTCCCGCGAGCGGGAGAGGGCTTGAACAGCGGGGGATGGCACGATGAGTTCCCGCGGTCATCTGCAGCCCTGGCTCGCCTTTCTCGGCCTGTTCGCCGCCGTGGCGCTGCCGCTCGACGCGGCGGATCCGGCGCGGCTGCTGTCGCGCGAAGGCGCCGCCGGCTGGAGCATCATCCTCCTGCTCGCTCTCGCGACCTATGCCGCCGTCAAGGCCGAGCGCAGCGCCGTCACAGCTATCCTGCTGGCCGTCGCGGCGCATGCCGGCGCCTGGTACGCGCTTGAGATCCTGCCCTCCGTCGCCGGCCATACCGGCCCCGGCTTCTGGGCGCTGCTCTTCACTTCCTGGCTGCTCGCCTGGCGGCTGGTGTCGCAGCTCGCCGCCATCAAGCCTCGCGGCGGTCTCGGCGGCTTCCTGCTCAAGCTCGTGGTGCCGCTGATCTTCGGCATCTGGGTGCTGATCTTCTGGGAGGTCATCGTCGTCGCCTTCCAGGTGCCGCGCGTGCTGATCCCGCCGCCCTCGGCGGTCTGGGCCAAGCTCACCTCGTCGATCCCGATCCTTGCCGCCGACTTCCGCCAGACCTTCCTGAAGGCGGTGATCGCCGGCTATGCGATCGGCTGCGGCGCCGGCTTCCTGGTCGCGATTCTGGTCGACCGCATCCCGTTCCTGCAGCGCGGCCTGCTGCCGGTCGGCAACCTCGTCTCGGCGCTGCCGATCATCGGCATCGCGCCGATCATGGTGATGTGGTTCGGCTTCGACTGGCCGTCCAAGGCGGCGGTCGTGGTGGTGGCCACCTTCTTCCCGATGCTCGTCAACACCGTCACCGGACTCGCCGCCTCGCAGCCGATGCAGCGCGACCTGATGCGGACCTATGCGGCGAGCTACTGGCAGTCGCTCTTCAAGCTCCGGCTTCCGGAGGCGCTGCCGTTCATCTTCAATGCTCTCAAGATCAATTCGACACTCGCCCTGATCGCGGCCATCGTCGCCGAGTTCTTCGGCACGCCGATCGTGGGCATGGGATTCCGCATCTCCACCGAAGTCGGGCGCATGAACATCGACATGGTGTGGGCGGAAATCGCGGTGGCGGCGCTGGCCGGCTCCGTGTTCTACGGGGTGATCGCGCTCATCGAGCGCGCCTCGACCTTCTGGCATCCGTCCTTCCGCACCTGAGGACGGGTTCCGGGAAAGGCAACAAGAACCGAACCTGGAGGGGTCAATGAAGAAGCTAATGATTGGGGCGCTCGCGGTTGCCGCGGGGCTCATGACCAGCGTCTCGGCCCAGGCGGCCGATCCGCTGACGCTGCAGCTGAAATGGGTCACGCAGGCCCAGTTCGCCGGCTATTACGTCGCCAAGGAGAAGGGCTTCTACGAGGAGGAGGGGCTCGACGTCACCATCAAGCCCGGCGGTCCCGACATCGCGCCCGAGCAGGTCATCGCCGGCGGCGGCGCCGACGTCATCACCACCTGGATGCCGGCAGCGCTCGCTTCGCGCGAAAAGGGTGTGCCGCTCGTCAACATCGCCCAGCCCTACAAGAAGTCGGGCATGATGCTGACCTGCCGCAAGGACACGGGCATCAAGTCGCCGGACGATTTCAAGGGCAAGACGCTCGGCGTCTGGTTCTACGGCAACGAATATCCGTTCCTCGCCTGGATGGCGAAGCTCGGCCTCTCGACCGAGGGCGGCCCGAATGGCGTCACCGTGCTGAAGCAGGGCTTCAATGTCGACCCGCTGATCCAGAAGCAGGCCGACTGCATCTCGACCATGACCTACAACGAATTCGGCCAGGTCCTCGACGCGGGCATTCCGGAGAGCGAGCTGATCGTCTTCAAGTATGAGGACCAGGGCGTCGCGACGCTGGAAGACGGCCTCTACGTCATGGAAGACAAGCTCAAGGATCCGGCCTTCGTCGACAAGATGGCGAAGTTCGTCCGCGCCTCGATGAAGGGCTGGGCCTATGCCCGCGACAACACCGAGGAAGCGGCCAAGATCGTCCTCGACAATGACGAGACCGGCGCGCAGACCGAGGCCCACCAGAAGTTCATGATGGGCGAGGTCAACAAGCTCACCGAAGGCACCTCCGGCGCGCTCGCCGAGGCGGATTACAAGCGCACGGTCCAGACGCTGCTGGCGGCTGGCGGCGAAGCGCCCGTCATCACCAAGGAACCGACCGGCGCCTGGACGCACACCGTCACCGACGCGGCCGGGCTGAAGTAGTTTTTTCCTCTACCGCGACATGGAAACGGGCGCCCGAGGGCGCCCGTTTTCGTTTGGGCGGAAGCGTGGGGCAGAACTCCCCGTCATCCCGGGCGGAGACCCGGGATCCATTCAGCCGGGTTGCCGGGCGTTTCGCGCGGCGCGGCTTCGGCTGCATGGATCCCCGCCTTCGCGGGGATGACGGCGAGCCTGGGGCTGCGATCGCGCTTTAACCGTGAAGGCCTTCCTTCACCTCTCCCTGAGGGAGAGGTCGGCTCGAAGAGCCGGGGGAGGGTTTAGGAAACCCTCCAGACAAGGCTCCGGCTCCGCAGCGGATGTTGTCCTGGCGTCGGCGCCTGGGCCAGAACTCCCCGTCATCCCGGGCGGAGACCCGGGATCCATTCAGCCGGGTTGCCGGGCGTTTCGCGCGTTGAGGCTTCGGCTGCATGGATCCCCGCCTTCGCGGGGATGACGGCGAGCCTAACGGAGACGCCAGGCTTCTTCTTCTCTTCCAGGCCGCTCGACCCGCTCCGCCATCATCCTGAGGTGCTTCGCGTGAGCGAAACGTCGAAGGAGGGTCCAGTTGACAATCGAGACCGGGCGAAACCGGCCCCGCCGCCTCCATCAGGGGTGTTCGCTGGACCCTCCTTCGAGGCCCGGCTTCGCCGGGCACCTCAGGATGATGGTCGAGTTTGGGAATGCAGTCTGGGAGAAAGGTCTCGGCGAGCCGTCCCCTCAGCTCTCCGCTTCGCAGCCCCGGAGCGCCGGGGGTACCAGGCCGAGGTCGCGGGCGATCATCGTCAGGGTCTGGTCGCCGAAGGGCCAGCGGCAGACGATGGCGCCCTCCGGAATGTCGTCCGGCAAGGGCTGGTAGCTCGCCGTCAGCAGGAAGGCGAGGGGGCGACCGGCCGCCTTCGACCACAGGATCTCGATCGGCTCCAGCGCCGGGTCGATCGCGCCATAGGAGATGCGGGCCGCCTCGCCGACATAGTGGCGAAGCGCCCTTTCCGCCTGCGGCGCGTCGGTGAGCAGTTCTGTGTCGCGCACGCCGCCCTGCTCGAGGAAGGCGGCGACGGGGCGCCAGTCGTATTTCCGCGCCGACACCAGCATGTCGAGCCCCTGCAGCGCGAAGCCGGCGAAGAGGGCGGCGAGGCCGGCGAGGATCGGCAGCCGCCACGCGCCGGCCCGTTCGACGAGCGCCGTGACGCCGGCCGAAGCGAGCAGGATGGCGGCGGGCAGCATGCCGATCAGATAGCGCCCGGCGCTGGCCGAAAAGATGCCGAGGACGAGGAAGACCAGCGGCGTGCCGAAGGCGGTGACGGCGAGCATGCGGTGGGCCGGTCGCGCGCGGTTCGCGAGGAAGCCGACGAGCATCAGCCCGAGAAAGCCGGCGGCGAGCCAGCCGTTCCAGCCCGCGGCCAGGAAGCGGTCGACGTCGCGCGGCACGACGAAGCCGTAGGTCTCGCCGAATGCCTCGATCGCCCGATCTCCGTATCCGTACCGGGCCTGCCACTTCATCAGCCCGACCGGTTTCGTGGCCTGCGTCACGACCGAGGGGAGCAGGAAGGCCGCGGCAAGGACGATGCCGGCCCAGGTGACGAGGATGTGGCGCCACCAGAGCCGCTTCAGTGCCGGGGCGAACTTCCGGAACCCGCAGGCGGGAAGCGCGAGGTGCTGCAGTGCGACCGGGACGATGCCGGCGGGGATCGAGAATGCCGCGCCGAGCGTGCCGATCGTCGCCAGCACGGCCTGGCGCCCGGGCCTCGGCCGGGCGGTCAGTAGCCCGATCTGGCCGGTGATGGCGAGCGCCACGAAGGCGAGCATCAGCGCATAGGGCCGCGCCTCCTGGCCGTACTGGATCAGCGCCGGATAGAACGCGTAGAGCAGCCCGGCCGCGATCGCCCCGATCCGGCCGGAAAGGCGGAGCGCCACCAGCGCGACGAGCGCGCCGGCGGCGCTGTCGAAAAGCGCCGAGGGCAGGCGCAGCGCGAATTCCGAGCCGCCGCCAAGGCCGAGCGCCTTCAGAGCCGCGAAATAGGTCGGGAAATGCCCGTTGGCGAGCCGATCGGCGACGAGCGCCGGCCAGGATGTGGCGACGACATCGGCGGTGATCGCCTCGTCGAACCAGAGCGCGAGATTGCCGAGCGTCGAGAGACGGAGGGCGAGGCAGAGGGCGAAGGTCAGCCCGGCGACGAACAGGGGCGCCAGGATCGCCGCATGCGGCCATCGCGTCGCGTTCGCCGGCGATGGAAGGATCTCGGCCTCAGCCATGCCGCCTTCCCATGCTTTGCTCGTCGCTGCCCCGGCCAGAATAGGATACGCGGCGCGGATCCGATGACAGGCTGTTGCGCGTCTTGTCCGGCAAATCCGCGCCCCGGGGGGCTTGCCGCTTGTGCAAGGCGCCGGGGAGCGCTACGAGCGCAGAAGGCATCGTCGTTTCCGTAGCGAAAGTCATTCCGGGCCATCCCCCCTTGCCGGCCAATTCTTGGAGAGTTCCGATCGTGTCCCGTCAGAAGGCCCCAGACGACGCCGTGTTCGAGGCCCTGATCGCGACGGCGATCGCCGCCGGCACCGTTGTCATGCACGTCTATGATGGCGGCTTCGCGGTCGAGCACAAGGGCGATGCTTCGCCGGTTACGGAAGCCGACCGGCTGGCGGAGAAGGTGATCCTCGCCGATCTCACACGGCTGGCACCGGATATTCCCGTCGTTGCCGAGGAAGCCTGCTCCGATGGCCTCATTCCGACGGTGGGCGGGGCGTTCTTCCTGGTCGATCCAGTCGACGGCACGCGCGAGTTCATCAGCCGCAACGGCGATTTCACCGTCAATATCGGGCTGGTCGAGAACGGCGTGCCTGTTCTCGGCATCGTCTATGCGCCGGTGCGCGGCGATCTCTATGCCGGACGTCTCGGCAAGGGCGCCGAGCATCTCACCATCGTCGACGGCGCCATCGCGGCGCGCCGCGCCATCCACGTCGCCGATCCGGCCGCCTCGCCGCCGCGTATCCTCGCCAGCCGCTCGCACCGCACACCCGAGACCGATCAGTTCATCGCCCGCTTCCCCGGCGCGTCGCTGGTCGCCGCCGGTTCGTCGCTGAAGTTCTGCCTGATGGCGGCGGGCGAGGCCGATCTCTATCCGCGCATGGGACCGACCATGCAATGGGACACGGCGGCGGGCGACGCGGTGCTGCGCGCGGCTGGCGGTATGGTCGAGACGGTCGATGGCGGCGCGTTCGTCTATGGCCCCGCGGGCGGCGACGGCGTTCGCGCCTATGCCAATCCCTGGTTCGTGGCGCGGGGCGCCCGGATCCCGGCCATCGCGTGAAACACGACCATATCCATCGAGTTTGTTGAAACCACTTTTCGAAAATCGAGGTCATCGCGCCAATCTTCAAGCCATAGATGGATAATTACGGCACAGCTGTGCTTGAGACCGAGGGCTGACGAAGACTAGGTTTCCGCTCCATTCCGGAGTTTTTCATGGCACAACCCGTCCTGTCGCATCTTCGCCGCCTCGAGGCCGAGGCGATCTTCATCATGCGGGAAGTCGTCGCCAACTTCGACAATCCCGTGATGCTCTATTCGATCGGCAAGGATTCGTCGGTCATGCTGCATCTGGCGATGAAGGCCTTCCACCCCGGCAAGCCGCCCTTTTCGCTGCTGCATGTCGATACGACGTGGAAGTTCCGCGAGATGATCGCGTTCCGCGACGAGACGGTGCGCCGGCTGGGGCTGGACCTGAAGGTCCATACCAACCAGGAGGGCAAGGCGGCGGGCATCAACCCGTTCGACCATGGCTCGTCCAACTACACCCAGATCATGAAGACCGAGGCGCTGAAGCAGGCGCTGGATGCCGGCGGCTATGACGCGGCCTTCGGTGGCGCCCGTCGCGACGAGGAGAAGAGCCGGGCCAAGGAGCGCATCTTCTCGTTCCGCTCCGCCAACCACGGCTGGGACCCGAAGAACCAGCGGCCGGAGCTCTGGTCGCTCTACAACACCCGCGTGAAGCCCGGCGAGACGATCCGCGTCTTCCCGCTGTCGAACTGGACCGAGCTCGACATCTGGCAATACATCCTCGCCGAGCAGATCCCGATCGTGCCGCTCTATTTCTCGGCCGAGCGCCCGGTGGTCGAGCGCAACGGCCAGCTGATCATGGCCGACGACGCGCGCATGCGCTTCCTGCCGGGCGAGGTGGCGGAGATGCGCCGCGTCCGCTTCCGCACGCTTGGCTGCTATCCGCTGACGGCGGCGGTCGAATCCGACGCCGAGACGCTCGACGACATCGTCCGCGAGATGTTCCTCGCCACCACCTCCGAGCGGCAGGGCCGCCTCATCGACCACGACGAATCCGGCTCGATGGAAAAGAAGAAGCGCGAGGGATATTTCTGATGACCGAGATCGTCTCCCCCCGTCCGGTCGTCGACGGCCAGCCCGCGCCCGTACTCTTTGCCGAGAAGGACGTCAAGGGCATCCTGCGTTTCCTGACCTGCGGCAGCGTCGACGACGGCAAGTCGACCCTGATCGGCCGCCTGCTCTATGACACCAAGCGCCTGTTCGAGGACCAGCTCGCGACGCTGGAAAAGGACTCCCGAAAATTCGGCACGGTCGGCGATGACATCGACCTCGCCCTCCTGGTCGACGGGCTCGAGGCCGAGCGCGAGCAGGGCATCACCATCGACGTCGCCTATCGCTTCTTCGCCACCGAGAAGCGCAAGTTCATCGTCGCCGACACGCCCGGCCATGAGCAGTACACGCGCAACATGGCGACCGGCGCCTCGACGGCGGATCTCGCGGTCCTCCTCATCGATGCGCGAAAAGGCATCCTGACCCAGACGCGACGGCACGCGACGATCGCCTCGCTGCTCGGCATCCGCCACGTCGTGCTCGCCATCAACAAGATCGACCTCGTCGGCTACGACCAGGCGGTGTTCGAGCGCATCGTCGCCGAATTCGACGCGGACGCCGATCACTACGGCTTCGCAAGCCGTGTCGCCATCCCGCTCTCGGCCCGCTTCGGCGACAACGTCACCGCGCCGAGCCCGAGCATGGGCTGGTATCGCGGGCCGACGCTGCTGGAGCATCTCGAGACGCTCGAACTGACGCCGAGCGCCGAGCGGCCGTTCCGCTTCCCCGTGCAATGGGTGAACCGCCCCGACCTGAGCTTCCGCGGCTATTCCGGAACGGTAGCGAGCGGCGAGGTCCGGCCGGGCGACGCGGTGGTGGTGGCGCGGACCGGCCAGCCGGCGAAGATCGAGCGCATCGTCACCTATGACGGCGACCAGCCGGTCGCCGCGACGGACGACGCCGTCACGCTGACGCTCGACCGCGAGATCGACGTGTCGCGCGGCGACATCCTGGTGCCGGCCGAGGCTCGGCCGGACGTTTCCGACCAGTTCGCCGCGCATCTGATCTGGATGGCCGAGGCGCCGATGCTGCCGGGGCGGCCCTATCTGATGAAGGTCGGCACCCGCGTCGTCGGCGCGGCCGTGACCGAGCTGAAACACCGGGTCGAGGCCGACACGCTGAAGCCGCTGGCGGCGAAGACGCTGGCGCTGAACGATATCGGTTTCGCCAATCTGTCGCTCGCCGAGCCGATCGCCTTTGATCCCTATGAGGAGAACCGCGCCACCGGCGCCTTCATCCTGATCGACCGGTTCACCAACCAGACGGTCGCCGCCGGCATGATCCGCTTCGGGCTCCGCCGCGCCACCAACATCCACCGCCAGGCGCTCGATATCGACAAGGCGGCGCGCTCCGGCGCCAAGGGCCAGCGGCCGAGCATCCTCTGGTTCACCGGCCTCTCCGGCGCCGGCAAGTCGACGATCGCCAATCTGGTCGAGAAGAAGCTGCACCTGATGGGGCGGCACACCTATCTGCTCGACGGCGACAATGTCCGCCACGGCTTGAACCGCGATCTCGGCTTCACCGACGCCGACCGGGTGGAGAACATCCGCCGCGTCGCCGAGACGGCGAAGCTGTTCGTCGACGCCGGCCTGATCGTGCTGGTCTCGTTCATCTCGCCCTTCCGCTCGGAGCGCCAGATGGCGCGCGATCTGGTGGAGGACGGAGAGTTCATCGAGATCTTCGTCGATACGCCGCTCGCCGTCGCCGAGGAACGCGACGTGAAGGGCCTCTACAAGAAGGCGCGCGAGGGCCAGATCAAGAATTTTACCGGCATCGACAGTCCCTACGAGGCGCCGCTTTCGGCCGACATCCACCTCGACACGACGACGCACGAGTCCGAGGCGCTGGCCGATCAGATCGTCGACTACCTCATCGGCAACGGTTACCTGCCGGGGTAACGGGTCGGAGGGGCATGCGCCCCTTCACCGGTCCCTGCGCGTCTGGCCCGTAATGTTGGGATTTTGGTGGAATCCTGCCCTCTTTCTTGAACCTCCCCCTTGAGGGGAGGTCGAAAACGCCCTTCGCGTTTTCGGGAGGGGGTAATTCGCTGAGCTTGCGGCAAATCCGACGAAGAACCCTTCCCCAAGACCGCCAGATGGCGGTCTTGACCCTCCCTCAAGGGGAGGGTTCAAGGCCCGGTTCCATTTCGGGCCCGACACTGAGGAGATCTTTGCAGGACACCACTCTCATCATGCTGAGGAGGCCCGCAGGGCCGTCTCGAAGCACGCAGAGCCGCTGTGCCATCGATGGACTGCACGGAGTTCGTGCGTCCTTCGAGGCCCGAGCTGCGCTCGGGCACCTCAGGATGATGGGAATCGAGCCTCTGGCCCTAGGGCGCGCGGCCCGTCATCCCCGCGCAGGCGGGGATCCATGCAGCCGAAGCCTCGCCGCGCACAGCGCCCGGCAACCCAGCTGAATGGATCCCGGGTCTCCGCCCGGGATGACGGCGGGCACCCCTATTTCAAAATCTCGATCCGCACCGAGCTGACATCGGCCGCGGTGCCGTCGCCGGGGATGCCGGGTTCGATCATGATCGCGTCGGTCTCCGGGCCGCCGCGGTCCTTCGGCACGGTCCAGGTCAGCGACAGCGGCGCATAATCGGCGCCGATCGCGCCGTCCTGCCAGGGGCTGAGGCTGCGGCCGTTCTGGTAGGAGAAGCGGAGCGAGTTCGCCGGGTCGGTCGCCGCCGCCCGCGCCACCACGACGATGCGGACCGTGCGGCCGGCGAGGCGCTCGAACACGCCGCGCCCGACCGTGATCCGCGATCCCGTCGAGTTGGACGAGGAGGCGACGCGGGCGAAGCCGCCCAGCGTGTCGCCCTCGAAGCGGACGGGATTGTCGGGCGACGACTGGAACACGCTGGGGTCGCGGCCGTCGAACAGGGTGATGGATTCGAGCGCCAGCGCGCCGGTCGGAATTTCCGCCGGAGAGGCCGGGGCCGGCGCGGCCGGCCTGGCCGGGGCGGTCGTCGCGGGCGCCGGGCTCGCCGGTTGTGATGACGGAGCCGGCGGGGTCGTCGCGGCGACCGAGACGGGCGGCGACGGCGCGCGGCCGAGGAAATGGGCGCCGGCAAAAATACCGCCGACGAGCAGGATCGCCGCCGCGGCGACCGCCGCGATCACCCGTCCGCTGACCTGACCGCTGAATTGGCCGATCGCGTCGCGGACGCGCTCGCCGAGACTCGGGCGCGCCGGCTCCTCGTCATAGAGTTCGTCGTCGGCCGGCTCGTCCTCAGCCGGCTCGATGTCTTCGAGTTGTTCCTCGTCGTCGATCGGCTCGCCGGCGACGTGCGTGGGGCGCGCCGCGACAAGGCGCTCGCCGAGGCGATCCAGCCTGTCGAGGCGATCGTCGCTATCGTCGTCGCGATCGTCGGAATCGTCGTGCTCGTCGTCTTCGGCGTCCGGCTCGTCGTCCTCGGACGCCGCCCCGGCGAGGGCATCGTCGAGCCACGTGTCGACGTCGGGAGCGTCGATCTCGTCCTCGGGCTCCTCCGCCGCGTCGTCGGCTTCCGGCGGCTCGTCCGAGGCGTCTGTTTCCTCGACCTCGTCCTCGAGCTCGATGGGATCTTCTTCCTCGGCGGGATCCTCGTCGTCGGCGGCCGGAACCAGCTTGCCGTTCAGCCGGGCGAGCGCTTCCTCGACGGCCTTCTTCGCCTTCAGGGCGCTTTCGGTCCGGTCCGCCTGGAGGACGGGCGTCGGAGCGCCGATCTCAGGCAGCGGCGCGAAGCGGGCCGGCCGGCGCAGGATGGCGAGCGCCTCGGCGCGCCGGTCGGGAAGCGGCGCGGGTTTCGGCTCGGGGCTCGGTTCCGGATCCTCTTCGGGCTCCGGCTCTCCCTCGTCGCTTGCGGACTGCGAGCTCCGGCCGGGATCAAAACCCCGACCGGGTTCGAATGCCAGTTCCGGCGCGGCTTCCGCCTCGTCCAGCGCGAGCGCCGCGGCCAGCGGCAGCTCGGGTTCGTCGTCCTCGAATGCCGGCGGGGCCTCCGGGGGCGCGTCGGCTTCGTTCAGGATGGTCACGACGATATCGTCGAACTCGTCGATCTTGCTGTCGATCTCGCTGGGCGAGAGGGGCGGGTCATAGGACCACAGCAGGCGGATCATCGCTTCGCGCGCATTCGCGAACATGCGTTCCCGACCGTCCTGATCGGACGGGTCGAGATGCGCTACGGAGCGACGCAGGACCGATTGGAGCTGACTCATATTCCCCGGGATGACCGAAAAAGGGTGAACGAACGGTTGATAAAGCGAACCGAAGGCAAAACTTCGGCAGCCTTCCCTCCGTCAGGAGCCCTTTTTCAGGAACTTCAGACCCTGTCCGAGGATGAGCGGATCGGGCTCGCGCACCACCGATTTGTCGCGGCCGGGATAGTCGATCTGGCCCAGCACGTGGCGGATGATGTTGAGCCGGGCGCGGCGCTTGTCGTTGGCAAGCACCACGGTCCAGGGCGTCGCCTCGTTGTGACAGGCCTCGAGCATCGTGTCGCGCGCCTTGGAGTAGTCCTTCCACTTGCCAAGCGCTGCATAGTCCATCGGCGACAGCTTCCAGATCTTGAGCGGATTGTGCCGCCGCTCGTGGAACCGCTTCAGCTGCATCTCCTGGCCGATGTCGAGCCAGAACTTGAACAGGATCGTGCCGGACTGGACGAGCGCCTGCTCGAAATAGGGAACCTGCTTCAGGAAGATCTTGTACTCTTCCGGCGTGCAGAAGCCCATGACGATCTCGACGCCGGCGCGGTTGTACCAGGAGCGGTCGAAGGTGACGATTTCGCCCGCCGTCGGCAGCTCCGCGACATAGCGCTGGAAATACCACTGGCCGCGCTCGGTCTCGGTCGGCTTCGGCAGGGCGACGTCGCGCGCGGTGCGCGGGTTGAGATATTGCCGCAGCGCGAAGATGGCGCCGCCCTTGCCGGCGGCGTCGCGGCCCTCGAACACCATGACGACCTTGAGGCCCTTCTCGATGACGTGGTGCTGCAGCTTGACCAGCTCGATCTGCAGCGCCGTCAGGTCCTCGTCGTATTTCTCCGACTTCAGCGTCTTGTCATAGGGATAGCCGCCCGACTTGAGCGCGGTGTCGGCGACCCATTCGGGCAGGACGGGATTGTCGAGATCGAACGAGCCGAGCTTGGTCTCGATCGGCGCGGCGTCGAAGGTCGGCTCGAGCTGCTTCGGCAGCGGCGGAGCGGCCTCCGGCTTGCCGTTGTTGTCACTCTTCTCGCCCTTGTCGTCCTTGGTTCCCTTGTCCTTCTTATCGTTCTTGTCGTCCTTCTTGCTCTCCTTGGCGTCTTTGGCGTCCTTGCCATTCTTGCCGTTCTTGCGCTTGTCGCCCTTGTCCGGCTTGTCCTGCTTGCCGGACGCCTCGTCGGCGGAGACGATGACTTCCGCCGTCGTGCCGTTTTCGGTCTTCGGATCCTCGGAAGTGCTGTCGCCGGCCCCGGACGCCGCGGATCTGGACTTTGTCTTCCCTGCATTGGCCATGTCGGCTCCGATCTCCTAAGTATGCCCTGCGCGGGACACTGCCACGATGTCATCTGCTTGTCCTGTTCGACATGCGATGATGAGCCGGCATTGCTGTCGCGGGACGGCGGATTGGGATGAAACGGAATTGTTGATGGCCGATAACGAAGGGTTGGCGGAAGAGCGGGAGATCGACGGCGACAGGGGAGGGCTCGCGGCTCGCCTGCTCGACGCGCGCGCCTTTTTCATGATGCTGGCGGCGCTGCTGCTGCTGCTCGTGCTGATCGGCCAGATCCGCGCCGTCGTCGCCGGCATCCTGCTCGCCTGCACCCTCGGCTTCTTCGCCGTCTTCGTGCGCGGCCGCGAGGCGCGCCCCGTTCGGTTGAAGAGCCGCCAGCCGCCCTCGATCTGGCCCGAGACCGGCGTCAAGCGCATGGCGGACGCGCTGCCGGAACCCTGCATCATCCTCGATCGGCGTGGCGTCGTGCGCTATGCCAACAGCCGCGCCGAGGGCGCGTTTCCGATCCGGCCGGGCGATCCCTTGACCTTCCGGCTGCGCGCGCCCGATTTCGTCGGCGCCTTCGACCGCGTCGCCGGCGGCGGCCCGGCCGAGAAGGTCGAGTTCCTCGAGCGTGGCCCGACCGAGCGCTGGTACGAGGCCTGGTTCTCGCCGCTCGAGCCGGCCGCCCATGCCGACAACGACCGCAGCGGCTTCATCGTGCTGATCTTCTCCGACCTGACCGAACAGCGCGTCAGCGAGAAGATCCGCGTCGATTTCGTCGCCAATGCCAGCCACGAGCTCCGCACGCCGCTCGCCTCGCTCTCCGGCTTCATCGAGACGATGCAGGGCCCGGCCCGCGACGACGCCGTGGCGCGCGAGCGCTTCCTCGGCATCATGCACGACCAGGCGACGCGGATGAGCCGGCTCATCGACGACCTCTTGTCGCTGTCGCGCATCGAGATGAAGGCGCATATGCGGCCGGAGACGCCCGTCGACGTCTCCCGCGTCATTCGCGGCGTCGTCGACGCGCTGGAGCCGCTGGCGCGCGATCTCGGCGTGACGATCGAGACCAACCTGCCGGAAACGCCGCTGGTGGTGCCGGCCGATCGCGACGAGCTGGTGCAGGTGTTCCAGAACCTGATCGAGAACGGCTGCAAATACGGCCGCTCCGGCAAGCGCGTGCTGGTGACGGCGACCGCGCCGGTCGGCGGGCGCGGCGGCCCGGTCGTCTCGGTGCGGGATTTCGGCGCCGGAATCCCGGCCGAGCACCTGCCGCGGCTGACCGAGCGCTTCTATCGCGCCGACATCCAGGCGAGCCACGCCCAGCGCGGCACCGGGCTCGGCCTCGCCATCGCCAAGCACATCCTCAACCGGCACCGCGCCAGGCTTCTGATCGAAAGCCGGGCGGGAGAGGGGTCGACCTTCACTGTCGCATTCACTACGCAACTGGCGGTTCCGGATTCGATGTCTCTTGAGAAAGTGAAGTGATTACAAAGGCTTGCACTGTCACAAAACAGTAATGGGACTGTCATAGAACCATAACGTGTGACCTCTACGGTCCCCTCGCGTCCCGGTCGTCTGCGGCGGGGACAAGCAACCGCAAGTCCCGAACCTTCGTCAGGGAGACGTCAGGTGAAACTCAAGAACATCGTTCTCGCCGCCGGCCTTTTCGCCACCACGATTGGCCTCGGCGCGGCCCAGGCAGCCGATATCTCCGGCGCCGGCGCGACCTTCCCCTATCCGGTCTACGCCAAGTGGGCGGATAGCTATAAGAAGGAAACCGGCATCGGCATGAACTACCAGTCGATCGGTTCCGGCGGCGGTATCAAGCAGATCAAGGCCAAGACGGTCACCTTCGGCGCCTCCGACGCTCCGCTGAAGCCGGAAGAGCTCGCGAAGGCCGGCCTGGTCCAGTTCCCGACCGTCATCGGCGGTGTGGTTCCGATCATCAACGTTCCCGGCCTGAAGCCGGGCGAGCTCGTCCTCGACGGCCAGACGCTGGCCGACATCTTCCAGGGCAAGATCGCCAAGTGGAACGACGAGGCGATCAAGAAGCTCAACCCGTCGCTGACGCTGCCGGATACCGCGATCGCCGTCGTGCGCCGCTCGGACGGTTCGGGCACCAGCTTCGTCTTCACGACCTACCTGTCGCAGGTCTCGAAGTCCTGGGCTGACGAGATCGGCGCTGCTTCGGCCGTCGAATGGCCGGTCGGCCTCGGCGCCAAGGGCAATGAGGGCGTCGCCGCCAATGTCGGCCAGACCCAGGGTTCGATCGGCTACGTCGAGTATGCCTTCGCCGCCCAGAACGGCATGTCCTACGCCAAGCTCGTCAACAAGGACGGCCAGACGGTTGCTCCGGACGCGGCCAACTTCGCCGCCGCCGCCGCCAATGTCGATTGGGCCAATGCTCCCGGCTACTACGTCCTGCTGACGAACGAGCCCGGCGCGACCTCCTGGCCGATCACCGCCGCCACCTTCATCCTCGTCTACGCCAAGCCGGACAACGCGGCCGACGTCGCCGAAGCCCTCAAGTTCTTCAACTGGGCCTACGACAAGGGCGACAAGATGGCTGAAGAGCTGCACTACATCCCGCTGCCGGACGCGGTCGTCGCCAACATCAAGGCGACCTGGGCCAAGGAAATCCTTGGTGCCGACGGCAAGCCGGTCTTCGCGGCCAACTAAGCCGACCTGATCAGGAAGAGGGGCGCACTGCCCCTCTTCTTCCTCGTGACAAATAGTGGCTCCGTATGCGGAACCGGGAAAACAACATGGTCGATGCAGCGATGACGAGCGTGACCAGCGCCGGCATGGATGATGCCAAGCTGAAACGCATGCGACGGTTCAGGGCCGGAGACGCCACCTTCAGGGGACTGACCTTCGGCGCCGCGACGCTGGTCCTGCTGCTTCTCGGCGGCGTGATCATCTCGCTGATCCACGGCTCGATCCCGGCGCTCTCGACCTATGGCCTTGGCTTCCTGACGTCCCAGTCCTGGAACCCGGTCACCGAGAAATTCGGCGCGCTCGCGCCCATCTACGGCACGGTGGTGACGTCCATCATCGCGCTTCTGGTCGCCGTGCCGGTCGGCATCGGCATCGCCATCTTCCTGACCGAGCTGTGCCCGCCCTGGCTGAAGCGTCCGATCGGCGTCGCCATCGAACTGCTCGCCGGCATCCCCTCGATCATCTACGGCATCTGGGGCCTGTTCGTCTTTGCCCCGTTCTTCCAGACCAACATCCAGCCCTTCCTGATCTCGGTCTTCGAGCCGATCCCGGTGCTGAACAGCCTGTTCGCCGGCCCGCCCTACGGCATCGGCGTGCTGACCGCCGGCTTCATCCTGGCGATCATGGTGCTGCCCTTCATCACCTCGATCACCCGCGACGTGTTCGACACGGTTCCGCCAGTGCTGAAGGAGGCGACCTACGGCCTCGGCTGCACCACGTCGGAAGTCGTCACCAAGGTGGTGCTGCCCTATACCCGCGTCGGCGTCATCGGTGGCATCATGCTCGGCCTCGGCCGCGCGCTCGGCGAGACGATGGCCGTCACCTTCGTCATCGGCAACGCCCACAAGATCTCCGCCTCGATCATGGCGCCCGGCACGACCATCTCGGCCTCGATCGCCAATGAATTCACCGAAGCCGTCGGCGACCTCTACACCTCGTCGCTGATCGCGCTCGGCCTGATCCTCTTCGTCATCACCTTCATCGTTCTCGCCGCGGCGCGCCTGCTGCTGCTGCGCATGAACGTCAAAGCCGGCAATTGAGGCGCGCAACCATGGCAAGCACTCTCGGCACAATCGGCTATTCAGCCGCCTCGACGCCCGCCGCCCAGGCGATCTATCGTCGCCGCCGGCGCGGCAACGCGGTCCTGCTCACGCTCTCCGTCGGCGCCACCGCCTTCGGCCTGGCCTGGCTGGTGCTCATCCTGGGCGCGCTGCTCTACCAGGGCCTCAGCGGCCTGTCGCTGGCGGTGTTCACGGAAATGACGCCGCCGCCCGGCTCGGCCGGCGGCCTGCTGAACGCCATCTGGGGCAGCCTCCTGATGACCTTCGGCGGCGTCATCATCGGCACGCCGATCGGCATCCTCGCCGGCACCTACATGTCGGAATACGGCCGGAACAACAAGCTGACGACCGTCGTCCGCTTCATCAACGACATCCTGCTGGCGGCGCCCTCGATCGTCATCGGCCTGTTCGTCTATGAGGTGATGGTCGTCCAGATGGGCCACTTCTCGGCGGTGGCCGGCATGGTCGCCCTCGCCATCTTGGTGATCCCGGTCGTCGTCCGCACCACGGAAGACATGCTCAACCTGGTGCCGAACCAGCTGCGCGAAGCGGCCGCGGCGCTCGGCCTGCCGCGCTCGGTCATGATCCGGCACGTCGCCTACAAGGCCGCGATGTCCGGCATCGTCACCGGCGTGCTGCTGGCGATCGCCCGCGTCAGCGGCGAGACCGCCCCGCTGCTCTTCACGGCGCTGAACAACCAGTTCTGGAGCACCAACCTCAACGCACCGATGTCGTCGCTGCCGGTGACGATCTTCCAGTTCGCGCTGTCGCCCTATGCCGATTGGCAGAAGCTCGCCTGGACCGGCGCCCTCCTCATCACCTTTACCGTGCTGGCGCTCAACATCGTCGCCCGCGCCTTCCTCAGCCCCAAGGCTTCCAAATGACCCAGACCGCGATGAACACGGCCGGCTTGGCCGAGAAGATCTCGATCCGTAATCTGAAGTTCTTCTACGGCGACAACCTGGCGCTGAAGACGATCAACCTGCCGCTGTTCGAGAAGAAGGTCACGGCGTTCATCGGCCCGTCGGGCTGCGGAAAGTCGACGTTGCTGCGGGTTCTGAACCGCATGTACGACCTCTACCCGCGCCAGCGCGCCGAGGGCGAGGTGATCTTCGACGGCCAGAACGTGCTGAACCCCGACCAGGACCGCAACATGCTGCGCGCCCGCGTCGGCATGGTGTTCCAGAAGCCGACGCCGTTCCCGATGTCGATCTACGAGAACATCGCCTTCGGCATCCGCCTCTACGAGAACATCTCGCGCTCCGAGATGGACGGCCGGGTCGAGGCGGCGCTGACGCGCGGCGCGCTCTGGAACGAGGTCAAGGACAAGCTGCATTCGAGCGGCCTCAGCCTCTCGGGCGGCCAGCAGCAGCGCCTCTGCATCGCCCGCACCATCGCGGTGCGGCCGGAAGTCGTGCTGTTCGACGAGCCCTGCTCGGCGCTCGATCCGATCTCGACCGCGAAGATCGAGGAACTGATCGACGAGCTGACGACCGACTACACGATCGCCATCGTCACGCACAACATGCAGCAGGCGGCGCGCGTCTCCGACTACACCGCCTTCATGTATCTCGGCGAGCTGATCGAGTTCGACGAGACGACGAAGATCTTCACGTCGCCGAGCGACAAGCGCACCCAGGACTACATCACCGGACGCTTCGGCTGAGGCCGGGTGGACGCAGGAGCACGAGATGTCCGAACATATTGTTTCCCGCTACGACGAAGAGCTCAATGACGTCGCCCGCCGCATCGCCGAGATGGGCGGCATGGCCGAGCGCCTGGTCGATGTGTCCGTCGGCGCGCTGATGCGGGTCGATACCGAGACCGCCAAGCAGGTGATCGCCGACGACAAGAAGCTCGACGCGCTGCAGCGCGAGTGCGAGGAGCGGGCGATCATGATCATCGCCCGTCGCCAGCCGATGGCGATGGACCTGCGCGAAGTCATCGCGGCGCAGCGCATCGCCAGCGATCTCGAGCGCATCGGCGACCTGGCCAAGAACATCGCCAAGCGCGTCATGGCGCTCGACGGCCAGCTGCAGTCGAAGCGCTTCAACACCGGCGTCGAGCACATGGCGGAGCTGTCGCTTGCCCAGCTCAAGGACGTGCTGGACGCCTATGCGAGCCGCGACGTCGACCAGGCCTATGAAGTCTGGAAGCGCGACGAAGAGATCGACGCGATGTACACGTCGCTCTTCCGCGAGCTTCTGACCTACATGATGGAAGACCCGCGCAACATCACCTTCTGCACGCATCTTCTCTTCTGCGCCAAGAACATCGAGCGCATCGGCGATCACGCTACCAACATCGCCGAGACGGTCTACTATGTCGTCACCGGCCAGGTGCTCGCTGAAGACCGGCCGAAGCAGGACGAGTCGAGCACGACCGCCGTCAACTACGAGAAGAACTGACGGTTCCGTCAGATACACCCAGGAATTCGTGAATGACGCCACGCGTTATGATCGTCGAGGATGAGGAGGCGCTGAGCCTCCTCCTCCGTTACAATCTGGAAGCGGAAGGGTACACGGTCGAGGTCGTGCCGCGCGGCGACGACGCCGAGATGCGCCTCCTCGAAACCGTGCCCGACCTGCTGCTGCTCGACTGGATGCTGCCGGGGATCTCCGGCATCGAGCTCTGCCGGCGGCTGCGCGCCCGCGACGCCACCCGCACGCTGCCGGTGATCATGCTCACCGCCCGCGGCGAGGAGCAGGAGCGCATCCGCGGTCTCGCCACCGGCGCCGACGACTATGTCGTCAAGCCGTTCTCCGTGCCGGAGCTGATGGCGCGCGTGCGCGCGATCCTGCGCCGCTCGCGGCCCGAGGTGATCGCCACGCTGCTGCGCGCCGGCGACATCGAGCTCGATCGCGAGACGCATCGCGTCCGCCGCTCGGGACGCGAACTGCATCTCGGCCCGACCGAGTTCCGCCTGCTCGAATATCTGATGAAGAGCCCCGGCCGCGTCTTTTCACGCGAACAGTTGCTGGATGGAGTCTGGGGTCGCGACGTCTATGTCGACGAGCGCACCGTCGACGTCCATATCGGCCGCCTGCGCAAGGCGGTGAACCGCGGCCGCGTCAAGGATCCGATCCGCACCGTGCGCGGCTCCGGCTATTCCTTCGACGACCAGTTCGCGATGGCCTGAGGCAATCACTCCGCTTGAACCCTCCCCTTGAGGGAGGGTCAAAACCGGCGCGGCCGGTTTTGGGGAGGGGCTGCCAGATGCGAGATAATCCGGGGGCCGCCGTGGCTGCCTCCGCCAAGCGCCCCCTCCCGAAATCGCAATGCGATTTCGACCTTCCCTCAAGGGGGAGGTTCAAGGCGGGGCGCGTTCCGGATCCGCCTTCAAGAGCTAAAGAACAAGAAGCCGCGTGCGGGACAGAAATCCCGGCGCGGCTTTTCTATTGTCGGCAGGGGAGGCCGGAAAACAAATCGGCCGTGCGCCTCGATGGAGGACGGCACGGCCGGGATTGCGGCTGGTCTCGTCGGCGCGCCAGGCGCCGGAGCCAGCGTCAGGCCGGCGCGATCAGGCGCCGACGGCCTTCTTCTGGCGGCGGTCATGCACCGGCTGGTACGCGACGCGCGAATGATATTCGCAGTACGGAATGCCGGAATTCGACCGCTGGCCGCAGAAATGGAAATCCTCGGTGCTCGGGTCGCCGATCGGCCATTTGCAGGTCTGTTCGGTGAGCGTGAGGATCGTGGCATGCAGGCTGATCGGCACGACGACGTCGTCCGAGCCGGCCGGCCGGGGCATGCGCCGCGGTTCCGGCACGATCTGGCCGAGCGGCTTCAGCGCGGTATTGCCCGCCACCATCGGCCTGACAGGATTGGGGCGGCCCGTCGTCGCCGATCGGCCATTGCTTGCTGTCGCAGGCTTGCGGGCGCGAGCCACCGGCGTCGAAGCCGGCTTGGCGCGACCCGACAGGCTCAGCCGATGTACCTTGCCAATGACCGCATTGCGCGTTACGCCGCCAAGCTCCGAGGCGATCTGGCTCGCGCTCAAACCGTCGGTCCAGAGCTTCTTCAGCAACTCAACCCGTTCGTCCGTCCAAGTCATAGCGTGTCCTTGTCGGTCGGAGCGATACCCGGAATCCTGTCGCGGTCGTCGGCCAGGGGCATGACGACTTTGAACGCGATACTTGGGTCAGGGGGAGGTACCGGCTCGATATTTCGTATCTTAACGGTTATTAAGATACTATATGGCCTGACTCGGTGACAAGAGTCGGCAGGAATCCTAGATGTGGATCCTTGCGTTTTCCCCAACTTGCGGTCTCAGCCCCGAACCGTGAGTCGGGTCAATCGCTTAGCCGCCGCCGAGGCCCCGCCGCCGCCGTTTTCATTGACACAAAACGTCACGACCGTGATATAAGGGCAACGCAAAAAGGTGCTGCCCGGCGCGTCGGCCTCGGGTGGCACTTTTGATTTTTGGCACCCATTTCCGTGGTTTCATCCGAAGGAGGGGATATGAACGCCCCCGATAGCAGCGTAAAAAAGACCTCGTCCAGCCTCTTTGACACCTTTGCGCGTGCACCGCTCGAGTTCGAGCGAGGCGAGGGGGCCTGGGTCTTTACGCGAGACGGGGACGCTTATCTCGATTTCTCCGCCGGTATCGCGGTTAACACGCTCGGTCATGCCAACCCGGTTCTGGTGCAGGCGCTGACCGAACAGGCCGGCAAGCTCTGGCACACGTCGAACCTGTTCCGGATCCCCGGCCAGGAGAAGCTCGCCGACACGCTGGTCGCGAACTCCTTCGCCGACCGCGTCTTCTTCGCCAATTCGGGCGCCGAGGCCAACGAGGCCGCGATCAAGACGGCGCGGCGCTATCACTATGTCAACGGCCAGCCCGAGCGGTTCCGCATCCTCACCATCGAGGGCGCGTTCCACGGCCGGACGCTGGCGACGCTCGCCGCCGGCGGCCAGCAGAAATATCTCGACGGCTTCGGCCCGAAGGCAGACGGTTTCGACCAGGTGCCGTTCGGCGACATGGCGGCGATCAAGGCGGCGGTGACGCCGGCGACGGCGGCGATCATGATCGAGCCGATCCAGGGCGAAGGCGGCGTGCGCTCCTTCCCAAACGATTTTCTGCGCGAGCTCCGCGCGCTTTGCGACGCCGAGAGCATGCTGCTGATCATGGACGAGGTCCAGACCGGCATCGGCCGCACCGGCAAGCTGTTCGCCTATGAGTGGACCGGCATCGCTCCGGACATCCTGACGGCGGCCAAGGGCATCGGCGGCGGCTTCCCGCTCGGCGCGTGCCTCGCCACCAACGAGGCGGCCAAGGGCATGACGCCCGGCACGCACGGCACCACCTTCGGCGGCAATCCGCTGGCGATGGCGGTCGGCAATGCCGTGCTCGACGCGGTGCTCGCCGACGGCTTCCTCGAGCATGTGCGCGAGACCGCGCGCTATCTGAACCAGCGCCTCGGCGGGCTGATCGACAGCCATCCCGGTGTCGTTGACGGCATTCGCGGCGAGGGCCTCCTGATTGGCATTCACGCGCTGAAGCCGATCCCCGAGGTCGTCGCAGCGCTGCGCGACCAGCACATGCTGGCGGCCGGCGCCGGCGACAACGTGCTGCGCCTGCTGCCGCCGCTGAACATCGGCAAGGCCGAAGTCGACGCGGCGATCGACAGGATGGACGCCGCCTTCACCGCAATCGAAGCCGCTGCCGCCGATGCGGCGCGGCAATCCGCGTAGGCGGGACGGGGCATCATGGTTCGGCATTTTCTCGACCTGACAGAGTTCGATTCCGCTACGCTTCGGCAGATCATGGAAGGCGCAAAGCGCATCAAGGCGTCCCGCAACGGGGCGCTCGACGGCGTCGGCCCGCTCGCCGGCAAGGTGCTGGCGCTGATCTTCGAGCAACCCTCGACCCGGACGCGCGTCTCCTTCGACGTCGGCATGCGCGAGCTCGGCGGCCAGACGCTGATGCTCACTGGCGCCGAGATGCAGCTCGGCCGCGGCGAGACCATCGCCGATACGGCGAAGGTGATGTCGCGCTATGTCAACGGCATCATGATCCGCATTCTCGATCACGATGCGCTGGCGGAGCTCGCGCGCAACGCCACGGTTCCGGTCATCAACGGCTTGACGCGCCGCTCGCATCCCTGCCAGGTCATGGCCGACATCCTCACCTATGAGGAGCATCGCGGCCCGATCACCGGCAAGACGGTGGCCTGGCTCGGCGACAGCAACAATGTGCTCGCTTCCTGGGTGCACGCCTCGGCGCGCTTCGATTTCCGCCTGAAGATCGCGACGCCGGAGGAACTGGCGCCGGCGCACAGCCTGCTCGACTGGGCGCGCTCGCATGGCGGCGAGGTCATCGCCGGCGAGGATCCGCACGACGCGGCGGCCGATGCCGATTGCATCGTCACCGACACCTGGGTCTCGATGGGCGACAACGAGGCCGAACGGCGGCACAATCTCCTGAAGCCGTACCAGGTCAACGCCCGCCTGATGGCGCGCGCCAAGCAGGACGCGCTGTTCATGCATTGCCTGCCCGCCCACCGCGGCGAGGAGGTGACGGCCGAGGTGATGGACGGACCGCAATCGGTCGTCTTCGACGAGGCTGAAAACCGGCTGCACGCGCAGAAGGGCATTCTTGCCTGGTGCCTGGGTGGCCCGGAGGCACTCTGATGGAAAAACTTGAACCCGTAGATACCGGCGCGATCGACGCGGCCGGCGACGATGCCGTGCTGCCCTTCGCGGTCGAGGGGCTGGACGTGCGCGGCCGCGCCATCCAGATGGGGCCGGCGCTGTCGGCGCTTCTGGCGCGGCACGACTATCCGCTGCCGGTGTCGAAGCTGCTCGGCGAGGCGGTCGTCCTCGCCGTGCTGCTCGGCTCGTCGCTGAAGTTCCAGGGCCAGTTCCTGCTGCAGACGCAGACCGACGGCCCCGTCGACATGCTGGTCGTCGACTACCGCACGCCCGGCAACATCCGCGCCTATGCCCGCTTCGACAAGGAGCGGGTCGCGGCGATGGAGGCGGAAGGCACGCTGAAGCCGGAGCTGCTGCTCGGCAACGGCATCCTCGCCATGACCATCGACCAGGGCGAGTTCACCAGCCGCTACCAGGGCATCGTCAAGCTCGACGGCGCCAGCCTGGAGGAGGTGGCGCACGCTTATTTCGCCCAGTCCGAGCAGATCCCGACGATCGTCCGGCTGGCGGTCGCCGAGATGATGACGCGCGAGGACGGCGGCGCCGCGCATAGCTGGCGCGCCGGCGGCATGATGGTGCAGTTCCTGCCGCAGTCCGGCGCCGGTCATCGCGACCTGCCGGGCGGCGACGTCCCGGACGGCCACGAGGTCGAGGGCGAGGAGAGCGACGCCTGGGCCGAGGCCACCTCGCTGGTCTCGACCGTCGAGGATCACGAGCTGATCGATCCCGAGGTCCCGGTCGAGCGGCTGCTCTACCGGCTGTTCCACGAGCGCGGCGTCCGCGTGTTCGAGGCTTCGGCCGTGCGGGACCAGTGCTCCTGCTCGCGCGACCGGATCGAGGGCGTGCTGCGCGGCTTCTCGGCCGAGGAGATCACCGACAGCATCGAGAACGACGAGATCGCCGTCACCTGCGAGTTCTGCGGCGCCAAATACAGTTTTGAGCCGCAGGAATTTCTGGGCTGAGGAACGGTTCTCGGCCGGGACGGCCTGAGCCTCCACTCTCGTTTGTGCGGAGGCGGCGCATAGACATGCGTTCGGCGGCGGCAACACGCGCCGCCGTCATCCCCGCGCAGCGGGGATCCATTCATCCGATGCCTCGGGAGTTGCGAAGGGTCTGGTCATCCAGGCCCGCGAACCCGGCTGCATGGATCCCCGCCTCCGCGGGGATGACGATTGAGCGCGTATCGTCGTGCGAGGCGGAAACCCGAAGGGACTAGTGCAGCACGCGGGCGGCGTTCGGCATGTCGAGCGAGAAGGCGGGGATGTCGACGGAGAACATCTCGCCGTCCTCGGTCTGCATCTGGTACGTGCCGACCATGATGCCCGACGGCGTCGAGAGCGGGCAGCCGCTGGTATATTCGAAGCTCTCGCCGGGCTTCAGCGACGGCTCCTTGCCGACGACGCCGACGCCGCGCACTTCCTCCGTATGGCCGCGCCCGTCCGTGATGCGCCAGCAGCGCGAGCGCAGCTTCACGTTCTCCAGGCCGAGATTGACGATCTCGATCGTATACGCCCAGACATAGCGGCCTTCGCCCGGCGAGGAATCGTCCTCGACGAAGCTCGGCTGCACGGTGACCTGGATCGATCGCGTGACGGTTCGATACATCGGTTGTTCTCGACAATGGTGCGAGGCTCTTAGCCCCTGCCGAGCCGGCCCGTCAATCGTGCTCGACGCCGCAGGCGAGCCGGCGCCCGGCAGGGCTTTCCATCCCGCAAAACAGCATTGCGTAGGTAAAGCGCACACGTTTCGCGCGCCATATGGCTGCGCTATAGTCTGGATGGTCGTGAATCGAGCTTGCCGCGCGAGCCGGGCAAAAGGAACATTTGCATGCTGAAGGAATTCAAGGAGTTTGCCCTCAAGGGCAACGTGGTCGACCTGGCCATCGGTATCATTATCGGCGCCGCCTTCAGCGGGCTGGTCAACTCGATCGTCAACGACATCATCATGCCGATCATCGGTGTGATCACCGGCGGTATCGACTACACCAACAAGTACATCCAGCTGGCCGGCGAGCCGCAGGCGACCCTCGACGCCGCCCGCAAGGCCGGCGCCACCGTCGCCTACGGCAACTTCCTGACGCTGCTGATCAACTTCATCATCGTCGCCTGGATCCTGTTCCTGATCGTCAAGGGCATGAACCGCATGAAGCGCGAGAAGGCCGCAGCCCCGGCCCCGGTCGCGACGCCCGAGGACGTGGCGCTGCTGCGCGAGATCCGCGACCTGCTTGCCAAGAAGTAGGATCCGCGAAGGATAAATTTGCGTCTTCGCAGCAAACGGCGGCCCTTGGCCGCCGTTTTGTCTTGGTTGTCGGCTAAGTTCCCGCCTGTCACCGAACAACGACGCCGAGGGTCCGGGGGGATCCGGCGCCTCAGCCATTGGAAACGTGCGTGTCCATTCACACCGCATTGAATACGCTGCGCCCGGAAGCGAGCCAGGCTCCGGAAAGCGGCATCGTCGAGGTCTTCAACTATGGCCGCGATCGCGCCGGCCTGATCCCGCTCTGGGTCGGCGAGGGCGATCTGCCGACGCCAGCCTTCATCAGCGAGGCGGCGCAGGCCGGGCTCAACGCGGGCGAGACCTTCTACACGCACCAGCGCGGCATTCCCGAGCTGCGGCAGGCGCTGGCCGGCTATCACGAGCGCCTCTACGGCCGCCCGTTCGATCCCGAGCGCTTCTTCGTCACTTCCGGCGGCATGCCGGCGATCCAGATCGCGCTGCGCATGGTCGCCGGTCATGGCGACGAGGTCGTCGTGCCGACGCCGGCCTGGCCGAACTTCGCCGCCGCCGCCGAGGTCGGGGCCGCCAAGGTTGTCGAGGTGCCGCTCACCTATGGCAATGCCGGCTGGACGCTCGATCTCGATCGCTATTTCGAGGCGGTGACGCCGCGCACCAAGGCGCTCTTCCTCAACTCGCCCTGCAACCCGACCGGCTGGACGGCGACGCGTGACGAGCTGCAGGCGATCCTCGATTTCGCGCGGGCGCGCGGGCTCTGGATCGTCTCCGACGAGGTCTATACGCGCTTCTTCTACGAGGGCGACCGTTCGCCGTCCTTCTACGACATCGCCGAGCCGGATGACCGTATCCTCTACGTCAACACGATGTCGAAGAACTGGGCGATGACCGGCTGGCGCGTCGGCTGGCTGTCGGCGCCGCCGATCTTCGGCCAGGTGATCGAGAACCTCGTGCAATATTCGAGCTCCGGCACGCCGAAATTCCTGCAGCGCGGCGCCGTCGCGGCGCTCGACCAGGGCGACGCCTTCATCGATTTCCAGCGCCAGCGGGCGATGGAAGCGCGCGAGATCGTCTGCTCGGGGCTGGAGAAGACGGGCCGGGTGCGGCTGGTCCGCCCGGCTGGCGCGTTCTACGCGTTCTTCGCCGTCGACGGCGAGCCGGATACGCGGGCGCTGGCGCTGCGCCTCGTCGACCAGGCTGGTGTCGGCCTGGCGCCGGGCGGTGCCTTCGGCGCCGGCGGCGACGGCTTCATGCGCCTCTGCTATTTGCGCGATCTCGACCAGATCCGCGAAGCGACACGCCGCTTGGCGGATTGGCTGGCGAAGTAGCTCGCGTCGAAGGCTAGGTGAAAAAGGCTCTCCGTCATCCCGGGCGGAGACCCGGGATCCATTCAACCGGGTTGCGGGGCGCTTTGCTCTGCGAGGTTTCGGCTGCATGGATCCCCGCCTTCGCGGGGATGACGGCGGAGTTCCGGCCGCAAATCCTCACCCACCGCTCCGCGGCGCTTCGAGCCCGAGCGCGTCGCGCAGGTGGGCCCAAGTCGCCGCCTCGAAGGCCTCGGGCCAGTCGATGCCCAGTCTCGCCGCTCGCTGCCTTGCGCGGGGGAGATACAGCGCGGCATGCGCGAGATAAGCCTCGATGAGCGCGTCGCGCTCGGCGACCAGCGGCGGCAGGGCTGCGAGCGCCGCCTTCTGCTCCGTCGTGATCAGCCGGTTCAGATGCAGCGCGCCGCCTCGGTGCGGCGCGTTCGTCTCCTCGATCATCAGCTCGACGATCAGGTTGCGCAGCAGGAACAGGCCGGTGACCGAGTTGAAATATTCCTGCCGGCCGATCGCGAGCGGCAGCAGACCCAGAATGCGCATGAACTCCTGGGCCTGCCAACGGATCCGCTTCGGATTCGGCTCCCTGTTCGCAGAGACGTCGGGAAGCGCGTCGAAAAGGCCGTCGGGATCGATCAGGACCTTGACGCCATCCTTCGACCGCGACGCCAGCTGCGCCGGGGTCACGATGTCGACGTCGACGCGCAGCCAGCTGGCGGTGATCGCGTTGATCACGGTCGGCCGGACCTGCCGGTCCCCACCAGAGGACGATCTCGCCGACGTCGCCGACAGCCTCGCGCCAGCGCGCGGCGAATTCGTCCGTGGCGCCATCGGCGACGACGGCGAGGAAGTCGATGTCGCTATGGGCGTCTTCCAGCCCGGCGCCGTAGCTGCCGCCGAGCGCCAGGGCGCGCAGGCCCGGCGCTGCCTCCAGCCTGGCGACGATGCTCGCGATCGCGGCCATGGCCTCCGGGCCGCCGGCGCTGGAATCGAGCAAGGCCTTCGTCATTCGGGCGCTCCTCGGCGGTTCGTGCGGAGGCCGCTCCTCGGCGGTTCGTTCCGATATCGGCCGGGAGCGTATCAGTCGCGGCCGAATGTTCAATCGGCTGCCGTATCAATCGATCGATGCGGAGCCACGTCGGGTCCTGAAAACTAAAAAGGCCCGCCGAGCGCTCGGCGGGCCTTTTATGGGCAACGAGGTGTTCAACCGCCGGCGGGCGGGAACACGTCGAAATGCGAGCTGCCGCCATTGGCGACCATGCGGCCGGCATTGGCGGGCGCGGTGCGGCCGAGCGGCAGCCAGAGACGGTGCCAGACGTCGATCAGCGCGTCGCGCAGACCTTCGATCAGCTTCTCGTCATGCGCCGGCGTCGGCGTGATGCGCAGGCGCTCGGTGCCGCGCGGCACGGTCGGGTAGTTGATCGGCTGGATGTAGATGCCGTGCTCTTCGAGCAGCATGTCGGAGGCGCGCTTGCAGAGGTCGGGATTGCCGACGAAGAGCGGCACGATATGCGTCTCGGACGGCATCACCGGCAGGCCGGCATGGATCAGGATCGACTTGGTCAGCTGCGCATGCTTCTGCTGCAGGTCGCGCTCGAGCTGCGAGGTCTTCAGATGGCGGATCGAGGCGGTGGTCGCGGCGGCGATCGCCGGCGGCAGCGCCGTCGTGAAGATGAAGCCCGGCGCGTAGGAGCGCACGGCGTCGACGACGGCGCGGCTCGCCGTGATGTAACCGCCGAACGTGCCGAACGCTTTGGCGAGCGTGCCCTCGATGACGTCGATGCGGTGCATGACGCCCTCACGCTCCGAAATGCCGCCGCCGCGCGGGCCGTACATGCCGACCGCGTGGACCTCGTCGATATAGGTCATGGCGCCGTACTTCTCGGCGAGATCGCAGATGCCGGCGATCGGCGCGACGTCGCCGTCCATCGAATAGACGCTCTCGAAGACGATCAGCTTGGCGCGGCCGGGGGCCGCTTCCTTGAGCAGCTGCTCGAGGTGCTCGAGGTCGTTGTGGCGGAAGATGCGCTTCTGCGCGCCGGAACGGCGGATGCCCTCGATCATCGAGGCATGGTTCAGCTCGTCCGACAGGATCAGGCAGTCGGGCAGCAGCTTGGCGATGGTCGAGATCGCGGCGTCGTTCGAGACGAAGCCGGACGAGAAGACGAGGCCGGCTTCCTTGCCGTGCAGGTCGGCGAGCTCGGCCTCGAGCTCGACGATCGGATGGCTGTTGCCGGAGATGTTGCGCGTGCCGCCGGCGCCGGTGCCGAGACCCATCGCCGTTTCCGCCATGGTGCGGACGACATCGGGGTGGTGGCCCATGCCGAGATAGTCGTTCGAGCACCAGATGGTGATTTCGCGCGCGCCGCGCTCCGAACGCCAGATCGCGTGCGGAAACCGCCCGACGATGCGTTCGAGATCGGCGAAGACGCGATAGCGCTTCTCGGTGTGGAGAGCGTCGATCGCATCCACGAAAAACGATTGGTAGTCCATCAGCAGCGCCCGCTTTTTGGATGGGTTCCAAACTAGAGCAGGACGGCGAATCTGTCCAACATTCGTTTGGCATGGCGGCAGCCATCTGGCGCCAGTAATCACGGACGAAGCAGGCCCGCCACTGCGCAATTCAGCGCATGGACAATATGACCAACCAACATCGACACGACCAAGTGTCGACAAGCCTATCCTTGGAAGCGTGCGTGCCGCTGACGCAGATCAAGCGGCACGAGGCAGTTGTTGCGGCAGCGTGCCGGAGCGGCTCAGAACGACCGCTTGTAACCGAAGGCGACGTTGATCTTGTCGCCCTTCAGCCCGCCCCCGGTATCCTTCCAGCTATAGCCGGCATTGGTGTAGACCGAATTATAGGCATCGAACGAATAGGTGATGCCGGTGGCGGCCTTCGGCGTGATCCACTGATAGTCGAACGCGTCGCGATAGCGCAGGTTGAACACGTTCCAGGTCCATTGCGAGTTCAGCTTCAAATCGCCCGCGAGGTAGAACGCGTAGTAGAGCGCATTCGAATCCTTGTGGTCGCCGAGGCCGGTCGCGTCCCAGGTGTCGCCAAGGCCGACCGAGGGGGTCAGCGTGAACTTGTCGAATTTGAACTTATAACCGCCAGTCACTTCGGCATAATATTGCTGCGTGTCGTCTTCCTTGAGCGTCGCCTGGAACGAACCGCCGAGCACCCAGACGCCGCCGAACGTGTGCGACAGGCTGGCCTTCACCGCCGTATCGGCATAATTGCCGAGCGCGTTTGAACCGCTCGAGCGGCCGTAGAATTCCGGGCTCGCCTCGATGCCGAAGGTGGTCGTCGGCGCGGTCGGCGCCTCGATCGCGCCGTCCGGAACCTTGACGGCGCCAAGATCGGCAGCCGAAGCGGCAAAGGTCCCAAGGACCAGCGCACTGGCCGACAAAATGCCGGCCGACAGGATGTGACGTGGTGTCGTCATGGATATGGTTCCCAAAAAGGCATCAAAAAATCAGCCTCCGGCCGGTCTGGGGATACCCCAGCGGGTGGTCGGTTCCATCGCCCCGTGACGGAATTATAGGACCGGCGCGAACCATATGTGACAGCTTGGTGACTCGCGGCCGCCGGCCGCGAATCCCCGGAGTTGTGTGGTTTTTGCTACGCCTGCTGGCTTGCTAAGCTTGGTCGAGCGCGAGGCTGATGTCCTCGATGAGGTCGTCCGGATCTTCGAGGCCGATCGACAGGCGCAGCATGCCGGGCGTGATGCCGAAGCCGAGGCGCGCTTCCTCGGTCAGGCGCTGGTGCGTTGTCGTCGAAGGGTGGGTGATCAGGCTCTTGGCGTCGCCGAGATTGTTGGAGATCGTCACGACCTCCATGGCGCTGGCGACGCGGAACGCCGCGTCCTTGCCGCCATCGACCTCGAAGGCAATCAGCGTCGAGCCGGCGCCCATCTGCTTCTTGACGATGTCGGCCTGCGGATGGTCGGCGCGGCCGGGATAGATCAGCCTGGCGATCTTCGGGTGGCCGGCGATCGCGTCGGCGATCTTCGCGGCGCTCTCAGTCTGCCGGCGGACGCGGATATCCAGCGTCTCCAGGCCCTTCAGCAGCACCCAGGCGTTGAAGGCCGAGAGCGTCGGCCCGGTCTGGCGCAGGAAATTGTGCAGATGGTCGTTCACATAGGCCTCATCCGCCGACAGGATGATGCCGCCGAGCACGCGGCCCTGGCCGTCGATGTGCTTGGTGCCGGAATAGACGACGACGTCGGCGCCGAGCTTGATCGGCTGCTGCCAGATCGGCGTCGCGAAGACGTTGTCGACGATGAGCAGCGCGCCGGCCTCATGCGCGATCTCAGCCACCGCGGCGATGTCGATCACCTCGAGCGTCGGATTGGTCGGGCTTTCCAGGAAGAAGGCCTTGGTGTTCGGCCGCACCGCGTCGCGCCACTGGTTCAGATCGGTGCCGTCGACCAGCGTCGACTGCACGCCGAAGCGCGGCAAGAGGTCTTCGACCACGTAGAGACAGGACGAGAACAGCGCCTTGGCGGCGACGACATGGTCGCCGGCCTTCAGCATCGACATCAGCGCGGCGGTGACCGCCGCCATGCCGCTCGCCGTCGCGCGCGCAGCCGCGGCACCTTCCAGCAGGCGGATGCGCTCCTCGAACATGAAGACGGTCGGATTGGAGAAGCGCGAATAGATGAAGCCCGGATCCTCGCCCTTGAAGCGCGCTTCCGCCGCCTCGGCGGTGTCGTAGGCGAAGCCCTGCGTCAGGAACATCGCTTCCGAGATTTCGCCGAATTGCGAACGGAGGGTGCCGCCATGCACGAGCTCCGTGGCGGGGCGGCGGGGGCGCTTTGGCTTGTCTTCGGACATTCTGTTCTGATCCCGATCAAGAAAAACCCGACGCGAGGTCGGGCAAAAATCGGATGTCGGATTTCCGGCAACCGACCTTTTAGCGACATTGTTTAACGTGGCGGCAAGCCGGTCGGCTCAAATAGACCACGATCCATCCGTTTTTTGATATGCCTCCGGCGGCTTGGCGTCAACGGCGACTTCTGCTAACGCGCGACTTGCCGCATTCCCGCCGCTCGCCTATGCAGTGGCATGCGTTACGGAGCGGGCATGTCAAGCGAAGCAGCAATCGGAATTCTCTCGGCCGAGCAGATCGGCGCGAGCCTCGCTGCCGGCGAGATCCGGATCGAACGGCCGCTCGATGCCGACCAGATCCAGCCGGCGAGCCTCGACCTGCGCCTCGGCGCCGTCGCCTATCGCGTCCGCGCCAGCTTCCTGCCCGGCCCGAACGTTCTGGTGAAGGATCGGCTCGCCGAACTCACCCTGCACGAGATCGACCTTGCCAACGGCTCCGTGCTGGAGACGGGCTGCGTCTATATCGTGCCGCTGCTGGAGAGCCTGGCGCTGCCGGCCGACGTGCAGGCTTCCGCCAATCCGAAATCCTCGACCGGCCGGCTCGATATCTTCACCCGCGTCATCACCGACCGGGCGCAGTCCTTCGACACGATCCCGGCCGGCTATACCGGGCCGCTCTATCTGGAGGTTTCCCCGCGCACCTTCCCGATCGTCGCCCGCACCGGCTCGCGCCTGTCGCAGATCCGGTTTCGTCGCGGCGACACGCATCTCGGTGACGTCGAGCTCGCGGCGCTCAACGCGCGCGAACCGCTCGTCAACGGCGATTTCCGCGCATCGGGCGGGCTGCTGCTCTCGATCGACCTCGAAGGCTCGAACGGCATCATCGGCTACCGCGCCAAGCGCCACACCGGCGTCATCGACGTCGACAAGCGCGCCGCCTGCGACGTGCTCGACTACTGGGAGCCGATCCCGGTGCGCGGCAAGGCCGAGCTGATCCTCGACCCCGACCAGTTCTACATCCTCGTCTCGCGCGAGGCGGTGCATGTGCCGCCCGACTATGCCGCCGAGATGGTCGCCTTCGATCCGCTGGTCGGCGAATTCCGCGTCCATTATGCCGGCTTCTTCGATCCCGGCTTCGGCCATCAGGCCGCCGGCGGCGCCGGCAGCCGCGCCGTGCTCGAAGTGCGGAGCCACGAGGTGCCGTTCATCCTCGAACATGGCCAGACGGTCGGCCGCCTCGTCTACGAGAAGATGTCGCAACGTCCTGCCAAGCTCTACGGCAGCGACCTCGGCTCCAACTACCAGGCCCAGGGCCTGAAGCTCTCGAAGCATTTTCGGTAGGGTTTGCCGGATCCTTCTCCTCTCCCATGGAGAGAGGTCGGAGCGAAGCTCCGGATGAGGGGGTAGGGAACCATCCAGATAGGGCTGAACCCCTCACCCGCCGGCCTTCGGCCGTCGACCTCTCCCCATGGGAGAGGTGAAGGACCGAGCCTCACTCCGACACCGCCAGCGTCACCCCGCCAAGTCCCGAGATCTCGATCTCGACCCAGTCGCCGGCATTGAGCCAGCGCGTTTCGACGAGGCTTCCGGTCAGCACGATTTCGCCGGCCCGCAGCATCGTACCCCGCGCCGCGAGGCTGTTGGCGAGCCAGGCCAGTGCCGCGAGCGGATGGCCGAGCACGTCGGCTCCGCGCCCGCGCCCGACTTCCTCGCCGTTGATCCGCGTCACGCCCGCGACCTCGGCGAGATCCGGCGCGCCGGCAAACGGGATCGGCCGGCCCAGCACCGAGCCGGCGGCGAAGAAATCGTCGGCGATCAGCGTCGGCGTGTCGGTCTTGCGCCAGTCGGCATAGCGGTCATCGACCAGCTCGATCGCCGCCATGACGCTGTCGACGGCGCCGGCGACATCCTCGACGCGGAAGGGCGCCGGGCCTGGCGCCAGGTCGCGACCGAGCCGCACGGCGATCTCGCATTCGATGCCGACATGGCAGAAATCCCCGGCCGAGATCCGCGCACCGGAGCGATGCGTCGTGCCCTCGAACAGGCCGGCGCCGCAGGGATTGGGGATGCCGAGATAGGTCTGCATCACCGGCGTGGTGCAGCCGATCTTCCAGCCGATCCGCCGGCCGTAACGCGTGTCCCTCAGGCGCTCATGCACGGCCGCCTGCACGGCATAGGCCGCCGCCTCGTCGGCGGGTCGGATCGCTTCCGGCAGAAGCGCGAGCGGGCGGCGGGCGAGGCGGGCCTCGGCGATCAACGCGGCAGCTTGCTGGTATGGCATGGATTTCTCGAAACGGGCTCTGGGCGGCGGAGGGTTCGAAGCGGGTGGTCGAGTTGCGCTGCCGAGACGAGCCCGGCTAGGATCGCGCCCGGATTGTAATCGTCCGGGCCGGCCAGCGTGCCGTGCCGGGGCGGCGGGGACAAGACCACATAACGAATTCAGCTCGCGAACAGCGGGAACGGGCAGGGAAGTTCGATCATGGAAGCGCGCGTAGACGGCAAGATACTTCTGGTGACGGGCGGCACGCAGGGCGTCGGCCGGGCCGTGGCGCTGGAGGCGGCGCGCTCGGGCGCGGAAGGCGTCATGCTGGTCGGGCGCAACCCGCAGCGCGGCGCCGCGGTCGTGGCCGAGCTGGAGGCGCTCGGCGTCGGCGGCGGCTTCGTCTCGGTCGACCTCGCGGCCGCCGATGCCGCCGCGATCGTTCTTGACGCCGCGCTCGACCGCTTCGACCATATCGATGCGCTCGTCAACGCCGCCGCCAGCACCGATCGCGGCTCGATCGTCGATGCCGACATCGACTTCTTCGACACCGTCTACGCCACCAATGTGCGGACGCCGATGTTCCTGATGCAGGGCCTGATCCAGCACCTGCAGTCGCGCGGCGCGCCCGGCGCGATCGTCAACATCCTCTCCGTCAACGCCTATGGCGGCACGCCGGAGCTCGGCGTCTATGCGTCGTCCAAGGCGGCGCTGCTGACGCTCACCAAGAACGCCGCCCATTCGCACCGCTTCGACCGCATCAGCGTCAACGGCATCAATCTCGGCTGGGCCGACACGCCGGGCGAGCGCGAGATGCAGGCGGTGAAGCTTGGCAAGGGCGAGGGCTGGCTGGAAGAAGCCGAGGCGATGATGCCCTGGGGCCGGCTGATCAAGCCCGACGACGTCGCCCGGCTGGCCCTGTTCCTGATGAGCGACGCCTCGCTGCCGATGACCGGCGCGATCGTCGACCAGATCCAGGATTTTGTCCTCGGCGTGCGCGATTGAGACTTCGGCAGGTCCTCTGACATGCGATTTTCGGGTTTGTCGCGCCGGGTCGTCCTCCTCGCGGCGGTCGCGGTCGTTGTCGGCACCGACGCGATGGCGGCCGAAACGCCCGCGCCGCCCGTCCGGCGCGATTTTCACGATGCCGAAACCGGGCTCGCCTTCACGGTTCCGCCGGCGCTCGTTCTCGGCGAGCGGCGGGGCCATCCGGGGCATGATTTCGTCGTCAATGTCGACAGCCCCGACCTGCCGCGCGCCGGCACGTCGAAGAGCCTCTGCGGCGTCGGGGTGAAGACGCAGCCGGAGGAGGTACAGGCCTTCGATCAGGCGACGCTGACCTCGCCGGAGATGATCGAGGAGACGATGGAATCCATGCGGACGACGCTCGGTTTCATGGGCCGCATCGAGGCGATCGATCCCGTCGATTTCGGCGCCGGCGTGCGCGGCGTCGCCACCATCGTCATTCCGCATCTCGGGCCTGACCACGCCAATGTGCGCCAGTACATCGCAATCGCCGAGACCCCCGCCTATCGAATCAGCCTCTCCTGTGCGACCACCGCGGCGGCGATCGACAAGGCGCGCCCGCTTTTCGACGCGCTGGTCGGAACGCTGCGCATCGAGAATGCCCGGTGAGCGGGCGTGGCCCTTCCTTGGACAGCATGTGACATGACGCTCGACAAGAATTCCCCCGACCAGGCCATCCTGCGCGCGCTGTTCGACGCGGCGCTTTCCGCGTCGCTGCCGGACGGACGCTTCGAGGGAAGGCTCCCTGTTGCGCCGAAGGGGCGGACGATCGTGCTCGGCGCCGGCAAGGGCGCGGCGCGCATGGTGCGGGCGTTCGAGGATGCCTGGGAGCAGGCCGGCACCCCCCCGCCGGAAGGCCTCGCAGTCACCCGCTATGGCCACGGCACGCCGACCCGCTTCGTCGAGGTGGTGGAAGCCTCGCACCCGGTTCCGGATGCTGCCGGCATGGCGGCGGCGCAGCGCATTCTCGACATCGCCGCTTCGGCCGGCGCCGACGATCTCGTCGTCTTTCTGATGTCGGGCGGCGCGTCGTCGCTGTTGGCGCTGCCGGCCCCGGGCGTGAGCCTCGAGGACAAGCAGGCGCTGAACCGCGCGCTCTTGAAGAGCGGCGCGCCGATCGGCGCCATGAACCGCGTCCGCAAGGCGCTCTCGGCGATCAAGGGCGGCCGCCTCGCCGCCGCGGCGGCGCCGGCCCGCATGGTGACCTTCCTGATCTCCGACGTGCCGGGCGACGATCCCGGCGCGATCGGCTCCGGCCCGACCATTCCCGAGGCGTCGGATCCGGACGGAGCGCTGGCGATCCTCGCGGAATATGGCATTGCCATCGAGCCGCGCATCGAACAGGCGATCCGCGCCAATGCGGTTTTCGCCGGCGAAGGCGGCGCGGTCGAGATGCTGGCGACGCCGAAGATGGCGCTCGATGCGGCAGCCGATGCGGCGCGCGCGATCGGGCTGACGCCGCTGGTGCTTGGCGATGCGCTCGAGGGCGAGGCGCGCGACGTGGCGCGCGTGCTGGCGGCGATCGGCACCTATGCGGCGGCGCATGACCAGCCGGTGGCAAAGCCCTGCGTGATCCTCTCGGGCGGCGAGACCACCGTCACCGTGCGGGGCAAGGGGCGGGGCGGCCGCAACGCCGAGTTCCTGCTGGCGCTCGCCGTGGCGCTCGGCGGCCATCCGGGCCTAGCTGCGATCGCCTGCGATACCGACGGCATCGACGGCTCCGAGGACAATGCCGGCGCCTGGATCGACGCGGGCATTCTCGCCGAGGCCAGGGCCAGGGGCTTCGACCCGGCGGCGCGCCTCGCCGACAATGACGGCTACGGCTTCTTCCAGTCGCTCGACCGGCTCATTGTCACCGGCCCGACGCTCACCAACGTCAACGATTTCCGCGCCATCCTGGTGCGATAGGGGGCCGCGTTCGGTCCGGGCACGGGCTCCTCTGCGTCTTTCAGGCCGACAGACCGGCTCCGCCATCATCCTGAGGTGCTTCGCGTCCGCGAAGCCTCGAAGGAGAATTCAGCGGGGCACTCCGGTCTGCAGTCCAAGTCCGGAAGTTCCATACGGGGCGTTTCCTGGACCCTCCTTCGAGGCCCGGCTTCGCCGGGCACCTCAGGATGATGGTCGAGTTTGGGAATGCGGTCCGGGATAAGGGCCTCGGGGGCATCGACCATTTTCGCTCGCATCGTGCCTTCGATCGCCCTCCATTCGATCGCACCCACGATTCTGTTGCAGCGATGCCGCAGCGGTGGCCTGCTTTTCCCCCGCGTCTTGACGGCGGTCGCTCGCATACCGATTTCAGGCTTTCATGGGTCGTGATGCGGACATGTTTCCGCCCCATGGTAGGCATCGGCGGTGGGTATCGACGGAGTTGGGGTTCGAGAGGGTACGAGATGAGGCATCTGTTACTTGCAAGCGCGGCCTTTCTGGCGCTGGCGAACGTGGCTTCGGCCGCGGACATCTCGATCAATGAACCCGCTCCGGTCGCTCCCGCCGCACCGGCCACTTTCGACTGGAATGGCTTCTATGCCGGCGTGCATGGCGGCTTCGGCTGGGGACGCGGCACCAAGGACGCGGATTTCCTCGACAGCGTCAGCGGCGGATTGTTCGGCGTGCAGGCCGGCTACAACTATCAGGTCAATCCCTGGCTGGTCGGCTTCGAGACGGACATCGCCTATAGCGGCCTGAGCGACAACGCCGGCGACGTCGCGCTCGACCTGAACTGGCTCGGCTCGACCACCGCCCGCATCGGCTTCACGTATGACAAGTGGCTGTTCTACGGCAAGGGCGGCATTGCCTATGGCGATGTCGAGGCCAAGGTCGCGGGTGTCGGCTCCGACAGCAAATGGGCCGTCGGCTGGACGGCCGGCGCCGGCGTCGAATACGGCTTCACGCCGAACCTGACCGGCCGGCTCGAATACGACTATGTCGATCTCGGCAGCAAGACCGTCCTCGACGGCACCCCCGCCCAGGCCGATGTCGGCATCACCTCCAACGCCGTCAAGGCAGGTCTGAACTACAAGTTCTGAACCCATTGCGGGATGCGCGGAAGTCCACCGTCCCCGCAGAGGCGCGCTAGATGCTGTCGTAAACGACAAAGGAAATCACGTTTCCGTCGGGATCGCGGACGTGAAGGTCCGTTCCGCCCCAAGGTTGTCTGGTCGGCGTCTGGGCGAACTCCACGTCGCGCGCCCGGAACTCCTCGAAAAGCCGCTGGATATCGGAGACCTCGACAGTGGCGAGGATCAAGGACAATTCCCGCGCCGCAAGTTCCGCGAAGTTCGGCTGATGGACGTGGCGAAGGTGTAGGCAGGCAGCCGCCCCGCGCGATACCGAGCCGTAGAATGGCGGTTCGCCATAGAGGAAGTCGATCTCGAAACCGAGCTTCCCTCGGTAGAATTCCGCGCTTTTGGATACGTCGCGAACAAACAGGATCGGGACGAAGGACTTCAGGACCGGGTCGCTCATCAAGGGCCAACCTGCAAATTGCCGCCTGGAGCAGGGTAGCTGCCCATGCGGCGGCTGCAAAGATCGCTTGTGGACCGCAGCGGAACCGTCCCGATGCTCGACACCTCCAGTGTTCCCACCTGTCAGCAGGCTGCGACGGTTGCGAATGGCGATGGCGAAGGGAACACCGCCGGCCGGTTCGATGAAAAAAAGGCCCGGTCATGCCGGGCCTTTTCCGTTTCATACCGGACGTGCCTACTCGGCCAGATAGGGCTGCAGGAAGGCGAGGTCGGCCGGGCCGAGGCGGTCGCTGGCGGTCGCCGCCTGGTGCCAGTAGGGGTAGTTCAGCGGCTGCTGGCTGACCTTGTCGAGGCGGGCGCGTTCCTCGTCGGAAAGCTTCAGCTCGGCGGCGGCGAGGTTGTCGTGGAACTGAGCGTCCGTGCGGCCGCCGATGATGGCGGAGGTCACGCCCGGGCGGCCGAGCAGCCAGGCGAGCGCCACCTGCGCGCCGGAGACGCCGCGCGCCTCGGCGATCGAAACCAGCTCGTCGACGATGTTCCAGAGCCGGTCCCAGTCATGGATCGGCGGCTCCGTCCAGCCCTTGGCGAGGCGGCTGTCCTGCGGGGTTTCCTTGTCGCGGCGATGCTTGCCGGAGAGCAGGCCGCCCGCGATCGGGCTCCAGACCAGGATGCCGAGCTTCTGGTCGATCGTGATCGGCACCAGCTCCTGCTCGGCCTCGCGCGCCTGCAGCGTGTAGTGGATCTGCTGCGAAACGAAGGGGACCCGGTGGTCGCGGCGGGCGATCTCCATCGCCTTCATCAGGTGCCAGCCAGAGAAGTTGGAGCAGCCGACATAGCGGACCTTGCCCTGGCGGACGAGCGTGTCGAGTGCCTCCAGCGTCTCCTCGAGCGGCGTGACGCCATCCCACTCATGCACCTGGTAGAGGTCGATGACGTCGGTCTGCAGGCGCTTCAGGCTCGCCTCGCATTCGCGGATCAGGTGGTAGCGCGACAGGCCGCGATCATTGGGGCCGTCGCCCATGGGAAAACGCGCCTTGGTGGCGAGGAGCACGCCGCCCTTGCGCTTGCCGCCGAGCGCCTCGCCGATGATCTCCTCGCAGGCGCCGCCCGAATAGGCGTTGGCGGTATCGAGCAGGTTGACGCCGGCGTCGATCACCATGTCGATCTGGCGCTGCGCGTCCTTGACCTCGGTGATGTCGCCGACCTTCGAGAAACCGCCCTTCCTGCCGAAGGTCATGGTGCCCATGGTAAGCACCGAAACCTTCAGTCCCGAATTGCCGAGTTGCCGATATTCCATCGTCCGCTCCATTGCCGTTGCGGTGATTCCGCTGAAGTTGGACAGCACCGTCCTGCATTCGGACAGCGCTGTCAAAGCGGCAATTGGCGGCAATTGGCGGCGGAAGCCGACGATCAGACGGTGATGATCGCCTTGATCAGGCCGCGCTTGTCATGGCTCCAGAGCGGCATGTCGGCGGTGAGTTTGTCGAGCGTCGTCTCGTGCGTCGCCAGCGCGTCGAGCGGCACGAGGCCGGCCTTGATCGAGGCGACGACGTGGTCGAAATCTAGCCTTGTGGCGTTGCGGCTGCCGATCAGCATCATCTCGCGCTTGTGGAACTCGGGGTCCGCGAACGAGATCCGATCCTTGACGATCGAGACCAGCACATAGGCGCCGCCATGCGCGACCAGCGCGAAGCCGGCCTCGATCGCCTGCGCGTTGCCGGTGGCGTCGAAGACGACGTCGAAGCCCTCGCCGCCGGTCCCGGCCATCAGGTTTTTCTGGGCGTCGGGGCCGGTCAGCGCCGACTTTTCGAAGCCGAGCGTGTCGCGGGCGAAGGCGAGGCGTTCTTCGCTGGCGTCGAGCAGCGTCACCTCGAGCCCCGCGATGCGGGCGAAGATGGCGACGCCGAGGCCGATCGGGCCGATGCCGACGACGAGCGCGCGGCCGCCTTCCGGCTGGGAACGACGGACGGCATGGGCGCCGATCGCCAGGAACTCGACCATCGCCGCATCGCGCAGCGACAGGCCTTCGGCCGGATAGAGATTGCCTTCCGGCAGGACGATCTTCTCGGCCATGCCGCCATCGGTGTGGACGCCGAGCACCTGGATCGAGGTGCAGCAGTTCGGTTTGCCCTTCCGGCAGGCCACGCAATGGCCGCAGGAAAGATAGGGGTTGATGACGACGGGCGTGCCGACCTTGAGCGACACGCCTTCGCCGATCGCCGAAACGACGCCGGACAGCTCGTGGCCCATGACGCGGGGATATTCGAGGAAGGGGTGCTTGCCTTCGAAGATGTGATAGTCGGTGCCGCAGATACCGACATGCTTGATGTCGACGGTTGCCCAGCCGGCGGCCGGCGCACCCGGATCGGGCCGCTCGACGAGTTCCAGCTTGCCCGGCTCCACGCAGATCACAGTTTTCATGAGGTCCTCTTCGACACCGCCCAGTCCGATGGTCCTAGCGCAGGCGCCGCGGCTCTGCCAGCCGCCGAGGGTACGACGTGGCGTGGAGGCGCGATGATGAGGATGATTTTCCGCGCCGCCGCTGCGGAACCGGTTGTGCCGTGCTGCGACAACACGTCCGGCGCGGTGGGCGGATCCTTGCCGCGCCCGGCGCATTGTCCGAGAATGTGCCGATCATCCCATGAAGGAGATAGCGATGCCGCCCCGGAAGTCCTCGATTGATCTGAAGTCCAACACCAAGACAGCGTCGATCGAACTGCTGAACGCCGTGCTCGCCGACAGCATCGATCTGGCGCTGGTGACCAAGCAGGCCCACTGGAACCTGAAGGGCCTGCAGTTCATCGCCATTCACGAGATGCTGGACGGCTTCCGGACCGAGATCGACGGCCATGCCGACACCGTGGCGGAACGCGCCGTGCAGCTCGGCGGTTTTGCCCTCGGCACCACGCAGGCCGTCGCGTCCGCCACCAAGCTCGCGCCGTATCCGACCGAGATTTCCAAGATCAAGGACCATCTGGCGGAGCTGATCGAGCGCTACGCCCATGTCGCCAACGAGGTCCGCAAGGGCATCGACAAGGCCAACGATCTCGGCGACGCCGACACGGCCGACATCCTGACCGGCTATTCGCGCGCGCTCGACAAGGCGCTGTGGTTCCTCGAGTCACATCTCGAGTAGGCGCGTCCAACGCCCGTTCGCCAAAAGAAAAGGCCCGCCGGTTGGCGGGCCTTTTCTCGTTTTGGGATCCTGCCTCAATAGGGCGAAACGCACTGCCGACGCGGGCCGTTGTTCGGCTGGAAGGTGTTGTCCGAAGCCCGGTAGGACCGGTAGCGGTTCTCGCACCACTGGTAATGCGCCGACGCATAGCTTCCGCCACCGTAATAGGCCGGCGGCTGTGCGATCGCGGAGCCGACCGCCGCGCCGACGCCGAAGGCCGCGAGCGGATACCACCAGCCATTGTAATAGCGGTAGCCGGGTCGTTCGTAGCGATAGCCGGAATAGCCGTTCCAGTAGCCCGGGCGATATCCGGGGCCATAGCCGGGACGATAGCCCGGTCGATAACCTGGACCGTAGCCCGGCCGGTGGTGCCGATAATAGTAGTCGTTGCGACCACGATACTGCACGTCGATGATATTTGACGTCGTATCCGCCACGCTCGGGGCGACGGCCGGAGCCACGAGCGGCGCGGCGATCGCCGGCAGCGGCGTCGACGCCAGGAACGTCGCGGCGAGCACACCGCCGCAGAGCTTGGTGAGGTTGCTGATCAAGGCCTTATCCCTTCGTACGGTTTCTCAGCCGAACTGAGGTTCACTGAGCCATCAATTCATGAGTCGGGGCTTCGTTCCAAGGGTATCCGGCAATGCCACACCCATGACGGGCGTTCCCTTGGCCGCATTCCCCTGGGGCGCTTCCCGATGCCATGCCCGTTGAACCGGCGCGCCGCCGAGCCTATCCATGGTTGGGTCGCGCCGCCTCTCGCCGGCCGACCGCGAACGGAGGACCGACGAGCCGATGACAAGGACGCATGCGGAAGCGGCGTTTCGCGCCGCGAGCGACGCCGAATGGCACCAGCTGGCCGTGAAGGCGCTGAAGGGCGCGGATTTCGAGGCGAAGCTCGTTTCCCGCACGCTCGACGACATCCGCATCGAACCGCTCTATGCCAAGGCCGCGGGCGACCATGCCCGGCCGGCGCGATCCGGCCCCGGCGCCTGGCGCGTCGTGCAGCGCATCGACCATTCCGATCCGGACATGGCGCGGACCCAGGCGCTCGACGATCTCGACCATGGCGCATCCGGCCTGGCGCTGGTCTTCGCCGACGCGCCTTCCGCCCGGGGCTTCGGCCTTGCCGATGCGTCGGCGCTCGCCCGCGCGCTCGACGGCGTGATGATCGACCTGATTTCGTTGCGCCTCGAAACCGGGGCCAACGCCGTCGCGGTGGCGCGCGGCCTGCTGGACCTCGTCCGGGGCCAAGGCCTCGATCTCGATAGCCTCGATCTCGATTTCGGCCTCGATCCGTTTTCCGCGCTCGCTAGAGCGGGCGATGCCGGCGTGGTCGAGCCGATGCTGGATGGCGCGGCGGAACTGGCGGGCCGGTTCGGGCTAGATACCGCAAGCCGCGTGCTTCGCGCCGATGGCCGCGTCTGGCACGAGGCCGGCGCCTCGGAGGCGCAGGAACTGGCGCTGACACTCGCGGCGGGCGTCGCTTCGCTGCGCGGGCTCGAGCGGCGCGGCCTGTCGCTCGATTTGGCGAGGCGCAGGCTCGGCTTCCTGCTCGCCGTCGACGCCGACGAGTTTCTCGGCATCGCCAAATTCCGCGCCCTGCGCCGGCTCTGGGCGCGGGTCGAAGCGGCCTGTGGCCTCGACCCCCGGGCCATCCGGCTTGATGCTGAAACCAGCTTTCGCATGACGACGCGACGCGATCCGCATGTGAATTTGCTGCGCAGCACGGTTGCAGCATTTTCGGCCGGCCTCGGCGGCGCCGACAGCGTCGCGGTGCTGCCGTTCACGATCGCACTCGGCCTGCCGGATGCCGATGCGCGCCGCATCGCCCGCAATACGCAGACAATCCTGCTGGAGGAATCCGGTCTCGGCCACGTCGTCGATCCCGCTGGCGGCGCCGGCGGTTTCGAGGCGCTGACCGACGCGCTCTGCGAGAAGGCCTGGGTCCTCTTCCAGACGATCGAGGCCGCAGGCGGGCTGGTTGGCGCGCTAGAAAGCGGTTGGGTGGGGCGCGAGATCGCCGCCGTCGCCGACAAGCGCGAGCGGGAGGTTCGCCGCCGCAAGCTGCCGATCACCGGCACCAGCGCCTATCCGGATCTCGCCGAGACGCCGCCGCCGGTGCTGGCGCCGCGCCGCGAGGAAGCGAACGCCACGCCGGGGCTCGCCACGCGCCGCACGGCGGAGCCGTTCGAGCGCCTGCGCGATCGCGCCGAGGCGATCACGGCGCGGCGCGGCCGTCGGCCCCAAATCTTCCTCGCCAATCTCGGCACGCCTGCCGCCTTCGGCGCCCGCGCCGGCTTTGCCAAGGATCTGTTCGAGGCGTCGGGTATTGCCGCGCCAATGAATGACGGCTTTGCCACCGTCGACGATCTGGTCGAGGCGGCGGTCACCTCCGGCGCCGACGCCGTCTGCCTCTGTTCGTCCGACGAGGTCTATGAGCGCGAGACGGGGCACGCGGTCTATGAGGGCGAGACGCTGGTGGAGGAGGTCGCGCGCCGCCTGGTCGCCGCCGGCATCACTCACGTCGTCCTCGCCGGAAGGCCGGGCGAGCGGGAAACGGCCTATCGCCATGCCGGCGTCGAAGCCTTTATCTTCGTTGGATGCGACGCGCTGGACTATCCGGGCCGGATCCTCGACCGGCTCGACGAGGCATTGAGATGACCCGCATCCCCGATTTCTCGACGGTTTCCTTCGCCGATGCGCCGGTTTCACCGCCGGCCGGCGGCGCGGACTGGCTGACGCCGGAGGCGATCGCGGTCAAGCCGCTCTACACCGCCGCCGACCGCGATCCCCTGGAGGCCATCGACAGCTATCCGGGCATCGCGCCGTTCCTGCGCGGTCCCTATCCCACCATGTATGTGAACCAGCCCTGGACGATCCGCCAATATGCCGGCTTCTCCACGGCCGAGGATTCGAACGCCTTCTACCGGCGCAACCTCGCCGCAGGACAGAAGGGCCTCTCCGTCGCCTTCGACCTCGCCACCCATCGCGGCTATGACAGCGACCATCCGCGCGTCGCCGGCGATGTCGGCATGGCGGGCGTGGCGATCGACTCGATCTACGACATGCGCACGCTGTTTTCCGGCATTCCGCTCGACCGGATGAGCGTGTCGATGACGATGAACGGCGCCGTGCTGCCGATCCTGGCGCTCTACATCGTCGCGGCGGAAGAGCAGGGCGTGCCGCCGGAGAAGCTCTCCGGCACGATCCAGAATGACATCCTCAAGGAGTTCATGGTCCGCAACACCTATATCTACCCGCCGGAACCGTCGATGCGGATCATCTCCGACATCTTCGCCTATACGTCCGAGCACATGCCGAAGTTCAATTCGATCTCGATTTCCGGCTATCACATGCAGGAAGCGGGCGCGACGCAGGATCTCGAGCTCGCCTATACGCTCGCCGACGGCGTCGAATATATCCGCGCCGGGCTCAAGGCCGGCCTCGACATCGACCAGTTCGCGCCGCGGCTGTCGTTCTTCTGGGCGATCGGCATGAACTTCTTCATGGAGGTCGCCAAGATGCGCGCCGGCCGCCTGATCTGGGCGAAGCTGGTAAGCCAGTTCGAGCCGAAGAACGAGAAGTCGCTGGCGCTCCGCACCCATTGCCAGACCTCCGGCTGGTCGCTCGCCGCGCAGGACGTCTACAACAACGTCATTCGCACCACGGTCGAGGCGATGGCGGCGACGCAGGGCCATACCCAGTCGCTGCACACCAACGCGCTCGACGAAGCGCTGGCGCTGCCGACCGACTTCTCCGCCCGCATCGCCCGCAATACGCAAATCTTCCTGCAGCAGGAGAGCGGCACGACGCGGATCATCGATCCCTGGGGCGGGTCCTATTATGTCGAGGCGCTGACGGCCGAGCTCGCCGCCCGCGCGTTGGCGCATATCGAGGAAGTCGAAAAGCTCGGCGGCATGGCCAAGGCGATCGAGGCCGGCATTCCAAAACTCCGCATCGAGGAAGCCGCCGCCAAGACCCAAGCTCGCATCGATTCAGGCCAGCAGACGGTCGTCGGCGTCAACAAATACCGCCTCGACGACGAGCCGGATATCGACGTGTTGAAGGTCGACAATTCCTCGGTCCGCGCCCAGCAGATCGAGAAACTGGCGAGGCTGCGCGCCGAGCGCGACCCGGCAGCCGTCGCGGCCAGCCTCGAGGCGCTCGCCGCTTCGGCGCGCACCGGAGAGGGCAATCTGCTGGCGCTCGCCGTCGACGCCGCCCGCGCCAAGGCAACCGTCGGCGAGATCTCGACCGCGCTGGAAAAGGCGTGGAAGCGCCACAAGGCGGTGATCAAGGTCAATTCCGGTGTCTATCGCGAAGGTTTCGGCGAGCAGGGCGCGCCGATTGAGCGGCTTTCGACACTCGTCTCGGAATTCACCCATGACGAAGGCCGGCCCCCACGCATCCTCGTCGCCAAGATGGGGCAGGACGGTCATGACCGCGGCCAGAAGGTGATCGCCAGCGCCTTCGCCGATATCGGCTTCGACGTCGTCATCGGGCCGCTCTTCGCGACGCCGGAAGAGGTCGCGACCCACGCGATTTCGGAGAAGGTGCATGTCGTCGGCGTCTCGTCGCTCGCCGCCGGACATCTGACGCTGGTGCCGGAACTCAAGGCCGAGCTGGCGCGGCAGGGCCGGCCCGACATCATGATCGTCGTCGGCGGCGTGATCCCGCCGCAGGATTTCGAGGCGCTGAAGGCGGCGGGCGCCGCCGCGATCTTTCCGCCGGGAACCCCCGTCACCGAGGCGGCCGCCGATCTCCTGGAAAAGCTGCGCGGGCACCTTGGCTTCGCGCAGAAGCACCCTTCCGCCTATGTCTGACGGCGCGGGGAGGGCGGACCGATGATATCGCGCCTTTCCCGCCGCCTCCGTGTCGTGGCCGTGCTGGCGTTCGCCGTCGCGCTGCCGGCGCTTCCCGCCCGCGCGGCGGAAGAAACGACGGTGCAGACGCTCTGCCGCCTGATCGAGACGGCGGCCGACGCGCATGGGCTGCCGCGCGATTATTTCACCCGCCTGATCTGGCGGGAATCGAGCTTCCGTCCTCATGTCACGAGCCCCGCCGGCGCGCAGGGCATCGCGCAGTTCATGCCGGGCACGGCGGACGAACAGGGGCTGGATGATCCGTTCGATCCCGAACTCGCGATTCCCGCCTCTGCCAAGTATCTAAAATTGCTCAGGAATCGGTTTGGGAATCTCGGTCTCGCAGCTGCAGCATACAATGCCGGCCCGACGCGGCTGGCGAGATGGATCGACAGCGGCGGCTATCTGCCGATCGAGACCGAGGACTATGTCCTCTTCATCACCGGTCGCAGCGTCTCCGACTGGAACGCCGGCTCGGTCGAGGTGCTGGCGCCGCCGTCATCGAAGCCGGATCCGAAGGAGGGAGCCGTCGAGCCGAGGCCGTCGGACCCGCGATCGGCAGAGGAGCGGTCCGTCGGTTCGAAGCCGGCTAAGAAGAGGTCGGATGCGGCGAGGGCGGCGCTGGAGGCGAAGGATTGCGTGACGCTGGTGGCGGCGATCCGGGCCTTCTCGCCGTCGCTGATCGAGGGCGCCTATGCGCCGTTCGGCGTGCAGCTCTCCGGCAATTTCTCGAAAAGCCGGGCGATCGCTTCCTATCATCGCCAGGTGTCGCGCTATCCCGCGCTGCTCGAGGGCAAGCCGACGCTGGTCCTCGGCTCGCGCGCCGCCGGACGCGGCCGGCGGGCCTTCTATCGCGTGCGGCTGCCGGCGGAGACGCTGCGGGAAGCGGTAAGGCTTTGTCAGGCCCTGCAGAACAAGGGCGGCGCCTGCGTCGTGCTGCGCAACTAGAGCGTTTTCGCGCGAAAGGGTTCTGACGAAGAAGCCCGCCGGATGGCGGGCTTCCTGGGCGTTTCAGCTCAATTGTAGGGCGACAGGCACTGCTGGCGCGGGCCCTCATAGGGCTGGAAGCTGTTGTCGGAAGCGCGATACGAGCGGTAGCGATCCTCGCACCAGCGCAGATGGCTGGTGGAGAGACGCGGCGGCGCGACTTCCCGCGGCTGGTTGGCGATGGCGCCGCCGATCAGGGCGCCGACGCCGAAGGCCGCCATCGGATACCACCAGCCGTCGCTGTGGCGACGATAGCCGGGGCGGGAATGGTTGTAGCCCTGGTGGCCGTTCCAGTAGCCGGGACGGCTCGGGCCGGGGCGGTAGTGACCGCCATGGCTGGGACCGGGACCACCCCAGCCCGGGCCGCCATGGCCGGGTCGGCCGGGGCCACTGTGATTCGGGCCGCCGTGGTTCGGACCGTTCCAGTTGCCGCCGCCATGCCCGCCGCCATGTCCGGGCCGGCCCTGGTTGGGGCGATTGCCCTGCCGGCAGCCTTCCGGCGGGCAGCGGACGTCGATGACATTCGAGGATACGCTGCCGGGATCGACGCGCAGCAGCGGCGCGGCCTGGACCGGCATGGCAGCGACCGCGAAGGTGAACGTCATGGCGGTGGCGCAGATCTTCTTCAGATCCATGGAAATTCCTTCTCGATATGGCGATCAGCAGGCTGATCGGAGGGGCCGTCCGTCCCGCGCAAGCGGTCCGGACGTCGGCATCGTTCCGACCCTGCGTTGCGCGCTTTCGCGCATGCACGTCGGACCATGAATGCCAACTTACTGTCAGTCTAACTGACGAAATAGACCAAAAGTATGATCTGCATCACGGGGAAGATCAGGGATTGCAGGATCCGGACGGAAATATGGAACGGGCACCATTCTCCGGCTCTGTCTTCGGACCTGGCTGGGCTGTTTGTTTGCGCGAGCGGCTGCGAACGGACGGAGAACCTAGCTCGGGAATATCTCGGGACTTTTTGCGCAGAATTGCCAGAATCTGGCAAAATCAGGCCCGTTTTGTTCCCGTACGCGTTAGGGTAACCAGCATATAAGCTACTGAAAACGTAGGGAGTTTTTGGAGCGGGCGATGGGAATTGAACCCACGACATTCAGCTTGGGAAGCTGACGTTCTACCTCTGAACTACACCCGCTTTTAAGTGACTGAAATCACTTATCTTTTCGCGATTTTGTCCAACTGGAACGGCATATTCGCGGAAAGTGGGACAATGTGTACCCGTTTTATCCCGTGTTGATCAAGGCCATTGCCTTGCCGGCCTGCTTCTTCCGGTTGGCCTTTCTGGTGTAGATCACAGTTTGCTTCATCGACTGCCCGGGCGCCTGCGGCGGCGCTGCCGCCTACGCCGCCGTTGCTATCAAAGGTTGCGTCACGTTGCTTGTCAGCGCTTCAATCTCGGCCAGGACGTGCTCCGCCGTGATGTCGTTCTTGCAGCGAACCTTCTCCGGGCATCGGCGCACGACGTCGAGGCCACAGCCCCGGCATTCGATCGCGCTCATCAGAATGCTGACGCGGGGGCCCTGGAACCCCCAGAGCTCCGGCAGGTGCGAGGCCGTAAAGATGCCGAGCGTCGGACGACCGAGCTGGGCGGCGACATGACCGGCCCCGGAATTGTTCGATATGACGAGGGAGGCGGAGCTCAGGAGCTCGTTGAACTGCTGTTCGGAGAGGTTCGATGCGACGTCGATGCTTCCCCCGCCACGCTCCCGTGCGACGCGGGCGGTCTGCTGCAGAACCGCCGCGTCCTCGTTTCGCCCGACCAGGATCACGGTTCGGGTCCTGGAGAGTGCGGCGACGAGCTCTTCGAAATTCTGGATCGGCCAATCCCGCAAGTGGGAATTGGAAAACGGCGCCACCACGACCGGGCCATCGTCATCGACGGGCGGCTGCATCCAATCGATCTGGCCGTAGAACCAGGCCGCCGCCTTGGACACCAGAAGCGTGAGGCTGTCGGCGATGTGCTGAATCCGCATTTGATTGCGATCGGCGTGCTTGTCGACCCAGCGTCGTGGCAACAGTCCAGACAGCCCGGCCCGCTGCAGGAGCTTGTAGGCTTTTTTCCGGCGCAGGTTCAACGCTCCCGGGGGGATGGCTATATCGATCTGAGGATTGCGATACCGATCCGCGATCGCGGCGTGATGTCGTGCCTCGATGGCAAGCAATACGGAGCGGGTGTCGTCCGGCACGCGCATGTCGATTGCGAGATCGAACGGGCCGTTGAGGAGTTCGCGAATATCCGTGGCGATCCGACGCCGTTCACCCAGTCGCGGGTTCCGGCCGAAGAAATCGAAAGCTACATAGTCGTCGGCGAGATCAAATTGCCTGGCGGTACCGATGTTCCAGCTGCCGACGACGAGGGTGATATGCGCGTCGGCGAAGCGTTTCCTGAGCTCCTTCAATGGCCCCAGCGACATCCAGAAATCGCCGACGTGATCGAGCTTGAGCGCTACGATGCGCAGCTGGCTTCCGATCGCGTTCTGCGCTTCCCAGCTTCGATAGATCACTCTGTCGGGGCCGCGATGTACAACGTAGCTCATCTGTTCGCCAGGGCTCGTTCAGTCCGCAATTTTCAGTTGCATATTGAGACACAATAAACCATAGCGCGCAAGGTCAATTGATGGCCTGACTAAATGGACGCCTGCTCATACGGCAATTGCTTGTGCGCTCGTGACTCCCTGAAGTCCGAAGCGGTGCGTCCGGAGAGAAGACCCTGTCATCGCCGCCGGGGGCTGTCGACCCCGGCTGCCCGTTAACATCGACTTTTTGGGGCACAACTACGGCGCCGTCCTTCGTCACGGCGCCGCGGCGAAGAGGAGGAAGGCGAGGAAGATCACCAGGTGGACGCCGCCCTGCAGGATTGTCGTGCGGCCGAGCATCAGGGTGAGGATGCTGGCCAAGAGCGTCAGCACGATCTGCACGATGTGATCTGCCTCGAGCCCGAGCGTGATCGGGCGGTGGAGCCAGAGTGAAATCACCGCGATGATGGGGATGCTCAGCCCGATGCTCGCCAGCGCCGATCCGAGCGCCAGGTTGACGCTGGTCTGCACCCGGTTGGTGCGGGCGGCGCGGAAGGCGGTGCTGCCTTCGGGAAGCAGCACGACGGCGGCGATGACGACGCCGACGAATTCCGCGTTGAAACCGATATCGGCGACGACCTGGGTGATCGTCGACGTCAGCCCCTCGGCCAGCAGGATGACCAGCAGCAGCGAGACGACCAGCATTCCGGCGCTGGTGATCGCCTGCTGCCGCGTCGGAATGGCGTGGTGGGGCACGGGCTCGACGACGTCATCCAGAAAGTCCGTGCGGTGGCGCACGGTCTGGACGAAGAGAAACAGCGCGTAGAGCGCGAGCGAGACGACCGCGACGAAGGCAAGCTGCATCGGCGCGTAGAACGGTCCCGGCACCGACATGGTGAAGTTCGGCAGGATCAGCGTCAGCGTGGTCAGCGTTGCCATGACGCTCAACGCGCCGATGGCGCCCTTGGTCTGGAACTGCTGTTCGCGATGCAGGATGCCGCCGGTCAAAAGGCAGAGGCCGACGACGCCGTTCAGTACGATCATGACGGTGGCGAAGACCGTGTCGCGGGCAATCTGGCTGCTCTCGGTTGCGGACGCGGAGAGCATGGTCGAGACGATCAGCGAAACCTCGATCACCGTGACGGCGAGCGCCAGAATGATGGCGCCGAACGGCTCGCCGATCCGGTGCGAGACGATCTCGGCATGATGCACGGACGAGAACACCGATCCGATCAGGAAGACGCCGGAGAGCCACAGGAACAGGTTCGAATGCGGGCCGGTAAGGTGCAGATGCTCGGCCGCGATCAGCAGGATCGCCCCGACGAGCGAGGCCGGAAGCAGCCAGCCGAAGCGGGATTTCGGATGGGTTTGTTCGTTCGACGGGTGCATGAGCGATCTGCCGGTCCCACAGGAGCGATGTTCTGCGGCGTGTATAAGCTCCAATTCGAAAGGAAGGGTTGAGAGCGGCGGGTCCCGGATCGCTGGTGTGGGGACAGATCACAGGCCGGAACGACGGATGCCGGCAGGCGATCCGATGTGACCGCATCCATCGCAGCTTTGGCCGTCTCCCCGGCTGCATTCCTGCGCCGGTACATCATCGATGTTGGGTGGGCGGCCAGACACCGAACCTCTGGGCGACATGGATATCGCCGAGTTTCTCACGGGATCGAACCGTTCCGGGTTCGATCCCGTTCGCCATCGGTTTCATGCAAGGGGAGGCGTACTGCCGATAGGCCTGCGGCTGTTGGACGGACCCAGAAACTCGGATCGGCCGGCGCCTCCGGGCGGCGGATCAGTGCTCCGTTGAGCCCGGCGGCTTGCCGCCGCCCTGGAGTTGGTCCGGATTGGGGGTGATGTCGACCTGGGCGGAGGGCGCGCGCTCCGGCGCGGTGGCGGGCGTGGGCCGTGCCTCGGCGGTCGGCTTCGCGGCAGCCGGCCGTGCCTCGGCAGTTGGCTTCGCCGCTGCCGTCGCGGCCCGGCGGGCCGGCTTGGCGGCTGTCGTCGGGGCGGCGCGGCGTGCGGAATCGGTCCGGGCCTTGACGGGCCGCGGGCGGTCCTCGGCGGAAAGGCGGGGTCCCACCTGCTCGAGCCGATCGGCGATCCATCCGAGATGCGTGAGAACCTGTCCGCGCTTCGCGCCGGCCGGTGCCTCGGCGAAATCCTGAAGGTCGGATCGCAGCAGCCGCATGAGAACGGAGATCTCCTGCAGGCTGTTCTTCAATCCCGTGGCTGCGGCCATGTCGGCGCTCCCTCTCTGAAAGGCATGGCAGTCAACGCCGGGGAGCTGGCCTCGTTCCCTGAGGCGGGAATGCGATAGCGCTTCGTGCTCATGGCGACGCCCCGCCGGGGAGGGCGGGGCGTCATGCGGCGAGGGCAAGCTCTCGACTACTGGATTTGGGTGCAGAAGGTCTTCACGGCCGCCGAGTAGCGCAGCGGCTCCGCCGTGACGTTCTGGTTGCAGGTGTTCTTGGCGGCGGTGAGCTGCTCGGGCGTCAGGCCGACGGCGCCCTGCGTGATGTCGAAGCCGAAGACATCCTCGTCCTTGATCTGCGCCTTCACCGGATCCATGCCGCTCGTGGCGCCGTTCTGGCCGCCCGTTCCGGTATTGTCGCTCGTCTGGGCGATGGCCGGCGAAGCAAAGAGCGCCACGAGTGCGGCCGCGGCGATCGTATATTTGAGACTGTTCATTGCGTTCCTCCTGTCGTGATTTGCCGGACAGGCATGGACCTTCAATCCTGCCAGCTATTCGATCAGGCCGTTGAACCTAATCACTGGAGAACGAACGACAGACTTGGCGGATGGTTCCGAATTTCTTCCGAGGATTGCGGTGGCTCGTTGCCGACTATTCCCGGCACGCGTCTCCGGCAAGGCCGACGCGCGGCAGCCGCCCGCGGACGAAACCGAACGAAATGCGCTCGGCGCGGGCGTCGATGGCCATCAGGAGGGTCTCGATGACGGCGCGGGCGTCGCCCTGATGCGCCGTGATCAGATTGTCGACGCGCTGGTCGAGCTCGCTCTCGGCGCTTCGGTCGGGATCGATCTTTTCGGCAGGCTCGGCCATCACGCTTTCACTCCATAGGTCTATGTTCCTATTTTGTTCTCCTTTGACGGAGAGTCAATCCGGGAGTCGGACTCTGTCCAACGCGAAAATGTGATCGCCGGACGGAGGCCCTTCTCCGTCGGGCCATCCCTTGCGGTGGACGCAAAAAAGGGCTCGCCGGTCGTCCGGTGAGCCCCTTGCTGCGATCGTCTCGCCGTCCGGCGAATGCGTCGGCGGCTCAGCCCTCGGCGGCGCGCTCGAAGGCTTCGGCGGCGGCGTCCGTCAGCGCCTCGGCGAAAAGCGCGGCGGCGACGGCCGGCGAGAAGGTGAAGGTGTCGACGCCGAGGCGGCCGAGGCGGACGAGATCGTCACTGGAGCGCACGCTCGCCACCAGCACCCGCATCGGGCTGCCGGCGCCGCGCGCGATCTCCTGCATCGCGGCGATCTCGGCGAAGCCGTCGCGGCCGGCGTCGTTCATGCGGCCGAGATAGGGCGCGACATAGTCGGCGCCGAGCGCGGCCGCCGTCACGGCCTGGTGCGCCGCATAGACCGCCGTCATCGTGATGCGCACGCCTTCCGCCTTCAGCACGGCGGCGGCGATGGCGCCTTCGCGGGTGATCGGCACCTTGACCACGATGCGCGCGTCGAGCTCGGCGATCCGCCGGCCGTTGGCAGTGAGCGCCTCGCTGGTCCGGCCCCAGGTCTGGGCCTGGAACTCCTGGACGCCCGAGGCGAAGGCGAAAGTGGAAAGGCCCTTGAGCTCGGCCAGCGAATTGGGAACGCCGGCGGCGGCGAGCAGCGTCGGGTTGGTGGTGATGCCGTGGAAGAGGCCGGTCGGCAGCCATGCGTCCCAGGCGGCCCGGTCGGCGGTGTCGAGGAAGAGGCGGGGACGTTTCAGCTCGGTCATGCGGATCTGCCAATCGTTTGAAGACGGCGCCACCTTAGCGCGGCGAAACGGAAATGGCAGGGCTTCGATGGCCGTGCGCCGTTTGTGATGACCTTCACTGACGGTAACGCCGCGACATGGTGGAACGAGGCCGCGACGGGCGACGTTGAGCCGGTTGGGTAACAGGGGGCGCTGCGGCGCGGATCGAAATGGCATGCTTCAGCATTCGCACCATGGCCAGCGTCATCGGTTCCGCCGCGCTGGTCGCCTTCGCCGTCACCGCCTATAGCGGCCAGGCCGTCAGCCGCACCAGCGGCGCCAAGGACCCAACCGCGCGGACCCTGTTCGACAAGGTATCCGTGGGTGGCCGGGTCGGCTGCGAGGTGCAGTCCTGGCCCTATATCGCGCCGGAATGCCTGCAGTCTTCGAACAGCAAACTGAGCCTGGCACGGCCGGTGCGCCGGCTCTGACGCAGAGCGATCGGAACGGTTCTAGGCCGAGAACGCCGCTGCCGCGTGGTGCAGCAGGGCATGGCGGCGGGCGATCGGCTCGACATCCGCGCCGTAGCCGCCGCCGATGACGCCGGCGAGCGGAATGCCTCTTCCCCGCACCGCGCCGATCACGAGCCGGTCGCGCGCCCGCAATCCCTCGTCCGAGAGCGCCAGCCGGCCGAGCCGGTCGTCCACATGCGGGTCGACGCCGGCATTGTAGAAGACGATATCCGGATGCGTGCGATCGAGCAGCGGCGCCAGGATCTCGTCGAGCGCGGCGAGATAGGCGTCGTCGCCGGTCTGGTCGGGGAGGCCGATATCGAGCGTCGATTGGCGCTTGCGGACCGGATAGTTCTTCTCGGCATGCAGCGACAGCGTGGTGACGTTGGCGTCGCCGGCGAAGATTTCCGCCGTGCCGTCGCCCTGGTGGACGTCGCAATCGACCACCAGCGCGGTGCCGATCAGGCCCTCGCGCATCAGCACGCGGATCGCCACGGCGACATCGTTGAAGGTGCAGAAGCCGGCGCCCTGGTCGGATCGCGCATGATGGCTGCCGCCGGCCGTGTTGCAGGCGAGGCCTTCGTCGAGCGCCAGCCGCGCGGCGAGGATGGTGCCGCCCGTGGCGGCGCGGGCACGGCGCACCACCGTCTCGTTCATCGGCAGGCCGATCTCGCGCTCGATCGCCGGCGGCACGGAGAGCGAGAGCACGGCGTTGACGTAGGCCCGGTCATGCGCGAGCGCCAGCTCCGCCGCCGTTGCCGGTTCGGGCACGACAAAGCCGGCCGGCGCCAGCCCGTCGGCGACGACGATCTCGGCAAGCCGCCGGTATTTCTGCATCGGGAAGCGATGCTCGGCCGGAATGTCGGCGGTGTAGGCGGGATGATGGACGATCGGCGGCGGCATGGCGCGACCATAGACCCCTCCAAGGATCGCGTCGACGCCGGGCCGCGAAGCGGCTATCGCTCTTCCGCTCCTTTCCGTTGCGCGAGATCATGACGCCCGTCATCCGCCCCTTCGAAGTCACCCATCGCGGCATTCTCTCCATCGCCGTGCCGATGACGCTCGCCTATCTGACGACGCCGCTGCTCGGGCTGGTCGGCATGGGCGTGATCGGCCGCCTCGGCGACGCGGCGTTGCTCGGGGCGGTGGCGCTCGGCGCCGTGATCTTCGATTTCGTCTTCGCGACGTTCAATTTCCTGAGGAGCGGCACCACCGGCCTGGTCGCGCAGGCGCTGGGCGCCGACGACCGCACCGAGATCCAGGCGACCTTCTACCGCGCGCTGATCGTCGCCTTCGCCGTCGGCCTCGGCGTCGTCCTGCTGGCGCAGCCGGTCCTCGCGATCGCGCTCGCGGCGCTCGGCGGCAGTCCGGCCGTGCAGGCGGCGACGACGGAATATTATTCGATCCGCGTGTTCTCGACGCCGTTTGCGCTGGCGAACTACGTCATGCTCGGCTGGCTCATCGGGCTCGGCCGCTCGACGCTCGGCCTGTTCCTGCAGACCTTCCTGAACGGCCTCAACATCCTCCTGAACATCCTGTTCGTGCTCGGCCTCGGCTGGGGCATCGCCGGCTCGGCCTGGGGAACGACGATCGGCGAGGCGGTCACCGCCATTCTCGGCCTGGCGCTGGTGGTTTCCCGGCTCGATCGCGCTCATCGCCCGTCGATGGCGCAGATCCTCGACCGCACGCAGGTGCTGCGCATGATCGCGGTCAATCGCGACATCATGATCCGCTCGTTCACGCTGCTGTTCGCCTTCGGCTTCTTCGCCTCGCGCGGCGCCAAGATGGGCGACGTGGTGCTGGCGGCGAACGCCGTCCTGATGAACTTTTTCCTGGTCGGCGGCTATTTCCTCGACGGCTTCGCGGCGGCGGCCGAGCAGTATGCCGGCCGCGCCATCGGCGCGCGCTATCGCCCGGCCTTCATCCGCTCGCTCAAGCTGACGCTCGGCTGGGGCTATGTGCTGGCGCTGATCGCGGCTGCCTGCTTCTGGTTCGGCGGCCCCTATCTGATCGATTGGATGACGGTGAACCAGGCCGTGCGCGACACGGCGCGGCACTATCTCGCCTGGACGGCGCTGACGCCGATCGCCGGCGTGCTCGCCTTCGAGATGGACGGCGTCTTCATCGGCGCCACCTGGTCCGAGGACATGCGCAACATGATGCTCTTGTCGCTCGTGCTCTATCTCGCCGTCTGGGCCGTGGCCGAGCCGCTCTGGGGCGTGCACGGCCTCTGGCTCGCCCTGCTGGTCTTCCTGTCGGCCCGCGGCTTCACGCTCGCCTGGCGCTGCCGCGCGCGGACGCGGGCGGCGTTCGCCTGATCCGGATCGGCAGGGCGGGCGCCTAGGGCGCCTCGCTCGCCCACTTCTCCGTCTCGATGCCGACGGCGTCGGCGATCGACGGGATGCCGCGGCGGTCGAGGATGCGCGACAGGCCGGCGAGGATCGACGCCGGCAGGCCCGGGCCGCCATAGACGAAGCCGGAATAGAGCTGCACCAGGTCGGCGCCGGCCGCGATCTTGGCGAAGGCGGTCTCGGCGGATTCGATGCCGCCGACGCCGATCAGCGGCAAGTCGGGTCCGACCAGCCTGCGGAAGCGGGCGAGCTGGATCGTCGAGAGGCGGAACAGCGGCCGGCCGGAGAGCCCGCCGGTCTCCTTCGCCGTCGCCGCGTCGACGAGCTTCGGCCGGCTGATCGTCGTGTTCGAGACGATGACGCCGTCGATCTTCCGCGCCAGCGCCACCTCGGCGACGTCGGCGAGGCCCGCCTCGTCCATGTCGGGCGCGATCTTCAGGAGCACCGGCACGCGCCGCGCCTGGGCGTCGCGCGCCTCGAGCACGCGGGAAAGCAGTTCGTCGAGCGCGCCCTTCGCCTGCAGGTCGCGCAGGCCCGGCGTGTTGGGCGAGGAGACGTTGACGGTGAAATAGGAGGCGATGTCGGCGAAGGTCTCGATGCCGGCGACATAATCGGCGATCCGGTCCGTCGCGTCCTTGTTGGCGCCGATATTGACGCCGACGAGCCCGCGCTTGCCGCGCCGCGCCTCGAGCCGCTGCCGCGCCGCCGCGTGGCCTTCATTGTTGAAGCCGAGGCGGTTGATCACGCCATGGTCTTCGACCAGGCGAAACAGGCGCGGCTTCGGATTGCCGGGCTGGGGGCGCGGCGTGATCGTGCCGATCTCGACGAAGCCGAAGCCGAGGCGCAGCAGCGCGTCGGGCACCTCGGCGTTCTTGTCGAGGCCGGCGGCGATGCCGAGCGGATTGGCGAAGTCGAGCCCGAACAGTTTGCGAGACAGGCGCGGATCGCGATCGGGCCGGACCGAGGGATGCAGTCCCGACGACAGGACCTTGATCGACAGGCCGTGGGCGACTTCCGGGTCGATCCGGAACAGGATCGGCCGGAGGAGGCTGCCGAAGGCGCTCATGCGGCGAGTTCCGGGAAGACGTGGTGGCCGTCATTGCCGAGCGGCAGCGCCTTGGTCCAGATCACGGACGAGAACTCGAGCGGGCCGTAGAGATGGGGGAACAGCGCCCCGCCGCGCGAGGCTTCCCATTTGAGCCGGTCGCCGAGCTTGTCGCCGTCGACCGCGACCAGCACCAGGTGGGGCTGGCCGCCGAAGTATCTCTCGGCCGTCTCGCGCACCTGCTCGGCCGAGGAGAAGTGGATGTAGCCGTCGGCGACATCGATCGGGGCGCCGGTGAAGACGCCCGCGTCCTTGGCCTCGCGCCACAGCGTCTCCGGGGCGATCTTGAAAATGATGGTCATGAGGGTTCCTAGCGGTTGCGCGGACCCTAGCCACGGCGCGGGCGCCGGACAAGGGCCGGCTTGGCCTGGAGCCGCAAAATCCGGCGACGCCGCTGGACATCGCCGGGGGGCGGGGATAAAGCTGGTGGAGAGGGATTTATTCCTTTGTGCCCAGGCTCCGGCGCCGGAGCCATGCGGGCGAAGGCCCGCATATGCGGAGGTTCCGCCATGTTGTCGCACGAGCGGATCTGGGCGGCGATCGACCGCCTCGCCGCCCGCAACGAGCTGACGGCGTCCGGGCTCGCCCGGAAGGCGGGGCTCGACCCGACGACGTTCAATCGCTCCAAGCGCATCGCCGTCGACGGCCGGCCGCGCTGGCCTTCGACTGAGAGCATCGCCAAGATCCTCGAGGCGACGGGCGAGCAGCTCGACGCCTTCCTGGACCTTATGCTGGCGAAGCGCATGGCGCCTCCCGTCTCGGCCGCCCTGTTGCGTCATGTGCCGCTGCTGGGCTTCGCCCAGGCGGGCGCGGGCGGCTTCTTCGACGATGGCGGCTTTCCGGCCGGACAGGGCTGGGACGAGGTCGCCATACCCGAGGCGCGGGCGGAGGAGGGCAACTATGCCCTGAAGATCTCGGGCGATTCCATGATGCCGCTCTATCGCGACGGCGACGTCATCATCGTTTCGCCGACCGCGCGCTGCCGGCGCGGCGACCGGGTCGTCGTCCGCACCCGCGAGGGCGAGGTGATGGCCAAGGTGCTGGAGCGCAAGACGACGCGCACCGTCGAGCTCCTGTCTCTCAATCCCGAGCATCCGAACCGCCAGATCGCCACCCGCGAGATCGACTGGATGGCGCGGATCATCTGGGCGAGCCAGTGAGGACGGCGCTCGCAGCGCTTTGTCTCGCGGGCGGGATGGCGCTCGCCATCATCATCATCTCGCAGTTCGGCGGCCTCGACCGTCGCGAACTCTCCAGCCTGATGGGCGCGCCGGCGCCGGAGCAGGTCGTGCTGCCGGAATTGACGGATCCGGCGCCCCGCGAGGTCCGGATCGTCGGCGGGCAGAACCCGGGAGCGGAGCCGCCGGTCGCCGCGACGCAGCCCGCCGCCACCGATGACCCGGCGAGCGCCGATTCCGAGCCGGCATGGATCAATCCCGCCCATCGCAACGTCACCGCGCCCGGCATGACGCCGGCGCCGGCGGGCAATGGTCCGCTGGAGCGCGAGGCGACGACGAAGCGGCCGGCGGGGCCTGCGCGCTGGAAGACCTTTTCGCCCGTCACCGTGCGCGAGGCGGGGCTGCTCGACCTCGGTCCCCGCAATGTCCGGCTCGCCGGCATCGTCCCTCCCGATCCGGACCGGCTTTGCCATCCGGCGGCGACCGGCGATCCGGAAATCGACGTGCCCTGCGCCCGGCTCGCCATGGTGGCGCTGCGCAGCCGCATCCGCGCCTTCGGCGTCGAGTGCCGGGTCTCGGCCAATGATCCGGCCGATCCGGCGGTCGCGCCCTGCCGGATCGGCAAGACGGACCTTTCGCTCTGGATGATCGAGCAGGGCTGGGCCAAGGCCGCGGCGCGGGCGCCGAAGCCATACGCGGCGGCCGAAAAGGAAGCGCGCTGCGGCCGGCGCGGCATCTGGCAGGCCGGCGATCCACCGGCCGACTGTCTGCAGAACTAGGCCCTGTCTGGCTGGATGAGCCTATTCTCACCTCTCCCTCAGGGAGAGGTGAAGAATGGCGCCAGCGTTTCCGGCCCGATCGGACCTAGGCCGCGGCTCTCCGCAAGCCGGCGGCGAGCAGGCCGGCGCCGACCAGAAGGCCGCCGCCGGTGCGGTTGACGATGCGCTGCACGCCGGGCTTGCGGATCGTCCGGCGGGCGCCGGCCGCGATCAGCGCGTAGCTCGCGGCATTGATCGTCGCGAGCACCAGGAACGTCGCCTCGAACAGGATCATCTGCGGCAGCAGCGGCTGGCCGGCGACGAGGAATTGCGGCAGGAACGCCACGAAGAAGACGATGCTCTTCGGATTGAGCGCCGTCACCGCGTAGGCGTGCAGGAAGATACGGATCGGCCGTGCCTCGCGCGTATCGACGGCGCCCGGCTCGCTGACCGGCGCGCGCCAGAGCTTGATGCCGAGATAGACGAGATACGCGCCGCCCACCCATTTCAGCACGGTGAACAGGGCCGCGGACGTCGCGAGCAGGGCGCCGAGGCCGAGCATCGAGGCGGTCATCGCGGTGAAATCGCCGAGCGCGACGCCGGCGACCGTGGCGCCGGCCGAGCGGCGGCCATGCCCGAGCGCATAGGAGATCACGAGGATCACGGTCGGGCCGGGAATGGCGAGCAGCACGGCGGAGGCGGCGGCGAAGGCGAGCCAGTGTTCGAAGGTCATGGCGGGTTCCCTTGGGAGACGTCGCCATCCATCCACCGAAAGCCGGGCGTTGCAAGCCCCCTCGACGACTGCTTCCCTGGCCGCCCGGTCAGCTCCGGTTGAAGACGAGGTCGGACAGCGTCGTGGTCGGGCCGTCCGGCGTGGGGCGGCTGATCACCAGGATGCGCAGCGTGCCGTGGCCGTCATTGACGATGGTCATCTGCGCCTTGGTGCTGCCGTTGACGGGCTTCGGCCAGTTGATGGTGAAATTGACCCGGTCGCCGTTGCGCCGGCCATAGATCGCGGCGGGGCCGACGCGGGCGCCGACATAGGTGCCGCTATAGGTGCCGGTCGCCGCGTCGTAGCGCACGCTGGCGCCGATCTCGCGCGTCACGATGACCGCGCCGCGACAATTGCCGTCGATCGCCATGCGGATGGCGGCGCGATCGCCGGCCACGGTGCAGGTCACGTTGAAGACCGGGGATTGCGCGTTGCGGCGGACCTGTCCGCTACCGGACCAGTTGCCGTCGAAGCGGTCGAGGAAAGCCTGCTCGTCGGCCCGGGCAGCCGGGTTGAACCCAACGCCGCCGGCGAGGCTGAGAAGGACGGCTAGTCCGGCTGTCCCGGTTCTGGACATGGCTCTTCGCTCCCGGGGCAGGAACGACCGGCGGTTGCCGGAGTTCCCGCCGCGCGGGTGCGATGGTGATCACATTCGCTTCAATTAAAGCGGATCGCCGAAAGCGGAGCGCGCTTTCGGCGCGGGATCAGGCCTGGGCGGCGAGCTCGCCCTTGAGCGCCTTGGCGATGCGCTCGCGGGTCTCGGGAATGCCGTAGATCGCCACGAACGAGCCGAAGCGCGGTCCCTGGTCCTGGCCGAGCAGCACCTGGTAGAGGCCGCGGAACCAGTCGAGCGAGACGCCGGGCGGGTTGCCGTCCGGACCCTTCTTGTTGGGATCCGGGAAGTACTTCCGGCCGATGTCGAACACGACGGTCTGGATCTCGTCGGCGTCCGCGGTTGCCGGCATTTCCGCCAGCGCCGCGTCGAGCGCGACGAGCGCATCGCGGATCGCGCCCTCGGGCAGGACATAGTGCTTGCCGGCCTTCAGCACGTCGTTGAAATAGCGGATCGCGTAGCCGGCGAGGCGGTCGAGCTTCTCGTGCGTGGCGGCCGTCAGATGCGGCATGTAGCGCGAGATATAGGCCCAGAGCACGCCCTTGTCGGTGGCGTCGGAGACGCTGACCAGGTTGAGCAGCATGGCAAACGGGATCGGCGAGCCCTCGGCCGGCGGACGGCCGGAATGGATGTGCCAGGCGGGGTTGCCGAGCTGCTGCTCGACCGGCTGGCGGCCATAGGCGTCGACGAAGCCGAAATACTCGTCGACCGTGCGCGGGATCACCTCGAAGGACAGGCGCTTCGCCGTCTTCGGCTTCTGGTACATGTACAGCGCAAGGCTGTCATTGTCGGCATAGGTCAGCCACTGTTCGATCGTCAGGCCGTTGCCCTTCGACTTCGAAATCTTCTCGCCGTTCTCGGCCAGGAAATGCTCGTAGGTGAAGCTCTCCGGCGGCTCGGAGCCGAGCGCGCGGCAGATCCGGGTCGAGAGCTTGACGCTGTCGATCAGGTCCTTGCCGCTCATCTCGTAGTCGACGCCGAGCGCGAACCAGCGCATCGCCCAGTCGGCCTTCCACTGGCACTTGACCGCGCCGCCGGTGACCGGGACCTCGACGCGCTCGTTGGTGTCGGGGTCGACATAGGTGACGGTGCCCTTCTCGACATTGCGGTCGACCATCGGCACCTGCAGCACGACGCCGGTGGTCGGCGAGATCGGCAGGAAGGGCGAATAGGTGGCGCGACGATCCGGACCGAGCGTCGGCAGGATGATTTCCATAACCTCGTCATAGACTTCGAGCATGCGCAGCAGCGCGTGATCGAAGCGGCCGGAGGTGTAATAGTCGGTCGCGCTGGCGAATTCGTATTCGAAGCCGAAGCCGTCCAGGAAGGCGCGCAGCCGCGCATTGTTGGCGGCGCCGAACGAGGGATATTCGTTCGAGAACGGATCCGGCACGCGCGTCAGTGGCTTGCCGATATAGGCCTGCATCATCTCCTGGTTCGGCACGTTGGTCGGCACCTTGCGGAGGCCGTCCAGATCGTCCGAGAAGGAGAGCAGGCGCGTCGGGATCTTGTCTTCGGTCAGGAGGCGAAAGGCGTTGCGCACCATGGTGGTGCGGGCGACCTCGCCGAACGTGCCGATATGCGGCAGGCCCGACGGACCGTAGCCGGTCTCGAACAGGACCGGACCCGCCGGGCGGTTCTGCCGCTTCAGCCGCTCGACGATCCGGCGCGCTTCCTCGAACGGCCACGCTTTCGACACCTGCGCAGCCTGAACGAGTTCGGGCGCAAGATCGAGAACTGGAAGCGTACCGGTCGACATCGAAAACCTCTTCTGGGGAAACGCGCGAAGGGATGTTTGGAGAGCGCGCGTGGGCGCGGACCCTAGGGAGCGCCCGGCTTCGCGTCAATGGTTGCTATCGTCCGGCCGGTATCGTTCTGGCCGCGACAAGGCGGTGGTTGAACGGTGCACCAAGAGATCCTAATTTGGGCGGACCCATCCAGACGGGAATTTGGCCCGCGTGCAGGAGCGTATCGACATGGACAAGCCGACCGGCAGCACGGTCTCCCCGCAGGAGGCTCTGATCTATGCGATGGTGACGCTGTCCGCGGTGGACCGCCAGATGACCGACCGCGAGCTGCGCAAGATCGGCGATGTCGTCAACACGCTGCCGATCTTCGGCGGCTTCGACACGGACCGGCTGATCGCGGTCGCCGAAGCCTGCGCTGCCATCACCCGCGAGGACGATGGTCTGCACGCCGTGCTCGCCACCATCGCGACCTCGCTGCCGAAGAAGCTGCACGAGACGGCCTATGCGCTCGCCGTCGAGGTCGCGGCGGCGGATTTGCATGTCGAGCAGGAGGAGCTGCGCTTCCTCGAGCTGCTGCGCGACGTGCTCGACGTCGACGCGCTGACGGCGGCGGCGATCGAACGCGGCGCCCGCGCCCGCTACCGGACGCTCTGAGACCTAAAAATACCCGACCGGGAAGTAGCGGAGATAGAGCTCCGCGAACGCGCCCTTGTCGTAGAGGCTGTCGAGCGCCCAGTTGAGCGCGAGCCGCAGGTCCTTGCGATCGGGTGGCAGCGCGATCGCAAGCCCCGGACCGAAGAAGCGCGGCTCGACATAGGGGCCGCCGACGAAGGCGCAGCAATTCGCCGCCGGCTCCGACTGCAGCCAGAACGCCAGCTGCACGCCGTCGCCGAAGACGAGATCGGCCGTTCCCGCCTTGAGCGCGTCATGCGCCGCCTCCGGCGTCTCGACCGCGACGGCGACGGCTTCCGGGAAGAAGTCGGCGAGATAGGCCTCGTGTGCGCTGCCCTTGGCGACTGCCACCTTGCGGCCGGCGAGGCCTCCCGCGTCGAGACGGGGCGCGGCGCTCGCCTTGCGCGCCGCAAAGCGGGCGGCGGGGCGCAGATAGACATCGGAAAAATCAAGCTTGGCGCGGCTTTCCGGCGTGATCGCGATGCCGGCGAGCGCGGCGTCGACGCGGCCGGCGGCGACCGTGTCGATCAGCCCGTCCCAGGGCCGCGCCTGGATGGTGCAGGGAACGCTCAGCTCGCGGCAGATCGCCCGCGCCAGATCGACATTGAAGCCGGTCAGCCGGCCGTCGGCGCCCTTGAAATTATAGGGCGGAAAGTCGTCCGTCGTCGTGAAGCGGATGCCGGTCAGCGAGGTCGTGGCCGGCCGGTCGAGCCGGCGGTTCGGATCCCAGAGGTTGGGAATGACGACCCCGGACGACGATATCGCCGGCGTCGGCGCGGTGTCCTGGGCGAGCGCGCTTCCGGCCTGGCCGGCGCCGCCGGTCCGCATCCCGAGGCTCGCCAGCATCACGAGGCCTGCCAGGGTCGCGATACCCGCCAAGGTCGCGATGCTTGCCAACTGACGCCGCATGCCTGTATCACTCTCGGCTTGGATTACGTTACGGAAGCGCCTGATGCGCGGTGGACTATAGACCAATTGTCGTCCGGGCAAGAGCCCGAAGGAGCGGACAGCGGGGTCTGGTTTGGATCACGAGGCAGGACTGGAACCGCCACGGCGAGCGGAACCTGACGGCGAGCTGCACTATGCGCTGCTCGCCGCGCGCCTCGGGCTGGCGTTCGATCCCTTGCCCCGCAAGAGCTGGGAGCGCGGGATGCCCGTCGGCGATGCGGATCTCGCCGATCTCGCCACTTCCATCCGTGCCGGCAAGACCGCGCTGATCGAGGACGGAACGTCGCGCCGCCTTCTGGTCGCGCCGGAGCCGGCGCAGGCCGGGCGGCTCGCGACCGTGCTCGAGCGGCTGCCGGGTCTTGCGTCGCGGCTCGTCGTAACGACGCCCGCCGTGATCCGGCGCTGCCTCACCGAGGCCGCCAGCGGTCCGCTGCTGGAGGAGGCGGTGACGGGGCTCGACCGCGACCAGCCGGAGCTTTCGGCCCGCCGGCTGCTGACGCCGCGCCAGATCCTGGGCGGTTTCGTCCTCTTCCTGCTTCTGGCGCTCGCCTTCTGGTATGACGGCCGCCTCGTTCTCCAGGGCTTCAATCTCGTCGCCGGGTTCCTTTTCCTCGCTCTCGTCATGCTGCGGCTTCTCGCGGTCAGCATCGTATTGGAGCGGACCATGCGGCCGCCGCCGCCGCTCGTGGTCGATCGGGATCGGTTGCCCGTCTACAGTGTCCTCGTCCCGCTCTACGACGAGGCGCACATGGTCGCCGATCTCGTGGGCGCGCTCGGCCGCCTCGACTGGCCGAAGGACCGGCTCGACATCAAGTTCATCGTCGAGGCCCGCGACCGCAAGACCCGACATGCCGTCGAGCGGCTCGGCCTCGGTCCGCCTTTCGAGATGATCGTCGTGCCGGACCGGGCGCCCCGCACCAAGCCGAAGGCGCTCAATTTCGCCCTGCCGCTGGCGCGCGGCAGCTTCGTCACCGTTTATGACGCGGAGGACCGGCCCGATCCCGGCCAGTTGATCGAGGCCTATCTGGCCTTCGCCGAAGGCGACGCGCGACTCGCCTGCATCCAGGCGCCGCTCCTGATCGACAATGACGAGACCAATGGGCTCACCGCCTTCTTCGCGATGGAATATTCGATGCAGTTCGACGGCGTGCTGCCCATGCTCGCCGCGCTCGACATGCCGCTGCCGCTCGGAGGCACGTCGAACCATTTCCGCATCGAAGCGCTGCGCGACGTCGGCGGCTGGGATCCCTACAACGTGACCGAGGACGCCGATCTCGGCATCCGCTTCGCCCGCTGCGGCTATCGCACCAGCACGATCACGCGGCCGACCTATGAGGAGGCGCCGCGCACGACCAAGCTCTGGCTGAAGCAGCGGACGCGCTGGCTGAAGGGCTGGATGCAGACCTTCCTGGTGCATTCGCGCCAGCCGATCCGGCTCTGGCGGGCGCTCGGCCCGCGCCGCATGCTCGGCTTCATCCTGACGGGTTTCGGCGCCATCGTGGCGGCGGCGATCTACCCGATCTACCTGGCCACCGCCGTCGCCCTGCTGATCGATCCCTCGGCGCTCTGGCGGGCGGAAACTCCGCTCGGATCGGCGATGATCTTCCTGAACGTCTTCAACTTCGTCGCCGCCTATGTCGCGTTCGCGCTGCTGTCGCGCGCGACGCTCCGGATGCGTCAAAGGAAGCGCCAGCCGGGCATCCTGCTCTTCCTGCCCGGTTACTGGCTGCTCCTGTCGCTCGCCTGCTACCGGGCCTTCTTCCAGCTGATCGTCGCGCCGCATCGCTGGGAGAAGACGAAGCATCACGGGCAGGAAGGCCGGCGCAGCCTCGTCGCGGCGCCGCTGCCGGCCCGCGCCCTGGCCCCGCCCTCGGAAATGCGCCGCCGTCTCGGTCCGGCCTGATCAGGCGCCCGGCCGCGTCGCGAGCCAGATGACGTGCTTGGCGCCGCTGCGGCCGCGATTGGCCCGCACCCGGACCTCCTCGACGGCGAAGCCGGACCTGCGCAGGCGCTGCGTGAAGACGGCGCTGGGGCCGGAGGACCAGACGGCGAGCACGCCGCCGGGGCGGAGCGCTCCATAGGCGGCGCCGAGCCCCTGCAGCGTATAGAGCCCGTCATTCGACTCGCGCGTCAGCCCGTCCGGACCGTTGTCGACATCGAGCAGGATGGCATCGAAGCTGCCGCGTCCGGCGCGGATCGGGTCGCCGACATCGCCGACATGGATTTTTACGCGGGGATCATCGAGGCAATCGCCGAAGACCGGCTGCATCGGCCCGCGCGCCCAGGCGACGACGGCCGGCACGAGCTCGGCGACCGTGATCGCGGCGTCCGGACCGAACTCGGCCAGCGCCGCGCGCAACGTAAATCCCATGCCGAGGCCGCCGATCAGGATCCGCGGGCTGGCTCGCCCGGCGATGCGTTCGGCGCTCAGCGAGGCGAGCGCTTCCTCCGATCCGCTCAGGCGGCTGTTCATCAGCTCGTTCGAGCCGATCATGATGGAAAACTCGGCGCCGCGCTGCATCAGCCGCAGCGTTCCGCCGCCGCCGGGAATGTCTGCCGTGTCGAGCCGGACCCAGGGTATCAAGCGCTCACTCTTCCGTTCTGTCGTCGAAAACGCCGGCACCATATACGGAGGATCCGGCGCCGGGCAGGGGAGTCCCGCCTGATTTCGCTGGCGTGTCGACGGCTATTCGCCCTTGAGGCGGCGGCCGGCGACGGCGTGGACGGCGTCGCCCAGCATCCAGGCATGGAAGGCATGGCCGTCGAAGAGCGGCCGGAACGCGGCGTCGAGGACGTTGAGCCCGCCGGCGAGCGCGCCGAAGGCCGGCATGACCAGCCGGTTGCCGTCGGCCGCGAAGCAGCGGCGGCGGATCGAGCGGCCGCGGCCGACGAGCCGGGCGGCGGGATGGAGATGGCCGGCGATCTCGCCCGGCCGGGCGCCGGCGCGCGGTTCGTGGCGAAAGACGAGCGGGCCGACGGAAAATTCGCCGGTCGCCCAGCCGCCGAGCTCGCGCGGCGGCTCCGGATCATGGTTGCCAGCGATCCAGATCCATTCGGCCGAGGCGGTCATCGCCCGCAGCGCCGCGCGGTCGCTCTCGTCGAGGCGCTGGTCGCCCGTCCTGTCGTGAAAACTGTCGCCGAGCGCGATGACGCGTTGAGGCGCCAGGCGGGCGAGGATCGCCGCGAGCCGCGCCAGCGTCGTCCGCGTGTCGTAGGGCGGCAGCATCTGGCCGCGCCGCGCGAAGGACGAGCCCTTTTCGAGATGCAGGTCGGCGACGACAAGCGTGCGCTCGTCCGGCCACCAGAGCGCGCCCTCGACCAGCGGGACCAGCGGCACCGAGGCGACCGAGAGCCCGGCTGTCGCCGTTTCCGTCCTGTCCGGGGCTGTCGCGGTTCCTTGCATGTCGTTCCGGTTCGAAGCGGGGGATTGAATCAGGCGAGCATTCTAGCATTCGCGGCGCCGCACGAAACCTCGAAGCGCGTCCGTGTCGCCTCGCTCCTACATTCCTGCGAAGCGGCGTACAATCTTTCCGGCAGATGTCCGGGGCCGGGAACCCTTTGGCATCGCCCGCATCCAATGAGCGCCCACCGATCGCGACCGCGCTTGGGGGCGGACGAGGAGGCAGGAATGGCCAGCCACGAACTTGCCCGCATCGAACTCGGCGAAGCCGATTTGATCCTCCGCGCGCTCCGGCACGAGGAGGCGGCGATCCGCACCATCATCCGTCAGAACAACCGGCGCCTGTTCCGCCTGGCGCGCGGCATGACCGGCAATGACGACGAGGCGGAGGATATCGTGCAGGCGGCCTATGTCCGCGCCTTCTTGAGGCTCGGCAGCTTCCGCCGTGAATCGAGCCTCGCCACCTGGCTGTCGCGCATCGTCATCAACGAGGCGCTCGGCCGCATCCGCCGCCGCCATCCGACGGTCGAGCTGACGCCGATGATCGAGGCCGAAGCGACCGAAGCCGACATCATCCCGTTCCCGCTGGCGGCAGCCAGCCCAGATCCGGAGAGGAGCATGGCCCAGCGCGAGATCCGCCAACTGGTCGAGGCCGCGATTGACGCGCTCCCGGAACCGTTCCGCATCGTGCTCGTCGCCCGCCTGGTCGAGGACCTCTCGGTCGAGGAGACGGCGTCGCTGTTCGAGCTCAAGCCCGAGACGGTGAAGACGCGCCTGTTCCGGGCGCGTAAGCTGCTGCGGCAGGCGCTGGAAGCCAAAGTCGGCGACGTGCTGGGCGATGCCTTTCCCTTCGGCGGCGCGCGCTGCGAGCGCATGGCCGACCGCGTCGTGGCGATCCTCGCATCGCGGGAACCTTCGTCGACCAGCGACATCTAACGGATCGTCACGGGCCACCCGGCCATCGCACCGACAAGGAGATCATCATGAACGCGCTGAAAACGATGGGCATCGCCCTTGGCGGGCTGATGCTGACGACGACGCTTGGCTTTGCGGCCGAGACCGCGAAGCCGACCGATCCGGAGATCGCCCACATCGTCTACACGGCCGACACCATCGACATCAAAGCGGCGGAACACGCCGTGAAGACATCCAAGAACAAGGCCGTGCTGGAGTTTGCCAAGGACATGATCCGTGACCACGAGGCGGTCAACAAGCAGGCCCTGGCGCTCGCCGCCAAGCTCAAGGTCACGCCGAAGGACAATGCAACCAGCCAGGCGCTGACGAAACAGGCGGACGCGACGGCGAAGCATCTCGCGACGCTGAAGGGGGCGGCCTTCGACAAGGCCTATGCCGACAACGAGGTCGCCTATCACCATGCCGTCAATACGGCGCTCGAGACGACGCTGATCCCGGCGGCGCAGAACGCGCAACTGAAGGACCTGCTGACGACGGGCCTCAAGATCTTCCAGGGCCATGAGGAGCACGCCCGCATGGTGGCGGGAGAGCTGAAGTGACGGGCGGCTGGGACCGCCGGCGGGCGCGCGTCGCGTTGGCGATCGCCGGCGTCGTGCTCCTGCCGGCCGCTTTTGCGCCTGTCGCTGCATCGGCCGAGACGATCACCGTCCAGGTGAGCAAGCTCGCCTTTGTTCCAACCAGTGTCACGGCGAAGATCGGCGACACGATCGAATGGGTGAACTCTGATTTCGTCGATCACACGGCGACCGCGACCGACAGGGGCTTCGACGTGAAGCTGCCGGCCGGCAAGACCGGCAGCGTGACGCTGACGAAGGCGGGGACGTTCCCGTATTTCTGCCGGGTCCACCCGATGATGAAGGGGACGATCGCGGTTACGGAGTAGGGGAGTTTGTCCTCCCCAGAGGGGCTACGCCGCGCCTGCTGCGGCACTGGAGTGCGTGGCCCCGCCGCTCGCCCACCCTCGCCGTTATCCCGCGCTCGCCGTCATCCCTGCGAAAGCAGGGATCCATGCAGCCGCCCTTTTGGGAGGTTCGCACGCCCGCCGCTTCGGCTCAATGGATCCCGGGTCAAGCCCGGGATGACGGCGAGGGTGGGGGACCCGTGGAGCTAGGAGGCGGTGAGAACTAAGTAAAAGCCAAGCGCCAAGCGCCAAGAGTGGGAGCCCAAGCCCAAGCCTAAGACAAAGACAAAGACCAGGAGGCGAGGGGCGCCCCCTCACTCCACCGCAGCCCTCTCCACCACTTCGCCCATCGCCTCACGGACGAGGTCGTCGGCGTTCTCGCGCAGGATCGCCTCGTTCGCCTCGCCGCCGACCGGCTCCTTGCCGATGTCGAGCATCACCGGCACGGCGAGCGGCGAGATGCGGTCGAGCGGCTGATGCCGGATGTGGTCCTTCACCCGCGCCAGCATGTCGGAGAGACGGCGGACGTCGAGCAGCCCGGTCGCGGCATCCGCCCAGGTTGCCTGCAGCAGGATGTGGTCAGGCTCGTGGGAACGCAGCACGTCGTAGATCAAATCCGTCGAGATCGTGACCTGCCGGCCGGTCTTCTCGCGGCCCGGATGCCGGCGCTCGATCAGGCCGGAAATCAGCGCGCAGCTGCGAAAAGTCCGCTTCAGGAGGTGGCTTTCCGCCAGCCAGGCGTCGAGATCGTCGCCCAGCATGTCCTGGTCGAACAGGTCGCCGACCGATGGCTTATCCCGGGCGAAGGCGGCGCCCATGTCGCCGAGGCCCCAGACGGCGAGCGCATAATCGGAGGCGACGAAGCCCATCGGCTTCAGCTTCGCCCGCTCGAGCCGCCGCGTCAGCAGCATGCCGAGCGTCTGGTGCGCCAGGCGCCCCTCGAACGGATAGGCGACCATGTAGAAGCGGTCGCCGCGCGGAAAGGTCTCGACCAGAAGCTCGTCGCGCGCCGGCAGGACGGAGGCCCATTTCTGCAAGGCGAGCCAGTCGGAGACCTGATGCGGCAGCCGGCTCCAGGCGCTCTCGTCGGCGATGAGCCCGCGCACGCCGTCGGCCAGATAGGTCGAGAGCGGGAACTTGCCGCCAAAATAGGACGGCACCTTCGGCGCCTCGTTCACCGTGCGGCTGGCGATCGCCTCATTGTCGCGAATGCCCTCGAAGCGCAGCACGAGGCCCGCGAACAGGAAGGTGTCGCCCGGCACCAGCGTCTCGAGGAAATATTCCTCCACCTCGCCGAGCACGCGGCCGCCCATGCCGAGCGGGCCGCCGCTTCTTCGCGAGGCGAGCCGCACCTTCAGCATCGGATCGGCGACGATGGTGCCGACATTCAGCCGGTATTGCTGCGCGACGCTCGGATGGGTGATGCGCCAGGTGCCGTCGGCGACCCGGCGGATCTTGGCGAAGCGTTCATAGCTCTTCAGCGCATAGCCGCCCGTGGCGACGAAATCGACCACGCGGTCGAAGGTCTCGCGCGGCAGCGACGCATAGGGCGCGGCGGAGCAGATTTCTTCATGCAGGTCGTTGGCAGCGAACGGGGCGGCGCAGGCCATGCCCAACACATGCTGCGCCAGCACGTCGAGCGAACCGGATTTCGGGCGCGGCGTATCCTGCGCGCCGATCGTGCTTGCCTCCAGCGCCACGGTGCATTCCATGACCTCGAAGCGGTTGGCCGGCACCAGCAGCGCGCGCGAGGGCTCGTCCATGCGGTGGTTGGCGCGGCCGATGCGCTGCGCCAGCCGGCTCGCGCCCTTCGGCGCGCCGACATTGACGACCAGATCGACATTGCCCCAGTCGATGCCGAGATCGAGAGTCGAGGTGCAGACGACGCAGCGGAGGCTCCCCGCCGCCATCGCCGCCTCGACCCGGCGGCGCTGCGCGACGTCGAGCGAGCCGTGATGCAGCGCGATCGGCAGCGCGTCCTCGTTGACCTGCCAGAGTTCCTGGAAGACGCGCTCGGCCTGGCTGCGCGTGTTGACGAAAACCAGCACCATGCCGTTCGCCTGGATCGCGGCGTAGATCTCGCCGATCGCATGCACGGCCGAATGCCCGGCCCAGGGCAGGCGTTCCTCTGTATCGAGGATCGAGATTTCCGGCTTGGCGCCGCCGGCGACGGTGACGAGATCGGACAGGTTGGCCGGTTCGCCTTGTGTCTGCGGCATCAGCCAGGCGCGCAGATCGTCCGGCTCGGAGACGGTCGCCGACAGGCCGACGGTGCGCAGATCCGGCGCCAGCCGCCGCAGCCGGGCGAGACCGAGCGCCAGCAGGTCCCCGCGCTTCGCCGTCACCAGGGCGTGCAGCTCGTCGAAGATGACGGTCTTCAAATCGCCGAAGAAGCGGCCGGCATCCGGATTGGAGAGGAGCAGGGCCAGCTGCTCCGGCGTCGTCAGCAGGATCTCCGGCGGCTTCAGCTTCTGGCGCTGGCGCTTGTGCGCCGGTGTATCGCTGGTGCGGGTCTCGATCGAGATGTCGAGACCGATCTCGGCGGCGGGCGCCTCGAGATTGCGGGCGATGTCGACGGCGAGCGCCTTCAGCGGCGAGATGTAGAGCGTATGCGGCCCGCGTCCGCCTTTTCCCGCCGGCGGGCGCGTCGCGAGATCGACGAGGGTGGGCAGGAAACCGGCCAAAGTCTTGCCGGCGCCGGTCGGCGCGATCAGCAGCGCAGAGCGGTTCTCCGCCGCCTTTTCCAAGAGCGCGAGCTGATGCGGCCGCGGCGCCCAGCCGCGACGGGCGAACCAGTCGGCGAACGAGTCGGGCAGGCTCGCGACAAGGCTTCCAGGGTCGGCTTGGGGGCGAAACTGGTGCGTCACGTTCGAGAGGTAGCGCGCGGCACGGTCATCGCCAAGGGAAAACTGGAACAAAACGGGACCGAAGTCGCGAAGCCCGGCAAGGCCATCAGGCCCGTTCGAACCGCATTACCCAGTTCTTTTCCCAATTGTCGCCGCCATCGGCCGAGAACCATTGTTCCCAGATCGGCCGCTCGCCGGCCGTCCAGTCGAAGCGCACACGCACCGGAACCCCGCCCTCCCTATCGTCGCCGAAGAACTGGCCATGCCCGTCCCGGAACTGGCCGATCGTTGGCGGGAAAAGCCGGAAGCTTTTGCTGTCCGACCAGTAGATCGACCAAAGGCCGGAAACGGGATCGAAGAGGCGCAGCGTCATGCCGGTGAAGCCGCGCGCCGGGACGAACATCGTGTCCAGATTGCCGCCATGCCCGCCCGCATGCCTCCCCTCGGGGATCGGCATCACCTTCTCCACGCGGGATGTTGCCGGGAATGTTTCCCACTCCGTCGAGCCGACGAGGCGGTGCTTCAGGAACTCGTTGGTGATGGTCCACTCGCCGATCAGGAAGTCGAAGTCGCCGAAATCACTCATCTGCCCCTCCGCGCGATGCTGGGAGCATGACGTTGTCGCAGCGGAAAGGGAACGGCAAGAAATCCTCGCGCCGGTCTCGCAGGTTTCCCTTTCATCCGGGTCGAGACCACCTAGATTGGAGGCATGCGTCCATTCGACCTGCTGTCCCCCGTTCCGGAAGGCCTCTATTGCCCGCTCGGCGGCTTTCACATCGATCCCGTGCGGCCGGTGGCGCGGGCGCTGATCACCCATGGCCATTCCGACCACGCGCGGCCAGGCCACGGCGCCGTGATGGCGACGCGCGAGACGCTCCGGATCATGGCGGAACGGTATGGCCCGGATTTCGCCGGCAGCGAGACGGTGGCGCGCTTCGGCGAGGCGGTCACGATCGGCGACGTTACCGTGCAGTTTCATCCGGCCGGTCATGTGCTGGGCTCGGCGCAGATCGCCGTCGAGGCGAAGGGAATGCGCATCGTCGCGTCCGGCGATTACAAGCGCCGGCGCGACCCCACCTGCGCGCCGTTCGAGCCGGTCAAATGCGACGTCTTCATCACCGAGGCGACCTTTGGCCTGCCGGTGTTCCGCCATCCCGATGATGGTCACGAGATCGGCAAGCTGCTCGCCTCGCTCGACGCCTTTCCGGAGCGGGCGCATCTCGTCGGCGCCTATGCGCTCGGCAAGGCGCAGCGGGTGATCAAGCGGCTGCGCGAGGAAGGCTACGACCGGACGATCTATATCCACGGCGCGCTGGAGCGGCTCTGCCGGCTCTATCAGGAAGAGGGCATCGACCTCGGCCCGCTGGAGGCGGCGACCGTCGAGGGCGGGCGCAAATCGAATGGCGGCGTTGATTTCGCCGGCGCCATCGTTGTCGGGCCGCCCTCCGCCTTCGCCGATCGTTGGGCGCGGCGGTTTCCCGATCCCGTCTCTTGCTTCGCATCGGGCTGGATGTCGATCCGCCAGCGCGCCAAGCAGCGCGGCGTCGAGCTGCCGCTGATCATCTCGGATCACTGCGACTGGGCCGAGCTGACCCAGACCATCGCCGAGATTGTTCCCGCCGAGGTCTGGGTCACGCATGGCCGCGAGGAGGCGCTGGTGCGCTGGTGCGAGCTGGCCGGGATCCGCGCCCGGCCGCTGCACATGGTCGGCTACGAGGACGAAGCGGAGTAGGCGGTCTTGGCGCCCTGCTGCCGGCTCTCGCGCCAGAGCAGGAACATCGAGGCGCCGACGATCAGCGCCGCGCCCGCCCAGAGATGGCTGGGCGGGATCCAGCCGAACACGAGCCAGCCGGCGATGACGTTGAGCGGCAGCTTCACATGGTCGAAGGGCTGCACATAGGCGGCGTCGGCGCGGGCATAGGCGAGCGCGAGAAAACCCTGGGCCGCGGCGGTGAGCACGCCGACGGCGATTATGGCGATCCAGGCGTCGCCGGACGGCAGGACGATGCCCGTGGGCAGCGCCAGCAGCAGATTGACCGGCGCGAGCAGCAGCAGCAGCCAGGCGGTCACCGCCTCGGGGCTGTCCTCGGCGAGCAGCTTCTTCTGCACGAGCGAGGCGCCGGCCCAGAGCACGGAGGCTGCCAGCGGATAGAGGCTGGCGGTGGTGAAGCTTTCCGAGAAGGGATCGAGGATGATCAGCCCGCCGGCGAAGCCGACGACGACGGCGAGCCAGCGCTCGATCGAGACCTTCTCGCCCAGGAATAGCCCGGCGCCGAGCGTGACGACGAAGGGCGAGGTCATGACGAGGGCGATCGCCTGACCGATCGGCACGGCATGCGAGAGGCCGAGCACCCAGAACTGCACGCCGACGGCGGCGAGCAGGACGCGCAGCGCCTGCAGGCCCGGGCGGCGGGTCCGGAGCGAGGGCAGGCCGCGCCGCGCCGCCCAGGGCAGGACGACGACGAGGGCGATCGCATATTGCAGGAAGGCGGCGGTCGGCGCCGGCAGATGCAGGCTGACGGTGGCGACCTGTTCGAGCGTATTGACGCCGGCGAAGGCGACGCCGGCGAGGATCATCCAGAACGCGCCGGCAACGGGCGCTCCGAGAGCGGAAGGCTTTGCGAGGGTCGTCTGACTCATGTTGGTTCCCATCGGGTTCGACAACACGAAATCAGGGCATGAGCGACAGCCATTGCGCCGGCCGCGAGGGCCGGGTTGCAATGTCTTCGCCGTTCTCTTCCATCCGGACTATGACCGTCGGCTTCGGAATTCAACCGAATCTGCTGACCCCTCCCGCTGGAACGGAAAGGCGCTCGCGGGCTTGAAGGAGAACCTTCTTACCGCCGGTGGGGAGTTTCACCCCGCCCTGAGAACGAGATCCGGCGAAACGCCGGACCGCCCACATCTAGTCGGTCGCCGCCACCACTTCAACCCGGGCGCGCCGGGGCTTTCGCTGACCGCCGCCATTACCTAGATTGCCGCCATGCAGGCCTTCGCCGCCCTTCTCGACCGCCTGATCCTGACGCCGTCGCGCAACGCCAAGCTGCGGCTGATGGCGGAGTATTTTCGCGAGACCCCGGATCCCGATCGCGGCTGGGCGCTGGCGGCGCTGACCGGCTCCCTCGACGTCCCCGCCGTCAAGCCGGCGATGCTGCGCGCGCTGGTCGCCGAACGCATCGACGAGGTGCTGTTCGCCTATTCCTACGACTATGTCGGCGACCTCGCCGAGACGATCGCTCTGGTCTGGGACGAGGGAGCGGTGCCGGTACCCCTCTCTCCAACTCTCCCCCACAAGGTGGGAGAGGGCGCGCCGGCGGGTGTTCTCGACGTTTCCATGGACGAAAGCCTAAAGCCCTCCCCCCTTGTGGGGGAGGGTTGGGTGGGGGGTACCACCTCGACTCCTCAAGCCTCTCTCAAGACAAACCTCCCCTCGCTCTCCGCCATCGTCGAGACGCTGCTCGCCTCGTCGCGCGCCGACGGGCCGAGACGCGTCGCCGCCTTTCTCGATGCGCTCGATGCCGAGGGACGCTGGGCGCTGCTGAAGCTCGTCACCGGCGGCCTGCGCATCGGCGTCTCGGCGCGGCTTGCCAAGCAGGCGCTGGCCGATTTCGGCGCCGAAAAGGTCGAAGGGCTGCAGGTCAACGAGATCGAGGAGCTCTGGCACGGCCTCAAGCCGCCTTATCTGCCGCTGTTCGCCTGGCTGGAGGGGCGGGCGGAGAAGCCGGTTTCGTCGGCGCGGGCGCCGTTCCGGCCGGTGATGCTGGCGCAGCCGCTGGAGGAAGCGGACCTGCCTCGCATCGTTCCCGAGATCTATGCGGCGGAGTGGAAATGGGACGGCATCCGGGTGCAAGCGGTGTCGGACCAGGGCGTGCGCCGGCTTTATACGCGCACCGGCGAGGATATCGGCGACACCTTTCCCGACATGCTGGAGGCGCTCGACTTCAAGGGCGCCATCGACGGCGAACTGCTGGTCGGTCGCCGCGAGGGCGAGGTGATTGAGCCGGGCTCGTTCTCCGAGCTGCAGCAGCGCCTCAATCGCAAGACCGTCTCCGGCAAGCTCATCGCCAGCCATCCTGCCTTCATCCGCGCCTATGATTGCCTCGTCGACGGCGAGGACGATGTCCGCGCGCTGCCGTTCCGGGTTCGGCGGGAGCGGTTGGAAAATCTCGTCGCCGGCTCGCTGGCGGGTCGCATCGACCTGTCGCCGCTCGTTGCCTACGAGACGACTGACGATCTCATGGAAAAGCGCAGCCAGCCGCCGGCGCCCATCATCGAGGGGCTGATGCTGAAGCGCTGGGATTCGGTCTACGAGCCCGGCCGGCCGAAGGGGCCATGGTTCAAGTGGAAGCGCGACCCGTACACGGTCGACGCCGTGCTGATGTATGCGCAGCGCGGCCACGGCAAGCGCTCGTCCTTCTATTCCGACTACACCTTCGGCGTCTGGAAGGCGGGCGAGGGCGGTGACGAGCTGGTGCCGGTGGGAAAAGCCTATTTCGGCTTCACCGACGAGGAACTGGTCGAGATCGACCGTTTCGTCCGCCGCAACACGCTGAACCGCTTCGGCCCCGTGCGCGAGGTGACGCATACCGCGGCGACCGGCCTGGTGCTGGAAGTGGCGTTCGAGGGGCTGAACCGTTCGACGCGGCACAAATCCGGCGTCGCCATGCGCTTTCCCCGCATCAGCCGCCTGCGCTGGGACAAGCCGCCGGCCGAGGCCGACCGGATCGAGACGTTGGAGGCGCTGCTCGGCCCGGACGCGGGATGAAACGTCAGCGCTGATTTAGCCGGTTTTCCGGCCGCCCCGATCCGCTATCATCCGACCGAATCGAACGCCGGGTCCGTGTCGGGCGCGGCGTCACAGGAGATGACGAATGAACGGCCTTCAACGCTTCATGGGCGGCTCGCCTGCCCAGGTTCTGCTTCGGCTGATCGTCATTTCGCTGGTCGTCGGCATCGTGCTCTCCGCGCTCGGACTGTCGCCCTACGACATCATCCAGAAGGCGGAGCAGATGGTCTGGCGCATCTGGAACATGGGCTTCGGCGCCATCGAGTGGATATGGAAGTATTTCCTGCTCGGCGCGGTGATCGTCGTCCCGGTCTGGATCGTCATCCGCCTCCTCAACCTGGGCAAGGGCGGCTGACGGCCTCAGTCCTGAGGCTCAGTCCCTGCGGAAGATGACGCCGGCGAGCCAGCCGGTGAAAACCGCCAGGATCACGCAGATCACGCCATAGAGCAGGCCCTGATTGTGGGCGAGGTCGAAGGTGAACTGCTCGAAGCCCATCTTGGCGATGCGGATCTCCGACTGGTCCGTGGCGAGCAGCGCGCCGTCGCGGAACAGGTAGACGTTCACGACATAGCGCCCGACCGGCACGTTGGCCGGAATGCGCATGGCGGTCTGGAAGATCTCGTTGCCGGGAAAGGTGACGCCATAGGCCTCGCTGCGGAACAGGCCGTCCTGCTGTTTCAGCCGGATGAAGGCCTTGCGGAACTCGTCGTCGGAGTCGGCCGTTTCCGCACCGTCGTCGGCCGAGACCGGGAAGATCATGTCGTCGGCGCCGATCTGGAAGCGCTTCAGGATCTGTGGCGTCGTCACCTGCGAAAGCGGGCGCGACGAGTTGATCGCGTAGAAGGACGGGATGTTGACGAAGGTGCGCGAGGCGCTGTTCAGCCAGACGCCGAGAAAGCGGTCCTTCTGGCGGGTCACCACGGTCTCGGGCGGGCCCTTGATCGCCACCACGACATCATAGAACTCGGCGCGCGAGACCGTTGCCGCGTCGCGCTCGATGGCGCCGAAGACGGTGATGCTGGTGCCGGTGAAGTTCGAGGTGATCCGCACCTCCTCGGCCGAGAGCGCGACGATCAGCTGCTCGGCGCGCGCCGGCGGCAGCCCCAGCGAGAGCAGGGCGAGCGCGAGGAGGGCCGCCAGCCGTCTCACCTTGTGTCGCCCGTCAGCGTCGCCAGCGAGAACAGCTCGGCCGGCGTGTGGACGAGATCGACGAGGAAGCGGACGCCGACGGCCAGCACCAGCAGCGCCAGCATGGCGCGCAGCTGGTCGCCGCGGACATAGGCGCCGACCCGCGTTCCGAACTGCGCGCCGATGACGCCGCCGACCATCAGGATCAGGGCGAGCACGCCGTCGACCGTGTGGTTGCTGGTCGATTGCAGCACGGTCGCGACCGCCATCGTGCCGGTCATCTGGATCAGCGAGGTGCCGATGACGATGTTGGTGGGAACGCGCAGCAGGTAGATCAGCGCCGGCACCAGGATGAAGCCGCCGCCAATGCCGAGCAGCGATCCGAGCGCGCCGATGCCGACGCCGATGGCGATGACCGGGATGACGCTGACATAGAGCTTCGAGCGCTGGAAGCGCATCTTGAAGGGCAGGCCGTGCGCCCAGTTGTGCTGGCCGGGCCTGCGCAACGGCGCCGGCCGGCCCTTCCGCGCATTGATCATGGCGCGGATCGATTCCGTCAGCATCAGGCCGCCGACGAGGCCGAGGAAGGTCACGTAGCAGATGGCGATGACCAGATCGAGCTGGCCATAGCGGCGGAGCATGCTGAACAGCCCGACGCCGATCGACGAGCCGACGATGCCGGACGCCACCAGCACCCCGGCGAGCTTCATGTCGACCATCCTGCGGCGCCAGAAGGTGATGGCGGCGGAAGCGGAGGAGGCGACGACCTGCGCCGTCGTGCTCGCGACCGCGACGGCGGGCGGAATGCCGGAGAAGATCAGGAGCGGTGTCAAAAGGAAGCCGCCGCCGACGCCGAAAAGGCCGGACAGGAAGCCGACGGCGCCGCCCATGCCGAAGATGATGAACATGTTCACCGGCAGTTCGGCTATGGGGAGGTAGATCTGCACGACGACAGAACCGCTGGCACTGGGTGGCGTTGAGGCAGAAGCCGGCCGCGACCGGACCGAAGCCATCACAAAGCCTAGTCAAGACAAGGGCATGACGAAGCAATGGACGTCGTGGCCGATAAAGCCGCTCGGCCCGCCTGTGTCAACGGCTGATCCGCCGGCGACGACGAGACGCCGGCCGGCTGCCAGCCTCAGCCGCGCGGCGTGGCCGTCTTCGTCACGTCGCGCATGCTCGTCTGCGCGGGCGAAGTCTTCCACTCCGGCCGGAGGCGCGGCTCCGAATTGGCGGTGGTGTCGAGCGGCTTCGCCTTGAAGGTCTGCACCGAGGCGCGGGCGGCGGCGAGCGCGTCCGGCTTCATCGCCTTGGCGACTTCGTCGCGGCGCTTGCCGGCGTCGCGGTCGCCCTGCTGGGCGGCCAGCGCGAACCACTTGTAGGACTGCATCAGGTCGACGCCGACGCCGAGCCCGCGCGCATAGAGGACGCCGAGATTGTACTGGCTGTCGGCGACGCCGAGATTGGCGGCCTGGGTGAAATATTCCGCTGCGCGGGCGTAGTCGGGGTCGCCGGTGGCGCCCTCGCTCATCAGGACGGCGAGATTGTGGGTGGCGCGGGCGTTGCCCTGCGCGCTCGCCTTCTCGTACCAGCCCTGGGCGGCGGCGAGGTCGCGCTGCACGCCTTCGCCGCGCTCGTAAAGGCTGCCCGTGCGGTACTGCGCGATGGCGAGACCGGCTTCGGCGGAACGCTGATACCAGTCGGCCGCGAGGCGCGCATCCTTCGGCACGCCGTTGCCGCCCTCGGAGAGACGGCGTCCCATCTCGAAAGCAGCGACGGCGTCACCCTTGGCGGCGGCCGTCTCGAGGTCCATGCCCTTGGTGGCGTCCGGGGTCGTGCTGAAGCTCGTGGCCGGCGGGGCTTCCGGCGCGATCGCGGCGAAGCGGCTGTCGGTCGCGGCGGGCGGGTCGAAGGCCAGCGCGCTGGAACCCTCGGAGTTCGGCGCCACCATGGCATTGGGAGCCGGCTTCGCCGGCGCGGCGACGGGGGCGGCCGGCTTCAGCGGAACCGAGCCGGTGGCGAGCGGATCGGTCGTCGCGGGCGCCGTGCTCTCGGTCGCCGTGCTGCGGGCCGTCGGGAGGAGCTTGGAAGCCTGGCGCGTCAGCGGATCGGTCAGCTGCATCGCGCCGATCGCCAGCACGATGGCGGCGATCGCCAGCACCAGCGGCCGCTTGCGCGAGCGCAGTGCGTCGCCGATGCGGCTGAAGGTGCTCGGCCGGTCGCCGTCCTTGGCGTCGTCGGCAAGCGCGTCGGCGGATTCCGACTGCGCGGCCTGGGCGGCGCGGCGGGCGGCGGCGATGAAGTCGGCCTTGCGGTCGCCTGGGCGATCGGCCGGAGCAGCGCCGGTCACCACCGGAGCGTTGGGCGGCAGGACGGGCCGGCCCGAGCCCGGAGCGAGCGGGCGATGCTCTTCCGGCAGTCCCGCGCCGAGCGAGGAGGTCGTCGCGGACGCATGCGCGCGCGCCGTTTCGGAGCGCTCTTCGGTCTCGAGCTGGGCGATGCGGCTCACGACCTTGGCCAGCGTGTTGTGCACGGCCTCGAGCGTCTCGTGCGTCTGGCGATCCGACCGGTCGGCCGCCATCTGCAGGGCGCGCATGTCTTCGCGCAGCGCCTGGATCAGATGATCGTCCGTCCGGCCGTTCAGGCTGCCGGCGAATTCCTGGAAGGTGGCGCGGGCGGCGTCGCGCGCCGCTTCGATCGTATCCTGGCGGCTGTCGCCGAGCAGGCTTTGCAGCCGGTCGAGGTTTTCCTCGACGCGGGAGATGGCGCGGGTGTCGGAGCCGGCCGAAACCTGCTCGGCCAGCGCGCCGACCTGCGCTTCGAGCTGCGCCAGCGCATGATGGTCGTCGGGCCGCGTCGTCTCGTCGAGCCGGCGGACGAGCGCCTGCATCTGCTCTTCGATCGCGCTCAGGCGGGCCGGCTCACGCGCGACAAAGTCCTCGCGCAGCTGGCTGATTTCCGAGCGCAGGCCGTCGAAGGAGTCGGAGGCGACCGGTGCGCGGAGTGTCGGGAGCTCGGCGAGGGCGTCGAAACGGCCAGCCAGTGCGTCGATGCGGTCCTCGAGCCGCGAGAGCGCGGTCGAATCGAGGCCCGCCGGACGCGGGTCGATCTCGTCGATGGTCGTGCGGATGCCGGCGATCTGCTTTTCCAGCCGGATCATCGTCAGCGGATCGGCGCCGCGCGAATGGCCGTCCATGTCGCGCCGGAGCGAATCGATCTCGCGCTCGATGCCCGAAAGGTCGATGGCCGGAGCCGGGCGAGAGGCGAGGGCGTCGATCGCGGCGTGCAGGCCGGCGACCTGCCGCTCCACCGTGGCGCTGACGGCGTCCGAGCGGGAGATCGTCAGCGAGGCGACGGCGTTGCGGATGTCCTCGACCTCGGTCTCGAGCTCGCGCGACGGCGCGCTCGTCTCGATCGAAGTGGCGAGTTGCGCGATTTCCCGCGCCAGGCGGTCGAAGCGATCCTCGCCCGGCGCGCGGCGGACGATCTCGTCCAGCCGCTCGATGATGTGGCCGTAGCCGGATTCGATGGTGGCGAGCGTCGTCTCGCGGGCGGCGAGCTCGACCGACTGGCGAACTTCCGCCAGCTCGCGGCGCAGGTCGTCGATCGCCTCGGCTTCCGGCGGCCGGGTGTCGGCCAGCGCCTGGATGCGGGCGGCGAGCTCGTTCTTCAGCGTCTGGCCGCTTTCGTCCGTGCGGCGCGCTTCGGCCTGGATGCGGCGACCGAGCAGGGCGATGTCGTCGCGCAGCGCCGCGATGGCGTCCTCGATCGCGACGGCGTCGAAATGATTGGGCGCGCCGCTGGTCTCGCGGTCGATCGCCTGCTGGCGGTTGGAGATCTCGGCGATCGCCGCCTGCAGGCTGCTCAACGTCTCGGTGCGGGCGCGGTTCGGCGCGCTGGCGGCCGAAGCGGGCTGCTGGACCGGAGCCTGGACCGTGGGCGCCTGGACCGGGGCCAACTTGGCCGGGTCCGATTTGGCGGCCGCCAGCTGGCTGGCAAGCGCGGCGAGCTTGGTCTCGATCCCGCTCAGCCGCTCGGCTTGGCGATCGTCGAGCTGACGCCCGAGCGCGTCGATGCGGCCATCGAGGAGGGCGCGGCCGTTATCGGGCTTCGGCGCGGGGGCAGGCGGAGCGGCGGGCTCGTCCGGCCGGATCGCCGGCCGTCGCGAGGACCCCTCGATCGCATCGATCTGCTGGGAGAGATTGTCGACCAGGGCCGAGAGCGCGGCAAGGCGCTCGGCGCCATCCGGTTCCTGCCGGCGCACGAACACGCCAGCGGTTCGCCGCGGAAGGTCCGAGCCAGGCTGGCCTGTTCCGTAACCCGACCTGCTGTCCGACTTCATGTCCCACAACCCCTGGATGCCCTGATCACGGCATCGTCCCCAATCGCCATTGCCTCGTTGCCGACGCCGGGTGGCCCCTGGAGCCACTCGTGGCCCGATTCACCCTACTGGCTTCGTTTGCAGCTTCGCGTCATCATGGTAAACAACCGGTTAACCAACCAGCCTGTTCTACACGCTTCGGTAATGAGGCTTAACAAAATTCCCAGAGCCGCCCATGGCTTAGGCGGCTTTTTTGGGGGGTCGTCTGAGCCGTTTAACCGTTATCGGAGAACGAAATTTCCGTTAGGTGACGATAAAGCGCTTTACCTGACGCAGCGACACCTGCATGAAGGGAGCATGCATTTCGGCGGGCCTCCTCCCGGTTCGACCGATACGCTGCAACCAAGAATAAGGATGTGACTCCCATGAGCATGGCCCAACTTGCGGGGATTTCCCGTGAAGATCTCGACAGTGCCGGCGCCCCCGACGGCAACAAGCAGACCACCTTCACGATCGGCGATCTTTCGCGCGAGTTCGATGTCACCCTGAGGACGTTGCGTTTCTACGAGGACAAGGCGCTGCTCAATCCGCGCCGCGAAGGTCTGAACCGCATCTATTCCCGCCGCGACCGCTCGCGGCTGAAGCTGGTCCTGATGGGCAAGAAGGTCGGCTTCTCGCTGACCGAGATCAAGGAGATGCTCGATCTCTACGATCTGAAGGACGGTCAGGTGCTGCAGATGCGGCTGGCGCTGCGCAAGTTCAACGAGCAGATCGAAGTGCTCGAGCGCCAGAAGGTCGATATCGAGCAGGCGCTCGACGAACTCCGCCGCACCGTCGACGTGGTGGCGGGCCTGCTGCGCCAGAAGGAAGCCGGCGCCGCCTGATCCTTTCCGCAATACGGACTGGCCGCGCCGATTCTGATTTCGGCCCGGTCCCTAGGTCGGCACCTTCTTCTCCTCCCTGGGTGCCGACCCTCTTCCCGCCGCGCGGGTTCGCGCCGCTGCCGCAGCGTGATAGGGTCGGCCGGCGTCGAAAAAGGGAGCAGGCTGATGTTGCAGGCATTCACCCCAAGACCGGTCACTACAAGGCCGGTCGATCCGGCGACGATGTGCCGTCGCATCGGGCTGGCCACGTTGACGATGGCGCTGCTTGCGGCCGCCGCGCCGGGCGCCGGCGCCGAGACGATCGCCCCATCTCCCGCTCCCGGCTCCTCTGCCGCCTCCGACGCTGAAATCGCGCCCCGGGCCGGCCGCTACACGATGGTTCCGGCGGCAGGCGGCTTCGTCCGCCTCGACACGCAGACCGGCGCGGTTTCCCATTGCCAGCGCGGCGACGCGGCGGCGGGAGGCGTCTGGCATTGCGCCGCCATTCCCGAAGACGTGTTGACTGGGCCAAAGGACGCGTTGACCGGGCCTAAGGACGCGCTTGCCGGGCCGAAGTCGCCGGAAGCCTCTGGCGGCGACGTCGCCGAGCTGCAGCGCCAGGTGGCGGCGCTTCGCACGCGCATCGACGAGATCGAACGCCGGCAGGAGCCCAAGCTCGGGGCATTGCCGTCCGGCGATCCGGAGCTCGATCGCGCCATGAATTTCAGCCAGGAGCTGATGCGCCGCTTCTTCGGCATGGTGCGCGAGCTGAAGCAGGACGCCGACGAAGGGCGGATCTGAAGCCGCTCAGGTCCTCAGGCCGGCCGGGCTTTGAAGCGCTCGGTCGCCGCGATCAGCTCGTGGATGTTGCCGGGCTCCGACATGGCGTGGCCCGCATCCGGCACGATGCGGAGATCCGCCTCGGGCCATACCTTCGACAGGTCCCAGGCGATCGCCGCCGGCGTGCAGAGGTCGTAGCGGCCATGCACGATGACGCCGGGGATCCTGGCGAGCCGCCGGGCATTGGCGAGGATGAAGTCGTCGCGGTCGAAGAAGCCCCGGTTGACGAAGTAGTGGGCTTCGATCCGGGCGAAGGCGAGTGCGTAATAGGGCGAGCCGAAGGCCGAAACCCGCAAGGGGTCCGGCAGCAGCGACAGCGCGTTGCCCTCCCACATGCTCCAGGCGCGGGCGGCCTTGAGACGGACGGCCTCGTCCTCGGAGGTCAGCCGCCTGTGATAGGCGTTGATCATGTCGTGCCGCTCCTCGGGCGGGATCGGCGCCTGGTAGGCCTCGAACGCCTCCGGCAGCAGCCAGGATGCGCCCTCCTGGTAGAACCACAGCAATTCGCGTTCGCGCAGCGTGAAGATGCCGCGCAGCACCAGCTCGCTGACGCGCTCCGGATGCGTTTCGGCATAGGCGAGCGCCAGGCACGAGCCCCAGGAGCCGCCGAACAGCTGCCATCGCTCGATGCCGAGATGCTCGCGGATCGTCTCCATGTCGCCGACGAGGTCCCAGGTCGTGTTCTCGCGCAGCTCGGCATGCGGCGTCGAGCGGCCGCAGCCGCGCTGGTCGAACAGGATGATCCGGTAGGCGGCGGGATCGTGATAGCGCCGCATGTTGGGGCCGCAGCCGGCGCCCGGCCCGCCATGCACCATCAGCACCGGCTTGCCATCGGGATTGCCGCATTCCTCGACATGGATCTCATGCAGCGCCGAAACTTTGAGCCGGTGCACGGCATAGGGCTCGAGCGGCGGGAAGAGCTGCAGGCGGTTCTGGGCGGAGGAATCGGGGGGCATGGCGGAACTCCGGGTCAGGCGTCGGTCGGCTTGTCGGCCGGGAGCGGCGGCGGGTCGGGCGCTTCACGACGCAGGAGTCTTGCCGCGAAGGCCGGCAGCGGTCCGAACAGGGATGCCGGTGTGGTGCCGGGCGCGGCGAGGGCGGGTGTCGGCTCTGCTGTTTCGGTAGGCGCCGGTTCAACCGGGTGGGCGGCGACGCTCGCGGCGGGGATCGGGGCCGGCTGCGGCGCGGGGCGGGATCTCGCCTTCCAGCGGCGCTGCCATTTTCGCGCCGCGTAGCGGATGCGAAGCCAGACGAGCGGCCACGGCACGCCGGGCAGCAGCGACAGCGCCAGCAGGGTCGCCACGCCGCAGACCATGCCGATCAGGCCGGAGAGCCCGACCGGCAGGCCGAACCAGCCCGTCGGCCCCAATACCGTCGGCGTGACCGTTCCCATGCCGAGGAAGCGGCCGGCGACCTCGGGCGCGAAGCGCGCGAGCAGCACGTTGGCGACGGTCAGCCACAGCCCGACCGCGATGGCCGCGACCGCGGCGAGCGGTGTGGCGCGCCGCATGCGCCAGCCGACGAGCAGCAGCGGCGCGAGGCTGGCCGCCGAGACCGACAGCGCGACGCCCGCCAGCATGGCGATGCTGCCGATGGAAAGGCGGTTCATGCCGAGGATGGCGGCGGTGATCAAAAGGATGCCGAGCCGGGTGATGAAGATGCGCCGCCCCGCCGGTACCCGCCGCTCGATGAAAGCGCCGTAGAGATCATTACCGATCGTCGTCGCGGCGGTGGCGAGCCCCATGGATATGGCGATCAGCGAGGCGGCGAGCAGGCCGCCGATCAGGAGCACCGCCGGCATAGCGGAAAGCCCGACCCGGTCCGGGAAATTGACGACGAGGCCGAGGGGATCGAGCGTTGCCTCGATGCCGGCCAGCCGGCCATAGACGGCGTAGCTCGGCGCCGCCAGCAGGATGACCGCCGCGATGGCGATGCCGGCGACGAGATTGCGCCGGGCGGGCGGCTGCCGCGACGTCGACCAGGCCGGGAAGATCAGCGTCGGCATCGCCGCGACGCCGGCGACCAGCGAGATGGCGAAGGCGGTGATCACCAGGTCGGGGATGCGCGTCGCGCTCGAAAGCGACTCGGGCTCGGCCAGCCCGATCCACGGCATCGGCAGCCAGCTCTCGCCGAGCGAGACCGCCGCCACCGGCACCAGATAGGAGAGCGCCACGATCGGTCCGAGGACGGCCGCGATGGCGATGGCCGCGCGAAGACCGCCGATGACGCAGCCGAGCGTGGCGAGGCCGAGGAGGATGTCCTCGGCGAGCTGCGGCCGCAGGCCGAGCATGCGCCCGGCCACCGTGCCGGCGAGGGACGCCTCCGCCGCCAGCAGCGGCAGCAGCGTCAGCAGGACGGCGACGGCGGAAAGCGCCCGGACCGGGGTCCCGAACCGCGTGCCGAGCGCCTCGGCCAGCGTTGTCGCGTGCAGGCTGCGGGCCGCCGGCGCGACGACGAGGACGGCCAGCGCAAGGCCGATGACGAAGGCGGCGATCAGGACCAGTCCGCGCGCGCCGCCAAGCGCGGTGCCGACCGGGGCTGCGGCAAGCACGATCGCCGACAGCGCCGTGCCGGCGAGGGCCCAGCCGATCGCGGCGGAGGCCAGATTGCCGCCGCGCATGATGTCGCCGAAGTCGAGCGAGCGAAGTCGGACGGCAATCGCGGCGGCGATCGCCAGCGGGACGATGGGGAACAGGGCGGGCAGCACGGGCCAGGCGCCGAACTGATCCAGCGCCTCGACCAGCGCCAGGCTCGCCAGAACGATGACGAGGGCGGTCGCCGCCATTGTCCCGAGACGCACTTCTCCGACCAATTCAGCCTCTTCCTGCCCGTTCGACGGCCGATCGGACAGGAGCGGCTCTTCCTTGTCAACGATGGTTTCCCACGACCTCCGTGACGACCGGAGTTTTGGCGGATCGACGCGGCGAGGCCGCCTGCGGCCGGATCAGCCGGCCGGCCTCGCGCTCGAAGGTCTTCACGCCGCGTTTGAAGCCCATCAGGGGCTGGGCGATCTCGGCGACGGCATGGGCCGGGTCGGTGGCGTCCATCACGACCATGTCGGCGGCGTTGCCGACCGCGATGCCGTAATCGGTGCAGCGCATCAGCCGCGCGGCGGATCCCGTCACCATGTCGAGGCAGCAGAGCATGTCCGCCCGGCGGCCGAGCTGGGCGACATTGGCATAGAGGTTGGCGATCCGGTTGAGAGAACCGTCGCCGAACGGGGTGAACGGGTTCAGCACATTGTTGGTCGCGAGCGAGCAGGTGACGCCGAGTTCCGCCAGCCGATGCGCCGGCGCCACGCCGCGCGGCACGCTGTGCTCATGCTTTCGCCCCATCAGATAGAGATCCGTCGCCGGCAGGACGGTGACGGCGATGCCGGCGGCGGCTAGTTTCTGCCCGATCGCGGTCAGCGTTACCGGTGGAATTGCCGAAAGCTTGGTCACATGCCCGACCGCGACGCGCCCGCCCCAGCCGGTCCGTTCGGTCGCCGCGATGACGGCGTCGAGATGCATCCAGCCGGGGTCGAGGTCGAAATCGAGGTGAAAGTCGATGTCGAGATCGAATTCCCGGGCGATGGCGAAGATGCGGTCGACATGGCCTTCGGGATCGGTGTCGGTATAGGGACAGCCGCCGATCGCGTCGGCCCCGGCCTCGCAGGCGGCGAAGAGCAGCGCCTCGGCGCCGGGATCGTTGAAGAGCCCCTCCTGCGGAAACACGCAGAGTTCGAGATCGACCGCCCAGGCATAGTCCCGTTTCAGCCGGCGGAGCGCCTGGAACGAGCGCAGCCCGATGCGCGGATCGATCTCGACATGGGTCCGGATGCGCATGGTTCCCTGCAGGATCGCCTTCACCAGCGTCCGTTCGGCGCGGGCATGGACGTCGTCCTCGCTGAAGTCCCGCTTCAGCCGCGAGACTTCGGCGATCGCCTCGCCGAGCGCGCCGTCAGCCGAGCAGCGGTCGAGGATGCAGGATTTGTCGAGATGGATATGGCTGTCGACGAAGCCGGGCAGCACCAGCCGGTCGCCGGCCGTCTCGCTGCGCCGGGCGGGCCCGAGATCCCTGCCGATCGCCGCGATGACGCCGTCGACGACGCCGATGTCGAAGGAGCCGCGGCCCTGCTCGGGCAGGCGGGCGTTGCGCAGGACGAGGTCGAACATCGTGCGGGCTCCAAGGCCTGATATGCGGCAGCCGGACACAAGGCGGGATTTCCGGCTGCCGGGTTCTCCCAAGCAAGTCCCGCGCCATGACCGGGCGTCCGGACAGCGAGGGTTCCGCAAAGGGCGGGCGCGGCCGGTTGTGCCGGATGGCCCCTATCGAAAGAAAGTTGCGGCCGGCGCGGGCGCAACGGAAGATGCGCGGCAGGGGCTGCCGATTCTGTCGGCTCGGGGAGGCGACATGCAGACTTTCGTGAGCGATCCGGCGCTGATGTTTCTGGCCCTGATCGCGCTCTACAGCCCGCTGGCGGCGCTTTCGTCCTATTTGCCGGTGGTCGGCCCCTACAGCCAGAAGGACCAGCTCCGGCTGGCCCTCGGCCTGTTTCGCAATGTGGCGATCTTCGTGCTCGCGGCGATCTGGATCGGCGAGCCGCTGCTGCGCCTGCTCGGCATCAGCACGGCGGCGCTGTCGATGACGGGCGGCATCGCACTTCTCTACGCCGGCATTCCGATGATGCGCGGGATTGACGAAGTCGTGCCGGAGCAAGCCGCCGCCGCCATGCCGGATGCGTCCGGGACCGTGGAGAACTGGCGGTCGGTCCTGTTCACGCCGCTGACGTTTCCGCTGACCGTCGGCGGCACCACTTTCGGCCTGATCGTCGCCTTCGCGTCGCGGGGCAACGGCGTGGCGGATGAATTGCGCTTCACCGTCGCAGGCCTCGCCTATGCGGTCGTCACCAGCGTCACCCTCTACGCCGCCGGCCATCTTCACCGCCGCGTTTCGCCGCGGATGCGGATCATCCTCTCGCGCGTGGCAGGCATCCTTCTGACGGCGATCGCCGTAACGCTCCTCGCCAATGGCGGGACGCAGCTGGTCGTTGCGACGCTTCGCGAACTGGGCGTTCTGGGGCCAGGGATCGTCCCGGCCATCTAGGCCGATCAAGTTCTTTCACGGCTTCGGCAGTATTGGCCTCAGGCCCGCGTTGTCGGAGCGAGAGTGTGCGGGCATGATCGAGTGGAAGAGGAAGCTGCCGGCACAATGGTACGATTTGACTAGACTTGGGACACCTTGCTCATGCCTCCCTCGCGCGAAGAGGGCATAAGAATTCCTAGCCTGCTGCATTCTGGGGGGAAATGATATGGCATCGGCGACGACGGGGAAGCTGTCTCTCGGGGCGTTGACCGCGATGGTCGTCGGCTCGATGGTCGGGGCGGGTATCTTCAATCTGCCGGGGCGGTTTGGTTCGGCCACCGGGCCGTTTGGCGCCATCATCGCCTGGCTGATCGCCGGAACCGGCATGTACATGCTGGCCCGGGTGTTCCAGGCGCTGGCCGAAAAGCGCCCCGACATCGATTCCGGCGTGTTCGCTTATGCGAAGGCCGGCTTCGGCGACTATATGGGCTTCCTGTCGGCCTTCGGCTACTGGCTCGGTAGCTGCCTCGGCAACGTCTTCTACTGGGTGCTGATCGGCTCCACCCTCGGTCGCTTCTTCCCGGAAATCTTCGGCGACGGCAGCGCACCCACCGCCATCATCGTCTCGCTGGCCGGCGTGTGGCTGTTCCACTTCATGATCCTGCGCGGCGTCGAGCAGGCGGCCTTCGTCAACACCATCGTCACCATCGCGAAGATCGTGCCGATCCTTGTGGCTGTTCTCGGCATGGTCTTCTTCTTCAACTACGCGCAGTTCTCGGAGAACTTCTTCGGTGGCATCGGCATGCCGGAGAAGACGCTGGTTGCGCAGGTGCGCGACACGATGCTGATCACCGTGTTCGTCTTCCTCGGCATCGAAGGCGCGAGTGTCTATTCGCGCTTCGCCAAGAAGCGCTCGGATGTCGGCAGCGCGACGATCCTGGGCTTTGTCGGCGTGACCGGCCTGATGGTCGCCATTACGCTGCTGCCCTATGCCAACATGCCCCGCGCGACGATCGCGGGCGTCAGCAATCCTTCGCTCGCCGGCGTGCTCGAAGTGGTGGTCGGCCATTGGGGCGCGGTGTTCATCTCGATCGGCGTGCTGATCTCGGTGCTCGGCGCCTATCTGGCCTGGTCGCTGATCTGCGCGGAGGTTCTGTTCGCCGCCGCCAAGTCGCAGGACATGCCGAAGCTCTTCGCCGCGCAGAACGGCAACCGGGTCCCTGCCAACGCGCTGTGGCTGACCAATATCGTCGTGTCGCTGTTCATCATCTCGACCTACTGGTCGCGGGATGCGTTCAACTTCATGCTCGACATGACCAGCGTGACGGCGCTGCTGCCCTATCTGCTCGTCGCGGGCTACGGCGTGCTGCTCGCCCGCAGCGGCAAGGGCTATGAATCCACCCCGAGCGAGCGCCGACGCGACCAGATCTTTGCCTGGATCGCCGTCTTCTACACGCTCGTCATGTTCGTCGCCGCCGGGCTCAAATACGTGCTGCTCGTGGCGGTGTTGTTCGTGCCGGGCACCATTCTCTACGTCTGGGCCCGCCGCGAGCAGAATGCCCGCCTCTTCACCCCGACAGAACTCGTCGTCTTCGCCGTCACGGTGGTCGCTGGCCTCATCGGGACCTACGGCCTGCTGACCGGCACCATCACACCTTGAATGGAAGGATAGTCACATCATGGCCAATGAAATCCAGTTCGGTGTCCATTCCGAAGTCGGTCAACTCCGCAAGGTGCTGGTCTGTGCACCCGGTCGCGCGCATCAGCGCCTGACGCCGAGCAATTGCGACGACCTGCTGTTCGACGACGTGCTCTGGGTCGACAACGCCAAGCGCGACCACTTCGACTTCATCACCAAGATGCGCGACCGCGGCGTCGAAGTGCTGGAAATGCACAATCTCCTCGCCGAGACGGTGGCGATCCCGGAAGCGAAGAAGTGGATCCTCGACAACCAGGTCGTGCCGAACCAGGTCGGCCTCGGCCTCGTCGACGAAGTGCGCTCCTATCTCGAGGGGCTCACGAACCGCGAGCTGGCCGAGACGCTGATCGGTGGCCTGTCGACGGCGGAGTTCCCCGAGACGCATGGCGGCGAGATGCTGAAGCTCGTGCGCGAGGCCGCCGGCGTCAACGAATATCTGCTGCCGCCGCTGCCGAACACACTCTACACGCGCGACACCAGTTGCTGGATCTATGGCGGCGTCACGCTGAACCCGCTCTACTGGCCGGCCCGGCACGAAGAGACGATCCTCACCACCTCGATCTACAAGTTCCATCCCGAATTCGCCGGCAAGGTGAACGTATGGTGGGGCGATCCGACCGAGGATCACGGGCTTGCCACCTTCGAGGGCGGCGACGTCATGCCGATCGGCAAGGGCAATGTCCTGATCGGCATGAGCGAGCGCACCTCGCGCCAGGCCATCAGCCAGGTGGCGCAGGCCCTGTTCGAGAAAGGGGCGGCGGAGCGTGTCATCGTCGCGGCGATGCCGAAGCTGCGTGCCGCCATGCATCTCGACACCGTCTTCACTTTCGCCGATCGCGACTGCGTGCTGCTCTATCCCGATATCGTCAACGGTATCGGCGCCTTCTCCTACCGTCCGGACGGCAAGGGCGGACTGGAACTGCACAAGGACAAGGGCACCTTTGTCGAGACCGTGCGCGACGCGCTTGGCCTCAAGAAGATGCGTGTCGTCGAGACGGGTGGCAACGACTACATGCGTGAGCGCACGCAGTGGGATTCGGGCGCCAACCTCGTCTGCGCGTCGCCCGGCGTCGTCTACGCCTATGACCGCAACACCTACACCAACACGCTGCTGCGCAAGGAAGGCATCGAGGTCATCACCATCACCGGCGCCGAGCTCGGCCGCGGCCGGGGCGGCGGCCACTGCATGACCTGCCCGATCTCGCGCGACGCCGTCGACTACTAGTCGCGTTTCGAGCGAAGTGGAGCCCGCCCCGCAAGGGCGGGCTTTTCGTTTCCGGGGGCATCTGACGCGCGTTCAAAACTCTGTCCGCAACGGTTGCGCTGGGCCGCTTTGTCGCGCATGGATGGCTCCATCAGACGAGACGTCGATCGGCTCTACTTCACCGCCGGTCCGTCCAACCGGGAAGACATCCGCACGATGCGTTGGCTGCTGCGCAACCTGAAGCGAGCGATCGCGCTCGTCGTCGTCATTCTCCTGACGCTGCTCGCTGCGCGCATCTACGAGACGCAGCGCGGCCTGCCGCTGGCGCTCTGGCACACCCATGTGCCGCACGAGATGACGGCGAAGCAGATGGAGAAGGCGATCTGGCCCGACTACACCCGGACGGAAAACGCGATCTTCGACGACATCCGCGACGAGGTGACGGCCAAGCTCCCCGCCGAGCAGAAGGTCGCTTCCAATCGCTATTTCGCGGATAGCCCGGTCAATCCCGAGAGTTTCAAGCAGGACTGGAACCGCTCGGTCATCCTGCAGCCCGAGGGGACGCCGGTGGGCGCCGTGGTGCTGCTGCACGGCCTGACGGATTCGCCCTACAGCCTCCGTCACATCGCCGAGCGCTATCGCGATCGCGGCTTTGTCGCCGTCCTCATCCGCCTTCCCGGCCACGGCACCGTCCCGGCCGGGTTGACCGCCGTCGACTGGGAGGACTGGATGGCGGCGACGCGGCTCGCGGTCCGCGAGGCCAAGCGGCTCAGCGGGGCCGAGGCGCCGCTGCATCTCGTCGGCTATTCGAATGGCGGCGCGCTGGCGCTGATGTATGCGCTCGATGCCGTCGAGGACCCGTCGCTGGCGCGTCCCGACCGGCTGGTCCTGCTGTCGCCGATGGTCGGCGTCACGCGGTTCGCGCGCTTCGCGGGGCTTGCCGGCCTGCCGGCCATTCTTCCCGCCTTTGCCAAGACGGCCTGGCTCGGCCGGCCGCCGGAATTCAACCCGTTCAAGTACAATTCATTCCCGGTCAACGCCGCCCGGCAGTCGCATCTCCTGTCGTCGACGCTGCAGGAGCGCATCGCCCGCCTGGCGCGCGAAGGGAAGCTCGGCGGCCTCGCGCCGGTGCTGACCTTCCAGTCCGTCGTCGACTTCACCGTCTCGACGCAGGCGATCATCGCGGCGCTCTATGACCAGCTGCCGGCCAATGGCAGCGAGCTGGTGCTGTTCGACATCAACCGCAATGCCAAGCTCGGTCCGTTGCTGAACGCGTCGACCGACACCGTGCTTTCGCGCGTCCTGCCGCCAGCCGAGCGGCGCTACCGGACGACCGTCATCGCCAATGCCTCGGCGGACGAGAGCGAGGTGGTGGCGCGCACCGTCGAGGCCGGCCAGACCGCCGAGCAGACGACGCGGCTGGGGCTCGACTATCCGCACGACGTCTATTCGCTGTCGCATGTGGCGCTGCCGTTCCCGGTCGATGACGGTCTCTACGGCACGGAACCGGATCCGGCGGACGATTTCGGCATCAATCTCGGCGCCATCGCCTCGCGCGGCGAGCGGGGCACGCTCCTCGTCGGCCTCGACACGCTGATGCGGATCTCGTCGAACCCGTTCTATCCCTATCTGATCGAACGGGTGGAAGCGCTGATGCAGCCAGCGGCGACGCCATCGCCCTGAGCGGGAGACGGCGTCCCATTGGCGGCCCAATGTCAGCGGACGAAGAAGCCGATGACGATGGCGTTGGCGATGTCGATGAAGAAGGCCGAGACCAGCGGCAGGATGATGAAGGCCATCGGCGCCGCGCCATGCACCTTGGTGACGGCGGTCATGTTGGCGATCGCCGTCGGCGTCGCGCCGAGGCTGATGCCGCTGAAGCCGGACGAGATGACCGCCGCCTCGTAATTGCGGCCCATGGCCGGGAAGACGACGAACAGCATGTAGAGCACGGCGGCGATCGTCTGGAGGCCGAGGACCAGCACCAGCGAAGGGCCGAGGCCGCCGAGCGTCCAGAGCTGCATGCTCATCAGCGACATGGCGAGGAAGACGTTCAGCGACAGATCGGAAATGAGCGCCAGCGCGCGGGTGCGGGTCGGCCAGTGCATGGCCGGCATCAGGCGGGGCAGGGTGTTGGTCAGCACGATCGCCACCAGCAGGCAGGCGACGAAGAGCGGCAGCCGGATGCCGAACTCGGTGAAGATCTCGTCGAGCGCATAGCCCAGCAGCACCGCGACGTTCAGGACCAGGATGGTCCGCAGCAGGCTGATATGGCTGACGTCGTCGCCGTCGGAGGCGTCTTTCTCCTTCGGCAGGCCGATCATCGGGCGGGCGCCCGTCGGGCCGCTCAGTCCGTAGCGCGAGATGAGGAGCCGGGCGACCGGGCCGCCGACAAGGCTCGCGACCACGAGGCCGAGCGTCGCCGCCGCGATGCCGACCTCCATGGCGTTCACCAGGCCGAACTTCTGCGTGATCATCGGCGCCCAGGCGATCGTCGTGCCGTGACCGCCGATCAACGACGCCGATCCGAGCAGGACGGTGATGCCCTCCGGCAGCCCGAGCACGGCGACGCTGCCGGCGGCGATCAGGTTCTGGATGACGAGGAAGACGAGCGTGAGCAGCAGCAGCACGAGCAGCGGCTTGCCGCCCGCGAGCAGGTCGTCCAGCCGCGCGTTGAGGCCGATGCCGGTGAAGAAATAGAGCAGCAGCAGGTCGCGGGCGCCGAGATCGAACGAGATCGTGGTGTCGAAGAAGCGGTAGGCGCACAGCGTGGCAAGCGCCGCGAGCAGGCCGCCGGTCACCGCCTCCGGGATGTTCCAGCGCCGCAGCGGCGCAATCGAGTGATTGAGGCCCGTGCCGACGAAGAACACGACGATCGCGATCGTCAGGCTGAGGAATCCTGGAACTGCAACGGTCGTCACGTTTGCCAATACCTGTCTTGTTGGCCTTTGGGGCCTTGGATCGTGGAGGGCGCTCGGCGGCGCTCGCAGGGCGGGTGAACCGAATCAATCTCGCCTCCGCAAGACCTACACGGCCGATCCATTCCTGGCGATTTCGAAAATGCCGGGGTTCACGCGTCGCTGGGACATCGCCCCTTTCGAGCTATTCCAGTCTTGACCCAGATCAATTGTCACCTGCCGTCCGTATTGATAAAAGCAGTCCTTGGGGCTGACGTAAGGTTTGAGCGCGGAGGCGGCGGGGGCCCCACCATGACTGTTCAGAAGACGGCAGCGGAAACGCGAGCCAAGCCGACTCATTTCAGCACCGCTTCGCTGCCCGTCCGGGATCAGTTCGACGCCTGGCGGGCCTTCATGGCGCCGGCGATCGATCTCGACATCAGGGGCGGGCGGACTGAGGCCTTCAAGGCCGAGCAGACCGCCTGGGATATCGGCAGCTTCGCGCTGACACGGGCGAGCCTGCCGGGCGACGGCCGCGAGCGCGTCTGGCAGCATCACCGGAAGAACGCCCTCGACCACTGGTGTTTCGTGGTCGTTCAGGGGGATGCTCCCGGTGCGGGCGGCGCATCCCGGCAGTTGTTCTTCCGTTCGCTCGGCGAGCCCTTCGACGGCTCGGCGAGCGATAGCAACGTGCTCAGCCTCTATATCCCGCGTGAACTGTTCGGCGAACGGCTGACCCGCATCGACAGCGCCACGAGCGAGGTTCCGAACCACGGGATCGGCGCGCTTCTCGCCGACTATTTCATAAGCCTGGAGCAGCGGTTGCCGGATATCGCGGTCGCGGATCTGCCGCAGGTGGCCGAGGCGACACGGGCGATGATCGCCGCTTGCGTCCGCCCCAGCGCCGAGCGGATCGAGGTCGCGCAGGGCGCCATCGTCGCCACGCTGATGGAGCGGGCGCGCCAGATCGTGCGGGCCAATCTCGGCAATATGCGTTTCGGGCCGGAGCATCTCGCCCGCGATCTCGGCGTGTCGCGGTCGAGGCTCTATCGGATCTTCGAGCCGTTCGGCGGCGTCGCGCGGTATATTCACCGCCAGCGCATGCTCGCCGCCCATACGGCCCTTTCCGATCCGGCCAATGCCAGTTCCATTGTCCGCATCGCCGAGACCGTGGGTTTCGGTGATGCGTCGGGCTTCAGCCGCGGGTTCAGGCAGGAGTTCGGCTACAGCCCGCGCGATGCGCGCGTCGCGGGGACGGTCCGCTTGTCCGTCCCGCCGCCGCCGCGTCTGCGCGGATCGCAGATGGCCGATTTCGCGACGATCCTGCGTCGTCTCGCAGCGTGAGGTTTTGCTCGCCCTTTGGGATTTCGCGCACAGGTCTGGGATGCGGCGCTCATCACAGTTCGCGGGCAAATCGCTAAGGTCCGCCGCGCCGGGACGCGCGTGTTCCGTTGCGACGGCAGGTTGGATGGATGTCGGGTTGCAATCTTGACTGTGTCAGGCGCTGCCGTCACACAGGGTTGGGCTGCGCGGCGTCGCGCAAGGGTTCCGGAATAAGCATGACGCTCGGGAACGGTCCCGTATCGTGCAGCGACTTCCGGGCATTTTTGGTTTGGGGGTTTTGGTGACGAAACGGGCTGATCATCGGAAGAGCACGGGCAGTCTTTGGCGTTCCGTCGCGTTCATCCTCGCTGTTGCACCCGTCCTGGCGGCCTGCCAGAGGGAAACCAAGGAGGCCGCTCCCGAAGTGCGCCCCGTCCGCACGGTGACCGCCGTGCGCGAGGCGGCCGGCGAGACGGTCGTCCTGACCGGCCAGGTGCAGTCCCGCAACGAGGCGGGCATGGCGTTCCGGATCGGCGGCCGCATGATCGAGCGTCCCGTCAATGTCGGCGACCGGGTCGAGGCCGGCCAGGTGCTCGCCCGTCTTGATCCCGTCAACGAGCTGAATGCGCTCCGTTCCGCCCAGGCGGCGCTCGCCGCCGCGCAGGGCCTGGTGACCCAGACCCGCAACGCCTATGACCGGCAGGAACACCTGCTGCGCAACGGCTTCACCACGCGCGCCAATTACGACCAGGCGCAGCAGGCACGGAACACCGCGCAGGCGCAGCTCGACGATGCCGAGGCGCAGCTCGAGATCGCGCATGACCGCGTCGCCTTCACGGAACTGAAGGCCGATGTTTCCGGCACGATCACCGCGCGCGGCGCCGAGCCGGGCGAAGTGGTGCAGGCCGGCCAGATGATCGTCCAGCTCGCCCATGAGGGCGGCCGCGACGCCGTCTTCGACGTGCCGGCGCAGGTGCTGCGCACGGCGCCGACCGATCCGCTGATCACCGTCCGCCTGACCGACGACCCGTCGGTGAACGCGGTCGGCCGCGTCCGCGAGGTCGCGCCGCAGGCCGATGCCCAGACGCGAAACTTCCCCGTCCGCGTCGGTCTCGACAATCCGCCGGAGGCGCTCCGTCTGGGTTCGACCGTGACCGGCACGATGGTCACGGACACGGTGCCGGTGATCGCCATTCCGGCATCCGCGCTGACCACCGCCGAGCAGAACCCGGCCGTCTGGATCGTCGATCCCGCCGCCTCGACCGTCTCGCTCCGCAATGTCGAGATCGTCCGGCACGATCCGGCGACGGTGGTCGTGTCGCAGGGGCTCGATACGGGTGAGATCGTCGTCACCGCGGGTGTCCAGGCGCTTCATCCGGGCCAGAAGGTCCGTCTGCTCGGTGCCACGCAATGAGCGGCTTCAACCTCTCCGCTTGGTCGCTCAACCATCGCTCCTTCGTCGTCTACTGGATGATCGCGGTGATGGTGGCGGGCATCGCCTCCTTCATCAACCTCGGCCGGAACGAAGATCCGCCGATCACCATCAAGACGATGGTCGTGCACGCCGTCTGGCCGGGCGCGACGATCGAGGACACGCTCAACCAGCTCACCGAGCGGCTCGAGCGCAAGATCCAGGAGATCCCGGAGGTCGACGACGTCCGCTCCTCGACCAGCGCCGGCAGCACGACGCTGTTCGTCAATCTGCGCCAGGAAGTGACCTCGGCCGAGGTGCCGGATGTCTGGTACGAGGTCCGCAAGGGCATCGGCGACATCCGCCAGACGCTGCCGACGGGCGTTCTCGGCCCCTTCTTCAACGATAGCTTCGGCGACACCTTCGGCATCATCTACGGCTTCACCGCGGACGGCTTCACCCATCGTGACCTGCGCGACTATGTCGAGGCGGCGCGCTCGCGCCTCCTGCAGGTGCCGGATGTCTCGCAGATCGAGATCATCGGCGCGCAGGACGAGAAGATCTATGTCGAGTTCTCGACCAAGCAGCTCGCGGGCATGGGGATCGACCGCTCGGCGCTCTTGAACGCGCTGCGTGCGCAGAACATCGTCAGCCCGGCCGGCGTGCTCGAGACGGGCGAGGAGCGCATTTCGCTGCGCGTTTCCGGCGCCTTCGCCAGCGAGCAGGACCTGCTCGATCTCAATGTCGTCACCAATGGCCGGCTGGTCCGCCTGCGCGACATTGCCGAGATCCATCGCGGCTATTCCAGCCCGCCGCAGCCGCAGTTCCGCGTCGACGGCAAGCCGGCGATCGGCCTCGGCATCGCCATGCGCGAGGGCGGCGACATCCTCGCGCTCGGCGAGAACGTTCGCAAAGCCATGGCGGAGATCACCGCCGACCTGCCGCTCGGCATCGAGCCGACGCTGGTGGCCGACCAGGCCGTCGTCGTCGACGAGGCGATCGGCGATTTCACCACCTCGCTCTGGCAGGCGATCGCCATCATCGCGGTGGTGAGCTTCGTCAGCCTCGGCATCCGCGCCGGCACCGTGGTGGCGCTCGCCATCCCGATCTCGCTCGCCATGGTGTTCGCCGTGATGAACGTCGTCGGCATCGATTTGCAGCGCATCTCGCTCGGCGCGCTGATCATCGCGCTCAGCCTGCTGGTCGACGATGCGATGACGACGGTCGATTCGATGACGTCGAGGCTGGCCGCGGGAGAGACCAAGGAAGACGCGGCGGCGAACACGTTCAAGACGCTGGCGCTCGCCATGCTGACGGGAACGCTGGTGACGGCGGCCGGCTTCGTGCCGATCGGCTTCGCCCGCTCGTCGGCCGGCGAATACACCTTCTCGATCTTCGCCGTCGTCAGCATCGCGCTGGTGGTGTCGTGGCTCGGCGCGGTGATCTTCTCGCCGCTGATCGGCGCGGTGCTGCTGAAGGCGCCGAAGCAGAAGCCGGATCCGAACAAGGTCAGCGTCATCGTGCGGGTGTTCCGGACGATCCTTCTGACTGCGATGCGGATGCGCTGGGTTACCATCGGCCTGACGGTCGCCGCCTTCATCGGCGCGCTGCTGCTCTTGCCGCATGTTCCGCAACAGTTCTTCCCGGCCTCGGACCGGACCGAACTGATGGTCGACCTGCGCCTGCCGCAGAACGCATCGATCTATCAGAGCGGCGACGTCTCCGCCCGCTTCGACGCCATCATGCGGGACGATCCCGACGTCGAGCGCTGGAGCACCTATATCGGTCGCGGCGCGATCCGCTTCTACCTGCCGCTCAATGTCGAACTGCCGAACGAGTTCTTCGCCCAGGCGGTGGTGATCGCCAAGGACGTCAATGCGCGATTGCGGCTCGAGGAACGGCTCGAAACCAAGCTGGCCGAGCAGTTCCCGGATTCCGTCTCGCGCGTCGCGCCGCTCGAGCTCGGCCCGCCTGTCGGCTGGCCGGTCCAGTATCGCGTCAGCGGACCGAACGTCGACCAGGTGCGCGACATCGCGATGCGCCTCGCCCAGGTCGTCTCGGCGAACCCGGATACCAAGCGCGTCAACTTCGACTGGATGGAGCCGGCGCGCATGGTGCGCGTCAAGATCGACCAGGACCAGGCGCGGCTTCTCGGCCTGAGCTCGCAGGCGCTCGCCTCCGCGCTGAACGCCGTGGTGACGGGAACGACGGTCACCCAGGTGCGCGACGACATCTATCTGGTGGATGTCATCGCCAGGGCGACCGACGAGCAGCGTGTTTCGCTCGCCAATCTGCAGACGTTGCAGGTGCCGCTGCCGAACGGACGGACCGTGCCGCTCAGCCAGTTCGCCACCTTCGACTTCGGCCAGGAATATCCGCTGATCTGGCGGCGCGACCGCGTGCCGACGCTGACGGTGCAGTCCGACGTTCGCGCCGGCGGTTCGCCGGAGGCGGTGGTGGACGAGCTGACGGAACAGGTAGCCGCGCTGCAGGCGACCTTGCCCTCCGGCTACAGCATCGCCGTCGGCGGCGTCGTCGAGGAGAGCGCCCAGTCGCTCCAGTCGGTGATGGCCGTCGTGCCGATCATGCTGTTCCTGATGGTGTCGTTCCTGATGGCGCAGCTGCAGAGCTTCGGCCGGCTGTTCCTCGTCCTCTGCGTTGTGCCGATGGGCTTGATCGGCGTCGTCGGCGCGCTGTTCCTGTTCAACCGGCCGCTCGGCTTCGTCGCCATTCTCGGCATCCTCTCGCTGCTCGGCCTGATCGCGAAGAACGCCGTGATCCTGATCGAGCAGATCGAGGCGGAGCGGAGACGCGGCCTGCCGACCTGGGACGCCGTCGTCGAGGCGACGGTGTCGCGCTTCCGGCCGATCATGCTGACGGCGATCTCGACCGTGCTCGGCATGATCCCGATCGCCGCGACGATCTTCTGGGGCCCGATGGCCTTCGCCATCATGGGCGGCCTGCTGGTCGCGACGCTCCTGACGCTGGTGTTCCTGCCCACCCTCTACGTCACCTTCTACCGGGGCAGGGAAGGCGAGGCGGCACCCGTGGCGGCAACTCCGGCACCTCCGGCCGCTGCGACGACCTGAGCGCGCTGGCTGGCTTCTCGAATAAAAGGGCCGCGGTCTTCCGCGGCCCTTTTTCTTTGGCTCGGTGGTCAGGCCTGCCTTTTCACCGCTGAGGGAACCTTTGTAAGGGCAGCGCGCCGTCGCCCCGGCGGAGGCCGGGGCCCATGAACACCGACCAAGAAAGCTTGGTCCAGCAAGCTGGCTCAGCCTATCGGCCACAGGCCGGTGTGTCTGGATCCCGGCCTCCGCCGGGATGACGGCGGAGAGTGGCAAGATCCGATCTGCGCGATGAATGGGTGTTGCGCGAAGGTCCCCTCAGGGAGAGGTGAGGGGCCTGCCGGCAAGCCACCAGCCGTCTACTTTCGGGCGGCGCTTTCGAAGATCAGGATCGGGGCGGTCAGAACGGCGCCGGCGGCGGAGCCGATCACCTGTCCCGCGCCGAGCGTCGTCGAGCCGAGCGAATTGGTGCCGGCGAGGCTCGAATCCGTCACCGATTGCCCCTGAATCAGCCGGTCTCCCATCAGCTGCACCACCTCCGGGCTGGTGGCGAACTTGCTGTGGTTGAGGCGATCGCCGTTCTGCAGCGCCGTCAGGTCGAGGATGGTGATGCCGGTGGCCGTTTCCATCTGCGAGAGATAGGGCTCGCGGGTGATGTCGACGGCGCCGAGCCGGGTCATGCGGCCCGAGAGCAGCCGGGACAGCCGCAGCGCCCGGTCGCTGGTGGAGACGAACAGCGTGATATGCGGCCGCTTCGGCCCCATCTCGAGGACCTGCTTGCGGAACACGTCGATGTCGAGGTCGGGCGAGGCGAGGATCAGGTTCGACACCTTGGCCGGGACGCGGCCGTCCTGCAGCGCGATCTGCCGGAGCGCCTCGACGGCGAGCCAGCCGCCCATCGAATGCGCCATGATGGTGACGTCCGAGACGGCCGGGCTGGTGGCGGCGGCGCGGATCACGGTGGCGAGCTCGCTGCGCGAATAATTGGCGCTCTCGCGGTCGTAATTGTAGTCGAAGATGTTGCCGCGCGACGGCCACGAGAACAGGATCGGCGCCACATTGGCGTCGGTGTCGTGGACGATCTGGGCGAAGCGGAAGATGCTGTCGGCATATTGGGTGTTGAAGCCGTGCACGAAGATCAGCACGCGGCGCTTCTTGCCCGAGGTGCGCTTGAACCAGTCCTTGGCCTCGCTCGGCTGCATCGTCGTCACCTTGGTGGTGACGAAATCGCGCGCGGGGTCGCCGGGCACGCGGCTCGGCCACTGGATCGAGCCGACCTGGCGCTGTTCCGGGATCGAGACGACGATGTTGTTGAGCGAAAGATCGGAGCCGCGCTCGCCATTGAAATAGACGCCGGGCGCGTCCGACCTGGCGCGGGTTGTGGCGACGAGCAGATCGACCTTGTCCGCCGCTGCGGCATCGGCCTTGACCGGCGTCAGCACGCCTTGCGGCCGCGAGGCGCAGGCCGCCAGCACGATCGCCAATCCAAGGATGAGCATCGTCCGTGAAAGGACAGAGACCACTGACGACACACGCCCCCCGCACACAATTCCGACCAGCACGACGCCCCAAGCTAGCCGGCGCTTCTGACGACAGTGTTACACGGTGCGGAAGACGTGGTGAAGCGCGGCCGGCGTCGACGTCCCCATCGGCGCGTCGAACGTTGTGTCGCGCCCGAAATTTCGGCCGGACGTTGCAGTTTCGCCGCTAAGCGGGAGCGGTCGCGCCGGATCAGGGGCCCGCGGTCAGGGTCAGTTCGGTAACGCCGGCCGCGATGTTGACGCCGATCTCGCCCTCGACGGAGATCGGCTGGAGCGCGAAGGCCTGGTTCGATCCGCCGACCAGCACATTGGCGCCGAGCCCGGGACCGAAGGCGGCGTCGGCGCTGGCGCCGACATATTTCCCGGCCAGCGCGCCGACCGCCGGCGCATCATTGGTCTTCGCGACGACGCCCCAGACGAGATGGCCCTTCTCGACCGCGCCGAGCGTGACGCCGAAGGTCTCGATCTTGCCGGTGTAGGCGCCGGTGATATCGCTCTTCATGGGTTTGAACGAGCAGGTCATCGTCTGCTTCTCGACCACGAACATCCCGATCCCCGACGAGACGTCGCAGGACAGCGTGCCGATCTTCGTGGCGGATTGCGCCATGGCGGCCGGAGCCATCGCGAGCAGGGCGGCCATCGCCAGGCCGGCGGCGAGCCCCGGCGAGCGGAGGGCAATCCGGGTCTTCCGGGTGGTTGCGAACGACATGAGCATCCCCTTTCCTGATGAACGAAAGTTCTTTCCGCTAGAGCGTTTTCAAGCGAAGTGGATACCGGTTCGCGTCAAGAAAGCGCGATCAAACAAGTAGTTAGAGCCTTCATCGTTTCCGTGAACCGATGAAAGGTTCTAGAAATGGAAGCCGACGCTGGTGAAGACGCCCTGTTCGGTCGTGTCGAAGACGAAGCCGTCCTTCTCATAGTCCGTATAGATGACGCGATAGCCGATCGCGGTCGAAATCGTCTTGGTCCAGTTGTAGCCGATCGTGGCGAAGCCCTGCGACGTGAAGTTGGAGCCGACGCTGAAGCCGCCGACGTCGGCGAGCGCGTTGATGAACCAGCGTTCGTTGATGTCGTAATGCAGGCTGAGGCCGATCGTCGGGTCGATCCACTGCTTGGTTCCCTCGACGTCGAAGGAGAACCGGGGATCGGCCGCGTCGAGATCGAGCGACACGTTCAGGCGCTGGTAGCGAAAGCCGGCCGTCGCGCTCAGGTCGAGGTTCTGGATGTCGAGCGGCAGCCGGTAGCCGACGAGGGCCGAGGCGGTCAGCTGCTTCTGGACGAAGTCGAGCGAGCCGCCATTGCGGCCGACCTGCGCGTCGTCGCCGATCTTGACCCACATCAGGTCGGTCAGGAACAGCCAGTCGCCATATTCCGCCCCGAAGGATCCCATCACCGCGCCCTTGAGATGCTGGAGCGCGTCCCAGGCGGTGACGTCGATGTCCTGTGGCGGCAGTCCGCGCACGCCGACATCGCCGGAGACACCCGCGGCCCAGCCATAGAGGGTGGCCTGGAAGCGCCAGTCCTGTACGGGCGCCACGGGCTCGACGGGCGTCGGCGTGATGTCCGCGGCGAGGGCAGGCGACATCGTCGCCGCCAGCAGGAGCGGGGCAGAAAGGCGGAGCAGGTTCATGGTCCCCTCGTCCAGGATGCTGTCCGGTTGATGCTCCCGCCTGCGATCCGCCGCGGCGGCCCGAACGGGCGAAGCAGATCGCGGGCTGGAAGGGAATTGATTCACGAAACCGCGATGGCTGCTTGTTCGCGGGGGACATGATCTTGTCTTTCGAGGACAAAAGATGTGCCGCAGCGGAAAGTCAGATGAAGGCGCGCCGGATTTCATGCTAGCGTTGCATGGAAGCCCATATTTCGGTGCGCCATGGCGAATTCTGAGCCAAACGGGGAATGCGCCTGGACGACCGCGTCCGACGACGTCGGCGCTCGTTCCGGCGCGGCGCGGCGTCGGAGCGAGGGAGAGGCCGCCGGTCCGCAGATCCTGGTGCGGCTTGGCATGGCGACGGCGATCCCCCGCCTGCTGCGCGAAAGCGGGCTCGATCCGGCGGCCGTTCTCGCAGGCGCCGGGCTGGACCTGCCCCTGTTCGACGATCCCGACGCGCTGGTTCCGCTCAGGGCGCTCGACGCCCTGCTGGGGCTCTGCCTCGAAGCGACGCAATGCGAGCATTTCGGCCTGCTGATGGGGCGTGCCTGCGGACCGTCCGCGCTCGGCGCCGTCGGCTGCCTCACCCTGCATTCGCCGACGGTTGGTGCGGCGCTCGACAGTCTCGTCCGTCATTTCCGCCATCATGGCCAGGGCGCGGAGCTCCATCTCGGTCTCCGCAGCGATGTCGCCATGCTCGGCTTCCAGCTGCCGCTTGCGGCGCATGCCGACCAGATCGCCGACGGCGCGGTGGCCGTCGCCTGCAATCTCCTGCGCGCGCTTTGCGGCCCCGGCTGGCAGCCGGTGGAGGTGCTGCTGCAGCGCCGCGTTCCCAGCGAGCTCGGGCCCTTCCGCCAGCACCTCGGGCCGAACCTCCGCTTCAATCAGGAGGCGCCCACCATCGTCTTCTCCGCGCACTGGCTTCGCAGCCCGGTCGAGGGCGCGGATCCCGTGATGCGGCGGATCCTGGAGCACCGGATCGCCGAGATGGAGGCGGAGGCGCCGGTGAGCCTGAGCGACAGCCTTCGAGGCTATCTGCGCTCCATGTTGCTCAAGGAGAACTGCTCGATCGAGGCGGCCGCCCGCCGGCTGGAGCTGCATCCGCGCGCCCTGCGCCGCCGGCTCGCCGAGGAGCGCACCACCTACAGCGCCCTGGTCGACGAGGTGCGTTTCGAGATCGCGCGCCAGCTCCTGTCCCTGACGTCGCTGACGGCGGGGGAGATCTCGTCGGCGCTGGATTTCTGCGACGGCGCGGCCTTCACGCGGGCGTTCAAGCGCTGGTCGGGATGGACGCCCTCGGCCTGGCGCAGCCACGCGGCCGCCGCGCCGGGGCGTTGAAGGCTGGTCATCCTGCTAGGGGCTTCGGATGATATTCGGACCAAATTTCAATTCGGTGTGGATCGGCGTGCTCGCCTTCGTCGCCATCTTCGGCGGCGTGCTCCTGGGCGTGTTGATGTCCAAGCGGCTACCCGAGCAGCACCTCGGCAGCGATACCCGCACGGCCGTGTCCGTCTCGATGGCCGTCGTCGGCACGCTTTCCGCCCTCGTCATCAGCCTGCTCATCTCCACGGCCAACAGCTCCTTCATGGCGCGGACCAACGCGATCGGCGATCTGGCGGTCGACATTCTCCGTCTCGACCGTTCCCTGGTGCGCTATGGCCCCGGCGCCGACGCGATCCGTTCGACGATCCACGAATATGCGACGGCGAAGGTCGGCGAGCTGTCGAGAAACCGGCGCGAGGCTCTCGGGCTCGAAACGATGAGAGTGCTGGAGACGGTCAGCGACCAGATCACCAATCTCAAGCCCGTCGATGATCGCGAGCGGATCATCCAGGCCCAGGCGCTGCGGTTCGTCGAGGCGATTTCGGATGCGCGCTGGATCCTGCTGGAAAAGAACAGTAGCGCCGTGCCGGGGCCCTTCCTCATCCTGCTGATCTTCTGGCTCGCGATCCTGTTCGCGAGCTTCGGGCTTTTCGCGCCCCGCAACGCCACCGCGCTGGCGGCGCTGTTCCTCTGTTCCGTCGCCGTGGCGGGGGGGATCTTCATGATTCTGGAACTGGCGTCGCCGAGCGAAGGGATCATCCAGCCGTCGCTGAAACCCCTGCAGACAGCGATCGCGCAGCTCCGCGCCGACTGAGTCCGCCGGGCCGCAGGGCGGGGCGCGGGCTTCCCCGGCGAAGCGGGTACTTCAATATTGTGGATAGTTGAGGTCCCATACGGCAAGCTTGGCGCGCATCGCGCCGGCGCGGGCGTGCCGCCTCGGAGAGGTTCGTCGCCCATTGTTCTGTATGAGATTGTTGGTGGTCCTCCAAAATCGGATGACCCTTTGCGATTCCAATCATTTGGCTGTCATGTCCAAAGCCCGCAAAGTTTTCTCCCGATTTTCCTGCGCTCTTGCGCATTGACAGCCGCCGAACTTTCCCTTCAATCTCATAGGGCCACCAATGATATTGGCGATCAGGTGCAGGGAACGCGATCTGGTCGGCTCGACAATGTCGGAGAGGGCAGCGATAGCGAAAGCTTCTCATCAAGCTCCAGAGGTTGGATTCAATCATGTCTCGTTGGTCTCGTCGTCTCGTCGCGCTGTGTGGCGCTTCCGTCATCGCGCTCGCCAGCCAGGCCGCGCTTGCTAAGGACGTCTCCGTCGCGGCGATCTCCGGCTACTTCTCCCAGGGCTTTGGCGTTGCCATCGTCGAGGGCCTGAAGAAGGCCGAGAAGGATCTCGGCGTGAAGGTCAAGCTGGTCGACACCGGCAACCGCGCCCTCGACTACGAGGAGCAGTTCAACAACCTCGCCAAGGGCGGCGAGTACGACATCGTCTTCGTCATGGGCTGGGAGCTGGTCGACGCGCTGCAGAAGACCGCCGCCGCCTATCCGAACACGAAGTTCGTCTTCATCGACGGCGTGCTCGATTCCAAGCACATCGTCTATGCCAACTTCGCCCAGAATGAGGGCTCGTTCCTGGCAGGCGCTCTGGCCTCGATGATGGCGGAGAAGGGCAGCGAGATCGACGGTCTCGGCGACGGCAAGGCTGTCGGCTTCGTCGGCGGCCGCGACATCCCGGTCATCCGCGACTTCCTCGTCGGCTACGAGCAGGGCGCCAAGACCGCCGCTCCCGACGTCCGCCTCGACGCCGTCTTCGCCGGCACCTTCGACGATCCGGCCAAGGGCAGCGAACTGACCATGGCCCTCTACGGCCAGGGTTCGGACATCGTCTACAACGTCGCCGGCCCCACGGGCGAGGGCGTGCTGCAGGCGAGCGCCGCCGCCGGCAAGTACTCGATCGGCGTCGACGTCAACCAGTGCAACGTCGCGCCGGGCCACGTCATGGCCTCGATGCTGAAGAACGCCAACGTCGCCGTCTATGACCTGGTCAAGGACGTCGTCGACGGCAAGACGCTCGAGCCCGGCAGCGTTCACACGGCGAACGTGAAGTCCGGCGGCGTCGAGCTGCTGCTCTGCCCCGACGTCGCGGACAAGATCCCGGCCGACGTCAAGGAGAAGCTCGAAGGCCTCAAGGCCGACATCGCTTCGGGCAAGATCAAGGTCGCCACGACCACCCAGTAGAGAGCTTCGGCTTGAACCGGCCGGCCACCCACCTCTGCCCCTAGGGCGGGCGCGGCGGGCTGGCCGGTCGTCTACACTCGTTCCGTGCCTGCGTGCAGACAGTCGGTCTGTGCGCAGGCGCGTATCCGGGATTGGGCGCGGCCGGCGCATCCTTGCGCGGGTCTCTCCCAGGGGACAAATCTGATGACACTTGCCATCGAACTGAAATCCATCACCAAGCGGTTCGGCGCCTTCGTCGCGAATGAAGACGTGAACCTCGCCGTCGAACGCGGCAAGATCCACGCGATCATCGGTGAGAACGGAGCCGGCAAGACCACCTTGATGAACGTCCTGTTCGGCTTGTTGCAGCCGGACGAGGGCGAAATCTGGATCGATGGCGAGAAGAAGTCGCTTCCCAACCCGGCCGCGGCGATCGCCGCCGGCATCGGCATGGTCCACCAGCACTTCAAGCTGGTGCCGTCGCTGACGGTGGCGGAGAACGTCTTCCTCGGCATGGAGATCCGCAAGGGCGGCCTGATCGACCACGCGGCCCAGATCAAGAAGACCGCCGAGCTTTCGAAGCAGTTCGGCCTGCAGGTCGACCCGAACGAGCGCGTCGGGCTGCTCTCGGTCGGCATCGAGCAGCGCATCGAGATCCTCAAGGTGCTGGTGCGCGGCGCGCGGACCATCATCCTCGACGAGCCGACCGCCGTGCTGACGCCGCAGGAAAGCCGCGAGCTGTTCCAGACGCTCCGCGGGTTCGTCGCGCAGGGCATGACCGTCATCTTCATCTCGCATCACCTGGAAGAGGTGATGGAGGTTTCCGACACCGTTTCGGTGCTGCGCCTCGGCAAGAACGTCGCCTCGAAGCCGACCGCCGAGCTGACCAAGTCCGATCTCGTCCAGCTGATGGTCGGGCGCCTGGTCTCCTTTGATCGTCTGCCGCGTTCGCCGAGCCTCGGCAAGACGGTGCTCGAGGTCGAGGACCTGTGGTGCCGCGACGAGCGCCAGCTGCAGGCCTTGCGCGGCGTTTCCTTCAACGTCCGCGCCGGCGAGATCGTCGGCATCGCCGGCGTCGCCGGCAACGGCCAGACCGAGCTCGCCGAGGTGCTTTCCGGCCTTCGGCCGTCGAGCCACGGCAAGTTCCGGCTCGCCGGTCGGGACATCACCGGCCGCTCGGCCCGCGACATCCGCGCCGCCGGCGTCGGCCATGTTCCGGGCGACCGGCTGGTGCGCGGCGTCGACCGCAATGCCTCGATCGCGCTCAATCTGCTGATGGGCCGGCAGGACCAGAGCCCCTGGTCGCGCCACGGCATCATCGACCAGAACTATCTGCAGCAGGAGACGAAGGCGCTGATCAAGCGCTTCGACATCCGCGCCCGCGGACCGGAATCGACGGCGAAGAGCCTGTCGGGCGGCAACATCCAGAAGATCGTGCTCGCCCGCGAATTCACCGGCAGCGCCGATTGCCTGCTGATCGACCAGCCGACGCGCGGCGTCGACATCGGCGCGCAGGAATCGATCCACAGCGAGATCATGCGCCAGCGCGAGGCGGGCAAGGCGATCCTGCTGATCTCGGTCCAGCTGGACGAACTGATCGCGCTCGCCGATCGCATCCTCGTCATGTTCGGCGGCACCATCATGGGCGAAATCCCCGGTGACCGCGTCGACGAGGAAGAGATCGGCATGCTGATGGCCGGCGTCGTTCCGGAGCCTCGTTCCAAAACCGTGGGGGCCGCTTGATGTCGGACCGCTTCGACAGTCTTTTCGGCCAGAGCCTGGCCATTCTCTTCGCGCTCGGACTGGGCGCGCTTGTCATCCTCACGGTCGACGAGAGCCCGGTCCGCGTCTTCGTCACCCTCTTGAACGGCGCCTTCGGCAGCCCCGAGCGCATTGCCGGCACGCTGCTGCAGACGACGCCGATCCTGATCTGCGGCATCGCCGCCTGCATCTCGTTCCGCGGCGGCCTGTTCAACATCGGCATCGAAGGCCAGCTCTTCATGGGCGGCTTCTGGGCGACCTGGGTCGGCTTCTCGTTCAACCTGCCGCCGGTGCTGCATCTGCTCTTCGCCATGGCCGTCGCCATCTTCGCCGGCATGGCCTGGATCGCGATCCCCGCCTTTTTCCGGGCGCGCTACAAGACCAACGAGGTGGTCTCGACCATTCTCGCCAACTATGTCGCGATCCTGTTCACGTCCTATCTGACGATCAACATCTTCAAGCGCCCCGGCGGCCAGTCCGAGACGCCGCCGATCCTGGAGAGCGCCTACCTGCCGGAGCTGTTCTCGTTCTCGCGGCTGAACTGGGGCTTGATCATCGGCCTCGTGCTCGCGATTGGCGTGTACCTCTTCTTCACCCGGACCGCGCGCGGCTATGCCGTCAGCGAGATGGGCGCCAACCCGAAGTTCGCCGAATATGGCGGCATCGACATCAAGAAGCAGACCTTCCTGGTGCTGATCGCTTCCGGCGCGGTCGGCGGCCTTGCCGGCGGCGTCGAGGCGCTCGGCGTGCATCATCGCTTCATGGAAGGCTTCGCACCCGGCTTCGGCTTCGACGGCGTCATCGCCGCGCTGCTCGCCAACGGCAACCCGATCGGCACCATCTTCACGGCGCTGTTCTTCGGCGCGCTCAGGAGCGGCTCGCTGCTTCTGGAAGTCGACACCTCCGCCTCGCGCGAAATCATCACCGTCATCCAGGCGCTGATCATTCTCGCCGTCTCGGCCCAGATCACCATTCGCCGCAAGGCATCGGATTCGACCGCGGGAGAGCGTCGATGGAAGTTCTAGAACGTCTCCTCAACGTTACGCTCGTCATCGCGACGATCCGCACGACCGCGCCGATCCTGCTCGTCGCGCTGGGCGGCTCCTTCACCACCAAGGCCGGCATCTTCAACATCGGCCTCGAAGGCCAGATGCTGGTCGGCGCGTTCTTCGCCGTGATCGGCACGATCGCCACCGGTTCGCCCTGGCTCGGCGTGCTCTGCGGCGTCGCCGCCGCGCTGACGCTGGCGCTGATCTTCGCGTTGCTCGTCGTCACCTTCAAGGCGAACGAGGTCGTCGTCGGCCTGGCGCTCAACATCCTGGCGGGTGGCATGACCATCTCGCTGATGAAGGCGATCTTCGGCACGCGCGGCTCGATCTTCGGCCACGGCCTGGTCGGCCTGCCGCCGTTGAAGCTGCCGAATGTCAAGGATCTCGGCTGGTTCGGCCAGATGATCTCCGGCTACACGCCGCTGGTCTATCTCGCCTTTATCCTCGTGCCCGTCCTGATCCTCTTCTACAACCGCTCGCGGCTCGGCCTCTATATCCGCGTCGTCGGCGAGAAGCCGGAAGCCGCGGAAGCGCTTGGCATCTCGATCGTCCGCATCCGCTATGTGTCGTCGCTCCTCTGCGGCCTGCTGGCGGGCCTCGCCGGCGCGCATCTGTCGCTCGGCTACACGACGATGTTCACCGAGAACATGTCGTCCGGCCGTGGCTTCATGGCCGTCGCGATCCTGATCTTCTCGAACGGCGATCCGCTCAAGATCCTGATCGGCTGCCTGCTGTTCGGCTTCTCGGACGCGCTGGCGCTGCGCCTGCAGACGCTTGGCATCTCGTCCTACCTCGTGCTCGCCGTGCCCTACCTGGTCGCGCTGATCGCACTGTTCGCACTCTCCTACCGGTCACGCCCGCGCGTGATCCAGGAGACGCTGGCCAGCATGGGCCGCGCCCTTTCCGTCAAGTCCAACACCATCAAACCAGCTGCCGCCACGGACGCTTCCAAGCCGTGACGAGGGGATAAAATGGAACGCATCATTCTCGACGTCGACTCCGCGGGCGACGACATTCTCGCGGTGCTCTTCGCGGCGATCTCGCCGTCGATCAAGCTCGAAGGTGTCACCACCTGTACCGGCGCCGCCGGTCCCATCGACCAGGTCACCAACGTCGTCCTCAACACGCTGGCGCTGGCCGGCAAGGGTGACGTTCCGGTCGCCAAGGGCGCCTGGCGCCCGATCGTCGGCAATTCCAAGGAAGACATGGAAGCGCCGGTGCATTTCGAGAAGCGCCTGGTCGCCCGCTTCGGCGACCGGCTGAAGAAGTTCAACCCGCCGGCCCCGACGCCGTCGCTGAAGGTGATCGACAAGCACGCCGTCGACTTCATCATCGACACGGCGCTCGCCAACCCTGGCGAGATCACGCTGGTTGTCACCGGCCCGATGACCAACGCCGCCATGGCGTTCCTGCAGGAGCCGGCGCTCGCCAAGGCGCTGAAGCGCATGGTGCTGCTCGGCGGCAACTTCGTCACCCCCGGCAACATCACGCCGCTGTCGGAATACAACATCTGGGCCGATCCCGAAGCGGCCCGCGTGGTGCTCAACCAGGGCGTCGACACGATCCTGGTGCCGCTCGACGTCTGCGAGGACAATCGCGCCGCCGCCAGCATGCTGACGCGTGACGACCTCGCCGATCTCAAGGATCTGGGCGACCATGCGGTCCTCAAGATGATCCAGGAGACGTTCCCGATCTATATCGACATCTGGCGCGAGTTCTTCGATCTCGTCGGCTTCCCGATGGACGATATCATCACGGTCGCGCTCGCCTTCGATCCGTCGCTCTGCACCATGACCGAACCGCTGTTCTGCGACATCGTGCTCGACGGGCGCCTCGCCCGCGGCCAGACGGTCGCCTATCGCGGTCGCCAGTTGCTTCCCGGCGGCGGCCCGAAGACGACGCGGATCTGCACCGACATCGACGGCCGCCGCTTCATGAAGCTCTTCAAGGAAACGATCGTCCGCTACCAGAGCGAAGCGGCGTAAGGGCACGAGAATGACCACGACCGAAATGACCAGCACCCGCCCGACGCCGATCCTGCTCGATTGCGATCCCGGCCATGACGACGCCATCGCGCTCGTGATGGCGCATCGCTCGAAGGCGATCGACCTCCTCGGCGTCACCGTCACCTGCGGCAATGCCGAGCCGGAGAAGACCGTCTCCAACACGCTCCGCATCCTGGAGTTCATCGGCGCGCATGACGTGCCGGTCGCGGCCGGCTGCGTGCGCCCGCTCGCCCGTCCGCTGGTGCTCGGCACCGCCGACGGCCCGAGCGGCCTCGAGGGTTCGCCCTACCTGCCGCAGGCGACCAAGAAGGTCGAGCCGATGCATGCGGTCGACTTCATCGCCAAGACGCTGCGCGAGCAGGACGAGCCGCTGCGCATCGTCGCCACCGGCCCGCTCTGCAATCTCGGCCTGTTCGTCCTGAAGTATCCGGAGCTTCTTCCGAAGATCAAGGATATCACCTGGATGGGTGGCGTGTTCTGGCGCAAGAGCGAGTACATCACGCCGACCGAGTTCAACGCCTTCTGCGATCCGGAAGCGCTGAAGATCGTCCTCGACAGCGGCGTGCCGATCACCATGGTCGGCCTCGACGTCACCATGAAGGTGCTGGTCGAGGAGCCGCAGTACCGCGAGTTCGAGAAGATCGACACCGAGCTCGGCCGCGTCGTGCTCGACTGGCTGAAGTTCTACGAGAAGCTGCATCGCAACTCGATGGGCGTGGGCGGTGCGCTGCACGACCCGCTGGCGCTGGCGCTGATCATCGACCCGACGCTGGTCAAGACCCGTCCGGCCCATATCGGCGTCGACCTGACCGGCACCTACACCTTCGGCGCGACGGTCGCCGATTACTGGAACGAGCGCGGCCTGCCGCCGAATGCCCAGGTCTGCGAGGAGGTCGATTCCGACCGCTTCTTCGACCTGCTCTACAGCCTGCTTCGGGACTGATCCCCGGCTCCGGCCAGTCTGGCAAAGTCTGGCAACATCCGCGCCGGCATGACGACCCTCGGGCCGCCATGCCGGCGTTTTTGTTGGTGGTCAGGCCTTGGCGAAGCGATCGAGCACGGTCACCAGCTGGTCGATGGAATTCGGCCAGCTGAACTTCTCCGTCACCGTTTCGCGCAGGGAGTCGACGCCGAGCGGTGGCCCGTCAAAGGCGACGTGCCGCAAAGCGCGCGCCCAGGCATGCGGGCTATGCGGATCGCAGAAGAGGGCGCCGGCTTCGATAAGCTCGTTCATGGCCGGCGCATCGCTGCAGATCGACGGAATCCCGAGCAGGGCGGCCTCGAGCGGCGGCAAGCCGAACCCTTCATAGAGGCTCGGAAACACGAGCGCTTTGGCCCGGCTCAGGACATAGCCAAGGTCTCCGTCGTCCAGCGCGCCAAGCCAGTGGGCCCGCCCTGCGAGGCCATGGGCCTCGATGCGCTTCGCCATGCTGGGGCTATCCCCGACGAGCACGAGGTCGACGCCCGCCGCGTCGGGAAACCGAAGCGCCTCCAGTACGACGCGGATGTTCTTGTTGTGGTCATCGGCCCCCACATAAACGACGTAGGGTCGCTCCGGAATGGTGATGGTCGAGTTGGGCTCGACAGCGATGGGACTGACGCCGTTATGCACCACGCTGATCCGGTCGAGCGGAATGCCCAGCATGTCCGAAATGGCCTGTGCGCTGGAATGGCTGATCGTGACGATATGCTCGGCCTGCTGCGCGATCAGGCGATAGCGCTGATTCCATTCATCGATCACGTCCTGTGGATACAAGTCCGGGAACAGTAGTGGGGTCACGTCGTGGACCATGACCACCGTTCCGGGCTCAAGGGGCGACTGGCACCAATGAAGGGTAGAATGGAACCGGATCATTCGTCGGTGGCTAGGCCCTATCTCTGCCCCGTCCGAACGCTCGGTTGCGGCGAGCCGGCTTAGATAGCGGAACTGCTCGCGAGCGATCCTTCCGATGCCTCGTCGATCCAACAGCGGCCCGTTGGCGAAGTGCAGGTCGAAATCCCGGAGATGCAAAACCGTGAAGCCGGCATCGTATTCAATCTTCGCCGGTTCTTCCTTGCGACGTCTCTTCCAACGTTTCCGGACTGGACGGGTCAGCGTCTTGCCGAGCCGTCGGATCCAGGAGGCCTTGTATCGTGTCCGCGCCCGCTCGATTACGCCCGCCAGCCGAAGCAGGCGTCTGGTGGTTCGCGATGACCGGATTGCCAGTAACGCTTGTTCGGCTGCCTGAGCTCTTTGATCCGCTAGCCCCGCGCGGATGGAGAGCAGTTCTGCCGCCTCCTGGGCGTGGAACTGCGCCTGCGTGACGAAGTCGTCGAACATGTTCGGCGGATGGCGGAGCCGCGCGGCGAGCTCGGCTTTCTCGCTCGCGAGATAAAATCGGTTCAACCCGTCGCCATAGACGAAGCCGTAGCCGGCCTCTGTCAGGATCGGCTCCCACTCGGAGCGGAGATCCTCTGGTGCAAGCGCAGGCGAGGTTTCGACGACGACGATCCAGGGGCGGTTCCGCTCCCAGTCGTTGCTGGCCAGCACGGATCCTTCCTGCCCCCGCGCGTCCACTTTCAGGAAATGCACGTCCTGGCCCATAGGAATATAGTCCGCCCAGATCGCGGCCAGGGTTCGGGTGGCGGAACGAGCGCGGATCGGACCACTGCGTTCGAATTCCACGATGGTTTCGCTAACCGGCGAGTGAGAGACGTCGTTACCGACATCGAACTTGGTTTGCCCGTCAGCGGGGCCGGCGGCGAAGGGCAGGTTGAGATCATGTGTCCGGTCGCGCCGCAGCACGCGGGCGAGCGAGGGATCGGGCTCCAGATTGATGCCGCGCCAGCCTGCATCATAGAAGGCTTGAGTGATGGAAAATCCTGCCGTCCGCATCGGACCGGTGTCAACATAGAAGCCTGCCGTAACATCTTTCAGTGCACGCCACAGAAGGACGTCTTCGAAGTTCCGCGCGTGAGAAACAAACCTCAATCGCTTGACCCATCCTCTTTTGGTGGCTGGAATTGGCCACGTAGATCAGGTCATCATTGGAGTGAGTTCGATGGGTGTTTGCAACCTATAAGTTGCATTATTCATTACATGTCCTGTAAATATGTAAAAGGACGTGCAAAATGAGCCAACCACGGCTCGTCCCGATAAGGCTTTATAGAACAAATGATTAGGAGAATTCACCGTCCGCTGACCGGATGAAATCCCTACGCCGGCGTTGCCAGAAGGCGGTCGATGCGGCGGCCTTCGAGGCCGACGACTTCGAAGCGCCAGCCTTCCCAGGTGAAGGCCTCGCCGACCGCCGGCAGGTGGCCGAGATGCTCCAGCGCGAAGCCGGCCAGCGTCGTGTAGTCGCCGTCGCCCTGCATGTCGCCCGTCTGCAGCGTGCGCTCGACCTCGTCGATCGGCATGCGCCCGTCGATCAGCCAGCTGCCGTCGTCGCGACGCGTGGCATAGGGCTCTTCCTCGCCGGCCCGCTCGGGCAGGTCGCCGGCGATCGAGATCAGGATGTCGGTCGGCGTCACGAGGCCCTCGAACGTGCCGTGCTCGTCGACGACGATCGCCATGTGCACCGGCGAGCTCTTGAACTGCTCGAGAAGCTTCAGGACGGGCATGGATTCGGTGACGTAGAGCGGCGGCCGCATCGCCGCCTCGAGCGCCAGGTCGTCCTCGTCCTGGCCGATCAAGTCCTTGGCGTGCACGATGCCGAGGATCTGGTCGACGTCGTGCCGGCACAGCGGAAAGCGCGACCGGCCGCTGTCGCGGATCTCGGCGAGGATCGTCTTCGGGTCGTCCTCGATGTCGAGCCAGATGGCGTCGACGCGCGGCACCATGATCGACCGCACCGGGCGTCCTGCCAGCGACAGAACCTGCTCGATCATCAGGCTTTCCTCGGCGCTGAAGGCGCTGGCGCCGCCGCTGTTCGCGACGATCGCCGCGACCTCTTCCGACGCCTGCGGTGCCGACTGGCCGCCCCGCAGCATGCGCAGCACCGCCATCGCCGTCCGGTCTCGCAGGTCCGCCGTCGTCACCCGCCGCACCACGTTGCGGCGGCCTAGCTGGTTGGCCGCCTCGATCAGGATCGAGAAGGCGATCGCGGCGTAGAGATAGCCCTTCGGAATGTGGAAGCCGAGGCCCTCGACGATCAGGCTGAAGCCGATCATCAGCAGGAAGCCGAGGCAGAGGATGACGACGGTCGGATGCCGCGAGACGAAGGCCATCAGCGGCCGGCTCGCCAGCATCATGACGCCGATCGCCACGACGACGGCGATCATCATGACCGAGAGATGGCTCGCCATGCCGACGGCCGTGATGACGCTGTCGAGCGAGAACACGGCGTCGAGAACGACGATCTGCACCAGCACCTGCCAGAAGACGGCGTGGGCGCCGCCGCTCGACCTGGCGCCGTGGTCGCCCTCCAGCCTCTCGTGCAGCTCCATCGTGCCCTTGAACAGCAGGAAGGCGCCGCCGACGATCAGGATGATGTCGCGCCAGGAGATGTCGGAGCCGAAGACGGAGAACAGCGGATAGGTGAGCTTGACGATCCAGGCGATCGAGGCGAGCAGCACCAGCCGCATGACGAGCGCCAGCGACAGGCCGACGATGCGGGCGCGATCGCGCTGATGCGGCGGCAGCTTGTCGGCGAGGATCGCGATGAAGACGAGATTGTCGATGCCGAGCACGATCTCGAGGATGATGAGGGTCGCAAGGCCAGCCCAGGCGGCCGGATCGGCCATCCATTCGAGGATCATCGGTTCTTTCCTGCGGCGGATCGGATCGATCGGCCAGATTGTCGGGATCGGTCGGCCATCGTCAGGCGGCCGGCGCTTCGGCCAGCATGAGGCATTCGCGCGACGCCGAGGCGACGCCCGCGAGGCGACCGGGGAATGGGATCAAGGGGACGAGCGGCGCGAGATCGACCCTGCGGGCGCGTCAAGGCGCGCGTCGGGGAACGCGCCATCGCGCCGGAAACCGGCGCATAGCGGCGCGCGGGGCGGAATTCGTCCCGGGATGGAGTTCGCTGATAGCGGGGCGATCGATCGCTCGATCCGCCTCCGTCGCGGCCTTCGTTTCGGTTTGCCCCCTGCGCGCGTCGGCGGGAAGGGGGCTCGGTACTATCGGGGTCGTCGGATGGCATCAGGCGACAGGGCCGGGCAACGGAAGGATCCTCGGGGCATGTTGGCAAAGCGGTCAGACGACCGGTCGCCGCCAGATTAATACGGCTTGCGCGACAGGTCCATGGATTGTCTCGCGTGAAACGAGCACGGCCTTCCGCCCGCGGATAGGACCGCGGGCGGAAGGCCGTCATTTTCACGAGGCGATGAGGCTGTTCAGAAGTTTGCGGTCAGGCCGGCCCAGATCGTGCGGCCGGGGCCGGGGACGTTCGAGAGGCCGAGCGGATCGACATAGTACTGGTCGGCAACGTTCTCGACGCGCAGTTCGGCGGTCAGGGTGTCGTTGACCTTGTACTCGGCGAACAGGTCGACCAGCGTGTAGGGATCCCAGTTGATCGGCAGGATGAACGGCGCGGCGCCCTGGACGGTCGGCTGATCAGAGCCGATCGCCTTCGGCCCGATATAGCTGACGCGTCCGCCGATGGTCAGCGCCTCGTCGAAGAGCTTTTGCGAGACCGTGAGGCTGACGGAATATTCCGGCGGCACCTGATTGGTCGCATAGTCGCCATAGAGCGTGCTGTTGGAGCAGGTCGACGCGGTCGGGCAGAATTCGATGTCGGTGTAGTAGTTCGCCGCGAGATCCAGCGACAGACCGGCCAGCGCGTAGTGGCCGGTGAACTCGATGCCACGGAACCTGGCTTCGTCGATATTGCCGACGGCGAGACCCTTGGTGACGATACCTCCGGTGTACTGGAGATCGACGACACGGCGGGCGATGTAGTCGGTGACGCGATTGTCGAACCAGCCGAGCTTCAGCCAGACTTCGTCCCCGGTCGCGACGACGTTGTCGCGCATCAGGTTCATGCCGAGCTCCCAATTGTGGGCGCGCTCTGGGACGATGTCCGGCGTCACATAGGTGAAGGCCATGCTGGCCGATTCCGAAAGGGCCGGGGAGCGCAATCCTTCTGAATAACGGGCGAAGAGCTGCATGCCGTCCATCGGCGTCACCACGGCGCCGATCGCCGGCGCGATGCCCGAGCCGTCGCGATGGTCGGTCTGCCCGATGAACAGCTTGCCGTTGGTGTCGCGCGCCTCGGAGCGATCCAGGGTGTTGTAGCTCTGGTAGCGCAGTCCGGCATCGAAGGTGAGCCAGTCCAGCGCCTTCCATTCGGCATTGGCATAGACAGCCGTCTCCTCGCGCGTGCCGTTGCGCGGGCCATAGGGATATTCGAGCACGCGCGTCAGCTCCGTCGGCCTGGCGTCCTCGCTCAGATACGAGGCGCCATAGTGCAGCGAGACATCGCCCAGGGGCGTCTGCCACAGCGAGGTATTGCCGATATCGCCGCCCCACATCAGCGTATCGGATCCGATCAGGATGCGCTCCAGCAGGGGATTGGGCAGACCGAGCGGCGTTGTCTTGGACCGGCCCGCCGTGGTCGGATTGCGGGTCTCCAGGGCGCTGACCCAGAGACGGGCCTTGAGGTCGACGAGATCGTTGTCCTGCGGGTTCCAGGCGTAGGTCGCCGTTCCAGTGTCGGTGCGGGCCCGGGCAAGCCAGTTCTGGACCGGCCGGGAGGACATATCGGACATGATCGAGGCGCGGATGTCTCCCTGCTCGCTGCGGAACCCCGTATAGCCGAGCTCGAAGCTCTGGCCGTCGCCGAACAGGAGCTTGCCCTTGGCGAGCCAGGACTCGGTGTCGAGTGAGGTGTTCAGCACTTCCTCGCCGCGACGATAATTGGTGAGGCCCAGATTCTTGTAGACGTTGTTCTGGGTCTGGCAGCCAAAGGTGTCGCAGACCTGGACAGGGCCGAGATTGCCGCTGGGCGCGGCGACGGGGCCATGGGTTCCGGCGTGGTAGTTGCCGTTTTCACGCCGGGCATAGGCGGCGACCACCTCGTAATTGTCGCCGCGCGCGGCGGCGGCCGCGCTGCCATAGCCGCGCGTCGCCTCGAGCAGACCGGGCTTGTCGAGGCCGGCCGCGTCGCCCGGCCGGGGCGGCAGGCCGATATTGGGCAGGAAGAAGATCATGCCGCCCAGCGTGCCGCGATCGGGCACCGACGACGTGTTGGTGCCGACTCCGCCCTTGATCCGGAGGCCGATGTTCTTACCGTCCTTGATGATATCGTTGGCGTCGATCGTGCGCATGGCGACGGATCCGCCGATGCCGCCAAAGGGGCCCGAGGCCGGGCCCTTGGAGATGTCGATGCCGCCGATCAGGTCCGGATCGACATAGGAGCGGTTGCTGACGCCCTGGTAGCCCTGATAGGCCGTGGTCGAGTTCATCGCGCCGTCGATCGTGACGGGGACGCGGCCCATGCCCTGCATGCCGCGGATGTTGATGTCGATCGCCGCGCCGTTGCGGCTTTCGGCGGACATCACACCCGGCGTTCCGCGAAAAATGTCGCCGGGCGAACTGCCGCGGAAACGCTCTATCGTCTGCTGCGAGATGTAGGAGACGGCGGCCGGCGTCTCGAATACCTGCTCGGCCGAACGGATGCCGCCGCCTCCCCCCGTCACGTCGATCACGTCGAGAACGGTCGAGCCGTCGGTCGCGACGGGCGCGGCCGGCGATCCGGCGGCGCCGATTGCCGCCGTCGTGGCGTTCGGGAAGGAGAAGGCGAGGCCGGAGCCGGCGAGGATGCGCGCCAGCGCCTCGTCGCGCGTGGCGCGGCCGGTGATCCCCGGCGAGGTCTTGCCGGTGGCAGAGGCGGCGAGATAAGTCACCTGCAGGCCGGACTGGCGGCCGAAGGCGGCCAGCGCCTGATTGAGCGGGCCGGCCGGAACCTTGAAGTCGACCGTCTCTACCGCAGCCGATTGCGCCTGCGCCGGGGTGCTCATGACCCAGCCCGCGCCGATCGCCGACGTCAGCATCAGCGCAGCCGCGAGCGTCTTGCGCGCCACTCGCCGGCGCACCGCATTGTCCGAATTCCGCATTATGACCCGGCCGTTCCCGTTGTTTGCATGAGGGCGGGATGCCGTGCCTGGTTGCTGGGTAGTGCAGTCCCTGGGGCTGATACAATCGGGATCCGGCGTTTTTCACCCGCAAGGGGAAGATTCGGATCTCGGCTCTGGTGCTCGGCTCGGCCGACCCAGGCAGGCGAGAACGAGGGCGAGCATCGTCAGGCCGGCGGCGACCAGAAATGTCGTCGCGAAGGCGTCGCCGATACGATGCGCCGGCACCTCGGCGATCGACCCGTTCCCGGCCACGACGGCGAACAACGTCGCCATCGCGGAGGCGCCGGTCATGAAGCCGAGGTTCCGTGACAGGCCGAGCAGTCCCGACAGCATCCCGCGCTGCTCTTCCCTGGAGGCCAGCATCACGACCGTGTTGTTCGCCGCCAGGAACAGCTGGAAGCCGGGCGTCAGGAGGATCAATGCGGCGACATATCCGGCAGCGCCGAATACCCTCGGCAGGAAGGCCAGACAGGCGAGGCCGACGCTCATCTGCAGCAATCCGGCCAGAAGGACACGCGGCGCGCCGAACCGGTCGGCGAAGCGTCCCGCCGGAACGCCGGCCAGGGCTGCCGTGACCGGCCCCACCGCCATGACGAGGCCGACGAGCGCCTCGTTCAGGCGCAGACCGAACGCCAGAAAGAATGGCCCGACGACCAGGGTCGACATCATGGCGGTGGAAACGAGCAGGTTCATCGTCAGCGACACGCCGAATACCCGGTCGCGCAGGATCGAGACGGGCACCAGCGGCGATGCGGATCGCGCCTCGACCATAATGAAGAGCGCGAGAGCCGCGATCGCGACGGGGAGATGCAGATCCGAGCTCCAGGCCAACGAGACCCTCCCGCCGGCTGTCGCAAGCGCATAGGCCGTCAGGGCCACGGCGAGCAGGGCGAGGCCGGGCCAGTCCGTCGTCCCGTCCGTTCGGCGGCGGCCGGGCGGCGTGGCCGGGATGGCCCTGAGGGCGAGGCCGAGCACGAGGACGGACAGGCCGGACAAGAGGACGAAGGCCGATCGCCATCCGAAGCCGGCGAGCAGCAGGCCGCCGAGCGAAGGGCCAAGCGCCGTTCCGATCGCCGACATCGTGCCGAGGAGCCCCATCGCCGACCCGACCCGTTCCTTGGCGACCGTTTCCCGCACGATCGAGATCGGCAGCGCCATGAGGATCGCGCCCCCGATGCCCTGGACGGCGCGAGCCGCGATCAGGGTTCCGAGCGTCGGGGCGGCCGCGCAGAGGATCGAGGCGACCGCAAACAGCGCCAGTCCGGCGATCATCACGCGACGATGGCCCAGTCGATCGCCCAGCCGCCCCGCCGATACGATCACCACCGTTCCCGTGATCAGATAGGCGAGAACCACCCACTGGACGTTCGAGACCGGTGCCGAGAAGGCCCGGCTCAGGGTTGGAAGCGCCACCGAGGCCATGCTGGTTCCGAGCGACGCGAGCAGCATCGCCCCGGCAAGCGCGGTTTGCGCGGCCGGCGCTCCGTCTCTCCGGATCATCCGTTTCATGGCAGTTTTCCTTGTCGCCGTCTCAGGTCGCGGCTAGGTTGCCACTTCAAGTCAACTTGAGGTCAAGCATGCTTCTTCTCGACATCGGCGTCCTGGCGGAGAGAAGCGGCGTGCCGGCCTCGACGCTGCGCTACTACGAGGAGATCGGGCTGATCCGGTCGGTGGCGCGGCACGGATTGCGACGCCAGTTCGACGCCGAGGCGCTGACACAGCTTGCCTTGATCTCGCTTGGCAAGACGGCGGGTTTCTCGCTCGAGGAAATCCGGGGGATGTTCGGCAAGGACGGCTCCGCCGATCTGCCTCGCACGGCCCTGCACCAGCGGGCCGACCAGATCGAACGGCAGATCCGCGAACTCACGACGCTCCGGAACGCACTCCGCCACGTGGCCGAATGCCCGGCCGAGCAGCATATGGAGTGCCCGAAATTCCGGAGGCTGTTGCGGCTGGCATCGCCACCTCCGAAGCCACGGCGAGCGCCCCGCCGCGAAGGCTAGGCCAGTCCCGAAGCCAGGATGGAGCGCGACAGCTCATTCGTCCAGGTACAGGTCGTGTCGCGTGAGCTCGACGGTCAGGAGCGCGGTCAGGACGGCGTGGAGCACGACCGCGGGCCAGAGCAGCACGCCGGCGAAACCTCCCGCGAGACCGAGATAGGCGAGATACAAGGTGGCCAGGGCACTGTAGGTCAGCATGCCGACCAGCGGCCAGCCGCAGGCAATCCCCAGCGAGATCAGGGCGATCCCAACCAGGCGGGCGGTCGGTATCGCCACGCCGGTCAGCGTCGCGCCGAACAGCAGCCACGCGACGAGCGACGGCGCGACGAGCAGGGCAAGACCCGTCGCGATTTCGGCCGCGGCGGCTACCGTCAGCGCCCATTTGCCCGCCCACATCGCTTTCTCGCCCCTCTTGGCTTTCTCGCCTCTCTTGGCACTCTCGCGCCCGTCGCCGCGCGGCCTAGTTGGCGCTCGCCGCCGGCTGCAGTCGGAACGTCAGCTTGTCGATCTTGCCGGTGAACCTGAACGGCGGGTCGTAGCGATATTCGGCCAGCGCGACGCCGGTGCGGGTATCGAGGCCGACGTCGAAGGTCTCGTCCTCCGGGAAGGTGACGGGAATGCCGTGCTCGAGTGTGTTAGTGGCAACCGCCTTGCCGTCGACCGACAGGACGCCTGTGCCGCCCTTGCCGAGGCCCGGGCCGGCCGAGGTGAAGTCGAAGACGATCGTGTGCTTGCCGGGCTCCAGTTCGGGCCCCTCCCACATCGTCCGCTTCAGGTCGAGGAGGTTATAGAGGAACACGACCCGGCCGCGCCCGACGCCGAAATCGCCCTTGCTGAGGAAAAGGCCGTAGCCGCCGAAACGCCCGCCCTCGGTGACGATCATGCCTTCGGCGCCGCCCTCGGGAATCTCGACCTCGGCGGTGATCGTGTAGGACTTGTTCAGGGTGCTGGGTGCGGCGCTCCCCGGCACGCCGCTCAATTCGCCGGAATAGGTGAACTCCGTGCGCCCCGCCGTCAGGCTCGGCCGCGGCGTGTTCCAGCGCGCGAGCGTCGAGTTGTCGAGCGGCAGCACGCCATATTTCCGCGCTTCCTCGTAGAAGAGATCCTGCATCTGCTTGAGCCTGTCGGGCTCCGCGGCGGCGAGATCGGTGGACTGCGTCGGATCTGCGTCGACGTTGTAGAGCTCCCAATTGTAGCCGGTGATCACGTCGGGCGGCGTCTTGGTGCTGAGCTCCCAGGGGAGCGTCGCCGGCGTCGTCGCAGCCACCCAGCCATCGTGATAGATGGCGCGATTGCCGAGCATCTCGAAATATTGCGTGCTGTGCCGGGTCGGGACGTCGGCATGGGCCTTGTCCCAGGTGTACATCATGCTCACGCCCTCGATCGGGCGCTGCGCGATGCCGTTGATCGTGTCCGGCGCCGGAATGCCGGTCGCCTCCAGGATGGTCGGCACGATGTCGATCACGTGGTGGAACTGGTTGCGGATGCCGCCGGCGTCCGTGATGTGCCCGGGCCAGGACATGGCGACGCCCTGCGCGGTGCCGCCGAAATGCGAAGGCACCTGCTTCACCCATTGGAACGGCGTATCCATCGCCCAGGCCCAGCCGGCGGAATAATGCGGGAAGGTCCGTTCCGAACCCCAGAACGGATACCAGAGGAACTGGTCCTTCACCGGCACGGCGATGCCGTTGAAGGTGGTGAACTCGTTCGGCGTGCCGTTGATCATGCCCTCGGCGCTCGCGCCGTTGTCGCCGCCGATATAGATAATCAGGGTATTGTCGAGCTCGCCGAGATCCTCGACCGCCTGGATGACCCGGCCGATCTCATGATCGGCATAGGCGAGGTAGGCGCCGTAGACATCGGCCTGCCGGATGAAGAGCTTCTTCTCCTCGAAGCCGAGCGTGTCCCATTCGGGCAGCCCCTTCGGCCACGCCGTCAGCCTGGCGTTCTCCGGCATGATGCCGAGCCGCTTCTGGTTGGCGAAGATCGTCTCGCGCAGCTTGTTCCAGCCCTGGTCGAACAGGTGCATGTCGCTGATCTTCTTGAACCACTCGGGCGTCGGATGATGCGGCGCGTGGGTGGCGCCCGGCACGTAGTAGACAAACCAGGGCTTGTCCGGCGCGATCTCCTTCAGTTGCTGGATGTGCTGGATCGCGTCGTCGGCCATCGCCGTCTCGAGGTTCCAGCCCGGATTGCCCTCGAACGGGTAGATCGCGGTGGTGTTGCGGAAGAGGTTCGGCTGCCACTGGCTCGCGTCGCCGCCGACGAAACCATAGAAATAGTCGAACCCCATCCCCGTCGGCCACTGGTTGAACGGTCCCGCCTGGCTCGACTGGTAGGAGGGCGTGTTGTGGTCCTTGCCGAACCACGACGTGGCGTAGCCGTTCTCCTTGAGGATGGTCCCGATCGTGCCCTTCTCGATCGGAATGATGGAATCATAGCCCGGATAGCCGGTCGCGATCTCGCCGACGACGCCGAAGCCGACCGAATGATGATTGCGCCCAGTGATCAGCGCCGCGCGGGTCGGCGAGCAGAGCGAGGTGGAATGGAAATTGGTGAAGCGCAGCCCGGAACGGGCGATGCGATCCATAGCCGGCGTCGGAATGACGCCGCCGAACGTGCTCGGCGCGCCGAAACCCTGATCGTCCGTCATGATGAGGAGGACGTTGGGGGCGCCCTTCGGCGGCACAACGCGGGGCGCCCACCAGGGCGTCGAGTCCGACGCCCTTTCCTTGATCACGCCGCCGAACTTCGGGTCCGGCGGCGGCAGCTGCTTGCCCGTTATGGTGGTCGTGGCCCCGGGAGATCCGACGTCTCCGGTCGTCTGCTGGGCCGAGGCGGCGACGCAACCAAGGGCGATGAAAACCGAACTCGCAAGGATTTTTCGAAGGCTGTTCATTTCGAATGCCTCCAAATATCAGTCCTTAGTTAGAATACTCGCAGTCAAAAGGTCTTTTATTCTCAAAGTAATAGATGGGATATGGATCACCGCGGCGGGCCGGCAAGCTCGCCGTCGTGACGACAGCGGTAAACTTGTGGAGAGCCGCCGGCTTCTGGGGCATGGCCGCCGGGCTCGAGCGACAGATCGCGCCCTTGCCATGCGCCGGCCTGCCATGCGAGGGGCGGGAGGAAACCAGTCCGATCCGGTATGTGAAGGAACCATGCAGTTGACCAGCGCCGTCGCCCCCGCCCTTCCCAACGGCTATTCCTCGGTCGCGGCCGGCCATCTCGCCGCCGTCGTGACCAGCCTCGAGATGAGGGAGCGCCCGGCGCCACGGTCCGCGCAGGCGTTTCCCGCGGGGATCAGCCTGCAGCCCCTAGGACGGCCTTCGGTCGAGCGCTATCGCGCCCTTTATCGCGCGGTCGGCGAGGATTGGCTGTGGGTGTCCCGGCTCGTCATGCCGGACGACAAGCTGCGCGCCATCCTGGAGGACCCTCTGGTCGAGATCTTCGCGCTGCAGAAGGACGGCGTCGACGCGGGCATCCTCGAACTCGATTTTCGCGAGCCGGATACCTGCGAGCTCGCCTTCTTCGGCGTGACCATGGCCGTGCAGGGAAGCGGCATGGGCCGGGCGCTGATGAACCAGGCGATCGAACGGGCCTGGTCGCGCCCGATCCGGCGCTTCTGGGTCCACACCTGCACGCTCGATCACCCCGCCGCGCTCGACTTCTACCGCCGCTCGGGCTTCACGCCCTTCGCGTTCCAGGTGGAAGTCATGCCGGACCCGCGCCTGACCGGTGCGATGCCGAGAAACTGCGCGCCGCAAATCCCGATTGTCGAAGCCGATTGAGGGAGGCGCGCCTCCCTCTCGCTGGATGTTCCCGATCGACCGGCGCTGCCGTCCTATCCCAGCCTGGATCGATCGCGAAACTGTCGCGGTGTAACGCCGGATATCCGGCGGAAGGCGCGGCTGAAATGCGCCGGATCCGTGTATCCAGAAGAATAGGCGATATCGATGATCTTCGAATCCGTGCTGCGCAGCAGCTTGCTGGCGTTCTCGTATCGAACGGTCTCCAGTATATCGGAGTAGGTCAGGCCGATATGGTAGAGCTTTCGTTGCAGGGTCCGCGTGCTGACGCCCGCCATCTCCGCGACAACAGCCAGAGTCGGCGTGTTCTCGTCGAGATAGGCCGGCAGCATCAGCTTGATCAGCTCGACGATGTCGTAGCCCGAAGGGCCGTCTTCCGTGTCTAACGGAGGCGGAATGGATGCTCCGGCGCGAATGGAGAGACTGAGATGCGCGATCGGCACGCTGATCCAGGAGGCGTGTTGGCCTGACAGAAACCGCACGTTTGGCCAGAGGGCCAGGGTCGCGCGACCGGGCGTATAGCGGGCTTCAAAGGCAATCGTATCCGGCATCCAGTCGGGCCCGGCAAATTGGCGGACGATGTAGACGGGAAAGACGAGCTGGAGCCATTGCGAATGCTCCAGATGCCGCAGCGCACTCGTCCCGGAAAGCCTGCTGCAGATGCGCACGTGATCGACATGGTGCTCGATCCACAGGCTCAGAATGGTATCCTCGCGCGCGGCCCATTTGCAGGCGTGCTGCAGAGCCACGAGCAGTGTCGGAGAGTGCTCGATCAGCGCCCGAGTCTTGTCTCGCAGATGCGAATAATGCAGCCGCTGTGTGGCCAGAAAGCCGAAGTCCTCAATGCCCTGGGACCTCTGCGCGGCTTCGATGAAGCGGATGGCCGGCATCAGCGGAATATAAAGCTGGCTTTTTTCTTCCAGCGCCGAAGGAAGGCGAAACTTCTCCAAAGTTGAACTGACGGGGGAGCCGCTATCGCGAAGAATCCCGACGAAAGGAAGAAGAAACTGGCCTCGCGTCAAAGGGATGTTCGCCAATGGATTTCGCCGCGCTTACGGGGTTAGTCCCTGCACCGGGTTCCTGTACCGGCAAGGTTGACGATAGCAAGCCGTGATTGGCGCGAAATGGCAAGATTGCGATTTGCCTTTGCCCGAAATGAATCGCGTGGAACTCGCTTGTCGACACGAAAATCGACCGGCCGCTGGTATCCGCGAACGATCCGCCGGACGGCTGGTGGCGACATCGTCGCTTTGCCTGTCCGCGAGCATAAAGGGACTGGGAATATCAATGATCGGGAATGCAGTTCGGGCCGTTGCCGTCTCCGTGTCTGCCCTGCTGGGGGTTTGCGGGCAGAGTTTCGCCCAATCAGATGAAGCCCAGCCCAACGTCACCGATCCGCATTTCAAGATTGCGCCGGGCTATCTGCAGCGGTCCGATCTGCCCGACAGCCTGATGCTGCTCGGCCCGCCTCCCGCGCCGGACTCGGCTGCGCTGGCGAGAGACGAGGAGGCGCGCAAGGCGACGCTCGCTCTGCGCACCACCGACCGCTGGAAGCTTGCCGCCAGCGACGCCGATCTCTCCTTCCCGCAGGCGGCGGATAATTTCTCCTGCGCGATGGGTGTCGGCATCAACGAAACGGACACGCCGCGTCTCTATGCGATGATGCAGAAGATGTTGTCGGATCTTGGCCTGTCGACCTATGGCGTGAAGAACAAATACAACCGGACGCGCCCCTTCGTCGTGCACAGTGAAGCGACCTGCAGGGCGGATCAGGAGCCAATTCTGCGGGAGGACGGCTCTTATCCCTCGGGCCATACGGCCGCGGGATGGGGATGGGCGCTGGTCTTCGCGGAGATCAATCCCGAGCGGGCGAACGAGTTGCTCCGGCGTGGCATCGAGTTCGGCCAGAGCCGAGTGATCTGCGACGCGCATTGGCAGAGCGATGTCGACGCGGGCCGCATCATGGGCGCGGCGACCGTCGCGCGGCTGCAGACCGATCCGGTCTTCCTTGCCGATCTGGAAGCAGCCAAGGCCGAGGTGGCGCAGGCGAAGCTGAAGCAGACCGCGGCGCCGGATTGCAAGGCCGAGGCATCCGCCCTGTCCCAGCCATAAGCCAGGCCTGATCGAAGGACGCATCCCTAAAGGTCCGCCCATCTCAAGCGAGGGGAGCCAAGGCCGTGTTCGAAACGATGCTTGCGGCCCTCGGGCAGGATATGCGGAACAGAGGCGAGGGCTCGCGAGCCCTCGCGTCCAGCCCCGGCGTCCCAGCCTCTCCCCCGCACTCCGACGCATCGATGCGCCTCTGCATGCCCACGGCGGCAGAGGCGGCGCGCGACCCCTCCAAGCCTCTGGCCCGAACCGAGCCCCTTCAACCCGCGCCAGGGGATGGTGGCTTGGCCATGAAATCACGGCTTCTCGCTGAGATCGAAAGCGGATTGCGGCAGAACACCTTCGAGCTTCACTACCAACCCATCGTGTCCCTGACGGTCGAACGCGCCCCCTCGCTGGAGGCGCTCATGCGCTGGCGCCATCCGGATCGCGGCCTCTTGTTGCCCGCCGCGTTCAGGAGGGGTTTTGCCGAGCCGCGCATCCGCGCGGCTTTTGGCATGTACATGCTCGACAGGGTCTTCAGCGACCTCGTCGCCTTCCAGGAGCAAGGCCTCGCGCTCGACCGCGTCGCCATCAATCTGACCGGTTCCGATTTTCGGTCGCCGGACTTCCTGGATCGCTTCTTCGAGTTGAGCGCGAGAACGGGCATTCCGCCCACGGCCTTCTGCGCCGAGGTCACGGAGAGCATGTTTATCGGTCGCCGCCAGACCTCCCTTCAACGGGGGCTTCGCTGCCTTCATGACGCTGGCGTCGAGATCGCGCTCGACGATTTCGGGACGGGCTTTGCTTCGTTGACGCATCTGCGCCAGCTGCCGATTGACCGGCTGAAGATCGACCGAAGCTTCGTTGCGAACATGGTCGCCTCGAGGAGGGATCAGTCGATTATCCGCGGCATCATTGAAATCGCCCACAACTTGGACGCGATTGTCGTGGCCGAAGGGGTTGAGACCCTCGAGCAGGTCGAGCTACTCGCTGAGTTCGGCTGCGACATGGTGCAGGGCTGGTATTTCGGCAAGGCGTGCGAAGGGGGCTGCCTGACGGAAGTGCTCAACGCCATGCCGTCAGGGCGAAATCGCAAATAAATAGGGTCACTTATCTCGGTTGATATGAGGCATGGGAAACGGTCGGTCCGCTGACCGTCTCCCGACCGCATTGACCCTTCTGCACGCTCCATGGCGTCGGCTTGATGTGGCTCTCCGGACCTGTCCCTCCAGGATACAGGCTGGTCCAAGAGCCTATTCCTATGCGGCGAGGATCAGGTCGGATCGGCGCCCATGACGAGGCCTTCGATGTCGTGCTTCTGGGTAATCGGCACCAGCTCGTCGACGACCCGGCAGACGAGATGCTGCCTGGCGATTTCGGGGAGGGCGTCATGCCACTCCCGCGTCACCATCATGTCGTGCAGCTCGGCGTGCCCGGCGCCCGGCCTGTCGACGCCGAGCACCATGACCGGTCGAGCGATCGGCGACTGGTGTTCCGTGCCGCGATGGACCGTCAGGGCCGAGCGACAGGAAATGTCGCCGCGTTTCGGAAATTTGCGCGTCGCGCGGTCCTGGAAGCGGCCCCAGAGCGCCTTGTCCGGGAACATCTCATGCTTCCACTCGCGGCCATCGTCATATTGCGTTCCCGGAGCCACTTCGAACGGCCCCATGTCCTCGGTGACATCGACGCCCGTCAAGTTGAAGGCGAGCGAAGTGATCCGGCGGTCGCGATAGGTATCGACGGGTGAGGGGAAGTCGCGGTGCCACGGCTGGTATTTGGCGCCCTGGAACGGCACGTCAAAGCCGATCTCGACGATCTGGTAGTCCGATCCGAGCACGTTGGTGCAGACATCGACGACCCACGGATGGGTGATGAGGTCGACGAAGCCGCGAAGCGCCTGCGGGTGGATCTCGACATACCAGCGGCGGGGGCCGCGGCCAACCGCGCCTCCCGGCCTTTGAATGGCCGACCAGAAGGCGGTCATCATGTCCTCGCGCATCTCGTCGGCCCATGCCGGACTGAAGGCCCCCTTCAGTCCGATGATGCCGTCCTCCGCGAGCAGCGCTCTCTGTGCGGCAATATCGTAGTCAAATGCCGGCGTCGTGTTCATCTGGTTCTCCTCCCGATTTCGGAGAAGCCTACCGGTGCTAATAATTATTAGTCAATGGTCGATTTTTATCACGTGGTGTAGAGGAGCAGGGCGGGGGACAGCATGAGCGGCGGCAAAACGATGAAGCGCGTGACCATGATGGATGTGGCCAAGGCGGCGGGCTGCTCCCAGGCGACGGTCTCCGTCGTCCTCAACAATGTCACGGACATCAAGATATCGCCCGACCTCCGCACGCGCGTGCTGGAAGCGGCGCGCAGGCTTGGCTACGGGCTCGCAAGCCCCATCCGTCGCGCCGGCCTCGGAGACCTCCGGGGCGGCTGCATCGGCTTCATCGTCGACCAGCTCGCGACGACGCCGGAAGCGGTCAACGCGATCGAGGGCGCCCGGCATGCCTCCTGGGAAAACGACGTGACCATTCTGGTCGCGCAGACGCAGGGGCGGGCCGAGCATGAGCGCAAGGCGGTGGCGCGCCTTCTGCAGGCCGGCGCACAGGGCATCGTTTATATGTCGATCTTTACCCGCCGCGTATCGATCGACGCGGTCTTCGACGACCTGCCCGTACCGCTCGTCCTGCTCAACTGCTATACCAGCGACAATCGCTTTCCCGCGGTCGTGCCGGACGAGGCGACCGGCGGACACATGGCAACGGCCTCTCTGATCGGGAAGGGGCACAGACGCATCGCCACGATCGTCGGCGAAAGCTTCATGGAAGCCGCACAGGACCGGCTCGCCGGCTATCGCCAGGCGCTCGCCGAGGCAGGGCTCGCCTATGACGACCGTCTGGTGGTCGAGGGAAACTGGACGCCGACCTCCGGCTTCGAGTCGACCCAGAAGCTCCTGTCGCTCGAGGAACCGCCGACAGCGATTTTTTGCCAGAATGACAAGATGGCCATGGGTTGCTTCAACGCCATCACAGAGGCGGGGATGCGGATCCCGGACGATCTTTCCGTCGTCGGCTATGACGACGACGAGATTTCCCGCCATCTGCGCCCGCAACTGACAACGCTGGAACTGCCCCATCGCCCGATGGGCGCCTGGGCAATCGAACAGCTTGCAAGGAAGCCGCTCGCGGGCCGGCATGAAATCCACAAGGTCGGATGCACGCTCATCGAGCGAGCCTCCACAAAAGGTTGCGTCACTCGTCAGTAGGGGGCTCTGGGGTCGGGCCCCACCGATCGGCCAAGCTCTATAGCTTCGGGCTCAGCTCAGGGGCTTCCGGATCGTCCCGACAAGCGGGAACGGCCGAACCCTTTGCGGCACAAGAACTTCAGCAGAGTCGGTTGGGAAATGGTGCTGCAAGAGAGGATTGAACTCGCTTCGCACGCTCCAAACCCTAGGAAAACTGCGGGCTTCCGAGAGGTGGCCCGCTAGGCTGTGGCACGGTCCTGTAGCACGATGTGGGTTGAAGGAACAAGAGTGCAGTACGAGAGTTCAGGCCGTCAACGAAACTCCTCCGACACCACCAAAATGGCGCTTGCAAGGTGCCGCGAGACGCTCATGGTGGGCAACAAGCGCGCCGGAAGAAGGCGCAGCCCCGTCAATTTCCATTCTTTCCGCCGTTGGTTTGTCACAAGGGCGGAGCGACCGGGCCAGCCGAAGAGTGAGCGGCTACTCGGGTGAACCTCAATTCAGCAAAATAGGGGCACGTGGAAGCTGTGGGCCTCGTGCCCTCCAATTGCGATCGAGGCTAAAGATCGCTGGGATTTCAAGCCTACGTTTGTTGCCCAGACAAAAAGAAGTGAAAGCAAGTTTCTCGCGCTATGCTCGGCAATTCGATGAAGCCGAATGATTTCCTGCCTTGTTTGATGGGCGGACCAACCTCCCGGCTTATGCTGCGTCGGTGCCATTGACTGGAGGCGGCCACGTCTTCCATCTTGCCCTAGACGAGAAGGGCAATGCTGGGGGGAAAAGTGCCGCGTTTTTCAGATTTTTTCGGGCTGGGCCTGAGCCAGGCTCAGCTGGACTTTGTCGATGTCAGTAACGAGTATGATACACCCGTCTACGTTGACCCATATGCTATCGAAGTCCAAGACGACGAGTGGGCGGGGACCGCATCTGATTATATCAGGATTTTCTTTAACGAAGTACTGGAGGCGCTGACTTCAGGTGATAAAGAACGTGCGCGCAATCTCATGGCTAATCTTCGTGAGCCAGCAGAAACGTTCCTAGGTGTATCTAATATGGAACCGAAGGGCCGAGGTGTCGGGTCTCATCAAGCAAATCAACTAATCAATGCCATCCTAGGAAGTAAAGCATTCTCAACAAAACTTTTGACAGATCTCTCTGAAATGGCTCTCTATGTGGAGGGGATCGATAGGGACAAAATATCCGATCTGACGACTAACGTAATCAGAGAGTTGCTGGTTGACTACACTCAAAGCCAATGCGAACTCTACGATATAGAGACGCGGCCTTACAATGGACCTCCTCTCTGGGATGCGTCCCGCAGAAACTGGCGATCTAAACATGTAAACCTTCCATACATTGAAAACGATGCCGTAATTCTGGTCCCTAAATACATTGTTCGTAGGAAGTTGTCTCTGAATAGTCAGGATTTCTATAACAAACAAATAACTGACTTCTTGGTTTCTGAGAATATTAAAGCCAATAGCTCGCTCGTCCAGACCATAAAGGGGCGACAAAAAGTCTACAAGAAGGACATTCATACTCAGCATCCGAAGTCAAAAAATTTGATTGCGGATATGGTTGGGGCTCATCCAGACTTACTTGAGATGTACAAAGAGGTTGCTAAAAAGTACAGATCAATGGTCGTTATAGGTGACGATGACCCCACAGTGACCGCTGTTTGTGGGGATCTGGCATCGTTATTCGAACGAATTCCGGCCGGTGCCAAGACAGCAAGTGACTATCATCGCCTAATTGTTGGGTCTTTCACCGCGCTGTTTTATCCATCTCTCATTTTACCTCGCAAAGAATGGGAGATACATGATGGGCGAAAACGTATCGATATAGCCTTCATGAATTCGGCTGACGGCGGCTTCTTTGGCCAAAGGCGCGACGATCGAACAATGAACGCCAATATGGTCCTCGTTGAATGCAAGAATTATACCGACGACTTGGCGAATGAAGAAGTAGATCAGTTGCTCGGCCGCTTCGATGAAAACATAGGCAAGTTCGGGTTTATAACGTGCCGATCCGTCGACAATCTGGGGAGGCTGGAAGCCAGGCTGCGGGACGCTGCGGTGCGGAAGCAGGGCTATATTATTTGTCTGACGGATGAAGACATGAAGGCGATGCTCATCGCGAAGTCACAACTCCGAGATGAGGAGGTGGACCTGCTTCTATATGCAAAATTTCGAGACTTGATCAGCTAGTGGGCCCAGAACGGCCGAAAAATGCGAGGGGGCCAAACTCGATCGTTGCGGCCCCCACTTCCCCCCGAGGGGCTACCTTACTGAACAGCGAGAGTTAAATGAGGCTTAGCTGGAGTGGCGCGCCCGACAGGATGCCGGAGGCCGAAGTTGCGATCCGCCTTGCTGAGTACTTAACGGAGCGGCCGGACTTTCAGGGTACGGTTGACGTGGCAATAGATGGTGCGTCTGTGTCCGTCGGTGGAGTGGAGGTCTTTGACATTCGGGGGTACCTCAGGGCTTATGGCTGGCAAGCTGTGCAGGGCACTGCGGTTGGACGCAATGATTGGACCGCAGAATACACTAGAGATGCTGCGGCGATGCGCATCCACTCCCGTTCCGGCGTAGGCGATGTAGAAGCCTTAGTTGGCGGGCGGCGCCTCATTGCGGAATGTAAGAAGGGGCCGCTTGTGAAGAAGCCCGGCAGTCCGGAATATCCGTTACTGACGGCCGCCATTGGCCAAGCGCTACTTTTTCCGGCCCGCCCTGAGGATATTCTAGTTGCGGCGGTCCCGGACACGCCGACCTTTCAACGTATTGCTGCTGACTGGCGGAACCGCCCTCGACTGATCGCGTCTGGTATCCAGATTGCGCTTGTGAGTAGGCGAGGCCCGGTGACAGGGCTGGATCTCTCCTAAGTTGGCATTTGGCTATACCCTGAGAGCACATGAGAAAGGTCGCCCATGGGGTAATGAACGCGCGAGCACCGTCAGGTGTCAGCAAGTGCAATTTAATGTTCGGTTCCGCCATTGGTTTGTCACCGAGGCCGAGCGGACGGGCCAGCCTAGAGCATCATTGCGGAAGTGGTGGGGCACGAGGAGGGCCGGAAGTCGATCACCCTGAGCATCTACTCGGGCGGCCCATCGATGCAGCAAAAGCGGAGCTGTGTGGGAGCTGTAAGTCTTCCGTCGCAGCAAGAGATCGACCGCCCATAGCGGTCAAGAGCCGGTTTAAATCAGCGAAATTCGAGTTTAGCGTCTCGACTTGAGAAGTCCCCGGCGAATTCAATACGCGCCGAGGCCCGAGCGGCCTAGAAAGGGATTTCCTCGTCAAGATCAGGTTCGGCGGGAGGAGAGATTGCCGTCAGTCCCCGTCTCAGGATGAAATTTGGGACCTCCTGCTCGGCAAATTGATGGCGGCGCGCGATTTTCTTGGCGATCTCCGTGAATGGTGATTTTTCGCCATCGGGGGCCATCAAGCCGGCTTCGATATAGTAACCGAGAAGTTTTTGGAGGGTTCCCTTGCTTATCCTGAAAAATTCAGTTGTGTCATCGTCGGAGACTTCTTGAACGATAGCCGATCCTATCCTGACACAGCTGTCCTCGTCGTCAATCCAATATTCTCCGGTATAATCGTGTGTCCCCCATGCGAGATTTCCATGAACGATGGGGAACATCGTCATCCACGTTGTCCGGATCGTGCCACCACTGCCACGTCGGCCTCGGCCGGAGCGTGGTTGGTTGGGCAGAAAGTCAATGTCGATTGTAGCCGTTATTTCGGGGAGTTTTATGATGGGGATGTCAACTTCCAAGTTGCCAATAGTGTCTCGGAATTTGGCGTTTTCCTTCCTCACCTCATTTAGTTGCTCTAGAGCGTCGACACTCGCAATTGCATCCCCTCGAACCCAACCGACGCGGGGCCTGGTTTGTTTTGCATTCACTAAGGCAGCCAAGACTGTCGCCTGAAGCTCGCCGGAGGATGTCCATTGCGATCGGGTTCGCCCGCCTGATGCCTCTGTAATGAATGCTTCTAGGAGCTGCTTGCCCTCCAATGTGGGCTCAGTCTTGTCGGCGCTGATCTGACCGCGCGCGCCGTGCAGCATTACAAGCACCGGTATATTCTGCGAAACAGCGTAGCGGAACTCCTTATGGGTGTAACTCAGTCCGTCCTCTGCAACGGAACCGTAGCGCCCCCCGATGATCAGCACGTAGTAGTCGCATTTGTCGAGAAGGGATTTGATCAAGGCAAAAGCCGTCTCGTCTGACGCGGGGAACGACTCCATCTGCACCGGAAAATCGCCCGCTTTTATAACGGTATCCTGCACCGCCCTCCGTTCGTCCTTAAGATCCTCATAGGTGGAGCTTATGAAGATGGAATATCGCTTATCGTGCACTATATTACCTAACGCCCATCAGTATTTTCCCTTGCTGCTATTCAGTTTTGTTATCTTGGCCTTGATAGATTTCTTGTCATAGACCCCCAGCAGAACGTCTTCGAGAACGTCGACCGCATCAAAGAAGGCTTCATCTGAAACGGCCGTTCCGTGTGTGCCAAGGTTGCCTATGTGGCGCAATGCGTCGAGAGCATCCTTGGAGTCGGAGCCATTGGCTGTCGCTGCGAAAACGTCGATCCGCGAAGCAAGGTCCATCCTTGTTGTTTTTCCGGAAGCACTGCCTTTGTCTCGCGGAATATTCTGATCGTCAAGCATCTGCTCAACAGCAGTGCGAAGTCGGCCGATAGATGCCGCGAGGTCTACCCAATAGAGCTGAAATGCCAGTTGAAGCTGTTGCTGGACGTCGGATGGGGTGTCGACGGGCGGACGAAATAGCGGTGGCGCGGGGAAAACAGCGTGAGGTTGTAGGTGATCTATGTAACCCCAGCCTTTGTACCCTGGCTCGTCGTGGTAGAATGGAACCATTTCCGTGTTCCCTGCAAGGGACACTACTTCACCGCAAGTGGTCTCATCACATTTCAACCGGAGTGCGAACCGCTTCTCGGACCACTCTGGCTCCCAGTCGTCATGCTGCTGTGCCAATGTTGAAAATTTTGGCTCATCGACATTCAAGCTGCCGGGTATTGCTTTCAATTTTCCCGGGGTACAACGGGGACAGGGTAGTCCGGGGACCATGTCCTGCGGAAAGGAAGGCTTCCACAACTCTCGATTGGCTGGCATTTATAGCCCCTTACTAATGCGGGTCTATATTTATTCGCGCCCAATCCAGTTAATCAATGCGCTTGGCTCTGGAAATGCGGGGAAACTGGCGGAAAAATCCGAAGGGGTGAAATCCAGCATTGCGGAGCGCGCATCACCCCCCCGCCGCCCATCGGCCACCCACAAGCCCACCATCGGCTACCCGTTCTCAGTCACCATAGGCCAATGCCACGACGGCCATCGCCTCCTGGCCCATCGGGACCACATCTATCGCCACCGGTTGCGCGACAGGTAGCACGCCGCGCCGCGCCGTCCCCGGCGATGCCGCGCTCATCCCCGCCACTCTTCCCGTTTCACGCCGCTTCGATTTGGCTGTGCTTCAGGAGAAGCGCCAGAGCTGCCCCCGAACACGGCCATGCTTCGCTTCGATAATTCCGCTTGACCATTCAAATCGCAGCGATATTAATCGAAGCATCTAAAACGAAGCAGAGCAGTCCCTGATGTTCATTCGAGCCTATCTCCGCGCGTCCACGAAAGAGCAGGACGCAACGCGGGCTCAGTCCGACCTTCACAAGTTTGCTGAGGAGCGCGGGCTGAAGATCGCGGCCACCTACGTCGAGAACGAGAGCGGCGCATCGCTCAAGCGTCCGGAACTCTTTCGCCTCCTGGCTGATTGTTCGCCCGGCGACGTGCTGCTGATCGAACAGGTGGACCGCTTGAGCCGCCTGAATGCCACCGATTGGGAGCGCCTCAAGGACGAGATCAGGTCCCGCAGGGTGAAGGTCGTAGCGCTCGACCTCCCGACATCGTGGAGCATGATCCAGTCGAACCCCGACGATATCCAGAGCCGGATGCTCGACGCGATCAACGCCATGATGCTCGACATGCTCGCCGCCATCGCCCGTAAGGACTACGAGGACCGGCTCCGTCGTCAGGCTCAAGGGATCGCCAAGGCGAAGGAGGAAGGGGCCTATCGTGGACGCCCTGAGGACACCGAGCGGAACGCCGCTATCCTTCAGATGCTCCGGGGCGGGCAGAAGTGGCGTGACATCGCTGTGGCGACAGGCTGTTCCATGTCCACGCTGTCGCGGCTGGCGAAGCGGCTGGCTGACGAGCCCATGCAGACGAACACGACGGAGGCTTGAGGGCCATGGTTGAGGTGATCGTCATGGTGATCGTGGGCGCAATCGCGGGCGTCTTCGCGGTCGGCGGACTGGCTGGCGTTCTGCGAGGCTTCGGGCTCTTCGATTAAGGGCGGACGGGGCAAGGTCGGTCCGACCGTACTAGCAGCGGGGCTGTCGAGGGGCCCGTCGTGATCGAGGCGGTGCAGATCGAGAACATCGACTTCAGCGACACCTACGAGGCCAAGATCGAAGAGCGCATGAGCGCGGAGATCGAGGTCCAGAAGCTGAAGCAGAACGCCGAGCGCGAGAAGGTTCAGGCGGCGATCACCGTCACCCAGGCACGCCGTGGTTCCTCGCCGCTGACATCTGCCGCGCGCTCGGCCTTTCGTTGATCGGGGGTGCCGGGCGTCATCTCTTGAAGTTGGGGAAGGAGGAAGTCCGGCGCATTCCCCGCAATATTATTGCTGGGAAGGGAATGACCCAAGCCTCGCTTGTCACCGAAAGTGGCCTCTACAAGTTGGTCCTGCGGGCAAGCGGCGAGGACGCCAAGGAGTTCCAGAACTGGGTCACTCAGGTGGTCCTCCCGTCGATCCGGAAGGACGGCGGCTATGTCATGGGCGAGGAGAAGCTCGCGACTGGCGCGATGACTGAGGACCAGTTCATCCTGACCGCGATGCGGATGATGGAGGGCAAGGTGGCGCGCTACCGTGCGACAATATGTCAACACTTCACCATATGATGACTATCGAAATGGGCCGATCTTTCCTAGCAAATACGCACTCTGCAATAGTCGTCATCATACGGTGACGATGTCTAGCTCAGTCATAAGCAGCGCTGACCGTCGATCCTATTTCCGCATTGCCGAACGAATATTTAGGTCACACAAATCCGGGGCCAAATAACAATACCTCGGAGATCCGCCATGCCACCCAAGCATACGTACTGCCGCGCAAATTCGCGACCGCAAGACCAGATCACGGCACACCTTGTGGCCGCCCATGACCTCCTCACGGACTTAGCCACAAGCTCCGGGCTCACCTATCCCGAGAAGGACGCTGTGGCAGCACTGCGGGTAGTCAACGGCTTCCTCTTCGAGGCGGCGGTTGCGATGGCCTCAGGTGCCCCGATTGGCGCTAGCGGGGTCCTAGAGCCGCACCGATGGGCCCTCATGAAGCTCATCGAGTTCAACAGCCTCCTGCCCGAAGAGGCGCAGACGCTCCCCGCGCAGTGGCTCGCCTCGCTTGGCGCTTCCAAGCCCACCAAGGGGAGCAAGTGACATGGCGCGGATGAGAGGACGACGCTGGCAGGGCGATGTGACCACGGCTGACGGAAAGCGGCTAAGACCGACCTTCGCGACCGAGGCGGCGGCGATGCAATGGGAGGACGAAGCGCGGGACGCCGTGCAACTCGGAAAGCCGATCCCGAAGGCGCTGGACATGCCCCGCGCCGAAGCCGCTCGGGACCTGACCCGGTTGGGCGTCCTGTACGACTTCGTTTGCAGAACCGAGTGGGACGCCATGCGCGCCGCTGCCGACCTGAAGCGCAACGGGCTCCATGTGGTCGAGTATTTCGGGCGGAACAAGGATGTCCGGGAGATCCAGATGCCCGACATCGCTGACCTCAAGACCCACTTCGCCAAGCGCGGCAACTCGACGGCGACGATCAACCGGAAGTGCGCAGCGCTGTCGAAGATGCTGCATGTGGCGGTCGAGGCCAGCGTTCTCGCGAAGGTCCCGAAGATCAAGCGCAACGTCGAGGTGAAGACGCGCTTCCGCTATATCGATGAGACCGAAGAGCGGGCGATCATGGCTTACTGGAACGCCCGAGGGTGGACTGACTACGCCGACCTGACGACGCTCTTGGTGGACACCGGGGCGCGCTGCTTCTCGGAGATGATCTCGGCGCACTGGGACGCCTTCGGGCCGCACAATGCCTCCGTCACCTTCTGGGACACGAAGACGAACCAGCCGCGCACCGTTCCGCTCACCAAGCGGTGCCGGGAGATCATTGCCAAGCGCCAAGGCCATCACGGCCACAATGCGGGCCCGTTCACGATGATGAAGAAGGGGACGATGGCCGTCCGCTGGGATGCCATGCAGGAGACGTTGGGGCTGCACGACGTGACGCCGCACACTCTGCGCCATACCTGCTGCACCCGGCTGATCCTCGGCGGCGTGGACGTGAAGCGCGTCATGGAATGGATGGGGCACAACAACCTGACTACGACGATGCGATATATGCAGATCCGGCCGGATGCTCTTCAGGAGGCGCTTCAGGTGCTTGAGCGGGCACAGGCGTAGAGCGCGGGTCTCGGCATTTTCTGGACGGTCCTGACGACGTGGCGGGCATTACGCCGTCCACTAGGTACGAGAAGCTCCTGACGCTCCTCGGATAGCCGCGAATAAGGACGCCCAATAGGACACGACAGGCATCCGCGCCGGGCTCATCTCCACGCCTGTGTCTGCCTATCTGTCTACAGGCATGTATTGCGTTCAGGCGCTGATGCCGCCGCCACCATCATCGATCCACCCCATGGGCCTCGAAGGGACAACCTTCGGGGCCTTCTTCATTTCACGAAAGGAAATCAGTGACTTCCGACCAGTTGCATCAACCCAAGACGCCTCGCAGCGTCAAGCGTCCCAGCCGCCGTCAGCCCATCCCCTTCATTGACGAGTTCGGCGCGGAGGCGCTCAAGATCCCCCTCGACGGCCACGGATTGCGCCATGCGATCGTGAGCCCTCGCGACTATCAGGGTGTCCTTGACAGCGGCCTGACGGGCGCATGGTTCACGAACGGCAACGGTCATGGACGGCGCTATGTCCGTACCTGGGCACCCGGCAGCCCCGGCACGCTCGCGCTCATTGCGCGGGTTATCTTGGAAGCGGGGCCCGGCGAGATCATTCGCTACGCTAACGGCGACAGCCTCGACCTGCGCGGTTCGAACCTGATGATCATGCGTGGCAGGGCAAAGCGGCGGGATAGCTTGTTGGCATCTACGGGCGGCCCCACTCTTGCCGCCTGACAGGCCCGTTCGCGACCTGCGGTTCCGACATGAACTGTATCCCGCGAGCGAGAAGCTTGCCGACCTCGCTTCCGACATCGTGGAGCAGGTTTTACAGCGCGAGTACAACCTCCGTCTCAGGCTTCGACAACGGAAGCCGGACGCTCTCGCCGGGCTGTACAATGCCATCGCCGTCATCGTCGCCAACCTCGCCCACTTCGTTGTGTTTCCGGGGGAGGAGCCAGCCATTCTTCTGCCTCTCGGACATGCCCGAACGGTGCAGAGCGAGCCCATTCAGCCGGGGTTTGGCAAGGGGCTTACGGCGGCCGTGGAGGGGCTTCAGGCGGTCGGAGTGGCTGTCGTTGCCCTGCCAACGGAACACCATCAGGCGACCACGATAGCGCCCTCTGCGGGCATCCGGGAACTGGTCTTGTCGCTCGCTCTAGCGAAGGAAGATTTCCGCTGGAGACACGTCCGGGACTGCATACGCCTGACCAGAAAGGACCACCAAGGAAGACGATGGGCGGTGCCCGTTCCGATGACCTCGGAGGCGGAGACACACCGAGAGGAAATGAGGGCGATCAACGGCCACCTGACCTCAGCCGATATCACCTATGTCGGCAATGATCCTGTCGATACCAGCGACAGGCTGATGACCCGCCACTTCAATCACCCGCTTCATGAGCCCAAGCCCTCCCTCGACCTCGGCGGGCGACTGTTCGGCGGCTTCTGGCAAAGGCTCAGGCGGGGGGCTCGTCAGCATATCCGTATCAACGGAGAGGCCACTATCGAACTCGACTACGGGCAGATGTTTCCCCGGCTAGCCTATGCCCATGTTCAAGCCAGTCCGCCCTCCGGCGACCTGTACGCGCTCCCGAAGCTTACCGAGGTCGGGCCGGAGCATCGGAGCGCGGTCAAGAAGGCTTTCAATGCCCTCATGTTCAAGGCCGGGGTCATGCGGATATGGCCGCCGGAGATTGCCAAGGGGCTTCCTTCGGACTGCTCCGTGGGGAAGTTCCGGAAGGCGCTCCTCGCCCGACATCCATTCCTCACGGACATCCTGAACACGGGCATCGGCTATCGGCTGATGAACCGGGAAAGCTGCATCATGTGCCGCGTGCTCATGGGCTGCATCGCTCTCGGCATCACCGTCTTGCCAATCCACGACGCTGTGCTCTGCCCCGCATCCGCAGCCTTCATGGTGCAGCAGATCATGGCCGATGCTGCTCTCCATATCGCGGGCCACACGGTCCCTGTCTCTGTGAAGACCTAACCGGATCGGACCTGCGTCCGTCCCCGATGGCAGGTGCCACCTCATGGAACCGAGCCAACAACTCTACCACCCCCCCCTCTTCTCTACCTTAGTGAGGCCCATAAGGCTGACCTAGGGGAACATTCATTCATAGAACCAACGAAAGCGAAGCTGACAACCATGAACATCATCAATCCGACGACCGCGAACTCCGACCTCGCTCGCATCACCGTTCACACCGATGGAGCCTGTTCCGGCAATCCCGGCCCCGGTGGATGGGCCGCTATTATCGTTGCCCGCCATGACGGCATCGAAGCGCCCCGGCAGGATATCAGCGGCGGCGAGCGCGAGCCGACCACGAATAACCGAATGGAACTGATGGCCGCCATCAAGGCGCTCGGCTGGATCAAGGATCGGAAGAGCTTCTCGGCAGCAGTCCCGATCCACGTTCGCAGCGACAGCCAGTATGTCGTCAACGGTATGAACGTCTGGCTGGCGAAATGGCTCTCGAACGGCTGGCGGGGCTCCGACAAGCGACCGGTCAAGAACCGCGACCTCTGGACCGAACTCCATGGTTTGGCGGGTGACATGGACGTGACGTGGCAATGGGTCCGAGGACATTCCGGCGACCCGTTGAACGAGGCCGTAGACGCTCTGGCTGTTGCGGCAATCCCGAAGGACGAAAGCCGCCACGCCACCTGACCGCCGCGCCCATCCTTCTCTCAGCACACCTCTCCGGCCTCCGAGTGTCACCCGCTCGGGGGCCTTTTCGTATTCATCATCAGCACAAGGAATAATGCACCCATGGCCAACGGCCTCTTTGGAACCAATATCGCCGCCCCGGAAATCCGACAGGCGCAGCTACAGCCCACCGCCGTCCCCGGAAGCACCTTCGTCCGTCCGCAACAGCGCGACGCGGGTGGCAACCTCCGGGCCCTAGCGGACGCCCTCGGCGGCCTCAATGGTGCCCTCCAAACCTACGGCACCGTCGTTGCTAAGGAGGAGCAGGACCCGCAGTCCCGCGCCAATCAGGAGTGGATCGCCAAGCGGCAACTGATGTCCGCCGAGGAGCTTCGTCAGGAAGCCAAGATCGGCTCCCCTGCGGGCGTTAGGATCCGCGAGGATGCCCTCAACTCGCTCCTGGGCGAGAAGGCCAACGAGGATTTCCGCACGAACTGGTCGACCTTCTACAACACCGGCTTCGATCGTTCGACCGGCAACGCCGCCGCCGAGTTTGACCGGATGCGCGAGGAGACCGCCGCCGCTCTCCCGAACGACCTGGCACGCGCAAACTTCTACCGGCTGACCGGGGATTACCGTTCTGCGTGGATGCAGAAGGACACAGAGGAGAAGACGGGGTACGTCAAGCAGCAGATCAATACGACGGTCATCGACAGCTTCCGAAACTCGATCGATGACAGCCTCAACATCCACAAGCTCGACCCCGCCAAGGCCGCCGAGATCGTCTTCACTAAGTCGGCTTCGAACCGAGATTTCCTCGGGCTCTCGGGGCAGGAGCAGAACGAAACGATCTTCGCGATTGCCGAGGAGTACGCCCTCAAGGGCAACGAGGAGTTGGCCCGAGCGCTGCTGGATGGTGTCCGGAAGGGCGCTGACGGCAAGGACCTTCCGCCCCTCTCCAAGATTGCTGGCTACGCGGACAAGTCCATCCGCCTGATCGAACAGGCCGGGGCCATCCGGGACAAGAACGCCCGCGAGGGCAGCTTCAAGGTCCGCGTCGAGGATGACGATCTGATCCTGCGCGGGGCCTTCACGGAGGCTGAGGCAGAGAAGCGGCGGGGCAGTGGCGTCTATACCGACCCGGAACTGGCGAACATGGTCGACCAGTCCAAGCGGGCGGGCATCGCCATCCAGAACAAGAAGGCCACCGGCGAGCAGAAGCGGGCCCTTAGGGTCAACTCAGAGCGCGAGGAGGGGCGCGTTATCGCCCAAGCGTACAGCGCCATGCAGCGCGTCGGCGGCATCACCAGCATCAGGGACGTGGAAATCCCCAGCCCGACTGGCGAGGGCACGACGACGCTCTCCCGCGCCCGGTCCATCGAACTCGTGACGGACCTGTTCGAAGAGAACCTTGACGACCAGAAGGCGCAGAAGATCGCGCAAGGCACCCCGGAGGACGTGGCGGCGAAGCAGGTACAGAGCGCCCGCATCGCTTGGTACTCCATGAACAGGCTGGACAATGCCGAGTGGTCCCATGCCCTCAACGGCATTGCCAGTCTCGTCACCCCTGAGACCATCGCGGAGCGCGGCCAGCTTCTGCCTCAGATGACGGCCAACGCGGAGCTCTACCGGAACCTGAAGGCGGCCAATCCTGGCTACCTCTCGACCCTCATCACCGACAAGGCGTCGCGGGAGTTCCTGGAGGTCTACGATAGGGCGATCACAACGCGGAGGATGCAGCCGGACGAAGCGCTGTTGATGGCGGCGCACGAGGTCGCCAAGGACGAGATCATGAAGGTGCGGTCGATGGTGTCACAACAGGACGCCGGGAAGATCGCGGACCGCCTTCTCCGGGATCTTGGGCTCAAGCGTGAGGGCGCGAATGCCGCCTTCGTGATGGGCCGCATCCATGACATGTCCCGCTCGGGGGCTTCAGAGAAGGAGATCAAGGCCGAGCTTCAGAAGGAAATCGAGGACACGTCCGTGCCGATCAACGGGGTGCTGGTGTTTGACCATCGGGACCTTCCGGCTGACTTCCCAGAGCTTGTTCGGGATGAGCTCAAAGGCGTCTTCGAGGTGTTCGGGAAGCGCTACGGTCTCCCGGATGTCAGCGACCTCTTCATCGTGGCGGAGAGCGGTGAGAGCCGGTGGTCAGTATGGAGCAAGCAGCTGCGGCGGCCCGTTGGGGCGAGCATGATCACCCCGTCGATCCTCGACAGGCGCCGGGGCATCCGTCAGACGGCCCAAGACGCACTTACCCGCGAGATGGTGGCCAAGGACGACGCGAAGCGCGCCGCCGCAGAGAAGAAGTTCAACGAGGAGATCGCCTACGAGCGGGCCCGCTTGGCGGAGACCCGAAGGAACGGCGGCCGCTTCATGAACTGGCTGGCTGACGACCATGAGGCCCGCCTCAACAAGCGCATCGCGGAAGCACAGGCGGTCCGCCTCAGGGGCGAGCAGGAGCGCGCTAAGGCACTCCGAGAGGAGCGTCAGAGGCGGAACAACGGCGGCCGTCAGTAGACCGGAGAGCGGCCCCGTCATTTTGGCGGGGTCGCCCCAACTGCGTCACGCGGGTTGCGCTCATGTGATGCGATTTTTACGCAAAGATGCTTAGCTAAGGGCCGAAACGTCGCTACGTCATGATTTGGGGCAAAATGCTGAACGCGATCCTCTCAGGCAAGGCCGGGTCTGTATCGACAGGGGCTGAAGAAAACGTTTCATGGAAGCATATATTTAGGGCGAATGAGGATCTTCTAACGGCGACGATCTTCGAGCGTCTTTCGTACCTCGATGGAACGACGTGTTGGCAGATACTGCGTTCAACATTCGGCCCTGCGTTGCCCGAGCATCATGTTGCCATCATGAGAAAAATTGAGTTTTGGCCTAGGTGGTCAGACAGTTTGAATGAAGGGAGAAGTGTGGAGCCCGATGTCCTGCTCCAATTTGAACTTGGTGATGATCCTCCACTAAAAGTTGACCTTATCGTTGAGGCAAAGCTGGGTGGACAGCAATATGCCGGCCAATGGCGTCGTCAAATACAGTCCTACAGGAAGCGATCGATGGATGATGGGGGGGCTGGAAGTAGACGCCGCCTATTTTCTCGCAATCGGAGGACTTGACGCCCCCGCTCGCCAGGTAATCGCTCGCCTTTTAGACCCCGCCCCGGCAGCCCCAGATAAGCACATCCGAGTTGTCGCCGCAGCGGCCGAGTGGAGCAAATTGGCCACAGCTATCCAAGAGACGAAGGCGATCAACCAGCAAACCCAGAGGGTGCTTGATGATGTAGCTCAAGCGCTTGAACTATTTGGGCAGGGGCACATCCATGCAATCAGTACTCTCGTGAATTTTGAGGCATTGAGATCCCTAGACAGTCTCGGCTTTTTGAGGGGCCCCTTGTAAGGATATTTCGATGCCTATACCGAAGGAAACGTTGGCCGATGTTCGCCGTGCTTACCGGCTGATCTGGGGCTACCAGCGTCGTATTATGGATATCCTGAATTTGATGGCCGATGAGTTCGATAGCCACGAATTCTACTGTTGGAAAACTTTAGACAGGGATCCCCCTGCGAAGCGAGGGACGAACCCGCTCAAGAAGTGGGCCTGGGATCTCCTACCCCTCTACCAGGCCTCGTTCTTGTACACCTCTGTCGGTAGTGATCTTGGGGCACTCAAGGCGGGGGAGTGGCTGCTCGAATTCTATGTAAATTCGGACAGCATCGATTTGAAGCGCTACCAGCCCGGCGAGCCTGATGCCCTGAAATTTGGCAGTGCTGAGAAGACCAATTCTACGATCTCGTTGGTGGCTTGGAAGTGTACATCAGATACCAAGGCTGATTGGTTTCGTGACGTCTGGAGTTATTCCGGGTGGCCGACGGGGAGCGATGTTTTGCAGATAGAGGATTACCCCGTTCGAGCAGTCAAACTCGAGTTTCCAATCGAGGATTTGGACGATAAGCCGGCTATCAAAGCGGCGGTCTCCGACTTTCGGGCCCTTCTGAAGGCGAAGCTTGAGATTGCAGATCCCACGATAGCTCAATTTGATAGTCCGCGGTGACTTTATGCATTTGGGGATGGGTGGTGCAGGTCGCGGCGAGGCGCACTGGGGCCGCTATTGGCCCTTTCCCCTCTGGCAATTACCCCAACGGCTCCTTCGGGTACTTGTCCATCTCAGCCCGAAGGCCGCCCATGTCGCCATAGGTGTCGCCCAAGCCGGGCAGACGATGGCCCACGATATATTCGCGCTTCTCGTGGTCAATCCCTGCGGCTCGGGCACGTGTCACGAAGCGGTGCCGCCAACCGTGGTTAGGCTGTACCTCGGTATCCGTCACTCCAACGACCCCGCGCACCCACTCGCTCAAGCGGCCGCCAGCCGCCTTAGCTCGTGCCGAGTTCTTCTCTTGGTTTCCGGCGTCATTGATGAAAAGCGGACCGGCCCCGACTGCATCGATCATTGCCAGAAAGCCACGCTCCACGAGGTCAGCATGAACCGGCACGTCTCGATAGATGCCCGACTTGGTAGACCCCGCCTCGGGCTTCAATCGCATCACCCACCCGTCCGCTTCCTTACGGACATCGGAGCCGCGAAGCTGGGCCACCTCTGCGACGCGCGCGCCTGAATAAGCCATAAGCCACGGTAGCCATTGAAGGGCCCTGTGCGACGCGGAGACTCGCCGTCCCTTCTCGACACTGAGAGACGCAGACAGGATTGCCTTTGCCTCGGCATCGGTAAAACCCCTCTCGCGGTTTCGCTGCTTCTTGTCTGCGCCTATGAATGTACCGCTGGCAGGGTTGACGTCCAAAGCGCCGTCAGCGACTTGGCGTCCATAGACCGTCCGCACACATGCAAGCTTCTTCGCGCTGATCGTTTTTGCCGACAGTCCCAAGGCCAGTAGATGGTCGCGCCAAGCGGCAATGTCGGCCCGAGATACGCGCAGCGGATCAGCGAGCTTCCGCTCTTTCTGGACGAAGCCCCCGAACTCCTCAACGAAGATGCTCCGGTAGGAGCGGATGGTTCTTGTGGACCGGGAGCCGTGTTTGCCGGGAACGCGCGCATAGGCAGCAAACACATCTTCGAACGATCCCGCTTCACCAACGACAGCGACGGCGGTGGGAGGCACCAGTGGCACGAAGCGCTGCTCTACCGGATCAGGAGAATAGTCATCGCGCGAATAACGTTTCAGCGTCACGGCAGCGTCAGTTGAGGCGCGCTCGACAGCCAGCAGGAGCCGCGCCCGACTAGCGGCGTCAACAACTTCGCCGTAGCGCGCCAATACCCAGTCCGCGAGCCAGCCAAAGCGGCGCTCCATGCCCTCAAGGGCCGCCGAGGGCACGCGGGGCAGGGCGTCGATAGCTCCGCTCATATCGGCACCAAAGGCATTCAGCGCATCCTGTGCGGCGTCTCCGATATCCGATGAGAGGAACGGCGGCGATCCACATTTCGGGCGTTCCGGGGTTCTCCTCGAAGCGGTCCTTGAACAGCCGGTAGACCTCCCCGGACAGGGCGTTGATGCGCCGCTGCGACAGCGTTGCGGGGCCGGTTCTTAGGTTCTGCCAAACGGTCTCTAGGTGGGCCAGAGCGAGCCCTTGACGCTGACGGCCAACCGCCTCGTCGCTCGTCGCCAAGGAACAGCGCACGGTGTCGCCTAGGGTGACGACAACGCAATGCTCGGGGGAATTTCCGTTTGCGGGGAAGTCAAATCGGACTGGGAGGCCCCTCGCACGTTCTCGGATATCGGCGGGAACACGGAGCTTCAATTGGTGCCGAGAGCTATCTCGGCGGGCTGTCGGACGCGGCATTCTGAGCACCATTGTGGCACGCTCCTGTGGCACGGTGGAGCAAGCCGAACCCTAGGAATGGCGCAGTCTTCTAACGATATCAACAGGATGAAGTGGTGCTGCAAGAGAGGATTGAACTCTCGACCTCTCCCTTACCAAGGGAGTGCTCTACCACTGAGCTACTGCAGCGCTGTCGGGGAAGTGTCCCGGAACGGGGGTCTTACTGCCACAGCGGTGCGGCGCGATCAAGCGGGTCGGCGAAGTTTCCCAGCCTTTCGCGCAGACGGGGATAAGTTGGTGCGCTGCAATGCTCTTTTGCGGGCGGAAATCGCCCGCCTGTGGACATCTCCGCCGCGGTCGCAGGCGGTGGAGCACGCAGCGCCAGGGTGGCGCACCATGGTCGCCGCCGACGGGATCCGGATATTGTGGCCCACAAGTCGGAATCGGGCCGAATTGATGCTCCAGGTGCCGAGCGGCGGCCCGCCAAGCCATTGTCTGAGCGCTCCCTGATCGACGCGGATTGGCGAAATCCGCGTGCAGATCGGCGTCCTTCCGACATTGCGGGCCAGACGCTGAGGAGGGGACGCTCGTCGCGGCACTTCGCGCGCTGGATCCCCCCGGAATTCTCGCGGGCCGCAGAGGATCCTCGCCGGCTCGGCGCGCCGCCATGCTCCGGATGGAAGACGAGCGGGCGGCGAGGGGATATGTTGGCTTTAGATCGAATCCCGCCTCCGACGCGTTCGGCAGGGGGATCCAGAGACAGTCACTCAAGACCACGACCCGCTAAAACCATGATGACGACGCCAAAGCCCGATCCGAACGCCCCGCAGACATCCGATGCCGACACGAAGGACGAGCCGGCGGCTGCCCCGTCCGCCGCGAAGGCCTCGTTGGCGCGGGCGCAGAAGGCGCAGGAGGAACGGCTGGCGGCAGCGCTTCGGGCCAATCTCGCCCGCCGCAAGGCGGCGACGCGGGCGGCGCGCCAGGCGGGACGCGCCTCCGACGACGACGAGGCGTGACGCGAAGCCGGCTTTTCCTTGTATCAGCCGCAATCCTGCATTAGAGCGACAGAAATCCGGGGTGGGGCACGCTCGTCAACGTTCGCCGCTGCTCGTCACCTTCGCTTCGAAAGGCTTGGCTGGTCATGGACAGAATCCGCATCGTCGGTGGCGCGCGCCTGAACGGCACGATCCCGATCTCCGGCGCCAAGAACGCCGCCCTGCCGCTGATGATCGCGAGCCTCCTGACCGACGAGACGCTGATTCTCGCCAATGTGCCGCGCCTCGCCGACGTGGCGCAGCTGAAGCGCATCCTCGGCAATCACGGCGTCGACATGACGGTCGCCGGCAAGCGCCTCGGCGAGGGCGAGCTTTCCGGCGAGACCGTGCATCTGACCGCGCGCACCATCGTCGACACCACCGCGCCCTACGAGCTGGTCTCGGCCATGCGCGCCAGCTTCTGGGTGATCGGCCCGCTGCTCGCCCGCGAAGGCTTCGCCAAGGTGTCGCTGCCCGGCGGCTGCGCCATCGGCACGCGTCCGGTCGACCTCTTCCTCGAGGCGCTGCAGACGCTCGGCGCCGAGATCGACATCGAGGGCGGCTATGTGGTGGCCCGCGCGCCGGAAGGCCTCAAGGGCGCCCGCGTCGCCTTCCCGAAAGTGACGGTCGGTGCGACGCATGTGACCATGATGGCGGCGACGCTCGCCAAGGGCGAGACGATCATCGAGAACGCGGCGCGCGAGCCGGAAGTCGTCGATCTCGCCGAATGCCTGATCAAGATGGGCGCCAGGATCACCGGTGCCGGCACCTCGACGATCCGCATCGAGGGCGTCTCGCGCTTGAACGGCGCGCGCCATTCGGTCATGCCGGACCGCATCGAGGCCGGCACCTACGCCATGGCCGTCACCATGACGGGCGGCGACGTGCTGCTCGAGGGCGCGCGGTCGGACGATCTGAAGCGGCCGCTCGAGATCCTGCGCGAAGTCGGCGCCGAGATCACCGAGACGAATGAGGGCCTGCGCGTCTATCGCAACGGCGCCGACCTGAAGCCGGTCAACATCTCGACCGAGCCGTTCCCCGGCTTCCCGACGGATCTGCAGGCGCAGCTGATGGCACTGGTGACGCGGGCCGAGGGTACCTCGGTGATTCGCGAGACGATCTTCGAGAACCGCTTCATGCATGTGCAGGAACTCGCCCGCTTCGGCGCCGAGATCCATTTGGACGGCCAGAACGCCACCGTCGTCGGCGTGCCGCGCCTGAAGGGCGCGCCGGTGATGGCGACGGATTTGCGCGCCTCGGTGTCGCTCGTCATCGCCGGCCTGGTCGCCGAGGGCGAGACGATCGTCAATCGCGTCTACCATCTCGACCGCGGCTTCGAGCGCCTCGAGGACAAGCTCTCGCGCTGCGGCGCGACGATCGAGCGGATCTCCGGCTGATCTTCCACACGCGACCTGTTGCGGAGCGGCCACACAGTGACTACCTGTCGGATCAAGTAACACAGGCCGACAGGTGTCTCTCATGGATCAGCTGAAACTCGCCGCGTTCGACGCCGAGGACCTCGCCGTCGTTTCCGCCCACGTCCAGGACGCGGTGCTGAAGGTCGGCGACATCGCCTTCATTCCGAAGGAAAAGCGCTTCGCCGGCGTCATCAACCGCTTCGTCTGGGAAAAAGAGGCGGAGGGGCGCGCCGCGAAGAAGAACTGGGAGCGTCGCCGTTCCGGCTTCCATTTCGACCGCGTGCTCGCGGTCCGCTCGACCGGTATCGACCGCACCCGGCCCGACGCCGTTCTCGACCTTCTCGCCATCGCCTTCGAGCCCGGCGAAGAGCCGGCCGGCACGATCACGCTGATCTTCGCCGGTGGCGGCGCCATCGCGCTCGACGTCGAGTGCATCGAGGCCGCCGTCCGCGATCTCGGCCCCGCCTGGGCCACCCAGTGCTGCCCCGAGCACAAGCTCGACCAGACCGCCTGACGGCGCTCCGACACCCGGAAGGCCGCCCGCCCATCCCCGTGCGGCCTTTCCCCTCCGGCCGAACCGCGCTAGAGACGTCGCTCGCATTGAAGGAGCCGTCGTCTTGGCCATTCGCCTGTCCCAAACCGATCCCGATTTCGAGACGCGCTTCCGGGCGCTGCTCGCCGCCAAGCGCGAGGTCTCGGAAGATGTCGACGCCACGGTGCGCGGCATTCTCGCCGACGTGCGGGTGCGCGGCGACGCCGCCGTGCTCGATTACACGGCGCGCTTCGACCGGCTGCAGCTGACGGCGGAGGGCCTTCGCGTCTCCGAGGCTGAATTCGAGGCGGCGGAAAAGGCCGTCGACGAGAGGACCCGCGCCGCGCTGGTGCTCGCCCGCGACCGCATCCGCTCGCACCACGCCCGCCAGAAGCCGCAGGACGACCGCTACACGGACGCGCTCGGCGTCGAGCTCGGCTCGCGCTGGACGGCGATCGAGGCGGTCGGCCTCTATGTGCCGGGCGGCACCGCCTCCTATCCGAGCTCCGTGCTGATGAACGCGGTTCCGGCCAAGGTCGCCGGCGTCGATCGCCTCGTCATGGTGGTGCCGACGCCCGACGGCGTGATCAATCCGCTGGTGCTGGTCGCGGCCCGCCTCGCCGGCGTCGACGAGCTCTACCGCATCGGCGGCGCGCAGGCGGTGGCGGCGCTCGCCTATGGCACGGACACCATCCAGCCCGTCTACAAGATCGTCGGCCCCGGTAACGCCTATGTCGCGGCGGCGAAGCGCCAGGTGTTCGGCACGGTCGGCATCGACATGATCGCCGGGCCTTCGGAAGTGCTCGTTATCGCCGATGGCGCCAACGATCCCGACTGGATCGCGGCCGACTTGTTGGCCCAGGCGGAGCATGACACGGCGGCGCAGTCGATCCTGATGACCGACGATCCCAAGCTCGCCGACGCGGTCGAGCGGGCGGTCGAGCGCCAGCTGAAATCCCTGCCGCGCGGCGAGACAGCCGCGGCGAGCTGGCGCGATTTCGGCGCCGTCATCGTCGTTTCGTCGCTCGACGACGCCGTGCCGCTTTCCGACCGCATCGCCCCGGAGCATCTCGAGATCGCCGTCGCCGATCCGGATCCGCTGGTCGAGAAGGTGCGCAATGCCGGCGCCATCTTCGTCGGCCGCACCACGCCGGAAGTGATCGGCGACTATGTCGGCGGCTCCAACCACGTGCTGCCGACGGCGCGCTCGGCCCGCTTCTCGTCGGGCCTGTCGGTGCTCGACTTCATGAAGCGCACCTCGATCCTTCGGACCGGGCCGGAGCAGCTGCGCGTGCTCGGGCCGGCGGCGATCGCGCTGGCCGAGGCCGAGGGACTGGGCGCGCATGCCCGCTCGGTGGCGATCCGCCTCAATCTGTAGCAGGATCGGCCCGCGATCGATGGAAGCGGATCCAACCATGGCGGAAGCGACGGCGCCCGGGATCGACGGCCGGCTCGTCGCCGTCGATCTCGACGGCGCGACGCTTGGCCGTGCCTCGGCCGATGTCGACCATGAGCGCAAGATCGCCATCTACGATCTGGTCGAGGACAACCGCTTCACGCTGCCCGATCATCCCGCCAAGGCGTACCGGCTGCATCTCGCCATCCGCGAGAACCGGCTGGTCTTCGACGTGCGCGACGAGAAAGATGCGCCGCTCGTCCTGCATGCGCTGTCGCTAACGCCGCTCCGGAAGATCGTGCGCGACTATTTCCTGATCTGCGACAGCTACTACGCCGCCATCCGCACGGCGACGCCGAGCCAGATCGAGACCATCGACATGGGCCGCCGGGGCGTGCACGATGATGGCTCCCGTCTCCTGATGCAGCGCCTCGCCGGCAAGATCCTCGTCGATTTCGAGACGGCGCGACGCCTGTTCACGCTGATCTGCGCGCTGCACTGGAAAGGCTGAACCTTGGTAACAGCCGATGCTCCGGGTGTGTTCCTGCCCCGCGACGCGCGGCCACCGACTTCGGTCCTTTTCATGTGCGGCATGAATGCGATCCGCTCGCCGATGGCGGCGGCGATCACCGGCCAGCTGTTCCCCCGCCTCTATGTCGCCTCGGCCGGCGTGCGCAAGAGCGATCCCGATCCCTTCGTCACGGCCGTGATGGAGGAGAGCGGGCTCGATCTCTCGCGCCATCGCCCGCACACGATCGAGGAACTCGAGGACACGAATTTCGATCTCGTGGTGACGCTGTCGCCGCAGGCGCATCACCGCGCGCTGGAGCTGACGCGGACCATGGCCGTGGTGGTCGAATACTGGCCGACCCCGGACCCGACACTCGTCTCCGGTTCGCGCGAGCAGATCCTCGACGCCTATCGCGACGTGCGCGACCAGTTGCGGACGCGGATCAAGGAGCGCTTCGGCTGGGCGCCGCTGCCGAGCGGCTAGGCGAGGGGCGACGGAGGGGCAAGGGGAGAGGTCAGGGGAGGGGCAGGCCGCGCCAGCGGCGACGCTGTTTCCTTGATCGGGCAATTCGGCTACGGTCCGGCCGCCGCGCGCCGCATTCCGGCGTTTCCTGGCGGCACTCTCTCTCTTGGATCCTCGACCGGACGGAAGAATGACAGGCACCCCCAAACTCCTGCTTGCATCGGGCAGCCCGCGACGGCTGCAACTCCTCGCCCAGGCAGGGTTGGAACCGGACAGCCTGCTGCCGACCTCGGTCGACGAGACGCCGCTGAAGAACGAGCTGCCGAGGAGCCTCGCCAAGCGGCTCGCCCGCAGCAAGGCGGACGCCGCCCGCGCCATGGCGGCGCGCACGCCGGAATTCGCCGACAGCTACATTTTGGCGGCCGACACCGTCGTCGCGGTCGGCCGGCGCATCCTGCCCAAGGCCGAATTCCACGACCAGGCGGCGGAATGCATCCGCCTGCTTTCCGGCCGCTCGCACCGCGTCTACACCGCCGTCTGCCTGCTGACGCCGAAGGGCATCATCCGCCAGCGCCTGGTCGAGACCAAGGTGCGCTTCAAGCGGCTTGGCCGGCCGGAGATCGATACCTATCTTGGTTCCGGAGAATGGCGCGACAAGGCCGGCGGCTATGCGATCCAGGGCATCGCCGGCACCTTCGTCGTCAAGCTGGTCGGCTCCTACACCTCGGTCGTCGGCCTGCCGCTCTTCGAGACGATCGCGATGCTGGACGGGGAAGGGTATCCCGTCCGCAAGGGCTGGCTCGGGCCGGCCTGACGAGGACAGAATCTCATGACTGACGAAAAGAAGCCCGCCGCCCCGAAGGCCGCGGAAATCCTGCCGCTGCGCGCGCCGCGCCCCTGCGCCAATTGCGGCAAGGACACGGTTCGCGCCTTCTATCCGTTCTGCTCGAAGCGCTGCAAGGACATCGACCTGCACCGCTGGCTTTCGGGCGCCTATGCGATCCCCGTGGTCGAGCGGGACGCCGGCGACGGCGAGGAAGACTAAGCCGGCGCGAGGCGGTTCGGCCGGCCTCTGCGGGCCGCCCGAACCGATATTCGCGAGGTTGTTCACAGGCCTGCATCTTCTGCGCAACGCCTCTGGACACGTTCTGAAGCGTCGCCTATAAGGCCGTGACTTCGCGAGCGGGCCACCTCATCGGCCCCGCTCGCTGGGCCCGGATAGCTCAGTTGGTAGAGCAGCGGATTGAAAATCCGCGTGTCGGTGGTTCGAATCCGCCTCCGGGCACCACTTATTTCTCAGGAAAATTCAATGACTTGAGTGGTGCGCATCGTCCCGAGCGGCGAAGCGCATGGCGCAATTGTTTTGCGCGCGATTTCCCCGGTTTTCGTCCCCTTCGCCTGCGCCGCGCCTGCCTGACGCCGGAGGAAACGCCATCTGGCGTCTTGCTGCCTTCCTAGGGCAATTCTTCATTTCTTTACATCGATCGCTATAGTGTCCTCGCGCTGCGGAATGATCCCTCTGCTTGTGGAGGATGATCCCGGCGGCCTTTGCCATGCTTGAACAGGATATCGAAGATGAGAATGCAGATCATCGCGGTGGCGGCGGTTCTCGCTGGAAGCCTGACGTTCGGGCAGCCGGCCGAGGCCCAGGACGCCGCGTCGCTTCGCGTCGGTACCCTGGCGGCGACGCCGCAGCCCATCAACCCGGCCAAGGAGTTCGTCGGTCGCATCGAGGCGCGCGAGCGCGTCGATGTTCGCGCCCGCATCACCGGCTTCCTGCAGGACGTGCAGTTCGAGGACGGCCAGATGGTCAAGGAGGGCGATCTCCTCTACCGGATCGAGCCGGAGCCGTTCCAGGCAGCGCTGTCGCGCGCACAGGGCGCGCTCGACCAGGCGCGCGGCCAGGCGGCCTATGCCGACCAGCAATATGCGCGGGCCGAGGAACTCCTGAAGACCCAGACCGGCACCGTCGCGTCGCGCGACCAGCGCCTCGCCGAGCAGCTGACCGCCAAGGGCAACGTCCAGATCGCCGAGGCGAACGTCCAGACCGCGCAGATCGATCTCGGCTACACGGAGATCAAGTCGCCGATCTCCGGCCTGATCGGCCGCACCGCCGTGACCAAGGGCAATGTCGTCGGCCCCGACCGCGGCGTGCTGACGACGATCGTCAGCCAGGATCCCATGAATGTGGTGATCCCGGTCAGCCAGCGCGAATTCCTGAAATTGAAGAGCGACGATCGCACGGCGGCCAAGCAGGAACTCACCGCGCTGATCCGCTTTTCCGACGGCTCGGCCTATGATTTCCCCGGCAAGATCGACTTCGTCGACGTCTCCGTCGATCGCGCCACCGACAGCGTGACGATCCGGGCGGTGGTGCCCAATCCGAACGGGCGGCTCATCGACGGCCAGCTGGTCAAGGTGACGATGGAGCTCGAGAAGCCGGTCGAGAAGATCCTGGTGCCGCAATCGGCGTTGCTCGCCGACCAGCAGGGCTTCTACGTTTTCGTGGTGGAAGACGGCAAGGCCGCCATCCGCCGCGTGACGCTCGGGCGTGAAGTCGGCGTCAACGCCAGCGTCGAAACCGGCCTTTCGTCGGGCGACCAAGTGATCGTCGAGGGCATCGCGGCGCTGCGCCCCGGCGCGCCGGTCTCGGCCTATCCGGCCACCGTGCTGCCGAAGGCGGGCTGAGCCGATGATCTCCTCGCTCTTCGTCGACCGGCCGCGCTTCGCCATCGTCATCGCGCTGGTGACGGTGATCGCCGGCCTGCTGTCGCTCTTCGCCATTCCGATCGCGCAATATCCCGACATCGTGCCGCCGCAGGTGTCGGTGACGACCTTCTATCCCGGCGCCTCGGCCGCCGTGGTGGAATCGACCGTCGCCCAGCCGCTCGAAAGCCAGATCGTCGGCGTCGACAAGTCGATCTACATGAAGAGCGTGTCGGGCAATGACGGCAGCTATACGCTGACCGTGTCGTTCGAGCTCGGCTCGGACGCCGACATCAACGCCGTCAACGTCAACAACCGCGTCCAGGTGGCGCTCTCCAAGCTGCCGCAGGACGTGCAGAAGCAGGGCGTGACCGTCAAGAAGCAGTCCTCCGCGATGCTGGGCGTCATCGCGCTGACGTCGCCCAAGGGCAGCCACGACCAGCTGTTCATCTCGAACTACGCCACGATCAACCTGATCGACGAGATCCGCTCGACGCCGGGTGTCGGCGAGGCGACCTTGTTCGGGCCGCAGGACTATGCCGTCCGCGCCTGGGTGCAGACCGACCGGCTGACCGGCCTCGGCCTGACCACCTCCGACATCGTCCAGGCGATCCAGGGGCAGAACGTGCAGGCCGCCGTCGGCCGCATCGGCGCGCGCCCGATCTCGGACGACCAGCAGCTGCAGCTCAACATCCAGACCAAGGGCCGCCTGTCCTCGGTCGACGAGTTCAACCAGATTATCATCCGCACCAATCAGGACGGTTCGGTGCTGCGTCTCTCCGACGTCGCCCGCGTCGAGCTCGGCGCCGCCAATCTCGACCGCTCGACCCGCCTGAACGGCCAGCCGGCGACGCTGATCGGCATCTACCAGTCGCCCGGCGCCAATGCGCTGACGACGCTCGCCGCCGTCAAGCAGAAGCTCGCCGAGGCGCAGAAGCAGTTCCCCGACGACCTCGCCTGGAGCGTCACCTACGATCCCACCACCTTCGTCACGGCGACGATCGACATCGTCATGCACACGCTGTTCGAGGCGTTCGTGCTCGTCGTGCTGGTGGTGTTCCTCTTCCTCGGCAGTTTCCGCGCCACGCTGATCCCGACCATCGCCGTGCCGGTCAGCCTGATCGGCACCTTCATCGTGCTGAACGCCATCGGCTATTCGGCGAATACGGTGTCGCTGCTCGCGCTGGTGCTCGCGATCGGCATCGTCGTCGACGACGCGATCGTCGTGGTCGAGGCGGTGGAAGCGAAGATGGAGGCCGAGCCTCACCTGACGCCCGCCGAGGCCACCAAGGCGGCGATGGGCGAGATCACGGCGCCGATCATCGGCATCACGCTCGTGCTGCTGTCGGTCTTCGTGCCGGTCGCCTTCATTCCCGGCATCACCGGCGAGCTGTTCCGCCAGTTCGCGGTCACCGTCGCCGTCTCGATGCTGCTCTCCGCCATCAACGCGCTGACGCTGTCGCCGGCGCTCTGCGCGATCCTGCTCAAGCCGCATCACGGTCCCCGTCGGGGTCCGATGGGCGCGGTGATGCGCGGCATCGACCGCGTGCGCGATGCCTATGGCTCGGTCGTCGCCCGGCTGCTCCGCATCTCGATCATCGGCCTCGTCATGGTGGTCGCGTCCGGCATCGGCATCTACCTGCTGAACGGCGTCACGCCGACCGGCTTCCTGCCGGAAGAGGACCAGGGCGCCTTCTTCGTCGTCGTCCAGACGCCGGACGGCGCCTCGGTCGGCCGCACCAGCGCGGCCGTCGCCGAGGTCGAGGCGATCCTGAAGCAGGAAGAGACCATCGCCGACACGTCGTCGATCATCGGCTTCAACTTCGTCGACGGCTATTCGCAGCCGAACGCCGCCTTCGTCATCGCCACGCTGAAGCCGTTCGACGAGCGCAAGGGCGCCGATCAGTCGGCCGCGGCGGTGATCGAGCGGCTCGGTCCGAAGTTGAAGACCATCACCGGCGGCTTCGCGCTGCCGCTCGCGCCGCCGCCGATCATCGGCCTCGGCACCGGCGGCGGCTTCACCTACATGCTGCGCGCGCTCTCCAACAACGACCCGACGGCGCTGGCGCAGACGCTGCGCGGCTTCCTGGTCGCCGCCAATCAGGATCCGCGCCTCGCAAACGTGTTCTCGTCCTTCTCGGCTTCGAACCCGTCGATCTATCTCGACATCGACCGCGACAAGGCCGAGATCCTCGGCGTCGACATCTCGGCGATCTTCCAGGCGCTGCAGACCTCGCTCGGCGGCGGCTATGTCAACGACATGAACCTGTTCGGCCGCACCTGGCAGGTGCAGGTTCAGGCCGAGGCGCAGGATCGCCGCGCGATCACGGACATTGACCGCATCAATGTGCGCAGCCGGACCGGCGAGATGATCGCGTTGCGCAGTCTGGTCGAACCGAGGCTGGTGCTCGGCCCGCAGGCGCTGATCCGCTACGACAACAAGCTCGCCGTCACGATCCAGGGCAGCCCGGCGCCCGGCGTCTCGTCCGGCCAGGCGCTCGCGGCCATGGAAGAAGTCGCCGCCCGCGCCTTGCCCACCGGCTATGGCGGCGCCTGGACCGACATCGCATTCCAGGAGAAGCGGGCCGAGGGGCAGACCGCCATCATCCTCGGCTTCGCGCTGCTGTTCGCCTTCCTGTTCCTGGTGGCGCTCTACGAGAGCTGGACCATTCCGGTGCCGGTGCTGCTCTCCGTCTCGGTCGCGGTGCTCGGGGCGTTCTTCGCCATCCTCGTCGGTCGCCTGACGCTCGATCTCTATGCCCAGATCGGCCTGATCGTGCTGATCGGCCTCGCGGCCAAGAACGGCATCCTGATCATCGAGTTCGCCAAGGAGCGGCGCGAGCACGGCATGCCGCTGATCGAAGCGGCGATCGAAGGCGCGCGGCTGCGCTTCCGCCCGGTGATGATGACGTCGTTCGCCTTCATCCTCGGGCTGGTGCCGCTCGTCTTCGGCACGGGCGCGGCCATGCTCGCCCGCCGCCACGTCTCGACGCCGGTGTTCGGCGGCATGCTGGCGGCCTCGCTGGTCGGCATCTTCGCCATCCCCGCGCTCTACGTGATCTTCCAGGGACTGCGGGAGCGCATCAAGGGAACGGGTGTGGCGAAGGCCGGCGGATCCGAGAAATGAGGAAGATCGTATTTCTGGGTCTGGCGGCCATGGCGATCATCGCAGCCGGACCTCGACGGGGACCGATCCGTCGGGCCTAGCGGTCGCGCAGGGCGTGGGTGAGCGCCACCAGTTCATGCTGCTTGTGCGTGTCGGTCTTTGCGAAGGCGGAGCGGAGCTGGGCCCGGATGGTATGGGGGGAGACACCCCAGGCGGCGGCGAGGCTGCCGAGATTTTCGCCCTGGCTGAGGGCGACGACGATGCGGATTTCCGCCGGCGTCAATCTGAAGTGTTTTTCCAGTTTCTCGACGAGGGCGCCGCAGGGCGCCAGGAGCGGCTGTCGGCGCAGCAGGACGAGGAAGTTCCTGTCGGAGGTGAACAGGGAGCCGACGCCCTTTGTGTCGGGCGGCCGTCCGGTGAAGGGAAGAACCGAGATGGTGAGCGGCATCTCCGGGTGATCCAGGTGCAGATCGCCGGCCGATCCCGTCGCGGCTTCGCCGAGGCGTTGCTGGAACTGCGCCTGGAAGCGCGTCGAGGCGAAGCGGAACCGGTCCGCCCCGTCGATGGTGACCGCATTGTGCTGGCCGAGGAGTTCCGTCGCGGCCGTATTCAATGCGAGCACGCGCCCCTCCTGGTCGATGATGAGGGCGGGGAGTGCGAGTGAATGCAGCAAGGATGTGTTCTCGTTGAAGGTGTTGGCGTATTTTGCAAGCGCGCGATTGACGTTCAGCGTCTGACGCATCCGTCTCGTCAGGCCGTCCAGGATGGGGGCCACCTTGGCATGCATGGCTTCGGCGTCCTGGCTGCTGAAATGGACGGCCAGCGTGGCCTTCCGGTTGCTTTCGCTGAACAGATGGACGCCGGTAGCGCTGTCCGCCGCGCCTTCCGGGCGAAGCATGTCGTTGTAGAACTCCGTCCGGTGAAGCTCCGGGAGCGGCAGATGGTGGTCCGTCAAGGCGATCTCACCCAGCCGGATTCGGCCGAGCAGAGGGAGCCAGGGCGAAATCGAGGCGAAATATCCGGCATAGTTGCGGAGGCTTTGCTCGCTAAAGCCGGCGCTGTGCATGGGCGTGCACCAGGTGAGATCATCGTCGAAAGCCTGGAAGATGATCTTGCTGTCGCCGGTGTGGCGGCTGAGGCGATCGATGAACTCGCTCCAGCGGGACGGGTCGAGGGCGGCGGAATCGAGGATCTCGCTCAATTCCGAAACGATCGCTGTCGTCGTCGCTTTCATTCCGGTCATATCCGTCTCTCCGGTAGAGAGAATAGCCGATCCATGGTTGTGGATGAAGCGTTCGTTTCCGGAGGTTGTTCGGATCCGAAGAAGGCCGGCGGCGGGGTCGGCGTTTGGCGGGCGCGCGCAACCTGCAGGATCCCGGCGACCCGCGAGGCCCCGATTTCATGGTGATGTCCATCGACCCCAGGCTGCTCGCCGTCGCGCTCTATTGGGTCGCCGTCAATCTCGCCTGCTTCGTCGCCTTCGCATGGGACAAGCGATGCGCCCGGCGGGGGCTCCGGCGCATCCCGGAGCGAACGCTTCTGATACTTGCCGGCATCGGCGGTTCGATCGGCGCCCTGGCAGGCCAGCGCCTGCTTCGCCACAAGACGCGCAAGCAGCCATTTCGCGCGCGGCTGATGGCCATCGTCGTCCTGCAGGTCACGGCTCTTGCGGCGCTCGGAGCGGTGTCCGCCTGGGCCGGGGCGTGACCAACGGCACAGCAATTCGGCAGAATCAAATCAAATCATTGCGTTCGGTTGATCTGTATTCCGTTAGGGAAACCTTCGCGGGAATTTGCTAGCTGTGAGCGGAACACTTCGCAAAACGGGAGGCAATGATGCGAATAGAGATATTGGCGCTGGCCGGACTGCTTGCGGCTTGCACGACCACCCAGCCCGCACGGGTCGCCACCAGCGGCCTGGATCAGGCGCGCCAGGCCTGTCAGACCGCCTATGATTCGGGCCGGATCACGACGCGCGAGGCGCGCGCGAAGTGTCTCAACAATGCGGAAAACCAGTTCCCGGCCGACTTCCCCGACAAGAAATTGCTCCAGCAGCAGCAGTCGCTTCGCCTGAGTCTCGCGAAGCAGGTCGACAGCGGTCGGCTGACGCAGGCCCAGGCCGAGGCGCAGTATGTCAGCTCCCTGAAGCGGATTTCCGCGAAGGCGGGCACCTGACGGCCCCGAACCGCTCCCCTTCGTGACGACGGAAGATCGCGAAGGGGATCGCGGGCGCTGGCAATACGGGCGTGACGGCTTCGTCGCCGTCCGGCGCTTTCGGCCGTCCGGGCGTCGGCGACAGACCTGTCGAAGATTTTGTGCGGGGCGCGTCGTCATCGTTCCCAGCCTGCTGACGCAGGGGTGGGCTGGCGATTTGCCGTTCTCGCGATGCGGCTGTGCCGACGCGGCGCCGCAATCACGACGATTGCCGCTTTTTCGTCTCGCCCGCGCCTTAACCTCTTCAACTACCGTGCTTATCTTGCCTGACGTGTTGGTTCGGTGGATGCATGGAAGGGTTGATCATGGGGTTTGGATTCTCGCGGCGTGATTTCGTCAAGGTTGGAGCTGTCGCCGGCGCGGGAATGATCGTGACCCAGAAATCGGCGGAGGCCGGACCCGCCAAGGCCGCCAAAGCCGCCACGACCGCCAAGGCGGAGGCGCCGGCATCGGTCGCCGGCTACCGGCAGCCGACCGGCGAAGAGACGCTGTCGATCGTCAATCTGAACGATCTCGAGGCGGAGGCGGCGAAGGTCCTTCCCAAGGGCGGCTTCGCCTTTATCTCTTCCGGTGCCGACAATCAGGTGACGCTGCGCGACAACCTCGCCGCCTTCGAGCGCATCCAGCTCCGGCCGCATTACCTGGTCGGCAAGCCGGCGCCGGAGACCAAGGTCACGCTCTTCGGCCAGGAACTCACCCTGCCGGTGATCACCGCGCCGATGGGCGCGCACGGTCTGGCGCATGCCTCGGCCGAGCTCGGCACGGCGCGCGGAACCGCCGTCGCGGGCACGCTGATGACGGTGAGCACCGCCGCCAACAAGACGCTCGAGGATGTCGCTAGCGCCTCGACCGGGCCGAAATGGTTTCAGCTCTATCTGCAGGAAGACCAGGGCAAATCGCGCGAGTTGATCCAGCGGGCCGAGAAGGCCGGCTATTCGGCGATCGTCTTCACCATCGACGCCTTCGCGCCCGGCTCGTCGGACGAGGCGAACCGCCTCGGCTTCTCGTTTCCCCCGAGCCTGCCCTTCGCCAATACCGGCACGGCGACGTTCAAGCCGAGCCTGACGTGGGAAGACGTCGACTTCATCAAGGAGACGACCGACCTGCCGTTGATCCTGAAAGGCGTGCTGTCGCCCGACGTCGCCGAGAAGGCGATCAAGCGCGGTGTCAACGGCATCCAGGTTTCCAACCATGGCGGCCGCCAGCTCGACGGCGTGCAGGCGGCGATCGATGCGCTGCCGGCGGTGGCGGGCGCGGTCAAGGGTCGGGTGCCGGTCATCATGGATGGCGGCGTGCGGCGCGGCACCGACGTCTTCAAGGCGATCGCGCTCGGCGCCAATGCCGTCGCGCTCGGCCGGCCGGTGCTCTACGGGCTGGCGCTGGGCGGCGCCAAAGGCGTCGAGAGCGTGTACGGACAGCTCCAGGCCGAGCTCGTCCGCACGATGACGATCGCCGGCACCGCCAATATCGCCGAGATCAGCCGGAAATACGTGCTCTAGCGGCGGGTCGGCGACGCCTCGCCGGCGGTTGCGCCGGTCTCGTAGGACAATCGGACGCAAGCGCAATTCACCGGCGGCGGTGGCGGCGAGGCTTTCCCAAATCGCTTCGGTGCCCGATACTGCCGGTTGAGTCTGCGTCCGACATGCGAGGTATCGAGCGATGCGTCACCCTTGGCCAAGAGCGGCGCTGGTCGCGTTTCTGGCGGTCTTCGCCACCGATGCGGTGACGACGCAGCTGGGAGCCGGTTCCTGGCTCGTTTCGGAAGCGGCGGCGCAGAACAAGCTGAAGAGCCTGATCGACCGGCTGCGCGGCAATCCGCTGCCGGCCGGCATCGCCCAGTCGAATGGCCGCATCGAGGGCCAGGAGATCGACATCTCCAGCAAATATCCGGGCCGTCTCGCCTCGGTCGACGTGCATGAGGGCGACACGGTCGAGGCCGGCCAGGTGGTCGCCCGCATCGACGACCGCGAATATCGCGCGCAGCTCCTTGGCGCCCAGGCGCAGGTTCTGCGCGCCGAGAGCGCGCTGAGCGAGGTCGACGCGCAGATCACCCAGCGCGACAGCGACCGGGCGCTCGCCCAGGCGAGCTTCGACCGCATCAACGCGCTGTTCCAGAAGGGGCACGCGACGGCGCAGCTGCGCGACGAGGCGCAGAACAAGCTGAACGTCGCCAACGCTGCCTACCAGGCGATGGTCGCGGCGCGGGCGCAGGCGGAATCGACGATCAAGGCGGCGGAAGCCGACGTGTCGCGGCTCAACGCCATCCTCGAAGACATGGTGCTGGTGGCGCCGCGGCGCGGCCGCGTGCAGTACGAGCTCGCCCGCGCCGGCGAGGTGGTCGGCGCCGGCACGCGCGTGCTGACGCTGCTCGATCTCTCCGACATCTCGATGTCGATTTACCTGCCGGCCAAGGACGTCGCCGGCATCGGCATCGGCGACGAGGCGCGCATCATCCTCGATCCGATTCCCGACTACGTCATTCCCGCCACCGTCACCTTCGTCTCCGGCGAGGCGCAGTTCACGCCGAAGACCGTCGAGACCAAGGACGAGCGCGAGAAGCTGATGTTCCGCGTCAAGCTCCAGATCCCGCGCGCGCTGGTCCAGCGCTTCGAGAAGCAGGTCAAGGTCGGCGTGCGCGGCACCGGCTTCGTGCGCACCTCGCTCGACGCCGAATGGCCGGAGAGCCTCAAGGTCAACGTTCCGCAATGAGCGAGCCCGTCGCGCGGCTCGAAGGCGTCACCCATCGCTACGGCAAGCGGCTCGCCGTCGATGCGCTGAACCTCGCCATTCCGGCCGGCTGCATGGCCGGGCTGATCGGTCCGGACGGCGTCGGCAAGTCGACCGTGCTGGCGCTGCTCGCCGGCGTGCGCAAGCTGCAGACAGGCTCCGTGCAGGTTCTCGGCGGCAACATGGCCGAGAAGCGTTTTCGCGACGAGGCCTCGCCGCGCATCGCCTACATGCCGCAGGGACTGGGCCGCAATCTCTATCCGACGCTGACCGTCTTCGAGAACCTCGACTTCTTCGCCCGCCTGTTCGGCCAGGGCGCTGCCGAGCGGCAGGCGCGCATCCACGATCTCCTGACCGCGACCGGGCTCGACCCGTTCCCGGACCGTCCGGCCGGAAAACTCTCCGGCGGCATGAAGCAGAAGCTCAGCCTCTGCTGCGCGCTGATCCACGATCCCGATTTCCTGATCCTCGACGAGCCGACGACGGGCGTCGATCCGCTGTCGCGGCAGCAGTTCTGGGATCTGATCGACACCATCCGCGCCCGCCGGCCGCAGATGAGCGTCATCGTCGCCACCGCCTATATGGACGAGGCCGAGCGCTTCGACTGGCTGGCGGCGATGGACGACGGCAAGGTCATCGCCGAGGGCTCGCCGGCGGAAGTCCGCGGCCGCGCCGGCAAGGAGACGCTGGAAGAAGCGTTCATCGCGCTGCTGCCGGAGGAGAAGCGCCGGGGCTATCAGAGCGTCGTCGTGCCGCCGCGCGTCGTCGCGCCCGACGAGGTGCCGGCGATCGAGGCGGAGGGACTGACCTGCCGCTTCGGCAACTTCACCGCCGTCGACAACGTCTCCTTCCGCATCTCCAAGGGCGAGATCTTCGGCTTCCTCGGCTCGAATGGCTGCGGCAAGTCGACGACGATGAAGATGCTGACCGGCCTGATCACGCCGACCGAGGGCTGGACCAAGCTGTTCGGCCAGTCGCTTACCGGCAACGAGATGGAGATCCGCCAGCACGTCGGCTACATGTCGCAGGCGTTCTCGCTCTATACCGAGCTGACGGTCCGCCAGAACCTCGACCTGCATGCGCATCTCTTCCACATTCCGGCGAACGAGATCGACGCGCGCATCGAGGAGATGCTGACGCGCTACGATCTCTCCGAGGTGGCCGACGCACTGCCCGACAGCCTGCCGCTCGGCATGCGTCAGCGCCTGCAGCTCGCTGTCGCCGTCATCCACCGGCCGTCCATCCTGATCCTCGACGAGCCGACCTCGGGCGTCGACCCGGTGGCGCGCGATTCGTTCTGGCGCACGCTGATCTCGCTCGCCCGCGACCACGGCGTGACGATCTTCATCTCCACCCATTTCATGAACGAGGCGGCCCGCTGCGACCGCATCTCGCTGATGCATGCCGGCAAGGTATTCGCCGTCGGCGCGCCGCAGGAACTGGCCGAGCAGCGCGGCAAGGCGACGCTCGAGGAGGCCTTCGTCTCCTATCTGAAGGAGGCTTCCGGCATTCCGGAGGAAGCGCCGGCCTCGACCGAGGCGGAGACGGTGGCGGTCGCGACCGCGATCCCAACGACCTCGCATGCCGCAGCCCGGCCGCGCCGCTTCGATCCCGGCCGCCTCTGGGCCTATGCGCGGCGCGAGACGATGGAGCTTCTGCGCGACCGCATCCGGCTCTGGTTCGCGCTGTTCGGCCCCGTCATCCTGATGATCACCTTCGGCTATGGCATCTCGTTCGACGTCGAGAACCTGACCTTCGCCGCCTATGACCAGGACAAGACGCAGGAAAGCCGCCAGCTGCTGGAGAACTTCTCCGCCTCGCGCTACTTCAGCGAACGTCCCGACATCGCGTCGAGCGCCGAGCTGCAGAGCCGGCTGAAGAGCGGCGAGGTCAACATCGCCATCGAGATCCCCTCCGGCTATGGCCGCGATCTGAAGGCGAACCGCCAGCCCGAGGTGTCGGTGACGGTCGACGGCAGCATGCCGTTCCGGGCCGAGACCGCGAAGGGCTATGTCACGGGCCTCGCGACCGGCTATGCGAGCGAACTGATGCGGCAGAGCGGGGCGGCGGTGCCGGCGATCTCGATGGAGACGCGCTTCCGCTACAATCAGGCCTTCAAGAGCGTCAACGCCATGGTGCCGAGCGTCATCATGCTGATGCTGGTGCTGATCCCGGCGATCATGTCGGCGATCGGCATCGTGCGCGAAAAGGAAACCGGCTCGATCGCCAATTTCTACTCGACGCCGATCAGCAAGCCGGAATTCCTGCTCGGCAAGCAATTGCCCTATATCGGCGTCTCGCTGGTGAGCGCGGCGGTACTGTTCCTGCTGGCGCTGTTCCTGTTCCGATTGCCACTCAAGGGATCCTTCTCCCTCTTCGCCATCGCGACGCTCGTCTATCTCGTCGCGACGACGGGCTTCGGGCAGCTGGTCTCGACCTTCACCAAGTCGCAGGTGGCGGCTGTTGTCGCCACGGCGATCATCGCGATCGTGCCGGCGGTCAATTTCTCCGGCCTGATCATCCCCGTCTCGTCGCTGACCGGCAGCGGCCGCGCGCTCGGCCTGGCCTTCCCGCCGGCCTGGTATCAGCCGATCAGCGTCGGCGCCTTCACCAAGGGGCTCGGCTGGCTCGACCTCTGGCCCAATCTGCTGGCGCTGGTGGGCTTCTGCCTGCTGTTCTTCGCGCTGTCGCTCGTCCTCCTGCGCAAACAGGACACCTGACGATGAACGCGCTCCGCTGGCTCTCCAACCTCTACTACCTGTTCATCAAGGAACTGCGCAGCATCAAGGCCGATCCGATCATGCTGGTGCTGGTCGTCTACGCCTTCACGCTGGCGATCTATACCGTCTCGACCGGCGCCTCGACCGAGCTGAAGAACCTCGCCGTCGCGGTCGTCGACGAGGACGATTCGCAATTGTCGCGGAAGATCATCAGCGCGCTGCAGCCGCCGATCTTCCAGGAGGCGGTGAAGATCTCGGCGCGCGAGGCCGACGCGGCGCTGAACGAGGGACGGTTCGTCTTCATCCTCGACATCCCGCCCGATTTCGAGCGCGACGTCCTCGCCGACAGGCCGGCCGAATTGCAGGTCGAGATTGACGCGACGGCCATCGTCTTCGCCGGCAACGGCTCGGTCGCGCTCCAGAACGTCATCGCCAACGAGATCTCGGAATTCCGCTATGGCGGCGGCGTCACGGCCGCGGCGCCGGTGCGGCTGGTGATGCGCAGCGCCTTCAATCCGAACCTGAACTCGGTCTGGTTCGGCTCGCTGATGCAGGTGATGAACAACATCACCATGCTGACGCTCATCCTCTCCGGCGCGGCGCTGATCCGCGAGCGCGAGCGCGGCACCGTCGAGCATCTCCTGGTCATGCCGGTCGTCGCCAGCCAGATCGTACTCGCCAAGGTGCTGGCCAACGGGCTGGTCATCGTCGCAGCGGCGATCCTCTCGCTGATATTCGTCGTGCACCTCCTGCTCAGCGTGCCGATCCAGGGCTCGGTGCTCTTGTTCCTGCTCGGCACGACGATCTACACGCTGTCGATCGCCTCGATGGGCATCCTGCTTGCCACCTTCTCGACCTCGATGGCGCAGTTCGGCCTTTTGGCCATCCCGGTGCTCATCATCCTGAACCTGCTCTCGGGCGGCATGACGCCGATGGAGAGCATGCCAGTCTGGCTGCGCTATGCCATGCAGACGCTGACGACGACACCGCATTTCGTGTCGTTCACTCAGGCCGTGCTCTTCCGCGGCGGCGGCTTCTCGCTCGTCTGGCAGTATCTGCTGATCTTCGTCGTCTTCGGCGCCGTCTATTTCGCGCTGTCGCTGATGCGCTTCCGCAGCGCCGTGCTGAAGGGGTAGCAGGGTCTAAGGGCCGGCGCCCTTCTGCGCCCTCAGGGCAGGGCGGCGATGGCGGTGATCTCGATTTTGTAGGCGGGATCGGCGAGGGGGACCTGGCCGGTGGCGCGCGCTGGCGTGTTGTCGGGATCAACCCAGGCGTCCCAGACGCTGTTCATCGCGGCGAAATCGGCGATGTCGTCGAGCCAGATCGTCACCGAGAGCAGGCGCGACTTGTCGGTGCCGGAGAGCGCCAGCACGCGGTCGATCTCCGCCAGTGCGCCGCGTGTCTGGGTGACGATGTCGGTGCCCGGCGGGCCGACCTGTCCTGCCACATGGACGACGCCGTCATGGGTCGCCGTCTCGCACCAGCGCAGATCCGGCTCCAGTCTCTTGATCTCCACGAAAGTCTCCTTGGTCGAATGGGTCGGTCTGCCGTTCCGTTAGCCGATGGCGCGCGTCCCTGTCCATGCCGCGCCGGAGATGTCGCAATCCGATCGGCGTCGTGGAAACGGGCGCCTCGCGGCGGATTTCCGATTGACAGTACCGCCGCTTGCTATCTGATATGAACAATGCATCTTACATACAAAAGTCGATATCCGGCCATCGTGCGCGAAAAAAGGTTCGGATCAACAACGGCTTGGTGGGATCGAGGGAGAGGCGGGGGACGGATTTCGTCGCCCGATCAGAGGGAGAGACGCACAATGAAACTGGCAAACAGAGTGAAGTCGGTTCTGGCGGCGGCCGTCGGCGGCGCCGCCCTGATGAGCGGCGCCAGCCTGGCCCAGGCGGCCGAGCTGCCCGCGACGTTCCAGACGCTGCCGCCGGAAATCCAGGCGCTTTATCTCGGCGTCGAGGAGACGATCCAGCCGTCGGCCTATGACAATTTCGCGGCCGTGGCGAAGCCGTGGAAGTGGTGCCATTCGGAATCCTACCAGGGCAATCCCTGGCGCGTTTCGGTGACGCGCGAGCTCGAGCGCCTGGTCGGCCTCTACAAGGAGAAGGGCTGGGTCTCCGAATTCGAGATGTCGGATTCGAACGGCGACACCGGCCAGCAGATCGCCCAGATCCGCGCCTTCATCGACAAGAAGTGCAGCATCATCACCTCCTTCGCCGGCTCGTCGACGGCGCTGAACGAGGTGATCGAGGCGGCGTTCAAGGCGGGCATTCCCTTCGTCACGGGTGCGGGCGCCGTCACCAGCCCCTACGCCATCAATGTCGATTCCAACTATGTGAAGTTCGGCTATGACGTCGCCAAGGGCGTCATCGACGGCATCGGCGGCAAGGGCAACGTGCTGCGCATCGAGGGCATCGCCGGCAGCCCGCTGGTCGCCCAGCAGCGCGCCGGCGCCGACAAGGCCTTCGCCGAGGCGCCCGAGGTCAAGGTCGTCCGCGACGTCAACGGCAACTGGTCGCCGAACGTCACCAAGACGGTGACGCTGCAGGTGCTCGCCACCACGCCGCAGCCGATCGCCGGCGTCTGGACCTCGGGTTCGGAGTCGCGCATCGTCGCCGAGGCGTTCCAGCAGGCCGGCCGCCCGATCCCGGTCGTCTCCGGCTCGATCTCGGGCGACGCGCTCGGCTTCTGGAAGGACAACCAGGACACGTTCCGCTTCACCGGCGGCGCGCTGATGCCGTCCTGGACCGCGCAGACGCTGTTCCGCGTCGGCGTCCGCGTGCTGGAAGGCCAGCAGCCGAAGCTCAACATCCTGATGGTCCCGATCCCGGCCGTGAAGCCGGACGAACTCGGCAAGTGGCATCGCGACTGCATGACCAAGGACGCCGTGTCGGTGTTCCCGGTCGCGCCGGAAGATCCGATGCCGGAGACGCTGATGGACGCGTATTTCGCCAAGCCCGCGCATACGGAGCTGTTCGACTACGCGAAGACGCCGGATCCCTGCGCCAAGTAGGATCCAGCCGACACAGCGGGAGGGCCGGCGCGCCGGCTCTCCCGTCTCCGCATCCGGACGGGAGACTGACTGCCTATGCTCGAGATCCGCGATCTCTCGAAGCGCTATGGCGAGACGATTGCGCTCGATGGCGCCCATGTTTCGTTCTCGCCCGGCACGATCCATACCATCCTCGGCGAGAACGGCTCGGGCAAGAGCACGCTGGTCAAGCTGCTCTCGGGCATCGTCTCGCCGGATCGCGGCTCGATCACCTTCGACGGCCGGCCGATCGTCGGCCGCGACCCCGCTGATTTCCGCGCCGCCGGCTTCGCCACCGTGTTTCAGGAAGTGCTGATCGCGCCGGATCGCAGCGTCGCCGACAACATCCTGCTCGGCTATGACGGCCTGTTCCGCCGCCGCGTCCCGCGCGGCGAGCGGCGGGCGCTCGCCGCGAGCGTCCTGTCCGAATTCGCCGTTACCGACGTGCCGCTCGACGAGCCGGCCGGCGAGGTGCCGCTGGCGGCGCAGCAGCTGATCGTTCTGGCCCGCGCGCTGACGCGGAAGCCCCGCGTGCTGATCCTCGACGAGGTGACGGCGGCGCTTGATTTCGCCGACCGCGAGGCGGTGTTCGCGCTGATGCGGCGGCTGGCGGGCGAGGGTTGCCTGATCCTCTTCATCACCCACCGCATGGACGAGGTCACCGGCCTGTCCGACCGGGTGACGGTGCTGCGCAGCGGCCAGGTCGTGAAGACGCTGGAGAAGGGCGAGCTCGTGCCGGACGACCTGCTCGCCCTGATGGCGCCGGAGACGGCGCGGGAGCTGCACCATGTCGGATAGCCCGATCACCCTTTCCGCGCAGGGGCTGTCGCTGAAGCCGGGCGCGGTTCCGTTCGACCAGCATATCCGCCGCGGTGAGATCGTCGGCCTCGCCGGGCTCGACGGTCATGGCCAGGACGCGTTCATGGAAACGCTGGCGGGTCTGCGCGCGCCGGTCACCGGCCGCGTGACGGCGCCGCTCGCTAGGGGTGGCGGGCGGGCGATCACCAGCTTCCGCCGCGCGGTCCAGAGCGGCATCGCCTATCTGCCGCGCGATCGTCGCGCCACCGGCATCTTCCCGTCCATGTCGATCCTCGACAATTTCGCCATCGCCACCGTCGGCCGCGACCGCCGGTTCGGCCTGATCAGCCCGGCCGAGCGGCGCAAGCGCTACGATTATTATCGCGAGCGCCTGTCGATCGTCGCACCCGAGCCCGGCCGCCACCTGATCACGACGCTGTCGGGCGGCAACCAGCAGAAGGTGCTGCTCGCGCGCGCGCTGGCACACAAGCCGGACGTGCTGCTGCTCAACGATCCGACCCGCGGCGTCGACATCGCCACCCGCCGCGTCCTCTATTCGGTGTTCCGCGAGCTGGCCAACGAAGGCATGGCGCTGGTCGTGCTCTCGACCGAGATCGAGGAGGCGCTGGTGCTCTGCGACCGCATCCTCGTCTTCCGCGAGCAGGAACTCGCCGCGCCGCTCGAAGGCGCCGCGCGCTCGTCCGAGCGCATCATCGCAACCATGTTCGGACGGGCGGCATGACTGTTCTCGCAACCTCCTCCTCCGCCGCCGCCGGCCGCATGCCGGCGCTGAAGGCGATCTGGCGGCAGACCGGCTTCGCGCCGATCCTGTTCATCATCCTGCTCGCCATCAACATCTTCATCAATCCGGCCCGTTTCGCGCCCTCCGCCTGGGGCACGCTGATCGGCCTCGCCGCGCCGCTGATCGGCGCCGCGATCGCCTCGGCGCCGGCCATCCTCGGCGGGCGCGGCGGCATCGACATCTCGGTCGGCCCGATCATGGGCTTCGTCAACGCCATCGTCGTGCTGGTGCTGATCCAGAAGCTCGGCCTGACCTCGCCCTGGATCGTCGTCGGCGCGGCGGTCGCGATCGGCGGCCTCGTTGGCGTGCTGAACGGCTTCCTGGCGACGATCCTGCGCATCCAGCCGATCGTCGCGACGCTCGGCACCTATCTGCTCCTCGTCGGGACGACGCTCACCATCCTGCCGGCGCCGACCGGCACCGTGCCGATATGGCTCAAATCGCTCGGCGGGCCGCTGTCGATCCTGCCGCTCGGCGCGGTATTCCTGATCTGGTTTCTGATCCGCCGGCTGCCTTACTACGATCATCTGATGGCCGTCGGCAGCGACGACCGCGCCGCCTATACGGCCGGCATCCCGGTCACGCTGGTGCGCTTTCTCTCCTATGTCATCACCGGCGTCTTCGCCGGCGTGGCGGGGCTGATGATGACGGCGCTGATCGGCTCGGCCGATCCGTCGATCGGCCCGACCTACACGCTGATCGCGATCTCCGCCGTGGCGCTCGGCGGCGTCAGTCTCGCCGGCGGTCGTGGCGGGCTGATTGGTGCTGCCATCGGCGCGATCGACATCTTCCTGCTGCAGAGCGCGCTGACCTACTTCAACTTCTCGACCTTCGTGCTGCAGATCGCGTACGGCTCCATCCTCGTCATCGCCATCGTGCTGACGGCGCTGCAGGACCGCTGGCTCGGTCGTTCCAGGGGAGGCCGCTGATGCCCCGCTTCAGCCGTGACCAGGCGCGCGTCCTTGGCGCCCTCATCGTCGCCGTCGTCCTGCATCTCGCCGGAACGGCGCTGATCCAGGGTTATTCCAGCGAGTTCTCGATGCGGGCGATGTTGGTGCTGGCCTCGCTGCTCGCCATCGCCTCGATCGGCCAGACGCTGGTGGTGATCATTGGCGGCATCGACCTGTCGATCCCCTTCGTCATCGGCTTCGCCAATGTCGTCACCGCCCATCTCTATGGCGGCGGCATGGACTTTGCCCTCGTCTGTGGGATCGTCGTCGGCCTCGCCTTTCTGATCGGCGGGCTGAACGGGCTGATCTCGTCCAGCCTCGGCCTGCATCCGCTCATCGTGACGCTCGGCATCGGCACCATCGTGCAGGGCTCGGTGCTTTTGTGGACCGGCGGCTTCCCGTCCGGATCGGCGCCGGCCTCGGTCACCGAGTTCGTCTCGATCGGCGGCTCCGTCGGCTTCCTGCCGGTGCCGTGGCTGGTGCCGTGCTTCGTCGCGCTCGCGGCAATCGTCACCGTGGCGCTCGCCCGCACGCCCTATGGCCGCCGCCTGTTCGCGCTCGGCAGCAATCCGCGCGCCGCCCCGCTGGCGCTGATCCATCCGGTGGCGATGTGGACGGTGACGTTCGGCCTCAGTGCGGTATTCGCCGCCGTCACCGGCATCCTGCTGCTCGGCTTCACCGGCTCCGCCTATGGCGAGGTCGGCCAGCCCTATTTGTTCCAGACCATCGCCGCCGTCGTCATCGGCGGCACGGCGCTGGTCGGCGGGCGCGGCTCCTATCTCGGCACCGTCGCCGGCGCGCTGGTGCTGACCGAGATCAACACGCTGCTGATCGGCCTCGGCCTGCAGCCGTCGCTGGTGCAGGCGGTGCTCGGCGTCGTCATCGTCGTGCTGGTGTCGTTCTACGGCCGCGACCCGCATGTGCGGACGACGATCTGATCGTCGCCGCAACCCTTCGATATCCACGGAACTGGAAGAAAAATGTCCGGCGATCTCTATAGCGGGCCGATCATCGACGCCCATCATCACTTCTGGGACCTCGGGCTCGGCAAGCATGGCTGGCTTGCTGGCGGCACGCCGGGGGACGAATTGGCGCCGATCCGCCGCAACGTCCTGCCGGCCGACTACGAGGCGCTGGCGCGACCGGAGAACATCGTCGCCAGCGTCCATATCGAGGCGAACTGGGATCCGGCCGACCCGCCGGGCGAGAGTGACTGGCTCGACAGCCTGCCACGCAGCGACGGCATCGCGTCGCGCTACGTCGCCCATGCGGCGCTGGCCGATGTCAACGCGCCCGAGATCCTGGCACGCCACGCGGAAAATCCGCGCGTCGTCGGCATCCGCGAGATCCTGAGCTGGCATCCCGATCCCGCCAAGCGCCGCATGCCGGACAATGACCGCATGGACGACCCGCGCTGGCGCGCCAATATGGCCCGCTTCCGCGAACTCGGCTTCAGCTTTGATCTCTTGATCTCGCCGCACCAGCACGAGACCGCGCGCCGCCTCGCCGACGCCTTCCCCGATATCCGCTTCCTCGTCAATCACTGCGGCAGCCCGATGGATCGCGACGCCGAGGGCATGCGGCGCTGGCGCGAGGGTCTCGCCTTGATGGCTGGCGCGGAAAATGTCGCGATCAAGATCTCCGATCCGGTCGCCTATGACCCGGACTGGACGCCGGCGAGCCTGACCGAGGTGATCGACGCCTGCATCGACGCCTTCGGCGCCGACCGCTCGATCTTCGCCAGCGATCACCCGGTGGCCGGTCTACATATCGGCCTCTCGGAATGGATCGCCATCTTCAAGCAGGCGGTGCGCGGCTTCTCGGCCGACGAGCAGGCGAAGCTGTTCGCCGGCAATGCGCGGGACTGGTATCGGCTGGCCTGAGCACGGGGCGAGGCGATCTCCCTCGCGCTGTGCCGCCCTCCGCCGTCATCCCGGCGAAGGCCGGGATCCAGACACGCCGACCCCGAACCAGAACGCTAGACCCAGATTTCCGGGCCGGTGTTCATGGGCCCCGGCCTTCGCCGGGGCGACGGGGCCCTGCAGAGCTCTCCCGAAGGGACACGCCGCTCAGCGGCTCGCTTCGGTCTGCACGTCGTCGAGCTTGACGAAGACGGTGCCCTTGTCGATCAGCCGCTGGATGCCCTCGACGACGCCCTTGCCGGCCGGATGTCCCGGCTGGTTGATGTGGGCGATGATGACATCGCCCGAGCGGGCGGCGGCGATCCGCTTCGCCACCGTCGCGGCCGGCAGCGACGCGCCCATGTCGGCGTTCAGCGAGAAGCCGGCGATCGAATAGCCCTCGGCCCGGATCGCATCCAGCGCGTCCTGGCTGTAGACGGCGGTGGCGCCGCGATACCAGCGCGGCGGCTTGCCGGTCGCCTTGAGGACGGCCGAGGCGCCGCCATCGACTTCCTTGCGTACTTCTTCCAGCGATCCCGCCGTCTTCAGGCCGTAGAGCTGCGGAACATCGGTGATGGCCGGAACGTGCTGGTCGCCATGGTTCTCGATCTGGAACAGCTCCGGATGCGCCAGGAGCACGGCCGTGGTCTCCTGGTTCCGCTTCAGCCAGCGATGCGTGACGAAGAGCGTCGCCGGAATCTGATTCTGCACCAGCGTGTCGAGGATGCGCCGGTCGATCGTGCCGGAACAGGCATCGAAAGTGAGCGCGACGACGCGGGCGCCGGGCGGCGGCGCGGCGATCCGAAGCTTCAGTTCGATGTCCTGCGGCTTGGCGAGGGCGCCCTGGGCCAGCAGGAGCGTGGCGGCGACGGCCAGCCAGCCGGCGCGAAGGGAGGGGATCGGCATCGGAACTCCTGGACACAGGAACAAGACGCGCACCTAGCGTCGCGCTTGGGACGCATTTAAGGCAGGGCGACGGATTTTGCGCGGGGGGAGGGCTGTGAATCCTGTGCACTTTGCGAAATCCCGACTTGACGGTAATGTCTTGGGTTCCGGGACAGCATGGAGGCCATCACCCCGGGGCAAGGATGCCTCATGACCCGCAGGACGACGGAAAATGGTCGCCGAGAGGGGCGACGCAGCCTGACGGATGGCTCGCGACCGAGAGGGGGCGGGGCCTCTTTTCCGCTCGGGGCTTTGCCATGAACGAGCTCGCCCCCCTGATCCTGCTGGTGGAGGACGAGGCGACTTTGCGCCTCGCCGCGGCCGACCTTCTGGAAGATCTCGGCTTTCGCGTCGAGACGGCCGGATCCGCGCAGGAGGCGACGGCGCGGGTCGATCGGCGCGGTGGCGACTACCAGGTCGTCATCATCGATCTCGACCTGCCGGACCGCTCGGGCGCCGAGCTCGCCAAGGAAATCCGCGACAATCGCGCCGATGTTCCGATCGTGATCGCGAGCGGCTATGACGAGGCGAGCCTCGATCATGCCCTCGCCGACGACGCGCGCGTCGGCTTCCTCGGCAAGCCCTATGGGGTGAAGGGCGTGATGCAGGTCCTGGCCGAACTCGGCATCCTCGTCGACCGATCTTTGCTACCCTGAGTGACCGGCGGGAGCCGGAAACCAGAGAGGATGCGATCGGCATATGGAACTCTACCTGGAGGCCACGCTGCGGCTCGGCGCCGCGGCTATCTGCGGGCTGCTGATCGGCATCGACCGGGACACGCGCGAAAAGCCGGCCGGCATGCGCACGCTGGCGCTGGTGTCGCTCGGCGCCGCGGTGGCGACGCTGACGGCGATCCATATTCCCGGCTTCGTCATGGGATCGGACGCCATGAGCCGCGTCCTGCAGGGCGTGATCCAGGGCGTGCTCGCCGGCATCGGCTTCATCGGCGCTGGCACGATCCTGCATCTCGGCCAGCATGGCGGGCACGTCCAGGGTCTGACAACGGCGGCGACCGTCTGGGTCGCGGCCGCGCTCGGCATAACCTGCGGCCTCGGCACCTGGCCGATCGTCCTGGTCGCGCTCGTGCTGGTCCTCCTGATCCTGATCGTCGCCCGTTATTTCGAGCGCTGGCTGATCAGCCACCTCGTGCCCGAGGGCAGATCGCGCGACGGATCGGAGAAGGAAGAGCGGGAGAAGGGCTGAGTGTCTCGGCTTTCGGCTTCGATGCTTGGCCGCTTGGCAGTCAGGCGGGCTCGTCTCTTCACCTCTCCCATAGGGAGAGGTCGACGGCCGAAGGCCGGCGGGTGAGGGGGTGAGCCCTCTCCGGATGGTTCCCTACCCCCTCACCCGGAGCTTCGCTCCGACCTCTCCCCATGGGAGAGGTGAAGGAGGAGCACCAGGTCTTTGAGCCTTCCAGGCGATCGACTGGCACAGCCATCATCCCTCTCATGGAGCGGTGAAACCAGTGCGCCCCCGCCCCCTCAGGTCAGCACACTCGCCCCGAGGTTGATGGCGAGCGCCAGCAGCGTCGTGTTGAAGATGAACGACGCGATCGAATGGAACATCATGACCATGCGGAAATCCGTGGTCCGGACGTTGACGTCCGAGGTCTGGAAGGTCGCGCCGAGGCAGAAGGAAAAATAGAAGAAATCCCAGATCGACGGCTCCGGCGTATCCGGGAAGACGAGGCCGCCGACATCGTCCTCCTTGCCGTCTGCGTTGCTGTCGGTGCCGGCCGGCGCGTAGTAGAGGCGGGCATAGTGGAACGCGAACAGCGTGTTGAAGACGGCCCAGCCGAGCGGAATGCTGATGATAGCCGTGGCGAGATGGGGCGCCGTCGTGTCGGCGCCGTTCAGGATCGAGAAGATCGAATAGAACGAGAAGGCGATGGCGCCGACCGTCAGGCACATGATCAGGACGATGCCTTCGTCCTCGCTCCGCGCCCTGAGCCGCAGCTTGTCGAGATTGGCCCTCGCCGCGAGCCGCAGCTGGAAGAACAGATAGACGATGAAGAACACGTCGCCGGCGGCGATCATCGCGAATTCCGGCCGCACCAGGCGAATGACGAAATAGGCGACGATGGCGACGAGGACCGACTGATAGAAATGGGTGTGCTGCTGCCAGTGGCGTTGGACGAAGGAAATCGGACTGCTCCGCCTTGCGGGTTACTCGACGAACACGGTCACGCGATCCGACCGTCCGGCCGAATCTACCACCGATAGCGTAACAAATCCGGGTCCGTCCGGCGCCCAGCTTTCCGCGCGGGAGAACGGGGTGCGGGCGATCGGCACGCCGTTGGCGAACCAGGTGAAGGGCGGCTGGCCGTTGCGGATCTTGATCATCAGCGGCATCGGATCGCCGGCTCGGATGCCGAGATCGACCTGCACGCCATCCGGCGGGAACGCGATCTGCGGCGTGTCCGGCGCCTTGTTGGCGAGGATGTCGCTGCCGCGAAAGCGCTTCAGCGGCGCCGGCAGGTCGCCATTCGCCGCGATCAGCGCGCCGCGCGGGGCGGGGGCGAGCGGAACGCGGTCGCCGCCCATCTTGTCGAACGCCTCGAACAGGATCGGCGCCGCGGTGCCGATGCCGGAAAGGCCGGAGACCGGCGCGCCATCGGCCCGGCCGGCCCAGACGCCGATCACCGTGCGGCCGTCGAAGCCAATCGACCAGGCGTCGCGATAGCCGTAGGAGGTGCCGGTCTTGTAGGCGATGCGGCCGCGCGCGCCGATGGTCGGCGGCGGCACGTCGGCGAGGATGTTCCCGACATACCAGGCGGCGAGCGGCTCCAGCACCGGCGCGGGCTCCGCCGCCGGCGTGCGCGGCGCGGGCTCGGTATGCAGCGTCACCGGCCGGCCGCCGCGCGCGATCGCGCCATAGAGCGAGACGAGGTCGCGGAGCGACAGGCCGACGCCGCCGAGGCCGACCGCGAGGCCGGCGGCCGACATGTCCGGCAGGCGCGGGCTCGCCGCCGCGCGCTTCATCCGCGCGATCAGCCGCGCCGGCCCGACCGCGTCGAGCACCTGTACAGCCGGCACGTTGAGCGATTGCGTCAGCGCGTCGTGGATGGTCACGGTGCCGCGATAAAACCCGTCGAAATTGACCGGCGCATAGCCGGCGAAGGCCGAGGGCTTGTCTTCGATCAGGCTCTGCGGATGGGCGAGGCCCTGCTCGAAGGCGAGGCCGTAGATCAGCGGCTTCAGCGTCGAGCCGGGCGAGCGAATCGCCTCGGTCATGTCGACGAAGCCGTTCCTCGCATCGTCCATGAAGCTGGCGGAGCCGACCGAGGCGAGGATGTCGCCGCTGACATGGTCGGCGACGAGAATGGCGACCGAGGCCTTCGGGCCGGCCTTGGCGGCGCGGGCGCTTGCCAGCGCCTCGAGCTTCGCCTGCAGACGGCCGTCGACGGTCAGGCGGATGACGGGCTCGGTCGGATGACGCCTGCGCGCCTGATCGCCAAGATGGGCGGCCAGCATCGGGAAGGGTTTTCGCGCCGAAGGCACGCGCTCGGTCTTGGCGGCAGCGGCCGTCTCCTCGTCGAGCACGCCGGCCGTTACCAGCCGGTCGAGCACGCGGTCGCGCGCCGCCTTGGCGGCCTTCGGGTCGCGGTCGGGCCGCCGCGCCTCGGGCGATTGCGGCAGGGCGACGAGAAGCGCGGCCTCGGCGATGGTCAGCCGGCGCGGTTCCTTGCCGAAATAGGCGAGGGTGGCGGCGCGGATGCCCTCCAGATTGCCGCCATAGGGCGCGAGCGTCAGGTAGAGCGACAGGATCTGGTTCTTGTCGAGCCTGTCCTCCAGCGCTCGCGCGTGCACGATCTGCTTGAGCTTGCTCTCGGCCTGCCGGGTCGAGCCGCCCTGGACGAGGCGCGCCACCTGCATGGTCAGCGTCGAGCCGCCGGAGACGACATGGCCGTTGCGAACGATCTGGGCGGCGGCGCGGGCGAATGCTCGCCAGTCGACGCCGTGATGCTCGTTGAAGCGCCGGTCCTCGTAGCCTTTCAGCATGGTGATGAACATCGGGTCGACGTCGGCGAGCCCGACCGGCAGCCGCCAGCGCCCCTCGGCGATGGTGTAGGGCCGCAGCAGCGCGTCGCCGCGATCGACGACGATCTGCGAGGTTGGGACCTTGGCCGGATCCGGGACGGGAGGCAGGCTCTTCTCGATCTGGCTGACCGCACCGGAGAGCCCGGCATAGGAGAAGAAGCCGGTGAGCCCGAGCGCGACCGCCGCGATGGCAAGGCGCCGCGGCCATTTTTTCCCTTCACCTCTCCCAGAGGGAGAGAGCCTGTCCCGGACTTGATCCGGGATCGACGGCGAAGCCGGCGGGTGAGGGGTTGCGCCCTCACCGGATAGGTCTGAACCCCTCACCCGGCCCTCCGGGCCGACCTCTCCCTCTGAGAGAGGTGAAGGCTTCTGTCCTGCGCCAGCCTCACGTTCAGCGCTCATGGCGATCGCCTCTCGTGGCTCCGCCCGAAATCCACGCTCCCCGTCATCCCTGCGAAAGCAGGGATCCATGCAGCCCGAGGCCTCGGCTGAATGGATCCCGGGTCTTTGCCCGGGATGACGGCGAGCTTGGTCCTGCGCATCGCGCCCTCACTTCGTCGTCGTCGGTCCGACGATCTCGACCGAGCCGGTGTCGGTATGGGCCTGGCGATCGGGGTCGTACATGTCCTCGACCGTCGCCGCCGGATGCACGAACTTGCCCGGCGAGACGGCGCGGACGCCATAGGCGACCGTGAACTCCAGCGGATCGCCGGACGAGCGGGTCAGCGCCGCCACGAAGCGGTCGGTCCGCGCCTCGGTATGCGCCAGCTCGGTCGTGCCCTGCAGCCACTCATACGAAGACGTGTCGCCCGAGCGCGAGAGGTTGGGGTTCTCGATCTCGAAGCCGGCCGGCAGCGGATCGACCACCATCAGCCGTCCGAACCGGGCCTGGTCGGCCGTCACCTTCAGCACCACCACCAGCCGGTCGTTCTGCGCGACCGTCGACGGGTCCGCCTCGCTGCCGTCCGTGTTGAAATAGCTGCGGGTGATGGCGAAGCCCTCGCCGCCGGCCGGCTCCGGGCTGGCCGGGATGCCGGTCAGCGTCAGCGCCGCGTCGAGCGGAATGTCGCTGGTGTTGGCGACGACGAGCGGCCGGTTGTCGACGTCCGAGCCGAGGAGCTTGCGGTAGAGCGGCACCTCGCCCTTGTTGCCGTCGATCTCGATCGAGGCCTGCTTCAGGTCCGACATCATCGCGGCGGCGGCCATCAGCATCCAGCCCTGTTCCTGGGTGGAGAGATAACGGCGGTTGTCGCGCGTTGTCGCGACGTCGTCGATCAGCTTCTTGACGTTGGCGCCCTTGTCGCCGCTCTCGGCGACAAGGGTGAGCACCGCAGCCTGGTCGCGCAGGCCCGAGCCATAGTCCTCGCGGCCGGCGAGCTCGCGGCCCGTCGCGCGACGGAGATTGTCGATGGCGACGCCGAGCACGGAGCCCGAGCGCGCCTTGTCGCCATAAAGCGCCAGCGCCGCGCCGATCTGCGCCTGCGCCAGCGGGGTCGCGAAGTTGTTCAGCTTCGTCTCCGCGTAGTAGCGCAGATCGCCGATCGCCGCCTTGCCGTTGCGGGCGAGGACGTAGAGCGAATAGGCGATCGCCTCGCCGCCCCGATCGAAGTCGGAGGCGTAGCCGACCTTGTTCGCGAGGTTGTCGAGCGCGTTGTTGAACGCGACCTCCGGAACGAGATAGCCGCCCGCCTTGGCGCGGGTCAGGAAGTCGGTGACATAGGCGTCGAGCCAGAGGTCGTCATAGCCCGGTCCCCAGAGGCCGAACGAGCCGGCCGAGGACTGGTTGTCGAGCACCTTGCCGATCGAGGCCTGGATGCGCTCGCGCAGTTCGCTGTCCTGCGCGATGCCGATCGTCGCCGCCACCTGGTTCAGATAGAGCAGCGGCATGGCCTTCGAGGTGATCTGCTCGGTGCAGCCATAGGGGTAGCGGTCGAGCGAGGCGAGGATCGCCGCGACGTCGAGCTTGGCCGTGCCGCCGACGGCGAGCGTGGCGCTCGTCGTGCCCGGCACGAACTCGGAGAAGGCGTAGCGGTCGACGCTCAGCGTGTTGCCGGGCGCCATCGAGATCAGCGAGCGGCGCGAGACCGGCTGGCCAGCCGGCCGGATGCCCAGGCTGTAGGTCCGGTCGAAGGTCTGGCCGTTTTCCGGGCTCGCCAGGCTGACGGTGATCTCGTGGTCGCCAATGTCGACGGCCTTGATCGGCAGCGCGATCGTCGCGCGGCCGGCCTTCTCCAGCCGGATCTGCTTGTCCGCGTCGCCGGGATCCATGGCGACGCCGGGCGCGTCGACGGCGAGCCGGTAGTCGCCGGCCGGCCCTTCGACATTGTTGACCTCGACCAGGATGCGGCTTTGGTCGTCCGGCGTCATGAAGCGGGGCAGGCTCGCCATCACCACGACGGGATCGCGGACGATGATGTCCTGCTCGGCATGGCCGATGCCTTCCTTCGACCAGGCCATCGCCATGACGCGGACGGTTCCGTTGAAGTCGGGCAGGTCGAAGGTGATCGTCGCCTTGCCGTTCTCGTCGACCTTCACCACGCCGGAATAATAGGCGATCAGCTTCTCGGTCGGCGGCGGCGACTTCAGCCCCGCCGCGCCGCCGTCGCCGCCGGAGCGGAGACGGCCGGGAACGCCCTGCATGCGGTCGATCAAGAGGCCATAGAGGTCGCGGATCTCCATGCCGAGCCGGCGCTGGCTGAAATACCAGCCGTCCGGATCGGGCGTCTTGAACTGGGTCAGGTTGAGGATGCCGACATCGACGGCCGCGACCGTGACATAGGCGTCCTCGCCTGCCTTCAGATTGGCGAGCGTGACGGGGATGGTCAGCGGCCCGCGCGGCCGGATCTGGTCCTCGGCGCCCAACTGGACGTCGATGCGGCGGTCGGCCGGATCGACGGGCACCCAGGCGAGGCCAAGCGCGCGCGACGGCATCCGCTTCGCCTGCACGTCCATCGGCCGGAACAGGGTGGCGGTGACATAGGCGCCCGGTCCCCATTTCGTCGTCACGTCGAGGTCGACCGTGGTGCCGCCCTCGGGCACATCGACCGTCTTCATGTCGATGACGCGGTCGTCGATGACCATGATCTGGGCGATGCCGGGGAAGCGCGGATCGAGGCGCAGCTTGGCGGTCTCGCCGGGCTTGTAGTTCTTCTTGTCGAGCGAGACGGTCAACATGTCCGGTGTCTCGGACGCAGCGCTCGCATCGACATACCAGCCGGCGTCGAAGGCGTAGCTGGACGAGGTCGGCGCCTCGCCGGCGAGCGCCACCGTCAGGCGGAAGCGGCCCCAGTCGACCTTGCTCTCGACCGTGGCGGGCTTGGAGGCGGAGAGGTCGACCGTGCCGTTGGCGACACGGGTCGCCGTGGTGATCGCCTCGTATTTCCAGGCGCCGTCGCGCCGATACCACTGGTAGTTCGTGTCGAGCTTCTCGATCGTCCAGGTCGCGCTTTTGGCGTCGATGCGCTTGCCGTCCGGGCCGATGGCGATCAGCTCGAACGAGGCGGCGCCGCCCTCCGGCACGCTGCCGTCAAAGCCCGGCTTGATGCCGATATGCGGCTTGGTGCCGTCGGCCGGCAGCGTCATCCGCCGCTCGACTGCGCGGCCGTTGGTGTCGGTGACGCGGACGATGATCTCGGCGTTGAACAGCTTGGTCGTCTCCGGCAGCGACGGCACGGTGGCGTCGAAGCTGGCGCGGCCTTCCTCGTCGGTGACGGCGCTGGCGCCGAGCGAATCCCGCACGCTCTCGACCGGATCGTCCGAGAGGCCGAAGGCGTAGCCCGGATAGTCCGCGCTAACGCTGGTCGGCGTGGCGATGATGTCGCCGTCGACGCCGAGGCCGATTGCGTTGGCGCCGTAGAGATATTTCGCGGTCAGCTCGATCGGGAAGGTGCCGCCCGAGGTGAGGCGCTCAGCGGTGGTCTTGAGCTCGAAGGCGACGCGTTCCGGCTCGAAATCGTCGACGAGCGCCGAGATCTCGGTCAGCGCCGAGCCATCGGGATCGGCATAGAGCTGGAAGCGCCAGGCGCCGCGCTGGGCGCCATCGGGGATGGCGACGTCGCGGCTGTAGCCGCCCTGGCCCTCGTCATCGAGCTTGGTGCGCAGGAACTCGACGCCGTCCGGGCGGTCGACGACGAGCGTCAGCGGCAGGCCGGAAACGGCCTTGGCCTGGCTGTCGCGCAAGAGCGCGGTCAGATGCACGGTCTCGCCGGGGCGGTAGATGCCGCGCTCGGAGGTGAAGAAGGTGTCGAGCGCGCCCGGCGCCGGGCGGCCGTCGACGCCGCGGTCGGTCAGGTCGAACGCGGTCTTCTTCATGTCGAGGAAGGCGTAGTCGCCGGCCTCGGTCTGCGCGACAAGAAGCTGGGGCGCCATGCCGCCCGTGCCGCGGGCCAGGCCGGGCTCGAAATGGACGTAGCCGTCGGCGTTGGTGGTCGCCTCGCCGAGGATCTCGTCATTGGTCGCGACCAGCTTCACCTTGACGCCGGCCAGCGCCTTGGCGGTGTTGAGCGAGCGGATGACGGCATGAACGCCGTCATTGCCCGAAAGCGCCGAGAGGCCGAGGTCGGAGACGATGAACCACTGGGTCGCCAGCGAGGAATCGTAGCCACCGTCGCTGGAGCCCTTGGTCGCCGCCTTGGCGGTGATGACATAGACGCCGGGCTCGATCGTCTTGACCGCGTCGCCGATCGGGATCGCCGTGGTAATGCTCTCGTTCAGCTTCTTGTTCGCCACCTCGATCTGGCCCTTCCAGACCGAGATGCCCGACTGGCCGGCGATCTGGCTGGCGGAGTAGCTGTCGAGCTGGCGCAGGAAATTGCCGTCGCGCACGGCGATGGCGAGCGCGCGATCGCCGATCCGGTACACCTCGGCGTCGATCAGGTCGGTGTTGACGCTATCGATCGGGATCGAGGCGCCCTGGCCGGCCGGCAGCACATAGGCATTGCCGGCGAAGCCGACCCAGGGCGCGCGGTCGCGGATATAGCTCGAGACCTCGGCCATCTGCTGGAGCTTCTCGCCATCGGCCGACGGCAGGCCGGCGCGGAAGCGCATCGTGTAGCGCTGGCCGTGCTTCAGCCCGTCGATGCAGATCTGGTTGTCCTGCGGCTCGACCGCGAGGCCCTTGCCGCCCTCGACGACGACGAAGTCGGAGAGCGTCGGATCGGAGACGGGGAGGGGATCGGAGAAGACGACGCACATGCGCGGCGAGGCGGCATCGGCGTCGACGGTGTTGGAGACGATGCGGAAGCCGCGCTCGGCGATGAGCTTGTCGAAAGCCGCGCGCAGCTGCGGATCCTGCTTGTATTCGAGGCTGAGGCGATAGGCCTTGATCGCCGCCTTCCACATCTCCCGCTTTTCCAGCGCCTGGCCGAGCAGGGCGCGTGCCTGCGCCTGTTCGCCGACGCCGTCGGCGCGCAGATAGGCGTTGATCGCGGCCGACGAGGCGGCGGTCATCGCCTGCTGACGCTGGCCGTAATCGTCGGGATTGCGCTGCAGCTGCGCGGCGGCGAAGGCACGCCAGAGCGCCGGGTCGTCCGGGGCGATGGCGAGCATGGCGCCGAGATCGCGCGCCAGCTCGGTGATGTTGCCGGTCTGGCGCGAGCGTTCGGCGCCGAGGCGGATCGTGTCGTAGCCGACGCCGTGCGAGGGATAGTCGCTGGCGAGCGCGCCGAGCTGGCGCTTCGCCTCGTCGAAGGGCGAGGGGCCGAGGAAGGCGAGTTCCTCGATGCGCTTCTCGGCGACGTTCTTGTCGATCGCCTTGGCGGTGACGACGCGGCCGGCATTGGCGCCGGGGGAGACCGCGAGCGCGCCGAAGTCGCTCTTCAGGAAGCACCACTTCGCCTTGGTGTTGTAGGTGAAGGCCTTGCAGTTTCCGTCGTCGGTGCAGGCCGTGGCGCAGGCCTTCTGGTCGACATCCTTCAGCGTCTGATAGTCGAAGCTCGGATAGTCGGCGTCGCGGCTGATGATCACCCGCCGGGGTCCGCTCTCCTGCGCGCTGGCTGGTGTCGCCAGGCCGCCGAGAGAGAGCGTCAGGCCGAGCACGAGCCCCAGAATCCCGCCAACACCGCGCATGATCGTCTCCGTTCGCCACCGTCTCGATTAGCGCGGCAGTCTACGGGGCGCGTCCCTCGCCGTAAAGCGGCGGCGGGTGCCGGTGGACAACGCTAAGTGGTTTGACATGAATGGAAATTAGCCGCGACAGCAACGCCTTGTGACGGCGATCACAGAGTTGGGATCGCGCGATCTAGCGCTCGCCGAGCGCCGAAAGCGCCGTCACGGCGGCCGAGGCGCGGTTCTCGACGCCGAGCTTCTGGTAGACCTGCTCGAGGTGCTTGTTCACCGTGCGCGGCGACAGGCCGAGGATCTCGGCGATGTCGCGGTTGGACTTGCCGCGCGCGATCCAGAGCAGCACCTCCGCCTCGCGCTGGGTGACGGTGAACTGGCGGCGCAGCAGCGCCTCCTGGCCGCTGTCGTCCTCGCTCGACAGGCGGAACAGGAATTCGTCCTCGCCGGTCTTGCCGAGGAAGGCGAGCTGCAGCTGCCTACCGCCCTCGACCGGGATGGGTCCGGGCTGGGTGGTGCCGCCGCGCTCGCCGGCCGAGACGCGCAGCCAGACGCGGATGCTTTCCGGCAGGCGGATATGGCCGTCGCAACTTGGCAGCGTCGCTTCGAGCAGCTTCACCGCCTGTGGCGTGCACCAGCGGATCTCGCCCTCGCGATTGGCGGCGAGCAGGTAGCGCCCGGCCGTGTCGAGCGCGAGGCGCGCGCTCTGCGCCGTGCGGGCATTGGCGAGGTGGACGCGGATGCGGGCGAGCAGCACGTCGAGCACGATCGGCTTGGTGACGTAGTCGACGCCGCCCGCCTCCAGCCCCTCGAGCACATGCTCGGTCTCGGACAGGCCGGTCATGAAGATGACGGGCACATGCGCGAGCGCCGTGTTCGCCTTCAGCCGGCGGCAGGCCTCGAAGCCGTCCATGCCGGGCATCACCGCATCCATCAGCACGATGTCGGGCGTGATCCGCTCGACGAGCGTCAGCGCCCGCGCGCCCGAGGTCGCGACCAGCACGGTGGCGCCGGAGCGTTCCAGCGCCTCGGTGAGAAAACTCAGCGTCTCGGGCGAATCGTCGACGACGAGGACGATGTCGCGGCCATGCGTCGTCTCACTCATGCTCGCTCACTTCCTCCAGCGTCGCCTGGTAGCGGTCGAAGTCGAAATTCCGGAGATGCCCGCGCAGCGCCGCCACGAAGGGCTGGTTGTCCGTCTCGGCCGAAAGCGCTTCCAGCTTAGCCTCGATGCCGCGGACATAGCCGATATGGCCGAGATCGAGAAGCTCGCGCACATGGTCGGCGCCGGGGCTGCGCAGCGGCGCCGCGACCTCGATGCGAGGCGCCGGCGGCTCGTCGATCCAGTCGAGCTGCAGCAGCGCCTGGATGCGGTCGAGCAGCTGCCGCATCTCGAAGGGCTTCGGCAATGCCGCGTCATGGGCGTCCTCGGCCGGTTCCGGCTGCATCTCGCCGAGGCTCGCCGACAGCATGACGATCGGCGCGGCATGGCCGCCTTCTCGCAGCCGCCGCGCCAGCTCCCAGCCGGTCATGCCGGGCATCGAGATGTCGAGCAGGAAGAGATCGGGCCGGATGTCGGCGGTGAGCGCCAGGCAGGCGGGGCCGTCGGCGACGGCGAGCACGGTGAAGCCGAGCGGCTCCAGGATCTGCCGCACCAGCTCGCGATGATCCTGGTCGTCGTCGGCGACGAGGATGACGCGGCGCTGGCCCTGATAGCCGAACACCCGCTTGGCCGGCGGCGGCAGCGGCGCCGGCCGGTCGATGGCGGTGAGCATGACGCGCACCTCGAACCGGCTGCCGGCGCCAGGCCGGCTGGTGAGCCGGATGTCGCCGCCCATCAGCTGCGCCAGCATCTTCGTTATGGTGAGCCCGAGCCCGGTGCCGGGGGCTGCCAGCGCCTGCGCGCCGCTGCCGCGCTCGAACGGCTCGAAGATGCGGTCGAGATCCTCGGCGGCGATGCCGGGGCCGGTATCCTCGACGGTGAGCGTCGCGATCTGGCTGCGATAGGCGAGGCGGAAGGTGACGCCGCCCTGGTCGGTGAACTTGATCGCGTTGGAGAGCAGATTGACCAGGATCTGGCGCAGCCGCTTCTCGTCGGTCGCCACCACTTCGGGTAGCTGCTCCGGCCGCTCGAAGCGGAAGGCGAGGCCCTTCGCCTCGGCCTGGAAGCGGAACATGTCGACCAACTGGTCGAGGAAATCGCCGAGCCGGATCTCGTCGCGCTGCAGCCGCAGCCGGCCCGTCTCGATGCGCGAGATCTCCAAAAGCCCGTCGATCAGGCCGGAGAGGTGCTCGGCGCTGCGCCGGATGACGCTGATATTGCCCTGCCGCTCGCGCGGGATGCTCTCGTCGCGCTCCAGGATCTGCGCATAGCCGAAGACGGCGTTGAGTGGCGTGCGCAATTCGTGGCTCAGGCCGACGAGGTAGCGGCTCTTCGCCTGGTTGGCGGATTCGGCCACTTCCTTGGCGCGCTGCAATTCGGCGTCGGTCTTCCGGTGCGCCTCGATTTCGCGGAGCAGCAGCGTCGTCTGCCGCGCCGATTCCTCCTGCGCCACATGCCGGCTTTCGTTGGCGAGCACGAGAAACCAGGCGGCAATGCCGGAGACGATCAGCAGGATGAAGAACGCCGCCCACAGCGTCTGGCCGATGATGCCGCCGAAGCCGCTCTCGTGCACGCCGCGATAGGAGGTCGCCTGCACGTGGATCAAGAGCAGCACCAGGCTTATCACCGCCATGAACAGGGTCAGCACGCCGGCATAGTGGATGATGCGCGGGCTGATGCGCTTGGCGAGCCCGGTCGGCAACACGGCGGCGGCGGCGATGCTCACCTGGTTCTGCAACCGCGCATGCGGCTTGCAAAGATCGTGGCAGCGGGCGTCGAGCGAGCAGCAGAGCGAGCAGATCGGCCCGGAATAGGCCGGGCAATAGGCGGTGTCCTCCGGCTCGAAATAGTGCTCGCAGACCGTGCAGCGGATCTCCTTGATTTGATGCCAATGGGCGCGCGGCTTTCGCGCCAGGTAGTAGCGCCCGCCCGTGCCGCAGGCGATCAGGGGAGCCGCCACCAGCGCCACGCCGAGCGCGATGAACGGGGCGAAGGCCTGCGCCACCGCGCCGGCGAGGCCGACCGCCGCGCCAAGGCCGAGCAGGGTGGCGATCGCCATCGCGCCGACGCCGACCGGGTTGATGTCGTAGAGATGGGCGCGTTTGAACTCGATCCCCGGCGGCGACAGGCCGAGCGGCTTGCTGATGGCGAGGTCGGCGACGATGGTGCCGAGCCAGGCGACGGCGACGACGGAAAACAGGCCGAGCGTCTGCTCCAGCGCCTGGTAGATGCCGAGCTCCATCAGGAGCAGCGCGATCGCGACGTTGAAGAGCAGCCAGACGACGCGGCCGGGATGGCTGTGCGTCAGCCGCGAGAAGAAGTTCGACCAGGCGAGCGAGCCCGCATAGGCGTTCATCACGTTGATCTTCAACTGCGAGACGACGACGAAGGCGGCGGTCAGGAACAAAGCCGCGTCGGGCCAGGGCAGCACGTAACCAAAGGCGACGACATACATCCGCGCCGGCTCGGCCGCGTGCTCGACCGGCACGCCATGCCGGAGCGCCAGCACGGCGAGGAAGGAGCCGAACAGCAGTTTTGGCGCGCCGACGAGGATCCAGCCGGCGCCAGCGAGCAGCGTCGCGATACGGCCGCGTTTTCCTTCAAGGCCCTGGGCGGGCAGGAAGCGCAGGATATCGACCTGTTCGCCGATCTGCGGCATCAGGCCGAGGATCACCGAACAGGCGGCGCCGAGCGAGACCAGGCCGATGCCGTTTCCCGCCGTTGTCGGCGCCAGGCCCTCGAAGGCGAACCAGGAGGCGAGGGAGCCGGAATCCTGCCAGAGGATGAAGCCGACCGGCAGGATGTTGAGGATGATCCAGAGCGGCTGGGTCAGGAGCTGGAAGCGGCTGATCCAGGTGATGCCATGCGTCACCAGCGGGATGACGATGACAGCGCTCAGTATGTAGCCGAGCCAGATCGGGATGCCGAAGGCGATCTCCAGCGCCGTCGTCATGATCGAGGCTTCGATCGCGAACAGGATGAAGGTGAAGGTGGCGTAGATCAGCGAGGTGACGGTCGAGCCGATATAGCCGAAGCCGGCGCCGCGGGTGAGCAGGTCGATGTCGACGCCGTAGCGCGCCGCATAGCGGGCGATCGGCAGGCCGGTCAGGAACAGCACGATTCCGACGATCGCGGTCGCGTAGAGGGTGGTCATCGTGCCGTGCGACAGCGTGATCGCGCCGCCGACCGCCTCCAGCGCCAGGAAGGAAATGGCGCCGATCGCCGTCTGCGCGACGCGCGGCGTGGTCCAGCGCCGGGCGCTTTTGGCGGTGAAGCGGAGCGCGTAGTCCTCCAGCGTCTGGTTGGCGACCCAGCGATTGTAGTCGCGGCGGACGGGGAGGATCCGCTGTCGTCCGGTCATCGCGCTCTGCTCATCTTCTGGGCGTGCCTACTAATTAAGCGAAGATGCGCGATCCCGCGCTGCGGCGCAAGATGGGCGGGGGTGATTTTGCGGGCGGTCGGCCGCCCCTTCACCTCTCCCATGGGGAGAGGTCGACGGCCGAAGGCCGGCGGGTGAGGGGTTGCGGCCTCACCGGATAGTTCCCACCCCCTCACCCGGAGCTTCGCTCCGACCTCTCCCTGTGGGAGAGGTGAGGGGCTCGCCGTCATCCCGGCCTCCGAGCCGGGATCCATTCCAGCCGGGTTGCCGGTCGTTGGAGCGCAACAACGTTGGCCTCAGGCTGTATGGATCCTCGCCTTCGCGAGGATGACGGCGGAGGGTGAGACGAGGTGGAGAGCCCTCCCTCCCCATGGCAGAGGCGAAGGCCCCGCCGTCGTCTCGGCAGCCCCCCGCCCAGCCCCTCCCGCCGACCTACGTCAATCGACGTATATGCTGCACTGCCAAAACTGCCGAGACTTCCCCCAAGAACGCGGTCGGCCCGGCGACCCGCCGGATATCCCGCCGATCCCGTTCCGCGATGGTCGAACGCAACCGCTCCGCCCGGCAGGAAATGTCGCGGAAAGGGGCCAGCAGGGGGAATGGATACCGATGAGCTACATGAGCCGCATCGTCGGCGCGATCGCGACGGCCGCCATGATCGGCGCCGGAACGGTTGGCGCCATCGCCGCGGAGGACACGATCAAGGTCGGCGTTCTCCATTCGCTGTCGGGCACGATGGCGATTTCCGAGACGACGCTGAAGGACACCGTCCTGTTCCTGATCGACGAGCAGAACAAGAAGGGCGGCGTGCTGGGCAAGAAGCTCGAGGCGGTCGTCGTCGACCCGGCCTCGAACTGGCCGCTCTTCGCCGAGAAGGCGCGCGAGCTGATCAGCCAGGACAAGGTTTCGGTCGTGTTCGGCTGCTGGACCTCGGTCTCGCGCAAGTCGGTGCTGCCGGTGTTCAAGGAGCTGAACTCGATCCTGTTCTATCCCGTCCAGTATGAGGGCGAGGAGAGCGAGCGGAACGTCTTCTACACCGGCGCCGCGCCGAACCAGCAGGCGATCCCCGCCGTCGATTATCTGATGAGCGAGGAAGGCGGCGCCGTGAAGCGCTGGGTGCTCGAAGGCACCGACTACGTCTATCCGCGCACCACCAACAAGATCCTCGAAGCCTATCTGAAGTCGAAGGGCGTCGCCGCCGAGGACATTCTGGTCAACTACACGCCGTTCGGCTTCTCCGACTGGCAGACCGAAGTCGCCGCGATCAAGAAGTTCGGCTCGGCCGGCAAGAAGACCGCCGTCGTCTCGACCGTCAATGGCGACGCCAACGTGCCGTTCTACAAGGAGCTCGGCAACCAGGGCATCAAGGCGACCGATATCCCGGTCGTGGCCTTCTCGGTCGGCGAGGAAGAGCTGGCCGGCATCGACACCAAGCCGCTCGTCGGCCATCTCGCCGCCTGGAACTACTTCCAGTCGATCGACACGCCGGAGAACGAGGAATTCATCAAGAAGTGGCGCGCCTTCATCGGCAACGACAAGCGCACCACCAACGACCCGATGGAAGCGACCGTCATCGGCTTCAACGCCTGGGTGAAGGCGGTCGAGAAGGCCGGCACGACTAATTCCGACGCGGTGATCGACGGACTGATCGGCGTCTCGGTGCCGAACCTGACCGGCGGCTTCTCCACCATCATGCCGAACCACCACATCACCAAGCCCGTCTATATCGGCGAGATCCAGGACGACGGCCAGATCGACGTCGTGTGGCAGACCCCGGGCTTGGTCGTCGGCGACGAATGGTCCGACTACCTGCCGGACTCGAAGGACCTGATCTCCGATTGGCGGGCTCCGATGTCCTGCGGCAACTTCAACGTCGCGACCGGCAAGTGCGGCGGCAAGGGTTCCTGACCTCCGCCGGAAAGCCCGAGAAGACGGGAGGCGGCGCGTCCGCCTCCCGTCCTTCCATCAAGCCGCGTGGCCTAGATGGCGTGCGTCCTTCGAGACGGCCCTCCGGGCCTCCTCAGGATGATGGAAGCCGAGCTTTGCAGGTCCGCTAACGCCGCCTGGCCATTGCCTCGACCTCAACATGGTGAGGAGCCCGTGCAACGGGCGTCTCGAACCTCGCACCACTCGAAAACCCGGCCCCCGCGCCCGAGGACAAATCCGTGGTCGACATGATCCAACGTTTCAAGGCCCTTCTCGCCGTCCTGGCTCTCGTCCTCGTCGCCGCGCTGCCGGCCCGGGCGGACGATCTGAAGCCGCTGGTCGACGGGCTCGGCAAGACCGGCTACGCGGCGCTGAAGGAAGCCGTCGGCGCGCTCGGCGCGAGCGGTGACCCGGCCGTGGCGCCCGTGCTGCAGGCGCTCGGCGCCGGCGATCTCTATGTGCGGAAATCCGACCGCGCGGTGTTCACCGCCGTGAAGGCCGATGGCGGCTTCAGCCTGAAGGACCCGCTCACCGGCGCCGATGCGGGCACGGCCGGTTCGCGCGACGTCGAGAAGATCAAGGTCAACAACGCGGTCCGCGAGGCGGTGACATCCGCGCTCGGCTCACTGACGCTGATGAGCGCCGATCCGGCCAAGCGCCGCGCCGCGGCGGCCGACATGTTCCGGAACAGCGACCCGGCCCAGATCCCGCTCATCGACCAGGCGATCGCCAAGGAGACCGATCCGGCCATCGCGACGACGCTGCAGATGGCGCGCGCCGCGGCGATCCTGAAATCCGACGCGGGCGACGCCGACAAGGTCGCCGCCATCGTCGCGCTGCAGGCAAAGGGCGGCCGCGACGCACTCGGGCAGCTGACCGCGATCGAGGCCTCGGCGCCGGACGGCGCGGTCAAGGCGGCGGCCGGGAGCGCGATCACCTCGATCCACGGCACGCTGCAGCTCTGGGACGGCGCGCAGAACATTCTCTATGGCGTCTCGCTCGGTTCCGTCCTGCTGCTCGCCGCGATCGGCCTCGCCATCACCTTCGGCGTCATGGGCGTCATCAACATGGCGCATGGCGAGATGGTCATGCTCGGCGCCTATACGACCTTCGTCGTGCAGGAGCTGATCCGCAACCACGCGCCGTTTCTGTTCGACTGGTCGCTGGCGATCGCGCTGCCGCTCGCCTTTCTCGTCGCCGGCCTCGTCGGCGTCCTGATCGAGCGCATGGTGATCCGCTATCTCTACGGCCGGCCGCTCGAGACGCTGCTCGCGACCTGGGGCGTGTCGCTGATCCTGCAGCAGGCGGTCCGCACCTGGTTCGGCCCGAACAACCGCGAGGTCGGCAATCCGTCCTGGATGTCGGGCGCCTTCGAGCTCGGCAATCTGACGATCACTTACAACCGCATGTGGATCGTCGTCTTCGCGCTGGTGGTGTTCGCGGCGCTGATGCTGGTGCTCAAGCGGACGTCCTTCGGCCTGCAGACCCGCGCCGTGACGCAGAACCGGCCGATGGCCTCCTCCATGGGCATCCGCACGCCCTGGGTCGACGCGCTCACCTTCGGCCTCGGCTCCGGCATTGCCGGCATCGCCGGCGTCGCGCTCAGCCAGATCGACAATGTCAGCCCCAATCTCGGCCAGGGCTACATCATCGACAGTTTCATGGTCGTGGTGTTCGGCGGCGTCGGCAATCTCTGGGGCACGCTGGTCGGCGCCTTCACGCTCGGCATCGCCAACAAGTTCCTCGAGCCCTATGCCGGCGCCGTGCTCGGCAAGATCCTCGTCCTCGTCTTCATCATCCTGTTCATCCAGAAGCGCCCGCGCGGCCTGTTCGCGCTGAAGGGCCGGGCGGTGGAGGCATGAGTGTCTTGATGTCCGCATGGGCCGTGGCCCGCATCCATCCCACGCTACGGACGTCGAAAGGGCTCGCCCGATGCTGACCGCCTTCCTCTTGCGCGCCCTCGACCGCCGCACCTCGATCGTGCTGCTGGTCATCCTCTGCATCGGCGTCCTGCTGCCGGTGCTGAACCTCGCGACCGACCCGTCGAGCCCGTTGCATGTGCCGACCTATGTGCTGACGCTGCTCGGCAAGTATCTGACCTACGCGCTGCTGGCGCTCGCGGTCGATCTGGTCTGGGGCTTCTGCGGCATCCTCTCGCTCGGCCACGCCGCCTTCTTCGCGCTCGGCGGCTATGCCATGGGCATGTACCTGATGCGCCAGATCGGCGATCGCGGCACCTATGGCAATCCGCTCCTGCCCGACTTCATGGTGTTCCTGAACTGGAAGGAACTGCCCTGGTTCTGGACCGGCTTCGACCATTTCTGGTTCGCCGCGCTCATGGTGCTCTTGGTGCCGGGCCTGCTCGCCTTCGTCTTCGGCTGGTTCGCCTTTCGCTCCCGCGTCACCGGCGTCTATCTGTCGATCATCACCCAGGCGATGACCTATGCGCTGCTGCTCGCCTTTTTCCGCAACGACATGGGCTTCGGGGGTAACAACGGGTTAACAGACTTCAAGGACATTCTGGGCTTCGACATCCAGGCGGACGCGACGCGCGGCGCGCTGTTCTTCGCCTCGGCCTTGGCGCTTGCCGCCGGGTTCTGGATCTGCCGCGCCGTCATCGCCTCCAAGTTCGGCAAGGTTCTCGTCGCCGTCCGCGACGCCGAGAGCCGCACCCGCTTCATCGGCTACCGCGTCGAGGGCTATAAGCTGGTCGTCTGGACGCTCTCGGCCATGATGGCCGGTGTCGCTGGCGCGCTCTACGTGCCGCAGATCGGCATCATCAATCCCGGCGAATTCGCCCCGGCCAATTCGATCGAGGCGGTGATCTGGGTGGCGGTCGGCGGCCGCGGCACGCTGATCGGCCCGATCGTCGGCGCGCTGCTCGTCAATTTCGGCAAGACCTGGTTCACCAGCGGCATGCTCGCCGAATACTGGCTGTTCGTGCTCGGCGGCCTGTTCGTGCTCGTCACCCTGTTCCTGCCCAAGGGCGTCGTCGGCACGCTTCTGTCCCGCGACCGGAAGAAGCCGGTGGAGAAGCCGATCGAGGACGTCGTGGCGCCGGGCGCCGTCGGCCAGGCAGCGGAGTGAGCCTCATGAACACGGCAAATACCCAGGTCGCGAACGCCAAGGCCAAGGATTCGCTGCTCTATCTCGACGGCGTCAGCGTCTCCTTCGACGGCTTCAAGGCGCTGCGGGGCCTGTCGCTGGTGATCGAGCCCGGCGAGATGCGGGCAATCATCGGCCCGAACGGCGCCGGCAAGACGACGATGATGGATGTCATCACCGGCAAGACCAAGCCCGACTCGGGCGACGTCTATTTCGCCGGCGATACCGACCTGACCCGCATGGACGAGGCGTCGATCGCCTCGCTCGGCATCGGCCGCAAGTTCCAGAAGCCGACCGTCTTCGAGAGCCACACGGTCTGGGACAATATCGACCTGGCGCTCGCCGGCGTCCGCAAACCCTTCGCCACCCTGTTCCACCGCACCTCGAAGGTCGAGATCGCGCGGGTGGAGGAGATCCTCGCCACCATCCGCCTTGCCGACAAGCGCGACTGGCTCGCCGCCAATCTCTCGCATGGCCAGAAGCAGTGGCTGGAGATCGGCATGCTCCTGGCGCAGGAGCCGAAGCTGCTGCTCGTCGACGAGCCGGCGGCCGGCATGACCGACGCCGAGACGGCCGAAACGGCGATTTTGCTCAAGGAGATCGCCAGGACGAAATCGGTGGTGGTGGTCGAGCACGACATGACCTTCGTGCGCGACCTCGGCGTCAAGGTGACCGTGCTGCATGAGGGATCCGTCCTCTCCGAGGGCTCCCTCGACGCGGTCTCGGCCGACCCCAGGGTCATCGAAGTCTATCTGGGCCGCTAGCCATGACGCAGCGGCCCGCCGGCGAGCGGCCCGGGGATCCGGGGCCCGATCCGCCGCGGCGGCCGCCGCCGGACGCCAAGCGCCCGTCACGCCGCGCCGCCGCCTGGAACCTCGCGCTGAAGGGGCCGGGGGAGGCGACGCAGGAGCCGGAAGCCGAAAAGGACTGATCATGCTCGAAGCGAAGAATGTCGATCTCTTCTATGGCGCCGCGCAGGCGCTCCGCCATGTCTCGCTCTCGGCCGAGACCGGCAAGGTGACGTGCCTGATGGGCCGCAACGGCGTCGGCAAGACCAGCCTGCTGCGCGCCATCGTCGGCCAGCGGCCGATTTCGGGCGGCGAGATCCTGTGGGAGGGCAAGCCGCTCGGCCGCATGGCGCCGCATGAGCGGGCCAAGGCCGGCATCGCTTATGTGCCGCAGGGGCGGGAAATCTTCCCGCTCCTGTCGGTGAAGGAGAATCTCGAAACGGGCTATGCGCCGCTCGCGCGTCGCGAGCGCAACATTCCCGACTATGTGTTCGATCTGTTTCCGGTGCTGAAGGATATGCTTAGCCGGCGCGGCGGCGACCTGTCAGGCGGTCAGCAGCAGCAGCTCGCCATCGGGCGCGCGCTGGTGATGCGGCCCCGGCTGCTCGTCCTCGATGAGCCGACGGAGGGCATCCAGCCGTCGATCATCAAGGATATCGGCCGTGCGATCGAATGGCTGCGCGCACAGGGGACCATGGCGATCCTTCTGGTCGAGCAGTATTTCGATTTCGCACATGAACTGGCCGATCGATTTGCTGTGATGGATCGCGGCGAGATCGTCGTCTCGGGCACGCAATCCGAAATGGGCTCGGACATCGTCCGCGCCCATCTCACCGTATGAAGCAACGCTCCATCGCCTCGAGATCGCGGGGGCGCCGCGTCTCGGTCCGGCGTTCCATCTTGCGATAGAGCGCGCGGATATCGTCGGAATGCACGCCGTCACTTGCCATCAGCATGGCAATGATCGGCTCATGCAGCAGTTCGTTGAGTGAAGCCTCCCGTGGGAAGCAGGCGGTGGAAACGTCCATGACGGTTCTCCTGATCTCGCTTCATAGGCCTCATACTACACAGATCAGTATGCGGATTTTATGACGTCGGTCACAAGCGGGTTCACTTTCGCTTGAGGCGTTCGCTCTCGCGATCGTGAACCCTACTTGGTTGCTTCGTCAGCCTTATTCAACGGCAGTTGGCGGACAAAGTGCCGGGGGTGACGACCGTGCCGGCGACCGAGAAGGTCGCGCCGCCCGTCTGGACCAGATCGGTCGACGTCCACTGACCCGTCGCCGCCGCGCAGTCGGCCTTCGCCGTGCCTACCTTGATGTCGCCGGAGATGTTGCCGAGCGTGCCGGCGAGATAGACGGCTTCCTGGCCGGCGCTCTCCACCTTCACATTGTCGAAGCTGACATTCTTGAGCGGCATCCCGAAGAAGGGAGACGGGCCGTAGAGATAGATGCCGTGGTCGGCGACGTCGCGGATGGCGATGTTGGAGAAGTGGATGTCGCTCGAACCCATGTTCAACATGATGCCGCTGCGGCTCTGGCCTTCGATGACGACGTTGGAGACCTGGATGTCGCTGGCGGGCTTGGCGAAGCCGGACGGTCCGATGAACTGCAGCGCATTGACGCCGCCGATCAGGGTCAGGTCGTCCATCTTGATGCCGGTCGACGACATCATGACCATCAGGTCCATCGTGCGCTGCGCCATGGAGTTGTCGATCGTCAGCTTGTGGATCGACGCATCCTCGACGCCGACGAACTGCACCGCCTCGCGCCGCGTATTGCTGATCGAGACGTTCTCGATGGTCAGACCGGTCGTCGGATTGGGGGCGTAGGAGCGCCAGTCGTCGTTATCCTCGAACTGGGCGTTGGCGAAGATGCCGTAGGTGGTGTTGCGGATATCGACGTCGCGGATCGTCACGTCCTTCGCCGAGAACAGCGAGATCGCCGCGTTCGGCACGCTGCGGCTCGGATTGAAGATCGAGAATTCGCAGGTGGTGTTGTTCTGGCAGATCGTCAGGTCGTGGATCTTCGTGTTCTCGATCAGCGCGCCGTCGACGCCGCTCAGGAAGATGCCGTGGCTCGCCGTCTCGGCGATGTCGAGGCCGCGCAGCGTGATGTTCTCGACGTTCTTGCCGGCAACGCCGTCGCGACCGCCGCGGATCGACAGGCCGACCGCGCCGCTGTCATCGGCCATGGCGAGCACGTCTGCATTGGCGTTGCTGCCGACGAGCTTCGTCTCGGCGCCGGAGCGCGTGAAGGTGGCCGCACCGCCGCTGCGGGCGCCGACGATTTCCAGGCCGCCCTTGCCGCCGACGATGAACTGGCCGGACGAAAGCAGCAGCGACTGATTGAGCTGGATCACGCCGTCCGCGAGGATCAGCGCATTCTTGCCGGCGGCGGCGAGCGCCTCGTTGATTTCGGCCGCGTTGCCGGTCGCGGACGAGATGGTCCGAACATTGCCGACCAGATTGCCGGTATCCTTGTAGATCGCCGCTTCCGCGTCGCCCGTCGCGCCGACGCGCGTGCGGATGAAGTTGGCGCGCTCGACGCGCTGCATCAGCGGATCGCGCGCCGCGAGCGCCGGTCCTGCCTTGCCGAGCGGGATGCGCAGCCGGGCGAGGAACTGGCCCTGGGCCTTGTCCTCGTTGTCGTAGGTCAGGCCCGCCGAAACGCTGAAGGTCGAGCCCTGCGTGAAGCCGGGCAGGTCGGAGAAGGAGAGCTCGGCCCGGGCGCTGACGCCGGTGATGTCGTCGAACCGGCCGTCGCCGTCATACCAGTAGCCGCCGCCATAGAGCATCATCTGGGCGGACGACTTGGCGTCGAAGATCGGCAGGCGGAAGCCAGCCTCGCCGTCGAAGCCGGCGAGCGCCCGCTCCTGGCCGGCGCGGAACACCAGGCGGCCTGCCTCGATCAGGGCGGCGTTCGCCTCGGCGGCGGAGCCGTACTTGTCGCCGAAGGGCAGGTAGCCGTTCAGGCGGAAGACCATGTCGCGCGAGATCAGCTCCGCGCCGGCCGAAACCTGGTGAAAGTTGTTGTCGTGGCCGCTGCGCAGGTAGTCGTAATAGCCGTAGGCGCCGACGGTCCAGACGCCATCCAGGTTCATGCGCCAGCCGAGGCCGGCCGAGAACTGGGTCATCTGGTCGTTGTTCATATGGCCGCGGATGTCGCCGAAGCCGATCGAGCGATCGCCGAAGCCGAACGGCAGGAAGATGTCGAAGCCGCCGAGTGCGCCGTTTTCCTGGCCGCCCCCGAGCGTGAATTCGACGGTCGGGCCGATGGCGTCGGCGCGAGCCGCTGTGGATATGGCGAGCGAGGAGGCAGCGCAGAGAAGCGCTGCGATCATGTGTGATCGCATGGTCGGAAATCCCGGTTTTCGAATTAGGCCGGGATTTGAAACAAATCGCCCGGCAGGCATGCCGGGCGATATAGATACGAATCAAGTCATTGAAAACAAATATGTTTTCTCATTAGACTAATGTGAAAGTAAGTTTACGTTACGATTGCAGCGGCCTTGAAGGCTGCAACCAGTTTGTGTGCCCGTTCGCCCACCTCGGCAGCCGTCATTCCGGGCTTGTAGATGTTCGAGCCGATGCCGAAGCCGGCGCATCCGGCCTGGATATAATCCCCGAAATTGGTCTCGTTGGCGCCGCCGACGGCGAGCACCGGAACATGCTTCGGCAGCACGGCCTTCATCGCCTTGATGCCGGACGTGCCGATCAGCTCGGCGGGGAAGAACTTCAGCGCATCGGCGCCGGCCGAGAGCGCGGCGAAGGCTTCCGTCGGCGTGAACACGCCGGGATAGGATTCCATGCGCAGCGCCTTGGTCTTGCGGATCACCGCCAGGTCGGCGTTCGGCGAGACGACGAGTTCGCCGCCGACGTCCCGGACCCCCTGGACCTGGTCCTCGGTCAGCACGGTGCCGGCGCCGATCTTGGCGCGGCCCGCGGCGCGCCGGACCATGGCCGCGATGGAATCGAAGGGATCGGGCGAATTCAGCGGCACTTCGATCAGCGTGATGCCGGCGCCGATCAAAGCGTCGAAGACATCATCCGCCTCGGGCGGGGTGATGCCGCGCAGGATGGCGATGATCGGAATGTGATTGCCGAAGAGGGGATGGGTCATGGTGCTTTATCCGAAGGTCGTTCTCAGAGGAGGCCGTTGGCGCGGGCGAGGCGGATGAGGCCGCGACGGACAAGGGCGGAGCCGTCGCGCGTCTCGGCCTTGTGGCCGGCGACCTTGAAGGCGGCGTCGTAGGAGCGGGCGAGCGTGCGCGAGCCGATGATGCGGATCGGCCGCTCGGCGTCGAGCAGCCCGATCTGCTTCGCCGCCGCGATCTCGCCGCCGATGACCAGGCCCGAGAGATAGGCGAGATTGTCGTCGCCGGAGACGCCGTCCAGAAGCTGGCGCACGCGGACCGAGAAGATCGCGCCGAGGAAGGGCAGCCCCTCGAGGACGCTGCGCCGGACCGCGAGGGCGAAATGTGGCGAACCGGCGATGTCGTCGGAATCCTCGGCGACGGAATGGCGAAGCAGCGATTTGCGCGCCAAAAGCTCGAAGACCTCGCCGGTCAGGAAGGTCTGGAACGTGGTGATCTCACCGTTCTCGATCGCCGCCCATTTGGAATGGGTGCCGGGGAGGATGGCGATGCCGCTGAAATCTGGCTCCTCCTCGATCAGGCCGATCAACTGGGTCTCCTCGCCGCGGATGACGTCGCCGTCGCGCGTTTCCGAGCGCAGCACGAGCCCCGGCACGATCGCCATCGGCCGGTGGTCGGAGGTTTCGAACTTGAGCAGCCCCTGCGCGAGCGCCTCGGCCGAGGCCGGCACGTTGACGTAGACCGCCTCATGCCAGCCCTGCCGGCTGCCGACCATGCCGGCCATGATCGCCGGCACCTTGGGCCAGTTGGCGACGACCGCGTTGAAGGCGTCCTCATGGCCGGCGCCGCCGAGCGCGCCGATGCCGTCCGCGCTGTCCGCTTCGTCGAGGACCGCGCCATTGCCATCGAGCAACATGGCGCGGCAGCGGGTCGTACCCCAGTCGACGGCGATCAGGGCGGCGTTGGCGAAGGGAGCGGCGGGCATTCTGCTTTTGATCCGTCAGTTCTAATTGCGGGCAGGATGGAACGGTTGTTCGATGATCGGCCGCTCGTGTCAAGGCGACCGGACGGCGCGGCCAGAGCGTTTTCGCGCGAAGTGGATACCGGTTCGCGTCAAGAAAACGCGGCCAGACGGCGCGGCTAGATTCCGCGATAGTTGCGCAGCGCCAGCACCCGCTGCTTTACCAGCTCGGCATTTTCCCGGGCGAAGGTCACGGAAAGCTTGGCGCCCTGGGCGCTCGCCCGGCGTACCGCCTGGAAGCGCTGCTCGGAGGACATGAAGCCTTCCCACTGCTTCTGCGAGCCGCGCAGCAGGGCGCGCGATTGCGCGTCGAGCGACGCCGACAGGGCGAAGAAGGCGGCCGCCATTTCCTTTTCCCAGGCGGCGCGCGCCGTGTCGAAGCAGGCGATCATGGCCGGGCTGGTGCTGGTCTCCGGCTTGCCGAGGCATTCCGCCAGCGCCGTGTCGATCGGATCGGGCGCTTCGCTCACCGTCTGCGCCTGCGCCGGCGTCGAAAGCGCTCCCGCCGCAAGAAGCAGCAGGCCGGCCAGGATGGGGCGCATCGCGTTCAACTCCGCTCGGGCAAATCACCGGCTGTGATTTCCACCGGATCGGGTGTCGCGGTCAATCCCGGGGCGCTGGACCGGTCGAGCCGCGGATGACGAGGTCCACCGGCCACAGTTCATGGATGCTGCCGGGGGCGCGGCCGTCTGCGATGATTTCCATCAGGAGTTCGCCGATGCGCGTGCCGGCGGACCGGATCGACGAGCGGGTCGTCGACATGGTGGGCACCATGGCGTCCGGGCTTAGGAACGGGATGACGTCGTCATGGGCGATCATCGAGATGTCGCGGCCGAGCACCAGTCCGGCGGAGCGGATGGCGCGCAGCGCGCCGAGCGACATCATCATCGAGGAGACGAGCAGCGCCGTCGGGCGCGGGCGTTCCGCGAGAAAACGGGCCGTGACGCGGTAGCCGTTCTCGTCGCTCATGGTGCCCTCGGCGATCAGCCGGTCGTCGGCGGCGATGCCATGGTCGGCCAGCGCAGCGCGGAAGCCGCGCTCGCGGTCGATGGCGAAAGTGTGCCGCGTCTCGCCGTTGATCAGGCCGATGCGCCGGTGGCCGAGATCGAGCAGGTGCTTGGCGGCATGGCGGAAGGCGCCCTCATTGTCGATGTCGAGCCAGGCATAGCTGTGCCGGGTCTGCGAGCGGCCGTGCACGACGAAGGGGAGGCCGATCTCGTTCAGGAGGGCGATGCGCGGGTCGTCGACGACCGGGCTCGACAGGATCACGGCGTCGACGCGCGAGCTGACGGCCATGCGGCGATAGGTGGCCATCTCGTCGCCGGCGCGGGACGGCGACAGCACGATGTCGATCTCGTCCTTCATCAGCCTTTCGCCGAGGCCGGCCTGGAACTCGACATAGTGCGGATCGAGCAGCATGTTGCGGTCGGTCGGCAGGACGATGCCGATGGCGCCGGAACGGCCGGTGGCGAGTCGTCGCGCGCTGGCGTTCGGGCGATAGTCATAGCGCCGCGCCGCGTCCAGCACCCGCCGTCGCGTGTCCTCGTTGACTTCGGGATATCCGTTCAACGCCCGGCTCACGGTCGTCTGCGACAATCCCAAGTGCGACGCCAGTTCCTTCAGCCTCATGTGGAAAAGCATCCTCCCGAAATCATTCAAAGCGCTTTCAATCGTCCTGGCAAGCGCGCTGTCGCGGAACCGCCCCGAGCCGGTCGAGCCTGCTGCACTGCGGAAACCGTCAATGGCAGCAAAGCGTCCGGAAAATCAAGAAATTACGCTGATTTATCGTATGAAATTGAAAGATTATCATATTGCAGCGCACATTCGACCCGCCGGCTGTCGGGGTTGACAGTGGAGCGGCTTGCCGGTGAGAATGCCCTCAAAGCGCTTTGAGGAGAGTGTGAAGGTACAACCTTCGCCAAGGGCGCTTTGGAAGCGGGAGGCCTGGCGGTTCGGGGTGCAAGGCACTGGCGAGGCCCGGTTTCCAAGTTTCTGTCATGGACAGTCTCTCAGGGAGGTTCCTGCAATGAACTTGCGCTCTGCGCTTCTGGCCTTCGGGGCCGGTATCGTGTTGATGGGCAGTGCTGCCAATGCCGCCAATCTGTCGATCGTCTCGGGCGACACCGGCAATGGCCTGGCCGTGCTGCGCGAACAGCTCGACCTGTTCGAGAAGGCGACTGGCAACAAGGTCACCATCGTGCCGATGCCGTCGTCGACGAGCGATCAGTTCGGCCAGTACAAGCTCTGGCTCGCCGCCGGCAATTCCGACATCGACGTCTACCAGACCGACGTCATCTGGGCGCCGCAGCTGGCCGACCAGCTGCTCGACCTGACCGATGCGACCAAGGACGTCATCGGCGCGCATTTCCCGTCGATCGTCGAATCGCAGACGGTGAACGGCAAGCTCGTCGCCATGCCGCTCTTCACCGACGCGCCGGCTCTCTATTACCGCAAGGACCTGCTCGAGAAGTACGGCAAGACGCCGCCGAAGACCTGGGACGAGCTCGCGGCGACCGCGAAGGAGATCCAGGACAAGGAGCGCGAGGCCGGCAACAAGGACATCTGGGGCTTCGTCTGGCAGGGCAATTCCTATGAAGGCCTGACCTGCAACGCGCTCGAATGGGTCAAGTCGAACGGCGGCGGCCAGATCATCGAGGCCGACGGCTCGATCTCGATCAACAACCCGCAGGCCGTCGAAGCGCTCGATCGCGCCAAGGGCTGGGTCAACACCATCTCGCCGCCGGGCGTGCTCGCCTATCAGGAAGAAGAGGCGCGCGGCGTCTGGCAGACCGGCAATGCCGTGTTCATGCGCAACTGGCCCTACGCCTACGGTCTCGGCAACGGCGCCGACTCGGCCGTGAAGGACAAGTTCGACGTCGTTCCGCTGCCGGCAGGCTCCGGCGAGGGCGCCAAGTCGGCCGCGACGCTGGGCGGCTGGAACCTGGCCGTCTCGAAGTATTCGAAGAGCCCGAAGGAAGCCGTCGAGCTGGTGAAGTTCATCACCTCGCCCGAGATGCAGAAGCTGAAGGCCCTCAAGGCCTCCAACCTGCCGACGATCCAGGCCCTCTACGACGATGCCGACATCGCCAAGGAGCAGTCGATCATCCCGCGCTGGAAGGAAGTCTTCCAGAACGCCGTGCCGCGTCCTTCGGCTCCGGCCAAGGTCAAGTACAACGAAGTGTCGTCCAACTTCTGGACCGCCACGCATGACACGTTGAGCGGCAACGGTTCGGCAGCCGACAACCTCGAGCAGCTCGAGGCCAAGCTGACCAAGCTCAAGGGCGCCAACTGGTAACATCCAGGAGCCCGGCCGGAAGCCTGCGTGGCCTCCGGCCGGGTCTCTTTGGTTTTCTGTGTGGCGGGCAAGGTCCCGCCACCTTCCATCGATGACGACCGAGGCATCGGTCCAACCAGCGAGAGCCGAGAACATGGCGGTAGCCGAGACAATTACCGCGCCGGTCGAGGGAGTGCGATCGGACCTGATGCGCCAACGCGTGCGCTCGGCCTGGATCTTCCTGGCGCCCATGCTGGCCGTCCTGGCGCTCGTCGCCGGCTGGCCGCTGCTGCGCAGCATCTACTTCTCTTTCACCGACGCTTCGCTCGCCAATATCGAGGCGGCGCAATGGATCGGCTTCGAGAACTATTTCTCGGCCACGACGCTGAAGAGCGGCAAGGTCCTCTATGACGGCCTGCTGGTCGATCCGATCTGGTGGCGCGCCGTCTGGAACACCGTCAAGTTCACCATCGTCTCGGTGACGCTGGAAACCATTTTCGGCACCATCGTCGCGCTGGTGCTGAACGCCGAATTCAAGGGCCGCGGCATCGTCCGCGCCGCCATCCTGATTCCCTGGGCGATCCCGACCGTCGTCTCCGCCAAGATGTGGGGCTGGATGCTCAACGACCAGTTCGGCATCATCAACGACGTCCTGCTCAATCTCGGCATCATCAGCCAGAAGATCGCCTGGACCGCCAATCCGGACACCGCCATGCTCGCGGTGCTGGTCGTCGACATCTGGAAGACGACGCCCTTCATGGCGCTGCTCATCCTCGCCGGCCTGCAGATGGTGCCGGGCGACATCTACGAGGCCGCCAAGATCGACGGCGTGCATCCGGTGAAGGTGTTCTTCAGGGTGACGCTGCCGCTGATCCGGCCGGCCCTGATGGTCGCGGTGATCTTCCGCATGCTCGACGCGCTCCGGATCTTCGACCTGATCTACGTGCTGACGCCGAACAACTCGCAGACCAAGACGATGTCGGTCTATGCCCGCGAGAACCTGTTCGACTTCGACAAGTTCGCCTACGGCTCGGCCGCCGCGACCTTCCTGTTCCTGATCCTCGCGGTGATCACGGTGGTCTACATCGTCGTCGGTCGCGTCAATTTCGACGGAGGCCGCTGATGGTCTGGACCCTCGCCAAGCGGACCGCCTTCTATGCGCTGGTCCTGCTCATCGTCTTCATCTCGGTCTTTCCGTTCTATTACGCGATCCTGACCTCGTTCAAATCCGGCACGGATCTGTTCCGGATCGACTACTGGCCGAAGTCGCTGGTGCTCGACAACTACGTCGCCGTCCTGACGCAGGGCAGCTTCGTCCGCAATCTCGGCAACTCGCTGCTGGTGTCGACGGTGACGGTGGCGATCTCGCTGCTGCTCGCGGTGACAGCGTCGTTCGCGCTCGCCCGCGTCCGCTTCCGCGGCCGCTCGCTGCTACTCTTCACCATCCTGTCGGTGTCGATGTTCCCGCAGATCGCGGTGCTCGCCGGCCTGTTCGAGATCGTGCGCTTCTTCGGCATCTTCAACACGCCGCTGGCGCTGATCTTCGCCTACATGATCTTCACGCTGCCGTTCACCGTGTGGGTGCTGACCACCTTCATGCGCGACCTGCCGATCGAGATCGAGGAAGCGGCGATCGTCGACGGCGCCACGCCCTGGGTGATCATCACCAAGGTGTTCATGCCGCTGATGTGGCCGGCGCTGGTGACGACGGGCCTGCTCGCCTTCATCGCCGCCTGGAACGAGTTCCTGTTCGCGCTGACCTTCACCTCGTCGAACGCCACCCGCACGGTGCCCGTGGCGATCGCGCTCTTGTCCGGCGCCAGCCAGTACGAAATTCCCTGGGGCAACATCATGGCCGCGTCGGTGATCGTCACCGTGCCGCTGGTCGTGCTGGTGCTCATCTTCCAACGCAAGATCATCTCCGGCCTGACCGCCGGTGGCGTAAAGGGCTGATGATGAACGAAGCAGTATCCGGCGGCGCAGCGTCCCCCGCGCTGGCCGCCGACGCCAACTGGTGGCGCGGCGCGGTCCTCTACCAGATCTATCCGCGCTCGTTCCAGGACACGGATGGCGACGGGGTCGGCGACCTCAAGGGCATCACCGCCCGGCTCGACCACATCGCCTCGCTCGGTGTCGACGCGATCTGGATCTCGCCGTTCTTCCAGTCGCCGATGAAGGATTTCGGCTACGACGTCTCCGACTATTGCGCCGTCGATCCGCTGTTCGGCACGCTGGAGGACTTCGACAAGCTGATCGCCGAGGCGCATGCCCGCGGCATCCGCGTTACCATCGACCAGGTGCTGTCGCACACCTCCGACCAGCACGCCTGGTTCAAGGAGAGCCGCTCGTCCAAGACCAATCCGAAGGCGGACTGGTATGTCTGGGCCGATGCGAAGCCGGACGGCACGCCGCCCAACAACTGGCTGTCGATCTTCGGCGGCTCGGCCTGGGAGTGGGACACGACCCGCTGCCAGTATTTCCTGCACAATTTCCTGACCTCGCAGCCGGACATCAACTTCCACTCGAAGGCGGCGCAGGATGCGCTGCTCGACAGCGTCGAGTTCTGGCTGAAGCGCGGCGTCGACGGCTTCCGCCTCGACACGGTGAACTTCTACGTCCACTCGCAGGGGCTTGAGGACAATCCGCCGTCGAAGCTGGAGGACCGCAATTCGCCCGAGGCGCCGGCGGTCAACCCGTATAACTGGCAGGATCACATCCACGACAAGAGCCAGCCGGAAAACCTCGAATTCCTGAAGCGCCTGCGCGCGCTGCTGGATCGCTATCCTGGCCAGACGACGGTCGGCGAGATCGGCGACGGCCCGCGCTCGCTGAAGACGATGGCGGCCTATACCGCCGGCGGCGACAAGCTGCACATGTGCTACACCTTCGACTTCCTGAGCCCGATCTTCACGAAGGAGCACTTCGTCAACCGGATCAAGGCGTTCGAGGCGATCGTCGGCGACGGCTGGCCGTGCTGGGCCTTCTCCAACCACGACATCGTCCGCCATGTTTCGCGCTGGACCACGGACGGGGACTATGACGGCGTCGCCAAGCTCGCCGCCAGCATCCTGCTGTCGCTGCGCGGTTCGGTCTGCCTCTACCAGGGCGAGGAACTCGGCCTGACCGAGGCGGATATCGCCTATGAGGATCTGCAGGATCCCTACGGCATCCGCTTCTGGCCCGAATTCAAGGGCCGCGACGGTTGCCGCACGCCGATGGTCTGGGAATCGAACGGCGCCCATGCCGGCTTCTCGGCCGCCAAGCCGTGGCTGCCGGTGCCGCAGGAGCATGTGGCGCGGGCAGTCAACCGCGAGACCGCCGACCGCGCGTCGGTGCTGGCGCATTACCGCCAGGCGATCGCCTTCCGCCGCGCCCATCCGGCGCTGCATGACGGCTCGATCGCCTTCGTCGACTCGCCCGCCGACGTGCTCGCCTTCGTGCGCGAGACGGAGGGCGAGAAGATCCTCTGCGTCTTCAACCTCGCCGGCACCGCGGCGAGCTTCACGGTTCCGGCCGGCACGACGGTATCGGCGCTCGACGGCAGCGGCTTCGCCGCTTCGCTCGACGCTTCGGGGCGGACCGTCAGCCTCGGCGGCCGCGACGCATTTTTCGGCAAGATCGCCTGAACAAGAAACGGGCACGGGAAGGAAACAGACATGGCCGGCTTGCTGCTACGCGACATCAAGAAAGCCTATGGCACCGTCAAGGTCCTGCACGGCATCGATCTCGACATCAAATCGGGCGAGTTCATCGTCTTCGTCGGTCCGTCCGGCTGCGGCAAGTCCACGCTGCTGCGCCTGATCGCGGGCCTCGAGGACATCACCTCCGGCACGCTGCAGATCGACGGCAAGGTGGTGAACCAGCTGGCGCCGTCGAAGCGCGGCATCGCCATGGTGTTCCAGAGCTACGCGCTCTATCCGCACATGACCGTCTACGACAACATGGCCTTCGGCATGAAGCTCGGCGGCGGCGGCAAGGAAGAGATCGACCGGCGCGTGCGCGAGGCGGCCAACGTGCTGCAGATCACGCCCTATCTCGATCGTCTGCCGAAGCAGCTTTCGGGCGGCCAGCGCCAGCGCGTCGCCATTGGCCGCGCCATCGTGCGCGATCCCAAGGTGTTTCTGTTCGACGAGCCGCTGTCGAACCTCGACGCGGCGCTGCGCGTGCAGACCCGCATCGAGATCAACAAGCTGCACGAGCGCATGGCCGGCGTGACGATGATCTACGTCACGCACGACCAGGTCGAGGCGATGACGCTGGCCGACCGGATCGTCGTGCTGAACGCCGGCCGGGTCGAGCAGGTCGGCGCGCCGATGGAGCTCTATCACAACCCCGATAACCTCTTCGTCGCCAAGTTCCTCGGCTCACCGTCGATGAACACCATCCCCTGCGTGGTGGAGTCAGGCGGCGCCAGCCCGCGCGTCCGCCCGAACGGCGGCGAGGCGATCGCCGTCCGCGCCGCCATTCCGGAGAGCGCCGCCGGCACCAAGGCGACCTTCGGCGTCCGGCCCGAGGATCTCGTGATCACGACCGGCGACGACGCGATCTTCCGCGGTACCGTCGACATCATCGAGCAGCTCGGCGAAGTGACGCTGATCTATGTCGATATCGGGACCGAAGAGCCGATCGTCGCCAAGCTGGAGAACGACATCCAGGTCAACAAGGGCGACACGGTTGGACTCACCTCGCCGCTCAAGCACCTTCAGGTCTTCGACGAGAAGGGCGTTGCCTACCGGCGCAACTGACGTCCGGCAGGCAAGACCGTTGCGATTTCCGGGCTGGCGGATTTTCCGCCGGCTCGATCCCATGGAAAGCGAGGGAATGCCATGACTCTCACGCTCTACATGCATCCGCTGGCCTCGTTCTGCCAGAAGGCGCTGATGGCGCTCTACGAGACGGAGACGCGCTTCGAGCCGCGTCTGGTCGATCTCGGCGACCCGGCCGAGCGGGCGGAATTCAACGCGCTCTGGCCGATCGGCAAGATGCCGGTGCTGCGCGACCAGGCGCGCGGCCAGATCGTGCCGGAATCGACCGTCATCATCGAGTATCTGGCGCGCTTCTATCCGGGCCGGACCCGCTTCATCCCGGAGGATCCCGATCTCGCCTGGCAGACCCGGCTCGCCGATCGCTTCTACGATCTCTATGTGCACGAGCCGATGCAGAAGATCGTGACCGACAAGCTCCGGCCGGAAGGGCGCGGCGATCCGCATGGTGTCGAGGCCGCGCGGGCGACGCTCAGGACCTCTTACGACATGCTCGAAAAGGCCCTCGGCAATCGCTTCTGGGCCATGGGCGACGCGTTCACCATGGCGGATTGTGCTGCCGCCCCGGCGCTGTTCTACGCCAACGAGGTCCAGCCCTTCAACGAATCCCACCCCGGCCTGTTCGGCTATTTCGGCCGGCTGCTGGACCGCCCGTCCTTCGCCCGGGTGGTCGCCGAGGCGAGGCCCTATTTCGGGCTGTTTCCGGGCTGACCGGCGGCGCTCAGGCCAGCCGTCGCGCGACGATCTTGCCTTCGGTGCGGACCGTCAGTTCGAGGTGGCCTGCCTGCGTGACCTCCTGGATCTTCGACGGCCGGTAGGCGCAGACATTGACGCCGCCGCGATGGCGGAGGCTGTCATAGAGGATGCCGTCGCCGCCCTCGGCCCGGATCGCCTCGCCGAAAGCCTGCGGCGCGGCATAGTCGGCGCGCGCATAGAGATCCGGCCGATTCTCGGCCATTCCCCGCGTGTCGACGTAGCCGGCGCCGTCGATCCGGGCGGTGTAGGCGCGATAGGTGGTGACGAAACGATCGGCGCCCGAGCGCAGCATCTCGCGGCGGAGATGATGCGACACTTCCGCGATGCAGGTCTCGACCGACAGCGCGCCGTACCAGGCGCCGAGCGCGCCGCCGGAAAAGCGCAGGCCGGTCGGCGGCGTGTGCAGGAACGACGCCATGACGACGCTGGCGTTCGGCCGTCCATAGACCCATTCGGCGCGGGGGAGGCGGGCGGCGCGCTCGGCCACCAGCCGGTCGTTGGTCCAGCCCTCCAGCTCCAGCACGGCGGCGAGATCGTCGGCCGAGGCAACGTCCTCGAAGGCCGAAATCGGCGGAAAGCGGGACGGAATCAGCCGGTGGGTGGGCTGCTCGATCGCAGTTTTCGGAAAATCGGATGCGGTCATGCCCAGACAATGTCGCTCGTCTCGATCGGCGCGATCTCGTCGTCGAAGCCGGGGAGGGGCGCGGAGAACAGGCCGCCGCGCCAGGCGTCGAGATGGCGGCGCAGCAGCATCATGCCGTCCTGCGTTCCGGCCGTGATCAGTGCCATCGGGGGCTGGCCGCCGAACAGCGGGCCGGTGTTCCCGGTTGTTAACCACCTGTTAGCCTCGGCGTCGCTCGGGAAGACGATTTTCAGCGCCTGGTAGATGCCGAGCAGGGCGGAGATGCGGATGAGCGTATCGACCGGCAGCATCAGCTCGGCGCCGCTCCGCGCCTTGGCGAGCCAGCCGAAATAGGTCGAGCGTCCGGGCTGGCCGAGAATGCGCATGCGGTCGGCCTCGCCGAGCCCCCAGCGATCGGCGATGGCGCTGAAGGTGCGGAGGCCGGGACCGCCAAGACGACGCCGGGCGGGTGCCGCGAAGCGGTCGGGCGCTACGGTGGCGAGTTCAGCGGTTCGGGCGAGGCGGGGCATGGCAGCGCTCCTTTATCCAGTCATGGATAAGATAGTCCAATATTGGACTGGATCAAGGGGCGGTAGGGGGCGGAGGTAAGGGAGGGGAGAGGGAGGGGAGAGGGAGGGGAGAGAGGAGGGAGGGGAGAGAGAGAGAGAGAGAGAGAGAGAGAGAGAGAGAGGGGAGAGGGAGAGGAAAGAGGAAAGAGGAAAGAGGAAAGAGGGGGGTGATTCGGGCCCGCTAGGCGGGGTCACGGCCGGCGTCAAAGGGGGGGTCGACGGCAGGCTGGTTTCGCCAGCGGCGCGCTCAGGATCCGGCCCTCTTTCTTGAACCTCCCCTTGAGGGGGGTCGAAAACGCTCTTTGCGTTTTCGGGAGGGGGTACTTCGCGCCGCCTGCCGCAGATCCGACGGAGAACCCCTCCCCAAGACCGCCCGAAGGCGGTCTTGACCCTCCCTCAAGGGGAGGGTTCAGGAGGCCGGTTCCATCCGTGCCACGTGATTTCCTTGCTACCAGCCGGTCACTGGGCAAGGGGCGCGAGCGCCTTTTGGCAGCGCGGCGAGAGCGAGGCGGCGTTCTCCTTCAGGCAGGCGACGACATTGCCGCCGCCGATCGGCACGCCGCGGCAGTGGCTGCGGAAATCCTTGGCGCAGGACTGCCGCACCAGCGCCAGTTCCTGGCGCGGCGTCAGCGCTCCCGGGGCCGGGGTGGCCTCCGGCGCGGCGGCCTTCGCCGCCGGCGCGACGGTTGTCTTGCCAGGGGTCGTCTTGCCGGGAGCGGTCGTGGTGCTGCTCTGGCCGGCTGGCTTGCTATCCGCCGGCGCAGCGGATGCGGCGGGTGCTGCGGGAGCGGGCGTTGTCGCTGCGCTGCCGCCGACCGCCTGCACGGCGGTCCGGCAGGCGTCGGAGAGCTTGGCTGCGCTCTGCTGCAGGCAGGCCAGCGCCGCCTTGCCGCCCGGAGGAATGCCGGCGCAATGGCTCTTGTAGTCGGCCGGGCAGGCGGAGCGGATCGCCGATTGTTGGGCTTCCGTCGGCGTCTGCGCTTGCGCGCCGCTCAGGCCGAAGACAGCCCAGACGAGCAGGGCCGGCAGGATCGCATGAATAGAATCGGGGAAATTCCTCGTCATGGCAACCTCCACTAAGGGGGTTCTACCATGACGATGGAAAGGCGGCGATTTGCGGGCCGGATCTTCTGGCGAAAGCAGAAATTCCCCTGCGGCAGGGTGGCGATCTTGTTTCGATCCGCCTCTCTGCCGCGCCGTCAGGACTTGCGGGAGGTCCGCCAAAGCGGCCGGAGGGCAGGGCCCTCCGGGAACGCGCGATCAGCGATCGAGCCGGAACACGTTTTCCGCCAGTCCAGGCGCCTCGGTGCGGACGGCGAACAGGCCGCCGGCCAGCCGCTCGAGCGGGCCGTTTCCGCCCTGCGCGGTGGTGATGTAGAGCGTCTTCAGGTCGGCGCCGCCGAAGGTGCAGTTGGTGATGTTCGAGACCGGCATGTCGAGGATGCCGGCGACCTTGCCCTCGGGCGAGACGCGCACGACGCAGCCGCCGCCATAGCGGCAGTTCCAGACATGGCCCTCGCTGTCGATCTGCGAGCCGTCCGGGCCACCGCGCTCGAAGTCGGAGAACCACGGCCGGTCGTTCGAGACGGCGCCTGTTTCGGGATCATAGTCGAACTGCCAGATCTCGTTCTTCATCGTGTCGCCGGTATAGAAGCGCTGGCGCGCGACGTCCCAGCACATGGTGTTGGTGATGCCGATCTCCGACTTGATCGTCGCGACGCCGCCCTTGTCGTCGACGCGGTAGAGGCCGCCGGCCTTGTTGTCGGTGATATCGACGCCGGAGCCATCGGGGGCGACATTGTTGAACATCGAGCCGACGACGAGGTTGCCGAACGGGTCGGGCCGGCCGTCGTTCAGCCGCGCCTTCGGGAAGTTCGGCTCCGGGACGGAGAAGTCGGTGCGGCTGTCGGTCTCGGGCTTCCAGAGAATCACCTTCGAGGCGAGGGCGGCGATCAGCGTGCCCGGGCGGTCGGTGAGGCCGAGCGTCGTCACCGGCTCGTCGAAGATCCAGTTCTGCGTCGTTTTCGACGCCGGATCATAGCGATGGATGAGGAAACGGTTGATGTCGGTCCAGTAGACGGCCTGCTCGGCGGCGCTCCAGACGACGCCTTCGCCGCAGCGATCGCCGGCCGGTACGACGCAAACTGGATCGGTCATGTGCATTTCCCCCGTTGCCCCTTGGGGGCTCGTTTAAGCGACTGAATTCGCTTAGCGTGTCGTCGCTGCCGTTACACGCGAATCTCGTCGCAAGGATTTTATTTCGGTTCTCTAATTTTGTCCCTCAACATATGACGCGGACTTGATTAGGACATGGCTGCAGACCAGCTGAGGCCCGGCTGACGCCGGAAAGAGGGAATTCATGACCAGTCGTATCATCGCCGTCGACCCCTTCGATCTCGTCGTCTTCGGCGCCACGGGCGATCTCGCCTATCGCAAGCTTATGCCGGCGCTCTACCATCGCCACCGCGACGGTCAAATCCCCCCGGTTGCCCGCATCATCGGCGCGTCGCGTCGCCCCATGAGCGACGAGGCCTACCAGAAGCTGACCGAGGCGGCGCTGGAGAAGTTCGTGCCGGCGGACGAGCGCGAGCCGGAGCAGGTCGCCTCGTTCCTGAAGCGGATCTCCTATGTCGCGATCGACGCGACGGCCGAGAAGGCCGGCTGGCCGGATCTCGTCGAGGCGCTGAAGGATGGCAAGGACCGCATCCGCGCCTTCTACCTGGCGGTGGCGCCGGACCTGTTCGGCATCATCTGCGAGGGCCTCGGCGCCCATCATCTCGTGACGCCGAAGACGCGCGTCATCATCGAGAAGCCGATCGGCAAGAGCCTCGCCTCCGCCAACGAGCTGAACGACTCGATCGGCAAGGTGTTCAAGGAAAGCCAGATCTACCGCATCGATCATTACCTCGGTAAGGAGACGGTGCAGAACCTGATGGCGCTCCGCTTCGCCAACGCGCTGTTCGAGCCGCTCTGGAACGCCAACCACATCGACAACGTGCAGATCACGGTCGCCGAGAGCCTCGGCGTCGAGGGCCGCGCGGGCTATTACGACACGGCCGGCGCGCTGCGCGACATGGTGCAGAACCACATCCTGCAGCTGCTCTGCCTCGTCGCCATGGAGCCGCCGGGCCGCTTCGACGCCGACGCGCTGCGCGACGAGAAGCTCAAGGTGCTGCGCTCGCTGAAGCCGATCGTCGATGGCGAGGTCGATAGCGTCACCGTGCGTGGCCAGTACAAGGCCGGCGCCTCGGCCGGCGGGCCGGTCCCGGGCTATCTGGAAGAACTCGGCCGCGACGATTCCACCACCGAGACCTTCGTCGCCATCAAGGCGGAGATCGAGAACTGGCGCTGGGCCGGCGTGCCCTTCTACATCCGCACCGGCAAGCGCCTGCCTTCGCGCCTTTCCGAGATCGTCGTCAACTTCAAGACGATCCCGCATTCGATCTTCGGCGACAGCGCCGGTCAGCTCGCTTCCAACCAGCTGGTCATGCGCCTGCAGCCGGACGAGGGCGTGCGGCTCTGGCTGATGATCAAGGATCCCGGCCCGGGCGGCATGCGCCTGCGCCACGTTCCGCTCGACATGAGCTTCGCCGAGACCTTCAAGGTGCGCAGCCCCGAGGCCTATGAGCGGCTGATCATGGACGTGATCCGCGGCAACGCCACGCTGTTCATGCGCCGCGACGAAGTCGAGGCGGCGTGGAAGTGGATCGATCCGATCCTCGAAGGCTGGGCGGCTTCGCGCGAGGCGCCGAAGGGCTACACCGCCGGCACCTGGGGCCCGTCCTCGTCGATCGCCCTGATCGAGCGCGACGGCCGCACCTGGCACGAAGAAGGCGCCTGAGCGAGAACCCGCCGCCTCGGGGCGGCGGGAACGCGGCTTGAGCGATAGGGCTTCGGCACAAGACCGATGCTCCAACAAGATGAGAACGGCCGCGCCGAACCAGATCGGCGCTGTCGCCGTTTCCAAGAAATGACCACCGAACGGGGAACCCTCTCCCGTTCACGGGAGGGCGTGGGGAGAGGGGTTTGAAGCGGGCGGCGCCACCGGGCCTCTCGCAGGTTACGGTTGCCCAGGAGACACCACGTCATGTCCATCCACCCGAAGATCCTCGAAGTGACGGATCGGATCCGGGCTCGCAGCGAGAAGTCGCGCGGCCTCTATCTCGATCGCCTCGCTGCCGCCCGCGACTCAGGCCCCCGCCGCGCGTCGCTCGCCTGTGGCAACCAGGCGCATGGTTTCGCTGCCTGCGGTCCGGCCGACAAGGCGGCGCTGAAGGGCGACGTGGTGCCCAATCTCGGCATCATCACCGCCTATAACGACATGCTCTCCGCCCACCAGCCCTACGAGACCTATCCGGAGCTGATCCGGCAGGCGGCGCGCGAGGTCGGTGGCGTGGCGCAGGTCGCCGGCGGCGTGCCGGCGATGTGCGACGGCGTCACCCAGGGCCAGACCGGCATGGAGCTGTCGCTGTTCTCGCGCGACGCCATCGCCATGGCGGCGGCGATCGGCCTGTCGCACAACACCTATGACGCGGCCGTCTATCTCGGCATCTGCGACAAGATCGTCCCGGGCCTCTTGATCGCGGCGCTGACCTTCGGCCACCTGCCGGCGATCTTCATCCCCGCCGGTCCGATGACCTCCGGCCTGCCGAACAGCGAGAAGGCGCGCGTTCGCCAGCTCTTCGCCGAGGGCAAGGCGACCCGCGCCGACCTGCTCGAGGCCGAGAGCGCCTCTTATCACGGCCCCGGCACCTGCACCTTCTACGGCACGGCCAACACCAACCAGATGCTGATGGAGATCATGGGCCTGCATCTGCCCGGATCCTCCTTCGTCAATCCGAACACGCCGCTGCGCGAGGCGCTGACCCGCGCCGCCGCCAAGCGCGCGCTCGCCATCACCGCGCTCGGCAACGAGTTCACGCCGATCGGCGAGATCATCGACGAGAAGGCGGTGGTGAACGGCGTCGTCGGCTTGAACGCCACCGGCGGCTCGACCAACCACACCCTGCATCTCGTCGCGATGGCGAAGGCGGCGGGCATCCAGCTGACCTGGGACGATTTCTCGGATCTCTCCGACGTCGTGCCGCTGCTCACCCGCGTCTATCCGAACGGCATGGCCGACGTGAACCATTTCCACGCCGCCGGCGGCATGGGCTTCCTGATCCGCGAGCTGCTCAAGGCGGGCATGCTGCACGAGGACGTCTCCACCGTGTGGGGAACAGGCCTCTCCGGCTACACGGTCGAGCCGAAGCTCGGTGATGACGGCGCCATCCACTGGCGCGAGGCGGCCACCGAAAGCCTCGACGAGAAGGTGCTGGCGCCGGTCGAGAAGGCGTTCCAGCCGACGGGCGGCCTCAAGCTGCTCTCCGGCAATATCGGCCGCGCCGTGATCAAGGTCTCGGCCGTCAAGGCGGATCGCCACGTCATCGAGGCGCCGGCGAAGGTGTTCCATACCCAGGACGCGCTGATCTCCGCCTTCAAGGCGGGCGAGCTGACCGAGGACTTCATCGCCGTCATCCGCTTCCAGGGCCCGCGCGCCAACGGCATGCCGGAACTGCACAAGCTGACGCCGACGCTGGCCGTGCTGCAGGATCGCGGCCTCAAGGTGGCGCTCGTCACCGACGGCCGCATGTCGGGCGCCTCCGGCAAGGTGCCGGCGGCGATCCACGTCACGCCCGAGGCGGCGGCCGGCGGGCCGATCGGCAAGGTGCGCGACGGCGATCTCGTCCGGCTCGATGCCGTCAACGGCACGCTCGAAGTGCTGGTCGACGCGGCGACCTTCGCGGCGCGGCCGCAGGTCGAGGAGGATCTCTCCGGCAACGAGTTCGGTTTGGGCCGCGAGCTCTTCGCCATGTTCCGCGCCAGCGCCGCCCCGGCCGAGCTCGGCGCCGGCGTGTTCTAGGGCACCGACGGCAATATCTCGATAAACACTATGAGATAGGTCGTGTATAATTCGTTCTTCTTGGCTCCGCCGGAAGCGGGGCCAAGAAGAGCCCGAGGAAATCCGGCCGGAATGACTGGGCAGGGCGGGCGATTGACGCAGGAATACGCTTCCTCGTCATGCGCACCGCCTTGCGTGGAATGTTTTTTCAAGCCGCTTTGCGAGATTGGAACGCGGATCGTCGTCTTTGGGCGCTGAAGTCTCTAGAAGTCTGCAATCGTTCCAGACTTCGCGGGATCCGTTCGTCGGGTCGCGCCCGAGGAGAGACGGATGGCTGCGGTCCATCGCACGGTTCAGCGCAAGCTTGGCACCTTTCCGGCCTTCCACAAGGTCGAGGGCCGCCGGGTCGTGATCGCCGGCGGTGGCGAGGAGGCGGCGGCCAAGATCCGCCTGCTCGCCGAGACCTGCGCCGAGATCGTCGTCTTCGCGCACGCGCTGGAGGACGAGGCGCGGCGCGATCTGGAAGCGGCCGGCGCCCGGCTCGAACCCCGTTTCCCGGAAGCCGCCGATCTCGCAGATGCGGCGCTCGTCTTCGCCGCGACCGGCGATCTGGAGAGCGACCGCGCCGTACGCGACCTCGCCAAGGCGGCCGGCGTTCCGGTCAATGTCGTCGACCGTCCCGATCTCTGCGATTTCTATACCCCCGCGCTGGTCAACCGCGCGCCGCTGTCGATCGCCATCTCGACCGAGGGCGCCGCGCCGGTGCTGGCGCGCCATGTCCGCGCCCGGATCGAGGCGATGTTCGCGCCGCGGCTCGGCGATCTCGCCGACCTCGCGGAGCGTCTGCGGGCGCAGGTCGCGGAAAAGATCGGATCCGGCGAGGCGCGCCGCCGCTTCTGGGCGCATTTCTTCACCGGGCCGACCGCCGCCAAGGTGCTGGCCGGCCAGATCGAGGACGGCGAGGGCGAGGCCACCGCCGCGATCGACGCCGCCGCCGCGCAGTCGGCAACCGTCGGCCATGTCAGCCTGGTCGGCGCCGGTCCGGGTGCTGAGGATCTGCTGACGCTCCGCGCCCAGCGCCTGCTGCAGGAAGCCGACGTCATCGTCTATGACAAGCTGGTGCCGGAGGCGATCGTCGCCATGGGCCGGCGGGACGCGCTCCGCATCTATGTCGGCAAGGCCAAGGGCGCGCATGCCGCCAGCCAGGACGAGATCAACGCCATTCTCGTGCGCGAGGCGCGCGACGGCCGTCGCGTCGTCCGGCTGAAGTCGGGCGATCCGCTGATCTTCGGCCGCGCCGGCGAGGAGATGGCGGCGCTGCGCGAAGCCGGCGTCCCGTTCGACATCGTGCCGGGGATCACCGCCGCGTTCGCCGCCGCCGCCGAGAACGAGATTCCGCTGACGCTTCGCGACGTCGCCTCGACGCTGGTCGTTGCCACCGGCCACGACATGCGCGGCGACACGCTGCCCGATTGGGCCGGCCTCGCGCTCTCGGGCGCCACCGTCGCCGTCTACATGGGCCGCAGCGTCGCCACCCGGGTCGCGGCCAAGCTGATCGAGAACGGCCTCAGCGCCTCGACGCCGGTCGCCGTCATCGAGAATGCCTCGCGCGCCGATCGCCGCGCCTATGCCGGCCGGCTCGACGAGCTGGCTGAAATCGCCGACCGGCCGGAGCTCGACGGCCCGGTCGTCATCATCGTCGGCCGCGTGGTCGCCGAGAGCGCGGTCGGCGTCAAGCCGCTGCCGCTCGTGGCGCTGGCGGCATGAGGATACGGATCTGGAAAGCGGAATGACCGACAAGCTCATCACAGCGAACCATCTCTCCGACGGGCTGGTCGTGTTCCTGACCGCTTCCGGCGGCTGGTCCTACCGGCTCGCCGACGCCCGGGTCATTCCGGATGCCGAGCTCGAGGACGCGCTTCGCCACGCCAAGGCGCAGCAGGAAGCGCTCATCGTCGTCGACCCCTACGAGATCGAGGCGACCGTCGACGCGGACGGCCTGCCGGTTCCTGTCCGTCTGCGCGAAAAGATCCGCGCCGCCGGCGGCCCCACCGTCACCTATGGCGAGGCCGAGATCGCCGCCCGCGCCGCCCTTCTGAATCAGGCAGGTTGAGTGATGTATCGCTACGACGAGTTCGACCATGAGTTCGTGACCTCCCGCGTCGCGCAGTTTCGCGACCAGGTCGGCCGCCGCGTCTCCGGCGAGCTGACGGAGGACCAGTTCAAGCCGCTCCGCCTGATGAACGGCGTCTACCTGCAGCTGCACGCCTACATGCTGCGCGTCGCTGTGCCCTACGGCACGATGAACAGCCAGCAGCTCCGGATGCTCGCCCATATCGCGCGAAAGTATGATCGCGGCTACGGCCACTTCACGACGCGCCAGAACATCCAGTTCAATTGGCCGAAGCTCTCCGAGATCCCCGATGCGCTGGCCGATCTCGCCTCGGTCGAGATGCACGCGATCCAGACCTCGGGCAATTGCATCCGCAATGTCACGGCCGATCATTTCGCCGGCGCCGCCGCCGACGAGGTCGCCGATCCGCGCCCCTATGCCGAGATCCTCAGGCAATGGTCGTCGCTGCATCCGGAATTCGTCTTCCTGCCGAGGAAGTTCAAGGTCGCCGTCACCGGCGCCGAGCGCGACCGCGCCGCGATCCAGGTGCACGACATCGGCCTGCACCTGAAGAAGGACGAGAACGGCCGGGTCGGCTTCGCCGTCTATATCGGCGGCGGCCAGGGCCGCACGCCGATGATCGCCAAGAAGATCCGCGACTTCCTGCCCGAAGAGGACCTCCTCTCCTATTCGGAGGCGATCCTGCGCGTCTACAATCTGAACGGCCGGCGCGACAACAAGTACAAGGCGCGCATCAAGATCCTCGTGCACGAGACCGGCGCCGACGAGATCTCGCGCCAGGTCGAGGAAGAGTGGGAGCGCATCCGCCACGGCGCGCTCAAGCTGCCGCAGGGCGAAGTCGAGCGCATCCGCGAATATTTCGCCGCTCCGGCCTCGCTGAAGCCGCTCACCCCCAGCCCGGCGCTGGCGATCGAGCGCGCCCGCGACCCGGAATTCGACGCCTGGGTCCAGCGCAACACCCATCCGCATCACGTCGCCGGCCATGTCTCGGTGACGATCTCGCTGAAGCCGATCGGCGGCACGCCGGGCGACGCCACGGCCGAGCAGATGGACGCCGTCGCCGACCTCGCCGAACGGCTCGCCTTCGACGAGATCCGCGTCAGCCACGAGCAGAACCTCATTCTCCCGCATGTCGCCAACGGCGATCTGAAGGCGATCTATGACGGGCTGGTCGCCAATGGGCTGGCGACCGCCAATGCCGGCCTCGTCACCGACATCATCGCCTGCCCGGGCCTCGATTATTGCGCGCTCGCCAATGCGCGCTCGATCCCCGTGGCGCAACGGATCTCGCAGCGCTTCGGCGACATCGAGCGCCAGCGCGACATCGGCGATCTCAAGATCAAGATCTCCGGCTGCATCAACGCCTGCGGCCACCACCATGTCGGCCACATCGGCATTCTCGGCGTCGAGAAGAAGGGCGAGGAGTTCTACCAGATCTCGCTCGGCGGCTCCGGCGACGAGAACTCGTCGATCGGCGAGATTATCGGCCGCGGCTTCTCGACCGAGGAGATCGTCGATGCGATCGAGACCGTGGTCGACACCTATATCGCCAAGCGCGAAAACAGCGACGAGACCTTCCTTGCCGCCTATCGCCGCCTCGGCCAGGCACCGTTCAAGGAAGCGCTTTATGGGACGCCTTGACCCCGTCGCCTTCGGCTTCGAGCAGGAGCGCGGCGGCCCCGTTTTCGATCACGAGAGCGCGGGGCTGCAGGAGGCCGCTATCCTCAATGCGCGGTTCGCCGGGCTTTCGGCGCCCGAGCTGATCGAGCGCTCGCTCCACGAGATCTTCCCCGGCCGTATCGCGCTGGTGTCGAGCTTCGGGGCGGAATCGGCGGTGCTGCTGCATCTCGCGGCATCCGTCGATCGCGCCATCCCGGTCGTCTTCATGGATACGCAGCGGCTGTTCGCGGAGACGGTTGCCTATCGCGACACGCTGGTGGAGCGGCTCGGCCTCTCCGACGTGCGCACCATCACGCCGGATCCGGTGGCTCTCGCTGCGGCCGATCCCTACAAGGCGCTCTGGATGACGGATGCCGACACCTGCTGCCGGATCCGCAAGACCGAGCCGCTGGCGCGCGCCATGGAAGGCTTCGACGCCTGGTTCACCGGGCGCAAGCGCTTCCAGGCGGCGACGCGGGCGGCGATCCAGTCCTTCGAGCAGGACGGCGCGCGCATCAAGGTCAATCCGCTGGCCACCTGGTCGGCCGACGAACTGAAGGCCTATGTGGCCGAGCACGATCTGCCGCCGCATCCCCTCGTGGCGCAAGGCTATCCCTCGATCGGCTGCCAGCCCTGCACCTCGAAGGTGAAGCCCGGCGAGGATGCGCGGGCGGGGCGCTGGCGCGGTCTGGACAAGACCGAATGCGGCATCCATCTAGGTCTCGAGAACGACGGAAGCGGCATCTGACATGAGCCTCTGGAAGAATGGATCCTTCGTCGAAGACGCGTTTCGTCGGCTGGCCGACGACGAGTTGCCGGCCGATGGCGAGGCGGTGATCGTCAGCCTCGAGCGCTTCCGCGCCGAGCGCGAGGCGCTTCTGGCCCGCTCCGCGCCGCTCGGCGTGGTGATCGAGCCCGGCGCCGACTGGTCCGATATCGTCGCCGACCTGCCGCGCCTTGCCGTCGTCGCGGCGGATCTGCCGAAATTCGCCGATGGCCGCGCCTTCTCGATCGGCCGGCTGCTGCGCGACCGCGACGGATTCCGGGGCGAGCTCCGCGCCGTCGGCGCCTTCTTCCTCGACCAGATCCCGTTCCTGAAGCGCGTCGGTTTCGACGCCTTCTCGACGGAGGACCCGCTGGTGCTGAAGGGGCTTCGCGAGGGGCGCTGGCCCGAGGTGACCGAATATCTGCAGCCGATCGCCGAGCAGGGCGAAGTGCCCGCCGGAACGCGCCCCTGGGCGCGCCGGCCGACGGCAAGGGTCGCCGACTAGTTTTTTGGTTCGCTCGGCGTCCCCCCGGGACGCGAGCCGGCATTCACTTCGCTCGAAAACGCCCTTCGGTTGGGGCGGTCGAATAGGGATAGTGCCATGAAGATCTTCGTCACCGACCACGCCGGCGAGGAGCACGAGCTCGAAGCGCTCGAGGGTTGGCGGGTGATGGAAGTCATCCGCGACTGGAACATCGGCATCAAGGCCGAATGCGGCGGCGCCTGCGCCTGCGCCACCTGCCACGTCTATGTCGACCCGGACTGGGTCGACCGGCTGATTCCGATGTCGGACGAGGAAGAGGAACGCCTCGACGACGCCATGGCGGTCAAGTCGAACTCGCGCCTGTCGTGCCAGATCCTGATGTCGGAAGAGCTCGACGGCCTCCGCGTCCGCCTCGCCCCCGGCAGCGAACCGGAAGAGCTGGCGGCGTAGTTCTTGTCCCGTACGGCAATTTGCCGTATGCTTCCAGGCATGAGTGACACCGGAAACTCCTCGCGCCTCGAGGCGCGCGTTCCGACCCGCGTGCTGGATATGATCAAGCGCGCCGCGGAACTGCGTGGAATTTCCGTGACCAGCTTCGTGATCGAAGCGACGGCCGAGAAGGCTGTGCAGGTCATCGAGCAGATGGACGCGATCCGCCTGACGCGCGAAGAGCAGGCTCGCTTCGCGGAGGCGCTCCTCAACCCGCCGGAACCGACAGAAGCACTCCGCGATGCCGCCAGGCGTCATCGTGATCTCGTCGCCAGCAAGTCTTGACCACGCTCTACCGGATCGAGCCGCTGGCTTCGACGCAGGATCGCAGCGCGTTTCGCTGTGGCAATGATCGTATCGACCGCTTCTTCCTGAATGTCGTTTCGCAGGATATCCGGCGGAACTATGTGCGCTGCTTTGTCTGCATCGATCTGGAAAGCGAGGCGCTTGCCGGGTTCTACACCTTGTCGGCGCAATCCGTTGATCTCGGCGATATCCCCGCCGAGATGGCGAAGAAGCTGCCGCGCTATCCACGAATGCCCTGTGTGCTGATCGGCTGGCTCGCCGTCGATCATCGCTTTGCCCGACGCGGCATCGGTTCGCTCTTGCTGGCGGACGCGCTGGATCGTGTCGCTCGCTCCGAAATCGGCGCCCATGCCGTGCTGGTCGATCCGATCGACGCGGCGGCGACCGAATTCTACCGCCGCCACGCCTTCGTGAGCCTCGGCCCGGACAGCACCAGGCTCGTCCTGCCGCTCGCCACCTGGCGGGCTCTGGCCTCGCCCTAATCCAGCGTCCGCCGATAGCGGAAGAGCGCCAGCGCGCCGACGGCGAGCCAGAAGGTGGCGAGGGGCCAGATTTCGCCGACGAGGTCGGACGGGCCGCTGCCCTTCAGCATGATGCCGCGCACCGAGCGGATGTAATGCGTGATCGGCAGCGCGCTGCCGATGACCTGCGCCCAGTCCGGCATGCCGCGGAACGGGAACATGAAGCCCGACAGCAGGATCGACGGCAGGAACCAGAAGAAGGTCATCTGCATCGCCTGCATCTGGTTGCGGGCGATCGTCGAGAACGTGTAGCCGAGCGTCACGTTGCAGCCGATGAACAGGAAGGTGACGCCGAGCAGCACGGCGAACGACCCCATCATCGGCACATGGAACAGGATCTGCGCGCAGACGAGGATGACGGCGACCTGGACCAGGCCGAAGCCGATATAGGGCACGATCTTGCCGATCATGATCTCGAACGGCGTCGCCGGCATCGCCATCAGGTTTTCCATCGTGCCGCGCTCGATCTCGCGCGTCAGCGCCAAGGCCGTCATCAGGATGGTCGTCATGGTGAGGATGGTGCCGAGCAGGCCCGGCACGATGTTGTAGGCGGTGATGCCCTCCGGGTTGTAGCGGCGCTGGATGACGAGATCGACGGCGGCCGGGGCGCTGGTCTGGGTCGCGAGCGGACCGGTCAGCTCGCGGGCGAGCGCGCTGGAGAGGATCTGGGGCAGGGCGCCGAGCGCGTTGGAGGTGGCGGCCGGGTCGGTCGCGTCGGCCTCGACGAGGAGTTGCGGCCGCGTGCCGCGAACGAAATCGCGCTCGAAGCCGGGCGGCAGCGTGATGACATAGCTGGCCGAGCCGTCGATCAGCGCCTCGTTCGCCTGCGCCTCGCTGGCGAGGCCGGGCGCGACGCTGAAATAGCCTGATGCCTCCATCGCCGCGACGATGGCGCGCGAGGCGGGGCCGCTGTCGCCGGCGACGACAAGCGTCGGCAGGCGCTTCGGATCGAGGTTGATGGCGTAGCCGAACAGAACCAGCTGGATGATCGGAATGCCGATGATCATCGCGAAGGTCAGCCGGTCGCGCCGCATCTGGATGAATTCCTTCACCATCAGCGCGAGGATCCGGGAGAGGCCGGCGCTCATGACGATGCCTGCTCGCCGTTTGCAGGCTGGTCGCCCGCCTGCGCCGTCTGCATCAACCGGATGAACACGTCCTCGAGACTGGTCTCGCCGGGCATCGCGACGGCGTCGGAGCCGGTCTCGGCGAGCGCCGCGTCGACGGCCGCCTTCAGCGCGGCGGGATCGGGGCCGACGACATGCAGATCGTTGCCGAACGGCGCCACCTGCTCGACCCCCGGTTTCTCCCGCACGATCCTGGCGATCGCTCCGACGTCGCGGCCGCTGACGATGATGGTGGAGAGGCCCGAGCTTTCGATCACCTCCTCGACCGTGCCGCGCGCGACGATCCTGCCATAGGCGATGTAGATGATGCGGTGGCAGCGCTCGGCCTCGTCCATGTAGTGGGTCGAGACCAGCACGGTCAGCCCGTCGTCGGCCAGCGTGTGGATCTCGTCCCAGAACTCGCGCCGCGCCTGCGGGTCGACGCCGGCGGTCGGCTCGTCGAGCAGCAAGAGCTTGGGCTGGTGCATGACCGAGGCGGCGAGCGCGAGGCGCTGCTTCCAGCCGCCGGAAAGCGCGCCGGCGAGCTGGTCGCGGCGTTTGTAGAGCCCGAGCCGCTCCAGCGTCCGCTTCACCACCGCCGCCCGGTCCGGCAGGGCGTAGATCCGCGCCACGAAATCGAGGTTCTCGCGGATCGTCAGGTCCTCGTAATAGGAGAAGCGCTGCGTCATGTAGCCGACCTGGCGCTTGATCCGCTCGGCATCCCTGAGGATGTCGAGGCCGAGGCAGGTGCCGCTGCCGCCGTCCGGCCTGAGCAGGCCGCAGATCATCCGGATCGTCGTCGTCTTGCCGGAGCCGTTCGGGCCGAGGAAGCCGACGATCTCGCCGCGCCGGACGTCGAGCGAGACGTCGTCCACGACCGTCTTGTCGCCGAAGCGCTTGGTCAGGCCGTGAATGTCGATGACGACGTCTTCCGGCCTGTCGGGCGCCATGGTGCTATTTCTCCCCCGCCGGAAGCCGGACGTCGACCGGCTGGCCTGGATCGAGCTTTTGCGCCTCGCCCTCCGGTCGCGCCTCGACGCGGTAGACCAGCTTGGCCCGGCTCTCCTTGGAATAGATCACCGGCGGCGTGAATTCGGCGTTGGTCGCGATGCTGGAGACGGTCGCCGCCAGCCCGTCCGCGCAGCTGTCGCAGGAGAGCGCCACGCGCTGGCCCGGCCGGACGGTGGCGCGCGCCGGCTCCGGCACGAAGAACAGGATTTTGCGCGCGCCGTCGGGGAGGAGGGAGACGACGGCCTGGCCGGCCGGGACGATCTCGCCGATCTGGTAGAACACGTCCTCGATCTGCCCCGCGCTCGCTGCGCGCTGGCTACGCCGGGCGAGCTTGGTCTCGGCGGCGGTGACGGCGGCGGCGAGCGCCTCGACCTGCTGTTCCGCCGCTGCGATCTGGTCGGGCCGGGCCGGCAGATTGGCGACGGCGCGGTTTTCGCGCGCCACCTGCACGCGGGCTGCGGCCGAATCGAGGTCCGCCTTCGCCTGGTCGAGCGTCGCGATGGCGACGACGGCGCGGGTCGAGAGGTCCCGGTTGCGGTCATAGCTCTTCTGCGCCACCGTCAGCGATGCCTCGGCGTCGGCGAGCTGCGCGTCGAGTACGCGAATTTCTTCCGGCCGCTTGCCGGTCCGGAGATCCTGCAGGCTCGCCTTCGCCTGCGCCAGCTCGGCCCGCGCCTGGGCGAGTGCTGCCGTCTCGTCGCGATCGTCGAGGGTGAAGAGCGGCGCATCCGCCGCGACGGGGTCGCCCCGCCGCACGGAAAGCGCGGTCAGCCGGCCGCTGGCCTCCGCGCCGGCCAGCACATAGTCCGCGTCGACATAGCCGTGCAGCAGCGCGTCGTCGCCGCCGTCGCCGCAGCCGGCGAGCAGCAGTAACGCGACGAGCGCTGACGCCCGGCCGGCCTCCATGTCATCCCTCGTGCGTGAGCGTCTCTCCGACCAGCTGGTCGATATGGCCGGTAACGATGCTGCGGATTTCCTCGCGGTCCTGGCTTGCCAGACTATCGCGTCCGAGCCGCTTCAGCACCATCGGGCGGCCGACGCAGAAGATGACGAACTGGCCGGAGATGGTGAAGGAGCGCAAAATCGCCTCTTCCGAACGCGGATCGAGCTCCAGCAGCAGGGCCACGAGGTTCGTCATCGTGATCTGGCAACGGGTCATGAAGTCATAGATGACGTCGAAGACCGAGGAGGGTTCCATCTGCTCGCGCATGATGAACCGGCCCCAGAGTTCGGCCTCGGCCTCGCCCAGCATGGAATCGATATGCGCGTCGATGATGTTCTGCAGCAGGCGGCGCGCGGTCGGCCGGTCGATCGTGCCGGCCAGCGCGGAGGCTGCTGCGTCCATGCTCTCGCCGATGCGGGCTTCCATCTGCTCGACGACATATTCCGCCACGGCCTTGTGCAGGGCGTCCTTGCTGCCGAAATGGTAGACGATGGCGGCGAGATTGGCGTCGGCGCGCTTGGCGATGTCGCGCGTCGCGGCGCCTTCGAAGCCGTAGCGGCCGAAGACGTCGAGGGCGGCGAGCAGGAGCTTCTGGCGCGTCTCGGCGCCGCGATCCTGGCGGGCGCGCCGGTAGTGCCGGGAGGCCGGGAGCGGCGCGGCGCTCGCATCGTCGTCCGCCTCGCGGACGGCGTTGTCCATCTCGACTCGGTCAAAACTGATCGCGTCCGCGCTCATCCGGCAAAACTCCGCTTCGTTTCCCACCCCCCCCGAACGCAAAAGTTGTCCAATTCGGCGACGACGTCAATCGATCGACTTAATTTATGCAGGACTATAATTTTTCGTCGGGCTCTTGCAGGAAGAGGCTGGAATCACCAAGGAAACCGCCATTCCGTAACGTCGCCCGTGTGCCGGCGCGGGACAACCTCAGCTCGTCCCGCGCGCGGCTTTGCCCATTCCGGACCGTCTCATGGCCCGATGATATGCCGGCTAATTATCTCTGGTCGAACTCAGGCGACCTGGACGATTCCCTGCTCGATCAGCCAGTCGAGCGAATCCCGAACCCCTTCGAGCGAGCTGAAGCGCGGCTCGTAGCCGAGATGGCGGCGCGCCTTTTCGATCGAGCAGCTCGGGCTGTGGGCGATGTGGTCATAGGTCTGCTCGACGACGGTCTCGCTGTGCTGCGCCTTCCAGCTCTCCCAGGGCAGATAGGCGAGCTTCGCCTCGTGGCCGAACCAGGACGAGACCGCCTCGGCATAGCCGCGCAGGCTGACCGCCTGCGGCGAGACGGTGTGGTAGGCCTCGCCGACCGAGACGCCCCAGTTGGCGATCGCCTTCATGAACATCTGCGCGACGTCGTCGGCATGGACATGATGCACCGTTTCCAGTCCGAAATTCGGCAGCACCAGTTCGTCGCCGCGCGCGAGCGCGGAGAACACGGCCGGATCGAAATGCCCGGCCGGATTGAGCGGCGCCCAGCCGCGCCCGACGATATGGCCGGGATGGACGAGAGTCGCCGGAAAGCCGCTCCGCTGCGCCTCGGCCAGCAGATAGGCCTCGATCTCGGCCTTCTGGATGCCGTAGGCGCCGAACGGGCGTCGCTTCGCCGTCTCGGTCGTCGGCACGCTGACGCTCGGCCCGTGCACCCAGATCGTGCCGGTATGCAGGAAATGCTGCACTCGGCCACGCAGCGCGTCGACGAGCAGTTCGGCGCTGCGCTGCGTGAAGCAGATCATGTCGATGACGATGTCGGGCTCGAGATCGGCGATCCGCGCGCCGAAGGTGCCGGCGCGGTCCTCCGCCTCGCGGTCGGCCGTGATCGTCTCGACCGCCGACCACGCCGCATGCGGCTGATAGGGCGCGCGCTGGCCGCGCGTCACGTTCACCACCTCGTATCCAGCCTCGACCAGCCTCGGCACCAGATAGGTCCCGACATGGCCGCTGCCGCCGATCACCACCACGCGCGTCATCGTCATCTCCCCCTCGAATTCGATGGTGTGATGTTAGCGCAAGCCTGTCGGCAGGCCAGAGTGGAATGAAATCCGCCGGATTTTGCCGTTGGGTTTCCGGCGAGCGGTTTTCGGATGCTATGCTTGCCTTCCTTGGCTGAGGACAGGAAACGTCATGACGAATTGGGCCGATCGCCGCATCCTCGATCTGTTCGGGATCGAACACCCCATCCTGCTGGCTCCGATGGCCGGCTTCGGCACGCCGGCGCTGGCGATCGCCGTGGCGGAAGCGGGCGGCCTCGGGGCGCTCGCCTGCGCGACGATCTCGCCGGACCAGGCCCGGGAAAACATTGCCGCCGTCCGCGCCGCGACGGCGCGGCCGATCAATATGAATTTCTTCTGCCACGGGCAGCCGGAGCCCGATCCGGCCCGCGAGGCCGCGTGGCGCGCCCGGCTGGCGCCCTATTATCGCGAACTCGGCCTCGATCCCGCCATGCCGGTCCCGGCTTCGAACCGCGAGCCCTTCAGCGACGCGTTCTGCGCCGTGGTCGAGGATCTGCGCCCCGAGATCGTCTCGTTCCATTTCGGCCTGCCGGAGAAGCCGCTGCTCGACCGGGTCAAGGCGGCCGGCGCCAAGGTGATCGCCTCGGCGACGACGGTGCGCGAGGCGCGCTATCTGGAGGCGGGCGGCTGCGACGCGATCATCGCGCAGGGCGCGGAGGCAGGCGGCCATCGCGGCATGTTCCTGACCTCGGACGTCTCCGGCCAGGTCGGCACCTTCGCGCTGGTGCCGCAGGTGGTGGATGCGGTCGGCGTGCCGGTGATCGCGGCGGGCGGCATCGCCGATGCGCGCGGCGTGGTCGCGGCGCTGGCGCTCGGCGCCTCGGCGGTGCAGATCGGCACCGCTTTCCTGCTCGGCCCGGAGGCGAAGGTCGCGCCGCAGCATCGCCGCGCGCTCGAAACCGCCGAGGCCGACGAGACGGCGATCACCAACGTCTTCACCGGAAGGCCGGCGCGCGGCATCGTCAACCGCCTGATGCGGGATCTCGGACGCTTCTCGTCGGACGTTCCGCAATTCCCGCTCGCCGGCGGCGCACTGGCGCCGCTCCGGGCCGAGACCGAGCCGGTCGGCTCGCGCGATTTCATGTCGCTCTGGTCCGGCCAGGCCGCCCGCCTCGCCCAGCCGATGCCGGCGGGAGATTTTGTTCGCACGCTCGTGGCCGAGGCGCAGGCGAAGCTGGCGTGAGGCGGGGCTCCTGTACCTCTCCCTGGGGGAGGTGAGGGGCCAATCAGCCGCTCCCAATGCACCGGCGTCATCCCGGGCTTGACCCGGGATCCATTCAGCCGAACCGCTTGGAGTTCACCCTCCCGATGGCGCAGCTGTATGGATCCCTGCCTTCGCAGGGATGACGGCGAGCGTGGGGCGCCGTCGGAACCACCTGAGCGGCCGACGGAAGACCCCCTCAGTGGTTGTTCGCCCCCAGCGCGCGCTCCAGTTCCTCGTCCGACATGCCGGTGATGACGCGTTCGACGTCCTCGACGCTGGACTGCTTCGGATTGATGTCGTCCGCCACCACGCGGCCGCCGCGCATCACCACGATCCGGTCCACCACCTGGAACACATGGTGGATGTTGTGGGCGATGAAGATGCAGGAATGGCCGGAATTGCGGGCGTTGCGGACGAAGCGCAGCACGCCCTGCGTCTCGGCGACGCCGAGATTGTTGGTCGGCTCGTCGAGGATGATCAAATCGCTCTCGAAATGCATGGCGCGGGCGATGGCGACGGCCTGGCGCTCGCCGCCGGAGAGCGAGCCGATCGGCGTCGAGGGCGGGATGTTCTTGCTGATGCCGACGCGCTTCAGGAGATCGCGCGTCACCGTGTCCATGCGGGCGTGGTCGAGCCGGTTCAGGAAGCCCGTCACCGGCTCGCGGCCGAGGAACAGATTGCGGGCGATCGACAGCTGGGTGACCAGCGCCGAGTCCTGGTAGATCGTCTCGATGCCGTTGGCGATGGCGTCGGTGGTCGAGCGGATGCTGACCTTCTTGCCGCGCACATAGATGTCGCCGCCGGTCGAGGGCACGGCGCCGGAGAGAACCTTGATCAGCGTCGACTTGCCGGCGCCATTGTCGCCGAGCAGGCCGACGATCTCGTTCTCGCGGACGCTGAAATCGACGTCCTTCAGCGCCTGGATCCTGCCATAGGATTTCGAGATGCGCTCCATGCGGATCAAATCGGTCATGATCAGGTTCCCGCCTGGTGCCGGCGCTCGAGGATCGAATGCAGCGTCATCATGCCGAGGATGATCGCGCCGATGAAGATGTTGTAGGCGAGGCCGGGCACGCCGATCAGCACGATGCCGTTGCGCATGACGCGCAGGATGAACACGCCGAGCACGGTGCCGATGATGGTGCCACGGCCGCCCATCAGCGCGGTGCCGCCAATCACCACCATGGCGATGACTTCCAGCTCGTAGCCGGCGCCGCTGTTCGGGTTGGCGGCGGAGGTGCGGATCGAGCTGATCACGCCGGCGAACGAGGCCATCGTCGCCGACAGCATGAAGAGCAGCACCTTGGTGCGGTTGACGTTGACGCCGCGCGCCCGCGCCGCGCCGGGATTGCCGCCCGTCGCCTGGATCCAGTTGCCGGCCTTGGTCTGCGTCAGCACGTAGCCGAGCACCAGCGCCACGCCGATGAACCAGAACAGCGACATGTAGATGCGGAAGGGGCCGATATAGAAATCGCCGACCAGCACATGCGCCAGCCAATGCTGGCCCGCGCTCCAGGTCCGCTGCGGGAAGCCGTCCGAGATGAACAGCGCGACGCCGCGCACCACCAGCAGCATGCCGAGCGTGACCAGGAAGGACGAGATCTTGATCCGCGTCACGAACAGGCCGTTGGCGAGCCCGATCAGCGCCGCGACGGCGAGCGCGATTACGAAGGCGATTTCGAGCGAGGTGATGCCGGAATTGAACAGCGTCCACATCAAGACCGGCGCGAAGCCGAACACCGAGCCGACCGAGAGGTCGAATTCGCCCGCCGTCATCAGGAGCGTCATGGCGAGCGCGATCAGGCCGAGCTCGACGGTGAAGGACAGCGTGTTGGAGATGTTGAGCGGCGAGAGGAAGTCCGGATTGATCGACCAGAAGACCGCGATCTCCGCGATCAGAAGGACGAGCGGGCCGAATTCCGGCTTCGCGATGAAGCGCTGGACGAGGGAGCGGTTTTCCACGGGGCAGACCGATTGGCATGAGGGCAGGCAGGTCGCGCCGCGCGAACGCGGTCATGCGGCCGTCGATCGACGGGGCATCCGCGATCGCTCGCGGATGCCGGCTGCTACGGGACTACTTGCCCGAGAGGATGTTGTCGTAGAGCTGCGCCGTGTCCTTCTCGTACAGGGCGCCGGTGATCACGTTGAAGCCCGGGGGAATGCCGCTGGCGGCCATGTTGGCGAGGGACAGCGCGACGTAGCTGGTCGCCTGCGGGTCCTGCCACTGGGCGGCGTTGACATAGCCGTTCAGGACTTCCTGGGTGGTGTCGAGCGAATTGCCCCAGCCGACGACCGGGATTTCGCCCGGCTTGACGCCGACCTGGTCGAAGACGCGCTTGATCGAGCCGGTGACGAGGTCGCCGAGGCCGATGATCGCCTTGACCTTGGCGCGGTTGGCGGTGAGGTAGTCGACCATGCGGTTGATGGCGTCGGCCTGGTCGAGCGTCGCCTCGGTCACCTCATAGGTGATGCCGAGCGGCTCGAACACGCTCTTGATGCCTTCCTCTTCCTGCACGCCATAGGTGGCGCCCGGGATCTCGACCGGCATCCAGACGAAATCGCCCTTCTTCACCAGGCCCTTGTCGACGAGATACTGCGCCCAGCCGCGGCCGAACACGACGTTGTTGCCACCGACATAGGCGTTGAACGAGGCCGTCGGGTCGGGCGTGTTGAAGTTGATGATCGGGATCTTGGCGGCGTTCGCTTCCTTGGCCACCTCGACCAGGCTGCCCGGATCCGGGCTGGTCGTGACGATGCCGTCGGCCTTGGCGGCGATGGCGGCGCGGACCGCTTCCTGCTGCGAGGCGACGTTGCCCTGGTGGAACGAGGTGTTGACCGTGTTGCCGGTATCCTTCTGCCATTGCTGCGCGCCGGCGAGGAAATAGGTCCACACCGGGTCGGCCGATGTGCCGTGCGAGATCCAGTAGAAGGTCTTGGCCTGCGCCGCGACCGGAATTGCCAGCGCCAGTATGGCGCCGGCCAAGAGTACCGCGAGCTTCTTGAACATTGGCATCCTCCCGTTGAACGTTGCGTTCGCGCGACCACGGCTATGGCTGCCGCTTCGCCGCTTTCGCGGCGCGCTCGCTGTCCGGTCGAGAGGTGCCTCTACGCCGGTGGCAGCAGCGGTCTCGGGGGGAGACTGACAGAACTGCCGCTCACGTCAACTGCCGCTGCGACAGATTGTCCTAAAAATGACATCGCTGTCATTGGCGGCTCGCCGCGGCTCCGTCGGGATGGGAGGCGGCCGGCGTCAGAGCCGGTCGCGCAGCGCGTACCAGCTCATGCCGGCAACGAGCGCCGGCCAGCGCAACAGCTTGCCGCCGGGAAAGCGCGGGCAGGGGAGATCAGCGAAGGCGTCGAGCCTCGACGGATTGCCGAGGATCGCCTCGGCCAGGATCTTGCCGCCGAAGGGCGCGAGCGCGACGCCCTGGCCGGAATAGCCTGACGCCGCATAGACGCCGGAGCGGACCTTGCGCAGGAAGGGCAGGCGGTTGACCGTGACGGCGAGCGTGCCGCCCCAGGCATGGTCGATGCGCGTCCGCTCGAGCTGCGGATAGATCTTCACCAGATGCCGCTTCACGAAGGCGAAGATGTCAGTCGGGTCGGAGCGCGAATAGGTCTCGCCGCCACCGAAGAGGATGCGGCCGTCCGGCGTCGGGCGCCAGTAATAGACGACGAAGCGCGAATCCGAGACCGCCTCGCCGCCGGGGATCAGCCCGCCCGGTCCGCCGGCGCCGATCGGCTCCGTCGTCAGGATGAAGTTCTTGATCGGCATCGCCCGGGTCTCGGTCTCCTGGTCGATGCCGTCGAGCAGGCCGTTGCCGGCAAGGATGACGACGTCGGCCGTGATCCGCCCGCGATAGGTCTCGATCACAGGCGCCGCGCCGCCTTCATTGAGCTTCCGCGCCGGCGTCTGCTCATGGATGCGCGCGCCGGCCTTGGCCGCCGCCGTCGCCAGCCCTTGCGCGAATTTCAGCGGATGCAGGTGGCCGGCGGTGCGGTCGATCCGGCCGCCGAAATAGGCGTCCGTGCCGATTTTCGGCGCCAGGCGGTCGCGGTCGATCCATTCGGCGGCGGCGTAGCCATAGTCGCGGTTCAGCTTCTCGACATAGTGCCGTTCCTCGTCGACGAGGCGCGGCTTGTGCACCGCCTCGATCAGCCCCGGCCGCCATTCGGCGTCGATGCCATGCTTGTCGATCAAGTGATGGACGAGCGCCTTCGCTTCCTCGGCGAGGGTCCAGAGCTCGCGCGCCGCCGGCAGGCCCAAGCGTTTCTCCAGCCATTCCTGGTCGCGGCGCTGGCCGGTATGCAACTGGCCGCCATTGCGGCCCGAAGCGCCCCAGCCGACCTTCTCCGCCTCGATCAGCACGACGTCGATGCCGGCTTCGGCGAGGTGCAGCGCCGCCGACAGCCCGGTATAGCCGCCGCCGATGATGGCGACGTCGGCGCGCGTGTCGCCGTCGAGCGGGGCGAAGGCGAGGGTCTTGTCGGCCGTCGCGGCATACCAGGAAGGCGCGTGCGGATGGTTCATGCGGAATGTCCGTCGAACAGGGTCGCCGCCGCCATCATAGCAGTCCCAACCGCTTCAGTTCCGCCTGCGTTTCGTCCAGCGTCTTCCGCGCCGAGGCGACGAGGATCTCGGCCTCTTCATGCGAAAGCGTGAGCGGCGGGGCGATGATGAGCGAATCCCGCACGGCGCGCATGACGAGGTTGTTCCCAAGCGAGATATCGCGCGCGATCGTGCCGACCTTGCCGGTATCGGCGAATTTTTGCGTCCGCGACGCCTTGTTGGGCACCAGTTCCAGCGCGCCCATCAGGCCGGTCATCCGCGCCTCGCCGACGAGCGGATGATCGGCGAGCCCGCGCCAGCGGCTCTGCAGATAGGGGCCGATGTCGTTGCGCACCCGCTCGACCAGCTTCTCGTCTTCGAGGATGCGGAGGTTTTCCAGCGCCGCCGCGGCGGTGACGGGATGGGCGGAATAGGTGAAGCCGTGGTGGAATTCGCCGGCCGTGTAGAGGACATCAGCCACCTTGTCGGAGACCATGACGCCGCCGATCGGCAGATAGCCGGAGGAGAGGCCCTTGGCGATCGGCATCAGGTCCGGCTCGATGCCGAAGGTCTCGGAGCCGAACCAGTTGCCGGTGCGGCCGAAGCCGGTGATGACCTCGTCGGCGACCAGCAGGATCTCTCGCTCCGCGAGGATGCGCTTCACTTCCGGCCAGTAGGTGGCGGGCGGGATGATGACGCCGCCGGCGCCCTGGATCGGCTCGGCGACGAAGGCGGCGATCCTGTCCTCGCCGATTTCATCGATCGCCTTTTCCAGCTCGCGCGCCGCGAACAGGCCGAATTCGTCGGGGCTCATCTCGCCGCCCTCGCCGAACCAGTAGGGCTGCGCGATATGGTGGATGCCGGGGATCGGCAGGCCGCCCTGGCTGTGGATCGACGACATGCCGCCGAGGCTGCCGCCGCCGAGCGTCGAGCCGTGATAGGCGTTGTGGCGGGCGATCAGCACGGTCTTGTCCGGCTTGCCGAGGCTCGTCCAATAGTGCCGCGCCATGCGGATGACCGTGTCGTTCGCCTCCGAGCCGGAGCCGACGAAGAAGACGCGGTTGAACTGCGGCGGCGTGATCTCAGCCAGCTTCTCGGCGAGCGCGATCGCCGGCGGATGGGTCGACTTGAAGAAGGTGTTGTAGAAGGAGACCTCGCCCATCTGCCGCTGCACGGCCTCGGCGATCTCCTTGCGGCCATGGCCGATGTTGACACACCAGAGCCCGGCCATGCCGTCGAGGATGCGGTTGCCCTCGGAATCCCAGATCCACGAGCCCTCCGCCCGGACCACGACGCGGCAGCCCTCGGCGTTCAGGCTCTTCATGTCGGAGAAGGCGTGGATGTGGTGCGCCGCGTCGCGGGCGCGATAGTCGGCAGTGACGTTCGAATTCGTCATGAGCAGGTCCGGTTGCGGTCGTCTCGATATCGCTGGCAGCGCTGGCAGCGCCGTGTGTTCTTGCGCTCTCAGAGGGAGACCCTCGCACAGGGCTGCAAGACAGTCATACAGTCCCCGATTTCCATCATCCTGAGGAGGCTTTCGCAGAAAGCCGTCTCGAAGGACGCACGGCCGGGGGGCCGCTGTTGGACCGTTCTGCGTGCTTCGAGACGGCCCTTCGGGCCTCCTCAGCATGATGAGAACGGTGCTGCGTGAAGGGGGCCAGCCTCTGGGGAAAGGCTGGCCGATGCTGCCCCGGCTAGACGTTCAGCAGCAGGAACTCGCGCTCCCACGGGCTGATCACCTGCATGAAGGTCTCGTATTCGGCCCGCTTGATCGCGCCATAGGTGGCGACGAAGCGCTCGCCGAAGATCTCGGCCAGCTCCTCCTGCTCCTCGAACAGCGCCACCGCTTCGAGCAGGCCGCGCGGCAGGTCGATCTCGTCGGAATTGGCCGAGCCCGAGACGGGGTCGCCGACCTTCAGCCCTTCCATCAGGCCGAGATAGCCGCAGGCGAGCGACGCGGCGATGGCGAGGTAGGGGTTGGCGTCGGAAGAGGGCAGGCGGTTTTCCAACCGCCGGCCGGCCGGATTGGAATTCGGCACGCGCAGGCCGACGGTGCGGTTGTCATAGCCCCATTGCGTGTTGACCGGCGCCGAGGACGAGCGCACCAGCCGGCGATAGGAATTCACATACGGCGCCAGCATGCAGAGCACGGCCGGCAGGTATTTCTGCGAGCCGCCGATGAAGGCGAAGAACTTCGAGGTCGGATCGCCGTCCTCGTCGGAGAAGATGTTCTTGCCGGTCGCCGTGTCGATGACGGACTGGTGGATGTGCATGGCCGAGCCCGGCTCGCGCGACATCGGCTTCGCCATGAAGGTGGCGTACATGTCGTGCCGGAGCGCCGCCTCGCGGATGGTGCGCTTGAACAGGAACACCTGGTCGGCGAGCGCCAAGGGGTCGCCGTGCAGCAGGTTGATCTCCATCTGCGCCGCGCCTTCCTCGTGGATCAGCGTGTCGATCTCGAGGCCCTGCTGCTCGGAGAAATCGTAGATGTCGTCGAACAGGTCGTCGAACTCGTTGATCGCCGCGATCGAGTAGGACTGCCGCGCCGCTTCCGGCCGGCCGGAGCGCCCGGTCGGCGGCTCGAGCTGGTAGTCGGGATCGGTGTTCGGCTTGACGAGGTAGAATTCGAGCTCCGGCGCCACAACCGGCTGCCAGCCCTGGTGCGCATAGAGCTCGATCACCCGGCGCAGCACCTGGCGCGGCGCGGTTTCGACCGAGCGGGCGTCGCGATGGTAGGCGTCGTGGATCACCTGCGCCGTCGGATCGGTCTCCCACGGCACGACGCAGAGCGTCGACAGGTCCGGCTCGAACATGACGTCCTGGTCGGCGGCGTCGCTCTGGAAGCGGTCGTCATCGTCGGGATAATCGCCGGTGATGGTCTGGGTCAGGATCGAGCCCGGCATCGACATGGTCGGCCCGGCGAGGAATTTCTGCACCGGCATCATCTTGCCGCGGGCGACGCCGGCCTGGTCGGGGACGACGCATTCGATGTCCTCGATGCCGCGGGCTTTCAGCCAGTCGCGGGCCTCGTCCAGCGATTTGACGCCCCGGACGCTGCCGTCGGCCGTCCTCACGCCCTTCTTCCGTTTTGCCACGATTTCTCCTCGGCTCTGACGGGAATTTCTTTGGAGTGTCGTCACCGCTGAAGCGAAGTCAACTTGTACGGTTGCCGTGCGGCTTCAGGTCCTTGCGAACGGACGCGATAAACGGTTGAGGTAGCTGAAAAAGCCTTCTAACGTCTGAATCTTAGTATGGGTTTGTGGCAGCCGCGCCTGAGAGGCGCGGGTCCATCTAGGGGTTAGACATGATCAAGCATGCCTTCAGCGGCGTCGCGATTTCCGCGATGCTGGCCTTCGGAGCCTCCAGCGGTGCCCTGGCCGCTGACAAGGAGCTCCATATCTTCAACTGGTCTGACTATATCGACACGTCGATCATCGACGATTTCACCAAGGAGACCGGGATCAAGGTCGTCTATGACGTCTACGATTCCATGGAAATCCTGGAGACGAAGATGCTGGCCGGCGGCTCGGGCTACGACATCGTCGTGCCGACCGACCGCAACCTGAAGCGCATGATCGACGTCGGCGTGTTCCAGAAGCTCGACAAGTCGAAGGTCCCGAACCTCTCCCACATGTGGGACGAGATCACGACCCGCCTCGCTACCTATGATCCCGGCAATGAGATTGCCGTGAACTACATGTGGGGCACCACCGGCATCGGCTACAATGTCGAGAAGATCAAGGCGGCCATGCCGGACGCGCCGGTCGACTCGATGGACATGTTCTTCAAGCCGGAAGTCGTGTCGAAGTTCAAGGATTGCGGCGTCTACATGCTGGATTCGCCGGATGACGTCATCCCGGCCGCGCTCAACTATCTCGGCCTGCCGCCGGATTCGAAGAACCCGGACGAGATCGCCAAGGCGGGCGAGCTGATCGACAAGGTCCGCCCCTATATCCGCAAGTTCCATTCGTCGGAATACATCCAGGCGCTCGCCAATGGCGACATCTGCCTGGCCTTCGGCTATTCGGGCGACGTGATCCAGGCGCGCACGCGCGCCACCGAAGCCAAGAACAACGTCGAAGTCGGCTACGCGATCCCGAAGGAAGGCGCGCTGCTCTGGATGGATTCGATGGCGATCCCGAAGGACGCCCCGAACCCGGAGGCGGCGCTCGCCTTCATCAACTACATCCAGCGCCCGGAAGTCATCGCCAAGGCGACCGACTACGTCTCCTACGCCAACGGCAACAAGGATTCGCAGGCCTTCATCGACAAGGCGATCCTGAACGATCCGACGATCTATCCCACTCCGGACGTCATGAAGAAGCTCTATACGACGACCCCGAACGATCCGAAGGTTCAGCGGGTCGTGACGCGGCTCTGGACGAAGATCAAGAGCGGCACCTGATCTGATGGACAAAGGAGGCCCGGTCTAGTACCGGGCCTCTTCACGACGGGCATCGAAGGCGGGGGTAGAGGCTTCATGGCAGGTAAGTCGCTTACGGCGGGCAAATCGCTTGGACCGATCCGCAGGGCCTTCGCGCCCTGGAACGATCCGACCGCCAAGCCCTTCATCCAGTTCCAGAACGTCACCAAGACGTTCGGCGACTTCACCGCCGTCGACGATCTCTCGCTGAACATCTACGAGCGCGAGTTCTTCGCGCTGCTCGGCCCATCGGGCTGCGGCAAGACCACGCTGATGCGCATGATCGCCGGCTTCGAGGAGCCGACGAGCGGCCACGTCATGCTCGACGGGCAGGACCTCGTCGGCGTGCCGCCCTATCGGCGCCCGACCAACATGATGTTCCAGTCCTATGCGCTGTTCCCGCATATGAGCGTCTGGGACAACATCGCCTTCGGCCTGAAGCAGGACGGCATGCCGAAGCCGGAGATCGCTGCCCGCGTCGAGGAGATGCTGGCGCTGGTCAAGCTCGAGAAGTTCGCCAAGCGCAAGCCGCACCAGCTTTCCGGCGGCCAGAGGCAGCGTGTCGCGCTCGCCCGCTCGCTCGCCAAGAAACCGAAGGTGCTGCTGCTCGACGAGCCGCTCGGCGCGCTCGACAAGAAGCTGCGCGAAGAGACGCAGTTCGAGCTGATCGACCTGCAGATGAAGCTCGGCATGACCTTCGTCATCGTCACGCACGACCAGGAAGAGGCGATGACGGTCGCCGACCGCATCGCCGTGATGGACCAGGGCCAGATCGTCCAGATCGCCACGCCGGCCGAGATCTACGAACAGCCGAATTCGCGCTATGTCGCCGACTTCATCGGCGACATCAACCTGCTCGAGGGCACCATTGGCGCGGCCGAGGACGGCGTCGCGACGCTCGACTGCGTCGGCACCGGCGCAAGGGTCCAGGTCAGCCAGGACATCTCCGCCAGCCCCGGCACCACGGCCTGGTTCGCGGTCCGGCCCGAGAAGGTCGCGATCTCGCTGACGCCGCCGGCCGATCCGGGCGTCAACGCCGTCACCGGCGAGGTCTGGGACATCGCCTATCTCGGCGACGTCTCGATCTATCACGTGCGGCTCGCCACCGGCGCCACGGTCAAGGCGACCATCACCAACACCACCCGTCTCGTCGAGCGGCCGATCACCTGGGACGACAAGGTCTGGCTGACCTGGTCGCGGGACGGCGGCGTCGTGCTGACGAGGTAGATGATGGCCACGACCAACCGCAATACCGGACATTCGCCGCTGCGATGGCTGGTTGTCGCGATCCCCTATCTCTGGCTGATCGTGCTCTTCCTGGCGCCGTTCCTGATCGTGGTGAAGATCTCGCTGTCGACGACGGCGATCTCGATGCCGCCCTATACGCCGGCGCTGGACTTCACCTCCGGCCTTGGCGCGCTCTGGGAGCAGATCCAGGAATTCAGCTTCGACAATTACGTCTTCCTGACCGAGGACGCGCTCTACTGGAAATCCTATCTGTCGAGTCTGCAGATCGCGCTGGTCTCGACCTTCCTGATCCTCCTGATCGGCTATCCGATCGCCTATGGCATGGCGCGCGCCCGCAAGGAGTGGCGGACGACGCTCCTGATGCTGGTGATCCTGCCGTTCTGGACCTCGTTCCTGATCCGCGTCTATGCCTGGATCGGCATTTTGAAGCCGGAAGGGCTGCTCAACCAGCTGCTGCTCAGCCTCGGCGTCATCAGCGAGCCGCTCAACATCCTGCCGTCGACGCTCGCCGTCTATATCGGCATCGTCTACTCCTATCTGCCCTTCATGATCCTGCCGCTCTACGCGACGCTGGAGAAGCTCGACGAGACGCTGCTCGAGGCGGCGGCCGATCTCGGCTGCCCGCCGATCCAGGCGTTCTGGAAGATCACCTTCCCGCTGTCGATCCCCGGAGTCGTCGCCGGCTGCTTCCTCGTCTTCATCCCGGCGGTCGGCGAGTTCGTCATCCCGGACCTGCTCGGCGGCTCCGACACGCTGATGATCGGCAAGACGCTGTGGGCCGAGTTCTTCTCGAACCGCGACTGGCCGGTTTCCTCGGCGGTCGCCGTCGTGCTGCTGGCCATCCTGGTGATCCCGATCATGCTGTTCCAGAACGCGCAGAAGAAAGCGACGGAGTAGGCCCATGCTGACATATTCGTTTGCCCGGTTTGCGCTTCTCTCGCGCGGTTTCGTGGCCCTCCCGCTGGGAGCGGCGCGATGAGACGCGGCGCTTCCTGGTTCAACGTCACCTCGATCACGCTCGGCTTCGCCTTCCTCTATCTGCCGATCGTCCTTCTGGTGATCTATTCGTTCAACGCCTCCAAGCTGGTGACGGTCTGGGGCGGCTTCTCGACCAAATGGTACGTGTCGCTGCTCAGCAATCAGGGCCTGCTCGACGCCGCCTGGGTGACCATTCGCGTCGCGCTGCTGTCGGCGACGATTGCCACCGTCCTCGGCACGCTGGCGGCGATCGCGCTGGTGCGTTTCGGCCGCTTTCCGGGCGGCACGCTGTTCTCCGGCATGGTCTATGCGCCGCTCGTCATGCCGGAGGTCATCACCGGCCTCGCCATGCTGCTGCTCTTCGTCGCCATCGGTTTTGCCCGCGGGTTCTGGACCCTGACGCTGGCGCACATCACCTTTTCCATGTGCTTCGTCGCCGTCGTCGTGCAGTCGCGCCTTGTCACCTTCGACCGCAGCCTGGAGGAGGCGGCGCTCGATCTCGGCTGCCCGCCGTTCCGGACCTTCTTTACGATCACGCTGCCCTTGATCCTGCCGGCGGTGGTGGCGGGCTGGATGCTGGCCTTCACGCTGTCGCTCGACGACCTGGTGATTTCGAGCTTCACGACGGGGCCGGGCGCCACGACGCTGCCGATGAAGATCTACAGCCAGGTCCGGCTCGGCGTGACGCCGGAGATCAACGCCATCTGCTCGATCCTGATCGCCATCGTCGCGACCGGCGTCATCATCGCGTCGGTCGTCACCAAAAGGCGCGAGGTCGAGCGCCAGCGGGCGGAGCGGCTGGCGCTGCAACTCGGCTAAAGCGGCTTCAGCCATCACGGATAATTTACCCGGGTATTATTGACGCAAATATTCTATCCGGGTAATTTAAGACCTCTGCGACAGAGGACATCACGATGAGCGTGGCCAGGACCATCTATTGCACGGCCTTCCAGGGCCTGACGCGGATTGCCTCCGGCGTGCTGCCGGAGGTCGCGCTGAAGAGCAAGGCCGCGATGGAGCAGGGCGGCGAGCCCGTCCTGCTGTTCGACGACGAGACCAGCCGGCCGATCGAGGTCGACTTTCGCGGCTCGCCCGAGGAAGTCCTGGAGCGGCTGAACCAGCCGCCGGCCGAACCCGGCGAGGCGGCCGAGGCCGTGGCGCCGGCGCGCGGCCCGGGCCGGCCGAAGCTCGGCGTCGTCGCGCGCGAGGTCACGCTGCTGCCGCGCCACTGGGCGTGGCTGACGGCCCAGCCGGGCGGCGCTTCGGTGACGCTGCGGCGGCTGGTCGACGAGGCGCGGCGCGCCTCGGAGGGGATCGATCGCATGCGCCAGGCGCGCGAGGCGACGCTGCTCTTCATGACGGCGATGGCCGGCAACCTGCCGCATTACGAGGACGCGACGCGGGCGCTTTTCGCCGGCGATCGGGCCCGCTTCGGGCAACTGATCGAGGCCTGGCCGGTTGACGTCAGGGATCACACCGAAAAGCTCGCCGGCCCCGCCTTCGAAACCGCCTGATCCCCTCGGAGATTGAAATGTCGCTGCCGCCGCTGTGGAGGGCGTTCCTCGTCTTCCTGGGGCCGATGATCCTCAGCAACGTGCTGCAGGCGCTGTCGGGCACGCTCAACAACATCTATCTCGGCCAGATGATCGGCGTCGGCGCGCTCGCCTCCGTCGCCGCCTTCTTCCCGATCCTGTTCCTGTTCATCTCCTTCACCATCGGCCTCGGCGCCGGCGCCTCGGTGCTGATCGGCCAGGCCTATGGCGCGCAGAAGCTGGAGACGGTCAAGGCCGTCGCCGGCACCGTGCTGACGGTGTCGATGCTCTTCGGCGCGCTGGTGGCGGTGTTCGGCGGCGCCTTCACCGCGCCGGTGCTGAAATTCGTCGGCACGCCGGCCGATATCCTGCCGGATGCGACGGCCTATGCCCGCATCATGCTGATCGCCATGCCGGGCCTGTTCGTCTTCCTGCTGATGACGTCGATGATGCGGGGCGTCGGCGATACGGTGACGCCGCTTTATGCGCTGGCGATCTCGACGGGGACGGGACTTCTCGTCACGCCGGCGCTAATCCGTGGCTGGTTCGGCCTGCCGAAGCTCGGCGTCGTCAGCGGCGCCTATGCCTCGATCTTCTCCTTCCTGGTGGCGCTCGCCTGGCTCGCCGTGCACATGCGGCGGCGCAAGCATCCGCTGGCGCCGGATGCCGTGCTGATCCGGCATCTCCGCATCGACTGGAAGCTGCTGCGCAATGTCCTGAAGATCGGCATTCCGTCCGGCGTCCAGCTCGTCCTCGTTTCGCTGGCGGAGATCGCGGTGCTGGCGCTGGTCAATTCCTTCGGCTCGGACGCGACCGCCGCCTACGGCACCGTCAACATGGTGATCAACTACGTGCAGTTCCCGGCGATCTCGGTCGCGATCACCGTGTCGATCCTTGGCGCGCAGGCGATCGGCGCCGGCCGGGTCGAGACGCTGGGGATCATCACCAAGACCGGCCTCCAGCTGACCCTGATCATCACCGGTAGCCTGATCGCGCTCTGCTATCTGTTCTCGCGCACGCTGATCGGCTTCTTCATCACCTCGGAGCCGGTGATCGAGCTGGCGCAGACGCTGCTGCACATCGTGCTCTGGGGCTACATCCTCTTCGGCATGTCGAGCGTGCTCGCCGGCGTCATGCGGGCGAGCGGCACGGTGCTGGTGCCGACCCTGATCTCGATCGTGGCGATCGTCCTCGTCGAGGTGCCGGTGGCCTACGGACTGTCGGGCATCTATGGCATCAACGGCGTCTGGGCGGCCTATCCGATCGCCTACATCGTCATGCTCGCCCTGCAGGCGAGCTACTACCAGTTTGTCTGGCGCAAGAAGACGATCCGCCGGATGGTGTGACGGCTCCGCCGCCGTCCGCCGCTTGGGAAGCGATCAGTCGGGCAGGGGCGACGGCACGAGGCTGTCGCTGCTGCCGCTTCGGCGGGCGATGCCGCTGAAGTCGGGCACCAGGGTCGGATGATCCCAGCTGCCGCCGATCACGAAGGGCACGTTGATCGACGTGCTGGCCGCGCCGGTGCTGCGCTCGATGGCGAGATCGCCGCGCGCGCTGATCGTCGGGACCTGCAGCGGCGCTTCGCCCGAGAGGTCGATGGTATAGCCGCTGCCCTTCACCACGATCGACGAGGCGGTGACCCGGTCCGCATCGACAGTGAAGGTGCCGTCGGCCTGCGTGAACTTGGTGGAACCGCCGAGCAGATTGCCGCTGATGATGCCGTCGGCGGTGATCTTCTGCGACAGCGCGCCGATGTTCACGCCGTCGAACGTGCCGTCGCTGATCGTCGCGCGGCCGCCGCCGGAAAGCGACGCCATCAGGCCGTTCCAGCTGGTGCCGTGCGCCGACAGATTGACCGTGCCGCTGCCGGTGCCGTCGATATGGCTGATGCCGAAGAGGTCGGAGAGCGCGGCGCGGACCGGCAGGCCGTCGACGCGGCCCTGCAGCGAGGTCGACGCGGCTTCATCCTTGAGCGAAGCGGAAAGGCTGGCCGACAGGCGGCCGCCATAAAGCTGCGCCTCGCCGACCGAGAGGGTCAGCCGGTCGTCGCGGATCGTCGCCGAGGCGGCCGTGCGGCCGAGCCGGGCGCTGCCGAGCAGCACCTGCGAGGCCGAGACGCGCAGATCGACGTCGCCCTCGTTGAGCGCGCTGACCGGGAAGGGCTGGTCGGGCGCCGCGCGTGCCGCCGACACGGCGCTGGCCAGCGCCTCGGCATAGGCGGAAAGATCGAGGCTCTCGAAGGCGAGCGTGCCCTGGACGGCAGGACGCGCCTTGGCGAAGCCGATCGACAGCACGCCCTCGCCGTCATTGCCGTCGACGCTGATCTTGGCGTCGGCGAAGGTCAGCGTGTTGAGGGCGAGGCTCGCCTGCGATTCGATCGAGGCGCTGCCGAGCGTCGAGCCCTCTTCCATCGGCATGTCGAACAGGCCGGCGAGGCGGCGGATCGACGGCGTCGTCACTGTCAGCTGTCCCTCGCCCTCGGGCTGGATCAGGTTGCGCACCGTGCCGTTGAACGAGGCGCGCAGCGGCGTCGAGGCGACGGCGAAGCGCAATGTCGAGCGGTTGCCGGCGACGAGGTCGAGCGGCGCGCCGACCGAGCCGTTGAAATCGAAGGTCTCTTCCTGCCAGGTCGCGCTGCCCTTGACGCTGGCCGTCGTGCTCGGATCCGGCCAGTTCAGGTCGGCGTTCACCCGGGAAAGCACCACTTCCGGCCGATCGGCGGCGACGTAGTGGATGGTGCCCGCGCGGATGATCAGCCGGCCGAGCTCGGACTCGCCGAGCAGGGAGCGCGGCAGGGTCCAGTTCGGCGTGCCCTTGGCGTCGACGGCGAAACGGAAGACCGGCTTCTCAAGCTCCAGCGCCGACGGCCGGACATGACCGATGAAGAGCGGCAGCAGGCCGAGCTCCGCCCTCAGCGAGTCCATCACGACGAGCGGTTGCGCATCCTGTCCCGAGCCGATCCGCACCTTCTGGAACGTGACGACCGGATAGGGCCGGAAGGAAACGGTCGGCGTTCCTTCGAAGGTCAGCGTCTTTCCGCTCCAGCCCGCGACCTCGCGCGTGATGGACCGCCGGACCGCCTCGATGGTGACGAGCTTGGGCGCGATCAGCACGAAGCCGACGCAGATGACCAGAATCGTCAGGATGGCTAGCAGGATTTTTTTCATAGGACCCGGTGACGACTGCCCCTGACGTTTCGGAAGCTGTTACGGCCAACCGGCTTCCCGATAGGCAGAAATCCGCGATTTCGCAAGGCTTTTCTCTGCCGCGCCGGTGCGGTTTCGAGCGTGACTCGGGGATTTGCTGCGGATATCCATGGGCTGTCGACGCATTTTTTGCCGCACTGCAACCATTCTGGGGAGGACCGTTGCCGCCATGACGCCCGAGACCGCCGACGAAGTCATCGACCAGCCGCTCTGGACGCCGTCGGCGGCCCGCATGGCGGCGCATCCGATGACGCGGTTCCGGGAGCGCGCTGCGGAGCGCTCCGGGCGCGCCTTGCCCGACCATGACGCGCTGCATCGCTGGTCGATCGAGGATCGCGCCGGGTTCTGGGATCTGGTCTGGGACTTTGGCGGCGTCGCAGGCGACAAGGGCGAGCGGCGGCTCGTCGACGGCGACCGCATGCCGGGCGCGCGCTTCTTCCCCGACGCGACGCTGAACTTCGCGGAAAACCTGCTGAAGAAGACGGGCACGGGCGACGCGCTGGTGTTCTGGGGCGAGGAGCGGGTGAAGCGCCGGCTCTCCTGGGACGATCTTCACGCCCTCGTCTCGCGCCTGCAGCAGGCGCTCGTCGCCGCCGGCGTGAAGCCGGGCGACCGTGTCGCCGCCATGATGCCGAACATGCCGGAGACGATCGCCGCCATGCTGGCGACCGCCTCGATCGGCGCGGTCTGGTCGTCCTGCTCGCCGGATTTCGGCCCGCGCGGCGTGCTCGACCGCTTCGGCCAGATCGAGCCGACGGTGTTCATCGCCTGCGACGGCTATTACTACGCGGGCAAGACGATCGACATCTCGCCCAAGCTCGCCGAGATCGTGCCGGGCCTGCCCTCGGTCCGGGCGACGGTGATCGTGCCCTATATCGGCACGGCCGCCGCCACCGCCGCGAAGCTCCCGCAGGGTGTCGCGCTCGACGACTTCGTCGCGCCCTTCACTGCGAAGCCGGTCGCCTTCACGCCGATGCCCTTCGGCGCGCCGCTCTATGTGATGTTCTCGTCCGGCACGACCGGCGTGCCGAAATGCATCGTGCACTCGGCCGGCGGTACGCTGCTCCAGCACATCAAGGAGATCCATCTCCATTGTGGCATCGGCGAGAACGACCGGCTGTTCTACTTCACCACCTGCGGCTGGATGATGTGGAACTGGCTCGCCTCCGGCCTCGCCACCGGCGCGACGCTGCTGCTCTATGACGGCTCGCCCTTCCATCCGGACGGCAATATCCTGTTCGACTATGCCGACGCCGAGCGGATGACGATGTTCGGCACCTCCGCCAAGTTCCTCGACGCCGTGCACAAGGCAGGTCTCCGGCCGATCGAGACGCACGACCTGTCGACGCTCCAGATGATGACCTCGACCGGCTCGCCGCTGGCGCCGGAGAGCTTCTCCTTCGTCTATGACGGCATCAAGCGCGACATCCATTTGGCCTCGATCTCGGGCGGCACCGACATCGTCTCCTGCTTCGTGCTCGGCATTCCAGGCCGGCCGGTCTGGAAGGGCGAGATCCAGGGGCCCGGGCTCGGCCTCGCGGTCGACGTCTGGGACGAGGACGGCAAGCCGATTGCCGAGGGCAAGGGCGAGCTGGTCTGCCGGCTGGCCTTTCCCTCGATGCCGATCGGCTTCTGGAACGATGCCGACGGCAGCCGCTACCACGCCGCCTATTTCGACCGCTTCGCCAATGTCTGGTGCCATGGCGATTTCGCCGAGTGGACCGCGCATTGCGGCCTGATCATCCATGGCCGCTCGGACGCGACGCTCAATCCGGGCGGCGTGCGGATCGGCACGGCCGAGATCTACAACCAGGTCGAACCGATCCCCGAGGTGCTGGAGGCGCTGGCGATCGGCCAGGATTTTGACAATGACGTCCGCGTCGTGCTGTTCGTGCGGCTCCGCGACGGCGCCATCCTCGACGCGGCGCTCGAGAAGACGATCCGCGACCGCATCCGCAGCGGGGCCTCGCCGCGCCACGTCCCGGCGAAGATCCTCGCCGTCGCCGACATCCCGCGCACCAAGTCCGGCAAGATCGTCGAACTCGCCGTGCGCGAGATCGTGCATGGCCGCCCGGTGAAGAACCAGGAGGCCCTCGCCAACCCCGAGGCGCTGGCGCTGTTCCGGGATTTGCCCGAGCTGGCGGTCTAGAGGAAAGAAAGACCCTCACCCTGACCCGCTCCCGCGGGCGGGAGAGGGGACGCGCTCGATCGCTGTGCTTATCCTGAAAACTTGAACTCGGCCTTGACGATCCGCCGGCCAAAAAGCCCTCGCCCGCTTGCGGGAGAGGGTTGGGTGAGGGTCTTCCTTCTTCGTCAGCCCACCACCGGCCGCCGCCGATCCCGCGTCCCGGCGCGGGCGAGCAGGGCTACCGGCAGCATGCCGATGACGACGATGACGAGCGCGGCGATCGCGCCGTCCTCATAGGTGCCGCGCGCCGCCTCGCCATAGACGTAAGTCGCGAGCGTCTCGAAATTGAACGGCCGCAGCAGCAGCGTTGCCGGCAGTTCCTTCATGCAGTCGACGAACACGAGCAGGCCGGCAGCGGCGAGCGCCGGCGACAGCAGCGGCACGTGGATGCCGCCCATCAGCCGGGCGGGGCCGGCGCCGAGGCTGTGCGCCGCCATGTCGATCGAAGGCGAGATGCGCGTGAAGCCCGCCTCGATGCCACCGATCGAGATCGCCATGAAGCGCAGGCAATAGGCGAGGATCAGCGCCGCGCCGGAGCTCATGAGGATCAGGCCCGGCGAGCGGCCCCAGATGCCCTTCACCAACTCGGCGATCCAGTTGTCGAGGCCGGCGATCGGCACCAATAGGCCGACGGCAAGTACCGTGCCCGGAATGGCGTAGCCGATGCCGGAGAGGCGGATCAGGCCGTGTAGCGTCTTGCGGCGCGACATGCGGCCGGCGGTCGCCAGGAACAGGCCGATGGCGACGGTGAGGATCGCGGCGATGGCGGCGAAGAGCAGGCTGTTGCCGGTCCAGATCCAGAGCTCCGCCGGCAGGCCGCCGAGCTTGACCCGCCGCCAGGCCGAGACGACGAGATAGCTCGCCGGCACGACGAAGCCGAACAGGATCGGCGCGGCGCAGAGAAGCGTGGCGACAAGGCCGGCGAGGCCCGCGAGCGGCTGCGGCATGGCCGGCTTGTTGCCGCGCGGGCCCGAATAGTTCATGCCGCGCCGGCCGAGCCGCTCGATCACCACCAGCGCGAAGACGATGGCCAGCATGACGAGGGCGATCTGCGCCGCGCCCTCGATCGACGAGCGGGTCACCCAGGTGGTGTAGATCGCCACCGTCAGCGTGCGCACGCCGAGGAATTCCGACGCGCCGATGTCATTCAGCGCCTCCATCAGCGCGAGGCTGACGCCGACGGCGACCGCCGGGCGCGCCAGCGGCAGCGCCACGGTGCGGAAGGCGCGGAAGCGGCTGGCGCCCAGCGTCCGCGACGCCTCCAGCATCGAGGCCGACTGCATGACGAACAGCGCCCGCACCGGCAGGTAGACATAAGGGTAGAGGATGAAGCCGAGCAGCAGGATCGCGCCGCCGAGCGAGCGGATGTCCGGGAAGGGCAGGCCGCGCGGATCGGTGATGCCGAAGAGGTTGCGCAGGCCCGTCTGCAGCGGCCCGACCGGGTGCACCACGTCGAGATAGGCATAGGCCATGACGTAGCTCGGCACCGACAGCGGCAGGAGCAGCGCCCATTCGAACAGGCGGCGGCCGGGGAAGCGGTAGGCCGTCACCAGCCAGGCGGTGCTGATGCCGATGACGGTGACGAGGATGCCGACGCCAAGCAGCAGTAGCGCCGTGGTGCGCGCCGCGACCGGCAGCACATTGGCGATCAGGTGCGGCCAGAGCGTGCCGGAGCCGCGCGCGGCGAAGAAGACGAGGCCGAAGATCGGCGCCAGCGCGACGAGCGCCACGAGGCCGCCGCCGACCAGCCAGAGCCGGTCGGAGCGGGCGGGGCGCCGTGTCGCGCGGCGCACGATCGCGGAATCGGTCATGCCCCGGAGGATCCGGGGCATGCGAGGACGGGCGGTGAGCCTGCCGGATGCGGCATGCGGCCGATCAGCCGTCGAAACCGACGACGTCGACCAGCTCGCTCGCCTGCTTGCGCTCCTTGGCGACCGAGGTCAGCGGCAGCGGATCGACCGTCAGCGTGCCGAGCTCGGCGATGATCGGGTCGGCGGCGACGCCGGCGCGGACCGGATATTCGAAGTTCGCCTTGGCGTAGATTTCCTGGGCCGGCTCGGATGCGAGGAATTCCAGCAGCTTGACGGCGTTCTCCTTGTTCGGGGCGTTCTTGGCAACGGCTGCGCCCGAGACGTTCACATGCGTGCCCGCCTTGTCCTTGAAGGTCGGCAGGATGACGCGGATCGCGTTGCCCCATTCGACCTGCTCGGGGCCGCCCTTGCCGGAGCGCATCAGGCCGACATAGTAGGAATTGGCGACGCCGACGTCGCAAAGATTGGCGAGGATGTCGCGCGCCACGTCGCGGTCGCCGCCGCCGGCCTTGCGGGCGAGGTTTTCCTTGACGCCGCCGAGCCATTCCTTGGCCGCGTCCGGGCCGTCCTTGGCGATGACGGCCGCGATCAGCGAGGTGTTGTAGGGGTGCTGGCCCGAGCGGATGCAGACCTTGCCCTTGAAGCGCGGATCGGCGAGATCCTCATAGGTCAGCGTCTCGTCGGTGACGCGGTCCTTCGAGGCGTAGATGACGCGGGCGCGCATCGACAGGCCGAACCACTGGCCGTCCGCGTCGCGCAGATTGGCGGGGATCGCCTCTTCCAGCACGGCCGACTGGATCGGCTGGGTCAGGCCGCGATCGGCAAGCTCGATCAGATTGCCGAAATCGACGACGGAGAGCAGGTCGGCCGGCGAATTGGCGCCTTCGGTGGCGACGCGCTCGGCGAGACCTTCCTTGACGAAGATCACATTGGCCTTGATGCCGGTCTCTTTGCTGAAGCTGTCGAGCAGCGGCTGGATCAGGCCCGGTTCGCGGGTCGTGTAGACGTTCACCTCGCCGGGGGCTTGCACTTCGCCGGCCGCTTGGGCGGAAAGCGTGGTCGTCGCAAGCAGCGCAGCGGCGGCGGCGCCCTGGATCAGGCGGGTCAGGCTCAGCATAGTGAACTCCGTTCATTGAGGGGGCGGAACCCTGGCCGCCATCGTGTATCGGCGACCGGCGCTGGCTCCATCCCATCATCGCGAAGTGAGGTCAACCAGATGAACCGCATTTGGCTCAAAGTTAGACTGATTCTAAGGTAGAATTAGTCTATCCGGACCAGGCTTTCCTCTTGCCGGAAAACGTCGTCATTGCTCTGGACTATCGTCGACCGTGCTGGTCACGATTTTGTGAGCGGTCTATCCGAAAATATACAGACAAATCCCGGCTGGTTCTTCCGGGCTAGCTCTCGATCCAGTCGCCGGCGACCGCCTGGACCAGGGCCAGCGCGGCGACGGCCGCGGTGTCGGCGCGCAGGATGCGGGGCCCGAGCGGGATCGCCGTGACGAAGGGGAGGGCGTGCAGCGTCTCGCGTTCCTCCGGCGAGAAGCCGCCCTCGGGACCAATCAGCACGGCGAGCGGGCCCTTTGGAAGTGCCCGCAGGATCGATACCGGATCGGCGCCCGTCTCGTCCTCGTCGCAGAAGATGATGCGGCGCTCCGGCTCGTCCTTCGGCCAGCGGGCGAGCAGGGCGGCGAGTTGTTCGGCCGGCGCGATCTCGGGGATCGACAGCACGCCGCATTGTTCCGCGGCCTCGATCGCGTTGGCGACGACGCGGTCGTCGTTGAGGCGCGTCACCTGGGTGCGGCGGGTGATCACGGGGCGGATCAGCCCGGCGCCCATCTCGACCGCCTTCTGCACCATGTAGTCGAGCCGCGCCTGCTTGATCGGCGCGAACAGGTAGTGGAGCGTCGAGGGCGGCGTCTGCTCGCGGCTCCGCTCGTCCGCCGTCAGCACGGCGCCCTTGCGGCCGGCCTCGGCGAGCGTCGCCCGCCACTCTCCATCACGCCCGTTGAAGATCAGCACCGGGTCGCCTTCGCGCATGCGGAGCACGTTGACGAGATAGTTGGTCTGGCCCTTGTCCATGACGATGCGGGCGCCCGCGTCGAGCGGGGCATCGATGAACAGGCGTTGGGTGGTGAAATCATAGCGCGACATGCGCTTCGATAGCGCGGAGCCCGGCCGCGCCGCAAGGTGGCGCGGCTGCCGGCTTGACCGGGGCGGGCGGCGGGGGCATTCAGGACCGGCAGATACCGTCGGCACGTCTCGGCGGCATGAAGAAGGGCCGCGACCGACTTGACCGATCCCGTCCACAACGCCGGCGAATATTCCGTCTCCGAGATCTCGATGGCGCTGAAGCGCACGGTCGAGGACGCGTTCGGCTTCGTCCGCGTGCGCGGCGAAATCTCGGGCTATCGCGGGCCGCATTCCTCGGGCCACGCCTATTTCGCGCTGAAGGACGACCGCGCCAAGATCGAGGCGGTGATCTGGAAGGGTAATTTCGGCAAGCTGCGCTTCCGGCCCGAAGAGGGCATGGAGGTCATCGCCACTGGCAAGCTGACCACCTTCCCGGGCTCGTCAAAATACCAGATTGTCATCGAGTCGCTGGAGCCGGCCGGCGTCGGCGCGCTGATGGCGCTGCTCGAGGAGCGCCGGCGCAAGCTCGCCGCCGAAGGCCTGTTCGATTCGGGTCGCAAGCGGCCGATCCCTTACTTGCCCCGCGTGATTGGCGTCGTCACCTCGCCGACCGGCGCCGTCATCCGCGATATCCTGCATCGTCTCGACGACCGCTTTCCCGTCCGCGTTCTGGTCTGGCCGGTGCGCGTGCAGGGCGAGACGTCGGCGGCGGAAGTAGCCGCGGCCATCGCCGGCTTCAACGCGCTCGCCCCCGGTGGCGCCATCCCGCGTCCCGACGTGCTGATCGTCGCGCGCGGCGGCGGCAGCCTCGAGGATCTCTGGGGCTTCAACGAGGAGGTCGTGGTCCGCGCGGCGGCCAATTCGCAGATCCCGCTGATCTCCGCCGTTGGCCACGAGACCGACACGACGCTGATCGATTTTGCCGCTGACCTGCGCGCGCCGACGCCGACGGGCGCTGCCGAAATGGCCGTGCCGGTGCGCTCGGAGCTGTTGGGTACGGTGAGTGATCTCGGCCGCCGGCTCGACGGCGCCATGCTGCGTCTGGTCGAGGGACGCCGGCGCGAGCTCCGCGCTGCCGCCCGCGCCCTGCCGCGCCTCGACGATCTGCTCGCCATTCCGCGCCGCTCCTTCGACGAGCTCGCCGCCCGCATCGGCCGCGCGCTCGGCGCCAACACGCTGGCGCATCGCGGCAAGCTGGAGCGGACCGCCGGTCGCCTGTCGCCCGCCTCGCTCGACCGGCTGACCGTTCGGGCCCGAGACCGGCTCGCCGCGCTCGGCGAACGGCAGGGAAGGGCGCTGGAAGTGCATGCCGAGCGCAAGCGCGCGCTCTTCGCCCGCATCGCCGGCCGCCTCCGGATCGAGCCGCTGTCGCAGCGTGTTGCGCGCGGCGCGGTGCAGATCGCCGATATCGACGGCCGTGGCGGCCGCGCGTTCATCCGCATCGTCGAGCGGAATCGCGACCGGCTCGACCGAGCCTGGCGGCTGGCCGAGACGCTCTCCTATCGCAGCGTGCTGGCGCGCGGCTTCGCGCTGGTGACGGATGCCGAGGGCAAGACGGTCCGCGCGGCGGCGCAGGTCTCCAGCGGCGAGGCGCTGACGATCGAGTTCCAGGACGGCAAGATCGGCGCGATCGCCACCGGCGGCGCCGCCGAACCGCGCCCGAAGCGCGCCGCCAAGCCAAAGCCGCCGACGCAGGAAAGCCTGTTTTAGAGCTCCGTCCCTAGGGCCTGCCCCAGCCGTCATCGCGGGCTTGACCCGGGATCCGGTTGCCGGACAGGGCTGCCGCGGTTTGGCGCCCCATTTCGCGGCTGTATGGATCCCTGCTTTCGCAGGGATGACGGAGCGGGATGGATGACGACGGAGTAGCTGCAAGGGTCTGTCGGCGGCGCACCTGCGCCCCTTTTGTTCCCTTCCCGAACGACCACGCTCAGCCGTCATCCCTGCGAAAGCAGGGATCCATTCAACCGCGTTCACGGGAGTTGCGCTCGGAGCGGATCGGCGCAGACCTATCCTACTCCTTCAACCTCTTCCCCCGGATCTCCGCGATCGTGGCCGAGGGCGAGATGGCCTCGGGGTCGACCTTCAGGTGCAGGATGGCCGGCTTGCCGCTCGCCTGCGCGCGCTCGAAGGCGGGGGCGAAATCTTCCGTCCGCTCCACCGTCTCGCCATGGCCGCCATAGGCGCGGGCGAGCGCCGCGAAGTCCGGATTGGTGAGCTTCGTCGCCTCGATGCGGTCGGGATAATTGCGCTCCTGATGCGCGCGGATAGTGCCGTACATGCCATTGTCGACGACGACGACGAGGATCGCCGCGCCCTCCTGCACCGCCGTGCCGAATTCCTGTCCGGTCATCTGGAAGCAGCCGTCGCCGGCGAAGGCGACGACGGTGCGCTCGGGGAAGCGCAGCTTGGCGGCGACCGCCGCCGGCAGGCCGTAACCCATCGAGCCGGAGGTCGGCGCGAGCTGGGTCTTCGGACCCCGGAAGCGATGATAGCGATGCACCCAGTTGGCGTAGTTGCCGGCGCCGTTGGTGATGACGGCATCCTTGGGCAGTACCTCGCGTAGGGTCCGCATCACCGCGCCCATCTCGACGCCGCCGACATTGCGCGGCTTCGGGTCCGACCAGTCGCGATAGGCGGCGTTGGCGGCGCGGGTCTCGGCGCTCCAGCGGATCGTCGCCGGCGGGTGCACGGCCTCGAGCTGGGCGGCAAAACCGTTCGGCGTCGCGTTGATGGCGAGCGCGGGGCGATAGACGCGGCCGAGCTCGTCCGAACCACCATGCACATGCACCAGCGTCTGCCGGGGCTCGGGGATGTCGAGCAGCGTGTAGCCGGAGGACGGCATCTCGCTCATCCGGCCGCCGACGAGGATCAGGAGATCCGTCTCCTTCACCCGCTTTGCCAGCGCCGGGTTGATGGCGATGCCGACCTCGCCGGCGAAGTTCGGATGCTCGTGGTCGAACAGCCCCTGCCGGCGCAGCGACACGCCGACCGGCAGGTCGAAGCGCTCTGCGAAGCGCTGCATCGAGGCAATCGCCGGGTCGCTCCAGCGCGAACCGCCGAGAACCAGCAGCGGCCGCTCCGCCTTCCAGAGCAGCTTCTGCAATTGCGCCGTCTGGGTCAGACCCGGATAGGTCTCGATCGGTTCCGACGCGCCGACGGTTGCGACGGCGGCCGTCTCGCGCAGCATGTCCTCCGGCAGCGCCAGCACGACCGGGCCGGGGCGGCCAGAGGTCGCGACATGGAACGCGCGGGAGAGGAACTCGGGGATCCGCGCCGCCTGGTCGATCTCGGCCACCCATTTGACGACGTCACCGAACATCCGCCGGTAGTCGATCTCCTGGAACGCCTCGCGCTCGCGCATCGAGCGGCCGACCTGGCCGACGAACAGGATCATCGGCGTCGAGTCCTGCATCGCGACATGCAGGCCGGCGGCGGCGTTGGTGGCGCCGGGGCCGCGGGTGACGAAGCAGATGCCGGGGCGGCCGGAAAGCTTGCCCCAGGCATCGGCCATCATCGCCGCGCCGCCCTCATGGCGGGCGACCGTGACGGGGATGGCCGAATCATGCAGCGCGTCGAGGACGGCCAGGAAGCTTTCGCCGGGCACGCAGAAGACGCGCTCGACGCCATTCGACTCCAGCGCCTCGACGAGGAGGCGGCCGCCGGTGCGGGGCGGAACGACGTCGGACATGAGGAATTCCTTGCATGGGCGGGTGTTCGGGCGGATCGCGCCGGATCGGGCGCGTCATTGGAACGGGGATGGTGGCATCAACTTCTGTTCGGCGGAAGGCGGTGTCGCTAGACTGCGTTGGGTGGGGTCAAGTCCAGGGATAAAGAGCGTGCGCAGCGGATCTGTATTCGGCAAGTCGGGCCTCGTCGGCCTGGTGGCAGCGGCGGCGATGGCGGTGTCGGTCGGCGCCGTGTTCGCGCAGGAGGAGCCCGACGACGACGTCACCCAGGTCTCGCCATATCCGACCACGGAATTTGCCGAGGGCGCGAAGGAAGCGACCGTCTCCGATGGCGCCATCTCGGTGCGCGTGTTCCAGGAGCGCCGCCCCAACATCGATCCGGACGACGACGTGCCCGTGTTCCAGGTCAGCGTCGACGGCAAGATGGTGCTGGAGCATGTCGGCTCCACTTCCGGCATGTCGGTGCCCGGCATGAGCGCCTCGATCGCCGAGATCGATCCGACCAACGACACCAAGGAAGTCTATCTCAGCAATTATACCGGCGGCGCGCATTGCTGCTCGGAGGTCGTCGTGGCCACGAAAACAGCCAAGGGCTGGGTGGCGGTGGACGTCGGCGCCTTCGACGGCGACGGCGACTATCTGCAGGACCTCGACAATGACGGGGTGGCGGAGATCGTCACGGTCGACAACCGCTTCCTCTACGCCTTCGACTGCTATGCCTGCAGCGCCGCGCCGCTGGTGATCCGGACGGTGCGCGACGGCAAGGTCGTCGACGTGACCAACGAGCCGCGCTTCGCCAAGGCGCATCGCGAATGGCTGAAGCAGCTGGAAGACGGCGCCGATCCCGACCAGCGCTGGAAATCGCCCGGCTTCCTGGCCGGCTGGGTGGCGCAGAGCGTGCGCGCCGGCGAGGGCGAGCAGGCGTTCCAGGCTCTGAAGAAGCACTGGGACCTGAAGTCGGACGAGGGCGAGGAGGCCTGCCTGACCGGGCCGGACGTCGACAGCTGCCCCAAGAAGGATCTCAAGGTTCTGAAGTTCCCCGAACGGCTGAAGCTGTTCCTCGACCAGAACGGCTACAAGTTCTGATTTTTTTCGCATCCGGAGCGACGGAAGCGCCGCGCTCGCGCGTTAAACCGGTTGCGGGTGGTATCCGGGTGCGTTTCCGCGTCCAAAAGTGATGGGATGGATGACTATGCTTTCTCGACGTTCTCTGTTGACGGGCCTGCTGGCCGCGGCCGCTGCCGCTCCGCTGGCGACGATCGCCGCGGGCGAGGCCGAAGCGCAGTCGTGGGGCGGGCCGGGATCCGGTCCGAACGGCCGGCCGCCGCAGCCGCGCATGGAGCGCCGGCCTCCGCCGCGCCGCGGCTATGTCTGGGTGCCGGGTCACTGGCAGTGGAGCCGTGGCCGCTATGTCTGGGTCAGCGGCGGTTGGGAACGGTCCCGTCCGGGCTGGCGTCACCGGGACCCGCAGTGGGTCTGGCGCAATGGCCGCTGGGTCTTCATCCAGGGCGGCTGGTACCGCTAGAAGCTTCCTGATTTCAGGCTGGAACGGCGCGGATTTCCGCGCCGTTTTCTTTTTGGGGGGAAGCGCATGCCGCCTGAACCCTCCCCTCGAGGGAGGGTCGAAAACGCAATGGCGTTTTCGGGGAGGGGAGCCCTTTCTCACTTCGCGCATCCCTGTCCATCCGTCATGCGACGCTCGATTTCCATCATCCTGAGGTGCCCGAGCGCAGATCGGGCCTCGAAGGACGCACGGTCGAGGGGCAACTTGCCGATTGCACGGCCTCCCTGCGTGCTTCGAGACGGCCCTGCGGGCCTCCTCAGCATGATGAGGGTGGTGTTTTGCAGAGGTCGATCCGGGCCCTACCGATACGTCCCGCGCAGGTGCTGAATGGTGAGGTCCGCCGCCGTCGGCGGGCGGTGGCCTGCCTCCGGCTTGAAGGCGACGCTGCGCGGTTCGCCCGGCAGCAGCAGGAAGCTCGCATCGTCGAAATGGCCGGGAATCCCCTCCGCCTCGGCCCGGACATGGAACGCCGGCGCGTCGCTCGAAAGCGTGAAGCGGCCGGGGCCATCCTCACGCACCGAGACGTTCGCTTCGGGCAGCTCGAACCGCTTCGGCACGTCCGGGAAGACGACGATCTGGCGCTCCGGCGCCGCGACGCCGTCGACCTCCGCGTCTACAACGTAGAAGCGGTCCTGCGCGGCGGGTGCCGTGATCGTTGTGATCTCGATGGCGCGGTCGGGCGGTACATGGCCCTTGACGGTCCGTTCGTCGATCAGCGTGCCGTCGAGCCGGAAGCTCCGCAGCCGCGTCGCCAGCGCCACCTCGCGGTGCCGGTCGTTTATCGCGCGGACGATCAGTTCGCCGTCGTCGAGGCGGGCGGCGAGTGCGACGGGCGCGAAGAAGCGCTTGGCGTGATAATGCAGCGTCTTCCAGGCGAGCGAATGGTCGATCGACGACCAGGAGATTGACGGCCAGACGTCGTTCAATTGCCAGTAGAGCGCGCCCATCGAATGGGGCTTCAGGCTGCGCCAGTAGCGGACCGCCGTCTCGATCGCCAGCGCCTGCTGCAATTGCGAGAGGTAGACGAAGCTCTCGAAGCCGGACGGCACGCGGAAATAACGCGCCATGGTGTCGAGGATGCGCGAATTGCCGGCGCCGTCGCGCTGGTGGAATTCCATGACGGGAGAGGTGGCGTTCCAGCTCTCCGGCTCGGCGAAGGCGCGGATGCCGGTCATCGACGGAAACGACTGGAAGCCGAACTCGGAGCAGAAGCGCGGCTTCACCGTGTAGTAGTGCTCGAAATTCTTGTTCGAGTGCCAGACGTCCCAGAAATGCAGATCGCCCGAGCGATCGTCATGCCAGGCGTCGCCATAGTCCATGTCGCCGTTGCAGGGGCTGGATGGCCAGAAGCGCCGGTCGGGGTCGGTATCCTGCACCGCCTTGTCGATGGCGCGGTTGAAGCGGTCGTAATTGACCAGGTAGCGGTCGCGATTATTGCGCGAGATCTCGAACCAGTTGAGCGAGCCGATCACCTCGTTGTCGCCGCACCAGAGCGCGATCGACGGCCGGCTGGAGAGGCGCTGGATCTGGTAGCGCAGCTCCGCGTCGATCTCGGCCAAAAAGTCCGGCGTCGAGGGATATTGCGAGCAGGAGAACATCATGTCCTGCCAAACCAGCAGGCCGAGCCGGTCGCAGGCGTCGTAGAAGGCGTCGAACTCGTAGAAGCCGCCGCCCCAGACGCGGATCATGTTCATGTTCGCTTCGACGGCGGCGGAGAGCAGCGCCTCGATGCGGCCGGCCGTGATCGCGGCGGGTAGCGCGTCGGCCGGAATCCAGTTCGCGCCCTTGGCGAAGATGTCGACGCCGTTGACGCGGAAGAACATCGAGGCGCCGACCTCGTCATTCTCGGTCACCACCTCCAGCGTGCGAAAACCGACGCGGCGGCGGACGCTGTCGCCGGGGATGGTGACGACGGCGTCGTAGAGCGGCTGCTTGCCATGGCCGGCCGGCCACCAGAGATCCGGCGTGCCGATGTCGAGCGGGATCTCCGCCTTGCCGCCATGCTCCGCCGAGACCTTCACGGTCGCCGTCGCCGTCTTGCCGGCGAGCTCGAACGTCACGGGGAACGTCCCGTCCGCCTTGGCGGCAAGTTCAATCGCCGCGATCGCGGTCACCGTGCCGTCGGCGTGGTGACGCTGGCGGATCTGCACCGCTTCGAGCCGCGCCGCCTCGTAGAAGCGCAGCACCGGCTCGGCGTAGATGCCCGCCACCATCAGGCAGGGCCCCCAGTCCCAGCCGCCATGGCATTGCGGCTTGCGAATCATGTTGAGGTCGGGAACGCGGTTGTTCGAGACGCTCCAGGGGATCGGGAAGGGCTGCCTCTCTGCCCGCGCGATCGCCTCGGCCCCGGCCGGCGCGAAGCGGATGCGAATCTCGTTCGTGCCCGGCTTCAGGGCCTCGGTGACGTCGATGCGATGGCGCAGGAAGCAGGAGCCGAGCGTCGCGATCGGCGCGTCGTTCAGGAACACCTCGGCGAAGGTATCGACGAATTCGAGCTCCAGCACGGCCCAGCGGCCGGCGAGCGCCGAGGCGCCGATCTCGAAATGGCGGCGGATCTCCCAGGCGCTCTCGCCGACCCACTGGATCTCGGCCTCGTGCATGGCGGCATAGGGGCTCGGAATCCGGCCGAGGGCGACGAGGGCGGAATGCACGTCGCCGGGAACCTGAATGGCCCCCAATGCATCCAAATCATCGTTCGAGAGTGTCCAGGAACCGGCGAGGGAATGTTTCGACATTGATGGGAACCTTGGGGCAATGCGGCCATTGGGCGGCCATCGAACGGTCAGCGTCGCCACTCCCGTTGCGGAATGCAATGCCGGAGGGCGCTACCGGGCGAATTGCACCCCAGCATTCGGTTCGCGAAGATAATTTCGCGCTTCCATTTGTCGTCCGGGATGCTCATATGCCAGGTAGAAGCGTGCCCAGTACAAGCGCGAACGCGTAGCCGTCAGATTGGAGGAGTGTCCTATGACCTCGAAACTTGATCAGCTTAAAGCCATGACCGTTGTCGTTGCCGACACCGGCGATCTCGAGGCCATCAAGACCTATCGCCCGGTCGATTGCACGACCAACCCGTCGCTCGTCCTGAAGGCGGCCGAGCTGCCGGCCTACCAGGACGTCATCGAGAGCGCGATCGCCTGGGGCCGCAAGCAGGGCGGCACGCAGGACGCCGTCGCGGCGCATGTTGCCGACCGTCTCGCCGTCGCCTTCGGCGCCGAGATGTCGAAGCTCGTTCCCGGCCGCATCTCGACCGAGGTCGACGCCGACCTCTCCTTCGACGTGGAAGGCTCGGTAAAGCGCGCTCGCGACATCATCGCCGCCTATGACGCCCTCGGCGTCCCACGCGAGAAGATCCTCGTCAAGCTCGCCTCGACCTGGGAGGGTATCCGCGCCGCCGCGATCCTCCAGAAGGAAGGCATCGACTGCAACCTGACGCTGCTGTTCTCGCTCGCCCAGGCGGTCGCCTGCGCCGAGGCCGGCGTGTTCCTGATCTCGCCCTTCGTCGGCCGCATCCTCGACTGGCACGTCAAGGCTTCCGGCAAGACGTTCGAGCCGGAAGAGGATCCGGGCGTCCTCTCGGTCCGCCAGATCTACAGCTACTACAAGCAGCACGGCATCGAGACCGTCGTCATGGGCGCTTCCTTCCGCTCGACCGGCGAGATCGAGGCTCTGGCCGGCTGTGACCGCCTGACCATCGCCCCGGCCCTGCTCGAGAAGCTCGCCGCCGACAACGGCACGCTGGTGCGCAAGCTCGACCCGGCCAATACGGGCGAGAAGATCGCCGCCATCTCGGCCGACGAGAAGAGCTTCCGCTGGGCGATGAACGAGGACCAGATGGCGACCGAGAAGCTCTCGGAAGGCATCCGCCTGTTCGCCAAGGACCTGCGCGCCCTCCGCACGCTGATCGCCAAGCGCCTCGAGGCCGGCGTCCCGGCCTGATCGATCCTTCGCTGAGACAAGAGGCCGGCCGCCCGATGGGTGGCCGGCCTTTTTTATTTTGGGGTTGCCCGACCTTCCTTCACCTCTCCCATGGGGAGAGGTCGGCCCGCAGGGTCGGGTGAGGGGTTGTGACCTCACCGGAGAAGGCTGAACCCCTCACCCGCCGCACGTTGTGCGTCGACCTCTCCCCATGGGAGAGGTGAAGGGGGACTGAGCAAATACCCGCGACGGGGAAACGCCCCCTACAGCCCGATCTCGACGCCCGTCGTCGGGGCCAGAAAACTCTGGATCTGGCGGACGATCTGCGCCGCGTGGTCGCGGCCGAGCGTCTCGGCGCGGTCGCGGTCGCCGGCGGCGATGGCGGCGATCAGCGCCTCGTGCTCGTCGACGAATTCCTGCGGCAGGTGGTCCTCGTAGGTGAGGTAATAGAGCCGGAGCAGCCGCGTGCCCTCGTTGAGCAGGCGGGCGAAGAGATCCGTGTAGTAGCGGTTGCCGCCGGCGATCGCGATGGCGAGGTGGAAGGCGCGGTTGGTCTCGATCATGCCGATGGCGTCGGAGGCGGAAACCGCCGCGACGAACTCGTTCTGGCAGGCCCTGAGCGCCGCGAGATCGGCATCGCTCCGCCGTTCCGCCGCCAGCCGCGCCGTCACCCGGTACATCAGCATCAGCGCGTCGAGATAGTCCGGCAATCCGGCATAGTCGATGATCGAGACGATGGTGTTGCGGTTCGGCAGCGTCGTCGCCAGCCCCTCCGCCACCAGCTTCACCAGCGCCTCGCGCACCGGCGTCCGCGACAGGCCGAAGCGGGCCGAGAGGCCGACCTCGTCGAGCGGGTCGCCGGGGGCGAGCGCCATGTCGAGGATATCGCGCTTCAGCGCGTCATAGACGGCCGAGACGCCGAAGCCGCGCCGATGCGCCGTCTCGCCCGCCTCTTTCCGCTGCCCGTCCTTCGCCACCCGCCGTCCCCCTCGCTGTTCCCGACCTTATAGGGCCCACGTCACCAGCCTGTCGACGTCGACGGCACCCTTGCTTGCCGCTTCGTCGTGTCACGTGTATACAGATTGTACACATTTCGATCAGATCCGGACAGGAGGATGGAATGGCGAGGCCGAAGGTGAACTGGGGCGGGGTCTTTCCCGCCGTGACGACGCAGCTCCGCGCCGATTTCTCCGTCGATCTCGACGCCACCGCCCGGGTGATCGAGGCGCTGATCCGCGACGGCATTTCCGGCCTGGTGATGTGCGGCACGGTCGGCGAAAATCCGGCGCTCACCCGCTCGGAAAAGATCGCGCTGCTGGAAATGGCGAAGGCAACGGCGAGGGGGCGTGTCCCGGTCCTCTCCGGCGTTGCCGAATATACGAGCGCCTTCGGCTCGGACTATGCGCGCGAGGCGGCGCGGGCCGGCATCGACGGGCTGATGGTGATGCCGGCCATGGTCTATCCGGCCAAGCCCCGCGAGACGCGCGATCATTTTGCCACCATCGCGCGCGCGACCGACCTGCCGATCATGATCTACAACAACCCGCCCTCCTACCGGACTGACGTCACCCCGGCCATGCTGGCGGAGCTCGCCGATTACGAGACGATCGTCGCCTTCAAGGATTCCTCCGGCGATACGCGCCGCATCGTCGACGTCCGCAACATGACGGGCGATCGCTTCATCCCCTTCTGCGGCCTCGACGACGTCGTGCTCGAATGCGTCATGCTCGGCGCCGTCGGCTGGGTCTCCGGCATGTCCAACATCTTTCCGCGCGAGGGGGAGACCCTGTTCCGGCTGGCGCGGGCCGGCCGATACCAGGAGGCGCTGGCGATTTACGACTGGTACATGCCGCTCCTGCATCTCGACGCCCGCGCCGATCTCGTCCAGGCGATCAAGCTCTGCGAGAAGATTGCCGGCCGGGGCACGGATCTCTGCCGCCCGCCGCGGCTGCCGCTCGACGCCGCCGAGACGGCCGAGATCGAGGCGATCATGCGACAGGCGCTGGCGACCCGCCCGAACCTTCCGGATGTGGGCTTGCCGCTGGCGGCCTGACCATCCGATCATCGCGCAGCCAACGAGGCAGCAGGAGCATGGGAAGTATGGCGCGGCACACCTTCGTCTGCATCGACGGCCACACCTGCGGCAATCCCGTCCGCGTCGTCACCGGCGGTTCGATCCCGGTGCTGAAGGGCGCGACCATGTTCGACAAGCGCCAGCATTTCCTGGTCGAGTTCGACTGGATTCGGAAGTCGCTCTGCTTCGAGCCGCGCGGCCACGACATGATGTCCGGCTCGATCCTCTACCCGCCGTCGAGCGACGCCTACGACGTGGCGATCCTGTTCATCGAGACCTCGGGCTGCCTGCCGATGTGCGGCCATGGCACGATCGGCACGGTGACGACGATCATCGAGCACGGCCTCGTCACGCCGAAGACGCCCGGCCTTCTGCGGCTGGAGACGCCGGCGGGCCTGGTCGAGGCGCGCTATGTCCAGAATGGGCCCTATGTCGACAGCGTCACGCTGACCAACGTGCCGTCCTTCCTGCTCGGGCGGGACTACGAGGTCGAGGTCGACGGCCTCGGCGCGCTCAAGGTCGACATCGCCTATGGCGGCAACTTCTATGCGATCGTCGAACCGCAGCCGAACTATTCGGATCTTTCGGACTTTGAGCCCTCCGACATCGTCCGCCTGTCGCCAAAACTGCGCGCCGCCTTCAACGCGCGGCACAGCATCGTGCATCCGGAAAACCCGGCGCTGGACCGGCTCACCCATGTGCTCTGGACCGGCCGGCCGAAGAATCCCGGCTCCTCTGCGCGCAACGCCGTCTTCTATGGCGACAAGGCGATCGACCGCTCGCCCTGCGGCACCGGCACCTCTGCCCGCCTCGCGCAACTCTTCGCCACCGGCCGGCTGAGCCAGGGTGACGCCTTCGTGCATGAGAGTATCATCGGCTCGACCTTCACCGGCCGCGTCGCCGGCACCACCACGGTCGGCGGGCTGCCGGCGATCATCCCGACGATCGAGGGCTGGGCGCGGGTGACCGGCTACAACACCATCTTCGTCGACGATCGCGATCCGTTCTGGGCCGGTTTCCAGGTCGTCGACGGGGCCGGGTAGGGGGCGACCCTGCCAAGAAGTGTGATGTCGGCTGCATCGGGATCGTAGCGGCGGTCGGTCGGCTCGGCTAAAACGGCTTAACCGCCGCCAATCTGGATTGCTGCCATGCGTGCTCTCGTTCTCGAAGAAAAGCTCAAGCTCTCGCTGCGCGACATCGACCTGCCGCTCGAAGTCGGCCCGCGCGACGTCCGCATCGCCATCCACACGGTCGGCGTCTGCGGCTCGGACGTGCACTATTATACGCATGGCGCGATCGGCCCGTTCATCGTTAGGGAGCCGATGGTGCTCGGCCACGAGGCCGCCGGCACGGTCGTCGAGATCGGCTCCGAGGTGAAGAACCTCAAGGTAGGCGATCGCGTCTGCATGGAGCCGGGCGTCCCGGATCTGACCTCCAAGGCGTCGAAGCTCGGCATCTACAATGTCGATCCGAGCGTCACCTTCTGGGCGACGCCGCCGGTGCATGGCTGCCTGACGCCGGAAGTCGTCTTCCCGGCCGCCTTCACCTACAAGCTGCCCGACAATGTCTCCTTCGCGGAAGGCGCGCTGGTCGAGCCCTTCGCCATCGGCATGCAGGCGGCGGCCAAGGCCAAGATCGTCCCCGGCGACACGGCGCTGGTGATCGGCGCCGGCCCGATCGGCATCATGGTGGCGCTGGCAGCGCTCGCCGGCGGCTGCAGCCGCGTCTACATCTCCGACCTCGTCAACGAGAAGCTCGCCATCGCCGGCCGCTATGACGGCGTCATCCCGGTCAACATCCGCGAGCAGGACCTGAAGGCGAAGATCGCGGCCGAGACGGACAATTGGGGCGTCGACATCGTGTTCGAGGCCTCCGGTTCCCCGCGCGCCTATGACGGCATCTTCAATTATGTCCGTCCCGGCGGCGCGATCGTCTTCGTCGGGCTGCCGGTCGAGCCGATCGCCCTCGACATCGTCTCGGCCTCGGCCAAGGAAGTGCGGATGGAGACGGTGTTCCGCTATGCCAATGTCTTCGATCGCGCGCTGGCGCTGATCGCGTCGGGCAAGGTCGACCTGAAGCCGCTGATCACCGGCACCTACGACTTCGAGGAGTCGATCGCCGCCTTCGAGCGCGCCGCCTCCGCCAACCCGAACGACGTCAAGCTGCAGATCACGCTCTGAGGCTCTTCCTCTTCACCTCTCCCTCAGGGCGACCTTTGCGCAACACCGAAAGGTCGCCATGCAGCCCTCTGCCCATGGGCAGAGCACCGTCGCCCCGGCGAAGGCCGGGGCCCATGAACACCGGCCAAGAAAGCTTGGTTGAGCCGATCGGCTACAGGCCTGTGTGTATGGATCCCGGCCTTCGCCGGGATGACGACGGAGGGTGGCAAGGTCCGACCGGCATGATGAGAACGCTGCCACGCGGATACCAAAAAAGCCCCGGATCGCTCCGGGGCTTTTCCATTTGCGAGCCTACCGGATCACATCATCCAGTAGGGCGGCATGCCGTAATAGTCGTGCACGCGCTTTTCATAGTCGCGGTCGCCCCAGGCCGGCTCGTCGCCTTCGTCATAGGCGGGGCCGCCTTCCAGCTGTTCCTTGGTCAGGCCGACCACATAGCCACCCTGGTTGGTGTCGTATTTCAGCGTATTCCACGGCAGGGGATGGTATTTCTCGCCGAGGCCCAGGAAGCCGCCGAAGGACAGAATCGCATAGGCGACGCGTCCGGTCTGCTTGTCGATCATGATGTCATGAATATCGCCAAGACGATCGCCGGCTGTATTGTAGACGGCGGTACCGTCAACCTTCGCGGCGCCAATCAGCGAATTGGAAACGTGCGCATGTTCCATCGTCTTCCTCCATGTTGCGTATTCATGGCAGGTTAACGTCGAGCGCCGGTCTTGGTTCCGAATAAGGCGCGCCGTTTTGGTCAGGCGCTCGCGGGCCTCCGCGCGACGAGATAGATGTGCTCGCAGGCGAGCACCGTCTCGCCGGTCTGCTTGGTGACGGTGACGAGCTCGGCGACGATGCCGTGCGTGGCGCGCTTCGGGTGGTCGCGCTTGTCGACGATCTCAGCCTCGACCGTGATGGTGTCGTTGATGAAGACGGGCCTCACGAACCGCACCTTGTCATAGCCATAGGACATGGCGTGCGGATTGATCGTCGTCGCCGTCATGCCGACCGCCACCGACAGGATCAGCGTGCCATGGGCGACGCGTTGCTTGAAGTCCTGCGTCGCGCACCATTCGGCGTCCATGTGGTGCGGGAAGAAGTCGCCCGTCTGCCCGGCATGGATGACGATGTCGGCCTCGGTGATCGTGCGGCCCATCGTGCGGCGGGTGAAGCCGATCTCGTAGTCCTCGAAGAACTGCTCGACGATCATGGGGTCTGGTCCTTGGCAGCCGGCCGCAATGTCGGCGCCGGAAAAGCTGCGTCATCCCGGCGAAGACCCGGGATCCATTCAGCCAAAGCGCTGAACGGCGAGGCTCGGGCTGCATGGATCCCCGCTTTCGCGGGGAAGACGGCGGGGGCAGGGATACCGCCTCCGCCGGTCGAAAGGTTGCCTCCTGCCGCCATCCGAGCTTGCCGGATGCGGGAGAGGGCAGGGCGAGGGGCCTTAGTTGACCCAGCCGCCGTCGATGATGTGCATCTGGCCGGTGGTGTAGGTCGCGGTCGCCAGGTAGATGGCGAGGTCGGCGATCTCTTCCGGCTGGCCGATGCGGCCGATCGGCTGGCGGGCGATGAAGGCGGCGCGGGCCGCTTCATAGTCGCCCTGGTCGCGCAGGCGCTGCTGCAGCGACGGGCTCTCGACCGTGCCGGGGCAGATGCCGTTGCAGCGAATGCCCTTGGTGACGTAGTCGGCGGCGATCGACTTGGTGAGGCCGACGGTCGCTGCCTTGGTCACGGCATAGGCGAAGCGGTTCGGCACGCCCTTGATCGAGCCGGCGACGGAGCAGATGTTGACGATCGAGCCGTCCTTCTGCGCCAGCATGCCCGGAAGGGCGGCCGAGATCGTCCGCCACATCGACTTGACGTTCAAGTCGTAGGCGAGGTCGAGATCGGCTTCGGTCGCCTCTTCCAACGTGCCGGCATGCACGATGCCGGCACAGTTGAACAGCACGTCGATGGTGCCGATCTCGGCGACGAGCGCCTTGACGTCGTCGTTCGACAGGACGTTGAGCTTGCGGGTGGTGATGTTCTTGACGCCGTCGAGCTCGGCGAGCTTCGCCTCGTTGACGTCGGTCGCCCAGACGATCGCGCCCTCGGCCGCCGCCTGCTCGGCGATCGCCCGTCCGATACCCTGCGCCGCCGCCGTGACCAGCGCGACCTTGCCTGCGAGCTTACCGCCCATGTCGTCAGTCCCTTCCGTTCGCTGCCGGATCCGTCCGCGGATCCGGCCGATCGATCAATTCCTGGTCAGGAACGCCGAGCCCTCGACCGTCTGACGGCCGATGGCGTCGAAATCCCACGAAATGCCAAGACCCGCCTCGGGGCTCGGAACGGCGTAGCCGTCGGCGATCGTCATACCCTTTGTCGTCAAGCTATCCAACTGGGGGATGTACTCGACCCAGCGTGCATTCGGCACGGCGGCGCAGAGGGCGACATGCAGTTCCATCAGGAAGTGCGGGCAGACGACGACGTTGAAGGTTTCGGCCAGGTGCGCGACCTTGAGCCAGGGCGTGATGCCGCCGATGCGGGCGACGTCGACCTGGACGACCGAGCAGGCGCGGCGCTGCAGGTAGTCGCGGAAATGCAGGCTCGAATAGAGGCTCTCGCCGACGGCGATCGGGATCGAGGTCGATTCGGATAGGCGGATATGGCCGTCGACGTCGTCGGCGGTCAGCGGCTCCTCGAGCCAGCCGATATCGGCCGCCTCGTAGTGGCGCGCGCGCCGGATCGCCTCGTCGACCGAGAAGGCCTGGTTGGCGTCGGTGAACAGCTCGAAGCCCGGGCCGACGGCCTCGCGCACGGCCTTGAGGCGGGCGGCGTCCTCGTGGATCGGCCGGCCGACCTTCATCTTGGCGCCGCCGAAGCCGTTCTCCTTGGCGCGCAGCGTGTCCTCGACGATCGCCTCGGTCGGCAAATGCAGCCAGCCGCCCTCGGTGGTGTAGAGGCGGATCTTCTCCTGCGCGCCGCCGGCCAGGATATGCACCGGCAGGTTCGCCTTGCGCGCCTTCAGGTCCCAGAGCGCGGTGTCGATGGCCGCGAGCGCCAGCGAGGTGATGGCGCCGACCGAGGTCGCATGCGTCATGAACAGGAGGTCGCGCCAGATCTGCTCGATCATGCCGGCCTCGCGGCCGATCAGGGCCGGCGCCAGCGTCTTCTCGATCAGCGACATGATCGCCGGGCCGCCGGTGCCGATCGTGTAGCTGTAGCCAGTGCCGACGACGCCGTCGGAATCCGTGATGCGGATGATCGGCGTCTCCTGGCTGACGAAGGACTGGATCGCATCGACCCGCTTCACCTTCGGCTTCAGGTCGACCATCAGGCCTTCGACACGTACGATTTTCGCCATTTTCTCCCTCGGGGCTCTCTGTTTAGACCAGCACGCTCTTCCCCGATGCCTTGTCGAAGACATGCAGGCGGGTGAGGTCGAGATTGAAGGTCATGCGCCCGCCGGGCTGGGCGGGGCGCGGGTTCAGTATCTTGCCCTGTACTTCCTTGCCGCCGAGCTGGGTGTAAAGCAAGGTCTCGGTGCCGGGCGGCTCCGGCAGGGTTACCGTGCGCTCGATCGCGGCGATCTCGTTGTCGCCGGTGAGGCCGTAGCCGGCCGGCGAGAACGCCTCGGCGCGGAAGCCGACGGGGATCGCCTGGCCGGGGAACTGGGTCCGATCGACAGCCTCTTCAGCGGAGGCGGCAGCTGTGGGTGCGCCAAGCGCCGCGCATGAATAAAGAGCGGCCTGAATGCCGCGCATGGAATTCATGTGCCTGATTCCTCCCCGTGGACACCCGAACCGCGTCGGCTCAAGGGCGTCACATTCTCCACCATTGAATGGAGCATTCGTATATAAGCGAATTTGACTGGCGCGAGTCAATGTCTAACTTGTCATCGCCCGGAGACAGGGCCGGGGGGAGTCGCTCAATGACGGAAGACGCAAATGACCGCTATCGGGCGCCCGCGCTCGACAAGGGGCTGGACATATTGGAGCTGCTCGCGGCGACCGACGAGAGCATGACGCAGGCGGAAATCGCCAAGGCGCTCAACCGCTCGCCGAACGAAATCTACCGCATGCTCGATCGCCTGGTGCGGCGCAGCTACGTCGCCCGCGTGCATGGCGACCGCTATGAACTGACGCTGCGGCTGTTCGCGCTGGCGCATCAGCACGCGCCCGTGCGCCGGCTCGTCAGCCAGGCGCTGCCGGTGATGCGGCAGTTCTCGCGCGATTCCGAACAGGCCTGCCATCTCGCCGTCTACGACCGCGGCCGGATCGTCGTCGTCGCCCAGATGGATGCGCCAAGCTATTGGAGTTATTCAATTCGCGTCGGCGCGCGGGTCAGTCTCTACAACACGGGCTCGGGCCATGTGCTGCTCGCCTTCGCCTCGCCGGAAGAGCGCGTGATGATGGAGGCCGAGCGCGAGGAGCAGGACGAGGATAAGCTGCGTCCGGATAATCTCGATGAGCGGCTGACCCAGATCCGCCGCCGCGGCTATGAATCGACGCCGAGCGCCCAGTCGCAGTCGGTCTACAATCTGTCGGTCCCGGTGCTGGGCGCCAACGACACCGCGCTCGCCGCGCTGACCTGCCCCTTCCTGCCGCGCATCGACCGCCCCAACGTCCCCGACCTGCAGGAGGCGCTGGCGATCCTGATCGCCGCCAGCCAGGAGCTCTCGCATGTCGTCGGGCGCGGCGGCGCGGAGGACTGAGCGTCGCGCCGGCGGCGACCGGAGGCGTGCCCGCCCTTGCCAGCTGTCGGCTACTGTGAATGATACCCCCGTATATGAATGAGTTTCGGCCGTGCAACCCGGCCTGAGGGAGAGAGACGTCATGCGGATGATCGATACCCACCTGCACCTGGTCTACCAGGAGCGGTTTTCCTACCCCTGGCTCGCGGATGCGCCGGCGCTCAACCGCAACTTCACCCTCGACGACTACCTGCCGCAGGCGAAGGCCGCCGGCATCACCGACATGATCCACATGGAGGTCGACGTCGCCGAGAAGGACATCGAGGCGGAGACGGCCTTTGTCACCGGCCTCGGTCACGGCATCCTCGGCGCCATCGCCGCCTGCCGGCCGGAGAGCGCTGATTTCGCGGCCCAGCTTGAGCGCCTCGCCGCCAACCCGAAGGTCAAGGGACTGCGCCGCATCCTGCATCAGTCGCCGGACGAGCTCGGCCAGCGGCCGATCTTCGCCGAGAACATCAAGCGGCTCGCGGCGCACAAACTGACCTATGATTTCTGCGTGCTGCCGCACCAGATCCCGATCGCCATCGCGATCGCCAAGGCGGCGCCGGACGTCCAGTTCGTCATCGACCATTGCGGCGTGCCCAACATCAAGGACAAGGCGTTCGAGCCCTGGCGCGCCAACATGACGGCGATCGCCGAGGTGCCGAACGTCGTCGCCAAGATCTCCGGCGTCATCGCCTATGGCGATCCCGTCAACTGGACGGTCGACGACCTCCGCCCCTTCGTCGAGCACACGATCGGCGCCTTCGGCTGGGACCGCGTCGTCTGGGGTTCGGACTGGCCGGTCTGCACGCTGACGGCCGACCTCGGCCGCTGGGTCGCGGCGACGCACGAGATCATCCGGGGCGCCAGCGACGACGAGAAGGCGAAGCTGCTGCACCGCAACGCCGAGCGTGTCTATCGGCTGGACTAGTCGCTTTCAGGCCTTGTGTGTGCTTCGAGACGGCCCTGCGGGCCTCCTCAGCATGTTGAGTTTGGGGGAGACCTTCTCCGGTAGGTTAGGCCTTGTTCCCCAACATGCTGAGGAGCCCGCGTGAGCGGGCGTCTCGAAGCACGCACGACCAAACGATCCAAACTGAACGGGAGGAACGCCATGCAGCGCATGGGATCTGTCATCGGGCTGAAGCCGGCCGACATCGCCGAATACAAGCGCCTGCACGCGGCCGTCTGGCCGGGCGTGCTGGCCAAGATCGCCGACTGCAACATCAGGAACTACTCGATCTTCCTGAAGGAGCCGGAAAACCTGCTCTTCGCCTATTTCGAGTATCACGGCACCGATTTCGCCGCTGACAGCGCCAAGATGGCCGAGGACAAGACCACGCAGGAATGGTGGGCCATCTGCGGCCCGATGCAGCAGCCGCTGGAAAGCCGCAAGGAAGGCGAATGGTGGGCGGAGATGGAAGAGGTTTTCCATACCGACTGAGGGCTCGCCTCGATTTGTCCTCTCTCCCGCGAACGGGAGAGGGGGCAACCCTTCCCGCCGCCCGGAAATGAGATTGCCATGATGTCCTTCGACCCCGCGACGCTCGCCCAGAGCTGGCCGCAGCCGACCGCGCCGCGCCCGATCGTCATCATCGGCGCCGGCGGCATCGTCAATGACGCCCATCTGCCGGCCTATGCGCTGTCGGGCTTTCCGGTCGCCGGCATCTTCGATCGCGACGTCGGCCGCGCCAAGGCGCTGGCCGAACAATGGAGCGTGCCGTTCTTCCGCACGATGGACCAGGCGGTCGCCGTGCGCGACGGCGTGTTCGACCTCGCGACGCCGCCCGCAGCCCATCTCGAAATCCTGCGCCGCCTGCCCAAGGGCGCCACCGTGCTGATCCAGAAGCCGATGGGGCGCGACCTCGACGAGGCGACGGCGATCCTGAAGCTCTGTCGCGAGCGCCAGTTCACGGCGGCCGTCAATTTCCAGCTGCGCTTCTCGCCGATGATGCTGGCGGTCCGCGACGCCTTGCAGAAGGGCCTGCTCGGCAGGCTGATCGACGTCGAGATGCATCTGAACCTCGTCACGCCCTGGCACCTGTTCCCGTTCCTGAAGGGGATGTCGCGGGTCGAGATCGCGGTGCATTCGATCCACTATCTCGACCTGATCCGTGGCCTTCTCGGCAATCCGACCGGCATTCACGCGCGCACCCTCGGCCATCCCGGCAACGAGCTGGCGCAGACGCGCACCTCGGCGCTGCTCGATTTCGGGCGGGATGTCCGCTGCACGCTGTCGATCAACCACGACCATGATTTCGGCCGGAAATTCCAGGACGCGACCTTCCGCTTCGAGGGTGACCAGGGCGCGGCCTCGGTCAAGCTCGGCCTGCTCCTGAACTATCCGGCCGGCGAACCGGACGAGCTCTGGATCACGGCTTCGCGGGGCGCGGATGCCGCGTGGCAGCAGGTTCCGCTCATTGGCGGCTGGTTCCCGCATGCCTTTATCGGGGTGATGTCGAACCTGCAGCGCACCGCCGCCGGCGAGGACGACGCGCTCGTCACCTCGGTCGAGGATGCCTGGCACACCATGGCGCTGGTCGAGGCGGCCTTCCGGTCGGCCGCAGCGCCGGCGACCCCGGTGCCGCAACAGCCGGACTAGAGGCTTCTCGATTCAATCAAAATACATCAATCCATCGCATTTCGCTGCAAACAATTTGCACATGAGCGAATGATTGATCTATGAATGGCTCAGGGAGGAAGAGCCATGACCGAGCCATTCGCGCCGACCGTGGGCGTCGCGTCGACCCATCCAAAGGACATGCCGAAAGAGCATTCCGACCTGCCGGTCTGGAACGCCGAAAACTGGCTGTATGAGGATTGGCCCGTCGGCCAGAAGATCCGCTCGCTCCGCCGCACCCTCGGCGAGGGTGAATCCCATCTCTTCAACACGCTCGTCACCGACATCCATCCCTATGTGCAGGACAAGATGTTCGCGGAGACGGAAGGCGTGTTCGGCCGCCGCCTCGTCGCCGGCGCCTTCGTCTTCTCGGCCGGCCTCGGCCTCGTCGCGACCAACTGCGTCAACGCCTTTTCCTACGGCTATGACAAGCTGCGCTTCATCAAGCCGGTCTTCATCGGCGACACGATCTACACGATCCGGACCAATCTCGATAAGCGACCGAAATACAAGGAAATGGGCCTGATCCGCGCTTCCTACGAAGTGTACAAGGGCGAGGGCGAGCTGGTGCTCTATTGCGAGCATCTGCAGACGGTCCGATACCGCGACGCCGGCGCTTTCGCCGATCAGGTCGAGAAGAAATAGGCGAAGAATAGGCCAACAATGTCCCAGTCCGATCTGCCGCTCGACGGCCTGCTCGTCGTCGATCTGAGCCAGTTCCTGTCCGGCCCCTATTGCGCGCTGCGGCTGCGCGATCTCGGCGCCCGCGTCATCAAGATCGAGCGGCCGGACGGCGGCGATCTCTGCCGTCGCCTCTATCTGACCGATACCGAGATCGGCGGGGATTCGACGCTCTTCCATGCGATCAACCGCAACAAGGAGAGCTTCGCCGTCGACATGAAGAACCCGGTCGAGCTCGAGAGCCTGAAGATGCTGCTCGCCAAGGCCGACGTCGTGATGCAGAACTTCCGCCCCGGCGTGATCGACCGTCTCGGCCTCGGCTACGAGGCGGTGAAGGCGATCAATCCGGACGTCGTCTATGGCTCGATCACCGGCTATGGCGACGAGGGGCCGTGGGTGACGCGACCGGGCCAGGACCTGCTGGCGCAGGCGCGCTCCGGCGTCACCTGGCTGAACGGCGACGAAGGGCAGGGGCCGGTGCCGTTCGGCCTCGCCATCGCCGACATGCTGGCGGGCGCGGCGCTCTGCCAGGGCCTCCTCGCGGCGCTGGTGAAGCGTGGCATCTCGGGGCGAGGCTCGCATGTCGAGACCAGCCTGATCGAGGCGCTGATCGACTTTCAGTTCGAGGTGCTGACGACGCATCTGAACGATGGCGGCCGCAAGCCGACGCGCTCAAACTTCCGCAGCGCCCACGCCTATCTCTCCGCGCCCTACGGCATCTATCCGACGAAGGACGGCTTCCTCGCCGTCGCCATGATGCCGGTGCCGAAGCTCGGCGAGCTGCTCGGCATGCCGGAGCTCGAGCCCTATCGCGAGGCGCCGAGCTGGTTTTCCGAGCGCGACGCCATCAAGCGCCTGATCGCCGCGAAGCTCGCCACGCAGACGACGGACCACTGGCTGTCGATCCTGGAGCCGGCCGACGTCTGGTGCGCCAAGGTGCTGGAATGGCCGGAGCTCCTGAAGAGCGAGGGCTTTACCGCGCTCGACATGCTGCAGACGGTCGAGCGGGCCGACAACGTCCGCGTTGTCACCACGCGCTCGCCGATCCGCGTCGACGGCAAGCGCCCGGTCAGCGCGGTCGCAGCCCCTCGCATCGGTGAACACACCGACGCGATCCGGGCCGAATTCGGGCTTTGAGAGAAGCTTGAGGAGGCTGGCCTCTTCACCCCTCCCGCAGGAAGATCTTTGCGCATCCGTCCTGCGGGGTTCGATTTCCATCATCCTGAGGTGCCCGAGCGCAGCTCGGGCCTCGAAGGACGCACGGTCTCGGGGCCACCGATCGATGGCACAGCCGCCCTGCGTGCTTCGAGACGGCCCTTCGGGCCCCTCAGCATGATGAGGGCGGTGTTCTGCAGAGGCCTCCTCAGGAAGAGGGGAGGCGACCCGTATTCATTGTCATTCAGGATGCCGCCCGACGCGGATCCTGTCCGAGGGGGAGAGATCTTGAGCAAGTCCATCACGCTGAAGGGCATGACGTGGAGCCATCCGCGCGGCTACGACCCGGTCGTCGCCTGCGCGGAGCTCTATCGACACGAGACCGGCGTCACCGTCGAATGGGACAAGCGCTCGCTGCAGGATTTCGAGAGCTTCCCGGTGGAGGAGCTGGCGCGCGCCTATGATTTGATCGTCATCGATCACCCGCATGTCGGCCAGATCACGAAAGAAGGCTGCCTGGCGCCGCTCGACGTCGCCGGCCGCGAGGCCGAGCGCGAGGCGCTTTCCGCCGGCTCCGTCGGCGCCTCCTACGAGAGCTACACCTGGCAGGGCCACCAGTGGGCTTTTCCCATCGACGCGGCGACGCCGGTGCTCGCCTATCGGCCGGACTTGATCGCGACGCCGCCGACGAGCTGGGACGAGGTGCTCGCGCTTGGGCAGGGCCGGGCGCTGGTGCCGTTCCGCGCGCCGCATTCGCTGATGAGCCTCTATTCGCTCGCCGCCAATCTCGGCAGCCCCTGCGACGTCAGCGGCGACGGCGATCTGATCGATCCGGCCGTCGGCGTTCGCGTCTATGATCTTCTGGCGAAACTCGCCGCGAACGGCATGGCCGATTTCGACAGCGATCCGATCCAGGTTTTCGAGACGCTGGCGGCGGAGGGCTCTGATATCGCCGTCGCGCCGCTGCTCTACGGCTATGTCAGCTACGCGACCGACGGCTTCCGGCCGCACCGTCTCGCCTTCGCCGACATGCCCGTGCTGGGCACCGCCGGCCCGGTCGGCTCGGCGCTCGGCGGCACCGGCATCGCCGTCTCGGCGTATTCGCAAAACCGCGACGCGGCGATCGACTTCGCCTACTGGCTCGCCAGCGCCGACGTGCAGCGCGGCCCCTATGCCGCGAATGGCGGCCAGCCCGGCCACGCGACGGCGTGGGAAGATCCTGAAGTCAACGCGCCGACGCACGGCTTCTACGAGAACACGCGGGCGACGCTGGAAGGCGCCTGGGTCCGCCCCCGCCACAATGGCTACATGGCGTTCCAGGACGCCGCGTCGAAGCGCATCAACGCGGCGCTTCAGGCCGGCGAGCCGGGCGAGGCGCTGGTCGCCGAGCTGAACCGCCTGTTCCGCGACAGTTTCGCCGAGGCGTGAGGGGGGACGGCCCCTCGCCGTCATCCCTGCGAAGGCGGGGATCCATGCAGCCGCGCCGCTGGCCGTTCGAACCTCCCGAGGCTTCGGCTGAATGGATCCCGGCTCGGGGGCCGGGATGACGGGAGGGTGGGGCGAGGCTGTGCGTTTCTGTCGACGCGAAGGTAGAGACGCCGTGGGGCTGTTGCGCATGCCGCATCGGCTGCGCCCGGCCTTCCTCCTATCTCCGGTATCCTTGCCTCTGTCGTCCTTCTGCCTCAGCTATCCTTCTTCCTCCGCCGTCCTGCCTCCGCCGTCATCCCACCCTCGCCGTCATCCCTGCGAAAGCAGGGATCCATACAGCCGAAGCCTCGGGCGCTTCGCGCGTCTGGCAACCCGGCTGAATGGATCCCGGCTCGGAGGCCGGGATGACGGCGAGGTTGGGGCGAAGCTGTGCGTGCCAGTCGACGCCAGGGTAGAGACGCGTCCGGTTTTGCCCTGCCGCCGGGGCCTTCCCGGGAGTCGTCAGCCCAGACTGTCCGCCTAAAAAATAGGCCGTCGTCGAAACGAAACGCGCTATGGCATAAGGTGCTTCCGTGATGAGGCGCCGCGTTGGGGCATTCCGGCCGTTCCGGAAGGTCCGTCCGATCCGGCATCTTTGTTGCATGGATCAGGAGCCGGCCCGAACGATCGCCGTGGGGCCGGGGACGGAAGAACGCGCGGCGAGCCAGACGAGGCCATTTCGATGCACGATACCGTCATGCCGACACCGACCGGAGAAACCGGATCGGGCAAGTCCGCGCGCGCTCCCGCAGCGCCGGTCTCCGCCGCCGACGTCGCCGCGGCGCGCGACGCGATCAATGCCAAGCTCACCTATGCCGTCGGCAAGAACGCCGTCACCGCCAGCGACCGCGACTGGTTCGTCGCCACGGCGCTCGCCGTGCGCGACCGCATGGTCGATCCGTGGATCGCCTCGTCCAAGGCGACCTATGCCGAGGGCCGCAAGCGCGTCTACTACCTGTCGCTCGAATTCCTGATCGGCCGGCTCTTGTTCGACGCGATGAACAATCTCGGCCTGACCGAGGCGTTCCGCGCCGCGCTCGGCGATCTCGGCGTCGATATGGACCGGCTGAAGACGGTCGAGCCAGACGCAGCGCTCGGCAATGGCGGCCTCGGCCGTCTCGCCGCCTGCTTCATGGATTCGATGGCCTCGCTGTCGATCCCCGCCTATGGCTACGGCATCCGCTACGACCACGGCCTGTTCCGCCAGGTGGTGAAGGGCGGCTGGCAGCAGGAATATCCGGAGACCTGGCTCTCCTTCGGCAACCCCTGGCAGTTCGAGCGGCCCGAGGTCGTCTACGACATCCAGTTCGGCGGCTCGGTCGAGGCGATCATGTCGCCGAACGGCGTCGCCCGCTATGTCTGGCATCCCGCCGAGACGATCGAGGCGGTGCCCTATGACACGCCGATCCCCGGCTGGCGCGGGCGCCACGTCAACACGCTCCGCCTCTGGTCGGCGCGCGCCGTCGATCCGCTCCGCCTCGACGCCTTCAATTCGGGCGATCACATCGGCGCGCTGGTCGAGCAGGTTCGCGCCGAGGCGATTTCGAAGATCCTCTATCCGAGCGACGAGAGCGCCGCCGGGCAGGAACTGCGCCTCCGGCAGGAATATTTCTTCGTCTCCGCCTCGCTGCAGGACCTGATCCACCGCCACACCCGCACCTATGGCGACATCCGCTCGCTGCCGGACAAGGTGGCGATCCAGCTGAACGACACGCACCCGGCGATCTCAGTCGCCGAGCTGATGCGCATCCTGGTCGATCTGCGCGAGATCCCGTGGGACGAGGCGTGGGACATCACCACCCGCACGCTCGGCTACACCAACCACACGCTGCTGCCCGAGGCGCTGGAGACCTGGCCGGTGCCGCTGCTCGACCGGCTGCTGCCGCGCCAGATGCAGATCATCTACCTGATCAACGCGATCCATCTCGAGAAGGCGAAGAAGCTCGAGGGCGCGGATGACGGCTTCTTCTCGTCCGTCTCGCTGATCGACGAGAACAATGGCCGCCGCGTGCGCATGGGCCATCTCGCCTTCATCGGCTCGCATTCGATCAACGGCGTCTCGGCGCTGCATTCCGACCTGATCCAGAAGACGATCTTCCAGGATCTCGACCGCGTCTATCCGGGCCGCCTCAACAACAAGACCAACGGCATCACGTTCCGCCGCTGGCTGCACGAGGCCAATCCCGGCCTGACGCGCATTCTCGTCGACACCTGCGGCCCGGCCATCCTCGACAATGCCGACGTGCTGTCGAAGCTGGAGCCGCTGGTCGGCGACGCCGGCCTGCACGAGCAGTTCGGCGCGGTGCGCCGCGCCAACAAGGTGGCGCTCGCCAGGCTGATCCGCGACCGGCTCGACATCCGCGTCAATCCGAACGCGCTGTTCGACGTGCAGATCAAGCGCATCCACGAATACAAGCGCCAGCTGCTCAACATCCTGGAGACGATCGCGCTCTACCAGGCGATGCGCGCCCAGCCGCACAAGGAATGGGTGCCCCGGGTCAAGATCTTCGCCGGCAAGGCGGCGGCGAGCTACCATCAGGCCAAGCTGATCATCAAGCTCGCCAATGACGTGGCGCAGGTGGTGAACAGCGATCCGACGGTGCGCGACCTGCTGAAGGTGGTGTTCCTGCCGAACTACAATGTCAGCCTGGCCGAGATGATCATCCCGGCCGCCGACCTCTCAGAGCAGATCTCGACCGCCGGCATGGAAGCGTCGGGCACCGGCAACATGAAGCTGGCGCTGAACGGCGCGCTCACCATCGGCACGCTCGACGGCGCCAATGTCGAGATCAAGGAGCGCGTCGGCGACGACAACATCTTCATCTTCGGCCTGACGACCGAGGAGGTCGCCGAACGCCGCCGCGCCGGCATCGACGCGCAGGAGACGATCGCGAACTCGCGCATGCTGGCGGACGTCTTGGAAGCGATCGAGAGCGGCATTTTCTCGCCCGGCGAGCCCGCCCGCTTCGCCGCGCTGACGACGGCTTTGCGCCATCACGACTACTTTCTCGTGACCGCCGACTTCGATTCCTACTATGCCGCGCAACGAGACGTTGACGCCCTGTGGCTCGACAGAGCAGCATGGTGGAAAGCGAGCCTTCTGAACACGGCTCGGGTCGGCTGGTTTTCCTCGGACCGCACCATCGCGGAATATGCCGGGGAGATCTGGAACGTGCCCGTCAGACCGGCCGGATAGGCAGAGCGCACAGGGAGATGCAATGACGGGCTGGCGGGCGAGCGTATCGGATGTCGAAGCCCTCATTGCTGCGCGCCATGGTGATCCCTTCGCGTTTTTAGGGCCACACGAGACGGATGACGGTCTCGCCATCCGCGCCTTCGTGCCCCATGCCGAGACGCTCGCCGTCGAGGATCTCGACGGCAAGCGTGTCGCGCCGCTGGAGCGGCGGCCGGGCACGGACTTCTTCGAGGGCCTCATTCCCGGCCGCAAGAAGCGGTTCGGCTACCGGCTGCGGGCGGAGAATGCCGGCGGCGGCTGGACCTTCCACGATCCCTATTCCTTCGTCGGCGTGCTCGGCGCCACCGACGACTACCTGCTGGTCGAGGGCACGCACCGCCAGCTCTACGAGAAGCTCGGCGCCCATCTGCTGCATCATGAAGGCGTCGATGGCGTGCATTTCGCCGTCTGGGCGCCGGATGCGCGCCGGGTATCCGTCGTCGGCAATTTCAACGGCTGGGACGGCCGCCGCCACCAGATGCGCAAGCGCGTCGACAGCGGCCTCTGGGAAATTTTCGCGCCCGGCTTCGGCGAGGGCGAGATCTACAAATACGAGATCGTCGCCGCCGACGGCGTCGTGCAGCCGCTGAAGGCCGATCCCGTCGGTTTCGCCGGCGAATTGCGGCCCTCCACCGCCTCGGTCGTGGCGCGCACCGACAATTTCACCTGGTCCGACGACGCCTATCTGCGGGCGCGCACCGAGGGCGAGGCGCGCCGCCGGCCGATGGCGATCTACGAGGTGCATCTCGGCTCCTGGCAGCGCGGCGACGGCAATTCGTTCCTCTCCTATGACGAGCTGGCCGACCGGCTGATCCCCTATGCCGTCGAGATGGGCTTCACCCATCTGGAGCTGCTGCCGGTCAGCGAGCATCCGCTCGATGATAGCTGGGGCTACCAGCCGATCGGGCTGTTCGCGCCGACGCGCCGGCATGGCGAGCCCGCCGGCTTCGCCCGCTTCGTCGATCGCGCCCACCAGGCCGGCCTCGGCATCATCCTCGACTGGGTGCCGGCGCATTTCCCGACCGACCGGCACGGCCTCGCCCATTTCGACGGCAAGCCGCTCTACGAGCATGCCGATCCGCGCCGCGGCTTCCATCCCGACTGGAACACCGCGATCTATGATTTCGGCCGCGCCGAAGTATCGAACTTCCTCGCCGCGAGCGCGCTCTACTGGCTCGACCGCTTCCATATCGACGGCCTGCGCGTCGATGCCGTCGCCTCGATGCTCTATCTCGACTATTCGCGAAAAGCCGGCGAGTGGCTGCCCAATCCGGACGGCTCCAACGACAACAAGGATGCCGTCGCCTTCCTGCGCCGGGTCAACCAGCTCTGCTACGGCGCGCATCCCGGCACCGCGACGATCGCCGAGGAATCGACCTCCTGGCCCGGCGTCTCGCAGCCGGTGCATGAGGGCGGCCTCGGCTTCGGCTTCAAGTGGAACATGGGCTGGATGAACGACACGCTCGACTACATGTCGCTCGAGCCGATCCATCGCCGCTACCACCACGACAAGCTGACCTTCGGCCTGCTCTACGCCTTCTCGGAAAACTTCGTGCTGCCGCTCAGCCATGACGAGGTGGTGCACGGCAAGCGCTCGATCCTCGGCCGGATGCCGGGCGACCCATGGCAGCAATTCGCCAATCTTCGCGCCTATTACGGCTTCATGTGGGGCCACCCCGGCAAGAAGCTCTTGTTCATGGGCCAGGAGTTCGGCCAGCGCCACGAGTGGAACTTCAACCAGAGCCTCGACTGGCACCTGACGGTCGAACCGGCGCATGCCGGGGTCCGGGATTTCGTTCGCGACCTGAACCGCGCCTACCGCGACCATCCGGCGCTCTACGCGCGCGACTGCGAGGGTGATGGCTTCCGCTGGGTGGTGGCCGACGACAAGGACCAGTCGGTCTTCGCCTTCCTCCGCTTCGGCGCGCCGGGCGACAAGCCCATTCTCGTCGTCTCGAACTTCACGCCCGTCATCCGCGACGGCTACCGCGTCGGCCTGCCCGAGGTGGGGCGCTGGCGCGAGATCCTGAATTCGGACGCCGCCGTCTATGGCGGCTCCGGCGTCGGCAATCTCGGCGCCGTCGAGGCGACGGCCGTGCCGGCGCATGGTTTCCCGGCTTCGGCCGCGATCGTTCTGCCCCCGCTGTCGGCGGTCTTCTTCGAGTTCGAAGGCTAGCGCTGTCGCCGGTCCGGGGATTGAGTTGAGAAAAACACTGCTGGGCAAAGAGCGTTTCGGGAGGGACTGAGGGATGGAACGGCCGCAGACCAATGCGCCGCTGGCGCGTAATGCCATGGCCTTCGTGCTGGCGGGTGGACGCGGCAGCCGGCTGATGGAATTGACGGACCGCCGCGCCAAGCCGGCCGTCTATTTCGGCGGCAAGTCGCGCATCATCGATTTCGCGCTGTCGAATGCCGTGAATTCCGGCATCCGCAAGATCGGCGTCGCCACGCAGTACAAGGCGCACAGCCTGATCCGGCACCTGAACCGGGGCTGGAACTTCTTCCGGCCCGAGCGCAACGAGATCTTCGACGTCTTCCCGGCGAGCCAGCGCGTATCCGAGGATCAATGGTATCGCGGCACCGCCGACGCGGTCTATCAGAACCTCGACATCCTGAAGGACTACGACGCCAAGTATTTCGTCATCCTGGCCGGCGATCACATCTACAAGATGGACTATGAATTGATGCTGCAGCAGCACGTCGATTCCGGCGCCGACGTCACCATCGGATGCCTCGAAGTGCCGCGCCTGGAGGCGACCGGCTTCGGCGTCATGCATGTCGACGAGACGGACCGCATCCTCTCTTTCATCGAGAAGCCGAAGGATCCGCCGGCGATGCCCGGCAAGCCCAGCCAGGCGCTCGCCTCGATGGGCATCTATGTCTTCGACACCAAGTTCCTGATCGAGGAGCTGGAGCGCGATGCCAACGATCCGAATTCCAGCCACGATTTCGGCAAGGACATCATTCCGAACATCGTCAAGAACGGCAAAGCGGTCGCGCATCACTTCGAGGATTCCTGCGTGCGCTCGTCGCAGGAATCGATCAGCTATTGGCGCGACGTCGGCACCGTCGACGCCTATTGGGAAGCGAATATCGATCTCACCAGCATCGTGCCGGATCTCGACCTGTTCGACCGCAACTGGCCGATCTGGACCTATAGCGAGGTGACGCCGCCGGCGAAGTTCGTTCACAACGAGGACCATCGCCGCGGTTATGCGCTGTCCTCGCTCGTCTCGGGCGGCTGCATCGTTTCCGGCGCGTCGCTGGAGCGGGCGCTGCTCTTCACCGGCGTTCGCTGCAATTCCTATTCGCACATCGAGAACGGGGTGATCCTGCCCTATGTCGATGTCGGTCGCTCGGCCCGGCTTTCCAACGTGGTGGTCGATGCGCGCGTGCAGATCCCCGAGGGCCTCGTCGTCGGCGAGGATCCGGAGCTCGACGCCAAGCGCTTCTCCCGTTCGGCGAACGGCATCTGCCTGATCACCCAGCCGATGATCGATGCGCTGAACACGTGATGATGCGTTTCTCAGAACCCTCACCCCAGCCCTCTCCCGCAAGCGGGAGAGGGGGCGGCCGGCGCCGCTGTCGCTCGATCTTCGCGAAGCACGCCGGCGCAAAGCCCTCGCCCGCTTGCGGGAGAGGGTTGGGTGAGGGCCTTGCTTTCCCGAAGGCCGATCCATGCCCCTGAAAATTCTCGCCGTCGTCTCCGAGATCTATCCGCTGGTGAAAACCGGCGGACTGGCCGATGTCGCCGGCGCGCTGCCCGGCGCGCTCGCGGCCGAGGACGTCCAGGTCACGACTCTGGTGCCGGGCTATCCGGCGGTGAAGACGGCGCTGAAGAAGCCGGAGACGGTCCACAGCTTCCCGAACTTGTTCGGCCACGAGGCGCGGCTCCTGAAGGCGCAGGCGAAGGGGCTCGATCTCCTTGTCCTCGACGCGCCGCATCTCTACGACCGGCCGGGCAACCCCTATGTCGACGCCGACGGCAAGGACTGGATCGACAATCCGCTCCGCTTCGCGGCGCTCTCGCGCGTCGCCGCCGAGATCGGGCAGGGGCTGGTGCCGAAGCTGACGCCTGACGTCATCCATGCGCATGACTGGCAGGCCGGGCTCGCCGCCGCCTATCTGCACTATTCCGACAAGCCCGCCGTGCCGTCGGTGATGACCGTGCACAACCTCGCCTTCCAGGGCCAGTATGGCCGCGACCTGCTGCCGGCGCTCGGCCTGCCGGCCCGCGCTTACGCCATCGACGGCGTCGAATATTACGGCACGATCGGCTTCCTGAAGGCCGGCCTCCAGCTTTCCGACCGGGTGACGACCGTCTCGCCGACCTACGCGGCCGAGATCCGCACGCCCGAGGGCGGCATGGGGCTCGACGGCCTGCTCCGGAGCCGCGGCAGCGCCGTCTCCGGCATCCTGAACGGCATCGATACCGGCGTCTGGGACCCGGCCACCGATCCGAGGATCGCCGCGCCCTATGACCTCGCGCATCTCTCGGCACGCGCCGCCAACAAGAAGGCGCTGCAGAAGAAGCTCGGCCTCGATGTCGATCCGAACGCGCTCGTCTTCGGCGTCGTCAGCCGGCTCTCCTGGCAGAAGGGGCTTGACCTCCTGCTCGATCGCCTGCCGGCGCTCGTCGCGGCCGGCGGGCAGCTGGCGCTGCTCGGTTCCGGCGAACCGGCGCTGGCCGGCGGCTTCGCGCATGCCTCCGTCGCGCATGGCGGCCGGGTCGGCATGGTCAACGGCTATGACGAGGCGCTCGCCCATCTGATCCAGGCCGGCTCCGACGTCATCCTGGTGCCGTCGCGCTTCGAGCCCTGCGGGCTGACCCAGCTCTGCGCGCTGCGCTATGGCGCGCTGCCGCTGGTCGCCCGCGTCGGCGGCCTCGCCGATACAGTGATCGACGCCAACGAGGTGGCGCTCGCCGCCGGCGTCGGCACCGGCATCCAGTTCAACCCGGTCACCGGCGACGCCTTCGAGAGCGCGCTCACCCGCACCTTCGATCTCTGGCGCGATCGACCGGCGTGGAAGAAGCTGCAGAAGAACGCGATGAAGCTTGACGTGTCGTGGACGCGGCCGGCGGCCGCTTATGCGAGGCTCTATCGCGAACTTGCGGCCGGGCGCGCCTGATGCCGCCGGACGCGGTCCGCGACGGCTCGCCGGAGCCGCTCGGCGTCACGCCGACCGCGACCGGCGTCAATGTCGCCGTCCATTCCTCGCATGCCGAGGCGGTCCATTTCTGCCTGTTCAACGCGGCCGGCGCCGTCGAAATCCGGCGTATCCGCCTGCCGGCGCGCACCGGCGACGTGCATCACGGCGAGATCGACGGGATCATGCCGGGCGACCACTACGGCCTGCGCGCCGAGGGGCCGTGGAGCCCGGAGACCGGGCAACGCTTCAACCTGGCAAAACTGCTGGTCGACCCCTATGCGCTGGCGCTCGACCGGCCGTTCGCGCTGCATGATTCCCTGTTCGATGCGCGCCGTCTCGGCGAGGCGAGCGACGCGCGCGACAGCGCCGCCTTCGTGCCCAAGGCGATCGTGACCGGGCCGCTGGATCGGCCGGCGCCACGGCTCGATCCGCCGGTCGCCTGGGACCGGCAGGTGATCTACGAGCTGCATGTGCGCGGCTTCTCCAAGCTCAATCCGGCCGTGCCGGAGGCGATGCGCGGCAGCTTCGCCGGGCTCGGCCATCCCGCCTCGATCGCGCATCTGAAGCGGCTCGGCGTGACGACGGTCGAGCTGCTGCCGGTCGCCGCCTGGCTCGACGAGCGCCATCTGCCGCCGCTCGGGCTTTCGAACTACTGGGGCTACAACCCGATCGCCTGGATGGCACCCGATCCACGCCTGGCTCCCGGCGGTTTTGCGGAAGTGGCGGCCGCTGTCGCGGCGCTGCATCAGGCTGGCATCGCCGTCATCCTCGACGTCGTCTTCAACCATTCCGGCGAGAGCGATCACCTCGGCCCGACCGTGTCGATGCGTGGCCTCGACAATGCGACCTACTACCGGCTCGAGCAGGGCGACCCCTCCGGCTATGTCAACGACGCCGGCACCGGCAACATCCTCGCCTGCGATCGGCCGCCGGTGCTGCGGCTGGTGATGGACGCGCTGCGAACCTGGGTCGAGCGCGCCGGCGTCGACGGCTTCCGCTTCGACCTCGCCACCACGCTCGCCCGCCGCGAGGACGGTTTTGATCCGGCAGCTCCCTTACTCGCCGCGATCGAGCAGGACCCGCTGCTGCGCGACGTCATCCTGATCGCCGAGCCCTGGGACATCGGCCCGGGTGGCTACCAGCTCGGCCAGTTCCCGGCCGGATGGGGCGAGTGGAACGACAGCTATCGCGACACGGTGCGGCGCTTCTTCCGCGGCGATGCCGGCATGATCGGCGATCTCGCCACGCGGCTCGCGGGCTCCGCCGACGTCTTCGCGCCGCGCCATCGCGGCGTCGACCGCAGCATCAATTTCGTCACCGCGCATGACGGCTTCACGCTCGCCGATCTCGTCGCGCATGAGCACAAGCACAATGAGGCCAATGGCGAGGCGAACCGCGACGGCACCGACGACAACAAATCGTGGAACAATGGGGTCGAGGGAGAGACCGCCGATGCCGCCATTCTGGCGCGACGGGGGGCGGATGTCCGCGCGCTGCTGATGACGCTGATCGTCTCGCGCGGCACGCCGATGCTCTCGATGGGCGACGAGCTCGGCCGCAGCCAGCGGGGCAACAACAACGCCTATGCGCAGGACAATGCCGTCGCCTGGCTCGACTGGTCGAAGGCCGATCCGGAACTGATCGACTTCACGGCCGAGCTGATCGCGCTCCGCGCCGCCCATCCGGCCTTGCGCGGCGCGCGTCCGCTGACCGGAACGCCGACCAGCGAGGACGGCATTCCCGACGTGCTCTGGATCGGCGCCGACGGCCTGCCGCTCAGGGAGAATGCCTGGAGCGATCCCGCAGTCCGGACACTCGGCATGGTGCTCGACGAGCCGGAGACCAGCGATCGCCTCTGCCTGCTGCTCAACGGCGGCGGCGACGTGATCCAGGCGACGCTGCCTCCGGCGCGGGCCGGTCGGCTGTGGCGCAAGGCGGTGGAGAGCCTCGATTTCGGTCCGGCGGACGAGGCCTTCGCGATGCCGCCGCGGTCGGCGATCCTGCTGGTCGAGGCCGTCGCGGAATGAGGTTTCCGAGCGGTTAACGGGACTTAACCCGTTTTTGGTTTGTCGCGGCGTTTGGCAGTTTACCTTAAGTCGCCGAATTGTTGGCAATTGCGCGGGATCTCGCCTAGCTTCCGCCGAGAGGGCAAATCGAGCGAGGGGCGCGACATGTCTGATGCCGTTCTTAGGAATTGGAATCCCGGCAACGTAGCCAAATGGGGCAACGAGCCGCTGCTGATCGAGCACACGCTGCACGAGAACCCGTTGTTTTCCCGCGAGGCGCTGGCCGACCTGATCGAGCGCTATCCCGTCGAGCACTACGCGCTGGTCCATACCGGCAAGCGCGGCGAGAGCAAGAAGACCTGGCGCGAGGGCGAGGTCGGCGATCTCTCCGGTCAGGAAGTCATCGACGCGATCGGCAACGGCCGCATGTGGCTCAACATGCGCAACGTCAAGATGGTCGACGATCGCTACGGCGCGCTGCTCAACACGATCTTCGACGAATTCTCCGCCAAGGTCCCGGGCTTCGAGACCTTCAATCGCGGCATGGGCATCCTCGTCTCTTCGCCCGGCGCGCAGGTCTATTACCACTGCGACCTGCCGGGCCAGTCGCTCTGGCAGATTATGGGCCGCAAGCGGATCTACATCTATCCGACCGAGGAGCCCTATCTGCCGCAGGACGAGCTCGAGAAGATCGCGCTTTACGGCGTCGAGGTCGACATGCGCTACGACCCCGTCTACGACCGCGACGCGATCGTGTTCGACCTCGAGCCGGGACAGATGCTGACCTGGCCGCTGAACGGCCCGCATCGCGTCGAAAATTATGACGTGCTCAACGTGTCGGTTACCACCGAGCACTGGACCGACGACATCCGCCGCTCGCAGATGGTGACAGTGGCGAACGGCATCCTGCGCCAGCATTTCGGCGTCACGCCGAAGAGCCGCTCGCTCGATGGTCCGGGCTTCTGGGCCAAGGCCGCCCTGCAGGCCGGCTGGCGCCGCAGCCCCTGGATGAAGCGGGCGCGCCGCAACCGCCGGCCGATCGATTTTCGCCTGTCGCGCGAGAACCCGGGCACGATCGTCGATATTCCCGCGTATACGCGTTGAGCCGGTCCAGCCCGGAAGGGGGCCCGTCCTTGCGCTACCGTGTCACCATCGATCGATCGTGGGACGCCGCGCTGCCGCGCTGGCAGGCGCTGCTCGACGGTGCCCTGTTCTCGCCGTTCCAGGCGGGGCCGTGGCTGTCGCACTGGTATCAGCGCTTTGCCGGGAACCCGGGCGTCGAGCCCCTCCTGGTGCATGTCGCCGACGCGAGCGGCGCGGACGTGCTGGCGCTGCCCCTGATCCTCAGGCGCGGCCGGCTGCGCTCGATCGAATTCGCCGATCTCGGCATCACGGATTACAACGCGCCGCTGCTCGGCCCCGCCGCGCCGAGCGATGAGGCGGGAGCCCGCGTGCTCTGGCGGGCGATCCGGGCGGCCTTGCCGGCGGCCGATCTCTTCGAATTCACCAAGGTGGTGACCGCGATCGGCGAGCGGCCCAATCCACTCACCCTGGCGCTCGGCGGCGAGGTGTCGAACCTCTTCGGCAATTATGTCCGGATCGATGGCGATTACGAGGGCTGGCTGCGCAGCCTTTCGAAGGATAACCGCAAGGAGCTCGGCCGCTTCTGGCGCGTGTTCACGCGCGATGAGCGCGCCCGCTTCGTGCTGGCCGAGACGCGGGCGGAGGTCGAGGCGATCTATGCCGGTTTGATCGTGCAGCAGAGCGAGCGGATCGCCTCGCTCGGTCTGCCCTATTTGCTCGACGAGCCCGACTATGACGCCTTCTACCGCGAGCTGATCCTCGACGGGCTCAAGGACGGCTCGGCGCGGCTGACGGCGCTGATGGCCGGCGACGAGCTGGTCGCGGGCCTCTATGGCGTCGCGCATGGCGACCATTATTCGATGGTGCGGATCAGCACGGCCGGCGGCCAGTGGGCCAATTGCTCGCCGGGCCGCCTCGTCATCGAGCGGACGATGGAGGCGCTGTACCGCCAGGGCTTCCGCACCTTCGATTTCACCATCGGCGATTATGGCCACAAGCGCAGTTTCGAGGTGGCGAACATCCCGCTCGTCAACATCCACCAGGGCGCTTCCTGGCGCGCCTGGCCGACGATCGGCTACGAGGGCGCCAAGGCCTTCGTGAAGCGCCACCCGGCGCTGGAGCGTTTTGCCCGCAAGGTTCTCCGCCGCGCCGCCTGAAGCTTACGCGGAAGCCTGGGCCCTGCGGCTCAGCCGGCGCTCGAGGATGCCGCGTGCTTCGCCGCGATAGGCGACGAGGATCGCCGCGGCGTAGACCGCCATGCCGAACAGGATCGTCAGCACGAGGCCGGTGACGCTGGTCGCGGTCGGAAGCACGGCCAGCCCGATCGCCATCGCGGCGGTCGCCGCCGCCACCTGGGCGATGTCGCGCATCGGCGGCACGAAGTCGAGCTTCGCCATGGCGAGGTAGAGGCTGACGATCGCAGCGAGCAGCGAGCCGAGCGCGGTGCCGATCACGGCGCCAACCGGGCCGTAGGCGAGGAGGCCCGCCGCCGTCAGCGCCACGGCCGCCACGATCTCGACGACGTCGACGATGCCGGCATAGCGGAGCCGTTTTTCCAGCACGAAGATCTGGTCCGTGACATGCACATGCAGGAAGCGGATGGCGGCGGCGAGCGCCGAGAGGCCGAGAATGGCCTTGGTCATCTCGCGATAGGGCTCGGCGATCAGGAGGTCGGTCGCCGGGGCGCTGATCATGGCGATGCCGGCAACCGTCGGCGCCATGACGCCGATCAGGAGCGCCGCGTTGGTGGAGAGCTGCTTCAGCGCCTCCTCGCGCTTGCCTTCGTTCAGCAACCGCGCGGCGATCGGGAAGGCGGCGGCGGCCACCAGCATGGCGCCGAACGAGGCGCAGCGGCGGCCGAGCCCCCAGCCGACGGCGAGCAGGCCGAAGACGGCCGCGCCGGAGACATGGCTGACGACATAGCGGAAATTGTTCTCCGCGATCCAGCCGAGCCCGTAGAGCACCAGCATCGGACCGCCGAAGGCGAAGGCGGCCTTCAGGATGACGGTATCGATGCGGCGCGGCAGGACGGCGATGCCGATCATCGGCGCGGCGACGAGATTGGCGATCATCTGGGCGATGCCATAGGCGAGGATCAGGGCCTCGCCGGTCGGCTGCCATTCGATCAGCAGCGCCAGCCCGAGGCCGAAGCCGAGGATCGGCCCGAGGATCTGCAGCATCGTGTAGGCGAGGATGTTCGATTGCGCCCGCGCCCGCTCGGAATAATGGGTGTTGATGCCGCGCGTCGCGAAGAAGAACGCGATGATCGACACGGTCTGCCAGGTCAGATGCGTGACGTCGATGATGCGGATGGTGGCCACAGCGGCGATGAGGCTGATCGGGATCGAGATCCAGATGATCGCCGCTTCGGTATGCAGGAAGGCGCTGCGCTCGGCCCGGCCGCGCTCGAACGGCATGAAGCGCAGCGCATAGACGGAGAACCAGGAGAGCGCGATCAGATAGGCGAATTCCTGCGTCGCCGTGATCAGCATGTAGGAGCCCATCTCGGCCGGCGGCAGGAAATAGGTCCACACCACCATCGACAGCAGCTGGAAGGCCGGCGAGAGCAGTTGCGCGGGCAGGTATCGGATCGTCTGGCGAATCAGCATGCGGGGCGTCCGGGGATCGCCTGGGGAATGAATCTGCGATCGAGCAGGATCAGGATCATCGCCATGATCAGCGCGAAGTCGATGGTCTTGTTGGCGATGCCGGTCGCGGTCGAGGTGACGACGAAATAATAGCCGAGCGGCAGCAGCGCGGCCGGCCCGACCGAGCGGACGATCTCGGCGACGAAGGCCGCGAGGCCGAGGAAGAACAGCACCGTCGTGACGATGCCGTAATAGGCGAAGAAGGCGACGACGAAGCTCTCGATGCCGATCGCAAGATCGAGCCGGCGCTGGTTGGAGCCGACATGGACTAGATCGGGCGCGAAGAACACGTCCCGGAGCGCCATGCCGTCGAAGATGTGGAACATGGCGACGCGGGTCGCGGCGCTGCCGGAATCGTCCTGGAAGCGGCCGACGAAATTGTCGAGCGCGCCGCCCTGCACCAGGAGCGAGCCGATGGTGGCGATCATCGTCAGGATGACCGCCACGACCATGGCGTCGCGCAGCCGGAAGCGGCGGCCGGCCAGCACCCGCAGCAGGCTGAACGCGCCGCGAAGGGCCAGCAGGGCGAGCAGCACGATCGTCGCCGCGCGACCGCCGAACGCCACCATCGCGCCCAGGCTGTAGAGGAGCAGGAAGGCGCGGATCGGCATGTCGAAGCGGCGTCCGCCCGGCCCGGTCAGGATCAGCAGATAGATGCCGGTCGAGAGGGCGTTGATAAGCGGGTGGCCGAGCAGCGCCGTCGCGCGCCAGTCATAGGTGACGATGACGCCGTCCTGGTAGACGGGGGTCAGCCGCCAGGGCGTGAAATATTCGAGATAGCCGAGCGTCGAATTCAAGAGAAAGAACAGGTGCAGGCCGATCAGCAGCCGCTCCGCCACCGGCGCCCGCAGCGCGGAGATCGAGACGAACAGCGCCAGCGGCAGCACGAAGGTGTCGACGACAGCCGAGATCGGCAGCTTCTGGACGATCGCGGCCTGGAAGGCGAGGAGCAGGATGGCGAGGGCGAAGACGAGGGTTCCCGGCCGCTTGGCTGCCAACTGCGCGAGCAGCCGTCCCGGCCCGATGGCGATCGCCCAGACCCCGAGTGCCGCCAGCGCCAGGAAGGTGGCCGGGTGGAACTTGGAGAGGGCCGAGCCGCCGGGCGATCCATAGGGGATGCCGGCGGCATCCAGCACCTTGGAGGACACGAAGAAGAGCACGATCAGGCAGAGCACGGTCAGCGCGCTGGCGAGGCCGACCGGTCGCTCGATGGTGATCGGCCGGGATGCCGGTGCGGCCTGGGACAGGCTCATGGCGCGATCCCGTCGGCGCGGCCGGCATCCGCCGTCGCCAGGCGCGCGCGCGGGGCCGGCCGGCTGATGCCGAGGAACAGCAGCGCGGTCCAGCGCCAGCGGATCAGGAGCTGGTGCAGACCGATCGGCAGCAGCAGGCCGGCGGCCAGCGCGGTGATGAAGAAGATGCCGCTGGAGGCGCCGGGAAAGGCGATGCCGAACGCTTTGCGCAGCGCCGCCGTGAAGAACACGTGGAAGAGATAGATCGTATAGGAATAGGCGCCGATGCGTTCGAGCGGCCGCCACTCCAGCCGCGTCAGGAACAGGAACAGGCAGGCGCTGACGCCGAACAGCAGGCCGAGCGCCGATTGCCGGGCGAAATTGAGCTGGTTGAGGCCCTCATACTGCGCGAGGTCGAGCGCGAACATGAGCGCGACCAGCAGCCCCAACCCGATCACCAGCGGCTGCCGGCGCGACGGCACGGCGCGGATCCGCTGCTCGGCCGACCAGACGCGCAGCAACTGGCCGAGCAGGAAATAGGGCAGCAGGTAGATCGCCGAGCTGATGGCGAAGACATCCGGATCGAATACCGGAGCGGCGATGAAAAGGGCGCAGGCGAGCGGGAACAGCGCGGTCATAAAGCCGCGCGCGCGATCGCCGGCCAGATGACAGCCGACGAGGATGCCGATCATGATCAGAAGCGTCGCCTGCAGGTACCAGTAATGCTGGTAGGGCAGGACGTAGATCTGCCAGATCGGCTCGTCGAAGCCGTCGTTGATCAGGCCGAAGCAGAGATAGAACAGCGTCGAGACGACGACGAGCGGGATGCCGAGGCGGCGAAACTTCTTGGTGATGGCGACGCCGAGCCCGGCGCGATCGGCGACGATGGCGGAGAAGACGTAGCCGGACAGGAACGAGAACAGCGGCATGCGGACATGGATGAACAGCTCCGTGAAGAGACGCCAATTGTCATGCGCGGTGATGTGCATGCCATGCGCGGGATCATTGCCGATGACGTGGTAGGCGACCAGCAGAATGCAGGCCAGCCCGCGCAGCGTCTCGATATGCCTGTCTCTCCGCTGCGGACCCGTCGCCATGCCGTTCAACTCGCCAGGTTGCACACGACGAGCGCATGCGCGCGGGAGCTATAGAGCCATTTGAACGGCCGCGGGCCAGATTCTGGCCGTAGCGTTAACCGATTCGACCGGGGGTGGGGCAAGGCTAGATATTCCAGGTATCTGTCGAGGATTCCACCGTGATACTGAGGGATTAACGGAGGATATCTTTCCGGAAGCGCTTGCTGCCGTCGCTAGATTTGGTCCGGCTAAATGATGATTATCGTTTACATATCCTTAATCCGGAAAACTCCATAGTTCGGTTGTCGGGTGGGCGGACCGGCAACTCTCTAACCATGCGCATCACGATCTCGTCCGTGGAAGACAATGGCGGCCAGAGCCAATTTCTCGATCACGCGACCATCGGAAACGGCGGGCGAGCGTGGCGCAGCGTTCGATCCTGCTTCGGACCAGATCGATCTCTCCGCCCTGTTCGCGCTGCTGCGCCGGCAATGGCTCCTGATCCTGCTGACGCTCGCGCTGTTCCTCGGCGCGGCCTTCGCCTATGTCACCTTCGCCGACAAGGTGTTTCAGGCGACGACGCGCGTCCTGCTCGATCCCCGCGACAAACAGCTGGTCGGGCCGGAAGTGGTCCGGCCGACGCAGGGCATCGATCTCCCCTGGATCGAGACGCAGGTCGACCTCGTCACCGCCTCGGCGACGCTGCGCAAGGTCGTCGACAGTGAAAACCTGATCAACGATCCCGAATTCGGCGGGCGCGGCGAGGCGTCTGACATCGACGCCGTGTTGCTGTCCCTGGCCCGGCACGTCCGGGCCGAGCGGGCTGCCGATACCTATGTCATCGACGTGATCGTCTCGTCGACCTCGGCGGAGAAGGCGGCGCGGCTGTCGAACGCGGTCGCCGAGGCCTTCATCGTCAGCCAGACCGAGGCGAAGCAGAACGCGGCGCGGCAGGCCAACCTGCTGATCGCCCGCCAGGTCAGCGATCTGCAGGCGAAGTCCCGCGACGCCGACGAGCGGCTTGAGGCCTATCGCAAGAAGCACGGCTTCGTGCAGGTCGACGGGCGCCCCGTCGACGAGCAGACGCTTCGGCAGCTGAACGAGGCCAATGTCACGGCGCGTCTGCGCGCGGACGAAGCCTCGGCGCGGCTGGCGCAGCTCGATGCGATCGCCCGGACCAGCGGCGGCGATCTCGCCTCCGCCCTGTCGACGATCGATTCTCCCGTCCTCGCCCGGCTGAAGCTCGACTATGCCGCCGCGTTGCGCCAGCAGACCGAACTCGGCGAGACGCTCGGCGCCCGGCATCCGCGCATGCAGACGGTCGGGGCCGACGTCGCGCGCAGCCGCAGCCTGATCGCGCAGGAGCTGGACGCGCTCGCCGCCAAGGCGCGCGTCGATGCCGATCTCGCCAAGTCGCAGGTCGCGAGTACCGCGACGGCGCTGGCGGCGGCGACGGTCAAGGCCAACGACACCAGCGATGCCAGCGTCGCGCTGCGCGAGCTCGAGGGCGAGGCGGCGATCCTCCGCGACGCCTATCGCGCCTTCGTCGCCCGCGCGCAGGAGACGGGCCTGCAGGAGAACCTGCAGGTCTCCGACGCCCGTGTCATCAGCCCCGCCCAGATCCCGCTCTATCCGTCCTCGCCGAAGAAGAAGATCATCCTCGGCCTCGCCGGCATTGGCGGGCTCGGGCTCGGCATCGCGCTGGCGCTCTATCGCGGCCGGCCCCGCCTGCAAGCCCCGCGGCCGGCCCGGGCCGAGCCGGCCTTGGGACCCGCCATTCCCGCCGTCGTCGCGATCGAGCCTCCCATCGACGTCCCAGCGGCCCCCGTCGCCACAACAATCCTCGCCGAGATCCAGGTGCCGAAAGCGCTGCTGGACAGCGCCACACTGACCGAGGCGACGCTCGGCGAACGGATGAACGAGGTCGCCCGCGATGCGGCGGAAACATTCCGGATGCTGGCCGGAAAGCTCACCTCGCCCGCCGATACTGAAGGCCCCGCCGTCCACGTCCTGTTCGGCACCGCCGCCAGCGGCGTGATCGCGACTATTGCCTGCGGCCTCGCCCGCGCCGTGGCGGAGCCGGCGGCCGAGACCCTGCTGATCGATGCCAATGGCGGTTCGATCACCACCGGAATGGCGCTGATCGGCGAAGACGCGCCGGGCATCCTCGACGCGGCGTTGAGCGATACCGATCCGGAGGCGATCGGCACAAGGCTTCAGCTCGCCTCGATCGTGCTGCTGCCGGCGGCGAGCGCCGGGCGCCGCGACGAGCTCGGGGAGCATGGCGACCGCGTGGTCGAAACCATCCGGGACGTCGCCGACGGCTTCGAGCGGGTGATCGTCGACCTCGGTCCATCCTGCCCGCCGGCTCTTTTCAACGCCCTGGTGGCGATCGCCGACGACGTCGTCATGGTGGTCGACGCCGAGGAGGCCGGGACGGCGGCGATCCTCACCGCCTATGCCGATCTCCGTGAACTCGTGCCGGAGCTTCGGGGCATGGTGACCGTCCGCGCGACGTCTTCCCCGCAGGAGCCGAGCCAGGAGCCGTCCCGGGAACTTACCCAAGCGCCGCTTGAGCTGACCTGACCATGGCGCGCGATCCCGTGCTCTTTGTCGATGAAAGCCATCTCGGCCGCCATGTGACGGGGCTGGAGCGGATCACGCTCGAGCTGTTCTCGGCCGAGGCGCTGGCGCCGCTGCCGGTCGAGGCGGTACGCGCCTCCGGCCTTCGCGGGATGATCACGGCGCAGACGATGCGGCTGCCGTCGCGTCTCCTCGCCAATCGCCGCGCGCTGGCGCTCTGCCCTGGCTTTCCGCCGTCGATCCCGCTGACGCTGTTCGGCGACCGGGTCGTGCCCTACATCCACGACACCTTCCTGCTGACCCGGCCGCAGGACCTGAATTGGCGCGCCCGCCGCTACATGGTGCCGGCCTTCGCCTTCGCGTTGAAACGGCTGCGCTGGCTGCTGGTCAATTCCGAGACGACGCGGGCCGAGCTCGCGGCCTTCGCCCGTCCCGACGCGGAGATCTCGCTTTATCGGCCGCGCGTCCGCGATGTCTTCGGCATCGCCGGGCAGGCGGCCCGTCCGCGCCACTGGGCGCCGGGCGAGACGCTGCGGCTGATCGCGATCGGTACGGTCGAGCCACGCAAGAACCTCCGCGCCGCCGCGGCCATCGTCGGCGCGCTGCGCGAGAGCGGCCTCGACGCGCATCTCGATATCGTCGGCCGCCTCGGCTGGGGCGACGAGGCGGAGGCGCTCCGAGAGTTCCCGCATGTGACGCTGCACGGCTACCAGGAAGCGGATTATGTCCGCGAGCGGATCGCCGCCGCCCATGCGCTGATCACCACCTCGCATGACGAGGGCCTCGGCCTGACGCCGCTGGAAGCGCAGCATGGCGGGCTTGGCGCTATCGCGACCGACATCAAGGTGTTTCGCGAGGCACTCGGTCCTTCGGGCTGGATGATCGATCCGGCCAACCCGGCGGCGAGCGCCGCCGCCATCCGCGCGCGGCTCGAGCAGCCCGATGCGCTCGCCGGCATGGCGGCGCTGGCGAAGCGCAATCTGGAGCGCTGGAACGAAGCCGCCGATCGCGATCGCGCCGCGCTGCTCGAACGGCTCGGCGCCCGGCTCGCCGCGCTGCGCTAGGTCATTCCTTCGTCGCTGCGCCAAACGCCGCGACCATCGCGTCGAAGGCGGGCTTCGGCCGGAATTGTTCGTCGAAGGGCAGGGGACGCGGCAGGCGGGCGGCGTCCGGATCGAGCTCCCGCGCCGCGTGATCGTACCAGCTCGCGGAATCCGCCAATTGCCAGGTGATCACCGTCGTCACCGCCGGCACGGCGAGAACCGCGCCGAGAAAATCGCGATAGCGGGCGGCGACGGCGGCGTCGCGCTCCGGGATATCGTCGGCAAAGCTGCTGTCGTCGACGTCGAGTTCGGTGATCCAGATCTCGACCTTGCGCTCGGCGATCTCGTGCAGGAAATCCGCGAAGCCGGCGTCGTCGAAGGGCCGGCCGGGCTGCAGATGGCCCTGCAGGCCGACGGCGTCGAGCCGGACGCCCGCGTCCTGCAGCGTGTCGATCAGACGGAGCAGGGCTTTGCGAATTCGCGCCCCGTCCTCGGTCCAGGCCTCGGTCATCGCCTCGTTGAGCACGAGCCTGGCCTTGGGATCGGCCGCCTGCGCCCGCTTGAAGGCGCGCTCGACATAGCCGGGGCCGAAGGCCTGCAGCCACGGCCCGTCGCGAAAATCGCCCGGCCGGCCGTGGCCCGGCCAGAACGGCTCGTTGACGACGTTCCAGGACGGCAGCCTGCCGGCGAAATGGCCGACCGTCTCGTCGATATGGCGGTCGAGCGCCTTCCGCTTCTCCGCCTTCGAGAGCTTCATCAGCCAGTCGGGGCGGCTTTCGTTCCAGGCGAGCGCATGGCCGTGCACGGGAACGCCGGTCGTCGCCGCGAAGGCGAGGATCGCCTCGGCGCCGTTCGGGCGGAATTGGTCCGCCTGCGGCCGCAGATAGGCGAACATCAAGGCCCAGTCGACGGTGAAGAGCCGCGCCTCGCGGCGATAGAGCGCCGCCTGGGCCGGGTTCAGCAGCGTATCGGCGGCGATAGAGGTGCCGAAATGGATGCCGGATCGCTTGGCCACCGCGCCGAGCGTGATATCCGCCGCCGCCGTTGCCGGCCTCCCGCCGAGGGGCAGCGCGGCAAAGAGGGCGCCGGCGCGCAGAAGCTCGCGGCGAGATGGCTTCAACGGGTCACCCAGCGTTACTCCGGTTCCGGTCTTTTTAACCTTCTCAGCTATATCGATAACCGGCAAGTCGATGCGATGGCCCTTTCGGGCGGCGCTGGCACGCGGCCGCCGGGCCGAGACGTGGGAGTTTGAGGCAGCTCATGGCAATGCGAGAGCGCGATGGCCGCCGGCCGGATGCGCCGGCCGATCTGGTCCGGATCGGCGACGGCCGCGTCAACATCGGCACCGAGGCCGAGCTGATCGCCCGCATCCTCGCCGATGCGCGCGCCGGGCATGGCGGCACCGTCTTCACGCTCAATCTCGATCATCTCGTCAAGCTGCGCGACGATGCCGGCTTCCGCGCCGCCTATGACGCCGCGACCTATGTCAGCGCCGACGGCGCGCCGGTGGTGAAGATCGCGCGCCGGCAGGGGGCATCGGTCGATCGGGTGACGGGAGCCGATCTCGTCCTGCCGCTCTGCCGGGCCGCCGCCGACGCCGGCATATCCGTGCATCTCTTCGGCACCTCGGACGCCATTCGCGCCGAAGCGGCCGCGAAGCTCGTCGCCGACATTCCCGGTCTCGTCATCGCCGGTTCGGAATCGCCGCCGCGCGGCTTCGATCCCGAGGGCGAGGCAGCGAAAGCAGCGGCCGCGCGGATCGAGGCATCCGGCGCCGGCATCTGCTTCGTCGCGCTCGGCGCGCCGAAGCAGGAGCTCTTCGCCCATGCCGCCACCAGGCATCCGGCCGGCGTCATCTATGTCTGCATCGGCGCGGCGCTCGATTTCATTTCCGGCCACAGCAAGCGCGCGCCGATCCTGTTCCAGCGCACGGGCACCGAATGGGTCTGGCGCTTTCTCCAGGAACCGCGCCGGCTCGGCATGCGCTATGCGCGTTCGATGGCCTACTATATCGGCTACCTGATAAAAGGACCCGACAGGCGCTCGAACGGGCGCGGCTGAGGGAGCTGGGGGAAGGGAATGGTTCATCGGCTGACCATGCTGCATCCGATCGATCCGCGCGGCTTCAAGGTCGGCGGCATCGAAACGCATGTGCGGCTGATGTTCGAGCGCCATCCGCCCGACTTCTCCGTCCTGCTGGTCGGCGTCGACGAGCGCGGCGACCTGGAGCTCGGCAAGGTGGTGAAGCTGCCGGTCGGCGACCATACGATCGACTTCCTGCCCGTCGTGCACATTCCCGATCAGGAGATCCACGGCGCCGCCAAGAAGCTATGGCAGTCGGTGACGTTGCGTTTCGCGCTCGGCGCGCTGCGCTATCTGCCGACGATCCGGAAACTCGGCGCCGCGCCGCAGGCGACGACGGAATTGCAGCGCTTCGAATTCGCGCCGATCGGGCGGATGCTCGGCAGGCCTGTCGTGCAGCTCGTGCATGGCGAGGGCAGCCGCAAGGATCAGATGGATTCGCTGATCAAGCGCTTCTGGTACATCAACGCCGTCAACGAGCGCATCGCGCTCCGGCTCGCCAGCCGCATCGTCTGCGTCAACCAGAACATCATCGAGCGCTTCAAGAAGGTGATGCCGCAATTCGTGGCGAAGTCGGAGCTTCTGACCGTCTCGGTCGACATGGACCGCTTTGCCTTGGCACCGTTTCCGGACGACGACGTCTTCCGAATCGTCTTCGCCGGCCGCCTCGATACCTTCAAGGACCCGCCCTTGATGTTCGAGACGATGCGCCGCCTGCATCAGGCGCGCGGGGGGCGGTTCGAGTTCCACTATATCGGCACCAGCGATCCCCACCGCTTCGCGGAGTTCGCCGCCATCGAGCCGTTCACGATCCGGCACGGCTTCCAGAACTCCGACGGCGTGGCGGCGATCATGCGGCAGTGCCATGCCGGCGTGCTGACCTCGTTCTTCGAGGGCATGCCGTGCTATCTGCTGGAGCTGCTCTCGACCGGCCGTCCCGTCGGCGCGATCCGCCTGCCACAGTTCGATCCGCTCGTTGTCGCCGGCGAGAGCGGCTTCCTGGTCGAGCGCCCCGCCGATCCCGAGGCGTCGGCCGAGCAGATGACGGCGGGCTTCTTGCAGCTCTTCGACGACATCCGATTCGGCCGGCTCGACCCGGCAGCGATCCGCGCCAAGGCGGTTCCCTATTCGACCAAGGTGCAGATGCCGAAATTGTTCGAGCGCCACCGCGAACTCGCTAGAGCCTGATCAGCCCTTTTTGACGATCTCGTCGAGCAGCCTCGCCCACGCGGCGAAGCCGGCTTCGCTGGAAAAAGCTTGAGCGCGCTCGATGCGCGGCGCTGGATCGCCGGGGTCCGCCAGCGCCGCGTCGATGCCCTGAGCCATCGCCGGCGCATCGCCGATCGGCACCAGCGTGCCGAAACGGCCGCCGTCGAGGATCTCGCGCGGCCCGGCGCAGCGCGTCGCGACGACCGGCAGGCCGGCCGCCAGCGCCTCGACCGCCACCATGCCGAACGCCTCGGTGCGCGACGGGATCGCGCAGAGCCGGGCGCGGGCATAGAGCGGGGCGGGATCGGTGAAGCCGGCGAGATGAACACGGCCGGCGAGGCCGAGCGCGCCGATCTCCGCTTCGAGCTTTTCACGCTCCGGTCCTTCGCCGGCAATCGTCAGCGTCGCGTCGCGGTTCGACACCAGGGCGAAGGCGGCGATCAGGTCGCCAAAACCCTTTTCGGGCGACAGCCGGCCGACGGCGACGATCTCCGGCGGCCGCGCCGCGAGCGTGGCGGCGTCGACAACGGCCGGGGCGAGCGGCACGGGGTTGTAGATCCGCACCGTCTTGTCGGCTTCCGCGCCCCAGCGCTCGATCATCACCGCCTTCAGCGTGTCGGAGACGCAGACGATCCGGCTGCAGGATTTGGTCAGGATCGGCATGCCGTAATAGGCGGCGGCGCTCAATTTGCCGGTGCGGTATTCCTCGAAGCCGTGGAACGACACCACCAGCGGCACGGAGGAGCGCGCCCAGAGCTTTGCCAGCGCCAGCTTGGTGGCGTTGCCGGAAAGGGCGGAGAGTGCGACATCGGGCCGGAAGCGGCGGAGCAACGCGGCCAGCGCTGCGATCTGCGCGCGGTTGCCGGCGGGGAGCACCTCGACGCGGACGGCCGGATCGAGCGGGACGGACGGATCGCCGGCGCCGTCGACGGCGAGGATGACGTCGTTGCCGTCCGACGCGAAATGCGAGGCGAGCAGCGCCCAGACGCGTTCGGCCCCGCCGCCGCCGGCGAGCGATCGCGTGTAAAAGAGATACTTACGCTTTGCCATTTAGCCTGTCCGTCCCGTCGCCCGGAATCGTTCGCCTCCGAGGCGTAAAGCCTGATGCGCGCCGCGCCAAGGAGAGAGATGCCATGCGGATCGATATCCGGCTCGACCCGACGGACCTGCGCGGCTGGCAGCGCGAGATCGTCGCCCGGCTGTCGACGCTTCCGGGCTGCGCGGTTCGGGTCGAGCAGGGGCGGGCGGCCGCGCCGCTGCCGAAGGGCGCCGCGACCTTGTTCCTGCTGGAACGCACGCTCTACGGCGCCGCGCATGACGCGCTGGAAGGCGGAATCGCCTGGTCGGATCTCGGCGTGCCGGATGCCGATGATACGGTGCCCGATCTTTTGATCGACCTCTGTGGCGACGGCTCCAGCACCGCGCCCGTGCTGACGCTTCGCTGCGATGGTGGCTCGGTCGAGGCCGGGGCGCTCGCCGCCGTGCTTGATGAGCGCGCGCCGGTGTTCGAGACGATTCTGGTGACCGAAGCGGGAGAGAGAATCCTGTCGGCGTGGCGGCCGGCGGCAGAAAGCCCGCGCAGCGCCACCGCCGCGCTCGGCATGCTGCTCGGCCGCGCCGCGCATATGGTCGTGCATCAGGCGGCGCGTCTGGCCGAGGGCATCCCACCCGGCAGCCTCGCACCCGCGCAACCGCCCGCCGCGCCGCGCCGGTCGGCGGCGGGTTTCTTCGCCGCCATGCTCGCCGCCCGCGTTAAGGGTAAGATCGAGCGCCAGCTCGGCCGCGCGCCGAACTGGTACGTCGCCTGGCGCGAAAGGCCGGATTTGTCCGACGCGCTGCCGGTGATCGGTCCCAGCGGTTTCCACCGCCTCGCCGACGACGGCGCGCGCTTCTATGCTGATCCCTTCCTGTGGGAGCAGGACGGCCGGCGCTTCCTCTTCGTCGAGGAGTTTCCCTATGCGACCGGCAAGGGCGTCATCTCGGTGGCCGAGATCGATGCGGCCGGCAAGTTCGAGACGCCGCGCGTCGTGCTGGAGACGGACTGCCATCTCTCCTATCCGTTCCTGTTCGAGCATGACGGCGCGATCTGGATGATCCCCGAGACCTCGTCCCGCCGCACGGTCGAGCTCTACCGCGCCGATCCGTTCCCGGAGCAATGGACGCTGCATTCCGTGCTGCTGGAAAATGTCGATCTCGGCGACGCGACCTTGCTGAAGATCGGCGACAGTTGGTGGATGTTCGCTGCCTCGCGCGAGCGCTGGACGTCGAGCTGGGACGCGCTGTCGCTCTACCACGCCCCGTCGCCCTTCGGGCCTTGGCAGCCGCATCCCGGCAATCCGGTGTTGGTCGATCTCCACGCCGCGCGGCCCGCCGGCCGCATCCTCGACATCGGCGGCCGGTTGGTGCGGCCGGTGCAGAACTGCGACGGGCTCTATGGCGCGGCGCTCGGTTTCGCCGAGATCCGGTCGCTGACGCCGGAGGGCTATGCGCAGACGCTCTCCGCCACGGCGCTGCCGTGGGGCGACAATCTCGGCCTGCACACCTTCAACCGCAGCCCCTCGCTGGAAGTGATCGACCTTTTTGGCCCGCGCGGCTGAGAGCCTTCTAGCAAGACCTCACACACGAAGACCCTCACCCAACCCTCTCCCGCCAGCGGGAGAGGGTTGGGTGAGGGCAGTCTTGACTCCATCTCGACAAATATGAAAAAGATTTTTGCATAAGAAAAGCGGAGATCGGAACATGGCAGTGGCGACCCTGGTGGAAACGGACCTGATCGAGCGCGGCGGCAGGCGGATCGACTGGATCCGGTCGCGGATGCGGCTGCTGGCCGGCGTCCGCGCCGATTTCGAGCGGGAGAAGCCTTTCGCCGGCCTCACCATCGGCGTGTCGCTGCATCTGGAGCCGAAGACGGCGGTGCTGCTCGAAGTCTTGAAGGCCGGCGGCGCTGACATCGTCGGCACCGGCAATCACGGCTCGACGCAGGACGACATCGTCGCCGTGCTGAAGGCGCAGGGCATGAACCTGTTCGGCAAGCGCGACGACGATCTGCAGCAGCATCTGAAGAATGTCCGGAACGTCGTCGCGGCGAAGCCCGACATCCTGCTCGACAACGGCGCCGACCTCGCCGCGCTGGCGATCGAGGCGGGCACGGAAGGCTCGATCCGGGGCGGCACGGAGGAGACCACCTCGGGCGGCGACCGGCTGCGCGGCGAACTCGCCGGCAAGGTGCCGTTCCCGGTCATCGTCATCAACGACAGCCCGCTGAAGCAGATCGCCGAGAACCGCCACGCGGTCGGCCAGTCGATCGTCGAGAGCTTCATGCGGATCACCAATCTGATGATCCCCGGCCGACGCTTCGTCGTCGTCGGCTATGGCTGGTGCGGCCGCGGCATCGCGCAATATCTGGATGCGCTGGGCGGCCGCGTCGCCGTCGTCGAGACGGATCCGATCAAGGCGCTGGAGGCGGCGCTCGACGGCTATCGCGGCGGCACGATCGACCAGCTGGCCCCCTGGGGCGAGGTGTTCATCACGGCGACCGGACGCGCGGGCGTGATCGGCGAGGCGGCGATCGCTAAAATGCACTCCGGCGCGATCCTCGCCAATTCCGGCCATTTCCCGTGGGAGATCGACGTCGCGGCGCTGCGCCGGCAGGCGCGCGTCACCGAGCTCGTCGACGATTCGCTGGAGCGGATCGAGCTTGCCGACGGCCGCCACGTCGTGCTCGTCGCGGACGGGCGCATGTTCAACCTCGCCGGCCGCGAACCGAAGGGCAATTCGATCGAGTCCATGGATATCGGCTTCATGCTGCAGGCGCTTTCGCTGGCGCGCGTCGCCGGCGCCGGCCGGACGTCGCTGGTTGCTGGCGCGCAGCCCGTTCCCGCCGACATCAACGAGACGATCGCCCGGCGCATGGTGGCGGAGATGGGCGTCGACCTGTAGAAGCCGATGGTTCCGGGCGTCGCGTGGGCCGCACGGAGCGAGGAATGGAGCAAGCGGATGGCGGTCGAGGCGACTGGCGAAGGCCCGAACTACGGCGTGCCGGCGCTCGACAAGGCGCTCGACATCCTCGAGCTGCTGGCCGGCAGCCGCGAGGGGATGACGCTCGGCGAGGTCGCGGCGGCGGTCGATCGCTCGATCAACCAGATCTACCGCACGCTGGTGACGCTGGAGCGGCGCGGCTACCTGTTCCGCGCCCGCCCGTCCGGGCTCTATTTCCTGTCGATGATGATGTTCGAGCTCGCCCACCGGCAGGAGCCGATGCGCGGCCTGATCGACATGGCGCTGCCGGCCATGCGGGGCTTGAGCGAGGCGATCGGCCAATCCTGCAATCTGAGCGTCCATGACGCCGGCCGCGTCGTCGTCATCGCCCAGATCGACAGCCCCAGCGCCTTCGGGTTTCGCGTGCGCGCCGGGGCGACCTTCCCGCTGTTCGAGAGCGCGACCGGGCGGCTTCTGATGGCGTTCGAGCCAGAGGAAAGGGTTCTGCCCTGGCTCGAAGGTCAGGAGGAGGCTGTGCGGGCGACGATGCCGGGGCGCCTCGCCGCGATCCGCGAGCGCGGCTTCGAGGAGGAGCCGGACAGCCTGCAGCCGGGCATCACGGATCTGGTCTTCCCGATCCTGTCCCGCGACGGCCGCATCGTCGCCGCGCTGACCATCCCCTATGTCGCGACCAGCTACAGCCGCCGCCCGATCGCCGACGTTCTGGCCGCGGCGCAGGACGCGGCCAGGGCCATCAACGCGGTGATCGGCGGCGAGGGCGCCTAGCCCTCGTATTTCTCCAGGAACGCCTCGATCGAAAGGGCGCGGAAATCCGGCAGGGCGTGGCGGAGCTGCTCGTGGTCCCAGTCCCACCACGAAAGCGCCATCAGCCGGTCGGCGATCACGACCGGGAAGCGGCGCTTGACCGTCTTCGCGGCGACGCCGACGGCGATCTCGTAGGGGCCGACATCCTTGGCGACGACCGCGCCCGAGCCGATGATCGCGCCGGTGCCAATCGAGACGCCGGCGAGAACCGTGACGCCATGGCCGATCCAGACATCATGGCCGATGGCGCAGGGGGTGGAGCGTCGCCAGTCGAAGAACTCGGCCTCGTCCGCTTCGCCGTCGAAATACTTTGACGCGCGGTAGGTGAAGTGGGACTGGCTGGCGCGCCATTGCGGATGGTTGCCGGGATTGATGCGGACCGAGGCCGCGATCGAGCAGAACTTGCCGATCGTCGAATAGATCACGTCGCCATCCGGCGAGATGTAGGAATAATCGCCCATCGTCGTCTCGATCAGCGACGTGCGGGCGCCGACTTCCGTATAGCGCCCGAGCGTCGACCGCTCGACATGCGCGGTCGCGTGAAGGGCCGGCGTCGGGCCGAGTTGCATCGCGAATTCTCCATTGTCAGTTGGTTGCGGCGAAGGTGGAGAATGTGGATGACGTTGCGATGACTAAGCCGGCGAAGCCGATTTATGCTTGAGTTGTCGTGTTGTGCCGGTTCGCTTCCAAGTGGAAAACTCCGTCACAAAAGTTTTGCTTCGAAATTGCATGATCCGCCCAATCGGGAGATCATGACATGTTGGTTCTGGACGGCGTTGCACGACACTATAATCACAAGGCTGCCGTCAGCGACGTCAGTCTGACGATCGGGTCGGGAAGCTTCGTCGGCGTCATTGGTCGGTCCGGTGCCGGCAAGTCGACGCTTCTGCGCATGATCAACCGCCTCGTCGACCCGACGGACGGCTCGATCCGCTTTGGCGATGTCGACGTCACCAAGCTCAAGGGCAAGGCGCTGCGCGACTGGCGTGCCCGCTGCGCCATGATCTTCCAGCAGTTCAACCTGGTCGGCCGTCTCGACGTCCTGACCAATGTGCTGATGGGCCGCCTCAATACGGTTTCGGCCCCGCGCTCCATGCTGCAGCTCTGGAAGGACGAGGACCGCGCCGTGGCGCTCTCGGCGCTGGAGCAGTTCGATATCGCCCAGCTCGCCGCCCAGCGCGCCGACAGCCTCTCCGGTGGCCAGCAGCAGCGCGTCGCCATCGCCCGCGCGCTGGTGCAGGAGCCGGAAATCATCCTCGCCGACGAGCCGATCGCCTCGCTCGATCCGCGCAATACCAAGGTCGTGATGGACGCGCTTCTGCGCATCAACCGGCACTACGGCATCACGGTCATGTGCAATCTGCATTCGCTCGATCTCGCCCGCACCTATTGCGACCGGCTGATCGGCATGTCGGCCGGCCGTGTCGTGTTCGACGGCGTGCCGGCGGAGCTCACCGAAGACGTCGCCCGCGACCTCTACGGCCTGGAGGCCGAGGAACTTCTCGATTTCGAGCCGGCGACGCTGCCGGCCGGACTGCCCGGCGTCGCCGTCGCGGCCTGATCGCATCCAGATCGGTGCCGCACCGGCACCGCCATACCAACACCTACCGACCAACACCTGGAGAATACCGATGTTGAACCGTCGCACCCTTATCGGCGCCGCCGTTGCTGGCCTCGCGCTGGCCGGTGTCGCTTCGCCCGCCTTCGCCGACTGGAAGGCCGAGTATCCCGAGCTGACGATCGCCGTCATCCCGGCCGAGAACGCCTCGACCACCACCGATCGCTACCAGCCGCTGGCCGACTATCTCGGCAAGCAGCTCGGCGTTCCGGTCAAGCTGGCCGTCGCCACCGACTACGCCGCCGTCATCGAGGCGCAGCGCGCCGGCAACGCCCAGATCGCCATGTACGGCCCGGCTTCCTACGCCCGCGCCGTGCTGACCGGCGTCGAGGTCGACCCGATCGTCGTGCCGCGTCATTCGAACGACGCCACCGGCTATTATTCGGTCATCTACACGCTGGCCAACGGCCCGTACAAGTCGATCGACGACCTGAAGGGCAAGACGCTCGCCCTGGTCGATTCCAACTCGACCTCCGGCAACAACGCGCCGCGCTTCTTCCTGCATCGCGACGGCAAGGACGTCGATACGTTCTTCGGCAAGGCGATCTTCGCCGGCAGCCATGACAACGCCGTGCTGGCGCTGGCCCAGGGCACCGTCGACGCCGCCGCCAATTCTTGGAACTCGGAAAACGATTCCAACCTGACCCGCATGATCTCCAAGGGCATCCTCAAGAATGCCGACGGCAAGCCGATGACGAAGGAAGACTTCCGCATCGTCTTCAAGTCGGACTTCCTCCCCGAGGGCCCGTTCTCGGTGCTGTCGACGCTGCCGGCCGACCTGAAGGCCCAGATCAAGCAGGCCTTCCTCGACATGCCGAAGAACGACCCGAAGGGCTTCGCCGGCCTGTCGGACGGCAAGGACAAGGAATTCGTCGCGATCGAGCCGGCTGCGCTCCAGCCGATCATCGACATGGTCAAGTTCAACGACGAGCAGCGCAAGAAGGGCTCCTGAGCCTCTTCCAGCCTTTCGAGAGGCGGCCGGTTCATCCGGCCGCCTTTTTCGTAACCGGCCGCATGTGGCGGTCGTTCGTCCCCTCGGGCGGATGAAGAAAAGCGGAGACGGCTCTTGGCGACCGCCATTGCAAAGCTTCCCGACCAGCAGGCGACCGCGCTCAGCCGCGCCTATTCCCGCGCCGTATCCGCCAAGCGGATGAAGACGCTCGCCGTCCTCGCCGTGCTGGTGGTGCTGATCATCATCAGCGCGCAGATGGCCGGCGTGAAGCCCGCCAAGCTCGTCGCCAATATCGGCAATTTCGGCAGCTATATCGTCCGCACCCTGCCGACGATCACCTTCGACAATTTCTTCGCCGACATCCGCGCCTGGTACTGGAATTTCGGCGGCTGGTTGCGCCTCCTGATCGAGACGATCCTGATCGCCTATCTCGGCACCTTCATGGGCGGCATCCTCGCCTTCTGCCTCTGCTTCTTCGCCGCGGCCAACCTCGTCCGCAACAAGACGACGCGGTTCATCGCCCGGCGCTTCCTCGAATTCTGCCGCACCGTTCCCGACATCGTCTTCGCGCTGATCTTCGTCATCGCCTTCGGCCTCGGCCCGATGGCGGGCGTGCTGGCGCTGACGATCCACACCGTCGGCGCGCTCGGCAAATTGTTCGCCGAGGTGGTCGAGAATATCGATATGAAGCCCGTCGAAGGGCTTTCGGCGACCGGCGCCTCGTGGCTGCAGATCGTGCGCTTCGCCGTGCTGCCGCAGGTCTCTTCCGGCTTTGCTTCCTACGGTCTGCTGCGCTTCGAGATCAACGTGCGCGGCGCCGGCGTCATGGGCTTTGTCGGCGCCGGCGGCATCGGCCAGGAGTTCCTGATCGCCATCCGCAATTTCTACTACACCGACGTCAGCGCCATCCTGCTGATGATAATCGTCACCGTGATCCTGATCGATCTCGGCACGGAGCAGGTCCGCCATCGGCTGATCGGCATGGAGCGCATGCGATGACTTCAGCATCCACGATTACCGCATCCACCACTATTTCGCCCGGCAACCGGGCGATCCGCTCGGCGGCGCTGGCCGATATTGACGGCCTCAAGGCCCGCCACCCCGCCGCCTTCGTCGCGTCGGGATCGAAGCGGGCGCTCGCCATCGGCCTGCCGCTCGCCGCTGTCCTGCTGGCGCTCGGCGCCATGGTCTGGCTCGATTTCTCGCTGGTGCGGATCTGGAACGGCCTGCACCGGCTCGGCCAGTTCGCCGTCCTGATGATGCCGCCGGCGCCCGAGGGCCGCTTCGGCGCCTTCGCCATCGCGCTCGGCGAGACGCTGGCGATCGCCTTCCTCGGCACGCTGACGGCGGCGATCCTCGCCTTCCCGGTGGCGTTCCTGGCGGCCAAGAACGTCATCCCGAACATCTTCGTGCATTTCGGCATGCGCCGGACCTTCGACGTCTTCCGCTCGGTCGACACGCTGATCTGGGCGCTGATGTGGATCAACGTCGTCGGCCTCGGCCCGTTCGCCGGCGTGCTGGCGATCGCCTGCGCCGATTTCGGCGCGCTCGGCAAACTGTTCTCCGAGGCGATCGAATCGACCGACGGCAAGGCGACCGAGGGCATCGCCGCGTCGGGTGGCAACAAGGCGCATCAGGTGCGCTTCGGCCTGGTGCCGCAGGTGCTGCCGGTGATCGCCAGCCAGATCCTCTATTTCTTCGAATCGAACACCCGCTCGGCCACCATCATCGGCATTGTCGGCGCCGGCGGCGTCGGCGCCTATCTGACCGAGCTGATCCGCGTGCTCGAGCTGCAGCAGGTCGCCTTCCTGATCCTGATGATCCTCGTCACCGTCGCCGTGATCGACTTCATCTCGTCGAAGCTCCGCCTGGCGGTGATCGGCAAGTCGAAGATCGTGTGAGGCTCCTTCTTGGACCTCCCCCCTTGAGGGGAGGTCCAAAACGCCTTTGCGTTTTCGGGAGGGGGCTGCGCCGTTTCAGCAGGCAACCCCTCCCCAAACTGGCTCCCGCCAGTTTTGACCCTCCCTCAAGGGGAGGGTTCAAGCCGTGCGTGCTTCGAGACGCCCGCTGTGCGGGCTCCTCAGCATGTTGAGATTGAGGTCTGCTGACGGGTCTTGGCCAGTCGCAGGCCTCAGCGCTTTCTAGAGATGGCCTTCCAACCCCAACATGCTGAGGAGCCGCTCGAAGAGCGGCGTCTCGAAGCACGCACGAGCGAACCCTAGGCCTTAGCCAGCCTCAGCTCCCGATCACCAGCTCCGTCCGGTCGGCCGAGAATGCCGCGCGGGTGAACTGGATCGGCTGGCCCTCGATATCGACATTGATGCTGTCGACCGTCAGCAGCAGCCTCCCCGGTGCGAGGTCCAGCCGGGTGGCCTCCTCGGCGCCGGCGGGGCGGGCCGAGATCCGCGTCTCGTGCCGGCGGTAGTCGGCGACGCCGCAGGCTTCCAGCGCCGCGGTCAAGGTATCGAACGACCGATAGGCCTCGATCAGGCCGGAAAAGCGGGGCAGCGGGAAATAGGCGCTGCCGAGCGAGATCGGCGTGCCATCGGCGTATCGAACCGTATCCATCCGCACCACTGGCGCGCCCTCGTCGATGCCGAGGGCGGCGGCGACCTGGCGATCGGCCGAGGTCGGATAGGCGTCGAGAAGCTTGCCGCCGGCCTCGCGACCGGCGCGCGAGACGTTTTCCGAAAAGCGGGTGCGGGCGCCGATCGGGTAGGGGATCGGCCGGTCCTCGACGAAGGTGCCGCGTCCCTGCGTCGCCCGCACCAGCCCGCGCGCCGCGAGCTCGGCAAGGCTGCGCCGCACCGTGTGCCGGTTGACGGCGAAGCGGACGGCAAGCTGGCTCTCGGTCGGCAATTGCATGCCGGGGCCGAGCCTGCCCGCCCGGATGTCGGCCTCGATCTCGTCGGCAATCTGCCGCCAGGCGGCGATGCCGCGTCCCCGCGCCACTTCCGTCACGCTGCTGTCGCCGCTCGGGCGCACTGTATCCGTCATCAAATCGTCACTGGACCTATTCATGGAGTTGTCTATATCATTAGACAAATCCGATGAGAAGCTTTTGATGGATTGGATCATGCCACAACAAGCGAGCGGCGCGCAGCCGATCCCCGAATCCGAGATCGCGGCCCGGCAGGCCGCGATGGCGACCTTGACCGGCGCCTCCCCGGCCGAACTCGAGCAGGCGCTGGCCTCGCTCGGTCCGATCCCGGCGGCAAGCGACCTGCGCGGCACGGAATCCGGCCTCGTCATGCTGCGCGGCCGGATGGGCGGCGATGGCCGTCCCTTCAATCTCGGCGAGGCGACGGTCACGCGGGCCGCCGTGCGGCTTGAGGATGGCCGCACCGGCTTCGCCTACCAGCTCGGCCGCGACGCCGCCAAGGCGCGCACCGCCGCCATCCTGGACGCGCTCTGGCAGGGCCCCGAGCGCGCCGCCGTCGAGGCAGCGCTGTCGCCGATCCGCGAGCGCATCGCCGACGAGGCCGCCGCCAAGGCGCGCCGCGTCGCCGCGACCCGCGTCAATTTCTTCACCATGGTTCGCGGAGAGGATTGATGTCCGCCCCCGTCATCACCGCCGGCTTCGCCGATCCCGTCATCGAGGCGCAGGCGCATTTCCACGCCCTGATGGACGCGCTGGCGCGCCCGGGATCGATCCAGCCGTTCCCGGCCGCCGTCGACGCGCCGGCGCCGCTGACCCCGGAGCTCGCGGCAACAGCGCTGACGCTTGTCGATCACGAGACGACGCTCTGGCTCGATGGTCCGCTGGCCGCGTCGAAGTCGGTTGTCGACTATCTCCGCTTCCACACCGGCGCCCGCATCGTCGCCGAGCCGTCCGAGGCCGCCTTCGCGCTGGTCACGGACGTCGCCGCCATGCCGCGCCTCGCCGACTTCGCGCAAGGCTCGGACGAATATCCCGACCGCTCGACGACGATCGTCGTCGCAGCCGACGGGATCGTGCCCGAGGGCGCGCTGGAACTCGCCGGCCCCGGCATTCGCGACCGCGCCCGCATCGGGCTTGCGCCGGTGCCGGCCGATTTCATCGCCCAGCTCGCCGCCAACCGGGCGCAGTTCCCGCGCGGCGTCGATCTCGTCTTCACTTCACGCCGCCAGGTCGCCGCGCTGCCGCGCACGACCCTCGTTTCGGAGGTCTGATCATGTATGTCGCCGTCAAGGGTGGCGAGCAGGCGATCGACAACGCGCATACGCTGCTGGCGCACGAGCGTCGCGGCCCCGTCTCGATCCCCGACCTCTCGCCCGACCAGATCGAGAGCCAGCTGGCGCTCGCCGTCGACCGCGTCATGGCCGAGGGTTCGCTCTACGACCCGGCGCTGGCCGCGCTCGCCATCAAGCAGGCGCGCGGCGACCTGATCGAGGCGATCTTCCTCGTCCGCGCCTTCCGCACCACGCTGCCGCGCTTCGGCCATGCCGAGCCGGTCGAGACCGGCGCGATGGCGATCGAGCGCCGCATCTCCGCGACCTTCAAGGACCTGCCCGGCGGACAGGTGCTCGGCCCGACCTTCGACTATACCCACCGCCTGATCGATTTCCTGCTCGCCGCCGGCGTCGAGCCGCCGGCACCGGCAGAGGTCGCGACCGAACAGGAAGCTTCCCCTCGCGTGACGGATCTGCTCGACGGCGAGGGCCTGATCGAGCAGGAGTTTCGCGCCGATGACGCGGAAGTCGGGGATCTGACCCGCGCGCCGCTCGATTTCCCGGCCGATCGCGACCTGCGCCTGCAGGCGCTCGCCCGCGGCGACGAGGGCTTCCTGCTGGCGCTCGGCTATTCGACCCAGCGCGGCTATGGCCGCACCCATCCCTTCGTCGGCGAGATCCGCTTCGGCGAGGTGATGGCCGAATTCGTGCCGGAGGAGCTCGGCTTCGCCGTGCCGCTCGGCCCCGTGGCGCTGACCGAGTGCCAGATGGTCAACCAGTTCCGCGGCTCCGCCGCGCTGCCGCCGCAGTTCACAAGGGGCTATGGCCTGGTGTTCGGCCAGAGCGAGCGCAAGGCGATGTCGATGTCGCTGGTCGACCGGGCGCTGCGCACCCGCGAGTTCGGCGAGGACGTCACCGCCCCGGCGCAGGACGAGGAATTCGTGCTGTCGCATTGCGACAACGTCCAGGCGACCGGCTTCGTCGAGCATCTGAAGCTGCCGCACTATGTCGATTTCCAGGCCGAGCTCGGGCTCGTCCGCAAGATGCGCGCCCAATACGAAGCGCGCCAGCAAGAGCTGAAGGAGGCGGCGGAATGAGCGCCGTGGCAGCGCCGCAGGCGAGCGGCTACAACTTCGCCTATCTCGACGAGCAGACCAAACGGATGATCCGCCGCGCGATCCTGAAGGGGATCGCGATCCCCGGCTATCAGGTGCCGTTTGCCAGCCGCGAAATGCCGATGCCCTATGGCTGGGGCACCGGCGGCGTGCAGGTGACGGCGGCGATCATCGGCCCGGACGATGTGCTGAAGGTGATCGACCAAGGCTCGGACGACACCACCAACGCCGTCTCGATCCGGAAGTTCTTTGCCAGGACCGCCGGCGTCGCGACGACGACGGAGACGAAGGCCGCGACCATCATCCAGACGCGCCATCGCATCCCGGAGCAGCGGCTGACGGCCAGGCAGACCATCGTCTACCAGGTGCCGATCCCCGAGCCGCTGCGCTTCTTGGAGCCGCGCGAGACCGAAACGCGAAAACTGCATGCGCTCGCCGATTACGGGCTGATGCATGTGAAGCTCTACGAGGACATCGCAAGGCACGGCCACATCGCCACCACCTACGACTATCCGGTCGAGGTCGCGGATCGCTACGTGATGAACCCGTCGCCGACGCCGAAATTCGACAATCCGAAGATGCACATGTCGGAGGCGCTGCAATTGTTCGGCGCCGGCCGCGAGAAGCGCATCTACGCCGTGCCGCCCTTCACCAAGGTGCGGAGCCTCGATTTCGAGGATCATCCGTTCGAGGTGCAGAAGTTCGACAAGCCCTGCGCGCTCTGCGCCGCGACCAATGTCTATCTCGACGAGGTCGTGCTCGACGATCGCGGCGGGCGGATGTTTGTCTGCTCTGACTCCGACTTCTGCGAGGAGCGCCGGGCCGAGGGCCATCGCGGCGAGCTTTCGGGGGAGGCGGCATGATGGCCGACGTCTCCGTCCGCAAGGCGACCGAAGCCGACCTGCCGGCGCTGCTCGCGCTCTATGCGCAGCCGGATTTCAACAATGGCCGCGTCACCACGCTCGAAGTGGCGCAGGCGACGCTCGCCCGCATGGCGACCTATCCGGATTTCGCCGCCTATTGCGCCGAGATCGACGGCGAGATCGTCGGCACCTTCTCGCTGATGGTGATCGACAATCTCGCGCATTGGGGCATGAGCTCGGCGCTGGTCGAGAACGTCGTCGTTGCCAACGGCCATCAGGGCGCGGGCATCGGCCGCGCCATGATCCGGCAGGCGTTCCGGCTGGCGGAGGAGAAGGGCGCTTACAAGGTGGCGCTTTCCTCCAACATCAAGTCGACCAAGGCGCACGCCTTCTACGAGAGCCTCGGCTTCGAGAAATACGGCTTCAGCTTCAGGCTGGAGCCGGTGGTCGGCGATCGCGCCCTTCAGGTTGAACTCATTGACGGAGCCGCATCATGACGGCCAATCTGAACGACAAGCCGCTGCTTTCGGCCCGCGGTCTCGGCAAGCATTACGGCCAGCGGCTCGGCTGCCGCGATGTGAACTTCGACCTCTACGAGGGCGAGGTGCTCGCCGTGGTCGGCGAATCCGGTTCCGGCAAGTCGACCCTGCTCGGCCTGCTCGCGACCGAACTCGCCCCCACCGCCGGCGCCGTGCACTACCGCATGCGCGACGGCGAGACGCGGAACTTGTTCGATCTCTCCGAGGCCGATCGCCGCTTCCTGCTCCGTACCGACTGGGGCTTCGTCCGCCAGGACGCCCGCGACGGCCTGCGCATGGGCGTCTCGGCCGGCGGCAATGTCGGCGAGCGGCTGATGGCGGTCGGCGGCCGGCATTATGGCCGCATCCGCGACACAGCGAGCGACTGGCTCGGCCGCGTCGAGATCGAGCCGGAGCGGATCGACGATCTGCCGAAGAGCTTCTCCGGCGGCATGCGGCAGCGCCTGCAGATCGCCCGCAACCTCGTCACCCATCCTCGCCTCGTCTTCATGGACGAGCCGACCTCGAGCCTCGACGTCTCGGTGCAGGCGCGCCTGCTCGACCTGATCCGCGGCCTCGTCGCCGAGCTCGGCCTCGCGGTCATCATCGTTACGCACGACCTCGCCGTCGCCCGCCTGCTGTCGCACCGGATCATGGTGATGCGGCAGGGAAGGGTGATCGAGACCGGCCTCACCGACCAGGTGCTGGACGATCCGCGCGAGGCCTACACCCAGCTTCTCGTCTCCTCGGTGCTCGCAGCATGACCCAGAATCTCGTCAGCCTCGAAGGCGTCTCCAAGGCCTTCACGCTGCACCTGCGCGACGGTCTTAGGATCAGCGTCGTCGACAATGTCTCCTTCGCGGTCCAGCCCGGCGAATGCGTCGTGCTGGGCGGCCCCTCCGGCGCCGGCAAATCGTCGATCCTCAAGATGATCTACGGCAACTACCGCTGCGATCACGGCCGCATTCTCGTTCGCGATGGCGACGAGCTGGTCGATGTCGCCACTGCCGAGCCGCGCCGCATCCTGGCGCTGCGCGGCTCGGTGATGGGCTATGTCAGCCAGTTCCTGCGCGTCATTCCCCGCGTCTCCGCGCTCGACATCGTCGCCGGTGCCGCGACCGACAGCGGCGTCAGCCGCGCCGAGGCCTGGAGCCGGGCCGAGCGTCTGCTGACGCTCCTCAACGTGCCGGAGCGGCTCTGGAGCCTGCCGCCGGCGACCTTCTCCGGCGGCGAGCAGCAGCGCGTCAACATCGCGCGCGGCCTCGCCGCCGACCGGCCGATCCTGCTCCTCGACGAGCCGACCGCCTCGCTCGACGCCGCCAACCGCGCCGTCGTGGTGCGGCTGATCGAGGAGAAGAAGCGCGCGGGAACCGCCATCATCGGCATCTTCCACGACGAGGACGTCCGCGATCACGTCGCCGACCGCATCGTCGACGTCACGGAATTCGCCGCCTCCAGGGCGGCCTGAGCGGCAAAGCCTGCAAGCAAACGAGATCGAAATGACCGAACCGACCGAATTTCTGATCGAAAACGCCAGCCTCGTCCTGCCCGACCGGGTGGTGGAGACCGGCTGGATCGCCATTGCCGGCGGCAAGATCGCCGAGATCGGCGAGGGCAAGGCGCCGGAGCGCGGCCTTGACGTCCAGGGCGACACGATCGTGCCCGGCCTCGTCGAGCTGCACACCGACCATCTGGAGGCGCATTTCGCGCCGCGTCCGCATGTGCGCTGGCACGCGCTTTCTTCCGTCATGGCCTATGACGCACAGATCGCGGCGGCCGGCATCACCACCGTGTTCGATTCGCTCCGTGCCGGCTCCGACGCCGACTCCGCCTCGATCGGCACCGATCTGGCGCAGCTTGCCGCCGCGATTGCGGAAGCGCGCGCGACCGGCCATCTCCGCGTCGATCACCGCACGCATCTGCGCTGCGAGATCGCCTGCGAGGACGTTTTGGAGCATGTCGAGGCCTATGCCGCGCAATACCCCGTCCACATGATGTCGCTGATGGACCACACGCCCGGCCAGCGCCAGTTCAAGGATCTCGAGACCTGGCGGCGCTACTACATGCGCAAGAAGCCGATGTCGGACGAGGAAGTGAACCGCTTCGTCGGCAACCGGCTGGCGCTGCACGCCAACAATGCCGGGCCGAACCGGCTGCGTCTCGTCGAGATCGCGGCCGAGACCGGCGCGGTGCTGGCGAGCCACGACGACGCGACGATCGCGCATGCCGAGGAAGCCGTCGAGAACGGCGTCGGCCTCGCCGAGTTCCCGACCACGATCGAGGCGGCGGAAGCGCTGCACCAGGCCGGCATCAGCGTCATGATGGGCGGACCGAATGTCGTGCGTGGCGGCTCGCATTCCGGAAATGTCGCAGCCGAAGAGCTCGCGCGCGCCGGCGTTCTGGATATTCTGTCGTCGGATTACGTGCCTGCGAGTCTCCTGATGTCCGCCTTCGAACTGCCGCGCCGGATTCCCGGCATCGACCTTGCCACCGCCATTCGCACCGTGACGCTGACGCCGGCGCGCACCACCGGCCTGACCGATCGCGGCGCCATCGAGACCGGCCTGCGCGCCGATCTCGTCCGCGTCCATGTCAGCGGCGGCGAAAGCCCGACGCCGATCGTGCGCCAGGTCTGGCGCGAAGGGCAGCGGGTCTCGTGAGGCGGTGATGGGCAAGGGCGTTCTCGTCGCGGTGGTCGGCCCGAGCGGGGTCGGCAAGGACACGCTGATCGGCCACGCCAGGGCGGCGCTGGCGGAGGAAGACGGCTTCGTCTTCGTCCGCCGGCTCGTCACGCGCGGCGAGAATGCGTTCGAGGATCACGACACGCTGGACGAGGCCGCATTCGCCGAGGGCGTCGAGAGCGGCCGCTTCCCGGTGTCCTGGCGCGCGCATGGCCTCGGCTATGCGCTTCCCGCCGCGACGCTCGACGCGATCGCGGCCGGCGCCGTCGTCATCTGCAATTTTTCACGCGGTGCGATCGCTGCCGCGCGCGAGCGCTTTCCCGCCGTGCGCGTGGTGGCGATCTCCGCGCCGGACGCGATCCTCGCGGCTCGCCTGATCGCGCGTGGCCGCGAGACCGAACAGGGCGTCGCCGCCCGCCTCGCCCGCGAGGCGATCTGCGCGCGCGAGATCGATCCCGACCTGACGATCGTCAACGACCGCCCGATCGAGCAGTCGGGAGGTGAACTGGTGGCGTATCTCCGGAGCCTGCGGGGGTGAGTGGGATTGGGGGGCGGGCCGGAGTTGTCCGCCGGCCCGTTCCCGAACGCTGTTCGCCCTCAACCATCATCCTGAGGTATCAGGCGAAGCCGGGCCTCGAAGGAGGGTCCAGGGAACAATTCTGCCGGCCGATCCCTAGAACCGCCGCGCCATGGTGAGGCTGCCCGCCGGCAGATCGTCCGAGATCACCTCCGCGAAGCCGAGCTTTTCGTAGAAGGCGATGGCGCGGTCGTTCTGCGGGTGGACGTCGAGATGCATGCCGGGCGAGCCGGCTGCCGCGAGCGCGTCCATCAGATGCTGGAAGCCGCGCTTGCCCCAGCCCTGGCCGCGCGCTTCGGGCAAAAAGTCGATATGGCCGTGCGAGGGGAAGGCGTGCAGCGCCGGCGGATAGGCGTAGGGCGGATGGTGGAGGCGGTGGCGCACCCAGTCACTGCCGCGCCAGAGGCTCTCGTCGGCTCCCGGATCGCGGATGCGTCGACGCAAACCCGGCAGCCAGTCGCGTTCCATCCGCCGATAGAAATCCGGCGTGTCGAGCGCGCCCATGATGTAGCCGGCGACGCCGTCCGGGCCGTCGAGCACGAAGGCGAGCTCGGGCTCGAGCACCAGATAGGGGCCGATGAACATGTGGCCGAGCGCGTCGGGATCGTCCTCGCGCGCCGTGGCGTCCTGCCCCGCGTCGCCGGTGCGCAGGCAGACCCGGTAGACGGCCGGCATATCGGCGAGGTCGGCCTTGCGCAGCCGGAACGCGCCGCTGGATACGGCCGTCATGAGTGAACTCCGTTCTTCACCTCCCTAAGGGAGAATCTTTGCAGCCCACTGTCCTCATCATCCTGAGGAGGCCTGAAGGGCCGTCTCGAAGGACGCAGAGCGATCGTGCAGCTGAAATCTTGCCCCAAGGTCGTGCGTCCTTCGAGACGGCTTGCTGCCGCAAGCCTCCTCAGGATGATTGACATCGGGGCCCGCACAACTCAAGGGTTCCAAGAGAAGCGCCGAGGCTTGAGCCTCGGCTTATTCTCGCGCCGCGCCTCAGGCGAGCGTGCGGCCGCCGTTTACCGCGAAGGTCTGGCCGGTGATGAAGTCGGCGGCTGGCGAGGCCAGGAAGGCGACGATGCCGGCGATGTCCTCCGGCACGCCCTGATGGCCGAGCGGCACCAGGCGGCGATAATCCTCGAGCTCGTCGACCGTCGTGTCGGCGTGGCGCTCGACCGGGATGAAGCCCGGCGCGACGAGGTTGACCGTGATGCTCTCCGGGCCGAGCTCGCGGGCCCAGGAGCGCGTCAGGCCGACCATGGCGGCCTTGGCGGCGACGTAGTGGCCGAAGATCGGATTGCCCATGTCGACCACTTCGGAGCCGATATTGATGACGCGGCCGGCGCGCCGCGTCCGCCAGTCGGGCAGCACCGTCTGCAACAGGAGCAGCGGCGCCTTGACGAAGAAGCGCAGCTGGTCGAGGTGGTCGTCCCAGGTCTGTTCCTCGATCGGGATCAGCGGCTGCGGGCCGGTGGCGTTGTTGACGATGAGGTCGACCGGGCCGAGCTGGCGGGTGATCTCGGCGATGCCGTGGCGGACGCTGGCCTTGTCCGTGACGTCGAACTTGAAGGCCGCGGCCTGTCCGCCGGGGCTGGTGATGGCGTCGACGACGCTGCCGGCGCCGATGTCGTCATGCGCGAAGTTGACGGCGACCGTCCAGCCGGCGCCGCCGAGCCCCTTTGCGATCGCTGCGCCAAGCCCGCGTGAAGCGCCGGTGACGAGTGCAATTCCCACGATCATCCTCCCGAAATGACGCCCGCCCTGGGATTCGTGCGGGCCGCCGCCGATCGAAGCACAGGCGGCCGGGATTGTCTCCCGACTTCTTAGCCGGGTAGGGGGCGCCTATTCGACAGTGGCCGCGACCGGCACCTCGAAGATCGTGCCGGAGACCATGTTTCGGCCGGCGGCCTTGGCGATGTAGAGCTGCTCGTCGGCGGCCCGGATCCAGGCTTCCGGCGGCGCGCCCGGGACGCAGGGCGCCGTGGCGACGCCGATCGAGACCGAGACGGTCGGCGCCGCCTCGGAGCCCGAATGCGGGATGTTCAGCGCCTCGACCCGCTCGCGGATGCCGCGCGCGATCTCCATCGCCTCCTCGAAGCGGGCTTCCGGCAGAACGCAGGCGAACTCCTCGCCGCCATAGCGCACGGTCAGGTCGCTGCCGTGGCGCACGGCCCGGTTCAGCGCCGCCGCCACCATGGTCAGGCAGCGGTCGCCGGCCGTGTGGCCGTAGAGGTCGTTGAAGCGCTTGAAGAAGTCGATGTCGAGGATGATCACCGACAGCAGCCCGCCGCTGAGCGAGAGGCGGGCGGTCTCGACGTTGAGCGTCCGTTCCAGCCGGCGGCGGTTGCCGAGGCCGGTGAGCGCGTCGGTCACCGCCAGCTTGGCGAGGTCGTCGCGCAGCCGCTTCATCTCCAGATGGTTCCTCACGCGGGCGCGCACGACCACCGGCGAGATCGGCTTGTGGATGTAGTCGATCGCGCCGAGTTCCAGCCCCCGCACCTCGGCCTCCTGGTCGCCCAGCGCCGTGGTGAAAATCACCGGCACGTCGGCGAGCAGCGGATCGTTCTTGATCTGGGTGCAGACGTCATAGCCGTCGGTGCCCGGCATCAGGATGTCGAGCAGGATGAGATCGGGCAGGGCGGTGCGGGCGATCGCGAGCGCTTCCTCGCCGGACGTCGCGAAATAGATGTCGTGATCCTCCTCGAGCACGGCGCTGAGGATCTCGATGTTGCTGACTTCGTCATCGACGAGGAGGATCGATGGCCGCTCGCTCAATTCAGTATTTCCTTGGTGTCGTCAAACCGACGCTCGATGGCGTCCAGCCCGGCCAGGGCGTTGGTGAAATCCAGCCGGGCGATCGGGTCGCGGATCCCGTCGAGCGATGTCGCCTCGGCCGAGCCGCGAAGCGTCGTTTCGAGCGCCTCGAACGTCTTGCGGGCCCGCATGCTGCGCACGCCGAGCTGCTGGCGAAGCTCGCCGAGAAGCCGGGTCGCCTCGGCGCGCCCGGCGGCGTCGAGCCGCGTCTCGGGCTCAGCCGCCTTAACCGTCTCGGCCGCGCTGGCCGCCTCGGCCGGCTGCAGCGACCGTGCCGCGGCGAGCGCCGGCTGCAGCGCCTGGTCGAGCCGCTCGACGAGATCGTCGATGTTCATCAGCTCGCGATGCGCCAGCGCGTCCTCCAGCTGGCGCGAGGCCTCGGCCACCTTGCGCAGTTCGAGCGAGCCGGCGACGCCCTTCAGCGTGTGGGCGAGGCGGCGCGCCTCGTCCAGCGCGCCGGCATCGATGTCCTCGCGCAGCGTGGCGGCGAAGCCGCGATACTTGGCGCCGAAACTGACGATCAGCTTGCGCAGCAGGGCGGACTTGCCGTTGACGCGGGAGAGCGCTGCCGGGATGTCGAAGGGCGGTAGTTCCTGCGGCAGCTCGGTCGAGGCGAGCGGCGCGGCCGGGGTGGCGGCAGGTGCTGCGACAGCGGGGCTCGGTGCCGTGGCCGGCTTCAGCCAACGTTCCAGCGTGCGCATCAGCGCGGCCGGATCGACGGGCTTCGCGACATGGTCGTTCATGCCGGCATTCAGGCAGTTCTGGCGCTCCTGCTCATAGGCATGCGCGGTCATGGCGATGATCGGCAGGGTTTCGGCGGGGATGCGCTCGCGGATCTTCCGCGTCGCCGTGATGCCGTCCATCTCCGGCATCTGGATGTCCATGAGCACCGCGTCGTAGCGGCGGCCGGGATCGAGCGCCAGCTCGCAGGCGATCCGGCCGTTCGCGGCCAGCTCGACGATGAGGCCGCCGTCGCTCAGGATCTCGTAGGCGACCTCGCTGTTGATCTCGTTGTCCTCGGCCAGAAGGATGCGCGAGCCGCGCAGCTCCGGCGCCACCATCGGCACCGTTGGAGGCGCGGGAACGACGGTTTCGTCCGGCGCGCGCGCATTGCCGATGAACTGCGTGATCTGGGTGAGCAGCAGGGCGGGATCGATCGGCTTGACGAGGAAGGCGGAAATGCCGGCCGCGCGCGCGTCGGCCATCGCTTCCTCGCGGGCATAGGCGCTGACCATCATGATGGTCGGCAGCTTCGTCAGCTTTTCGCTCGCCTGCATTGCCTCGACCGCCTGGATGCCGTCCATGCCGGGCATCTTCCAGTCGATCAGCATCAGGTCGTAATTGGTGCCGCGCTCGTTCGCCGCCTCGAGGAAGGCGATCGCCTCGGTGCCGGAAGCGACGAGATCCGACTGCACCGACCAGCTTTCGAACAGGTTGTGCAGGATCTCGCGCGAGGCGGGATTGTCGTCGACGATGAGGACGCGCAGCCCACGCAGCTCCTCGATATGGGCAGCACTGGCGAGCATCTCGGCGTCGCCGATCTGCATCCGCACCGTGAAGGTGAAGGTGCTGCCGGCGCCCGCCTGGCTCTCGACGCGGATCGAGCCGCCCATCAGCTCGACCAGCTGCTTGCTGATGGCGAGGCCGAGGCCGGTGCCGCCGAAGCGGCGCGTCGTCGAGCTGTCGGCCTGGCTGAAGGAGCGGAAGAGGTTCGCCTGCTGCTCCGGCGTCATGCCGATGCCGGTATCGCGGACGGAGATCTCGAGCAGGAGGTCCGGATCCCGACGCTCGAGCGCGCGGATCGACAGGATGACGCCGCCGCGCTCGGTGAACTTGACTGCGTTCGAGACGAGGTTGAGGACGATCTGGTTCAGCCGCAGCGCGTCGCCGAGAAGCGTCTCGGGCACGCTGTCGTCAACGACGATGCGGATCTCGACGCCCTTCTCGGCCGCCTTCACCGCCGAGATCGCGGTGGCGTTCTCGATCGTGTCGCGGATCTCGAAATGGGTGCTCTCCAGCGTGAGCATGCCGGCCTCGATCTTGGAGAAATCGAGGATGTCGTTGATCAGGCCGAGCAGGGCGGTGCTGGCGGCCTTGATCTTGCTGACATAGTCGGCCTGCTTCGGCGTCAGCTCGGTGCGCAGCGCCAGGTGGCTGAAGCCGAGAATGGCGTTCATCGGCGTGCGGATCTCGTGGCTCATATTAGCCAGGAACAGGCTCTTGGCGATGCTGGCGGCGTTGGCCTCGCGGGTCTTGACCTCGAGCGTGCGGTTGTAGCTGACGATCTCGTCGCTCATCGCCTTGATCCGGCGGAAGCTCGCCACCAGCGTGATGCTGAGCCAGACCAGGACGGCCGTCTGGAAGGCGACGATCGAGGCGTGCAGGTAGACGCGGGGCAGGTCGGCGCCGGCGGGGAACACCGCATAGGGGAACACGAAGTTCAGCATCAGGTGGTGGGCTGCGACGGCGACGGCCGCGACGACCACGGGCCGCCAGTCGCACCAGCCGATCACCAGCGCCAGCGTGGCGAAGAAGTACATGTGCATGTCCATCTGCCACGCATGTCCGGCGAACAGATAGACGAGGAGGGCGGGCTGCCCCATCAGCGCGACGGCCGAGACATAGCGCGTCACCGGCGCCGGACCGCGCAGCAGCCACGATATCTGCAGCGCGGCCGCCAGCAGGGCTGCGATCAGCGTCGGCGCGACCACGCTCCGGCCGATCGACCCGGCGACCAGCGCCATGAACGGCACATGCACCCAGATCAGCACCACCAGGAACAGGCCGAAATTGCGCCGCAGTCTATCGAGTTCGGCCATTGTGCAATCCTTGAAAGGTACTGCCCCGGCGGGCAGGTCTGGTCTGGCGGACAAATCGGGTCAGGCGGGCAGGCAGCCGCGCAATTTGACGGCATCGAGGACGAGCCACGCGCCCGTCCGATACAGCCTGGCGATGAAGTCGGGATTGTCGGACCGGGCGATGAGGACGTTCGCAAGGCCGGCGTTGGCAACGATCGTGCCGCCCGAGCTGGCGATGATCTCCGCGGTCTCGGCGGCGTCGGCCCAGAGGGGGGCCACCACCGCGACCTCGGGCGTGCCGGCATCCGCCGTCATCGAGCCGAGGAAGATGGCCAGAACGCTCACGATCAGGAGCAGGCCGGCCGGAATGAAATCCCGCCAGCTTCCCCGCTCCGTCCGAGAATCGAGCTCTACGCGTGAAATTCGCTGCCCCCTGCGACTGCCCTGCCGCAAAGGCGCATAAAACCCGGTTCACGGTACGTTATCAAGGCGCATAGGGTCGCGGCGCTTTACCGAATGGGCGCGGGAGCATGTTTTGTAGGTGTTCACGCGCCGATTCGGCTCGACACTACGCAGTGCCGGTGGCCATGCCCGGGACGCGGCATTGACGCCCCCATTCGCATAAGCAGTCGCCAGCAACTGCCGCCCTCCGCTTCATTGTCCGAGCTCCAGGGAGCTCTCAAAGGTGCGGCGAGCCTGAACGACGTCGAATTTCTCGTCAGATATGCTATGGACCAGAATGAAATATTGATCACTTGGCCTATAAATTATTCTTGTGCTGGTTGATACGGCAGTTGAGTCCACATCTACGATGTATTCGAATTCCACCGAGTCTAATCCCTTGAACTTCGAGTGTTTCGGAAAAGTAAACCTCATTGTTTTTGCATTGTATATTGTTTTAAAGGCAATGTAAGCTAACTTTAGCGTACCTCCATCGCCGTTAGGGTTTTGAATTCCGGTGATCGAAATTAAGCCATCGGAGGATGTTAGAGAATATTCATGGTCGGATGTGGAATTGTATCCGTCTTCCGGAGATTTTGATATCTTGTAGTTTAGTGGAAGTGCAGATGCCAGGCTTCCGCGAATGCCTTTAAGTTCTCTGGTTTTTGGTATTGGTGACCATTTCTGAGTGTACAAAAGTTGAGAGCGCTCAAGTGATGAGTCAGATCCGGAAATCATCTGCGCGATGAGATCGTATGAAATTACTTTGGCACCATCCGAAAATTCGAAAGGCGAACCATCCGCTGCTGCCTTCAAAAAAGCATTTGTCTGACCGGTTAAATCGCCTGGCTCCAACCGAACAACGTTTTCCTCTGCGCTGCGAAGGCGCTCGGTTCTGGTCGGTTCAGAATTGCGGATACTTATCTCGGCGGCTTCCAGTAAAGACCTGTTGTATTCATCCATTGCGAAGATGAATTTCGGCATTTCGGCCTCAAATTCTGCAACTTTTGCCGGATCGCTCGTGAATTCAGTTGGAAACTCGTCCCAGAATTCCTTGTGGAGAGCCCGGTCTATATAGCTCGAACCGACGATCGGGATGATCTCTGCCTGGCGAGGCGAAAAACTGATCTCAGCGTCAGCCGCCGTTGTGAGGGCCAGCAGTATGAAGACGAAAAGCGATAGGTAGCGCATTGTGCACCTTGCATGCCATACGATCAGGCAAGCTTGGCTGAGTTGCGCACGCGCTGCAATCAGAGCGTGTCAGTAACCTTCATCGGCGCTGCCTAGTTCCCGAGCTTTGCACATCAGTCCCACGAAGACTGATTCTCGAGGGATCCGGATCGCTCTCTCTCTCTACAGGGACGATCCGGGTTGCATCTCAATCACCCCTTCACGGCGCCGACGGCGATGCCGTTGACGATCTGGCGCTGGAAGATGACGTAGAGGATCACGATCGGCGCGGCGGCGAGGCAAATGCCGGCGGCGAGCAGCGGTACGTTGGTGGTGTATTCGCCGCGCAACGCCGCGATGCCGACCATCAGCGTGCGCTGGTCCTGCAGCACCAGGAGCGAGATCAGCACGTCGTTCCAGCAGTAGAGCGTGTTCAGAATACCGAGCGTTACCAGCGCCGGCTTTCCCATCGGCAGCATGATGTGCCACCAGACCTTCAGGAGGCTGGCGCCGTCGATCTGTGCCGCCTCGAACAATTCGCGTGGCAGGCGGGCATAGAAGGCGGTCATCAGATAGACGCTGAACGGCAGGAAGAAGGCCGTATAGGCGATGATCAGGCCGGGGCGGCTGTCGATCAGGTTGAGGCCGATCATGGTGCGGTAGAACGGCACCAGCACGACCTGCACCGGGATCATGAGCGACACCAGGATGGTGATGAAGATCGCCTTGCGGCCGCGGAAGCGCAGGATGGCGAGCGCGAAGCCGGCCATCGAGGCGACGACGAGCAGCACCAGCACCGCGCCGACCGTGACGATGACGGAATTGGTGAAATATTCGGAGAGGCGCGACTGGTTCCAGGCCTGGGCGAAATTGGCGAAGGTCGGATCGGTGGTCAGGCCGAACCGGTCCAGCACATAGCCTTTTCGCGTCTTCAGCGCCGCGTTGACGGCGAAGAAGACGGGATAGACGGCCGAGAGCGCCAAAAGCGCCATCGGGATCGAGATCAGCCAGAGGATGCGCTTCTCGCGGGTCTGGACGGCGGCCATGGCGGGCTCCTCAGATGCTGGCGTTGCGGGACATGATCCGGATCTGGATGGCGGCGAGGCCACCCATCATCAGGAACAGCACCATCGAGATCGCGCTGGCATAGCCCGGGCGGTTCATCCGGCCCTGTTCGAGCCAGATCAGGAATTCCGGCAGGATGGTCGAGGTGCCGGGGCCGCCGGCCGTCAGCACATAGATCAGGCCGAACATCGCGGTCAGCATGCCGATCGTCGTCACCACGGCGGCGAATTCGATGATCGGGCGGATCGACGGGATGACGATGTACCACCAGGTCTGGGTCAGCTTGGCGCCGTCGAGCTTGGCCGCCTCCAGCATGTCGGAGGGCACGGTCGAGAGGCCGGCGAGGAAGATCAGGAGGCTCATGCCGAAGGTCGACCATAGCTGCACGGCGATCAGGCTGAACAGCGCCGTCGACGAATTGCCGAGCCAGTCGACGGCCGAGAAGCCGAGCGCCTTCAGGAACATGTTGAAGGAGCCGTCATAGCGCAGCAGCACGTTGAAGATGGCGCCGACGATGACGGAGGAGAGCACGGCCGGGAAGAAATAGACGGCGCGGTAGAGCTTGCCGCCCGGCACGCCCTGGTGGATCAGGATGGCGAGCACCAGCGGCAGGCCGATCCAGATCGGCAGCGTCGCCAGCAGGATCAGCATGTTGACGAGGCTGTCGAGGAATACCGGGTCGCTGGCGATGCCGATGTAGTTGTCGAAGCCGACGAAGCGCGGCGCCGACATGCCGTCATAATCGGTGAAGGAATAGCCGAAGCCCCAGATCAGCGGCACGATGCGGAAGACGACGACCAGCGCTAAGGCCGGCAGCACGAACAGATAGGCGAAGCGCTCGACGCTGCGGCTGCCGGGATCCGCATGCGCCGCGGCGGCGGCCTTGCGGCGCTTGGTGTCCGTTGCGGTCAGGATCTCGGTCATGCGCGGGGCCTTCTGGCTATCAGAATGGAGGAGGTTCCGGGCGAGCGCGATCTCGTCCGGACCATCGTCGTGGGGCTCGCGGAGCGACCCGGCAGTCCACTCCCGTCATCCCCGCGAAGGCGGGGATCCATGCAGCCGGGTTCCGGGAGATTCGCGGGATCGGTCTCGGCTGAATGGATCCCGGGTCAAGCCCGGGATGACGGCGAGCGTGTGGCTGTACTCTGCGGCTTCGGGGCCGAAGGCTACTTCTTCTTGGCCTGGGCCTGGACTTCGTCGAGGCGGGCAACGGCCTTGTCGACCGTGGTCTCGCCGGTGAACAGCATCTGGCTCTGGCGATGCCATTCCTCGGTCTCGGCCGTCGAGGTGTTGTTGTGCAGCAGCGCCGCGCCGTTCGAGAGCGAGCCGAGCACGACCTTGGCCGACGGGCTTTCGACCTTCGAGGTGTCGACGGCGGTATCCGATGGCACCGCGCCGGCGGCCTCGAAGAAGATCTGCATCGCCGGTGTGTCGGCGAAGCTCTTGGCGAGCGCGATGGCGAGGTCCTGGTTCGGCGAGAACTTGGTCACGCCGTAGCCGATGCCGCCGGCGAGCGGCATGAGTAGCGTCTCGTTCACGCTGGCCGTCACCGGCGGCATGACGAAGACGCCGACATTCTGCGGCTCGAGGAACTCGTCGAATTCCTTCCAGTGCGCCACGTCCGAGAGCAGGCCGATGGTGTTGGCGTTCTCCGAGCGCTCGAAGCTCTGGTATTCGTCCATGAACTTGGCGGTCGAGTTGGCGCCCTCGGCGTACCAGCCGTCCTTCTGGGTATCGACCCAGGCCTGGACGATCGCCTTGATCTCAGGGCTCGACCACTTCAGGTCGCCGGCGGTCCAGGCGGCCTGTTGCGCCGGCGTCAGCGCGTTGGCGGCGGCGGAGGAATAGAAGAAGTCGGCGCCGTAGCCTTCCTTGTTGCCGAGCGCGAAGCAGGTCGTGCCGGCGGCCTTCAGCGCCTCGCAGACCGCCTTGAGCTCGGCCCATGTCTTCGGCGTCTTCTCCGGATCGAGGCCGGCCTTCTTGTAGAGTTCCTTGTTGTAGTAGACCGCGAGGCCCTGGATCGAGATCGGCACGGCATAGACGCTGCCGTCGGGGCCGGCGAACTCGTCCCAGCCGGCGACGCGCGTCCTGATGTCGGCGACCTTGTCGTCGAGCTTGGTCAGCGCGGCGATGCGTTCCTTCGCCTGCGAGCCGCCATGCACCAGCACGACATCCGGCCCCTTGCTGGCGGCGATCGCCGTGCCGAGCAGCGTGTAATACTGGTCGTGCGGCTGCATGACGTATTTGATCGTCACGCCGGGATGCGCGGCCTCGAAGTCGGCCTTCACCTTGTCGTAATACGCCGTCGTCGTCGGATCGCCGGACTTCCAGTCCCAGACCGTCAGCGTGACGTTCTCGGCGCTGGCGATCGACATGGCGCCGATGGTGACGGCCAGCGTGCCGGCGAGCCTCGTGCCGAGGCGCAGAAGCGTTTTCGTCGTCTTCAATAGAGGTCTCCTCCCTCGCTTATCGTTCCCCTTGCCCGCTGCCGGCGAGCGCGGCGGCGGGGATTGTCGGCTTGCGGCTGGCCTAGTGCGGCAGGCGCGTGTTCACCGGTCCCGGCGGCAGGGCGTCGTTCGCCAGCACCTCGGGCACAGCCCATTCGCTGCGCGCGGCCTCCGACAGCACCAGGCCGTGGCCGGGGCGGTCATGCGCTTGGATCCAGCCGTCGCGGATCTCGAACGGCGTCTCGACTAGATGATCGAAATTCTGGAACGAGTATTCCAGCCATTCGACCTCCGGCAGCGCGATCGCCATGTTGACGCCGATCTCGAGGAACGAATTGCCGAGGCTGACAGGAATGCCGTGCTCGGCGGCGAGCCAGCCGATGCGCATCACCTCGGAGACGAAGCCGTGCACGTTGATCATGTCGGTGCCGCGCGCCTCGATCAGCTGGCGCTTGCCGTGCGCGTCGAAATATTCGCCCGAATTGACCAGCGTGAACGGGCAGCCGGCCCGGATCATCTTCAGGCCCTCGAAATCGTAGCGCAGGCAGGGATCCTCGATCCACAGGATGTCGAAGCCGGCATCCCGGATCTTGTTCATGTTGCGGACGGTCTGCTGCGGCGACCAGCCCTCGTTGGCGTCGATCATGATCGCTTCGGGCTTGCCCACGGTCTTCACCAGCAGGTCGAGGCGGTGCAGGTCGCGCTCGATGTCGGGATGGCCGACCTTGATCTTGAACGCCCGGTAGCCGATCGACGCGGCGTGATCGAACAGCGCGCAGAAATCATCGTCGGAGAGGTGGAAATCGAGGCCGCTGGCATAGGCCTTGACCCGCGTCTTGCTGCCGCCGAGCAGCTTCCAGAGCGGCATGTCGAGTTTCTTGGCGGCGAGGTCCCAGAGCGCCTGGTCGACGCCTTCGCCGAAGGGCAGCGACGCGCCACGGATGTTGCCGCCGCGCGGCCGGCGCACGCGATGCACGAGCGCCGCCGGCGCCTGGCCCTCAAGGCCCGGCCAGATCTCGGCGCGAAAGATCCGCTCGATCTCGGCCTGCGCCGGCAGCGGGTTGAACAGCGTGGCGAGGAAGCCGAGACCGACCATGCCGTTGTCGGCGATCAACTCGATCGTCGCGACATGCGCATGCGCGATGCGGACCTGGCTGTCGCCGATCACACGGTCGCGGGCGAACTGGAAACGGACAATTCGGAAATCCACGATACGCATGCTATGCTCGCTTAATCGATCAAGAGTGAGAGTTGATATGTCACGTAAGCGATCTGATAGATCAGATCTCCTTCCTTCGCAAGATGCCGGCGCGACCGAACCGACGGAGCGCGAGAGCGATTCCGTCACCGTGTCGCTGAGCGAGGTCGCCTATGAGCGCATCCTCGACATGCTGTTCGGACGCGAGCTGCCGGCCGGCGCCTTCGTCTCGCAGAACGATTTGGTGAAGCTGATCGGCGTGCCGGTGGCGCCGCTGCGCGATGCGCTGCGCGTGCTGCAGACGGAGGGATTGCTGACGATCCATCCCCGTTCCGGCATTCGCTTCCTGAAGGCGGATTTCGAGCTGGCGCGGAACACCTACCAGCTGCGCGGCATTCTCGAGCGGCCGGCGGTGCGGGTGTTCGCCGAGACCGCCTCGATGGAAGTCCTGGACGCGCTGATCGCCCGGCACGAGCGCGGCATCGCGGCGCTGGAGCGCGACGGCTTCACGCCGGCGATCGCGCCCGAGATGATCGACATCGACGCGGTGCTGCATTTCGAGATCATCGGCGCGCTCGGCAATCCGCTGATCGGATCGACCTATCGCCGCGTCCACAATTACCTGCGGCTGATCCGGCTCGACCGGACGCTGACCACGCCGATCGTCATGCGCACTTTGCGCGAGCACATGGTGCTGCTCGAGGCCTGCAAGGCCCGCGACGCCGACGCCGCCGAGGCGGCGCTGCAGGCGCATTTCTCCAACGCGCTGCAGCGGACGCTCGGGATTTTTTGAGGTCTTTGGCCGGGGGCTTGGTGCGTGCTTCGAGACGCCCGCTTTGCGGGCTCCTCAGCATGTTGGGAATTTGAGGGCCAAGAGACCCTCACCAGACCCTCACTCCAACCCTCTCCCGCAAGCGGGAGAGGGGGCTGACCGCGGCCAGCCTCTCTGTCGACACCACACGGGCGGAAAGCCCTCTACCGCTCGCGGGAGAGGGTGGGGTGAGGGACTTGCTTCTCGCTCCGCGACTAGCTCGTCTTGGTCACCCAGCCGAGCACGTTCTTCCACAGCCGCGCATAGCCCGGCCATTCGACGAAGCTGTTCGGCAGCCAGTGCGGGCCAATGTCGGACGTCCAGGCGACGCTGCGGCCCTCGCCATAGCTGCCCGTGACGAGGAGCGGGTGGCCGCCGTCGGAATCGGGCAGCCGCGCCAGCAGCTCGACGCCCGGCCGGTCCTTGAGCTTGACCTCGTTGGCGCCGAGCAGGATCGGCCATTCGCCGTCGAGCCCGGCGAGGATCGGATGCGAGCGATCGCCGGTGATCTCGGCGCGAAAGCCTTCCGGCACCTCAATGCGGTCGTCATGGGGCAGGCAGTCGACCGGCAGCGCCTGCTCGACCGCCGTGCGGGCCCAGCGCCCGCGTCCGTCGATGCCCTGGAAGGTCAGGTAGCCGCCGATCATGACGAGGCCGCCGCCCTTTTCCGTCCATTCGCGCAGCAGCTTGACGCGGTTCGGCACCGGCTTGCCGTGCAGCCAGACGTCGGGATGCAGCAGGATCGAATTGGAGCCGATGTCGGAGAGGATGACCGCGTCATAGGCGTCGAGCCCCTCCAGCGTGAAGGGGAGGTCGGTCGGCGCCTGATGCGCCTGCATGTAGGTCAGCTCGAACTCGCTGTCCTTCAGCGCCTTCACCAGCGGCTCGGCGCCGAGATGGAAGGTGACGCTGCCGAACTGGTCGAAACCCTTGTAGTGCGTGGCGCTCGACATCCAGCTTTCGCCGACGAGCAGTACTTTCTTCCTGGCCATTTTCTTCCCTTGAGATGCCGCTCTCAGATACGTGGCGGCTTGACGGATTCGCGGATGATCAGCTCGACCGGCAGGATCTCGGTATCCGGCCTGCGGATTTCCCCCTTGATCAGGCTGAGCACGCGTTCGACCGCCAGCCGCCCCATGGCGGCGACCGGCTGGCGGATGGCGGTAAGCGGCGGATCGAACAGGTCGAGCGGGCCGGCGTCGTCGAAGGCGACGACCGAGATGTCGGGGCCGACCTTGACCCCGCGCTGCTTGAAAACGGCGAGCATGCCGAGCACGATCTCGTCGGAGGCGGCGAAGACCGCCGTCGGCGGCTGGTCGAGCGCGAGGAGCCGGTCCGCCGCCTCGCGGCCATGCGCCGAGGAGTACTGGCCGGTGAGCTCGGCCGCGATGGTCACGTTCAGCCCGGATTCGGCGATGGCGCGGCGAAAGCCGGCGACGCGGTTTCGGCTGCTCGAAAGCCCGGCCGGTCCGCCGACATAGGCGAGATTGCGATGCCCGGCCTCGATCAGATGGGTGGTGGCGAGAAAGCCGCCCTGTTCGCTGTCGGCCATGATGGTCGGCGCGATCGTGCCGTCGACGTCGTCGTCGACGAGGACGACCGTGCCTGCCGCTTGCAGCGCCCGCGTCAGCGCCGGATCGTCGCCATTGTTGGTGATGAAGAGCAGGCCGTCGACATAGCGCCGCGACAGGCGGCTCAGATAGTCGAGCTCGCGCTCGGTCCGGCTCAGCGTCGGGCAGAGGACAAGGCCGAGCCCGAATTCCGACGCCGCCCGTTCGACCGCGGCGGCGAGATGGGCGAAATAGGGATTGGAGATATCCGGCACGACGAGGCCGATGGTCTCGGAGCGGCCGAGGCTCAGGCTGCGCGCATGCGGATTGGGCTGGTAGCTCAGGGCGGCGATGGCGGCGTCGATGCGGTCCGTCGTCGCCTTGGGCAGCTTGATCGAGTGGTTGAGATAGCGCGATACGGTGGCGATCGAGAGGCCGCACGCTTCCGCGACATCCTTCAGCGTCGCAATCTTCCGGCCCGTCGCGTCTTTCTTTTCGATCATCGCATTCCTTCTCGATGACGATGGCTGGCATACCTCAGCATGCGCGGTGCCGACGCCCCAATTCGCAGGATGAAATAATTCTGACCTGCAAAGCAACCTGCGGATGCGACATCGACCTCGAAATGTCGAAAAGCGATAGAGCGCCTATGTCTTTCGGGGGAGCCGCCTTGCCTCCCCGTGATGGGGCCGCGATAGACTGGACCCGGATTCTGGATGTCTGTCGCAGGAGTATAGCGTGAATTCACCCGATCGGTTCCGTCCGGACGCCGCCATCGGCCTTCGTTGCGAGGCGCTGCTCGAAACGGTCGAGCCGGCGCTCAACGCCGAGGTCGCGGCAAGGCTGGCGGAGCCTCGCCCGCCGGAGGATGGCCTCGTCCTTTCGGCCGATGTCGCCGCCGAGCTGGTCGCGCGGCATAACCTCGCCGATATCCGCGAGCTGATGCTGCTGCTGGTGCCGTTCGCGCGCAACGTGGCGCGGCCGCCGATCTCGAATTTCACCATCGGCGCGGTGGCGCTGGAGCGCGAGACCGGCGCGCTCCTCCTCGGCGGCAATGTCGAATTCCCCGGCGCCAATCTCGGCGAAGCAATTCATGGCGAACAGTTCCTGTCGGCGCGCGCGTTTTCACGCGGCACGTCGATCGCGGCGATCGCGCTCGAGGCCGCGCCGCCCTGCGGCCATTGCCGCCAGTTCCTGGCCGAGTTCAGGGGCGGACTGGACGTCGATATCATCACCATGCAGGGACACCGGATCCCGCTCCGCGACCTGCTGCCCTGGGCCTTCTCGCCCGCCGATCTCGGCGAGGCGGGCGTGACGCCGCTGGCTCCGGGCTCGGTCCGACAGTCATTGGCAGTCGTGCGCTCGGAGATCGCGGAGATCCCGGCCCTAGAGCAGGCGCTCGTCGCCGCCGGCCAGTTCGCCTATGTGCCCTATGGCCGAGCGCCGTCCGCCGTGGCGCTTCGGCTCGTCGACGGCAGCGTCATCACTGGCGCGGCGCTGGAGAACGTCGCCTTCAATCCGAGCCTCGGCCCGTTGCAGGTGGCGCTGGTCAATCTGATCGCCGCCGGCCGCGCCTATGACGAGATCGAGCTGGCCGTGCTCGGCGGGGTGGAGAAGGGGGCCGTCGACTATTCCCGCGACCTGCCGAACCTGCTGGCGACGGTGGCGCCAAAGGCGAGCTTCAAGCGGGTGGTCTGGGAAGTGGCGTGACGGGGGCTTCCCTTGGAACCCTCCCCTTGAGGGAGGGTCAAAACCGCCTCGGCGGTTTTGGGGAGGGGGCTTTTGAGGGGTGGCCAGCCGGACCACGTTGCCCCTTACCTCTCTCAGGGAGAGGTGAAGAAAAGGGTGTTCCCTGGACCCTCCTTCGAGGCCCGGCTTCGCCGGGCACCTCAGGATGATGGTCGAGTTTCGGGAAGGGGGCTCTTGTCATGCAGAGCCCCCGAGGCAGGTCGATCTGCCGGTCGCCCCTCCCTCAAGGGGAGGGTTCAAGGGGAGGCAACCCTCTCCCGCGAGCGGGCGAGGGTTTAGGGAAGCAATTACGCCGCGACGCCTTCGCCGAAGGCGGGGATCGTCGAGGCGATCTTGTCGCCGGTGAAGTTGGCGACCCAGCCATCCGGCGAGATGAACAGGCGGATGCAGGTGAAGTTCGGCTCCGGGCCCATGTCGAACCAGTGCAGCGTGCCGGCCGGCACCGACAAGAGGTCGTCGCGGGTGCAGACCACCTGGTAGACCTTGTCGCCGAGATGCAGGTAGAACGCGCCCGATCCCTCGACGAAGAAGCGGACCTCGTCCTCGTCATGCGTGTGCTCGTCGAGGAACTTGGTGCGGATCGTCTGCTTGTTGGGATTGTCCGGCGTGATGCGCATCACGTCGATCGTCTTGTAGCCTTCGGCGGCCGAAAGCCGGTCGATCTCCGGCTTGTAGGCGGCGAGAATGTCCTCATGGCTGGCATCGGCGGCGAGCTCGGCGCCAGCCTTCCAGCGCTCGAACAGCACGCCGACCTTGTTGAGCTCGGCGGCGATCTCGGCCGGATCGGACGTGACGGTGACGGGGTTGGCCGGATCCTTGTCCGGATAGATGGTCAGCGTGGTCATGGCGTGAACCTCCTGTAGGAAAGCTCGAATTCGAACAGCGTTTCGAGCGCTTCAAGATGACGGGCGGCATCGCCTTCGGTGGCGCCCCATGCATAGACACCGTGTCCGGCCAAGAGATAGCCGGGCGCGGGAATAGCCCACTGGCGGGTCGTCGGCTGCGCCAGGCGCGCCTCGACCCGGCCGGACAGGGCCGGGATGTCCTGATCATTGGCGAAGACGGGCACTTCGACAATTGCTTCATGCGTCCGCACACCGGCGAGCGCCTTCTGCAGCTCCCAGCCGGTCAGCGTCAGCGTGCCTTCGTGAAGCGCCAGCCGCGACAGCACGGTCGCCGCCGGGCTGTGGACGTGGAAGATTGCGCCGAGTTCCGGCCGTTGCCGGTAGAGCGCGGTGTGCAGCTCCGCCTCGGCCGAGGAACCCGGCAGGAGCGGCTGGTCGAGCGGCTGGATCAGGATGTCGGACGCGACGAGGTTGCCCTTGTCGACGCCCGAGCGGGTGATCGCGATCCGGTCGGCATCGATGCGGACGGAGAAATTGCCCGATGTCGCCGGCACCCAGTGGCGCAGCGACGCGTTGCGGCCGGCGGCGATGACGCCCGCGACCGCCTTCGCCACGATATCAGCCGTGTCCGGCGCGCCGGTTTCGGTCTTCAGGGGAATCGTCTGCGCCAACCGCGCAACCTCCGTCAAAAAAGCGTCCCGGAACGGGTCCGGGCGCCACCATACTAGCTAAACCACGCGCGGGCGCGCGCGGGAGATCAAATTTCCCAATCCGGGCCCATGAAAGAGAAAATCCTTCGTTCCGCCAGCGTAAGCCGTCGCGCTATCAGAATTATATTGCAACTTCGCAGTCGAATTACAGCGCGTTCTCGGGTCGCAGCCCCGACCGGACGGAACACAGGGAGAGTTTAGCATGAAGCGTTTCGCATTCGGTCTTGCCGGCGCGGGCCTGCTGGCCACCAGCCTGCTCGGCGCCCCCGCCTATGGCGAAGGCATTGCCGGCGCCCCCGCTCCGTTCGACAAGGGCGGCGTCAAGGTGGCGCTGGTCACCTTCATCTCGGCCGGCGATTTCTTCCAGTCCTACCAGGCCGGCGCCGAGAAGCAGGCCAAGGCCCTCGGCATCGACCTGCAGATCTTCCCGGGTCGCCAGGACGCCGCCCAGCAGCGCGAGCAGATCGAGCAGGCGATCAATCTCGGCGTCAAGGGCATCATCATCGATCACGGCCAGCCGGAAGCGCTGAAGGACGTCGCGCAGAAGGCGCTCGACGCCGGCATCAAGGTCGTCGCCTTCGACGTCGATCTCGGCAATCCCGCGATTCCCCAGGTCGAGCAGTCGGATCACGAACTGGCCAAGACCGCGTTGGAGCAGGCGATCGCCGACAACGGCAAGTCGTTCAACGCCGGCTATGTCTATGTCGCCGGCTTCGCGCCGCTCGACCGCCGCAACGAGGTTTGGGAAGAGACGAAGAAGGCCAATCCGGGCATCGTCGAGAAGGCGCGCTGGGGCGCGGTGAACGACACCACCGCCGCCTCGACCGCCGACCAGACCAAGGCCGCCTTCCAGGCCAATCCCGACATCACCGTCGTGTTCGCGCCCTATGACGAGTTCGCCCGCGGCGTGAAGCTCGCGACCGACGAGCTCGGCATCTCCGACAAGGTGAAGATCTATTCGGCCGACGTCTCGACCGCCGATATCACCGAGATCGCCGCCGAGGGCAGCCCGTGGGTCGCCACCGTCGCCACCAACCCGGCCGTCGTCGGCGAGGTTTCGGTGCGCGCCGTCGCCAAGCTGATCGCCGGCGAGGATCCCGGCCACAATATCGTTGTGAAGCCCGTGCTGATCACGCAAAAGGATCTGCGCGACAACGGCATCAAGACGGTGGAAGATCTCGACGCGAAGCTGCCGGCTTTCGGCAAGAGCGACGCGGCGAGCGCCAGCTGGATCCCCGTCGCGACGCAGTAGACGCAATGGAGCGAGATGCATGAGCCTGCCCATACGCAGCATGTTCGGCAAAGCGGCCCTCGGGGCCGCTTTCGTCGTCATGGCCCTCTCGACCGCGGAGGCGGTCGAGCCGGTCCTGATCTCCTACGAGGCGGCGCCCTCGGCGGGGTATGACCTGCCGAAGCTCGGCGAGGCGCCCTATGCGGTGCGCTCCGCCTTCGCCACGCAGGCGCTGGCCGGGATCGTCCCGAAGATCGCCGACGCCGTCGGCGTCGAAGACGCCAAGATGGTCAGCGAGGTGACGCCCGGCGGCTACCTGCTGAAGACCAACGCCTCGCTGCAGACCATGGCCGATCTCGACGACGCGGCGGCCGATCGCTTCGCCGCCGCGCTCGGCTATGTCTTCCGCCAGGAAAGCGTGCTGGTCTCGCGCCTCGACGACCCCTCGGGCCAGACCGACTTCGTCACGGTGACCTATCCGCGCGACAAGCTCGATTCGACCGTCGCACAGGCCTTCTTCGAGAAGGCGGCGTCGGTCGATCAGGGCCTCGGCGGCGGCTACACGGTGTTCGGCGATGACCAGATCTTCCTGAACGTCACTGATGGCGACGGCAAGCCCTATAGCGGCCTCGACCACGATGCCTTCCTCGCCGGCCTCAGCAAGGCGGCGGCGGAGTTCGGCCCCCTGAAGCCGACCGTCACCAACAACGGCAAGGCGGTCGCCCGCTTCGTCGGCAACGACTGGAAGGCCCAGCCGGACGGCGCGGCCTATATCGAGCGCCTCGGCGGCAAGGATTCCGATCTCGTCAAGAAGCTCGAGACAATCGAGGCCGACTATGCCGTCCTCGTCGACGCCGCCGCCACGCGCTACGGTTGGAAATGACGCTAGAGCGTTTTCGAACGACGCGGATACCGGTTCGCGTGAAGAAAACGCGAGAAGACAAATAGTTAGAGCGCGCGGTCCCGTCCGCGCGCCCTCCCAGACTGAATGAGCAGGTTCGATGTCGCTTCATACTCCCGACGGCTACCAGGCCCTCGACAACCACTCCGTCCGGACCTTCCTGGCTGGCCTTCCGGAGATCCGCTCGAAGCTCGGCGGCGCGCCGGAGCGCTGGACGGTCGAGGAGGTCGGCGACGGCAATCTGAACCTCGTCTTCCTCGTCGACGGGCCGGATGGCTCGGTCTGCGTGAAGCAGTCGCTTCCCTATGTGCGCGCCGCCGGCGAGAGCTGGCCGCTGCCGCTCGACCGCGCCTTTTTCGAGCAGTCCTACTACCGGGCGATCGAGCCGCATGTCGAAGGGCTGGTTCCGCGCTTCTACTATTATGAGCCCAAGCTCTACGCCTTCGTGATGGAGAAGCTCTCGCCGCACATCATCCTGCGGCGCGGCCTGATCGAGGGGAAGCGCTATCCGCAGGCTGCCGCGCATGTCGGCGATTTCGCCGCCCGCTCGACCTTCGCCACCTCCGATTTCGGCGCCACCATCGAGGCGAAGGCGGAGCTGACCGCCCGCTTCGCCAAGAACACCTCGCTGATCCGCATCACCGCCGAGGTGGTGTTCTCCGATCCGCTGAGCCCGTCGCCGCGCAACCGCTGGACCAGCCCGGAGCTCGATGGCCTCGCGGCGCGCTTCCGCTCCGATTCCGTGCTGAAGGCAGCGGTCGCCCATTTCGGCTGGCGCTTCCTGACCGAGGGACAGGCGCTGATCCATGGCGATCTGCACACCGGCTCGGTCATGGTCACCGAGACCGACACTCGCGTCATGGATCCCGAATTCTCCTTCGTCGGGCCGATCGGCTTCGATGTTGGCGCCTTCCTCGCCAATCTCGTCATGAACTATCTGGCGCAGCCCGGCCACGCGACGGCGGCGGACGACCGGCGCGAGCAGGCCGACTGGGTGCTCGACCAGGTGCCGGTGTTCTGGAACGCCTTCAAGACGCGCTTCCTGTCGCTCTGGGAGACCAGTGCCCGCGGCGACGCCTATCCCGCCACCATGTTCGGCAATCCCGCCGACGCCACCGTGCTCGCGGCGGCGCGCGAGGTCTTCCTCGACCGGATCTTCGCCGACGCGGTCGGCTATGCCGGCGTCAAGACGATCCGCCGTATCCTCGGCTTCGCCCACAATGCGGATTTCGAGCGGATCGCCGATCCGGCCCGCCGCGCGCCGCTGGAGACGAAGGCCATCGAGCTCGCGCGCGCCTTCCTGCTCGAGCCGGCAAGCTTCCGCACGCCGGAAGACATCGTCGCCGCCGCGAAGGCGATCTGAGGCAAGTTGGCGGGGCGCTCAGGCCCCGCTGCCCTCGGGGGCCGGTGCGCGCGCCGCCATCGCCTTGGCGCGCAGCTCCGCGACATGCGGGTCGATGAATGTCGATCGGTAGTGGAGCCGGTAGCGAAGCCGGCGCCAGTGCTTCGGCCGCAGGGTCAAGAGGCCGAACACGGTCCGTCGGAAGGTCTTGAACTGCCAGCCGCGCTTCGGCTTCGGAATATCGGCGCCGGACACCTCGCGATAGGCGTCGAAGACGTCCGCCAGCGGCGAGCGCTTGTTGCTCCACGGCTTGTCGGGGCCGGGATAGTGGATGATGCGCGGGATCATCTTCGGGAAGCGGGTGTATTCGCGCGCGAAGAAGTTGAACTTGCGGTCGATGTAGCGAACACGGTCCCGGGCGACGAGGTTGATCGCCGTCTGGTCCGGAAACTCCAGCCCGGGCCGGTCGAGCAGTAGCGCGATCGCCTGCTCCGCGATCCGCTCGGCGCGCCAGAGGGCGAGGTTCATGACCAGGACGCCGGAGTTGATGTACTGGTCGGCCCGGAGCCCGATGTCCGCCAGGAACGCCGGCGTCATCAGCCCGTCGAGCGCGCCGGCGACGAGATCCTCGCCGAGATCGAGCTGCCAGAGCTCCGAAATGTCCGAATTCACCACGGCGTCGCCGTCGATATAGATGGCCTTGTCGTGTTCGGCGAGAAGATCGGGAATGAAGAGCCGCGCATACATGGCGGGCGACCAGTTCACGCTCTTCGGCAGCTGGGCCAGAAAAGCGGGATCGACACCGACGATCTGGCAGGAAATGCCATGGTCGGCGCAGAATGCCGAAAGCTTCTTGCGCCCGTCCGGACTGATGCCGGCGTCAATCACATAGAAGCGGGCGTTCCGGTTGTTGATCCATGCCGAGTAAATGAGCATCATCATGCCTGGGACGAACTTGGTGTCGCCTGCGCTGACGATGATCATTTTAGGTCAGTCCGATATCCCGATATTTCGTTGACGGTCGTCGATGCAAAGCCAGCCGGTACGGCGACAGGGCCTGAAGGCGCCCTGACTGTCCGGTGCATGGATTGGTTGCATAGCGGATCGCTGCGACCGGAACCAGCGCTGTTCGAGCGGCCGGTGCACCGGTTTACGTCAAGAAAACGTGAGGGAAGGTCGCCGCTCCGCCCGCGCCTCGACGCAGGGGAAGCGGGCGCCCGGACTACCGCTTCTTCTTGCCTAACCCGAAGGTCAGCGCCAGCGCGCCGACGAGGACGACGCCCTTGACGAAGTCCTGCGTGTAATAGGGCGCGTTCAGCATGGTGAGGCCGTTCAGAAGCACGCCGACGAAGATCGCGCCGAGCACGGTGCCGAGCACATGCGGGCGGCGCTTGTCGAGCACGGCGAAGCCGATCAGCGCGGCGGCGACGGAATCGAGCAGCAGCGAATTGCCGGCCGAGACGTCGCCGCGGCCGACGCGCGAGGCGACGATCAGCCCGCCGAGCGAGGCGAGCGTGCCGGAGATGACATAGGCCCAGAGGCGATACGCCTTGGTCGGCGCGCCGGCGAGATGCGCCGCCGTCTCGTTGCCGCCGATCGCGTAGAACACGCGGCCCCAGCGCGTCCGCTCCATCAGGAACCAGGCGAGGATGGCGACGACAGCCATGACGATGACGGGGTAGGGCACCGTGTCGAACAGCCGCCCCCGACCGAGAATGAGGAAGGCCGGATCATAGGCGCCGGGCGCCGTTGTGCCGTTCGGCAGGGTCATGCCGGCGGTGATCGAGCGGCCGCCGGTCGGGATCAGCTGCAATCCGGCGAGCAGGAACATGGTCGAGAGCGTCGCCAAGAGGTCGGGCACGCCGACGCGCACGATCAAGAGGCCGTTGACGAGGCCGATGAAGGCGCCCATCAGCAGCACGAGGCCGAGCGTCTCGACGGCGTTCATCTGCAGGACGACCATGGCGTAGCTCGCCGCCATCACCGAGGAGGCGGCGACGCTGCCGACGGAGAGATCGAAGCCGCCGGCCGACATGGTGATCGAGACGCCGACGCCGAGGATGGCGACGACCGAGACCGCCTGCAGGATGGAGAACAGGTTGGCCGAGTTGATGAAGGCGGGCTGGGCGTACCAGAAGCCGACCAGCATCAGCGCCAGGAGCACGAAGAGCGCATATTTGCGCCCCGTCTCCGCGAAGGTCGAGGCCGGCTTCGACGGGGATGCAGCGTGGTCGGTCATGGTGTCTGTCCTGTGCCGTCGGCCCGGGTCTCGGCGCTTTCGACGCTGCCGATGACGGCGGCGAGGCCGCCCTCCTGGCTGCCGTCGGCCTGGTAAAGGGAGTGGTCGCGCATGACGAGGATGCGGTCGGCAACCTCGAGCGCCTCTTCCGTGTCGCTGGTGGCGATCAGCGTCGCCGAGCCGGACTGGCTGTTGCGGATGGCGGCGATCAGATCGGCGCGGGCGCCGACATCGACGCCCTGGAACGGCTCGTCGAGCAGCAGCAGCCGGCAGGGCGCCGCCTGCCAGCGCGCCAGCACCACCTTCTGCTGGTTGCCGCCGGAAAGCTGGTCGAGCGTGTCGTCGGGACTGCGCGCCTTGATGCCGAGCCGGCCGATCGCCTCCGAGGCGACGAGGCGCTCGCGTGTTTCGCGCAACAGGCCGAGCGGGAACCAGCGCGGCAGATGCGGCAGCGCGATGGTGCCGGCGATCGAGGCGCCGGGGATTTCGGGCGGTAGCAGCGACGAGGCCCAGCGGTCCTCCGCCACCATGAACACGCCGTTGTCGATCGAACGGGCCGGGCCGTTCGAGAGCCAGGGCTTGCCGTCGAGCGTGAACGAACCCTCGGCCAGCGGCTCCAGCCCGAACAGGGCGCGCAGCAGCCTACTCTTGCCCGAGCCGAGGGTGCCGGTGATGGCGACGACCTCGCCGGAGCGAAGCTCGAGATCGAAGGGCCGTGCCCCGGGGATCAGCCGCGCCTTGCGGATCGAGGCGAGGACCGGCTGCGTCGAAACCGTCGCGGCATGCGCGCCGGCGTCCAGCGTGCGCCCGATCATGGCGGCGATCGCGGCGGAAAAATCGATCGGCCGCGCGAAGGAGGCGACGACCTTGCCGCCGCGCAGCACGACGGCGCGGTCGGCGATCGCCGCGAGATCGCCGGTCCGGTGCGAGATGTAGAGGATGGCGATGCCGCTCTCTTTCAGCCGGCGCAGCACGGCGAAGAGCCGCTCCGCCTCGGTCGCCGAGAGGCTCGAGGTCGGCTCGTCGAGGATCAGCACCGACGCCCTGGCCGCGACGGCGCGGGCGATCGCGATCAGCTGGCGTTCGGCCGGGCGGAGATCGATGAAGTCGCGGTCGAGCGGCAGGTCGAGGTCGATCAGCGCCGCGATTTCCTTCGCGCGCTTGCGGGTGGAGCGCGGCGAGACGAAGAAGCTGCCGGTGCCGCAGAGCTCGTTCAGCGTCAAATTCTCGGCGACCGTCAGCCCCGCCGCGCCGGCCTGGTCGGTCGCCTGGTGCACGGTGGCGACGCCAGCCGCCTGCGCCCCGGCCGGGGAGGCGAAGGAGACCGCCTTGCCGTTCAGGAGGATGGTGCCGCTGTCGGCGGTGATCGAGCCGGAGAGGATCTTGACCAGCGTCGACTTGCCGGCGCCGTTCGCCCCCATCAGCGCCACGATCTCGCCAGCCTTGACCTCGAGATCCGCGCCGGCGAGCGCCCGGGTCGGGCCGAAGGATTTTTCGATGGCCCTGACGGAGACGACGATGTTGGCGGGGGAGGTGGTCAAGGCGGCTCGGTTCGGGACTGGACGTTGACGGGCTCAGGCGGAATTCCCTCCCACTTGTGGGGAGGGTCAGGGAGGGGGTACCGGCTCGGTTTCTACAGAGAGCCGCCACCCCTGGCGTTCATTCTTCGGCTTCGGCGCTGGTACCCCCACCCCGACCCTCCCCGCAAGGGGGAGGGGGAAGTGAGGCGCAGCTCACCCCTCATACTCCATGATGGCGAGGCCGGCATTGTAATCGGTCGAATAGATGATGCCGTTGGCGTCGACGAAGAGATCGGCCGACTGGATCACGCGCGGACGATTGCCCCGCTTGTCGACCATGCGCTCGGGCGCCGCCGGCACCAGCGCGCCGGTTTCCTTCGGCTCATAGGGGTTCGAGATGTCGAACACGCGCACGCCGGCGTTCTGGTAGGTGGTGAAAACAAGCGTGTCGGAGACAAAACTGCCCGGCCGGTTCTCATGCAGATTGTGCGGGCCGAAATGGCCGCCCTTGGCGGTGTAGTCGGCCTCGGCCGGCGTCGGCAGCGTGGAGATCGAGATCGGGTTCGCCTTGTCCCTGATGTCGAAGATCCAGGTCCGCTTGCGCCCGTCTTCCTCGTGGTCGAGCACGGCCTCGTCGGCGACGACTAGGAGGTCGCGCTTCGGCAAGGGCAGGGCGGAATGCGTGCCGCCACCAAACGGCGGCGACCAGTTCCTGTGCGTGATCAGTTTCGGCGATGACTTGTCGGCGATGTCGAGGATGGTGAGGCCGCCGTCGCGCCAGCAGGCATAGGCCGTGTCGCCCTCGACCAGGCCGTGATGCAGCGCATAGCGCCGGCCGTCGCCCCAGGTGGGCTGCTCGCCGCCGGCGAGATGCATGCCGGGGATCCACCAGCGGCCGGCCTCGACCGGCTTGGTCGGGTCCTGCAGGTCGACGATCAGGAAGATGTAGTCGCTGTAGCCGTCGAGGAGCGCCGAGACATAGGCGTAGCGGCCGCCGACATACCAGATGCGATGGATGCCGACGCCGTCGACCGGGAAGAAGCCGATCTGGCGCGGCGCCGTTGGCTTGGAGATGTCGTAGATCGCCATGCCGGCCGACCAATTGCGCGACACCTTGCCGGCGGCGGTGCCGACCGTCTCGCCGACCGATTTCGTGTAGTAGACCTTCTCGTCGACGGCGAAGGCGGCGTCGGCGAACAGGTCGCGCGCATGGATGACGAGTAGCAGATCGTCATGCGTCTGCAGGTGGATCGTCCAGGTGTTCGGCGGCGCCGGCACGAACACGGTCTCGCCCGGGTTCTTCGGATCGCGCACGTCGATGATGGAAAAGCCCTGCGACCAGGGATGCGCCACATAGGCGAAGCCGCGATGCACCATGAGCTGCAGCGCGTCCGGCCGCCCGCCCTGGTCGGAATGGCCGATCAGGCGAATGTTTCTGGCATAGTCGGGCGTCGGCAGCGTCATGGTCTTTTCTTCATTTTGGCAGAAGCCGAAATCACGCGTGAAACCCTCCCCTTGAGGGAGGGTCAAATCCGCCTTGGCGGATTTGGGGAGGGGATAGCTTCGGCGAGCCGAAGCGTTCCCACCCCCATGTCGCAAGCAACCCCTCCCCAAAACCGCTTCGCGGTTTTGACCCTCCCTCAAGGGGAGGGTTCGGGCAGAGCGTGCCGAGTTCTTACTTCGAAGCCGGGATCCAGTCGGCCTTGGCGGCGTCGCTGTCCTTGAAGGCCGGGAACTTGTCCTGCAGTTCCTCGATCGTCTTGATGTTGTTGTCGACGAGGTCCTTCTTGGTGACGAGCGTCGGCTGGATCAGCACCGAGCGGCCCGGGTCCTGGCCGGCGATCAGCTGCGCCAGCGCGCGCACCGAGACCTCGCCGACGACGGCTGGGTTGGTGGCGGCGGTGGCGACCCAGGGGCTGTTCGGCTCGAGCATGGCCTGGATGTCCGAGGTCGAGATGTCGACGCCGTAGATCTTGACCTTGTCGGCGACGCCGGCCTCGTCGATCGCGAGCTTCACGCCGCGGGCGAATTCGTCCCAGGGGGTGAAGACGACGGAGAGCGTCGGGTTGGCGGCGAGCACGGCCTTGGTCTGGTCGGCGACGGAAGCCGGGACGCTGTCGTTGACGACGCCCCAGGTCGCGACTTCCTTGATGCCCGGATACTTCTTCTCGAAATCCTTCCAGACGGCATAGCGGCGGTCGAGCGGCGCGAAGCCGGCGACGTAGACGGCGCCGCCGTCGAAGGTCTCGCCCTGTTCCTTGACCGCCTGCTCGAGCACGAGGCGCGCCATGTCGGCGTCGGACTGCTCGATCTGCGGGATCTTGGCGTTGTCGAGGTTGACGTCATAGGCGACGACCGGGATGCCGGCGTCGAGCGCCGCCTGGGCGACGTCCTTCAGGGCTTCCGGCTGGCCGTTGTTGATGACGATGCCTTTGACGCCGAGATTGACCGCCTGCTGGATCAGCTCGCGCTGGGCGTTGATGTCGTTGCGCGCCTGCGAGACGTTGGCGTCGATACCGAGCGCCTCGGCCTGGCGCTTCACGCCGGCCTCGAACGCCTGCAGCCAGTCGCCCGAGCCGAGGAAGCTGATGACGGCTATCTTGACGCCGCCCTTGTCGAACGGCGCCGGCGCGCCGGCGATGCCCTCGGCGTAAGCGCCGGATGACAGCGCCGTCAGACCGGCGGCGAGCGCCAGCGAAAGAAGTTTCTTGCCCATATCCCAAACCCCCGTTTGATGGCCCGAAATTGTGCGCCGGCATCTGTGCTCGCTGGAGCTGCCGCCACGATTGTTGCCAAGCTAGCGTTCTACTGTGGGGCATAAAGGAACAGCATTTCAATTCAAGCCATAATTCGGGACATTTGTTGCTGAATGCCATTCGGTCGATGCCGGCGTGGCGGTCCACTTTGACGCGCGATGGCAGGCGTGACTTTCGACGGGATCGCCACCAGAATTCACCGGTTGGACAGGGCGCGCCAGGGCGGCGCATCGCAGGGAACGAAGACAAAGAATGACCAGGCTCACCCGCTTCTCCGTCGCGCCGCTCGCGACGATGACCCGCCATCTCGCCGACGTCGCCTCCGGCCGCGCCGCGCCCGACCTCGTCATCAAGGGCGCGCGCGTCCTCTCGACCTATTCGGAGCGCATCCTGCCGGAGCGCGAGATCTGGATCGCCGGTGGCCGCATCGCGGCAGTGAAGCCCTCCGGCACGCACAAGGGCGGCGCGAAGGCGATCTATGACGCGAAGGGCGGCATCATCGCGCCGGGCCTCGTCGACCCGCACATCCATATCGAATCCTCGATGGTGACGGCCTGCGCCTATGCCGAGGCAGCGCTTTTGAACGGCACGACGACGATCTTCTGCGACAGCCACGAGATCGGCAACGTCATGGACGTCGCCGGCGTCGAGGCGATGCTGGAAGATGCGCGCGTCGCGCCGCTGTCGATCTTCCTGACGGTTCCCTCGACCGTGCCGGCGACGTCGCCGGAGCTGGAGACGGCCGGCGGCGACCTGACGCCGGACAAGATCGCTGCCTTGTTCGACAAATGGCCGGAAGCCGTCGCGCTCGGCGAGAAGATGGATTTTGTCCCCGTCGCCATGGGCGACGAGCGCAGCCACGCGATCATCGCGGCGGCGCTGTCGCGCGGGCGGCCGGTTTCGGGCCATGTCTATGGCCGCAAGTTCGTGGCGGCCTATGCGGCGAGCGGCGTCACCGACACGCATGAGGCGATCGACCGCGACATCGCCGACGACATGCTGGAGGCCGGCATCTGGCTGTTCCTGCGCGGCGGCCCGCCGACGACGCCGTGGCATTCGCTCCCGCAGGCGATCAAGACCATCACCGAGCTCGGTTCCTCGCACAAGCGCGTCGCCGTCTGCACCGACGACCGCGACGCCGACGATTTGATGCATTTCGGCCTCGACTGGGTGGTGCGCGAGGCGGTCAAGGCCGGCATGTCGCCGCAACAGGCGTGGTCGATGGGCTCGCTGCATGGCGCCACCCGCTTCGGCCAGGAAAACGAGATCGGCGGCATGGGCGGCGGCCGCCGCGCCGACCTCGTGCTGATGAGCGACGATCTCGACCCGCAATCGACCTGGTATGGCGGCGAGCTGGTCGTCGACGGCGCCAAGATCACGCCGCTGCTCGATGCGGCGCTTTCCGATCGCTACCAGTATCCGAAGGCCGCGTATCAGACGGTCAAGCTGCCGAAGGGGCTGAAGCTGACGCCGGAGCTGCCGTCCGGCCCCGGCACGCTGCACGCGATCCGCACCGAGCTTCCCGGCATCACGCTCGGCCACGAGACATTCGAGATCGAGGCGGCGAACGACTGGCAGACCCTGTTCGAGCGGCACGGCCTCTGCTTCGTCACCGTCGTCGAGCGGCACGGCAAGTCGGCCGGTAATGTCGCGCATGGCGTCCTGTCGAATTTCAGCCTGCTGCGCGGCGCCGTCGCCTCGTCGGTCGGCCATGACAGCCACAACATCATCGTCGCCGGCACCAACGAGCCGGACATGCAACTGGCGCTCGACACGGTCGCCGAAACCCAGGGCGGCGTCTGCGTCGTCGCCGACGGCAAGGTGCTGGCGAAGATCGACCTGCCGATCGCCGGCCTGCTTTCGGACAAGCGTGTCACCGAAGTGGCCGAGGAGACGCGGGCGCTGAAGGTCGAGTGGGAGAAGGCCGGCTGCTCGATCCCCTATATGGGCTTCAACCTGATCCCGCTCTCGGTCATCCCGGAGATCCGCATCACCGACAAGGGCCTGGTGCTGGTGCCGGAAATGGCGATCCAGACGATGTTCGAGCCGGCCTGAGGCCAAACGAAAACGCCCCGGCACGCGGTGCCGGGGCGTTTTATCCGGTTCGCCCGTCCGGGATGTCGGAGGACATCCTTTCAGGGAGCGATCCCGCTTCGCGAGCCTAGCCCACCGGGACGGGATGGCTGGTCGCCGGCGCCGCAGCGATGCGGTCGAGCTTCTCGCGCTTGGCGAGGACAGGCGTTTCGTAGGTCTTCTTGGCCATGGTCGTTCTCCTTGCGGGCCTGCCCAGAAGCTCTCGGGCCTCCGGGCCTGGCGCTCATTTCAATGGATGGTGGCGTTCGAAATCGCCGGCAGGGACGCCGGCGACGGCGACTAGGGCGGCGGCGGGCTCACGGGACGCGAGCCGGCGGCCCCGGCTGCGATGCGGTCGAGCTTCTCGCGCTTGACGAGAGCAGGCGCCTCGTAGGTCTTCTTGGTCATCGGAGATGTCCTTCAGGCTAGCCCCGATGCTCCTGGCATGCGGGCATGGCGTTGCTTCAACCGATAGTCAGGGGCCAGTCCGCCGGCAGAAACGCCGGCGCGGCCTTCAACGGAGCGGACGCGAGCCGACGGGCTCGGCAGCGATGCGGTCGAGCTTCTCGCGCTTGACGAGAGCGGGCGCTTCGTAAGGCTTCTTGGTCATGGCAGTTTCCCATTCGCGCCAGCCCCGATGCCTTCCAGCATCCGGGCCGGGCGCTCATTTCAATGGATCGCGGTGTTCGCTACCGCCGGCAGAAACGCCGGCGACGGCCATCAGGTGACGTTCGGACGCGAACCGATGCTCGCCGCGGCGATGCGGTCGAGCTTCTCGCGCTTGACGAGGACGGGTGCTTCGTAGGTCTTCTTGGTCATGGTATTCCCCCAGCCGCCAAGCCCGTGCATCGTCGCGCGGGGTATGGCGTCCATTTCAATGCATTGTGGTGTCAGAGACCGCCGGCAGAAACGCCGGCGACGGCATCAGACGGGCTTCTGGCCCGAGACGACGGAGTTCGCGGCGATGCGGTCGAGCTTCTCGCGCTTGACGAGGACGGGCGCTTCGTAGGTCTTCTTGGTCATGGCAGATTTCCCATTCACGCCAGCCCCGATGCGCTCTGGCATCGGGCATGGCGCTCATTGCAACGGATGGTGGTGTACGGGATCGCCGGCGGGGACGCCGGCGACGGCCATCACTCGGGCGGACGGACGGCACCCGAGACGGGCGGCAGCGTGGCCGCGATGCGATCAAGCTTCTCGCGCTTGTTGAGAACAGGCGCTTCGTAAAGACGCTTTGTCATTTAGCCCCCTATGCGTGACGTAGCGTCTTTTCGTTCCAGCTTTATTGGCGCTCCGCAATGGGATCCTAAGGTAACCAGATCGTTCGACACAGATTTGAAATATCCGTTGCGTGGAAGTCGCACACGCTAACAATCCGCAGGTTGCAGACTATACATGAGACATCTTGGGGTTGCTTCAGAGCGCCGAGGTGACCAGCTCGCGCGCGGCGCGGTCGGCTTCCTGCAGGGCCAGGAAGACGCGATATTTGGCGTCGTGGATTCGCGCTGTCGCGCCGCCGGTCGGCTTCTGCTCGGCGCAGAGGCGCGACATCCGGTCGATCGCCGCGCCGGTGTCCGGATAGGCGCCGGCCGCCACCGCGCCGAGGATGGCAGCACCCAGCAGCACCGGCTCGGCCGTCTCGGGAATGGCGATGGTGAGGCCGGTGGCGTCCGCCATGATCTGGCGGACGAGCGGGCTCTGTCCGGCGCCGCCGGAAACGACGATCGTGTCGAGCTCGGCGCCCTGTTCGGCCACCGCCGCCACGATCTGCCGCGCGCCATAGCCGAGGCCGCATAGACCAGCGAGATAGAGCCGCGCCAGGCTGTCGAGATCCTCGTCCATATCGAGCCCGGCGATCACGGCGCGGGCGTCCGGATTGGCGTTGGGCGATCGGTTGCCCAGGAATTCCGGCACGACCTGGAGGGTCGCGGCGAGGCGGGCGAGCGCTTCCGGCGTCGAGGCCAGCGCGCCGACGCGCGCCTCTAGATAGGCGAGCACCGACTTGCCTTCGGCCTTCGCCTTGGCGGTCGCCTCGGCATGGGCCGGGTGCAGCTTGACCAGATGATCGATCGCAGCACCGGCCGCAGACTGGCCGCCCTCGTTAAGCCAGAAGCCCGGCAGCATGGCCGAGAAATAGGGTCCCCAGACGCCGGGCACGAAGCGCGGCTCGACCGTCGTCGTCATGGCGCAGGCCGAGGTGCCGAAGATATAGGCCATCTGGCGCTTGGCGTCGGTCGTCCGGTTCGCCGTGTCGCGCGCGCCGATCGAGCCGACGCCGCCGGCATGCGCATCGATCAGCGCCGCGCCGACCGGGATGCCGGCCTTGAGGCCGAGTTCGTCAGCGGCCGCCTGCGTCAGGCCGCGGCCGAGCGGCGTGCCGGGATCGACGACGTTCGTGCCGATGCGGGCAAAGCCTTCGTCGGCGAGCGCGCCGAGGCCGATTTGGCGGAAATAGCTCTCGTCCCAGCGCTTCTCATGCGCGAGATAGGTCCATTTGCAGGTGACGGTGCAGACGGAACGGTCGAGGCTGCCGGTGGCGCGATAGGTGAGCCAGTCGGAGAGGTCGAAGAAATGCTTCGCCTTGGCGAAGCTTTCGGGCAGGTTTTCCGAAAGCCAGAGCAGCTTTGGCGTCTCCATCTCGGGCGAGATGACGCCGCCGACATAGGCGAGAACGGCGTGCTTCGTCGCGTTGATCCGGCGCGTCTGCTCGGTGGCGCGGTGGTCCATCCAGACGATGATGTTGCGCGCGGGATCGCCGGAGTGGCTGACGGTGACGGGCTTGTCCTCGGCGTCGATCAGCACCAGCGAGCAGGTGGCGTCGAAGCCGATGCCGGCGACGGCGTCCGGCGCGACCTTCGATGCCGCCATCGCCTCGCGGACCGAGGCGACGATCGCCTGCCAGATGTTCTCCGACGACTGCTCGACGACGTCGCCGGGCTCGTGCCAGAGCGTGATCTCGCGCTTGGCCGAGGCCTTCAGCACGCCGTCCGCGTCGAACACGCCGGCGCGCGCGCTGCCGGTACCGACATCGATGCCGATGAAGAAGCTCATGAGGACATTCCCGTTTCGCTGTCAGCCGGCGGCGTCGGCGCCATAGCCCGGCCGCAGCAGCACCTTGATGGACTCAAGTCCATAGGCCTTGTCGATGGCCGTGGTCCAGTCCTTGAGGCCGTAGTGATGCGTGACGATGCCCTTCGAAGTGACGAGGCCGCGCTGCAGGAGATCGATGGCGATCGGATAGCAATAGGGCGCGAGATGCGCGCCGCGGATGTCGAGCTCCTTGCGGTCGCCGATGATCGACCAGTCGGCCGTCGTCTCGGCGCCGAAGACGGAGAATTCGACGAAACGGCCGAGCTTGCGGATCATCTCCAGGCCCTGCGTCACGCCGGCCGGCACGCCCGTCGTCTCGATATAGACGTCGCAGCCATAGCCGTCGGTCAGGCCGCGCACCACCTCGATCGCGTCCTCTTCGCGCGGGTTGATCACCACGTCCGCCCCGAAGGATTTCGCCAGCGCCAGCCGCTCCGGCACGAGGTCGACGACGACCAGCTTCTTCGGCGTCTTCAGATGCGCGACTTGCGTCATGAACAGGCCGAGCGGGCCGGCGCCGGCGATCACCACGACGTCGTCCAACTGGATGTCGCCGCGATTGACCGTGTGGATGGCGCAGGAGAGCGGCTCGATGATCGCGGCGTCCTCGAGCGAGATTTCTTCCGGGATCTTGTGCACGCGCGCCGTTTCGGGAATGCGCATGTATTCGGCCATGCCACCGTCGGCGACCTGGCGCTGGAAGCCGAAGATATTGTGGATCTCGCACATCCAGTACTGGCCCGAGCGGCAGTAGCGGCACTTGTCGCAGGGCACGATCTGCTCGGCGATGACGCGGTCGCCGACCTCGACGCCGAAATGCTCGGCCGCTTCCTCGCCGATCTCCTCGACGCGGCCGAAGAATTCGTGGCCCGGGATCACCGGCGGCTTCACGTAAGGGTTCTGGCCGCCCCAGAACATGTTGGCGCCGGACCAGCACTTGCAGTCGCTGGCGCAGATGCCGCAGGCGTCGATCTTCAGCACCAGCTCGCGCCGGCGCGGCTCCGGCTTGCCGACCGCCTCGACGCGATAGTCCTTCGGGCCGTGGCAGACGATCGCCGTCATGGTGCGGGCTTGGTACATGGAGGCCTCTCCAGGGATCCGGGCGACGCTCACGCGGAACGCGCCCTCGTGTTGGAACTGGCCCGCGAGGATAGGGACAGTTCGCACCCCGCGCCAATCCCGAAACGGCGCCGGACTGATACGGATTTGACCGGGTGGTGATGGCGGCGACGCCGGCGGGAGGGGCGATGCCGGCGCACCACGCTCACCGTCATCCCGGGCTTGACCCGGGATCCATGCAGCCGGGTTGTCGGGCGGGTAGGGAGAGGCTCGGCCTAAGCGCGACAAACCCAATCCAGCCAGGCCTCACACCTCCGGAATATTCTCCTTGAAGATCGCCTGCAGCCGTGTCGCCGGGCCGGTCGGGTTCGCCTCGCCGCGGGCGGCGCGGGCCAGCCGGTCGACCGCCTCGCGCGCCTCGACACGCGGGTTCTGGTCGATCGCCGCGTCCATCACGCCGGAGATCAGGAAGCGGCGCGTGTGCTCGGTCAGCTCGTGGCCGATGAAGACGACCGATTTCTCGCGCCGCGCCTCCTGCAGCGCGCGGGCGATGCCGCGGTTTCCCGCGCCGATATTGTAGATGCCGGCGAGATCGGGGTGGCGGGCGAGCAGCGCCGCCGCCTCCTGATAGGCGCGCTCGCTGTCGTCGCGGATCTCGCGCAGCTCGACGATCGAGAGGCCGGGATAATCCTCGCTCAGCATGTGGCGGAAGCCCATCTCGCGCTCCTCGTGGCCGCGATAGGAGAGCGAGCCGGCGAACAGCGCGACCTTGGCCGTCTCCGCCTTCAGGAAGCGGCCGAGCAGATAGCCGGCGAGGCGGCCGGCGGCGCGGTTGTCGATGCCGACATAGCCGACGCGCGGCACGTGGCTGATGTCGGAGACCAGCGTCATCACCGGCACGCCGGAATCGGCGAGCGCGCGGATCGCCTCGCGCACCACCGGATGATCGAGCCCGATCAGCGCCACGCCCTGGCTTTTTCCGCGCAGCGCCTCGAGCTTTTCCGCCAACAGCACCGGCTCGAAGCCCTCGATCGAATGCAGGCGCAGGTTCACGTCCGGCCGTGCCACGGCGGTGTCGGCGAAGCGGGCGGCGAGATTGTTGATGAAGGTGTTGGTGCCGCCGGGCAGCACGATGTCGAGGTCGACGATATCGACCGGCGGGCGGGCGGCCTCGGCCGTCTCGAGGACGTAGCCGAGGCTGGCGGCGGCGGTAAGCACCTGCGCGCGGGTCCGTTCGCGCACGCCGTCGCGCTGGTTGAGGACGCGATCGACCGTGGCGGTCGAGACGCCCGCCACCCTGGCGATATCAACAAGTGTCGTCCGCATTCCGTCTGTCCGAGTCGTTTGGGCCGAGGAGGCTGCACCTAAGCCGATTGGGGTTCCCGCCGGAAGCGCCGCCGCGTCCCGATCGATGAAATGATGTAAAATGATGGTTCTGATGTCAATATCATCAGTTGACATCTGATCCGATCAATAACAATCATCTGGCCGTCGGCGCCCTCGCGGTGTCGTCGGCGCGGTCGTCGTGGTTTCGGTCATCCCGGGAGGAGGGGGCCGGGACCGGTCGGCGACGGCCCGGCCGGCTTCCGGATGGCTAACGGGAGGTTAACGGCCGCGGCGCGCATTCAGGAACGGTGGAGGGAACCATGGCCGACACGAAGGGCTTCGCGCCCGATCCGGAAATCCGGGTCAACGACCTCCGGATCGGCGCCATCGGCGCCGGCATGATCATGGCCGAGTGCCATCTCGCCGCCTATCGCGAGGCCGGATTCCCGGTCGTGGCGATCGCCTCGCGCACCAAGGCGAACGCCGCCAAGGTGGCGACACGCTGGTCGATCCCGACCGTGCACGAAACGCCGGAAGCGCTGATCGAGGACGAGAACGTCGAGATCCTCGACATCGCCTTCCCGCCGGACCAGCAGCCGGGGCTGATCCGCCACGCGCTGAAGCAGAAGCATATCAAGGGGATACTGGCGCAGAAGCCGCTGGCGCTGACGCTCGACGAGGCGATTGCCCTCCGCGACGAGGTGAAGGCCGCCGGCAAGATCCTCTCCGTCAACCAGAACATGCGCTACGACCAGTCGATGCGCGTTCTGAAGCAGATCCTCGATCGCGGCGAGCTCGGCACGCCTGTGATCGCGACGATCGACATGCACGCGATCCCGCACTGGCAGGGATTTCTCGAAGACTACGACCGGCTGACGCTCGCCAACATGAGCGTGCATCACCTGGATGTACTTCGCTTCCTGTTCGGCGAGGTCGACGAGATCTATACCGCCGCCCGTCCCGATCCGCGCACGACCTTCGAGCACAAGGACGGCATCACCGCCTCGACGATCAAGTTCCAGTCCGGCGTCTTCGCCGTGTCGCTGGAGGATGTCTGGTCCGGCCCGCGCGAGGAGGGCTTTGACTCGGACATCTACATCAGATGGCGGGTCGAGGGCACGGAGGGCGTCGCCCAAGGCACGATCGGCTGGCCGACCGGCGCCGCCTCGACGCTGACCTACGCCTCGAAGCGCACGACCGGCGGCAAGTGGGTGACGCCCGAGTGGGACACGATGTGGTTCCCGCACGCCTTCAAGGGCGTGATGGAGCAGCTGCAATACGCGGTGAAGACGGGCACCGAGCCGGCGCTCACCGTCGCCGACAATGTCCGCACCGTGGCGCTGATCGAGGCGGGCTACCGCTCGATGGCCGAGCGCCGCGCCGTCCGGCTTTCCGAAATCGCCATCTGAAGTTCAGGGAGGAACTCATCATGATGCAGACCGGCATTTTCTCCGGCTATTTCCCCTATGGCCTCAAGGAAACAGCCCAAAAGATCCGCGCGCTCGGCTTCAACACGGTGCAGCTCGACCTGCATTTCAAGGATATCGACCTCTCGGCTGGAGAGATCACCAGGGAAAAGGCGAAGCGTGTCCGCGAGACGTTCCGCGACCACGACCTGCCGATCTCCTGCATCTCGGGCTACACCAACATCATCCATCCGGATCGCGACGAGCGCGCCCGCCGCGTCGGCTATCTCAAGGAAATCATCCGCAACGCGCGGGATTTCGGCAGCCCTTACGTGATCTCCGAGACCGGCACCTACAACACCGAGTCCGACTGGGTCCATCACCCGAAGAACAAGACCGACGAAGGTTTCGAGGAGTGCCGCAAGGTGATCGCGGAGCTGTCGCAGGAAGCCTATGACCATGGCGCGGTCTTCCTGCTCGAGACCTATGTGAACAACGTCGTCGGCTCGGTCGAGGAGACGGTGAAGATGTTCGCGCAGGTCGATCATCCGGGCCTCGGCCTCTTGATGGACCCGACCAACTATTTCGAGACGCACAACATCGACCGCATGGATCCGATCCTGAACCAGGTGTTCGACACGCTCTCCGACAAGATCCGCATCGCCCACGCCAAGGACGTGAAGCGCTCCGGCGACGACAAGAGCGAGAAGCACGCCGACATCGGCGACAGCGATGCGCTCGAGAGCCACACCTTCCGCGGTGTCGGCGAGATCGAGCTGCCGGCGCCGGGCCTCGGCTCGCTCAACTACGACCTCTATCTGCAGCGCCTCTCGGAAAAGCACCCGAACATCCCGGTGATCATCGAGCACCTGTCCGAGGACGACGTGCCGCGCGCCAAGAAATTCCTCGACGGCAAGCTGCGCGCCAACGGGCTCTAAGGCCCGTCCCCCGTCATCCCGGGCTTGGCCCGGGATCCATCCAGCCCGAGGCGCTCAGGCCCTGATGGATCCCTGCTTTCGCAGGGATGACGGCGGTGGCTCGGCGGCATCGGTGCGACGCCATTCTCGCCCGCAACGAAACAGGACAGGCAGGATACGACCATGGTGGAACTCTTCGGGCGGAGCTTTTCGCGGCGCGAGCTGGCGGAACATTCCGGCATGCTGTCGCAATTCGCCGGCGTCCGGCTGGTGACGCTGGGCGACGGTGTCGAGCGCGGCATCCGCATGCTCGAATTCCGCACCGGGACCGGCATGCGTTTCACCGTCCTCGTCGACCGCGCGATGGATATCGCCGATCTCGACTACCAGGGCACCTCGATCGGCTGGCACTCGCCGGCCGGCTTCAGGAACGCCTTCCTGCATGAATATGAGGGCGAGGGCGGGCTGGCCTGGCTCCGCTCCTTCTCGGGCCTGCTCGTCACCTGCGGCCTCGACCATGTGCTGTTCATGCATGAGGCCGCTGCCGACAGCTACGTCTACGGGCCGCGCGGCACGGTCAAGCATTCGCTGCATGGCCGCGTCAGCACCATTCCGGCGCGCCTCACCGGCTATGGCGAGACGTGGAACGGCGACGAGTGCACGCTGTGGGCGGAGGGTATCGTCCAGCAGTCGGCGGTGTTCGGCGAAGATCTGTACCTGATCCGTCGCATCGAGGCGAAGGTCGGCTCGAACGAGATCAAGCTCACCGACCGCGTCGTCAACCACGGCTTCTACAAGACGCCGCACATGTACTGCTACCACATCAACCCGGCGGCGCCGTTGCTGGAAGAGGGCGCCCGCTACGTCGCGCCGATCGAGGAGGTCGTCTGGGCGGCGCATGCCGGCGCCGACTACCAGAAACAGGGCGTCGGCTATCGCACCCTGCCGGCGCCGCAGAGGAACTTCCACGAGCAGGTCTGGCAGCACCAGATGAAAGCGGATGCGAGCGGCCTGGTGCCGGTGGCGCTGGTCAATGACCGCCTCGGCCTCGCCTTCGAGGTCGAGACGCGGCAGGCGCAATTCCCCTGCCAGTTCGAATGGCAGAACCTGCAGGCCGGCCAGTATGCGATCGGCCTCGAGCCCTCGACCAACCATGTGCTCGGGCACAGATATGCCGAGGAGTACAACGAGCTGATCTGGCTCGAACATGGCGACGAGCGCCGCTACGACACGACCTTCCGCATCCATACCGGCAAGGAGGCGACGGCGGCGCTGGAACAGCGGATTTCCGGCCTCGCCGCGCAGCCGACCGACGAATACCCGACGCCGACCGGCAACCATCGGCCGATCCTGGGGCGATGAGCCCGCATTCCGCTTCGTCGCTCCGGGCGTCGCCCGGACGACTACTTCCGCGTTGGACATAGCCCATGAACATCCAGAACAAGACCATCCTCTACACGGGCGCCGCCGGCGGCCTTGGCCTGCCGGCGACCTTGGCTTTCCTGCGGGCGGGCGCGACGGTGGTGGCGATCGATCATGATCCCGCCAAGGGCGAGGCGCTGAAGCAGGCGGCTGCCGAGGCCGGCCTCGACGGGCTCGTCTTCGAGGCGCTGGACCTGTCCGATCTCGCCGGCCTGAAGGCGGGGCTGGAGCGGCTCGCTCAGAAGGTGGGCGGCTTCGATGTCGTCATCAACAATGCCGCGATCTATCCGTCGAAGCCGTTCGAGGACTACACGATCGAGGAGCACCAGGCGGTGCAGCGCGTCAATGTCGACGCCGGTATCGTCTGCGTGCAGGTGGCGCTGCCGGGCATGCGGGCGAAGGGCTTCGGCCGCATCATCAACATCGCCAGCGTGACGCTGTCCGGCGGCTGGGCCAATCTCTCGCCCTATGTCCAGTCGAAGGGCGCGCTGGTCGGCCTGACGCGCGCCTGGGCGCGCGAGTTCGGCCCCTACGGCATCACCGTCAACGCGATCTCGCCCGGCGCCTTCCCGACCGACGCGGAAAAGATCCATCCCGATCCCGAGGGCTACAACCGCTTCGTGCTCGAGCGCCAGGCCGTCAAGCGCCGCGGCGCAGCCGCCGACATCGCCAACGCGCTGATGTTCTTCGCCTCCGAGCAATCGGGCTTCATCACCGGGCAGACGCTGAACGTCGACGGCGGATGGTGGATGACGTGAGACGGATCGCGAACGCGCCGCCGTCGTCCCGGGCGGAGCGAAGCGCAGACCCGGGATCCATGCAGCCTCCGGCGTGGACGGGCTGAATGGATCCCTGCTTCCGCAGGGATGACGGATAGTTTGGATCTTTGAGGGTTTAGGAAAATGGGCATTCTCTCCGGGTATCGCGTGCTCGATTGCTCGATCGCTATGGCCGGGCCCTTCGCCGCCCAGCGCCTCGGCGATCTCGGCGCCGACGTCGTCAAGGTCGAGCCGCTCAACGGCGAGTGGCAGCGCCATGTCGCGGCCGGCGGCGCGCGCGGCAACAAGGTCAACGTCTCGTTCCTGTCGCTGAACCGCAACAAGCGCTCGCTCGCCATCGATCTGAAGAACCCCGAAGGCAAGGCGCTGCTGCTGGAGCTGGTGAAGACGGCCGACGTCTTCCTGCAGAACTACCGCCCCGGCGTCGCCAAGCGTCTCGGCGTCGACTATGAGAGTCTCTCGAAGATCAATCCGAAGCTGATCTACGTCTCGATCTCCGGCTATGGCGAGGACGGTCCCTATCTCGACCGCCCGGGCCAGGACCTCGTGCTGCAGGGTATGTCCGGCGCGATGCTGTCGGCCGGCCGCGCAGGCGAGCCGCCCAATGCCGCCGGCCAGTATCTGGTCGATGCGATCACCGCCTACACCGCCTTCGAGGGTGCGCTGGCCGCGCTGTTGCATCGCGAACGGACGGGCGAGGGCCAGCTGGTCCAGGTCAACATGCTGGACGCGATCACGACGATCCAGATGCAGGAGCTCTCGGTCTTCACCGTCGCCGGCAAGCCGCAGACCCGCTCGGCCGAGCCGCATGCGCATGTCTATATCCGTGCGCCCTATGGCGCGTTCGCGACCACGGACGGCTACATCATCGTCTCGTTCCCGAAGCTCGCGACGCTGGGTGAAGTGATCGGCGAGCCGAGCTTCCTCACCATGGACGACGAGGTCGATACCTGGGAGAAGCGCGACGAGATCTTTGCCAAGACGCGCGAGAAGCTGAAGACCAAGTCCTCGGCCGAATGGCTCGAATTGCTGCGCGCGGCGGATATCTGGTGCGGCCCGGTCTATGGCTATGCCGATCTCGTCGAGGACGAGCAGATCAAGCACAACGGCACCTTCGTCGAATATGACCATCCGACGGAAGGCCATGTGAAGACGCCGGGCTTCGCCATCAGGTTCTCGAAGACGCCTTCGACGGTGGATCGCGGTGCGCCGCTCGCCGGCGAGCATACCCGCGACGTGCTGCGCGAGGCGGGCCTCGGCGAGGCCGCGATCGACGAGCTGGTCGCCAAGGGCGCCGTCATGGACGGCACGGCCAAGGAGGCGGCGGAATGACCGACGAGATCCTCTTCACCGTCGACGGTCCCGTCGCCACCATCACGCTGAACCGGCCGCAGAAGCTGAACGCCGTCACGCCGGAGATGTCGAAGGCGATCGTCGCCGCCGTGCGGGAATGCAACGACAGCGACACGATCCGCGTCGTCATCGTCACCGGCGCGGGCGAGCGAGCCTTCTGTGCCGGCTCCGACATCAAGGAGCTCGACACCTACGAAACGCCCTGGCAGTTCCGCAATCGCGCGGATTATTGCGACGCGATCCGCAAGCTCTTGAAGCCGACCATCGCGGCGGTCAACGGCTATGCCTTCGGCGGCGGGCTGGAGACATCGCTCTCCTGCGATATCCGCATCGCTTCCGACAATGCGCAGTTCGCCGCCCCTGAAATAAAACTCGGCTGGATCGGCGGCGGCGGTATGGCTACCTTCCTTGCCCATTCCGTCGGCCCGTCCAACGCGGCGCTGATGATCATGACCGGCGATCCGATCCCGGCCGAGAAGTCGCTTTCCTGGGGCCTCGTCTCCGAGGTGGTGCCGCAGGCCGAGCTTCTCGGCCGGGCCCGCGCCATCGCCGAGGTGATCGCCAGCCGCGCGCCAATCGCCGCCGAGACCGCCAAGCTCAACCTCCGCGCCGCCTTCACCATGCCGCAGGACCAGGCGATCGATTACGAGCGCGACCTGCAGACCATCTGCTTTGCCACCGAGGACGCCGCCGAAGGCCGGGCCGCGTTCAAGGAAAAGCGCCGGCCTGTCTTCAGGAGGCGCTGATTGGCGTCGTCCTCGTCGGTCGATATTGGATCGGACCGGCAGTTCGGTTAACGTCGCGGCTCTTGCGGCAGCCCGGCCAGCGATGGCTCTGGTGTTGCGGTGACATCGTAGCGATGGAGACGTTGGCTTGGACGGCGATGTCACCTCTCAGCTCGAGAGGCTTCACGAGGCGTCGGATGTATTGGTCGCGCTCTATGACGCCTTCGATCGCATCCGCTATGCCAACCGGGCCTTTCGTGATGCTTATTTCGTCGACCGCGACGAGGCTCCGACCTGGGCCGAGCTCATGCGCCGCAATCACGGCCTGCGGCGCGGCACGGTCCTTCGCGTCGACGATGTCGAGGCTTGGCTGACCTCGACGCTGTCGCGTCGCGGCAAGACCGGCTTTCGCGCCTTCGAGACGGACCTGCATGACGGGCGCTGGCTCTGGATGACGGAGACGGTGCAGAGCGAGGGCTGGATGCTCTGCATCGCCAGCGACATCACCGGCCTCCGCGTCGAGGAGCGCGCCATCCGGCAGGATCGCGACCAGGCGATCAAGGCGTCCTACACGGACGATCTGACCGGCATTGCCAACCGTCGCTTCCTGACCACGCGCATCGAGCAGATCCTTTCCGCCCACCGCGCCGACGCGCAGGCCGGATGCCTGGTCGTCATCGATCTCGATCATTTCAAGCTGGTCAACGACCGCTTCGGCCACCAGACCGGCGACATCATCCTGCGTGACTTCGCGCTCCAGATTCAGGGCCAGTTGCGGCGCGCGGATTCGTTCGGCCGGATGGGGGGCGAGGAGTTCGCGCTGACCTTGCCCGACACGTCGCTCGAGCATGCGAGGTTGATCCTCGAGCGCATGCTCGCCGTGGTCCGCGCCTCGCGGCCGCTCACCCTCTATCCGGACTTCACCTATTCCTTCTCGGCCGGGATCTCGGTGTGCCGGCCGGAGGATACGTTGAGCGAGTTCTACCGGCGCGCCGACGAGGCGCTCTATCAGGCCAAGGTCGCGGGTCGGAACCAGGCGCTGGTGTTCGTCGATCCCGTCGACACCACCGTCGAGGCGCGCTAGGGCCGGATCTCTCTGGTCTTCTCAGGCCGAGGCCCGCATGACGAGCTTGCCTTCGAGCCGCACCTGCTGGGGCGGGTGGCTGTCGTCGCCGTCTACCTCGTTCTCGACGCGGTCGAGCAGGATCGAGACGGCGTTCTGGGCGAGCTGGTCGAAATCCTGGGCGACCGTGGTCAAGGGCGGGCAGCCATAGCGGCTGTGTGGCTGGTCGTCGTGGCCGGCGATGCGGATGTCGCAGCCGGGCTCGCGGCCGATGCGAAGCCCATGCTGGAACGCCGCCGCCATGACGCCGACGGCGCAGCGATCATTGGCGCAGAGCACGGTGCGGGTCGGGAAGCCTGGCCCCTGCAGGACGCGTCGCGCCTCTTCGAAGGCGATGTCCTCGAAGCGCCAGTCGTTCTTCGGCGTGACGGCGACGATCTCCGGCTTCAGGCCGAGCCGTTCCATGGTCGTCACATAGGCGAGCTTGCGCTCCGGGCCGTTCTGGTTGACGGCCGGCATGTCGAAATAGGTTGGGGCGTCGCCGCTGCGGCAGAGATATTCGGTGATCAGCGGGACGCTCTGGAAATTGTTGGTGCCGACGAAGGGCGTGTCCTCGTCGAGGCTTGAATCGAGGAACACCATCGGAATGCGCGCCTGGAGGCTGCGGATCAACTGCTGGTCGGAATGGACGCCGAGCGGCGCGACGATGGCGCCGGCGATCTTGAGCGACAGAAGCGTCTCGATGGCGCGGGCTTCGAGCTGCGCATCGCCGCGCGACGACAGCACGATCGCCAGATAGCCGCGATCGACGCAGCGCATCTCGATCCGCCGCACCAGCTCCGAAAAGAAGGTATCGCCCGTATCCGGCACGATCAGGCCGATGATCTTCGGCCGCTTCTTGTTCAGGTTCACCGCGAAGAAATTGGGGCGGTACTCGTATTTCGCCAGCGCCTTCTCGATTTGGGCCCGGGTGGATTTGCGGACGCTTTCAGGGTCGTTGAAATACTTGGATACCGTTGGTCGCGAGATGCCGCTGAGTGCCGAGAACTCCGCCATGTTCTTGATCGTGCGATCGGTCATACGTGTTCTTTCAACACCGGGTTTTGGCGGGGCAAGCAACCGTGCGTCACGGTAGCCGAAATCGTCGTCCCGTCGACGCGTGATGACGCAGGGTCTGCATTTCGGGCGAGGCGGACAGGAGACGTAAAGCTAGAGTAACAGACTGCTTTACGCGTGCAAATTTCCAAGTTGACGTGCTTGGGCGGAATGTTAGCCTCCTTGGAGAGGTTGAGCGGGACCGGGAGGACGCGCGGGGCGGAGTTGTCTCGTGCGCGGGACCAAGCCAGCACCCATCATTGACGAAGCGCGGAAGCCGGGCGGATGTTCCGGCGGGCGACGACGTCGTGCGACCAGGGAGGGTCTGCATGAGCCGTGATCTCAAGGGAAAAGTCGCGCTGGTCACCGGCGCGAGCTCGGGCATCGGCCGCGCCATGGCGCGGATGCTGGCGGGGCAGGGCGTGCGTCTGGCGCTGGTCGGCCGCTCGGCGGAGCGGCTGCAGGCCGTGCGCGACGAATTCCCCGACGCTGACGCGCTCGTCATCGCGGCCGACCTGACCAAGCCCGCCGAGGTCGAGCGCACGATTGCCGAGACGATCGCCCGCTTCGGCCAGATCGACATCCTGCTTGCCAATGCCGGGCTCTATCTGGCGGGCGACCTCGTCGACGGGAACCCCGACGATTTCGACGCGGTGATCGGCGTCAACATCAACGCCGTGTTCCGCGCCGTGCGCGCAGTCCTGCCCGGCATGATCGAGCGTGGCTCCGGCGAGGTGATCGTCACCAGTTCGGTCGCCGGCCACCAGGCGATCCAATGGGAGCCGGTCTATAGCGCGACCAAGCATGCGGTGCAGGCTTTCGTGCATGGCGTCCGTCGCCAGGTCGCGCCGCATGGCGTGCGGGTCGGCGCGGTGGCGCCGGGCGTCGTCCTGAACGAGCTCTGGGGCTATTCGGATCCCGCCGTGGTCGCCGCCAAGGCGGCGGCGCGCGAGGGGCTGCTGTCGGAAGACGTCGCCGACGCGGTGCTGTTCATGCTGACGCGACCGGCCAATGTCACCATCCGCGATCTGGTCATCCTGCCGCAGAACCAGGACATCTGATCGGCCTTCCGCGGTCGTGGCGCGCCGGGCGGCCCGGCGTCGGAAACGGCGTGGGCCGGACGCTTGCACTTGGCTCGAGCGGCATAGCTCTCCACTCGCCGGGTTTGATCAGACGGCGTTGATCCCGCTCGTAGCGGGCCGGGATCCATGGATTCCTCTTGGGCATGCCCCAGAGGTATTCCAAGCAAACTTAGCTTGCGTAAAATATCGGATTGACCTCGTCCAAACGCGCAACTAGGCTCATTTCAACAAAAAAGAAATGGGAGGGCTTGGCTCTGCGGAGCCATCAGCCAAATTTGCTGGATTAGTCTCGGCGTCGCCTGGCATCGGGCGCGATGAGGATTGTATTGTCTGACGTTGCAGGCGTCAGGCTGCCAATTTGCTTGTCGAATTTCTTTTATATCCGAATTTTAACTTGGGCGCGCCTTGGCGTGCCAGTGTCCAATCAAGGCCGCGTCGATCGCCTGGAGCGTCGATGCCGGCCGAGACCATCGGCTCGAACCGCCCCGAAGAAGGGCGTCGGCAGGTGGACCACCGTTGCTCGGCAACAGCTTCCAAATGCAAGGCAAACACGAGGGAACGCCATGAAGAGAATCGTCAAGGCACTGGCGGCACTGGCCGTCGGCGCGACCGTCCTGACCGGCGCCGTGGCGCAGGCGCAGGACAAGAAGCCCACCATCGCGCTCATTCCGGGTCTCACGACCGACGGCTTCTACATCACCATGCGCCGCGGCGCGGAGGCGGCGGCCAAGGCCGTCGGCGCCGAACTCGTTTTCCAGGGCGCGCCTGAATTCAACCCGGTCCTGCAGGTGCCGGTGCTCGATGCGATCATCGCCCGCAAGCCCGACGCGATCCTGATCGCGCCGACCGACAAGGTGCAGCTCGTCGAGCCGCTGAAGAAGGCCCACGCCGCCGGCATCCCGGTCATCACCGTCGACACCTTCATCGGCACCGGCAACTACCAGACCGGCGCCGGCGATGCCGACTTCCCGCTTGCCTATATCGCGTCCGACAACGTGCTTGGCGGCCGCATCGCCGCCCGCTCGCTCGCCAAGGCGATCGGCGAGAAGGGCAAGGTCTACGTCTCCAACGTCAAGCCCGGCATCTCGACGACCGACCAGCGCGAGGAAGGCTTCAAGGCGGAGATGAAGAACTTCCCGAACATCGAGGTTCTGGAGACCCAGTTCAACGACAACGACTCGAACAAGGCCGCCTCGCAGCTGCAGTCGGTGTTCGCCCGTAACTCGGATCTCGCCGGCGTCTTCGGCGCCAACCTGTTCTCGGCGCTTGGCGCCGCCAATGGCGTCCAGCAGGCCGGCCAGTCGGGCAAGGTCAGGGTGGTCGCCTTCGACGCGCCGCCCTCGATCGTCGACAACATCAAGACAGGCCTGGTCGACATCGCGATCGCCCAGCATCCGGCTGAAATCGGCTATTACGGCCTGATCTCGGCCTTCGCCCATCTCTCGGGCCAGTCGATCCCGGTCGCGATCGGCACGGGCTTCACCGTGATGGACAAGGACAACATCGACAAGCCTGAAATCGCGCAGTTCATCTACAAGGATTGAGCCGCCGGCGCCGTCGGGCCAGCGGTCCGGCGGCGCTCCCTTTCAGTTCGATACCTGTTACGGAGTGGCGCATGTCCGCCCATACGTCTACGGAATCGCGCGCGGACCCCACCCAGTCCCGGTCACGTCAGCTGATCGTTCGCATTGCGGCCCTGCGCGCCTGGCTGTTCCTCGCCCTTCTCTTGATCTTCTTCGAGACGTGGTCGCGCGTCAGCTACGGCCAGACCTTCCTGTTCTCGAGTTATAACGCCCAATCGATCGCGATCTTCGCCGTCGCGCCGCTGCTCCTGGCGCTCGGATCGACCTTCGTCATCATCTCCGGCGGCATCGACCTTTCGGTCGGCTTCATCATGGGCCTCGCCGCCGTCATAGCCGCGCACGCCACCAATATCGCCGGCCAGTCGCTGCCGCCCTTTGCGGCCATGCTGGTGGGCATCACCGCCGGCCTCGTCGTCGCGCTCGGCCCCGGCTTCGTCAACGGCTTCCTGATCTCGAAGCTGAAGGTGCCGCCCTTCATCGGCACGCTCGGCATGTTCGGCGTGGCGCGCGGCGTCGCCTTCCTGCTCGCCGGCGGCACGACGGTTCCGGTCTCCAATGCCTGGTTCGCCTCGCTCGGCAATGGCCGCCTCTTCGGCGTGCCGGTCATCGTCATCATCACGGTCCTGTTCGTGCTCCTGATGCACTACGTCCTGTCGCAGACGCGTTTCGGCCAGCATACCTATGCCATCGGCGCCAACGAGCAGGCGGCGATCCGCTCCGGCATCAACGTGCCGCGCCATATCCGCAAGCTGTACATGCTCTCCGCGCTCTGCGCCGGCCTCGGCGGCGTGCTCTATGCGGCGCGCTTCACGGCCGGCGCCGCGCAGGCGGGCGAGCCGCTGCTGCTCGACTCGATCGCCGCCGTGGTGATCGGCGGCGCCAGCCTGTTCGGCGGCTCCGGCACCATCCTCGGCACGGTTGCCGGCGCGCTGGTGATCGCGGTGATCCAGTACGGCCTCGTCTTCATCAATGTCGAGCCGTTCTGGCAGTTCGTCGCCGTCGGCGTCGTCATCATCATCTCGGTGCTCGTCGACCAGACGCAGCGCAAGTTCGGTGGGGATCGTTAGGGATGTCCGTGCAAACCAAGCTGCCGTCCGAGGAGCCCGTTCTCGACGTTCGCTCCGTCTCCAAGCGGTTCGGCGGCGTCGAGGCCCTGAAGGGCGTTTCGATGTCGCTCTATCCCGGCGAGGTGGTGGCGCTGGCCGGCGACAACGGCGCTGGCAAGTCCACCCTGATCAAGACGATCTCCGGCGTGCATGGCCCCGATGGCGGCGAGATCCGCTTCGCCGGCGAGGTGGTCCATTTCGCCACGCCGGAAGCGGCGCGCGCCCATGGCATCGAGACGATCTACCAGGACCTCGCGCTCGCCGATAATCTGTCGATCGGCGCCAACATCTTCCTCGGTCGCGAGCCGATGAAGCGCCTGTTCGGCATCCTGCCGGTGCTCGACCGGCCGGCGATGGCGAAGGCCGCCAAGGAGACGATGGCGCGGCTCGATTTCCATGTGAACCGGCTCGACGCGCCTGTCGGCCGATTCTCCGGCGGCCAGCGCCAAGCGGTGGCGATCGGGCGGGCGATCTACTGGAACGCCCGCGTCCTGATCATGGACGAGCCGACGGCGGCGCTCGGCGTGCCCGAGCAGCGCAAGGTCGTGTCGCTGATCCAGAACCTGAAGGCGCAGGGCCGTGCGATCATCTTCATCTCGCACAATCTGCAGGACATCTTCGCGGTCGCCGACCGCATCGTGGTCCTGCGGCGCGGCACGCTGGCCGGCGAGCGCAAGATCGCCGAGACCAACCCCGACGAGATCGTCAAGCTGATGGTCGGCGGTTGAGGCCGGTCTCCAACGATGGCGGCCGCGTTCGCGTGGCCGTCATTTTTGTCCTTGAGTACGCGACTTCACCTTGAACCCTCCCCTTGAGGGAGGGTCGAAAACGCCCTTCGCGTTTTCGGGGAGGGGTTCTGTCTTTCTAGTCCCGGCGGCCTCGTTCGATGGGGCACTTCGATAGCAAGCGACCCCTCCCCAAAACCGCTGCGCGGTTTTGACCCTCCCTCAAGGGGAGGGTTCAAGCGGAAGCCCGCATCGCTCAGGACGTCTGGGGGACGTCGAACTCTCGCTGCATCTTGAGAATCCGCCGCAAGAACAGCTGCGTATAGATGCCCGGGCCGCTCGAATAGGTGCGCCAGCCGCCGTCGACCGCGATGTCGCCGTCGCGGACCCGGCTCCATTCCGCGCTGGCGCGGTAGCGGTCGGAAAAGGCGGCGTCGCTCGAGCTGAAATAGGTGTTGCGCTGGCGCAGCGACGCCTGCGGCAGCAGGTCGGTGACGGCGATCGGGTTGACGAAGGCGAGCGCCGCACGCGCGCCGTCGACGTCGCCGCTGACCGCCAGCGCCTCGCAATAGCGTAAGTGCGCGTGGACATAGAGGAGGCCGATCTCGCGGCCGAAGAAGGCGGCGGATTCGGCCCGGCGGAACAGCGTCTCGACGCCGCCGCGATAGACGACCGGCTTGTCCATCAGTCGCGCGCCGTCCGGAAACAGCAGGTGCTTTTCGATCAGGGCGAGATGCCGCTTCGTCTGCTCCGGCGTGAACAGCCCGCCCAGAATGGCCTGCGTCATCGGGATCAGCGAATAGGAGAGCCCGGTGCGCCGGTCGTCCGGATGCAACATCAGCTCGACGCCGTCATGGCCGGGATCGAACACGCCGTAGCCGGCAAGGACGCCGTCGCGGATCAGGTGGCGGTTGACGTCGGCCCGGATCGCGTCGGCGAGCGAGGCGAGCTCGTCGGCCTCTTCGAGGGCTCCGGTCCGCCGCAGGATCGCGGCATAGCGGCGGATCTGCTCATAGAGCAGCGCGACGGTCCAGCTTGAGACCATCCATTCGGCGAGATGCGGATCGGCCGGCTGCAGGGAATCGTTCCAGTCGCCCTCGCCATAGCGGATCAGATGGGTGCCGGGGATGAAACGCGAGCGGACGGTCGCCAGCAGAAGCTCGACGTGCTCGCGGATGGAGCTCCGTTCCGCCGTCAGTTCCAGATTGTCGTCGCGCCGCCAGGGCAGGTTCTCGTCCAGAATGCCGAGATCGCCTGATGCCTCGACATAGTCGCAGAGCGCCTTCAATGGCCAGACGACGATATCGCCGTGCGCCTCGCCGGCGCGGATGTTGGAATAAGGCGGCAGCATGAACCATTGCGGCCAGTCGCCCCGCGTCCGGAACTGCTCGGCGAACAGCGTCGCCAGGATCGCGCGCGCCGTCTCGTCGTGGCGGAGCGCCAGCATGAATTCGAGCGGCCCCTGACAGACATCGCGCGTGCCCCAGGCGGCGCCGGTATATTGCTCGAGTCCGTGCGGCACGGTGAGGTGCACGATGGCGTCATGCGCCAGCCAGGGCAGGATCGCCTGCTCGGCGGTCAGCGCGTCACCATCGCCGGGGACGCGGATCTCGCGCGTGACCTTCCGCCAGAAGGCCTGCGCCGGATCCAGCAGCGTCGCCGCGTTGATGCCGGCGGCATAGCGGTCCGCGAGCCTTTCCGCCTCGGCGGCGTCGGTCATCGAGCCGACCACGGCGAAGGCGAGGCGGCGCGTCGCGTGGGTGCGGATCGCGACATGGCCGCCGGCGCGCGCAACGCCGTCCTCGTAGAGCAGTTCATCACCGCCGATCGCCTCGACCGCGTCGGGCGTGCCGGTGACGAGATGGTAGGCGGCGTCCGGAAAGCGCTGGCCCCAGAGCCAGTCTGAGCCCGGACGGAAGGTGAAGCGCTTCGTAGCCGCGTCGACCGTGATCCGGCCGCTCTGCTCATATTCGCGTTCGCCGAGCACGATCTGGCCGAAGACGAGGAAGCGGGCCGGCGGCCCTTCGATTTCGACCTGCCATTGCATTGCCGCCTCCGTGCCGGCGGCGATCGCCGAGACGGTGACGATCCGGTCGGCGAGGCGATAGATCCAGCGACAGTCGCTCAGCCCCATGTCAAAGGCCGATGGCACGGCGAGCAGGCGCCAGCCGTCGCCGGTATCGATCAGCATCCTCAGGCCGTTGGCGCGGGTGATGTTGTAGGGGTCGCGCGAGACCGAGAAGAGCTTGTGGAACGAGGTGTTGCCGATCGTCAGCTGCGCCGCGAACACGCCATGCATCCAGCAGGTCGCCGCCAGCGTCACCTCGTCCGGCAGCATCGACTGGCCGCTCCGGAGGATCGAGCCGTGCCGGCGGGCGACGAGCAGCTCCTTCTCGGCGAGCACGACATGGCGGTTCAGCGCGCCGTCGGGCACGAAGAAGGAGAGGAGGGCGGCGTCGCCTTTCTCTTCCAGCTCGCGCGACGGATAGAGCCGATCGAGCAGCGTGGCGTCGAGCGGCAGCACGTCGAGCGTCGGCGCATCCTGCAGCAGGCTGCGGACGGTCGGCGCGGGATCGGCCTCGATCGGCGCGGGAGCCAGCGCCGCGGCGGCGATGCCGTCGAGACGGCCGAGGTCGGCGTCATCCGACGCTTCCGGATGGTCGGCGACGAAGACGTCGAAGAAGGTGCGCCGATCCGATCGTCCGGGCTTGAGCGTCATCGGCGTCGATTGCAGCGCCGGGCAGGCGAGCTCGTGCTGCCAGACGACATTGGCGAGGTCCTCGCCGAAGCTGAGCCCGATCTCGTCGAGGACGCGGTATGGCGTACCGAAGAGCTGGATCGCGTCGGTCGAATAGGCGATCGCGCCTTCCAGGCAGCCGAGCGCATGCCAGGGATGGCGGCCCGATTGCGCCAGATTTTGCCGGCTCAGCACCACCGGGCCGAAGGTCGGATGCAGGGCTGCGCGATGGTCGAGATATTGCGAGGCATAGGCCTCGCTCCCCATCAGGAAGCCGCGGCCGCCGAGGCCGAGATCCTGCGCCAGCAGGACGTCGCAGGCGATCTCCGCGGCCCCGAGGTTCTGCAACCCGACATGCCAGAACCAGCGGGTTGCCACCGGGTCGAGGCGGAGGGTGACGCGATGCGCGATGCCGCCGGTCTCGCCGCGCCAGGCGAACTGGCTCTCGCTCGCCGTGAATTCGACCCTGGCGCGCGGGCCGACCAGCTGCGCGACGAACGGGCTCGCGCCGCCGACGCGCAGCCAGATCCGCCCGATGCAGCCCTCGACCGGCGAGCCGAGGATCTGGTTGATCATCGTCTGGCTGCCGTCGCGATGCGTGATGGCGAAGAGCGAACCGTTCGGCAGGGCGGAAATCGAGAGGCCGGCCGGATTCTCGATCACGCGGAGGCCAAGGTCGCCATCCCGAGGTGTCTGGATTTCGCGTCGGGTCGTCTCGGACATTATCGCCTCGCCAGTTTCGCCGTTCCTGCCGGCTTGGCGGATGATATCGACCGTTCGGCGATTTGCCGATGGCCAGATCGCTCCTAGCCTTTGAACGGCACCAGCGGCAGGCCCTTGACGCCGACGTCGAGCGCAAACAGGCCGCCGGGGTTGCGCTGACCTTTCAGCTGCTCCGGCGTGCGGTTGTAGATCGCCGTCGTCACGTAGAGGACATCGAGATCCCGACCGCCGAACTCGCAGCAGGTCGGCAGGTCGGTCGGCATCTCGATGGTGCGCATCAGCTTGCCCGCCGGATCGTAGCGCAGCACCTTGCCCTTGAACGGAATGGTTGCCCAGTAGCAACCCTCGGCATCGACGGTCGAGCCGTCGACGACACCGCCCATCTCCGAAAGGTCGAAGAACGGGCGCTGGTTCTCGACCTCGCCGGTGGCGGGATCGAAATCCCACGCCCAGACGACCGGGCCGTGGCTGTCGGTATAGTAGAGCGTGCGGCTGTCCGGGCTCCATGCAAGCCCGTTCGAGCAGCCGAAGCCGCCGGCGACCTTGTGCACGGAAAGGTCCGTATCCATCCGATAGAGCGAGGCGTTTTTCACCACCGGCTTGCCGGGCGCTTCGAACATCGAGCCGGACCAGAACCGGCCCTGCCGGTCCGTCTTGCCGTCGTTGAAGCGGTTGTCGGGCAGGTCGGCTTCGGGATCGGCGATCGGCGTCACCGCGCCGGTGTCGGGATCAAAGAAGTGGAAGCCGCTCGCCATGGTGAGCACCAACCCGCCCTTTTCGCGCACCGCGATACAGCCGAGATATTCCGGCAGGACGAAGGTCCGCGAGTTCCGCGTCTCGGGCTCGAAGCGGTGGATCGCCCGGGCGTAGATGTCGATCCACCAGAGCACGCCGGCCTTCGGATCCCAGTAGGTGCTCTCGCCAAGCTGCGCCTTGGCGTCGGCGACGCATTCGATGTCGGTCATGGAATTTCCTCAGGCGGATTGGCTTCGCCGCCGGCCGGAGCGGGGCAGGAAGACGGAAAGGCCGGACAGGGCCTCGCTGGCGAGCGAGACGGTGACGAGGATGACGACGCCGTAGACGATCAGCAGCGCGCCGCTGGAGAGATTCAGCGCCGGCAGGAGCCCGGTCAGGATCGTCAGCACGAAGGCGCCGGCGATGGTGCCGATATAGTGGCCGCTGCCGCCGAGGATCGAGGCGCCGCCGATCGCCACCGCGGCGATCGAGGTGAAGAGATACGGGTCGCCCATGCCGAGATAGGCCTGCGCGGTGTAGCCGGTCAAAAGCATGCCGGCGAGCGCCGCCGTGAAGCCGGAGAGCGTGTAGGCGAGGACGGTGGTTCGCAACGTCGGCACGCCGGAGAACTCCGCCACCGTGGCGCTTGTGCCGACGGCATAGAGATGGCGTCCGAACGCCGTCTTCGACAGGAGCACGGTGGCGAGGACGGCGAGCGCGATCCAGAGGATCAGGATGACCGGGAAACCGAGGATGCGGCCGACCGCGAGGAACTGGATCGCTTGCGGCGCCGTCGAGGTCGGCGCGCCGCCCGTATAGACGAGGATGCCGCCCTGCAGGATGACGTTGACGGCGAGGGTCATGATGATCGGCGGCACGCCGAACAGCGCGACGCCGAGCCCGTTGATCATCCCCACCAGCGCGCCGGCGGCGAGCAGCAGCGGCACGATCCAGACCAGCGGCGCGTCCTGGCTGCCGGCAAGCAGCGTCATCAGCACGGCGGCGGAATTCAGCACCCAGGGCACGGAAAGGTCGATGCCGCCGCCGATGATGACGAAGGTCTGGCCGAGCGCGACGATGCCGATGAAGGCGGCGAGCACGGCCGTACTCCGGAGATGCGTCGCCGACAGGAAACCCGGCGCGACGACGCTGGTCAGCAAGAGCAGCACGATCATGCCGAGATAGGCGAGCAGGATGGCCCGGTGGCGGCGCAGGTTCATGAGAGGCTCCGTCGGGCGGATTTCTCGGCGATCGAGCTGGCGAGCACCGCGATCAGCAGGATGATGCCGGAGACGATCGGCTGCCAGTAGCTGGAGACCTCGAGCACGAAGACGAGGTTGCCGATGATGGTCAGGATGTAGGCGCCGATGATCGTGCCGACGAGGCCGCCGCGACCGCCGAACAGGCTGATGCCGCCGATCACCGCCGCCGCCACCGAGGGCAGGATGTAGTCCTTGCCGATGGTCGGCGAGCCGGCGCCGGTCTGGGTGGTGAGATACAGCGCCGCCAGCGCCGCGAACAGGCCGGAGAGGCCATAGGTGGCGAGATTGATGCCGAGCGGCGAGACGCCGGAGAGGAAGGCGGAGCGCTCGTTCGAACCGGTGGCGCGGATCGAGATGCCGAGCCGGGTCCGCTTGAACCAGAACCAGAAGACGAGGAGGGCGAGGAGCAGCCAGACGGAGCTCGAAAGTCCGAACCGCTCGGAAATGCCGAACCGCGTCCAGCCGGCCGGCAGGCTGCCGCCATCGGTCGGCAGGATGATCATCGCCGTGCCGGACAGGATCGACCAGGTCGCCAGCGTCACCAGGAAGGGCTGCAGGCGGAGCACGGTGATCAGCAGGCCGTTGAACGCGCCGACCAGGCCGCCGATCAAGACGATGCCGAACGCCCAGGCGGTCGCCTGCGCCGGATCCGTGCCGAAGCGTGTCGCGGCCAGCACGGTGCCGAGGCTGATCATGCCGCCGATCGAGAGGTCGATGCCGCCGCGCAAGAGCACGATGGTCTGGCCGGTCGCCGCCAGCAGCAGCGTCATTGCCGCCGCCGTATCGAGGTTCAGTTCGTCGATGGTGAAGACGCCATCGCGCAGCGTGCCGTAGACGGCGAGCAGCGCGGCCAGCATCACGCAGGGAATGATCAGCGAGGCGCGGTCGAGCAGCCTGCCGCGCCAGAGGGACGCCGCGCTCTGCCGCGTCGCCGCGCCGTCAGTTGGATGTTCGAGCGTCGCCATCGTCATGCCGCCCTCGTTTCGATCATGGCGGCGCGCAGGATCTGGCGCTCCGAATTGTCGTCGCCCTCGAGGATCGCGGCGAGCCGGCCGTTGCGCAGCACCGCGACCCGGTCGGCGACATGCACCAGTTCCGCGAGATCGCTCGAATAGAACAGGATGGCGTAGCCCTTGGCCGCGAGATCGCGCATCAACTGGAAGATCTCGCCCTTGGTGCCGACATCGATGCCGCGCGTCGGATCGTAGAGCAGCAGGATGCGCGCCTCGGTCAGGAGCATCTTGCCGAAGATCACCTTCTGCTGGTTGCCGCCGGAGAGCGTGCCGGCGAGCTGCTCGGGCGTGCCGGCCTTGATCTTCAGCGTGGCGATCATCTCCTCGACCAGTCTGCCCTCGCGCTTCGGATCGGTGAGGCCGAAGCGGGTGAAGCGCTGGATGACGGAAAGCGTCAGGTTCTCGCGCACGCTCTTCGAAAGCAGCAGGCCGTGATTGCGCCGGTCCTCCGGCACCAGCGCCAGGCCGTCGCGGCCGGTCAGCGCCTGGCGAGGTCCGCGGATCGTCTTGGTCTTGCCCCAGATCTCGACCGATCCGCGCGCCCCGCCAATGCCGAACAGTGCCTGGAACAATTCGCGCTGGCCGTGGCCCTGCATGCCGGCGACGCCGAGCACTTCGCCCTCGCGGAGATCGAGATCAATGCCGTCGAGGCGATGGCCGACGCCGAAACCGCGCAGCCGCACGGCCACCCGCTCCGTCGCCGTCGGCTTCCGCTCCGGATAGAGGCGGTCCATGCGGCGGCCGAGCATGTCGGCGATGATCGTCTCGTCATCGACCGAATGGGTGTCGTAGGCGGAAGCCGTCGCGCCATTGCGGAAGACGGTGATGCGGTCGGCGATCTGGCGCACCTCGCCGAGCCGGTGCGAGATGTAGATGACAAGCGTCCCCGCCCTGGCGAGGCCCTGCGACAGGCCGAGCAGCCAGTCCGTCTCGCGCGGCCCGAGCGCTGAGGTCGCCTCGTCGAGGATCAGCACCTTCGGATCGCTCGACAGCGCCTTGGCGATCTCGACGAGCTGCCGATCGGCCAGCGTCAGCCGGCGCAGTTCCTGATCCGGCCGGAGGCTCGGAAAGCCGTGCCGCGCGAACAGCGCCTCGGTGGCTTCGCGCAGGGCTCGCGCGCGGACGGTGCGGGCGAAGCTGAGCGGCTCGCGGCGAAACCAGATGTTCTGCTCGACGGTCAGATCGGGGATCAGCGACAATTCCTGGAACACGGGCGCGATACCGGCGTCCTGCGCGGCCTGCGGATTGCGCGGCCGGTAGGGCGAACCGCCGAGCGCGATGCTGCCGCCATCGGGGCGGACGGCGCCGGCGAGGATCTGGATGAAGGTGCTCTTGCCGGCGCCGTTTTCGCCGAGCAGGGCATGCACTTCACCGGCGCGGGCCGAGAAGTCGGCGCGGCTCAGCGCGGTGATGCCGCCATAGGATTTGGTGACGGCGGTGGCGGTCAGAAGTTCGGTCATGCGTGGCCGGATCTCTGGTCAGAATTGCAGCGGCAGGCGAGGGGCAGCTTCGGCGAAGGGTGAAGGGGCTTTCTGCCCATGAGCCGGTAGCAAGACCCTCACCCAACCCTCTCCCGCAAGCGGGCGAGGGCCAGGGTTCGATCAACTCCCTCTCCCGCGAGCGGGAGAGGGCTGGGGTGAGGGGGCTCTTACGAGCCGGCGGCTTCCTTGGCCGTGATCTCGACCCAGTCGGGCGTGATCGGCAGCGACAGGCCGGGCGCGAGATCGGGGAAGGCGTTCTTGCCGATCTCGATCTTCTGCATCTTCACGTCCGGATAGAGCTTCGAGGGCTGCGGATCGGTCGCCAGGAACGGGCCGTAGACGAAGACGTGCTTGTCCTCGACCTTCTTGCCGTCGAGGATGTCGACCGCGAGCTTCAGCGCCTCGGCCGAGAGATAGGCCGGGTTGGTCTCGAGGATGCACTGCGCCCCTTCCGTCTGCGCGCAGACGAGCGAGGCGGTGTTGTAGCCGCCGCCGGCGACGGGCACGAGCGGGCGGCCGGCGTCCTGCAGCGCCTTGATGGCGCCGGAGCCGTAGCCCTGGGTCAGGATCGCGTCGACCTGCGGATGGGCGGCGAGCAGCGAGGCGACGCCTTCCTGCTCGGGACCGAGCGCGTAATTGCCGTTGAAATAGCCGACAATTTCGATGCCGGGATAGTTCTTCAGCACCTTCTCGAAGCCGGATTGCAGCTGCTCGGAGATCGGCGCGCCGGCGAGGCCGCGATCGACGAACACCTTGCCCTTGCCGCCGATCTTTTCGGCGATCCACTCGGCCTGCACGGCCGGCAGCATGTTCCAGTCGGATTCGAGCTTGTAGGCGCAGTCGGCGGTGGCGACCTGGTCGAAGGTGATGACCAGGATGCCGGCGGCGCAGGCTTTCTCGATCGTCGGGTTCAGCGCGGTCGGCGAGCCGACGTCGATCAGGATCGCGTCCGGCTTGGCGCGAATGATGTTGTTGAGCGAGTTGATCTGCGCCTGCGTCGTCGTCTCGACATTCTCGACCTTCAGGTCGACGCGGCCTGCGAGCGGCGGCTTCTTCACCACGGCGTCGGCGATGCGCAGCATCTGCTGGCGCCAGTCATTGCCGACGAAGTTGTTGGAAAGATAGATCTTGTAGGTCTTCTCGCCCTCGGCCTTGGCCGGCGGGGCATAGCCATATGTCGTCGCGATCGCCGACAGGGCGACCAGTGCTGCGGCAGTGCGCTTCACGGTGTTTCCTCCCTCAAGGAATGCGTCGATGCATGCGCGCGGATGCTTCTTCCCGAAGGCGGCACCCGTCATGATAACGCGATCATCTGCGCCGGCGGTCCTGCGCGCCGACGATCCCTGCACCCCCTCCGGGCAGGGAATAAATATATGCTATTATAATCTCTTTGGGTTGTCCAGCCTGCCGGCCGTCATTCGAGATCGTTCGGCGCGTCGTAGGAAAGGCTGAACAGATCGGCGCGGTTCTTGTTGATCGTCAGTTCGACCGGCTCGCCCTCGGCGGACAGATAGAGCATCTCGATCACCAGGATCGGCCCGCCGACCGCATAGTCCAGCGCCTTCGCCAGCGCCTCGTCGGCGATGTCGGCCCGGACCGTGATCTTGGCGCCGGAAAGCTGGATGCCGAGATGGCGCTGAACGGCGCGGAAGACGACGACGTCGTCGAAATCGGCCCGCTTCAGCCGGCTGCCGATGGCGGGCGGGAAATAGAAGGTCGTCTGCCCGGTCGGGCCGTCCTTCTGGTGCAGCGTCGCCCGCAGGCAATGGCAGGCCTCGTCGGGCTTGAGGCCGAAGGCGGCGGTCGCCGCGGCCGAGCGTTCCTTGCGGTAGGAATGGATCTCGAGCGCGCGGCCCTTGGTCGATTCGGCGATCTGCGCGAAGCTCCGGAAGCCGAAGCTCGGCATGGCGGGGGCGGCCGGCGCCGTCACGATCGCCGGCTTCGCCGCGCGCTTCTTGATCAGCCCGTCATTCTCGAGATCGCGCAGCGCCTGGCGCACGGTGATCAGGCTGACGCCGAAGCGCTCGGCGAGGTCGGCTTCGCGCGGCAGCGAGGTCCCCGGCTGCAGCGTGCCGCTGGTGATCGGCTCCCTCAGGATGGCGACGAGCTGGCGGTAAAGCGGTCCGTCGTCGCGCGACAGCACGCGCGGCATGAAGCTTTCAAGGGCTGCGACGGCGCCCGCGGAATCGGACGGGTTGTCGCTTGCCGGCTCCGTCTTGCTTGCTCTCACCTGCGCATTCCCCAGAATCGAATTTGCCCCAGAAACGGAACTTGCCTCAGAATCGGAATTTGTTTGAACACCAAATTAGCGAAGTTCGGGGCCTGCACCAAAGCGCCGTTGCAACCCGCCCGGTTGCCGTTCGTTTCCATTAGATTATAGTATCATAATAGATCCGTGAAGTCCGACCTGTTCGGACCGATTGCCGGGGAGGGTAGGGGGCATGCGCAGCGATCTCAAAGGGAAGGTCGCCTTCGTGACGGGGGCCGCCGGCGGCATCGGACGGGGCATCGTCAGCCGGCTGGCGGCGAACGGCGCCTCGATCGTCGTCGCCGACATCAACGGCGAGGGCGCCCGCGACGTGGCGGCCAGCCTGCCGGATGCGCTCGCCGTGACGGTCGACATCCGCGATCCCGTTTCGGTCGACCGCGCCGTCGCGCTGACGATGGAAACATATGGCCGCCTTGATATTCTCGTCAACAATGCCGGCGTCAACACGCTGGCGCATCGCGTCGACGTCGACGCCTTCCCGGTCGAGGAATGGCACCGCATCGTCGGCATCGACCTCGACGGGCTGTTCCTGATGAGCCGGCGGGCGCTCGAGCCGATGCTGGCGGCAGGCGAGGGCGGCCGCGTCATCAACATCGCCTCGGTGGTCGGCCTCGCCGCCATGCGGCTGCAGAGCCCGTTCGTCGCCGCCAAGGCCGGCATCATCCACCTGACCCGCTCGATGGCGCTCGAGCTCGGGGCGAAGGGCGTGCTCGTCAACGCGATCGCGCCTGGCTCGATCATGACCGAGGCGACCAAGGCGCTGTTCTACGGCGCCGAGGGCAAGTTCCAGGCGAAGACCCAGGCGTTCATGGAGCACATTCCGCTCGGCCGCCCGGGCACGCCGGAGGAGATCGCGGAAGCCGTGCTTTTCCTCGCCGCGCCGGAATCTTCCTACATCAACGGCCAGATCCTCGCCGTCGATGGCGGCTGGACGGCCGGCTACATGATGTGAAACGAGAGAGGGGTTAACACGGTTCTCGCGTTAACCCCTCTGTTAGCGTCTCGTAACCGTCCCGTCAGCGCGGGCGCGGCCTCATACCAGCAGTCGCAGCGGCGCCTCGACAAGGTCGCGGAATCCGGCGAGGATTCTTGTCGCGTCGCCCTCCGGAATGGCGCTCGCATCGTGCACCAGCAGCACCTCGGCGCTCGCAGCGTCATCGGCGGCGACGACGAGGAGGCGGAGCTCGGCATCGGCCGGCAGTGCGCCGGCGACGGGCCGGATGCCCCGGGTCGAGAGCCGCGACATAACCAGCGCCTTGCCGGTCGTGTCGCTATTCGTCTCTCCGGCGAGCCGCCGCGCGATCTCGGTCGGCGCCAGCGTCACGGAGCGGGGGATGGTTACCCCTCCACCCTCGGCCTTTATCCAACGGAGCACATCGGCGTGCGCTCCGGCTGATCGCGCCGCCGCCTTGACCAGGAAGGCGTCGATCGGAAGCGCCGCACCCGATGCCACGATGAACTCGGCAAGGGGGCCAAGCTCGATCGTCGCGGAAAAGGCCGAGATCGACCGGGGCTGCGCCGCCGCAAGCGCCGGAGCCGCAAGGGCGGTTTCGGGTGCCGGAGCGGGCGTCGTCATCACCTCCGGGCCAGGGGCCGTCACGCCCGCCGCGACCGGCGCCGATAGCAGATCGCCGGCGACGATGCGGCCGTTCGGGCCGGAGCCGGCGAACCCTTCGAGCGCGAGGCCGCGCTCGCGGGCGAGCCGTTTCGCATAGGGCGAGGCGAGGATACGGACGGGCGCGTTCATGCCGTTCTCCTCACCGGACGCTGCCGATGCGGCCGCCCATCGGCACGACCGCGCCCTTCGGCTGCTCGATCGGTCCGAGAATGCCGTCGACCGGCGCTTCGATCTCGACCACGGCCTTGTCCGTCTCGATCTCGGCGACGATCTCGCCCGCCTTGACCGCGTCGCCCTCCGCCTTGAGCCAGCCGACGATCGTGCCTTCCGACACCGTCAGATCGCCGAACGGCATGGTGATCGGCTCGCCGTCGCCAGCTGGCACCGCCGCCGCGGCAGGGGGGGCCGCCGGAGCCGGTGCGGCTGCGACAGGCGCGGCGACCGGTGCCGGAGCCGCCTGGCCACCGACATGACGCCAGTGCTTCGGCACCGGCGGCTTGCCTTCGAGCACACCCTTCGCGCCGGCGACGATCTTGTCGGTATCGACCAGCATGGCGCGCTCCAGTGACGGCGCCAGCGGATGCGGCTGCGCATCCGTATGGAGGCGGCCGACCGGCGCGTCGAGATCGTCGAAGGCGAGCTCGTTCATCGCCTGCGCCACCTCGGCGCCGACGCCGAACGCCCCCCAGCCTTCGTCCACCACCAGCAGCCGGTGCGTCTTGGCGACAGACTTCGCCACCGTGCCGACGTCGAGCGGCATGATGGTGCGGAGGTCGATCACCTCGGCCGAGACGCCCTCGGCGCTGAGCTTCTCCGCCGCCTCCAGCGCGCGATGCACCAACTGCCCGGCCGCGACGATGGTGATGTCGGCGCCCTTGCGGGCAATCCGCGCCAGACCGAACGGCACCAGATGCTCGCCGGTCGGCACCGCGCCCTTGGTGGCGAACAGCGCCTTCGGCTCCAGCATCATGACGGGATCGCCGGCCCGGAGCGCCGTCTTCATCAGCCCCTTGGCGTCGGCCGGCGTCGAGGGCATGCAGACGATCAGGCCCGGAATATTGGCCCAGCTCGGATGATAGGTGCCGCTGTGATGGGGGCCTGCCGAGCGCACCGCGCCGGAACCGACCCGCACCACCATTGGCGCGTTCATCTGCCCGTTCGACATGTAGCGCAGCTTCGCCGCCTGCAGCACGATCTGCCCCGCCGCCTCGAACACGAAATCGGCGAACATCAGGTCGGCGATCGTCCGGGTCCCCGTCGCCGAGGCGCCGATCGCGGCCCCCGTAAAACCCTGCTCGGAGATCGGCGTGTCGACCATGCGGTTGGGGCCAAACTCGGCCCAGAGGTTCTTGGTGTGCGCGAAGGTGCCGCCGCGCTCGCCGGTGCCCTCGCCGAGATAGAGGATGTTCTTGTCGCGGCGCATTTCCTCCGCGATGCCGTCGCGCACCGCGTCGAGCCAGCTCTGCGTCACGCTCGCCGTCGGCGCCGCCTGCACGAGCGCGTCCGCCGGGTTGATCGGCTCTGCATAGACATGCAGCCCCGTCGTCGCCGGATCCGGCTCGGGCGAATTGCGCGCGAATTCGAGCGATTTCTGCACGATGCCGTCGATCTTCGCGTCGATCGCATCGAGCGCCTCGACCGAGGCAGCCTCAAAATCCTCGAGAATGCGACGGCGCAGCATCTGGATCGGGTCGCGCTTCGCCCATGCGTCCACCTCCGACTGCGTCCGATAGGTGCCGGTCACCGGGTCGCCCTCGTGGTGGCCGACGGTGCGATAGGTCTTCGCCTCGATCAGCGTCGGGCCCTCGCCGGAACGGGCGCGCGAAATCGCCTCGGCCATCACCTGCCAGACGGCGATGACGTCGTTGCCGTCGACGGCGACGCCGGGAATGCCATAGGCCGCCGCGCGGGTCGCGATCTCGGGGTTCAGCGTCGCCGAGGCAAGCGGCGTCGCGGTGGCATAGAGGTTGTTCTCGCAGATAAAGATCGCCGGCGCCTTCTGGATGCCGGCGAAATTGAGCGATTCATGGAAGCCGCCATGGTTGGTGGCGCCGTCGCCGAAGAAGGCGACGCCGACGTCGTCGCGGCCCTGCGTGCGGGCCGACATGCCGGCGCCGACGGCATGGCTGATGCCGGCGGCGACGATGCCGTTGGTGCCGAATAGGCCGACCGAGCGGTCATAGAGATGCATGGTGCCGCCGCGCCCGCCGCAACAGCCGTCGCGCTTGCCGAACAGTTCCGCCATCAGGATGTTGGGGTCCATGCCCTTGGCGAGCGCGTGGCCATGGCCGCGATGCGTCGAGGTGATCCAGTCGGTAGGCCGGAGATGCGCGCAGACGCCGACGGCCGTCGCCTCCTCGCCGATATAGAGATGCAGGAATCCGGGCGTCTCGCCCTTGCGGCAGGCGGTCTGCGCCACGCTCTCGAAGCGGCGGAGCAGCACCATCTGCTCGTAGAGGTCGAGCAGCGCCGGGGCGGTGAGCCCGGCCGGCAGGACCTTGCCGGGGGCGCTGCGGACGACCGGGCCGGCGGGGGCCGCCGCCTTCGCCTCGAGGCCCCGGCCTCCGCTCTTTCTGCCGTCGGAGCGGGTGGCTTCCGGGCTCAATGCCTGGCTCAATTCCTGGCTCGCGTCCGGGCTTGGTTGCGCGCTCATGCTTCCTCCCTCTTCCCCGTCGGGCAACGGGGCGATGCGTCCTCGCGTCCGGGTGGACATCGCATCAAAAATTATAATAGCATGATGTTATGTTATCGAGCGGCGAATTGCCAAGGCCAAAAAGCATAGGTCCTGCAAATCGTCGGAGAGGCGCGGGACGGCAGGCCGGGCGATTGCTTCAGGCCGGCCGGCAGCGGGCCGATGCCGGGCGGCGCGCCGGCCCGCGTCGCGGGAAAGCCGCACCGGTACAAGAGGTTGAGCCTCGCGGCGTTTCCATGGAACGATGCGCGGCAAGCATTGGGGGGAGAACGCATGGAAGTCGAACTGGCCGGCCAGACCGCGCGCATCGCGGGCGCTGAATCCGCCATCCTGGAGGCGGTCGTCGCCGCGCTCCGCGCCAATGGCGCGATCGTCACGCGGGATTTGGCACCAGCCTCCGGCTCGCCCCGGCAGGGAGAAGACGAGGCGGGCGGCGGCGAAGTTTTGGGCGAGAGCATCGCGGCGCCGGATATCCTGATCCTCGCCCATCCGCTGGCGCCCGACGCCGCCCACCGGCCCGAGGCGCTCGTCGCCGAGGCGGAGCGCATCGCGAGCGCCATGGTTTCGCGCGGCTCGGGCCGCATTGTCCATCTCGTCTCAGCCGCCGGCCTCGTCCCGATGCGCCGCCATCCGGCCTGGTCGGCGGCGGCGGCCTCGGTGATCGCAGCCGTCCGGGCGCTGGCCATGACGGCCGCTCCCGCTGTCCGCGTCAATGCCGTCGCCGTCGGCCGTATCGAGGCGGAAGACGAGGGCGGGGCGGATCCGGCAGCCAGCGGCGACGCGGCGATGCTCAGCCACGTGCCGCTCGGCCGCGCCGGCGCGCCGGCCGACATCGCCCACGCCGTGCTCTTCCTGGTCGACCCGCTGAACAGCTACACCACCGGCCAGACCCTCGCCGTCGACGGCGGCTGGACGACCGGCTACGGCCGCAATTTCTGATTTCGTCTCGTCCGGACATCATCTTGGTCAGGCGAGACGTATCTGGACGTCCAAGCCTTCACGTCTCTCCGAGGGAGACCTTTGCAGAACACCACCCTCATCATGCTGAGGAGCCCCGAAGGGCGTCTCGAAGCACGCAGAGCGGTTCTGCAATCGATGCACTGCCCCTAAACCGTGCGTCCTTCGAGGCCCGAGCTACGCTCGGGCGCCTCAGGATGAGGGGGCCGGCGCACTGCATGACTGTCGCCTAGGGTTGCGCGAAGGTTTCCTGATGGAGGGGTCGACGGCCGGAGGCCCGCGGGTGAGGGTTTACGGCCTCGCCGGAGGGTTCCCTATACCCTCTCCCAGAGGGAGCGAGGCTTCCGGCATGAGCGACGCGTCATCCCACCCTTGCCATCATCCCGGGCTTGACCCGGGATCCATGCAGCCGGGTTGTCGCCGCGCGGAACCCCCGGAGCCTCGCGACGCCTGGATCCTTGCTTGTGCAAGGATGGAGGCGAATGACGGAGCCATGCGAGCGACTGGCCACGGATGGCGCCTCGACCGGCATGCCCGTCTCAACCCCCCCATCATCCTGAGGAGGGGCCGGAGGCCCGTCTCGAAGGACGCACGGCGCGCCTGCATCCAATACGCGCCACAAAAGGCTCTCCGGAAAGCGGGGACGACCTCCACGCGCCCCTTTCGCGCGCGGCCCCGGCGGCTAACATCGAAGCCACGAACAGAATCCAAGGAAACGCCCGCATGATCGAACTCGCCGCCGGTGATCTCACCCTCGTCCTCGCACCCGAAATCGGCGGCTCGATCGCCGCCTTCCGCAAGAACGGCGTCGACATCCTGCGGGCGCTGACGCCGGAGCGCGCGGCGAAGGGCGACGTGCTCGGCGTCGCCTCCTTCCCGATGCTGCCCTATGCCAACCGCATCGATGGCAACGAATTCACCTTCGACGGCGTCACCTATCGTTTCGCTGCCAACAACGGCGCCGAGCGCTTTAATGTGCACGGCAGCGGCTGGCAGTCCGCGTGGCAGGCGGAGCAGCTCTCGGACACGGCCGTCCTGATGACGCTGGAGCGCCGCGTCGCCGGCGAGCCATTCCAGTACCGCGCCACGCAGCGCTTCGAGCTCGCGCCGGAGGGACTGACGCTGACGACGACGCTGGAAAACCTCGGCCCCGTCCGCATGCCCTTCGGCTTCGGCCATCACCCCTGGTTCGAGCGCGACGCCGATGTCGAGCTCACCTTCAACGCCCGAAACTTCTGGCTCGAAGCCCCGGACGGCGTCGCCGGCTCGCGCATCACCGTGCCGCCAGAACTCGATTTCTCACGCGGCGCGAAGCTGCCAAGCCACTGGCGCAACAATGATTATTCCGGCTGGGACGGCGTCGCCGAACTCCGCTTCCCCTCGCGCGGCGTGACACTCGTGATCGAGGCCGAACCCATCTTCGAAAACCTGATGCTCTACGCCGACCCGAACCAAACCTTCTTCTGCCTGGAACCCCAAACCAACGTCCCTTGCGCCGTCAACAAGCTGGAAGCCGGCGAGCACGGCCTCGGCCTGGTCGTGCTCAACCCGGGCGAAGCAATGGCGGGGGTGGTGCGGTTTGGGGTGATACCTTTGTCTGGCTGAGATACTACCAGAATATTGGGTCACCTTCCGGCATCGCGCGCAGCGTTTTCGATCCAACTCCCGATATTGTTGTAGCCGTCGTCGCGAACCCAATCATACGTGCGGTAACGAGTATATGGAATACCCTTGGTAGCTAAGTGAGCAAGAGGGTTTTGTCCTGGAAGATCTGTGCCAGTGAGTGGGTCGCGTACGTTGTGAATATCGATCGCTAGTATTCCCATACGACGCTGGTAGCTCTGCTCGATCTCATATCTCACCCAACTTCTTTCAAAGGTCTCGCGGCCGAACAGTACTGCCGTCACGGAGCATCCATATAACTGGTCATCTATCCACCTCTGGATGCCGCCAGCTCGTCGCTTAGCTTCTTCAAAGTCGGCGTTGTCATAAAACGGTGGAGCCGCTCCGCGTTCGCGAATTACCCACGACTGCCTAACCTGCTGGATTCTGCGGACATCTCGAGCATAGTGAAAACTAAAAAATACCTTACGAACCACCTTGATGTCCTCTTTGAAGTATCTTGACTAGATCGAGTGTGATGTCGATTATTCGACCCAAACTCGTGCTCTCGTCTGCTAATTCACCGAGTATTCTGGGCCCGTCTTCGCCCCATTCGGGAATGAATTTGTCTGGATCGGCGATAGCAATATTTGCAAGCGCATTGGCGGCGGCACCCGTAGCTCCCACTGGAATGACGACGAGACCTTGCTGGCGGGCGATCTCGAATTCGCGTACAACGCCATCGGCAGAGATAACATCATCGCCGCTGTACTTATTGCCGAATAAGAACAATGCTATGCCTGCGTGGGAAATTATCTCCTTCCGATAGGTCTCCCACAGTTCGTCCCTTTCCTCATGTCTTCCTGATTGGGGAAAGGGGCGGAGGATAAGTGAGTCCTCAATGCTTCCATTGAGCCGCATTACCTCGCGTAGTCCTCCGGTAAATATTGCATCACCAATTCCGGCACCTAGGCCGGTTGCAACTCTGCTCCCACTAGCCACCAAGCTCCGACCCAATTCTTGAGCAAACTCGGATACCGCTTGCTGTCCCCATGGTTCAAAATTGGCCGCGCTTGTCGATATGAATACGGTTCGACGTCTATATCTACTTACAAGTTCTTCCAGAAAGTCGGTTATTTCGTTGTAATCATCAATCAAAAGAACGCGTACGTTGAAGCGCTTTAGGTCCTCAATTACAAGGGCCTGACGCGTTCTGTCGTGTTCGAATGCTTTGTCGGATTCATCCGCCCTCTTAGTTCTTGTACGAAAAACTGCAAAGTGCCTTCTTTGATTGGTCGTAAAAGTCAGGCGAACTCTTGCGAGTACCTGTTCAAGATTGGGGTCTGTGAAGCTAAATCCCAAAAAAAGGAAGGTCTTTGATACAAGGTCGCCTGCCAGGGCCGTTATGAATGCTCCGCGATCTGTCGAATATCTCTCAAAATCATCGCGAGTGGCAACCGCTTCGTCTGGACGGTCAACATCCCCATGCATTTTATAAACAATCGCATCACGGCGCGGGCGCGTCGTTGCTAGCTGCTGTATGGCACTCTTTATATCGACGATTTTCCCGGCATCTTTGAGCGCGTTCTCGATGAGTTTATCATAATTCGTTGTCCACCAAGTACGAATTGGTAGCTTCGCTAGAAGTATGTGGTTCTGAGTGGGAGGATTATCGGCCGATAGGGCTTCAATAACTGCCTTGTGGAGTCTATGCCTATTTCGACCATTTGCGTTGACATGGAACTGCGCGACCGCAACAAGGTCGCTCTCTAGGTCGATGTCGAGATCGAGCTCTTGTGAGAGGGGGCGAATAAGTTCGCGCCAATCTACGAAACCTGCAGGTGCGGAGAGTCCTGCGCCGGCAAAAATGGCTGCGTTCCCTTCTACAACTTCTGCCAGGTACTCACTAATGAATGAAGTGATGGCTGTCTTCATTTTCGATACACGAGCTAGCAATGGGGAAACGGAACGTCGATATCGTTTGCAGTAAGAGTCGATCGATTTATCCTTAATTTTACTAACTTATGAAACAATAAAGTCAATCGGGGCGTGCAAAGATTTGTAAGAGCTATCCAGGCGTGTGAGCTCAACGCGTTTGTATGGTTGCGTTGGAGTACGCGTCGGACACCGCGATGCAATGTCTGGCGACCGCCCAGTCCGCACAGTGACAGAACCGAACGAACGACATCCCGAGAGCCCCTTCGCGAGGCTGCTCGTGATCCTCGGGGTCGGTCCGGTGTTGGGCGCAGTATTGGTGGGTCACGGGTTCGTGCGCACCTAGGGCTGCTAGTGGAATGCCGGGCGGGGCTCTCAGGTCCCTACAACAACAGCGCCGTCAGCCCGCCATCCGCCGTGAAGGCGCTCCCCGTGACAAACGACGCGTCGTCGGAGAGCAGGAAGGCGATGGCGCGGGCGAGTTCGGCCGGGTCGGCGACGCGTGGGACTTTGCGCTCGTCGAAATAGAGCCCGGCCGCCTCGACGCGCTCGCGGGCGTCGGGGGCGTCGCCGAGAGTCATTCTTGTCGCCACCGAGCCGACGATGACCGCGTTGACGCGGATGCGGTCGACCGCGTAGTCGAGCGCCATCTGCTTCGAGAGGCCGACCACGGCCGCCTTGGTGGCGGCATAGGCCGGCACGCCCGGAACGGTCGCGACCGCATGCACCGAGGCGAGGTTGACGACCGAGCCGCCGCCCGCCGCGCGGATCAGCGGCAGCGCCGCGCGGCAGACGCGAAAGATCGCGGTCAAATTGACGGAGACGCAGAGGCCCCATTCCGCATCCGTGACGTCCTCCAGGCGCTTGCCCGTCGGATAGATGCCGGCGCAATTGACCACGGCGTCGAGCCGCCCGGATGTCTCATGCGCACGCGCGATCGCCGCGCGGATCGCCGCGTCGTCGGTCAGGTCCACCTCGGCGAAATGGAGCGGCAGGCCGCGTTTGGCGTAGTCGGCGGCGAGCGCATGGCCTTCCGCCGCGTCGAGGCCGAGGCCGTGCACGCTTGCTCCCTCGGCGACGAGATGCTCGGCCGTGGCGCGGCCGATGCCGGTCGCGGCGCCGGTGACCAGGATTGATTTGCCGGCGAAGCGTTTCGTCATGCTGTGTGTCCTGCCTTCGCCAGCGCGGCGCGCTGCATCTCGGCCTGCGCGGCGGTGATGGTGCGCAGCACCTTGTCCTCGCTGCCTTCGGATCGCGAAAATTCGCCGACGAGGCGGCCATCAGCGACGACGAGGCAGCGGTCGGCGATGCCGATCACCTCTTCCAGCTCCGAGGCGACGACGATGAGCGCCACGCCCTTGTCGGCCAAATCGACGATCAGCCGGTAGATCTCGGCGCGGGTCGCCGCGTCGACGCCCTTGGTCGGCTCGTCGAGAAGCAGGATGCGCGGCGCGCGCATCAGCACGCGGGCGAAGAGCAGCTTCTGCTGGTTGCCGCCGGAGAGATGGGCGACGGAGGATTGCGGCGAGCGCGCCTTGACGTTGAGCGCCCGCATCGCGGCCAGCACGGCGCTCTTCTCGCGGCCCTCGCGCACCATGCCGTGGCTCGAAAGCGGGCTGAGATTGCCGATGGTGATGTTGGCGCCGACGGGCAGGTTGAACAGCAGCCCGTCGCGCTTGCGGTCCTCGGTCAAAAGCGCGATGCCGGCGGCGCGGGCGTCGGCGGCGGTACGGATCGCGACCGGCGCGCCGTCGACGGCGATTTCGCCGGAATAGGGGATGCGGCCGTAGATCGCATGAAGGATCTCGGTGCGGCCGGAGCCGAGCAGGCCGGCGAGGCCGAGGATTTCGCCCGGGCGCACGTCGAAGGAGACGTCGCTGACGCCGCGATTGACGCCGAAGCGGCCGGCGATCGAGAGGTTCTTCACCTGGAGCAGCGGCCTCGTTTCGGCCGGCGGCGCGTCGTGATGGGGATAGAGGCGCTGCAGCTTCTGGCCCGACATGGCGTAGATGAACTGCTCCTCGTCGAAGGCGTCGCGCTCGATCGCGGCGGCGACGCGGCCGTCACGCAGCACCGTGGCGCGGTCGCAGATGGCGAGCACTTCGGGCAGGCGGTGGGTGATGAAGATCATCGTCTTGCCCTGCGCCTTCAGCCGGCGCAGCACGGAGAACAGCCGCTCGACCTCGACGCCGGAGAGCGACGCGGTCGGCTCGTCCAGCATCAGCACGCGGGGCTTGATGGAGAGGGCGCGCGCGATCATCACCAGGTGGCGCTGCGCCGAGGTCAGGCTCGCGACCAGCATGCGCGGGTCGATCGAAAGGCCGAGCTCGGCGAAGAGGGCGCGCGCCTCGGCTTCCATGCGGCGGCGGTTGATGATCGGGCCGCGGCCGAGGCCGGTATGGCCGGCGAAGACGTTCTCCGCGACGGTGAGCTGTTCGAGCACCTCGATTTCCTGCGGCACGTAGCCGACACCGCGGGCGCGGGCCTCCGAGGTCGAGGCGAAGGCGACCAGCTCGCCGTCGACGAGGATCTCGCCCGAATAGGAGCCGGCCTTGTGCACGCCGTTCAGGATCTTGACGAGGGTCGACTTGCCGGCGCCGTTCTGGCCGAGCAGGGCGTGGATCTCGCCGGGATGCACGGCGAAATCCACGCCACGCAGTGCCTGCACGCCGGCGAAGCTCTTGGCAATGGCGCGGGTCTGGATGACGGGCGGGGCGGTCACTGGGTCGGTCATGTCTTTGTCCCCGGAAGGTTCTTCTTTCAAACGCGCGGTCTCTTTCGCCGCTCCCTTTGGAAGGGGGCAGGCATTCGCATTCCTTGCCGCCGGCCTGCCGGTGGCGCATCCGGCCGCGCCACGCTCGCCGTCATCCCGGGCAAGCGCAGCGCGACCCGGGATCCATTCAGCCGCCGGCGGAAGGCAGCGTGGATCCCTGCTTTCGCAGGGATGACGGCGGAGGATGGGGCGGTGCTCGTCGCGCTCATCCCGCCGTCGTCGTCCGTGAAGCGCCCTGCAGCATCTCTCTCACCGCTCCCTGAGAGATCCCTTTGCAGAGCACCATCCTCATCATGCTGAGGAGGCCCGAAGGGCCGTCTCGAAGCACGCAGAGAGGTCGTGCCATCGATAGATTGCCCCGAGACCGTGCGTCCTTCGAGGCCCGAGCTGCACTCGGGCACCTCAGGATGATGGGGACCGAGCCTCGCGCGGCGGCTAGACAGCGAGGCGCGAGGATTTCCCTCGGGAAGAGGGGAGGCGTCGACTTTCCCATCTCGGCGCCTCCGATTCGGCCCTTGCCTCGCCAAGGAAGCAAGGCCCTCACCCAGCCCTCTCCCGGAGGGAGAGGGCTGGTGCGGAGCCTCCCTCTCGCGCGGCCTCACTGACCGGCGCGGTCGAGCATGGCGTAGTAGGGCTCGAGGTCGCCGGCGGTGATGACGCCGGCCGGCAGCGGGTTCAGGTAGGGAACCGCCTTGCCCTCGGCGAGGTCGTTGGCGAGCTCGGCCGTCCGGGCGCTTTCCTCGTAGAGCGGCTGCGCGACGACGCCATAGGCGGCGCCGGAACGCACCAGGTCGAGGTTCTGGCGGATATAGTCCATGCCGATGATGACGAGCGGACGATCGGCCTTGCGCGCGGCGCCCGACCAGGTCTGCGCGCCGTTGCCGGTGGTCGAGAAGGCGGCGGTGACGTCCGGATTGCCCTGCAGCAGCGCCACGGCCTTGGCCTCGGCGGCGGAGGGTTCGAAACCTTCCATCTGGGTTTCGAGGATGCGGATGTCCGGGAAGCGCTCGGCCATCGTCTTGCGGAATGAATCCGCCATGACGTTCTCGGTATCGTTCGACGAGCCCTGGGTCAGCGCGATAACGCCCTTGCCGCCCAGCTTCTCACCCATGGCGATGGCGGCCGACTGGCCGGCGCTCGGAATGTCCTCGCCGACGGCGGCCTTCAGGCCGGGGACGGAGCCCTCCGGCGGCAGCACGTGCCAGGTGACGACCGGAAACCCTTCCTTGCCGAGCTTGCCGATGAACGGGAAGATCTCGGGGCCCGGGCCATAGACGGCGATGGCATCGAACTTGGTGCGGGCCATGGCGGCCTCGGCGAGCGGGATCGAGGCCGAGACGTCATAATTGGTGGCGCTCGGATTGCCGACGACCTCGCAGGTGTTGCCGAGTTCCTTGCACTTCTCCAGGAAGCCGGCCTGCATCAGCCGGTGCACCGGATGGTCGCGCATCGGCTGCACCCAGAGCACGTTCTTGCCGGCGGCGCTCGCCGCCTGGCCGAAGCCGGCGAGGGCGCCCAGGATGGTCACGGCACCGAGTGCCGCCATTCGGATCTTGTGGTTCAACTCGGTATCCTCCCTGTTGGTGTCCGGCCTGTGCCGGATCGTTTGAAGCTATTGGCCGGCGCTTTTCAGCATGGCGTAGTAGGGCTCGAGGTCGGCGGCGGTCGCGACCTTGGCCGGCAGCGGGTTGAGGTAGTCGACGGCCTTGCCCTCGGCGAGTGCTGCGGAAAGCTCCGCGACCTTCGCGCCCTCCTCGTAGAGCGGCTGCGCGACGATGCCGTAGGCCTCGCCCGACTTGATCAGGTCGAGGTTCTGGCGCGTGTAGTCCATGCCGATGATGACGAGCTTGCGGCCGGCGGCGCGGGCGGCGCCGGACCATGTCTGAAGCCCGTTGCCGGTCGTCGAGAAGGCGCCGGTGACGTCGGCATGGCCTTGGAGCAGGGCGACGGCCTTGGCCTGGGCCGCGCTCGGTTCATAGCCCTCGAGCTCGGGATCGAGCACCCTTATGTCGGGGTATTTCTCGGCCATCGTCTTCTTGAAGGCCGCCGCCATGTCGTTCTCGGCCGTGTTGTAGCTGCCCTCGGTGACGGCGACGACGCCCTTGCCGCCGAGCTTGTCGCCCATGGCGATGGCGGCGTTGGCGCCGGCCTCCGGGATGACTTCGCCGGTCGCCGCCTTCAGGCCCGGCACGGAGCCTTCCGGCGGAAGGATGTGCCAGGTGACGACGGGATAGCCGTCGCGGGCGAGGCGCGAGATGTAAGTGTTGATGGCCGGGTCGTTGCCGACGACGGCGACGGCGGCAAACTGGGTCCGGGCCAGCGCCGCGTCCGCCAGCGGAATACTGGCGGGAATATCGAAGCTCGTGGCGCTCGGATTGCCGACGATCTCGCAGGCGTATCCGAGCTCCTTGCACTTATCGAGGAAGCCGGCCTGCATGATCTTGCAGACCGGATGGTCGCGGAGCGGGTTGACCCAGAGCAGGTTCTTCTCGGCGGCCGGGCTGGCCTGGCTCAGCGCCAGCAGGGCGGCGATGGCGGCGCCGAACGTCAGTCCCGTCGATCTTGCGGCTTTGTATGACATCACGCTTCTCCCCTCGTTCTTGTTGCCTGGAGCCGATGCATTGCCTGCCGATCCGTCCGGGCTATGGCGGATTGGGCGGGGTCTCGGCCGGCTGGGCGCTAGAGCCGGCGATGAAGAAGCGGCGGCGCAATATGTCGAGGCCGACGGCGAGCACCATGATCACGCCCACCGCGATCTGCTGCCAGTTGGCGTTGACGCCGACGACGACGAGGCCGCTGGTGACGACCTGCAGGAGCAGCACGCCGATCAGGCCGCCCGCCATCGTGCCGGCGCCGCCGAACAGGCTGATGCCGCCGACGACCACGCCGGCGATGACGTTCAGTTCCCAGCCGCTGCCGATCGAGGTGGTGCCGGAGGCGAGGTCGGCCATGACGAACATGCCGGCGATCGCCGCGAGCGCGCCGACCGTCATGAAGGCGCCGATCTTGTAATGCGCCGTGTCGATGCCGACGAGGCGGGCGACCTCGGGATTGCCGCCGGTCGCGTACATGTTGCGGCCGAGCACGGTGCGGCGGAGCACGAAATCGGCCGTGAGCGCGGCGACGATGAAGAAGACGAAACTCCAGCCGAGCCCGAAGACGATGCTGGCATAGCCGATATCGCTGATAACGGCGGGCAGCGGATAGACCGGATAGCCGTTGGTGACGACCTGGATCAGGCCCTGGCCGATGAACAGCATGCCGAGCGTCTGGATGAAGGCCGGGATCCTGAACTTGACGACGACGATGCCGTTGACGAGGCCGACGCCGGCGCCGACCAGCACGCCGCCGAGCAGCGCGATCGGCACGGGCAGGGCGAGGGCGGTCATCAGCTTGGCGCTGCAGACGGCGGACAGGCCGGCGACCGCGCCGACCGAAAGGTCGAACTCGCCGCAGACGAGCAGGATGGTCTGGCCGATGGCGATGATGCCGATGAAGGAGACGACGCGCAGGATGGCGCGGATGTTGCGCTCCGACAGGAAGGCGGGCTCCATCAGGTAGAAGAAGGCGACGAGCACGATCAGCGCGAGCAGCACGCCCACCTCGCCGACGGCGACGAGCCGCGTCAGCCGATCGCGCAGCGCGCGGCCGGATCCCTCGAAGGCGGCATCCCGCTCGACGGTACGTTCCATGTTTTCCTCCCTTTCCACCGGGTACATCCTCCTCGATGCGCTCCCAGGCGGGGCTTCCCCGGAACAGCGGGGCGGCCTGTTCGCATAACATCATGCTATTATAAATTTATCAACTCTCATGAAAATGGGAGGCGGGGAATTTGGGGAGGCGGGGAGAGCGAGGGGGTGAGGGTGAGGGTGAGGGTGAGGGGCGGGAGGGCTCAAGGCGCAGGTTGAGAGGGCGACTGGCGTGAGGCGTGAGGCGCGCGACTGGCGTGAGCCCTCCGGCCGCCATCCCACGCTCGCCGTCATCCCTGCGAAGGCAGGGATCCATGCATCCGAGGCATCGGGAGGTTCACGCGGCCAGCAACCCGGCGGAAATGGATCCCGGCTCGGGGGCCGGGATGACGGCGAGCGTGGGGCGGGCGGCGGAGTTTTAGCAGCGGGGGGGTAGGAGGTCCGCGCAGTTGGTGTGGGGCTGGCAATTCCCGAACAGGGCAAAGGCCGGCTGCGTCCCGATCCGCTCTGCCCGGCAGGCTTGCAAGGCACCCATGCCCATCATCCTGAGGAGCCCCGAAGGGGCGTCTCGAAGGACGCACGGCCTGCGTGCCCTCGCGGTCCCCACGCGCCCTCCGACCGTCGTCCCACCCTCGCCGTCATCCCTGCGAAAGCAGGGATCCATACATCCGAGGCATCGGGAGGTTTACGCGGCCAGCAACCCCGGCTGAATGGATCCCGGCTCGGAGGCCGGGATGACGGCGAGGGTGGGGCGGGCGGCGGAGTTCAACGCGACAGAGGGAGGGCCGGCTGGGGGTTCAACTGGGCAGAGGCTGCTGTTGAATGGATCCCGGCTTCGGGGGACCTCGGCGAGCGTGGGCAGAGGGCCCACGTGGCGGAGGAGGGCGGCAGTCGGTGCGCTTCGGCTCTGCCCGGCAGGCTGGCAGGGGCACCCATGCCCATCATCCTGAGGAGCCCCGAAGGGGCGTCTCGAAGGACGCACGGCCTGCGTGCCGGCGCGGTCCCGACGCCCCTTCCGACCGCTATCCCACCCTCGCCGTCATCCCTGCGAAAGCAGGGATCCATACATCCGAGGCATCGGGAGGTTCGCGCGGCCAGCAACCCGGCGGAAATGGATCCCGGCTCGGGGGCCGGGATGACGGCGAGGGTGGGGGGCGGCGGAGTTCCACCCGGCCAGCAACCCGGCCGAATGGATCCCGGCTCGGGGGCCGGGATGACGGCGAGGGTGGGCGGGCGGCGGAGTTCCAAGCGGTGGGGGAGGGCGGCAGCGGGATCGGTCCGACGAGCGTGGGGTGGCGGCATCAAGCCCGGCGAAGGCGACATTGTCGATTGTTAACAATCGTCTGATCCCATAAATGCCGACCTACCGAGGCCCCACCCGACCGTCTCGGCCACCCGCTACCCGGCCGCCTCGGTCTCGAGCAGGTGCTGCCTCAGGCGGCCATAGGCGGCTTCGATGTGGTCCTCGATGCAGGCGAGCGCGGCAACGGAATCGCGGCTGCGCACCGTTTCGAGCAGGCGGGCATGCGCCTCGACCCAGGAGGTCAGATAGTCCTCCGGCAGGCCGTCGCGCAGCAGCAGGAAGACGAAGATCTGCGAGCGCAGCGCCTCCCAGGCGCGGTAGAGCCGGGCGTGATGGGCGGCGCGGAACAGCGCGTCGTGGAAGTCGATATCCATCTCGGCGACGCGGCGCCTTGTCATCGAGGCGCGCGGAATTGATTGAAACAACAGGAGAATGGCGTCGAGCGGCGCGAGATCGGCCTCGGTCGCGTTGCGGCAGGCCTCGACCACGGCGAGCTTTTCCAGCGCCGTGCGCAGGCTGTAGATCTCGCTCGCGTCGTGCAGCGAGATCTGCGCCACGGTGGCGCCGCGATGCGTCTCGTGCACCACCAGCCCCTCCTGCTGCAGGCGGAAGATCGCCTGCCGGATCGGCCCGCGGCTGACGTTCAGGCTCTCCGCCAGCTCGTCCTCGATCAGGCGCTCGCCGCGCTGGAAACGGCCGCTCAAAATCGCCTCGCGCAGCGCATCGGCGACGTCGTCGGTCAGCACGCGGCGTTCGCGGCGCTGCAGGGGAGGGGTCATCGGACGCTTGCTCATTGATACAGTCTACTGTTAACAATCAGGAGAACGCCAGCACGAATGTGGCGAGCCAAGGCAGGAAACACCATGCGCATTCTGAAAGCCAACTGGTATCCGCCCGAAAATCCGGAGCTCTTCGAGATGTTCGGATCGAAGGCAGATTTCGACATCGACCCGACGCCCGCCGATCCCGCCTATCGGCTCGATCGCGCCCGCTCGGCCGCCGCCGACGCCGTCATCAACTGCTCGGCGACGCTTCTGTTGCCGGCCGAACTCGACGACTTCGAGAAGGTGAAGATCGTCGTGCGCGAGGGCGTCGGCTACGACAATCTCGACCTTGAGGGCTGGGGCGCGCGCGGCGTGCCGGTCTGCAACGTGCCGGATTACGGCACGACCGAGGTCGCCGACCACGCGCTCGCGCTGATGCTGGCGCTGACGCGCGGCACCGAAACCTATGACCGTCTGCTGAACGCCGACCCGGAGCACGGCTGGAACTTTGCCCGCGCGCCGCTGGTGCGACGGCTCCGCGGCGCCACCTTCGGCGTCGTCGGCCTCGGCCGCATCGGGCTCGCCGCCGCGCGCCGCGCCGCCGCTTTCGACATGCGCGTCGTCTTCTTCGATCCGCATCTCTCGAACGGCGTCGAGCTCGCCACCGGCTATGAGCGCGTGCACAGCCTGAAGGAATTGATGGCGATCAGCGACATATTGAGCGTGCATGCGCCGCTTTCGGCCGAGACGAACGGCTTTCTCGACGCCGCCGCCTTCGCGGCCGCCAAGCCGGGGCTGATCCTGATCAACACGGCGCGCGGGCCGATCGTCGATCTCGATGCGCTCTTGGCGGCGCTGAAGGACGGCCGCGTCGCCGGCGCCGGGCTCGACGTGCTGCCGAAGGAGCCGGCCGATCGTTCGCATCCGCTGATCGCCGCCTGGGCGGCGCGCGAACCGTGGATCGACGGCCGCCTGGCGCTGTCGCCGCACGCCGCCTTCTACAGCCCCGCCTCGATGAAGGACATGCAGAGGAAAGCCGTCGAGTGCATCCTCGCTTTTCTGAACGAGGGAAGGCTGACCAACTGCGTCAACCGGGAGTTCCTTGTGACGCCGGCCAAGGTGCGCAAGGCGTCGTAGGGGAGGCTTCCCACTCTCCACCGTCATCCCGGGCTTGACCCGGGATCCATCCTGCTGGGTTGCTGGGAGGTTCACACGCCCGAGGCTTCGGCTGTATGGATCCCGACCTTCGCCGGGATGACGGCGAGGGTGGGGCGGCGGGGTGCGCGCTGGTTGGATGAAAAAAGGGCGGCGATCGTGGGATCGCCGCCCTTTTCATTTCAAGCCGCTTCGCTTCAGCCGTTGTCGGCGGTCGAGGCGGGGACCTTGACGCCGTACTTGGCGGCAAAACCTTCGAGCGCGTTCCAGGTGACGTTGTCGACCGGGATGCCGTCGACGGCGCGCTTCTTCGCCTCGCCCTTCTCGATGTCGGACGGGGCGTAGACCTTCTGGCCGGGCTTCGCCGGCTGGGCGCGCAAATCGGCCAGGAAGTCGGTGATGCGCGCGTCGAAGACGGAGAGCGCCTGGAACACGGCCGGCGACAGCACGATGAAGAAATGGCCGATCTGGATCGGCTTGGTGAAGTCCGGGCCGTTGAACGAGGCCATCGTCTTGCCGTGGCCCATGCCGGTGAAGGCCGAGCAGAGCAGGTCGACCATGCCGGCGAGGCCCGAGCCCTTGTAGCCGTAATCGGCGCCGCCGACCGGGGCGACCCAGACGGCCGCGTTGGCGTCGGTGGTGAACTCGCCCTTGTCGTCGACGGCGACCTCGGCCGGCAGCGGCTGGCCGGTGGCGCGGCGCAGACCCACGCGGTTGAACGGGATCGAGCTGGTCGCCATGTCGAGCACCATCGGATCCTCGCCTTCGACCGGCACGGCGAAGGAGAGCGGGTTGGTGCCGAAGAAGGCGGAGGCGCCGCCATGCGGGATCACCATGGCGTCGGCATGGGTCATGCCGATCGCGACATAGCCCTTGGTCGCGGCGTAGCGCGTGTAGACGCCGGTGGCGCCGTGATGGGTCGAGCGGCCGACGGTGGCAACCGCGACGCCGGTCTTCTCGGCGAGCTTGGCGGCCTCGTCGATGGCGCGGTAGGAGGCGTAGTGGCCGAGGCCGTCATCGGCGTCGATATGCACGGCCGAGGCGGCCTTCTCGGTGACGGTCAGCGTCGGCGTCTTGTTGATGCGGCCGCCGTCGAGGCCCTGCATGTAGAACGGGATCAGGCGGACGCCATGCGTGTCATAGGCGCGGGCCGAGGCGTCGACCACGGCGCGGGCGCAGGTCTCGGCGCTCTCGCGGTTCACGCCGGCTGCGATGAACAGCTCGGTGACGAACGGTTCGACATCACGGGCCGCGGCACGAACGCCCGCGATCTTTTCCAGGGCCATGTTTTATTCCTCGAGCAAGCGCAGAACCGGAAGCCGTCGGGCGACATCATGGTTCGCCAGATGAAAACAGCAGCGGCCTCGGGGCGTATCCGCGAGCCCACGCAGCCGCGAACCCTCGTCTAAGGCGAAACCGCGCTCTATTCAAATGATGATTGACACGGGAAGGGGCAAAGACGCTGGGGAAGGCGCGACTTTTGTGATCGGTAACGCCGTCACGCGGCATTTCTCCCACAGATGCCGTGGCGAGACGCCGGGGAAAGACCCTGGCCGGCCCGCGACGGGCGCGGGTCGGCCAGGTTGATTTCGATCAGCGCAGCTTGTTCACCTTGTCCATGAAGCGCTTGACGCGGTCGCCGTCGACGGCGTTCCAGGTGTAGCCGTCGACCTTGAAATGCGTGCCGATGACGACGCCGGAGGCGAAGTTGAAGATGTCGGTGACGTTGTCGATGTTGACGCCGGTATTGGCGAAGATCGGCACGCTCTTCACCGTCTCGGCGACCTTGCGCAGGTTCGACGCGTCGGCCGGCTCGCCGGTGATCGGGCCGGAGACGAGGATGGCGTCGGCGAGCGAGGAGAAGACGGCGCTCTTGGCGCGCAGTTCGATCGGACGCTGGTCGAGCGAATGGGCGAACTCGGCGTTGATGTTGAAGAGCAGCTTCATGTCATCGCGGCCGAGATTGTGGCGAAGCCGCGAGGCCTCGGCGCAGTTCGGCTCCCAGATGCCCATGTCGGAGGCGAACACGCCGGTGAAGATCTCGCGCACGAAGGAGGCGCCGGTCACCGCGCCGATCGCGACCGAGGCGATCGGATCCCAGAGGTAGTTGACGCCGAACGGCACCTTCAGCTCGGGCTTGATCGCCTGCACGATCGCCGACATCGCGGCGATCGATTCCGGCGCGCCCTTGAAGACGTAGGGGCGGTCGTTCTCGTTGCCGAACATGATGGCGTCGACGCCGCCGGCCTGCAGCTTCTCGACGTCGGAAAGCGCGTCGTCGATCAGCTTGTTCAGGCCACCCTTGGCGTCATAGAGCGGCGAACCCGGCAGGGCGCCGATATGCGACATGGAAATGACCACCTTCTTCTTGTCGCCGAAGAAATCGAAAACCATAAGTCCGCTCCATTATTGCGAAGGATGACAGGGGTAAGCTGGGGTTAACCTCGTTACGGGGCGACCTGAACGTCGACCCGGGCGGCCGCAAGCGCCGCCGCGATCTCAGGCGGTGGCGCTGCGTCGGTGATCAGCACGTCGAGATCGGCGAGCGGCGCGACATGCACCAGCGACATGCGCTGGAATTTCGAGGCGTCGCAGAGCGCGACCTTGAGGCCGGACCGGTTCAGATAGACCTGCTTCAGGTCGACATCCTCGATCGAATAATCGAACAGTCCGTCCTTGGTGAGGCCGGAAATGCCGACGAAGCAGACGTCGAACCAGAGCTTTTCGAACTGGGCGACGGCCTCCGCGCCGCCGACCGAGAGCTCGTCGCGGCGGACGCGGCCGCCGGCCAGATAAGTCTCGGTCTGGCTGGCGCCGAGCAGCTCCGCCGCCCGTACGCTGTTGGTGAAAACCTTGGCATGCGTCCGCTCGCGCAAATGCTGCGCCAGCAGGAAGGTCGTCGTGCCGACGTCGAGCGCGATGGCGCGGTGGGCGAGCGACAGCGTGGCGGCCGCGGCGGCGATCCGCTCCTTGGCGTCGCGCTGGTGGCGCAGTCGCGCGTCGAAGCCCGGCTCCTCGCTGTCCATCGCCACCGGGGGCGCGGCGGCCGCGGGCATCGCGCCGCCGTGCGTCCGGACCAGCTTGCCGGCGCGCTCCAGTTCCAGGAGGTCGCGGCGGACCGTCATGTCGGAGACCTGCAGCTCGGCGGCGATCTCCGCGACCAGGACGGCGCCGCTGGCGCGCAGCGCATCGAGAATGGCCGCCTGGCGCATCTCGGGCAGGCGGGGACGCGCCTGGATGGAGACGGCATGGGCGGGGGACTTCGGGTGCGCGGCGGGCAGCTTCGACAAGGATCTTCCCTGTTGCAGTGGTCGGGCTCGACGGAACCCGGACCATAGCAGGCCGCCAAACAAATTCAAACATGCCGCGTTGTTTATTGTTTGAATATGTTGCTCTGGGTTCGCTGTGAAAAAAATCTGCAGTCCCCCGAGGCAGCCCTGAAAAGCCTGTCATTGACCGATTTTGTGGCGGTTTTCCTCATTTTTGATGATATGGCAGCCGCTCGATTGCCTCTCCCGAAGGCGGCTTCGCGTAAAAATTAAACACGATCGACCAAAATTGATCCTTGAGGCGTTTGAATTTGTGCGACTACAATCGCCACGTCACGAGAGGGAAAGCCGGCCCGGTGCCGGCGATCGAGGGAGACGCGAGGGGGGCCGTCACGCTCCGTTCGCACGAGGAACGACATGGCATCCATTGAGCTCGACAAGGTTTCCAAGATCTACGCCAACGGCGCCCATGGCGTGCGCGATGTCGATCTCAAGATCGAAGACGGCGAATTCGTGATCTTTCTCGGCCCGTCCGGCTGCGGCAAGTCGACGACTTTGCGCATGATCGCCGGGCTGGAGAGCATCTCCTCCGGCGACCTCCGCATCGGCGGCCGCAGCGTCACCGGCATGGCGCCGCGCGACCGCAACGTCGCCGTGGTGTTCCAGAGCTACGCGCTCTATCCGCACATGTCCGTCTGGCACAACATGGCCTTCGGGTTGAAGATGCGCGGCGCGTCGACGACCGAGATCGACAGCAAGGTGGCGAACGCCGCCGAGCTGCTCGGCCTCAAGCCGCTGCTGCAGCGCAAGCCCGGTGCGCTTTCCGGCGGCCAGCGCCAGCGCGTCGCGCTCGGCCGAGCCATCGTGCGCGAGCCGGAAGCCTTTTTGCTCGACGAGCCGCTCTCCAACCTCGACGCGCAGCTGCGCGCCGAGATGCGGCTGGAGCTGGTCAAGCTGCATCGCCGCCTCGGCCGCACCATCGTCCACGTCACGCACGACCAGGTCGAGGCGATGACGATGGGCGACCGCATCTGCATCATGAAGGACGGCCGGATGATCCAGACCGGCCGGCCGCTCGACGTCTACGCCAATCCGGCCGACACCTTCGTCGCGCGCTTCCTGGCGACGCCGCCGATGAACCTGGTGCCGGCGCGGCTGGAGGCGGCGGGCGACGATCTCGTCGTCGCCATCGACGCCGCGACGCGCATCACCGTGCCGCGCATGCACCATCTGCCCTATGTCCATAAGGCGGGCGGTCCGATCACCGCCGGCATCCGCGCCGAGGACATCTACGAGACGCAGCAGCGCCCCGAATGGCAGAAGATCACCGTCAAGGTGGTCGCGGTCGAGGCGCTCGGCGCGGAAAACGTCCTGATCGGTCTCCTCGGCCGCGACAAGCCGATCGAGATCCAGGCACGGCTCGGCCGGCATTTCTTCGCGCCGGTGGATTCGACGGTCGACCTCTATGTCGATGTCGAGCCGATGCATCTTTTCGATGCCGAAACCGGCAAGGCGGTCGCGCGGCCGCCTCTGCCGGTCGGCCGCTGAGGCGAGGGTACCATGCGCAAGTTCGGCCTGCATTTCGGTTTGATATTGGCATGCGTGGTCGTGCTGCTGCCGCCGCTCTGGGCGCTGCGCACCAGCCTCGTGCCGGAATCGATGTCCTACAGCACGGAGATCTTCCCGGCCTTCACGCTGGACAACTACGCCGGCCTGTTCGCCAAGAACCGGTTCGGCACCTTCTACGTCAACAGCCTGATCGTGGCGCTAGGCTCCGTCCTCGTGGCGCTGCCCTTCGCCGCCTGCACCGGCTACGCCTTCGCCCGCTTCCGCACCGGCGGCCGTTTCGCCCGCTTCGTCGTGCTGGCGACGCAGATGCTGCCGCCGGTGGCGCTGGTGCTGCCCGCCTTCGCGCTTCTGCGCGGCGCCGGCCTCACCAATTCGCTGCCCGGCCTCATCCTCGTCTATTCGGCGCTCAACCTGCCGTTCCTGACCTGGATCCTGATGGGCTTCTTCGAGGGCGTGCCGGCCGACATGGAGGGCGCGGCGATGACCGACGGCGCCACCGCCTGGGGCGCGTTCTGGCGCATCGTCATCCCGGTCTCGCTGCCCGGCCTCGCCGCCGCCGGCGTGCTCGGCTTCATCCTGTCGTGGAACGAGTTCCTGTTTGCGCTCGTCTTGAGCGGGCCGCAGACCGCCACGATCCCGGTTTCGCTGGCTGCGTTGCAGACATCGAATGGCGTGCAGATCGCCAAAGTCTCGGCAGGCGTGGTGCTGGCCATCCTGCCGCTGGTGATCGCCTCGCGCTTCATCCAGCGCTTCATCATCCAGGGGTTGACGTTCGGCGGCGTCAAATAATGCCCGGAGGGGGCAGCGACGCAGCCGGTATCAAAGAGGAGAACACCATGACGCTGAAACGGATTCTACTCGCAGCCGCCGGCCTCGGCGCGCTGATGGCCTCGGCTCCGGCCCATGCCGACGAGATCGTGCTGCGCGCCCTGATGGAGGACGTGCCGGAGACGCAGATCATCGAGAGCCTGCTGCCCGATTTCGAGAAGGAGACCGGCATCAAGGTCGAGTTCGAGAAGATCGGCTACCCCGACATGCACGACAAGCTGGTGTCGCAGCTGGTCTCGCCGCAGAGCTACTACAATCTGCTCGAGGTCGACTTCCTCTGGGCCGGTGAATTCCCGGCCGCCGGCTGGCTCACCGACCTGAAGCCGTTCGTCGAGAAGTCGAACTACGACTTGTCGCCGTTCATTCCCTCGACGCTCGACCTGCTCGGCCGCACGCCGGACAGCCTCCAGATCCTGCCGATGTACAATTATTCGATGGGCCTGCTCTACCGGAAGGACCTGCTCGAGGATCCGAAGCTCAAGGAAGCCTTCAAGGCGGCGACCGGCAAGGAACTGGCGGCGCCGACGACGCTCGCCGATTATGTCGAGATCTCCAAGTTCATGAAGGCGAATGCCGGCGTCGCGGGTGCTGCCATGCAGGGCCAGCGCGGCGATCCGAACAGCATGGAGTTCTCCAACTACCTGTTCGCCGCCGGCGGCAACTATCTCGGCGACGGCAAGAAGGTCGTGCTCGACAGCCCCGAGGCCAAGGTGGCGCTCGATCTCTATGTCGACAACATCAAGAACGGCGCGCAGCAGGGCGCACTCTCGGCCACCCTCGACGACACGCTGCGGCTGATGTGCAGCGGCAAGGCGTTCAGCATGGTCACCTACTGGTGGATGCTGCCGCAGGTCGACAAGGCCGAGAAGTGCCCGGATGTCGCCGGCAAGGTCGCCATTTCCGTGATGCCCGGCGGGCATGGCGAGAGCGGCGGCTGGGGCTGGGGCATTCCGAAGAATGTGAGCCCGGAAGAGCAGGAAGCCGCCTGGAAGTTCATCCAGTGGGTGCAGAGCAAGGACGTCTCGGTCGCCCGCGCCCTGCAGGGCCACGCGCCGGTCCGCTCCGACGTCTTCGCCGACGCCAAGGTCCTGGAGAAGTACCCCTACTACAAGACCGCGCAGGACATCGTCGCCTCCGGCAAGTCGTTCCCGATCTTCGCCTATTCGGCGCAGTACGAGGACGTGCTCGGCACCTCGCTGTCGCAGGCCGGCGGCGGCGAAGTGACGTCCGACGCGGCGCTGAAGGCGGCCCACAGGGGCCTCGAGGAACTGCTGGCCAAGTAAAGGCCGCAGCCAGAGACGGAGCGCGGCGCGGATGCCGCGCTCCGAAGACCACGCGGCGGGAGGCCGCGGGAACGAAGAGCACGATCGGACGGGAATTCAATGACAGGCTGGATCAACAGGGTCAGTCGAGAGACGCGGATCAGCTGGGGCTTTGCCTCGCCGGGGCTGCTGCTGCTCGCCATCGTCATGGGCTTTCCGCTCCTCTATGCCTGCCTGCTCTCGGTCTCGTCCTATACGCTGCTGAAGCCGGCGATCCTGCCGATCGTCGGCGTCGACAATTTCGCCACCATGATGGCGAGCGACCGCTTCTGGAACGCGACCTGGCTGACGGTGAAGTATTCGGTCGTCACCGTCGCCGGCGAGTTCGTCATCGGCCTCGGCATCGCGCTGATGCTGAACCGCGTCGTCCGCACCAAGCCGATCTATTTCGCCATCCTGACCATCCCGATGGCGATGTCGCCGGTCAGCGTCGCCCTGATCTGGCGCATGCTGCTGCAGCCCAATCTCGGCATCGTCAACCATCTGATGGAGACGATGGGCCTGCCGCGGCTCGACTGGCTCGGCTCGCCCAACCTCGCGCTCTGGACCATGGCCGGCATCGATATCTGGCAGCAGATGTCCTTCGTCGTGCTGATCCTCGCCGCCGGCCTCGCCTCGCTGCCGCGCGAGCCCTATGAGGCGGCCGAGGTCGACGGCGCGCGCGGCTGGCAGCAGTTCTGGTTCATCACCCTGCCGATGCTGCGCCCGGTCGCCGCGATCACCGTCATCATCCAGCTGATCAACGAATTCCGCACCTACGACCTTCCCTATGTGCTGACCAAGGGCGGACCGGGCACGTCGACCGAGGTGCTGAGCTTCTTCGCCTACCGCCAGGCCTTCCTCGGCCTCTCGATCAACGAGGGCGCGGCCGCCGCCTTCGTCCTCCTCGTCATCGTGCTCGCCATGACGGTGGTGTTCTTCTCGCTGCTCGAGAAGCAGGCAAAGGGGTAGGGCGCCTATCCCTTCACCGCGCCGGGCTTCGGTCCTGCGCCCCCCGCGCCCCACGCTCCCCGTCATCCCTGCGGAAGCAGGGATCCATGCAGCGCGAAGCTTGAGCGTCTAGGCTCCCAGAACCCGGCTGAATGGATCCCGGCTCGGAGGCCGGGATGACGGCGAGCTTGGGGCGGGGCTCGGACCCAGATAATGGTTCAAGGAAGCCGGCCGGCTCCGCTCCGATCCCGGTTCAGGCAAACCGGGCGAGGTTGAGCAGGCTGTCGCCGGACTGGCTGTGGGTGTGCAGGCGGCGTGACAGGACGATGCCGCCTTCCTGGAAATGCAGCGTTTCCGGCGCTTCGAGCGGGCGCTCGAGGTCGTGCAGCCAGCCGGCGACGTCGCCGGCCGCGACGTTGTCGCCGATCTCGACCGCCGGTTCGAACCAGCCTTCGCGCTCGGCATAGACGAAGAGCGACTGGCCGCCGGTCGAGAGCACGATGGTTTCCGGGCCGCGATCGGCATCGGTATGGAGGATCGGCCTGTCGGTGATGCCGACGGCCCGCAGCAGATTGTCGACGGCCCGCTGCGTCACCGCCATGGTCGTCTTGGTCGCCGTCGCACCGCCGCCGAATTCGCCGGAGAGCGCGATGCAGCCGGCGCGGAGCGCCGCCGCCATCGAGGTCGGCGAATCCGGGCCGTTGTCGGCGATCATGCCGTAGGGCAGGCGCATCGCCTTCATCAGCTCGAGTCCGCGCGCAAAACGCTCGCCGTCGCCGCTGCGCTCGATCAGGCTGCAGATCAGATGGTCCATGCTGGTGCCGCCGGAATGGAGGTCGAGGACGACTTCGTGGCGCGGGAAGATCTCGTGCTCGATGTAATGCGCCATGCGCTGGGTCGGCCCGCCATAGGGATTGCCGGGGAAAGAGCGGTTCATGTTGCCGCCGTCGAAGGGCGAGCAGCGCTTCGCCGCCATCACGGCCGGCGTGTTCGCCGCCGGAAGGATGGTCAAGGCTCCCCGGATGTCGGTGGCCTCGATCAGCCGGATCGCCTTCAGGAGGGTCAGCTCGCCCTCATATTCGTCGCCATGGTTGCCGGCCATCAGCACCAGGCTCGGGCCGTCGCCGTTCTTGATCCGGCAGACGGGCATCTTGATCTGGTAGTAGGGCGAGCGGTCGATCGAATAGGGAAAGCTGAAGAAGCCGACCTGCTTGCCGTCCTTGTCCCAGTCGATGTCGGAAAAGGCGCCCGTATGCATCGTTGATATCCTTCATGATGGGGTTTCGTTGCGCCGCGGCGCAGCGTTGACTGGAGTCTGGGACGAGATCGACCGCGGGGCCGCAAGGGAACGGGCCCCGGTCGGGAAAAGGGAGTGGAGACGGCGATGCGTATCGAAGAGGGGCTCTATCTGGTGATGAGCGGCGGCGGCGGCTTCGACCTGACCGACGCGTTCGACTGCAACGTCTTCCTGGTTGAGACCGGAGAAGGCCTCGCGATGTTCGACGCCGGCGCCGGCCGCTTTCCGGAGCTCGTCTTCGACGTGCTGAAGGAGGACGGCATCGACCCCGCGAAGATCCGCCATCTGCTCCTGACGCATGGCCATGCCGATCATTCCGGTGGCGCGGCGGCGCTGCGCGAGCGGCTCGGCCTGACGGTGCATGCCGGTGCTGCAACGGCGGCGATGGTCTCGGCCGGCGACGAGGAGGGGATCAGCCTCGGCAAGGCCAAGCGCGGCGGCGTCTATCCGACGGACTACGCCTACCGCGCCTGTCCGGTCGACCGCGTCTGGGCGCCCGGCGAGGCGCAGCGCTTCGGCGACGTCACCGTCGAACTGATCCCGACGCCCGGCCACAGCCGCGACCACGTCTCCTATCTGGTGACGACGCCGCGCCGGCGCATGCTGATCGGCGGCGATGCGCTGTTCCATGGCGGCAAGGTGGCGATCCAGGACATCGTCGATTGCGACATCGCGGCGATCTGCGAGACGGTGCGCGTCCTCGCGGCGCTGGAATTCGACACGCTGCTGCCCGGCCATCTCGCCTTCACGCTGAAGGACGGCCACCGTCACGCCGAGCTGGCGCTGGCCTGCGTCAACCGCCTGCAATGCCCGCCCTCCATCATCTGACCGTTCCGACCGGGAGGCTGGCCGCATCGCGTTCAGCCTTCGCGCATGCCGCCGAAGATCATCGAGGACATGCCGCCGTCGACGGTGAGGGTGGAGCCGGTGACGAAGCTCGAGCTGTCCTCGGCCAGGAACAGGGCGGCCGCGGCGACCTCGTGCGGCAGGCCGGGGCGCCCCAGGATCACCTCGTCGCGCAGCTCGGCGGCGAGCTTCGGCTCGCTGTAGCCGGTATGGTCGCCGGTCACGTCGACGGGGCCGGGGGCGATCATGTTGACGAGGATGCCATGACGGGCGAGGTCGACCGCCATGGCGCGGGTCAGCATGGCGACGCCGCCCTTGGTCGCGACATAGGCGGCCGCGTCCGGTTCGGCCATGAAGGAATTCACGGAGCCGATGGTGATGATCCGGCCGGTTCGGCCGCCCTTGCCCGCGCCGGCCGCGACCATGGCGCGCGCGCCGGCGCGGCAGGCGAGGAAGGTCCCGGTCAGGTTGACGTCGATATAGAGGTCCCAGTCGCGATCGGAGAGATCGAGGAAATTGCCGGTGCCGCCCTTGATCGCGCCGGAGGCGACCAGGATGTCGAGGCCGCCGAGCTTCTCGACCGCGCGATCCGTCGCGTCCAGGACGGCGGCGCGGTCGCCGAGGTCGCAGGCGATCGGGATGGCGCCCTGCGCGTTGAAGCGGGTGGCGGCGAGCGGCCCGGGAAGGTCCATCGCCACGACCAGGGCGCCCTCGCGCAGGAAAGCCTCGACCGTGGCGCGGCCGATACCGCCGGCGGCGCCGGTGACGATCGCCGCCTTGCCGGCAAGGCGCCCCGCCTTGGCTGAACCCGCGCCCGTGATCATCGCCCGCTTCCACTCCCCGACCGCCGGGCTTCCGGCAAAAGCCGTGCCCTGCTTGACCTCATGGGGCAGAATGCTAACGTTCCACTTTAATGCGCGCAATTGCATAACTATGGAATTGAAGAGCCCGGGCTCTTCCGGCCCGGGCGCACGATCAATCGAAAGGCGCGCCCCTGCGCGGAAGCGAATGGCCCGGATGCACGACCCTATCTCCCGCGCGACCGGATCCGTTCAGGATCGGCTGCGCGCGCTGAAAATCGAGCTGCCGAGCCCGCCGGCGCCGGTCGGAAGCTTCGTCCCCCATGTCCGCGAGGGCAATCTGCTGTTCCTCTCGGGGCAGGGGCCAACGCGGGCGGACGGGTTTCTGCATCAGGGCCGGGTCGGCGACGACGTGACGCCGGAGGAGGCCTATGACCATGCCCGCGTCACCGGTCTCAACCTGCTGGCGGTAATGCAGGAGGCGCTCGGCTCGCTCGACCGGGTGCGCCGGGTGGTCAAGCTCTTCGGCATGGTCAACGCCGTGCCGGAATTTGGCGCGCATCCGCAGGTGATCAACGGTTGCTCCGACCTGTTCCTTGCGGTTTTCGGCGCGGAAAAGGGCCGGCACGCGCGCTCGGCCGTCGGCATGGCGTCGCTGCCGAACCGGATCACCGTCGAGATCGAGGCGGTGGTCGCCGTCGAGGATTAAGGCGGGCCTCAGCGCTCGCGCCAGCCGAGACGGCGCTCGATCGCCTCGGAGGCGTCGCGCACCGCTTCCGCGTAAAGGGCCGAATTGGCGACTACCTTGTGTTCCGGCAGCACGATCGAGATCGTCGCGACGCAGGCGCCCGCCCAGTCGCAGATCGGCGAGGCGACGCAGGAGACGAGGAAATCCGTCTCGCTGATCTGGATCGACAGCCGTTCCCGGAAGGCGAGGCCGGCGAGCTTCGAGAGCTTCAGCGCATCCGTCTCGGCGCGCTCGGTCGGCGAGGCGCAGGCGGTGCGGCGGAAGATCTCGATCCGCTCCGGCTCCGGCAGGTGGCCGATCAGCAGCCGGCCCGATGCGGTCCAGTTGAGCGGAACGCGCGTGCCGACCTCCGACAGGATGCGGAAAGGACCCGGCCCCCTCGCCATGGCGAGCACGACCATGTGGCCGTCGTCGCGGCCGCAGATCTGCACGGATTCGCCGATCTCGCGTCCGAGCTGGTGCATGACATGGCTCGCCTCGCCGAGGAAATCGAGCGAGCGGGCATAGGCGAGGCCGTAGTGGTAGAGCCGGGCGCCGAGCCAGACCAGACCGTCGGCACGGCGCGACAGCATCTCGCGCTCGACCAGTTCGTCGATGACGACATAGACGGTCGAGAGCGGCGCGCCGACCGCCTTGGCGATGGCGTAGCTGCCGGCCGGTTCGCCGGTCTGGTAGAGATGGTCGAGGATCTGCAGGGCGCGGTCCATGCCGCTGACCCGCGCCCGACGGGGTAACTTATCCGGCTCAGGAGTTTCGCCCGTGCCGCGCTGGGGGGATTTCATGGCGGTCACTTTCCGTTCCAGTGGCCGATATTGCATATATCTGGAACAGTCGCGCGTCCACCGCAGCGTCGGGAACCTCAGGCCGGCGCGAGGCTGAGTTCGCCGGGGAAATGGCAGGCGACGGTGTGGTCCGCCGTGCCGTGCGGACGGAGCGGCGGGCGCTCCTCGGCGCAGATCGCGCGGTCCTTGCCGACCGGGCAGCGGGCGCGGAAGACGCAGCCCTTCGAGGCGCCGCTGCCGAGCGGCGACACCTCGCCCTCCAGCACGATGCGCTGGCCCGCCTTGGCGCCGACACGCGGCACGGCCGAGAGCAGGCTGACCGTGTAAGGGTGCTGCGGATCGGCGAAGAGTTCCTTCGCGCTGCCGCTCTCCATCACCTGGCCGAGATAGAGCACGGCGAGGCGGTCGCAGAAGAACTCGGCCACCGTCAGATCGTGCACGATGAAGACGTAGGAGACGCCGAGCTTCTCCTGCAGATCCTTCAATAGGTTGAGGATCTGCGCCTGCACCGAGACGTCGAGCGCCGAGATCGGCTCGTCGAGCACGACGAGCTCCGGTTCCAGCACGAGGGCGCGGGCGATGCCGATGCGCTGGCGCTGGCCGCCGGAAAACTGATGTGGCCGGCGATCGGCGAATTCCGGCCGGATGCCGACCAGTTCCAGCATGGCGTCGACCTTGCCGCGCCGCTCCCTGGCGTCGCCGATGCCGTGCACGATCAGCGGCTCCTCGACGAGGTCGCGTACGCTCATGCGCGGGTCGAGCGTGCCGGTGCTGTCCTGGAACACCATCTGCATGCGCCGGCGCAGTTTTCGCATCGGCTCCGGCGCGAGGCTGGCGACGTCGATGCCGTCGAAGCTGACGCGGCCGCCGGTCGGCTCGACGAGGCGGAGGATGGCGCGCGCCGCCGTCGACTTGCCGCAGCCGGATTCGCCGACGAGGCCGAAGGTCTCGCCACGCAGAACCGTGAACGAGATGCCGTCGACGGCGCGCAGTTTTTCGCGGCTTGGCCGGAACGGATTGCTGCTGCGTGCCGCGAAGCTCTTTTCCAGTCGGTCGACGATGAGGAGCGGGGTGGTCATGATGCGGCGACCTCGCTGGCGCGGGCGGCGCGTTCGGCGGCGAAATGGCATTCGACCCGCGACGGCCCGGCGACGGTCTCGATTTCGACCGGTGGGGGCTGGTGCGCGCGGCAGATCTCGCGGCCATGGCCGAAGAAGCAGCGCGGCTCGAAGGCGCAGCCGGAGGGCATGGCCGAGAGATCCGGCGGCATGCCGGGAATGGCGCGGAGCCGCGTGCCGATCCGGGCAGGGTCCGGAATGCTTTCAAGCAGCGCCTGCGTATAGGGGTGCGTCGGCTTGGCGAGGATCGCCTCGGTCGGGCCGCGCTCGACGATGCGGCCGGCATACATGACCTGCACCACGTCGCAGAACTCGGCGACGACGCCGAGATTGTGGGTGATGAGCAGCACCGCCACGCCATGATCGGCGACGACCCGCTCCAAGAGCGCGAGCACCTGCGCCTGTGTCGTCACGTCGAGCGCCGTCGTCGGCTCGTCGGCGATGATCAGATCCGGCGCGTTGGCGAGGGCGATGGCGATCATCACGCGCTGGCGCATGCCGCCGGAATAGTGATGCGGATAGTCGTCGAGCCGGCGCTCGGCCGCCGGCACCTCAACCTCGCGCAACAACTCGACCGCCCGGGCGCGCGCCGCCTTGTGGCTGAGGCTGGGCTGGTGGCGGCGCAGCGTGTCGATCATCTGCGCGCCGACCGTCTGGATCGGGTCGAGCGCGCCCATCGGATCCTGGAAGATCAGCGACACGACCTTGCCGCGGATCGTCTTCATCGCCCTCTCGCCAAGCCCCACCAGGTCACGGCCTTCGAGCAGAACCTCGCCCGAGGCGATGCGGCCGGGCTTGTCGATCAGGCCGAGGATCGACAGCGCGAGTGTGGACTTGCCGCAGCCGGATTCGCCGACGATCGCCACCTTCTCGCCGCGCCGGACCGTCAGCGAGACATCGCGGACGGCCGCGACCGCGCCGGCGCGGGTGGCGAATTCGGTGGTGAGACCGCGCACCTCGAGCAGCGGCGGCTGGTTGGTCGTCGCGCTCATCGTCCGCCTCCCTGGCTCTGGGCGACGCGCGGATCGAGCATCGCGGCGAGGATGTCGACGATGAGGCTGGTCAGCACATAGATGAAGGCGGAGAGCAGGATGAAGGCCTGCACGACGGAAAAATCCTGCTTCAGGACGCCGTCGGTGACGAGCGCGCCGGCGCCGGGCCAGACGAAAACGCGCTCGACCAGCACGCTGCCGGCGAGCAATTGCCCGAACAGCAGGCCGGCGGCGGTGAGCGTCGGCAGGAAGGCGTTCGGCAGCGCGTGGCGGACATAGGCGGCCCAGCGGGTGAGGCCGCGCCCGCGCGCCACGGTGATGAAGGGTTCCCGCGTCACCCCTTCGAGATTGGCGCGGAGCAGCCGGTAGAGGAAGCCGAACGGCATCAGGCCGAGCGTGATCGCCGGCAGGATCAGGTGGCGGATGGCGTCCTTGAAGGCGGTCCAGTCGCCGGCGAGGAGCGAATCCACCGTCAGCAGCCCGGTGACGGTCGGCGGCGGGATGATGCGCAGGCCCAGCCGCCCCTCCGGTCCCGGCAGCCAGCCGAGCCCTTCGAAGAAGATCAGCAGCATCATCAGGCCGAACCAGAAGGGCGGCACGCCCTGGGCGAAGAAGGAAAGCGCTCGTACGCCGCCATCCGAGACCGGGCCGCGCCGATAGACCGAGACGAGGGCGCAGGAGACCGCCGCGACGAAGGCGAACAGGAAGGCGAAGAGGCCGAGCTCGATGGTGGCCGGGAAGCGGGCGAGCAGCAGGCCGGCGACCGATTGTCCGGTCGAATAGGAGAAGCCCCAGTCGCCCGACAGGAAGCGCTGCATGTAGATCCAGTACTGGCTGAGGATCGAGCCGTTGAGGCCGAGCTCGGCGCGCAGCGCCTGCACCGCCTCCTCGCCGGCGAACTGGCCTAGGAACAGCCGCGCCGGATCGCCCGGCGTCAGCCGCAGCAGCACGAAGGCGATCAGCGAGGCGCCGACCAGCGAGATCAGCGAGGTGACGATGCGGCCCGAGATCAGTCTCAGCATGTCAGCGCACCTGGTTGCGCGCCGAGCGCGGGTTCAGGCTCTCCTCGAGCCGGTCGGCCAAAAGGTTGGCGGCGATCACCGCCAGCAGCACGCCGAGGCCGGGGAAGAGCGCCAGCCACCACTGTCCGGTCAGGGCATATTGCAGGCCGTCGGTGATCATCGCGCCCCATTCGGGCTCCGGGATCTGCGCGCCGAGGCCGATGAAGCCGAGGCCGGCCAGCGTCAGGATGGCATAGCCGAAGACGGAGGCGCATTGCACCAGCATGGTCGGCGCCGTGTGCGGCAGCAGGTGGCGGGCGATGATGCGGCCGCGCTTCGCGCCCATGGCGACGCTCGCCTCGACGAAGGGCATGGTGCGGATTTTCAGGATGTCGCCGCGCATCAGCCGGGCGAAGAAGGGCACGGAGGACAGCGCGATGCCGATCGCCGCCGTCTTCAGGCCGACGCCGAGGCCGACCGTCACCGCCATGGCGAGGATCAGCGGCGGGAAGGCGGCAAGCGCGTCGATGATGCGCATCAGGACGGTGTCGACGACGCGGCCGCCGATCCCCGCCGCGACGCCGATCGCGCCGCCGACGAGAAGGCCCGCCAGCACGACTATGGCGCCTACGGCGAGCGAGATGCGGGCGCCGGTCAGGAAGCGGGCGAACACGTCGCGGCCGTTGCTGTCGGTGCCCATCGGATGGGTGAAGGAGGGCGCGGCGAGCGGCGCGCCGAAATCCATGTCGAGCGGGCCGAGCGGCCAGACGAGCGGCCCGATGAGGGCGCCGAGGATCAGCAGGGCGGCGATCAGCGTGGCGAGGGCGAACGCCTTGTCGTCGCCGATCCGCCGCAGCGCCGTCCCAACCCAAGCTCGTTTCACCAGCGGCACTCCGCATAAAGCACTGCGCGCGGCCCATGGACCGCGCGCTGTTTTCGGATCGGTCGACCGGGCGGAGGCCCGATCAACGCGTTATGTTAGCGGCCCCAGAGATTGAGGTCGAACGGACCGTCCTGGGCGAAGTGCCAGTCCTTGACGTCGGCCGAGACGACGGCCGTGTAGACGTCGGCGTAGACCGGGATGCGCGGGCTGTCGGCCACCCAGATCTTGGCGATCTTGTCCCAGAGCGCCTGCCGCTCGGCATCGCTCTTCAGGTCGTGGCGGGTGTCGAGCAGGGCTTCCGCTTCCTTGCTGCAATAGTTGCTGGTGTTGTAGGCGGAGGCGCAGCGCAGGTCGTAGTCGAGCAGCCAGGCCGGATCGTCGACCGACGGGCCGTCGAAGCGGACGATCGCCGAGGTCTTAGTCTTGGCGCCGACCGCTTCCTGATAGCCCGAGGCCGGCAGCTTGCGGATCGTCAGATTGACGCCGATCTGCGACCAGGCGCCCTGGGCGATGGTGGCGATCTGCTCCTGGTCGTTCTGGCCCTCGCGGATGATGATCTCGGCGGTGACCGGGGTCTTCACGCCGGATTCGGCCAGCAGCTTCTTCGCCTTCTCGAGGTCATAGGCGCGCGCCGCGCCGATTTCCTTGTTGAAGGCGGGGAACTGCGGCGGGTAGGGGCCGTAGAAGGTCTCGCCGAAGCCATGCGCGACGTTCTTCAGGATGGCGTCGTAGGGCAGCGCGTAGGAGAGCGCCTCGCGGAACTTGGCGTTGTCGAACGGCGCGACCTGGTTCGGCAGGCCGATCAGCTGCCAGCGCGCGGTCGGGACTTCGATGACCTTGAGGCCGTCGGCGCCCTTCAGGCTCTCGACCGAGGCCTTCGACAGGCCGAGCGTCACGTCGGCCTGCTTGTTGCGAGCCTGCAGCAGCAGCGTGGCGTTGTCGGTGATGAAGTTGACGATCACGTTCTTCTCGCGCGGCGCTTCGCCGAAGAAGTCGGGATTGGCCTTGAACACGGCGCGGACGCCGGGCTGGTAGTCGGCGAGCAGGTAGGGACCGCTGCCGGCGGCGTGGCCGGCGAGCCATGCCTTGCCGCCATTCGCCTCGACCGTCTTCAAGTCGATGATGCCGAGATTGGGCTGGGTCAGCGCATGCGGCAGCAGCGGCTCGCCGCGCTTCAGCTTGATCACGACGGTCGTCGCATCCGGCGCCTCGATCGCCTCGGTGTTGCCGAACTGGGCCGCCTCGAGGAAGTAGGTGCCGCAGGTGCCGCTCTTCAGCACGTATTCGAGCGAGGCCTTCACGGCGGCCGCGTCGAGCGGATTGCCGCTCGGGAATTTCAGCCCGTCGCGCAGCTTGAAGGTGAGCTCCTTGCCGTCGTCGGAGACCTTGTAGCTCTCGGCCAGGTAGCCGACGATCTTGGTCGTATCCTCGGTGGTGACCTTGACGCCCTCGGCGGCGTTGGCGACCGGCTTCGCCTCGTAGCGCAGCAGCGGCGTGTAGAGCGGGGCCAGGAAGCCGTCATCGGCGATGTCGCAGACGATGGTCGGATCGAGGGTTGGCGGCGGCAGCGAATAGTTGATGACGAAGGGGCCTTCGGCGGCGGTCGCGGCGAGCGGCGCGAGGGCCGTCGCGGCGAACGCTATGGCCAAGGCGCCGGCCCGGACGCGCGCGGAAATACCAGACATGAGTCAATCCTCGATTGGCTTGCGGATCATGGTCGCACCGCGTTGGGACGTAGTCCGGGGGGCCGGCCTGCTGCCTGGACGGGGACGATTGTGGCAGATTAAGCGCGAAGTCCCCGCGCTGCGCGGCGCGAAATTTTAAGTTTCGCTAAAATCGTGGATTTTCGTCCCCCTTGCTTGGGCCGCGAGAGAACATCGATCCTTATATCGTTCCGATCCATCTGGTAAAAGCACGGTTCTACTGCTCGGGAGAGAATTTCTTTGCGTTGGCTGTAACGCTAGGGAAGTTCGCAACCTGCAATTGATCGGGAACAGATGATGTCGCACTGGAATGTCGGTATTGACGTTGGCGGAACCTTTACGGATCTCGTGGCCATCGGTCCCAATGGCGAGTTCCGCGCCACGAAGACACCGTCGACGCCCGATCAGTCGGATGGTGTTCTGAACGGTCTCGGCCGCCTCGCGACCGAACTGGGCCGCTCGCTGGCCGATTTTCTCGGCGAATTGCCGCTGATCGTGCACGGCACCACCGTCGCCACCAATTCGCTGCTCGAATACAATGGCGCCAAGGTCGGCCTGATCACCACCAAGGGCTTTCGCGACGAGATCGAGTTCCGCCGCTCCTACAAGGAGAGCGTGTTCGACCCGCGCCTGAAGCCGCCGCACGCCATCGTGCCGCGCCGCTCGCGCATCGGCGTCGCCGAGCGCGTCGACCACCAGGGCAACGTGCTGACGCCGCTTGACGAGGCGGAGGTCCGCGCGGCTTGCGAGGAGTTCCGCCGCCAGGGCGTCGAGGCGGTGGCGATCTGCTACCTGTTCTCCTTCGTCAATCCGGCGCATGAGCGCCGCACCGCCGAGATCGTGCGCGAGGAGCTGCCGGACGCGTTCATCTCGCTCTCCTGCGACGTGCTGCCGGAGATCCGCGAGTTCGAGCGCGTCTCGACGACGACGGTCAACGCCTTCGTCGGCCCGCGCGTCAACGCCTACCTGACCCATCTGGAAGAGCGGCTGCGGAGCCAGGGCTTCAAGGGCGAGCTCTTCATCATCCAGTCGAACGGCGGCGTGCTGTCGGCGGGGGAGGCGGGGCGCTATGCCGTCAACACGCTGCTCTCCGGACCGGCCGGCGGCGTCACTGCCGGCTCCTATCTCGGCGAGATGGCGGGCTACGACAATCTGATCACCGTCGACATGGGCGGCACCAGCTACGACATCGCGCTGATCGAGAATCTGCAGCCCGCGGTGACGACGGAGAGCTGGATCGGCCGCTACCGCATCGCGCTGCCGATGCTCGACATCCACACGATCGGCGCCGGCGGCGGCTCGATCGCCTGGGTCGATGCCGGCGGCGCCCTGCAGGTGGGACCGGCGAGCGCCGGCTCCTATCCGGGCCCGGCCTGCTACAGCCGCGGCGGCACGCGGCCGACCGTCACCGACGCCAATGTCGTGCTCGGCCTGCTCAATCCCGACTTCTTCCTCGGCGGCGAGATGGTGCTCGACCGCGAGAAGGCGGTCGACGCGGTGCGCCGCGAGGTGGCCGAGCCGCTCGGGCTCTCGGTCATCGAGGCGGCCTCGGCGATCATCGAGCTTGTCAATTCCAACATGGCCAACGCCACCCGCCTGGTGACCACCAAGCGCGGTCGCGACCCGCAGCAGTTCGCGCTCGTCGCGGCGGGCGGCGCCGGCGGCATCCATGCCGGCAAGCAGGCCGAGGAGCTCGGCATCCGCACGGTGATCGTGCCGGGTCTGGCGCCGGTCTTCTGCGCGCTCGGCGACAATGTCGCGGATCTCAAAATCAGCGAGAGCCGCACCCATATCGGCCGCGTCGACGAGCTCGATTTCGAGGCGCTGAACACGATGTTCCAGGAGATGGAGCAGCGGGCGCGCGGCCGCCTCGCCGGCCAGGCCGTCGCCGGCAATTTCGAAACCCGGCGCAGCCTCGACATGCACTATGTCGGCGAGGTGCATGAGGTGACGGTGCCGATCCGCTCGCGCACCCGTCGCATCACCAAGCTGAACCTCGACGCGACGCTCGGCGATTTCCACGAGCTGCACGAGCGGCTCTTCGCGCACAAGGATCCGAGCCAGCCGGTCGAGATCCTGACGCTGCGGCTCGACCTGATCGGCGTGCGCGAGCGGCCGCGCATGATCCCGCAGGAATTCGGCGACGAGGATGCCTCGGGCGCGCTGAAGGGCGAGCGGCAGGTGCATTTCGACGTCGAGCCGACGACGGTGCCGGTCTATGACGGCGGCCTGCTCAAGGCCGGCAGCTTCATTCCGGGGCCGGCGATCATCGAGCAATGGGGCACCACCATCGCCGTCTATCCGGGCCATGAGTGCCTGATCGACGCGTATGGCAATGTCATCATCGAGATCGGCCAGGCCCGGACGGCGGCGGAGCGCGCCGCCTGATGATCCGCTCGCAGATCCTCTACAGCCGCATCGCGGCGATTGCCCGGGAGCTGGCCGAGACGGTCGGCCGCACGGCCCGCTCGCCGGGCCTGACCGAGGGCCGGCGCTACGCAGCGGCGCTTTTGACCGGCGAGCCGAAGCTCGTGGCGCAGGCGCAGTACGACGCCAGCCACGTCTTCCTGATCCGCGACAGCGTCGCGGCGCTGCTCGACCGCTTCGCCTTCAATCTCGGCGAGGGCGACATCGTCCTCGTCGGCGATCCCTATAGCGGAGGCTCGACGCCGCAGGCGCTCACCATCGCCGCGCCGCTGTTCTACGAGGGCGAGCTGGTGCTGTTCCCGGCCGTCCGCGCCGAGATGGCCGATCTTGCCGGCGAGTTCCCGGGATCGCTGCATCCCTTCGCCTCGGAGACCTGGCAGGAGGCGGTGCGCTTCACGCCGCTGAAGCTCTATCGCCACGGCCTGCTGCAGCGCGACGCGCTCCGCTTCATGCTGCGCAACAGCCGCGCCGAGAGCCAGGTCCGCGCCGATATCGAGGCAATCGTCTCGGCGCTCCGCGCCGCGTCCGCATCGCTCGTCGCGCTGATGGACGAGAAGGGCCGCAAGGCGACCGAGACGGCGATCGCGCAGACGATCGTGCATAGCCGCGCGCTGGGTGCTGCCGAGATCACCGAGCGCTTCGGCGCCGTCGACCGGACGGAGCGGACGCGCCTGCCGGTCTCGGTCGATGCGTCGGTCGATCTCGTCGTTCGCGTCACCACGTCCGACGGCCATCTCGGCCTCGATTTCACAGGCACGGGTTCCAATCGCGCCGGCCCCTACAACATGACGCCCGGCCAGGCCAAGGGCTACGCGCTGGTGGCGGCGCTGGCGGAATCGCTCGACGCGACGACGCTGAACGACGGCCATTTGCAGCTGGTCTCGATGACCGCGCCGAAGGGCTCGCTGGTCGATCCGGTGCTGCCGGCCGCGACCGGCCTTTCGGATGCTGTCACCGCGCATCACCTGGTTGGCCTCGTCCGCTCAGCCCTGCATGGTGGCGCGGCGCCGGACGAGACGCGGCTCGACGGCGTGCAGCCGGCCGTCCTCGCCTTCCTGCCGATCGGCGCCGAGGACAATCCGCCGATCAGCCTCGATCCCGGCTTCTCGCTCTCGGCGCAGGGCTGGGGACCGCCTGTTCTCGCCGGTCGCCGCCTGATGCCCTCGGCCGAGGTGCTGGAGGCGCGCGAGCATTTCAATCTCGTCAGCCGCGAGATCGGCGCCGACGGGCGGATCCACGCCGTCATCCGCAATGACGGCCCGACGCTCGAGGGCAATTTCTTCGTGCCGCGCGACGCGGGCGGCCCGCGCGGCCGGCTGACGCTCGTCGTCGACGGGGCGCGGCAGGTGCTGGAAAGCGCCGTGCTCGTCGTCATCCCGCCCGGCGGGCTGATCGAGTTCATCTACCCGACCTATGCGGAGCGCGCCGATGGATAAGAGAAGTTTCGTTCTGTCGCAGGTCGTCGCCGGCTCGCTGAACACGATCGCTGACGAGATGAGCGCCACCGTGACGCGGACGGCGCGCTCGCCCGTCTTCAACGAGGCGCACGACTTCACCACCGCCATCTTCGAGATGAAGGACATGAAGTCCCGGCTCGTCGCCCAGTCGCCGGGCTGCACGCTGCATCTCTATGCGGTCGCGATGGCGGTCGACCGCGCGATCGACGCGTTCAAGTACGATCTGCAGCCGGGCGACGTGATCCTTGCGTCGGATCCCTACAATGGCGGCACGCATATCCCGGATCTCGTCGTCATCACGCCGGTGTTCCACGATCGCAAGCCGGTCCTGTTCCCGGCCGTGCGCGCCCATATGGGCGATGTCGGCGGCCCCGTCGCCGGCGGCTACAACCCGCATGCCCGCGACGTCTGGCAGGACGGGCTGGTCATGCCGCCGGTCAAGATCGTCGAGCGCGGCGAGAAGCGCGCCGACATGTTCGACCTGATCGTCGCCAACAACCGCATCGCGCACTGGATCAACGGCGATCTCGATTCGATGATCGGCGCCTGCCAGCTGGCCAGCCGCCGCATCGGCGAGCTGTTCGACCGCTACGGCCTCGACACCGTCCGCGACGCCATCCAGGCGAATGTCGACTATTCCGAGCGCCGCGTCCGCGCCGAGATCGAGAGCTGGGCCGACGGCGAATATTACGCCGAGACCTTCGTCGACCACGACTATCAGGGCCAGCGCGACGTCAAGATCGCCTGCAAGGCGATCGTTCGGGGCTCCGACCTGACGCTCGATTTCACCGGCACCGATCCGCAGGTGAAGGGCTTCATCAACAGCCCGATCGCCAACACCATGTCGTTCATCTTCATCGGGCTGACGACCTGCTGCGACGAGGACATCCCGATCAACGAGGGCTGCATGGCGCCGGTGACGGTGATCGCGCCCGAGGGAACGGTGATCAATCCGAGGCGCCCGGCCCCGGTCGGCACCTGCACCTGCTCGGCAGGCGCCGAGGTGACGGAAGCCGTGCTGCTGGCGCTGGCGCAATGCGCGCCGAAGCGCGTCGGCGTCAACGCCCACAAGATGCCGCTCGTCATGTCCTATGGCAGCTATGAAGACGAGCGGATGTGGGTGTTCCTGAACTTCATCGGCTTCACCGGCGGCGCGGGTGCTGCCTACGAGACCGACGGCTGGGGCCTCTATCCGCCGCTGATGACGGGCGTCATCCTGCCCTCGATCGAGATGACCGAGATCCAGTATCCGACCCGGATCCTGAAGCACGAATATGTCGCCGACCAGACCGGCGCCGGCCGCTGGCGCGGCACGCCGGGGCTGGAGACGATCACCCAGCATCTGGTTCCCAACCAGACCAGCGTGATGATGGAGGGCGTGCGCCACACCGCCAAGGGCATGGTCGGCGGCGAGCACGGCGCGTCAAACCGCGTCTATCTGGCGACGCCGGAAGGCGCCGAGACCGAGATCCCCGAATACGCCTTCATGCATCCGCTCGAGGCCGGCGGCGCCATCCGCACCATTCGCGGCGGTGGCGGCGGCTGGGGCGACGCGATGGAGCGCGCGCCGGAGACAGTGCGCGAGGACGTCATCGACGGCTATGTCACGCGCGAGGGCGCGCTCGCCGATTATGGCGTCGTGCTCGGCGAGGATCTCGTCATCGACGTCGCCGCGACCGGGGCGGCCCGCGCCGCCCGGCTCGCCCGCGCCGCCTGACATCGGAACCGGCCGGGCGACGCGCCCGGCCTCGGAGAGAGACCACCATGTCCGATCTCGACCGCCGGCGCGCCGGCCGGCTGCTGGCCGAACGCGGCCTCGACGCGCTGGTGCTGACCCAGCCAGAGAGCTTCTCCTATGCGACGGGCCTGCCGGCCGGCGTCGCCGCGATGTGGCGGCGCGCGGGCGGGGCGACGGCGCTGGTGCCGTCCGATCCGGACGCGCCGATCGGCGCCATTGTCGGCGATCTCAACGCCGACGCGCTGGCCCGCCGCGCCCCGGCGCTCGACATCCGCACCCATCCGCTCTGGATCGATCTGGTCGATATCGGCGGTCTCGACCCGGCCGAGCCAGACACCGCCCAACTGGTAACGGCGGGCTACCGGCGCGACAATGGCGGCTCCGACCATTTCGCGCCTCTGCCGACGACGTTCCGCATCGAGACGGCCTTCGCGGTGCTCGGCGAGATGCTGCGGGAGCGCGGGCTTGGCCGGGCGCGGATCGGCGTCGATCTCGAATTCATGCCGGCGGCCGATTTCGCCGCGTTGCAGGCGGCGCTGCCCGAGATCCACTGGGTCGATGGCTCGGAGGTGGTCCGGCGGCTGCGGGCGGTGAAATCGCCGCGTGAGCTCGACTGCATCCGCCGCGCCTGCGCGCTCTCCGATGCGGGCTTCCATGCGCTCGCGAGCGGCATCCGCGTCGGCCACACGCCTAAGGACATGACGCGGCTCTGGCGCGACGGCGTGGCGGCTGAAGTCGCGCGGCGCGGCGAGACGGCGTTGACCGGCGTCTGGGACTACATGTCGGTCGGCCCCGATCCCTGGAGCGGCGGCGGCGAGGTCGTGCCGGGCGCGATCCTCAAGGCCGATGTCGGCTGCGTCATCGACGGCTACAATTCGGATACGGCGCGGAGCTACGTGTTCGGCGAGCCGGACCGGATCGCCCGCGACGTCCACGCGGCGCTCGCCGACGCCTTCGAGGCGGGGCTGGCGGCGATCCGGCCGGGCGCAAGGATGTCGGACGTGTTCGAGACGACGATCCGCGCGATGCGCGCCGCCGGTTATCCCGGCTACCGGCGCGGCCATTTCGGCCATTCGATCGGCGCCAGCGTCGGCTCGGAGGAATGGCCCTTCTTCGCCGCCGACAGCGATTTCGTGCTGGAGCCGGGCATGGCGCTCGCCTTCGAGACGCCGTTCTACGGCAAGGGTATCGGCGCGCTGACGATCGAGGATTCGCTTGTCGTCACCGAGACGGGCGTCGAGATCCTGAACGATCTGCCGCGCGGGCTAGTCCGGCTCGGCTAGCTGGAGCGTTTTCGAGCGAAGTGGATACCGGTTCGCGTGAAGAAAACGCGACCCAGCAAAAGACACATTACGCGTCGCGCGGCAGCACCTGCATCACCCGCGCGACGAAGATGTGGAACGATTCCATGTAGTTGCGCAGGAAGGTCTCGGTCGATTCATCCGAGACCTCGCCGTCGTCGTTGATCAGGCCGGGCTTGAACTGGATATAGGCCTCCGGCGCGTTCATCTGCGGCGCGTTGCAGAAGGAGAGCACGCTGCGCAGGCTCTGCTGGGCGATCGCCGTGCCGATCGCACCGGGCGAGGTGCCGATCACGGCCGACGGCTTGCGGGCGAAGGAATTGGTGCCATAGGGCCGGCTCGCCCAGTCGATGGCGTTCTTCAGCCCGCCGGGGATCGAGCGGTTGTATTCCGGCGTCACGAACAGCAGCGCGTCGTTCTCGGCGATCGCCGTCTTGAAGGCCCGCGCGACCGGCGGATAGTCCGCGTCATAGTCGTAGCTGTAGAGCGGCAGGTCGCGGAACGAGATCTCGGTGAATTTCAAATTCTCCGGCGACAGCTTGATCAGCGCCTTGGAGAGCTTGCGGTTGATCGAATTGGTGGCGAGGCTGCCGACGAAATATCCGACCTGATAGGTTTTCATGATTCATCCCGTTTGAACGCCGCGCGGACGGGACCTCCGGTCCCCTTCCTCTAAAGAGGGCAGCGGCGCGGCGTTTCAAGTCGGGGAGGGGCGGCGGACCGGGCCGCCGCCGGCTCGGGCCTACACCGGCTCGCCCAGCTGGATCTCGCCCTCGAAGCGCTGGATGCGCGAGGGTTCGGGCAGGCTGGAGGCCGAGAAATACTCCGGATAGCGCTCCTGTACCCGTCCGAGCACCGAGAAGATCCGGCGCAGATGGTTGCGCATCGCCTCCTCGGCGGCGTGGATGTCGCCCTTCTCGATCGCCGCGGCGATGGTCCGGTGCTGGTCGATGACGACGGCGACGCTGTCCATGCGCGGGAAGGTCAGATAGCGGAACCGGTCCATGTGCAGCTTGGCGGCGCTGATGTCGGCCCAGATCCCGGGGAAGCCGGCATAGGCGGCGATGTGCTGGTGGAACAATTCGTCCGACTTGAAGAAGCGCGCGTCGTCGGAGATCGCCAGCAGCGTGTCCTGGATCGCCAGCTCGTCCTTCAGCTTCTGCACCAGCTCGTCGCGCTGGGGGCTCTCGATGGCGCGGGCGACGAGGCCGATCTCGAGCGCCTCGCGCAGGAACTGCGACTTGCGCAGATTGTCGAGGCGGAGCGGCGCGACGACGCTGCCGCGCTGCGCGTAGATGTCGATCAGCCCGAGGCTGGCGAGGCGGGCGAGCGCCTCGCGCACCGGCGTGCGGCTGACGCCGAGCGCCTCCGACATGCCCTTTTCCGAGATCAGCTCGAACGGCTTCAGGCGGAAGGCCATGATCTCGTCCAGGAGGACGTCGAAGGTTCGTTGCGCCACCGAGCCGGCCGGGGTGGTCTCGGGGTAGAAGGCCGAACTGGTGCGGGCTACGCGATCTCGCGCCATGGTCGGAATTCCCTAAAGGCTCTGCAGTTTCAGACCGTTCATGAAGTGCTTGCGCAGCAGCAGGAACAGCGCGACGCTGGGCAGGCTGGCGAGCAAGGTCGCCGTCATCACGACGTTCGGCGTGGTGTTGGCGTAGCTGCCTTGTAGCACCATCAGGCCGTTCATGAGCGAGCGCGCTTCCTCGCGGCTGGTCAGCACCATGGAAAAGATAAGGTCGTTCCAGATCCAGGTGAACTGGATCAGGAAGAGGGTGGCCATCGGCGCCCAGCAATTCGGCAGGATGATCGAGCGGAAGATGCGGAATTCGGAGCAGCCGTCGATGCGCGCCGCCTCGTCCATCTCGCGCGGCAGGCCGGCCATGAAGTTCCGGAGCACCAGCACGGGGAAGGGGATGCAGACGGCGGTGTAGAACAGCATCATGCCGATGCGCGAGTTCGTCATGCCGAGCTTGTTGTAGCCCATGAAGAGCGGGATCAGGTACATCTGCAGCGGGAAGATGGTGCCCGAGAAGATCAGCATGAACCAGAAGCCCTTGCCGGGAAACTCGATGCGCGTCAGCCCGTAGGACGCCAGCGCCGCGATGAAGATCGCCGCGCCGCCGCCGACCAGGCCATAGAGCAGCGAGTTCAGCATGCCGGAGCCCATCTTGGCCTTCGACCACGCCTCGGAGATGTTCTCGAACACCGGCGTGATCGAGGTCGGCAGCGACAGCGGATGGCCGAGGCCGTATTCCGCGTTGGTTTTGAAGATCGAGATCGCGAGATAGTAGAACGGCGTGATCCAGGCCAGCGCCAGGATGGCGGTGATGGCGAACAGCAGGATCCGCTGCGTGCGCGCCTGGTCGTTGCGGCGGGCGATGGCGTCGAAGTCGAGCGTCGCGAGGTCGAAGGTGGTTACGGACATTCTTTGATCCTCAGCGCTTGTCGAGACGGTGCTGGAGCGCGCCGAGCGACCAGGAGATGCTCATCGCGATGATGCCGAGGACGACGGCGATCGCCGCGCCATAGGCCCAGGAGCCGGCCCGGAACGATTCCCAGTACTGGTTGACCGAGAGCGTCAGCGTCGAGCGGTTGGGGAAGTCGCGGCCCATCACCCAGACGAGATCGAACGAGGTGAAGCCGGCGAGCACCGAGACGGTGGTGACCATGATCAGCGTCGGCATCAGGAGCGGCAGCACGATGTGGCGGAAGACCTGGCTGCGCGAGGCGCCGTCGACCTTGGCGGCTTCCATCGGCTCGCTCGGCAGCGCGTTGAGGCCGATCAGAAGCAGCACCATCATCAGGCCGACCTGCTGCCAGACATGGGTGACGATCATGGCCGGCGTCGCGAGATGGCTCTCGTAGAGCCAGCGGTTGGCGAGGTCGCCGAGGCCGATGGCGCGCAGCCCCGAATTGATGATGCCCTCATTGGCGTAGACGTAGTACCAGACGACGCCGACGGCGGTTGCCGAGAACATGCGCGGCAGGAAGAAGATCGACTTGAAGGTCTCCTCGCCCTTGACGCCGCGCACCAGCATGGCGAGCGACAGGCCGATGGTGGCCGGCAGGACGAAGGAGACGGCGACCCAGATCATCGTGTTGATCGTCGCGTCGAAGAATTTCGGGTTGGAGGCGAGGCGCTGGTAGTTGGCGAAGCCGGCGTACTGGTTCAGGCCCGAGAACTTCGCCCACTGCGTCATCGACGCGTAGAGATTGAACACCACCGGCAGCAGCAGGAAGATCGCCACGAAGGCGATCGCCGGCGCCATGAAGGCGAGCGCGGTCCAGAGCCGCTTGCGGGCGCGACGCCGCTCGGCCGCGATCATCGCGTCGATCGAAGGCGCGCCGGGCGGCAGGGCAAAGGCTTGTTGTGGCTGCTTCATCTCTCGTCTCCCGCGCAGGAATTGCAGGAACATCGGTCCCGCGTGATCGCGCTGTTTCTTCACCTCTCCCTGAGGGAGAGGTCGACGGCCAAGGGCCGGCGGGTGAGGGTTTACGGCCTCACCGGATAGTTCCCTAAACCCTCACCCGGACCTTCGGTCCGACCTCTCCCTCAGGGAGAGGTGAGAGCTGCACTCGAGGCCGGCATAAATCCGTTTCCCCGGCAGGGCCGCGCTGGGCGGTCCTGCCGGGGATCGTCGGATTACTGGTGGTTGGCCCAGTACTGCGAGGCGATCGCCTCGATATTGGCCATGGCCTTGTCGGCCGCTTCCGGCGACGGATTGGTCATGAAGCGGTTGAACTCCTCGACCGCCGGCAGGACGATCTCGGACGGCGAGGCTTCCCAGTAGCGCGTGACGGAGTTGTACTTGCCGTCGGTCGCGATCTTGGCGATGTCCGTGATGATCGTGTTCGGCGTCTTCGCCTTCAGATTGCCGGCATAGAGGCCGGGATCCGTCGCCCAGCTGTTCATGGCGTTCTCGCTCATGTACCAGTCGGCGAACTTGACGACGTCGGGGTTCTCCATGCCGGCCTTGGTGATGACGATCGGCGCGCCTTCGACGATGACATTGTTCGGCAGCGACGGATCGACATTCGGCATGATGAAGGCGCCGAAATCGGTGCCGGCCTTCATGCCGCCCTTCTCGACCAGGCCGATGATCCAGTCACCGAACAGGTACATCGCGCCCTTGCCGCGGGCGAAATCGAGCGGCTCTTCCTGGCTGGTCGGATCCGTGAAGTAGCCCTTGGCGTAGAAGTCGTTCCAGATCTTGAAGACGTTCTTGACCGGTTCGTCGGTGTATTTGAGCTTGCCCTGGTTGAGAAGCGCATAGGCTTCCGGATTGGTCCGCAGCAGCAGTTCCTGGAACCATACGAAGCCGCGCCAGCCGTCCTGGATGCTGGCGTTGAACGGGGTGATGCCGGCGGCCTTCAGCTTGTCGGCGGCGGCGATCAGCTCCTCCCAGGTCGCCGGCGGATTGGCGATACCGGCCTTCTCGAACTGCGCCTTGTTGTAGAGCACGATCCAGCGATTCAGGCCCGTGGGCATGCCGTAGATGTGGCCGTCGACCGTGAACGGCGCGGCGCTCGAGGCGTCATATTCGCCCGAAGCGATCTTCTTGGCCCAGAGGTCGTCGAGCGGGGCGAGCTGGCCGCTGTCGACGATTTCCTTGAGCTTGGTGCCGTTCCACCAGGTGAAGGCCTGCGGCGCGTCGCCCGACATCAGGCTCGACTGGATGTAGGCCTGGAACTGGTCGGTGGCGTAGGCGCTGAAGTTCAGGTCGATGCCGTCCTTCTTCGCCGTCGCCGTCAGGCCGTCCCAGCCGGACTGGTAGAACGGCTTGTCGTGGAAGACGGTGACGGGATCGGCGGAGGCCGCCGCCGTCGCGAAGGTCATGCCCAGGGCCGCCGCGGCCAGGAGCTTCGTCAATCTGTTCTGCATGGCTCTCCTCCAGAGTTTTTGCTTGGTTCAGACGTTCAGGTTCTGCGCAGCGTGCGGCCGGTATCCGCATCGAAGAGATGCAGCCGCTCCCTGTTCAGCAGGAAGGTGAGGGTCTCGCCCTCGGCGACGGGACGCGGACGCTGCATGCGGCTGGTCACGTCGGCGCCGGCGAATTCGGCGAAGATCAGCGTCTCGTTGCCGAGCGACTCGGTCAGGTTGACCTTCGCCTCGAAGCGATGGGCGAGTTCCGGCGGCATGCCGTGCCCGTCCGGCACGATGTCCTCGGAACGGATGCCGACCGAGACCGGGCGGCCTTCCTCCGGCACGTCGAAGGCGGCGCCGTCGATGGCGATCGTCGTGCCGCCGTCGAGCGCGACGGCGGGCTGGCCGTCGGCGGTGCGGGCCGAGCGGGCGGGCAGGATGTTCATGGCGGGCGAGCCGATGAACTGGCCGACGAACTGGGTCGCCGGGCGTTCGAACACGTCGAGCGGCGCGCCGGCCTGCTCGATCAGCCCGTCGCGCATGATGACGATCTTGTCGGCCATGGTCATGGCCTCGATCTGGTCGTGCGTGACGTAGATCGCCGTGGTGCCGAGGCGCTGGTGCAGGCGCTTGATCTCGACGCGCATGGCGCTGCGCAGCTGCGCATCCAGATTGGACAGCGGCTCGTCGAACAGGAACACCTTGGGCTCGCGGATGATGGCGCGGCCCATGGCGACGCGCTGGCGCTGGCCGCCCGAAAGGGCCGAGGTGCGACGGTCGAGATAGTCCGTCAGGCGCAGGATGTCGGCGGCATGGCGGACGCGGCGGTCGATTTCGTCGCGCGGCACCTTCGCGACCTTCAGCGCGAAGGCCATGTTCTCGTAAACCGTCATATGCGGGTAGAGCGCATAGGACTGGAACACCATGGCGATGCCGCGATCGCGCGAGGCGACGTCGTTGACGCGGCGGCCGCCGATGCTGATGTCGCCATGCGAGACGCTTTCCAGGCCGGCGATCATGCGCAAGGTCGTCGACTTGCCGCAGCCGGACGGGCCGACGAAGGCGACGAAGCTGCCGGCCTCGATCTCCAGATCGATGCCTTTGACGGCGACCTGGCGGCCATAGACCTTGACGAGTTCGCGGAGGGTTACGTTGGACAATGGCTTAATCCTTGCGCGGCGAGCCGCCGATCCGGGACAGGAGGCCGCCATCGACGCGGACGACCTCGCCGGTGACGAAGGAGGCGGCGTTCGAGCCGAGGAAGGCGACGACCTCGGCGACCTCTTCCGGCCGCGCCGTGCGGCCGAGCGGATGCATGCCGTCGAGGACGCGCCAGAGCGCGGCGGGGTTTTCGTTGAGCGCCACCGCGTCGCGCAGCATCGGCGTGTTGACCGCGCCGGGGGCGACCGCGTTGACCCTGACGCCGAGCGGCGCATAGTCGACGGCCATGGATTTCGTCATGCCGATCAGGCCGTGCTTGGCGACGGAATAGGCGAGCACGCCTTCCTGGCTCGCGAGGCCCTGCGCCGACGACATCAGCACGACGGCGCCCTGGCTCTCGCGCAGCATCGGCATCGCGGCCTGCGAGATCAGATAGGCGGCCTTCAGGTTGACGTTCATCACCTCGTCCCAGAGCGCCTCGTCGGTCGTCTCGACCGTGCCGTAGCGCTGGATGCCGGCATTGTGGGAGAGGAGGTCGAGCCCGCCGAGCTTCTCCCGGGCGACCGAGGCCGCCTGTTCGCACACGGCCTTGTCGGCGACCGAGCCGATGACGGTGTGAACGTCGGAACCCTGCGCCCTGAGCTCCGCCGCGAGCGCTTCGAGCGGCTCGGCGGCGAGATCGAGCAGGACCATGGCGGCCTTGTCGCGGGCGAGCCTTTCGGCGACCGCGCGGCCGATGCCCATGGCGGCGCCCGTGACGAGCGCGCGTTGTGCCTGTGCCGACATGCGGCTTCTCCCTCTCTGTAGGCTCGTTCGACTACCATGGCAGCCTTATGAGCCTGTCTCCCTGTCGGGACCGGCCATCGCTGGCCGGCCGGTTGTCTCAGCCGCGCGCCGCGCGGATCGCCTGAAGCGACGCCGCCACGCGGTCGCGGATGCTGTCGCTCGATCCTTCCGCGTACATCCACGATCCGCCGACCGAGGTGATGTTGCGGAGCCTGCCGTAGCCGGCGAGATGCGATGGCTGGATCTTGCCGCTCGGCATGAAGGTGGCGGAGGTGAAGATGTTGGCGAAATCCGCCAGCACCACCGTGCCGCCGGCCGGCTCGGACGGATAGAATTTCAGGAGGTCGAAGCCGGCCGCCTGCGCCGCCATGACCTCGCTCGCCGTCTGCACGCCCGGCACCAGCGCGATCGGGCCCGCCTTGGCATGATCGCAGACGGCGGGCAGGAAGCCGGGGCTGATGGTGAACTGCGCGCCGGCGTCGACAGCGGCGTCATAATGCGCTGATGTCAGGATCGTGCCGGCGCCGACGAGGAGTTCCGGAAAGCGCTTGCGACAGGCCTCGACGGCGGCGAGCGCAGCCTCGCTGCGTAGCACGATCTCGATCGCCTCGGCGCCGCCCTCGGCGAGCTGTTCGACCAGAGACAGCACGAAATCGACCGAGCGCGGCTGCACGATCGGCAGGATCGCGGCCCGGCGCAGCTTCGGTTCGAGGATATCCGGCGTCATCGGGCGAGCTCTCCTTCCAGCATGGCGAGCGTCTCCGCCCGGTTGGGCGCGCCGAGGCGCCCGCCGAACGTCAGGCATTTGAGCGCCGCCGCGGCCGAGGCGAAGCGGATCGTCCGCTCCATGTCCCAGCCCTCGGCGAGGCCGACGGCGAAGCTGCCGTGGAAGACGTCGCCGGCCGCCAGCGTATCGACCGGCGTGATCTCGGGCGCCTTGGTGTGGCGCACGGCGTTGGTCGCCATGTCGAGCCAGAACGTTCCGGCGCCGCCGGCAGTCACCGCGACGAAGACGCCGGTGCGCGCATGAAGCACCTGGACGGCCCCGGGGCCGGCGATCTCGTCGCCGCAGAGAATGGCGGCGGCGGGTTCGGAGGCGACGATATGGGTGGCGAAGGGGAGGAGGCTCTCCAGCACTGGCCTTGCCGCGACGTCGACATCGAGAATGGCGGGAATGCCGGCGTCGCGCGCCGCCCGCAGCGCCAGCGCGGCGGCGCCCGGCCAGCGCACGTCCGTCAGCACGGCGTCGAAGGCCGTGATGTCGAAGGGCAGCGCGTCCGGCGCGGTGGTCGCGCGCGGGTCGTAGAAAGGCACGATCATCCGCTCGCCGGCCGCGTCGACGAGAATGGTGGCGATCGCCGAGCGGGCGCCGGCAACGCGGCGCACGCCCGAGCAGTCGATGCCTTCCGCCACCAGTTCGGCGATCAGTTCCCCGCCCAGCATGTCGTCGCCGACGCTGGCCCAGAGCGAGACATCCGCCCCCTGGCGCTTCGCCGCCGTGGCGGCGCTCGACGCCATGCCGGCCGCGTTCTGCACGGCCTCGAGGGGAATGAACTTGCCCGGCCCGCGCGGCAGCTCGTCGAGCCGATAGATCGTATCCTGAGTCAGCGCGCCGACGCAGAGGATGCGGGGAGGGCGGCTCACTGCAGCGCCAGCCTGTAGCCGCGCTGATGCGCGAGCGTGGTCATGATGCCGCGAAGCTCGGCGAGGCCGCGCAGGCGGCCGATCACCGGATAGCCCGGATGGGTCGGCCGCGTGACGTCGTCGATCAGGTCGTGGCCGTGGTCGGGCCGGAACGGGATCAGCGCGTTCGGCAGCCCTTCGGCGCGCCGGCGCTGTTCCTCTTCCATGATCACGCTCACCACCGCCACCATGTCGACGTCGCCGCCGAGGTGATCCGCCTCCATGAACGAGCCGTCCGGCTCCTTGGTGACGTTGCGCAGATGCGTGAAGAAGATCTTGTCGGCGAAGCGCCTGGCGATCGCCGGCACGTCGTTGGCCGGATTGGCGCCGAGCGAGCCGGAGCAGAGCGTCAGGCCGTTCGACGGCGACGGCACGGCGTTCAGGATGAAGTCGATGTCGTTGGCGTTCTTGACGATGCGCGACAGGCCCATGATGTCGCGCGGCGGGTCGTCGGGATGGATCGCCATCACCACGCCGGCCTCTTCCGCCGCCGGCAGGACGTTTTCCAGGAACTGCACCAGATTGGCGCGCAGCTTCGCGTGGTTCATCTCGGCCTGCTCGGCGAGGATGTCGCGCAGTTCCTCGATCCCGTAGCGTTTGAAGGCGCCCGGCAGGCCGGCCATGATGTTGGCGAGCAGCTTGGTCTTCGCCTCCGGCGGCGTCGTGTCCATCCACTCGCTCGCCCGCTGCAGCACGTCCTGGTGATAGTCGCGCTCGGCGCCCGGCCGCTGCAGGACGTGGCAATCGAAGGCCGCGACCTCATGCATGTTGCACTTCAGCGCGCGGGCGCCGCCGGGCAGCTCGACGGCGAGGTCGGTGCGCGTCCAGTCGAGCACGGTCATGAAATTGTAGCAGACGGTGCGGATGCCGGCCTGGCCGAGATTGCGCAGCGTCTGGCTGAAATTGCCGTAGAGCCGGTCGAGATCGCCGCGGCCGAGCTTGATGTCGTCATGCATCGGCACGCTCTCGACGACGCTCCATGTCAGGCCCATCGACGTGTCGGCCTCGATGATCGCCTTGCGTTCGAGGATCGCTTCCAGCGGCCAGACTTCGCCATAGGGGATCTCGTGCAGCGCGCTGACGATCCCGGTCGCGCCCGCCTGGCGGGCATGGGCGAGCGTCGCCGCATCCTTCGGTCCGAACCAGCGCCAGGTCTGTTCCATTCAATCCATCCCGCATCTGCGATTGCATCCGGCCCGCGCCGTCTGTCGACGCCGTCAATCGGCCGTAACCAGCTTGCCCCAAGCCCGATCGCTTCTAAAGGTCGGCTACCATGGTAGTCAACTGGAGTCTTCGTGATCGGTGGGGATTTGAGGGCTCGGGTGTTGGGGCCTTCTTTCTGGAGCCTCCCCCTTGAGGGGAGGTCGAAAACGCCCTTCGCGTTTTCGGAAGGGGGCGCTTTGCGCAGCATGCCGCGAATTCGGGAAGAACCCCTCCCCAAGACCGCCAGCAGGCGGTCTTGACCCTCCCTCAAGGGGAGGGTTCAGGGCATCGAGCTTCCCGGGTCGAACGATGGGCCAGACCGCAGTCCGAAAAGCGATGGCTGCGGCGATATCCCCGGATGGTAAACTGGCGAAAGGCCGACTGAGTCGCGCCGATACCGCCACGGACGCCGCCGGTCCGCCATGCGCAGAGCGCGCCCGCCGATTGCCGGTGGGACAAGCCACGGGGAACCATGTTTCGCTTCATCCACGCCGCCGATCTTCATCTCGACAGCCCGTTGCGTGGGCTGGCCCGGCGCGGCGAACTGGCCGGCGTGTTCCTCGAAGCCTCGCGGCGAGCACTGGAAAACCTCGTCCAGGCGGCGATCGATGCGAAGGTCGATTTCGTCGTCATCGCCGGCGATGTCTATGACGGCGACTGGAAGGATTATGCGACGGGGCAGTTCTTCGTCCGCGAGATGGGCCGGCTGGCGCGCGCGGATATCCGCGTCTTCCTGATCCGCGGCAATCACGACGCCGAGTCGCTGATCAGCAAGAGCCTGACCCTGCCTCCCAACGTCTTCAGCTTCTCGGTTCGTTCCGTGCAGACTGAGACGATCGAGGAGCTCCGCGTCGCACTGCATGGGCGCGGTTTCGCCAATCGCCACGTGCCGGACAATGTTGCGCTGACCTATCCCGCCGCGAAACCCGGCTATTTCAACATCGGCGTGCTGCACACCTCGCTGACCGGACGCGACGGCCATGACGCCTATGCGCCGTGCTCGGTCGAGGACCTAGCCCGCGCCGGCTACGATTATTGGGCGCTCGGCCATGTCCACAAGCGCGAGGTCCTCTCCGAGAACCCGGCCATTGTCTTTCCCGGCAATCTGCAGGGGCGGCACGCGCGCGAGACCGGGCCGAAAGGCGCGACGCTCGTCACCGTCACCGACGGCCGCATCACCGACATGCAGGCGCTGACGCTGGACGCGGCGCGGTTCGAGGCGGTCGAGATCGACGCGGCCGGGCTGGCCGACCCGAGGGCGCTGCTCGCCGAAGCGCGGCGGATCATCGCCGAGACGCGCGACGGCGCCGAGGGACGGCCGCTGGCGCTCCGGCTGACGATCACCGGCGAGACGGCGCTGCACGACTATCTCTCGGTCCAGGCCGAGCAGATCCGCGAGGAAATGCAGGCGCTCGCCTGGGAGGCGGGCTCCGACATCCTGATCGAGAAGGTGCGCGACCGCACGACGCCGCGCGGCGAGGCGCGGCTGTCGGCGCTGCTCGGCTTCGACGCCATTCTCGCCGAGATCGCTGCCGACCCCGCTTTCCGGGCCGAAATCGCCCGCACACTTGGCGACATGCGGGCGCGCACGCCGGCGGATGCGCTGGCGCTGCTGGACGCAGCCGATGCCGAGGCCGACATCGTGGCGGGCACCGTCATCGACGCCGCGACCGAGGCCGTGCTGGCGGCGCTCGGCCATGTCGGCAACGAGCCGGAGGGCGCGCGATGAAGCTCCGTACGCTTGGCCTCGAACGCTATGGCCGCTTCACCGACCGGGTGCTGGAATTCTCTTCCGAAGCGCGCGTGACCGTCATCGTCGGCGCCAACGAGGCCGGCAAGACGACGGCGCTCGCCGCCGTCGCCGACGCGCTGTATGGCATCGAGACCCGCTCGCGCTACAATTTCCTGCATGATTACAAGACGATGCGTCTCGCCGCGACGGTCGAGGCGCCGGATGGGCGGACGCTCTCCTTCGCCCGGCTGAAGCGGCTCAACGCGGCGCTGGTCGATCCGGCCGACGAGAAGCCGCTGAACGACGACGCGCTGGCGCCCTTCCTCGGCGCGCATGACCGGCAGGCCTTTCTCGACATTTTCGGCCTCAACCAGAAGCGCCTGCGCGAGGGCGGCGAGAAGCTGCTCGCCGGCGGCGGCGACCTCGCCGAGACGCTTTTGGCGGCGGCGCCCGGTCTCGGCCATGTCGCGGCGCTGCGCGACCGCTTCCAGGACAGTGCTGCCAAGATCTTCAATCCGGCCCGCAAGACGTCGAGCCACCTGTTCCACGTCGCCGTCGACAAGCGCGCCCAGGCGCAGCGCGCCATCCGCGAGCTGGAGCTCCGCGTCGACGAGGTCCGCAAGCTGCGCGACGAGGCCGAACGCGCGGCCGAGGCGCGCGGGGCGGCGGAGCGCGACGAGCGCGCCGCCGACATCGCGCTTGTCCGGGCGCGCGGGCTGGTGCAGGCGGCGCGCGAGCTGCGCATTCTCGACGGCCAGGCGCGGGCGCTGGCGGCGCTCGGCGAACTGCCGGCCGTGCCGGCCGGCTTCGCCACCGGCGCGCGCGAAACCTTGCAGCATCTCGCCTCGGCGAGCGAGCGGCATCGCTTCGCGGCCGACGAGGTGGCGCGCGCCAGTGCGGAACGCGACGGCATCGACCTCGACGACGCGATCCTGCCCTTCGCCGAGACCGTCGAGGTCGTCGATGGCGAGCGCGCGGCCGTCGCCAAGGAATTGTTGAGCCTGCCGAACCGGCGCGCCGAGGCGGCCGAGGCGCGCGCCGCGCTCGAACGGATCGCGCAGGCGCTCGGCCTCGCCGACGTGGCGCGCCTGCTCGCCTCGCTGCCGGACATGCCGCTTCTGGCGCGGGCCGAGGACCTTGCCGATCGCAAGTTCACGGCCGCCGCGGCGGCGGAAGCGCTTTTGCGCGAAAAATCGCGGCAGCTGGCCGATCGGCAGCTCGCCGAGACCGCGCGGGCCGGGCTCGGCCATGTCGCCGACCCGACGCCTTTGCAGCGCCGGCTGGCGCTGCTCGACGGCGCCGAGGAGCGCGAGCGGGCGCTCCGCCAGCTGGAGCACCGGCTCGGCGCGCAGCGGGCGCAGCTCGGCGAGCGAGTCGCCCGACTTGGCCATGGCCTCACCGACGCCGACGTGCTTGCCGCCCTGCCGCTGCCCTCGCTCGGCGCGGCGGAAGCGACGCTCCGGGATCTCAGGCTGGTCGACGATGCGCTCGGCCGGCTGCGGGAGGCGCTTTCGGCGCTCGAGGAAGAGGATGGCCGGGTCGAGGCGCGGCTTGCGCTGTTGAAGTCTGGCCGGCCGGCGCCGACCGACGCTGCGATCGCAGCCGCCCGCCGCGACCGCGATTTGGCGTGGTCGGCGCTGCGGCCGCTGGCGCTCGGCGAACGGTCGCGCCGCGACGGCGACGTCGAGAGCGTCGTCCACCTCGATCGGGCGCTGGTCGCGGCCGACCAGCTCGCCGACGAGCGGCAGGTCGAGACGCAGCGGCTCGCCGAGCTGGCGCAGGCCGAGCGCGACCTCGCCGATCTCGCCGTGCGCAAGGACGCGGCGCGGAAGCGCCTCGCCGAGGCGACGGCGCGGCACGTCGCGGTGCTGCGCGACTGGACGGGACTCTTTGCGCCGTCGGCGCTGACGCTCGAGGCCGACGACCGGGCGCTGGCGTTGTTGCGCGAGGTCGAGAGCATCCGTCAGGCGCGCGACCTCCTGCGCCAGGAGACGGCGCAGGCCGAGGCGCAGCGCGAGTCGATCGCCTTCGAGCGGGCCGAGACCGACCGGCTGCGCGCCCAGCTTGAGCTCCCGACGCTCGGCGATGCGCCGCTCCGCATGGCCGACCTGCGCGACGCGATCGCCGTTGCCGAGGCGCGCTTCCGGAGGGCGCGTGACCATGAGCGCGACCTGAAGCAGCTGGACGCCGGAGAGGCCGATCTCGCGGCGCGCGAACAGGCCGCCACCGAGGCGCTGGCGGCGCTGGTCGCCGAGGCGGGCGAGATCTTTCCGCGCCTTTCGATCCGGACCGAGGCGTCGGCCGGCGAGGCGCGCGCGGCGATCGATCTCTGGCGTGACGCGCTGCGGTTCGCCGCCGAGCTCGGCACGGCCGAGCGCCGCATCGCCGGCATCGAGCGGGACCGTGATCAGTTCGTCGCGCGCGTTGCGGCCCTTTTGGGTGAGCTTGGCGCCGCCGCTGAGGACGATCCCTTCGCGGCGGCGAAGCTGTTGCGCGGCCGTCTCGACCGGGCGCGGCAGCTCCGATCGCGCGCCGACGCGGTCGACGAGGCGGTCGAAGCCCGTCGGCGTGGCCTCGCGGTCGCGGCCGAGGCGCTGCAGGTGGCCGAGGCGGCGATGGCCGGGATCCTCGCGACCGCCGGCTCTGCCGACGAGGCGCTGCTGGCGCCGCTGCTCGACCGGCTCGACCAGGCGGCCCTCTGCGCCGGGCGGATCGCCGAGGCGCGCGAGCGCTTCGAGGGCTTGAGCGGCGGGCGGAGTGCCGACGAGATCCGCGCGGCGATCGACGGTCGCGACGACGAGGCGCTCGCGGTATCGGCCGCCGAAATCGAGGTGGCGCATGCCGATGCGCGCACGGCGCGCGACGCCGCGATCGAGCAGGACACACAGGCGCGCGCCGCCCTTCAGGCGCTGGAGCGCCGCGACGGCGCGGCATCCGCGGCGCAGGACGAGCAGGACGCGGTCGCCGAGATCGCCGAGGCGGTCGAGCGCTTCAGTCGCGACCATGTCGCCGCGCGCCTGCTCTCGGCCGCGATCGAGCGCTACCGGGCCGAGCACCAGAACCCGATCGTCGAACGCGCCTCGCATGCCTTCGAAATGCTGACGGGCGGCGACTGGAGCGGCATCGGCATCGACTATGACGAGGATCCGCCCCGCCTCGCCGCGCTCCGCGATGGCAGGCTGCTGGGTCCGGACGCGCTTTCGGAAGGCACGCGCGACCAGCTCTTCCTGGCGCTGCGCATCGCCGCGATCGAGGAGCACGCGCGCCGCGCGACGCCGCTTCCCTTCATCGCCGACGACCTCTTCATCACCTTCGACGAGAAGCGCACGGAAAACGGCTTCCGCCTGCTCGGCGAGCTCGGCGCCTTCACGCAGGTGATCGTCTTCACCCACCACCTCTACGTCGCCGAACGCGCGGTGGCCGCGCTGGGGAAACAGGCGGCGGTGATCGAGTTGTAGGAGGCGAGGGAAGGGGGAGATCTGGCTCCGGCCTGTGCTCCACGCTCGCCGTCATCCCGGCCCCCGAGCCGGGATCCATTCAGCCGAGGCCTTGGGAAGTCCTGCGGCTGCATGGATCCCTACTTTCGCAGGGATGACGGCGAGGGTGGGGGACGGTTCAGGCGGGCCCGAACGGGGCGCAAACCTCGCTGCCTCTCCCTGATCAACGAGAGGCGAGGAGGCTCAGCGCCTCACCCCGCGCCCGTCGTCCACTCGCCAAAACTCGCGATGAACCGGTCGACCTCTTCCGCCGTGTTGTATTGCGCGAGGCCCACGCGGACGACGCCGCCCTTGTCGATCAGGCCGAGGCGGGTCGTCGGCTCGATGCCGTAATTGTGGCCGTGCCAGAGCGAGATGTTCTTCCTGGCCATCGCCTTGCAGATCTCGGCCGGGTCGGTCCCGGTATAGGTGAAGGAGACGGTGGGAACGCGCCGCGCCAGCGCCTGCTTCTCGGTCAGACCCTGGATCTTCAGCTTCGGGAAGGATTGCAGCCCTTCGATCAGCCTCGCCGTCAGGACGCGCTCATGCGCGTCGACGGCGCGCATGCCGGCGACGAAGCGCTGGCGCCGCGTTGCCTGGTCCGATGCGCCGCCGAACGTGCTGCCGATCCATTCGAAATGCTCGATCGCGCCGCGCACGCCGGCGAGCGACTCGCGGTTGGTGGTGCCGGTCTCGAACTTGCCGGGCGGCGTGTTGGAGGCGGCGCGAACCTTGTAGGCCTCGATTTCGTCGAGCACCTCGCGCCGGCCCCAGAGCACGCCGTGATGCGGGCCGTAGAACTTGTAGGCCGAGCAGACGAGGAGGTCGCAGCCGATCTCCTGCACGTCGATGACGCCATGCGGGGCGAACTGCACGGCGTCGACATAAACCAGCGCGCCGACCGATTTCGCCGCCCGTGCGATCGTCTGCACGTCGTGGATCGTGCCGGTGACGTTCGAGGCATAGCCGATCGCCGCCACCTTGAGCCGGTCGGTGACGAGACTGTCCAGCTGCGTCAGGTCGAACTCGAAGCTGTCGGGATCGAAGTCGATCCAGCGCACGACCAACCCCATGTCCTCCGCCAGCATCAGCCAGGGCGCGACATTGGCGTCGTGGTCCATGCGGGTGAGCAGGATCTCGTCGCCCGGCAGCAGATCGCGGCCGATGGCGCGCGAGATCGCGAAGGTGAGGGTGGTCATGTTCTGGCCGAACACGACTTCGCGCCAGTCGGACGCGTTGAAGAGATCGGCCATCGCCTTGTGCGCTTCCTGCGCGTTGGCGCCGGCGCGCAGCGACGTGTCGAAATAGCCGCCGAGATTGGCGTTGTCCTCGGTGAGCGCCTGCATCATGCGGGCGATCACCCGGCGCGGCACCTGCGTCCCCGCTGGATTGTCGAAGAAGACGGGCGCGTCGGCCCGGTCGGCGATCGCCGGAAATTCACGGCGGATCGCCTCGATGTCCAGGCCTGTCGCAGCGGCGGTGCTGTCGCTCATGGCCGCTTCCTCCCGTTTTGATGTCACGTTGCCCCGCCGTCAGCGGTGAATGGCGATGGCGCGCGCCGGAAATCCCGAGCCGCCTTCGGCCTTCGGCCAGCTCGCCAGGATCAGCGCGCCGGCCTCCGGTACTTCGTCGAGGCGGGCAAGCAGCTCGATCTGCCAGCGGTCGAGCGACAGCACATAGTGCTCCAACGCGTAGCTGCCGACTGACGTCGCGAGGCCGGGATCGGTGTCGATCTGCTCGTGGCCGATCGCCGTGATGCCGCGCTGCTCGAACAGCGCCTCCAGCACGTCGCGCGCCCAGCCGGGCGTATGCGCGACGCCGTCGGCCGAGCGGTTGTAGAAATCGTCGGTATCCGGCCAGCGCTTCCACCAGTCGGTGCGCAGCGCCACGAAGGATTTTTCCGGGATGCGGCCGTTGCGCGCCTCCCACCCTGCGATGTCGTCCAGCGTCGGCGTGGCGTCGGCGTTGGTCGCCACGCGTTCGCTGATGTCGAGAATGACGAGCGGCAGCAGCATCTCTTCGACCGGGATCTGGTCGACGGTCCGGCCCCATTCGATGAAGTGGACCGGCGGATCGACATGCGTGCCCCACTGTCCGACGAATCCGTAGCGATGGACCTGGAATCCATCGCCCCTGGAATGGTCGAACAGCACCTCGCGTTGCTCGTCCGGGAACAGCGCAAAGCGCGGCTGGCCCGGATGGAAGGCATGGCTCAGGTCGGTGAAGGTCGCGCCGGCGAGTTCGGTTCGAAAGAGTTCCCAGAGGCTGCTGCTGCCGTTCATGGTTTTATGGCTCCGGCACGTAGGTCGGGGCGGCCTCGCTGGCGAGCGTCAGCTTGCCGTCCTTGACGCCGATGACCGAGACGGACTTGTCGGGAACGGCGACACCCGGACGGTAGGTGATGGTGCCGGTGACGCCGGGAAGGCCTGATGTCGCGGCGATCGCATCGCGGATCTTGGCGGGTTCGGGCGCGCCGGCGCGCTTGATGGCGTCGGCCATCAGCTTGACGGCGTCATAGCCGAGCGCCGCGAAGGAATTCTCCGGCGCGTTGCCGGTCGCCTTCTTGTAGGCCTCGCTGAAGGCGACGACGGCCGGGCTGCCGCCTTCGCCCATGAAGGCGTGCGTGGTGAAATAGGCGTCGTTCGCGGCGGCGCCGCCGACTTCGACGAGCAGCGGCGTGTCGTAGCCGTCGCCACCGACCACGGGCAGGTTGATGCCGGCCTGGCGGAGCTGCTTCAGGATCAGGCCGATCTCCTCGGCGTTGGACGAGGCATAGATGAAGGCGGGCTGTTCCGGCAGCGCCTTGATCTTGGCGATCTGGGCGGTGAAGGTCTTGTCGCCGATCTTGTAGGTGTCCTGGCCGAGCAGCTTGCCGCCGCCATGCGCGTAGGCGTCCTTGAAATAGTCGGCGAGCAGCGTCGTATATTCGGAGCCGATATCGGTGAGCAGGTAGCCCGTCTTGGCATTGAGCTTGTTGAGCGCGAATTCCGCGCCGACGGCCGCCTGCACGTTGTCGCCGAAGGCGGCGAGGAAGACCTGGTTGCCGAGCTGTTCCGGCAATTTGGGCGAGGTGGCGCCCGGCGTGATGAACGGGATCTTGGCCTTGTCGACCTGCGGGCCGATCGAGAGCACGCTGTCGGAATCGGCGAAGCCGATGATGCCGACCACCTTGTCGCTGTCGATCAGCTGGCTGGCGACGGTCGAGATGACGGTCGCGTCGCTCTTCGAGTCATAGGTCACGAGCTCGATCGGGCTGCCGAGCACGCCGCCGCTAGCGTTGATCTCGGCGACGGCGAGCTTGGCGCCGTTCAGCATCGGCCCGTCAAGCGAGGCCTGCACGCCGGTCAGATTGGCCGGGAAACCGATCTTGATCGGATCCGCCGCCTGGGCGCCGGGGATCGAAATGGCGAAGGCGGCGCCGAGGCCCAAGCCGATGGCCGCCCGTCTGGAGAGCTTCATCATCTGTCTTTTCCCTCTTTATGATTATGGTTCGCCGACTTGCCGGAGAGACCGAACGTCAGTTCGCGGTCTCCCATGATCCCCTTCGGCCGGAAGATCATGATCAGGATAAAGAGGAAGCCGAGCACGATCTGGCTGGCTCCGAACAAGGCGGGGACGGTGAAATCGCCAATGGTGAAGCCGCGCTCGACCGAGCGCAGCACTTCCGACAGCAGCGACACGCAGATGACGCCGATGATCGCGCCCGAGAGCGAGCCCATGCCGCCCAGCACCAACATGGCGATCAGGTTCATCGTCATCGCGAAATAGAAGGTATTGGGCGAGAACGAGCCGAGATAATGCGCGTAGAGCGAGCCGCCGACGCCGGCGAAGAAGGCGCCGATGACGAAGGCGAGCAGGCGGGCGCGCAGCACGCTGATGCCGACGGCGCTCGCCGCGATCGTGTCGTCGCGCACCGCCTTCATCCGCCGCCCGAACGGCGAATAGACCAGCCGCGACAGCACCAGCAGCGTGATGGCCAGCCAGCCGATGACCCAGGGCAGCGTCGTCGCCAGCGGCACGCCGGTGAAGGTCCGCGCGCCGCGGGTGAAATCGGAGGCGTTGATCAGCACGACGTTGACGATGATGAGGAAACCCATCGTCGCGACGGAGACGAAATAGCCGGAGAGACGCATCAGCGGATAGCCGACGATGACGGCGAGGATCGCGGTGAACAGGCCCGCCGCCAGCGTCGCCGGCAGGAAGGGCAGGCTGAACCAGTTGAGCAGATCCGGCAAATGCGGCAGCAGCGCCTTCTTCTGCTGCACGGTCAGCGACAGGATGCCGGCGGCATAGGCGCCGGCGCCGATGAAGCCGACATGGCCGAGCGAAAACACGCCGGTGAAGCCGTTCGAGAGCGAGAGGGACAGCACCAGGATGCTGTTCAGCGCCATCAGAAGCAGGATGCGGACGAAATAGTCGCCCACGACATGCGGGGCCGCGAAGGCGATGATGGCGGCAAGCACAAGTGCGGCGCCGACGGCGAGCGGGATGCGGAAATCGGCCTTCACAGCTTGATCTCCCGGTTTGGCTGCATGAGGCCGCCCGGCCGGAACAGCAGGAAGGCGATCAGGAGAGCGAAGACGATGGCGTCGCGATAGGGAACGACGGTGTCGGGCAGGAAGGCGACGATGAAGATCTCCAGCGCCCCCAGCATGTAGCCGCCGAGCAGCGCGCCCGAGATCGAGCCGAAGCCGCCGATGATCGCCGCGACGAAGGCTTTCAGCAGCGGCGTGAAGCCCATCTGCGGCTGGACAACGCCGGCCTGCGCCGCCCAGAGCACGCCGGCGAGACCGGCAAAGGCGGAGGCGACGAGGAAGGCGACGATGATCAGCCTGTTGACGTCGAGCCCGACCAGCTGCGCCGCCGACATGTCCTCTGCCGCCGCGCGCATGCCGAGGCCGACGGTCGTGCGCGTGATGAACCAGCCGAGGCCGATCAGCGAGACGAAAGTCAGCGCCACGGTCAGGACGTTGATGTTGGTGAAGGTGATGGCGCCGCCGGCGAGCTGCCAGGAGCTGTTCAGCATGTCCGGCAGCGGGAAATTGCGCGGCGACGAGGTGAACAGCAGGATGCCGAGATTTTCCAGGATGTAGGTGACGGCGAGGCTGGTCAGGAGCCGCGTCACGTCGGGGGCGTTGCGGATCGGCCGATAGGCGATGCGCTCGATCAGGAAGCCGGCGATCGCCGAGGCGAGGATGCCGCCGATCAGCGCGGGCACGAACGGCACGCCGATCGCGATCAGGAGCACGGTGGTGAAGGCGCCGACCATCATGACGTCGCCATGGGCGAAATTGGTCAGTTTCAGCACGCCGAAGACGATCGACAGTCCGACCGCGACCAGCGCGTAGAGGCTGCCGAGGCTGACGGCGTTGATCACCTGCTGGAGGATGTATTCGAACTGGCTCATTCGGCCGCCCCCAGATAGGCCTGCGCCACGCGGTCATCGTCGCGAAGCTCGGCGGCATTGCCGGAAAGCGCCACCTTGCCGGTCCGAAGCACATAGGCGCGGTCGGCGAGGTTCAGAGCCAGCGCGATGTTCTGCTCGACCAGCAGCATGGTCATGCCCTGCCGCTTCAGTTCGGCCAGCGCCTCGAAGATGTGACGCACCAAGAGCGGCGCGACGCCGAGCGACGGCTCGTCGAGCAGGAGCAGGCGCGGCGCCGCCATCAGCGCGCGGGCGAGCGCCAGCTGCTGCTGCTCGCCGCCCGACAGCGTGCCGGCCAATTGCCGCCAGCGCTCGCGCAGGATCGGGAACAGCACGAACATCTTCTCGGTGTCGCGGGCGACGCCGTCCGCATCGCTGCGGGTGCAGGCGCCGAGGCGGAGATTTTCCGCGACCGTGAGGCTGCCGAACAGGCGGCGGCCCTCGGGGCTATGGGCGACGCCGAGCCGGACGATCTGCGGCGGCGAGCGACGGTTGATCACCGCCCCGTCGAAGCGGATCGTGCCCGCCTTCGGGCGGGCCAGCCCGGAAATGCTGCGCAAGGTCGTGCTCTTGCCGGCGCCGTTGGCTCCGACCAGCGCGATGACCTCGCCCTCGCGCACGTCGAGCGAGACGCCCTTCAGGGCGCGCACGGCGCCGAAATTGACTTCGAGGTCGTGGACCTGGAGGAGGGGCGTGTCAGCTGTGGCCAAGATACGCCTCCCGGACGCGCGGGTGGCTGCGGACTTCCTCCGGCGTGCCGACGCAGATCACCTCGCCGGTCGCCAGCACCTGGATGCGTTCGCAGAGCCCCATGATCAGGTCCATGTCGTGCTCGACGACGACGACCGCGACGCCGAAGCGGTCGCGGATGGTGCGGATCAGGCCGGCCAGCACCTTGGTCTCGTTGGAATCGAGGCCGGCGGCCGGTTCGTCGAGCAGCAGCAGTTCCGGCCGCGTCGCCAGCGCGCGGGCGATCTCGAGCCGGCGCTGGTCGCCATAGGGGAGGTCGGCGGCGAGGCGGTCCTTCTGTTCGGCGAGGCCCATCAGGTCGAGAAGGTCCGCCGCCACCGCCTCGGCGGCCTCGACGCGCCGGCGATAGAGCGGACCGCGCACGACCGAGGCGATCGGCCCGATCGGCTCGCGCAGCTGCGCCGCCGCCAGCACGTTCTCGCCGACCGTCAGCGTGCCGAACAGCCGCGAGCCCTGGAAGGTGCGGGCGATGCCGAGCGCGACGATGCGCGAGGTGCGCATGCCGACGATGGAGCGGCCCTTGAACTCGATGCGGCCGGAATTCGGCTGCGAGAAGCCGGTGATCAGGTTGAAGAAGGTGCTCTTGCCGGACCCGTTCGGGCCGATGATGCCGACGATTTCGCGCGGCCTGAGCGTGATCGTCTGGTCACGCAGGGCGACGAGCCCCCGGAACGACTTGGTCAGTCCCGATGTCTTGAGCAGGATCTGCTCGTCCGATCTGCCATCCCGCAATGCCAAACTCGATCCCTCAAGAGAACTTGTTTCATGCAGTCAAACTGGTCGTTGTCTTTATTGTATCTCCATCGCCGCGATGGAGATGAAAATCGATGCAATATTATTTGCGTCAATCGAATATTGTAGTTGAACCTTATTTCTATATTGGAGTGTCAAGCCGACGCTATGTCAAGCGAGGTTGCCTCCGAACCTTCGAAATTCGATCAACCCCGGGCGGCAAGCTCCTCGACGAGGCTCGCCGTATCGGTCTGGCGGCAATAGCCCTTGAAGGCGGCGAGCGCGTTGTCGTGCCGTTCGCGGCTATCCGTGGTGCAGGCATCGACCGGGCAGATCATGCGGAAGCCGCGATCGGCGCCGTCGCGGACGGTATGGTCGATGCACTGGTCGGTGAGGAAACCGGTGACGATGACGGTATCGATGCCGATGTTGCGCATCAGATATTCGAACACGGTGGAATTGAAGAGGCTGGACGAGGTCTTCGGCAGGATGATCTCGTCATCGCCGGGCTGCAATTCGCCGATGACCCGGGTCTCCGGCGAGCCGGGCGCGAAGTGAAAATTGGTCTGCTTGTAGTCGAGGCTGCGGTCGCGTCCGTCGCGGGTCAGGCTCTCGATCACGGTGAAGACGATCTCGGCGCCGCTCGTCCGGCCAGCGGCGATCAGGCGGGCGATGTTGGGGATCGCGACGTCGCGGGCGCTTTCGAAGAAATAGGGCCGCGCCGTCGCCGCGCCGGGATGGAAGATGCCGTCCTGCGTGTCGATGACGAGGATGGCGGTGCGCGCGGGATCGACGGGCGCGAGCCGTTCGGTGAGCGGCGCGCGGCTCATGTCCGGTCCCCGGTGAAGGTGGAATAGGCCTGCGAGAGCACGCGCTCGAGACGTTCCGCCCATTCGGCCTGGCCTTCGGCGGCGCCGATCAAATCCTGACGGATCTCGAATTCGACATAGGGCAGGCCGCGCTCCTCGCCATGGACGGGGATGGAATAGTCCTTCGCCATGTCGACGCCATAGGGCTCGTTGCGGCCGACGACGAGGTCCTCTTCCGCATCGAGCCCCGCCAGAACCGGCAGGGTGAAGCGGGTATCGGCGCCATAGCAGAGCCCGACATGCCAGGGGCGGTCGAACGGGCGGGCTCTGAGCGACGGCGTGAAGGAGTGCATCGAGACCAGGATGGTCGGAATGCCGGCGTCAGTGCGGGCGTCGAGGATCGCGACGATCTGGCGGTGATAGGGCTCGGCGATCTCGCGCAGGCGCAGCGCGCGCGCCTCGTCCGAAAGGCCGGCATTGCCGGGAATGACGGTGCCGTCGGAGACGAGGGCAATGCTGTCCGGCGAGGTGGTGCGGCGGTTGCACTCGACGACGAGGCGGGAATAGCGCTGGAAGATGAGCGGCGCGTCGAGCCGGTCGGCGAGGCGCTCGGCGACGCCGTAAATGCCGATGTCGATGCCGATGTGGCGCTCCAGCTCGGCCGGCTCCAGTTCGAGCCCGTCCAGCATCGCCGGCACGGCATTGCCGGCGTGATCGCAGATCAGCACGAAGGGCGAGGCGCCGTCCTCGTTACGGAGGCCGACCGGCTCGGGATCACCAGGGCCCAGCAGGCGGTTGGCGGCGTGGTGGGGCGCGGTCATCAATAGGCTCGCGCGTAGAGGCGGCAGAGTTCATCCATGTCGATGCCGGCCGTCATGCCGATTTCTCCGCGCTTGTGGATCAGATAGGCGTTGGCGAGCACCGGTCCGAGCCAGCCCATGGCAGCGCTGTCCGCCTGCAGCGCGTCGAGCGCTTCCTCGAGCGTGCGCGGCAGGTCGCCGATGCCGCGTTCGTCGCGCTGCGCCTGCGTCAGCGCGCCGGGATCGCCGCTGGAGATGAAGGGCGCCGGCAGCTTCTCGCGGATGCCGGCGAGGCCAGCATGGATCAGCATGCCGAGCTGCAGATAGGGGCTCGCGGTCGCGTCGGCGGCGCGGAATTCGAGATTGTAGCGCTTGGCGACGTCGACGCCCTCGACCTCGGGATAGGGGCAGATCCGCAGCAAGGCCTCGCGGTCGCGATCGGCGAGATTGGCGTAATAGGCCGACCAGGAGTGCGGCTTCAGCCGCTCGTAGGAAATGGCGCTGGGCGCGGCGATGGCGCAGAGCGCCTTGGCGTGTTTCAGGATGCCGGCGGCAAAGGAGGCGCCGACAGGGCTCAGCTTCCCGGGGCCGTCGGCGGCATAGGCAACGGGCTTGCCGGCGGCGTCGATCAGGCTGAAATGGATGTGGACGCCGTTGCCGACGATGCCGCGCGTCACTACCGGCGAGAAGGAGAGGTGGTGACCGTGCCGGCGCGCCACCGACCGGCCGATCTCGCGCAGCTTGACCGCCTCGTCGGCCGCGGTCAGCGCCAACGCCGGGTCTACGGTGATCTCGTATTGGCGCGGGCCGTATTCCGGCAGGAAGGTGTCGGGCGAAAGCCCGTTGGCGCGCAGCGCGCCGACAAAATCGCCGATGAAGGGTTCGAGCCCGCGCAGCGTGCTGGCGGCGTAGGAATCGCCCGGCCGCTCCTCGCCGCCGTCGATCCAGAATTCATGCTCGAAGCTCGCGAGCAGCCGGAGGCCGGTCTCGCTTTCGAGCGCTTCGATGGCGCCCTTCAGGAAGCCGCGCAGGCAGCAGTCCCAGCGCTCGCCCGCCATGGTCAGGATGTCGCCGAGGATGACGCGCTCGACGGTTCCGCCATCGCCATAGTCGAGGGTGATGTCGCCCTCGGGCACCGGCACCAGCATCAGATCGCCCTCGGCGCCGAAGGGCGTCGCCGGGATGCGGCCGAGGCAGTTGATCATGATGTTGGTCGGCGTCCAGCCGACGCCGAAGCGGCGCCTGCTTTCGAGTTCGCGTGCCGGAAAACCTTTGCCACGAACCTGCCCGGCAATATCGCTGCAGCAGACAGTGACGATCGTCTCACGCTCGATCGGCATGCATCCCCCGAATTCCCTCTGGCTTCGGCGCCGTCGCACGGGTTGACCCGCATCTGTTTCCGGCACGGAAGGAACGCTAGCATGCGTGACGAAAATTTTACAAGCCGACCATTTAGGCGGTGAAGCTGTAATTTTTCGCAATGCCAGCGGGGCGTTCGAGCTAGGGCATGAGCTTTGTGCGAACCGCCTCGATCGTCTCGAAACGGGCGCGGCCGATCGCCCATTGCCGTGCGTCGATCGACAGCGCCAGCGTCTCGACCAGCGCGATCAGACCGATCAGGCTGTCCCAGGGGGAGGGCAGGTCGACCTGGGCGCGCAGCACGATATCGGCGACCTGGGCGACATCCGACATCCAGCGATCGGTGAAGAGGGCTACGACCGCGCCGCGCTCCTTGGCGATCTCGGCGGTGAGGATGGTGTCTTGCTGGTAGCGGCGAATGTCGAACAGGATGACGACGTCGCGCTTGCGCAGGTCGGCCAGCTCATCCGCCCGGCGCGACAGCCCCTGCGAGAACAGCCGCACCCGGCTGCGCATCTTGCGCAGGTGGAATTCCAGGTGCCGCGCCGCCGGATCGGTGAAGTCGCCGCCGAGCAGGAAGATCTCGCGCCGCTCGTCGACGAGGAGGTCCGTCAGCCGCTCGATGTCGGCCGGGCTCGCCATGGCGAGCGAGTTCTCGACCGTGGTGACGAGGCTGCGGGCGAAATCGGCGAAGGGCGCCGTCTTGCCGTCGACATGCGGGCGGGTCAGCGGATACTCGGCCTGCGCCTCCATCTCCTCGCGCAGCGCACGGCGGAAATCGGCATAGCCGGAGAAGCCGAGCTTGGCGACGAAGCGCAGGATGGTCGGCGCGCTGACCTTGGCGCGCTCGGCGAAAAGTGCCACCGTCTCCATGCCGGTGGTCGGATAGCGGGCCAGCAGCGCCCGGGCGGCGCGCCGTTCGGCCTCGCTCAGCGACGCCATGCTGGCGGTCACGCGGTCGGCGAGCGTCGGCTTGTCGGTCCGGGGGCCGGTGGCCGGACTCTCGCCGTCTTGGCCACCCTGGCCTGCCGTATCCCGCGTCTCGCTCATGCCGTCTCCCTCTGCTCGCTCGCAGAATAATCCAATAACATTTCGACGGCATCTTCCCAGAACCGTAATCCTCATTACAGTATCGATGCGTCCAACCAGACTTCGTCTCCTGGGCCAGGCTGCCGCCTGATCCCAGGTCTCTTGCTCATGCCCTTTGCCGGAGTTGCCGATGACCGTCCTGCCACCGATCGACGCTCCCAACGGCGCGTATCGCGAGCGAAACTTCGTACCGGCGCGGACCGCGCTTCTCAATGTCGACATGCAGAACGGCGAGTTCAACGAGGAACTCCTGTTCCGCGCCCGCCTCGACGGCACGCCGGAAGCGAAGAAGCGCGCCTTCTACGAGCGGATCGCCGATGTCGTTATCCCGAACCAGGCGCGGCTGCAGGACGCGGCGCGGGCCGCCGGCATCGAGGTGATCTTCACGGTCATCGAAAGCCTGACGCAGGACGGTCGCGACCGCGGCCTTGACCACAAGATCTCCGGCCTGCACTGGCCGAAGGGTTCGTGGGAGGCGAAGCCGATCGAGGCGGTCGGGCCGCGCGGCGACGAGATCATCATCCCGAAGACGGCGTCGGGCATCTTCAACTGCACCAATCTCGAATATGTCCTGCGCAATCTCGGCATCGACTATCTGGTCATCTACGGCGTGGTCACCGACCAGTGCGTGGAATCCGCCATCCGCGACGCCGCCGATCGCGGCTTCCTGGTGACGCAGGTCGAGGATTGCTGCGCGGCCGACGCGCCCGGCAGCCACGAGGGTTCGATCGAGGCGATGCGCGGCCACTATTGCCGCACCCGCACGACCGACGAGGTGATCGCCGAGATCCAGGGCGCCTGAACGCACCCGATTGACCGCCTGCCATTCTCGAAGCCGCGATCCGGGGCGGCGCCGAACCCAGAGGGACCGCCATGTCCGACCAGCCGACGCTCTCGCACAACGAACTCCACGCCTGGGACCGGGATCATTTCTTCCATCCCTCGACCCACATGGCGCAGCATGCGCGCGGCGAGACGCCGAACCGCATCATCGCCGGCGGCGAGGGCGTCTACATCACCGATGTCGACGGCAGGCGCAGCCTCGATGCCTTCGCCGGCCTCTACTGCGTCAATGTCGGCTATGGCCGCACCAAGATCTCCGACGCGATCGCCCGGCAGGCGGCGGAGCTGCCCTATTACCACGCCTATGTCGGCCATGCCTCGGAGCCGTCGATCCGCCTCGCCAAGATGGTGATCGACCGCGCCCCCGCGCATATGAGCCGCGTTTTCTTCGGCCTCTCCGGCTCGGACGCCAACGAGACCAACATCAAGCTGGTCTGGTACGTCAACAACGTGCTGGGCCGGCCGGAAAAGAAGAAGATCATCTCGCGCTGGCGCGGCTATCACGGCTCCGGCGTCATGACCGGCAGCCTGACGGGGCTCGCCGCCTTCCACAATCTGTTCGATCTGCCGCGCGCGCCGATCCTGCATACCGAGGCGCCATATTTCTTCCGCCGCGCCGACCGCAGCCTCACCGAGGAGCAGTTCTCGCAGTTCTGCGCCGACCAGCTCGAGGCGATGATCCTGGCCGAGGGGCCGGAGACGATCGCTGCCTTCATCGGCGAGCCGGTGCTGGGCACGGGCGGCATCGTGCCGCCGCCGGACGGCTACTGGCCGAAGATCCAGGCGGTTCTCGACCGATACGACATCCTGCTGATCGCCGACGAGGTGGTGACGGCGTTCGGCCGGCTCGGCTCGATGTTCGGCTCGGATCACTACGGCATCAAGCCGGACCTGATCACCATCGCCAAGGGCCTGACCTCGGCCTATGCGCCGCTTTCCGGCGTCATCGTCTCGGAGAAGGTCTGGCGCATTCTGGAGCAGGGCTCCGACAATTTCGGCCCGATCGGCCATGGCTGGACCTATTCCTCGCATCCGCTCTGCACGGCGGCCGGCGTCGCAAATCTCGAGGTCGTCGACGAGCTGGACCTGGTCAACAACGCCCGCGACGTCGGCGCCTATTTCCGCAGTCGCCTCGCCGACGCGGTGGGGGACAAACGCATTGTCGGCGACGTGCGCGGCGAGGGGCTGCTGGCGGCGGTGGAGTTCGTCCGGGATCGCGACGACCGCGCCTTCTTTGAGGCGTCGGAGAAGGTGGGTCCGCGCATTGCCGCCGCTCTGCTGGAGCAGGGCGTCATCGGCCGCGCCATGCCGCAGGGCGATATCCTCGGCTTCGCGCCGCCGCTCTGCCTGACCCGCGAGGAGGCCGACATCGTCGTCGCGGCGACGGCCAAGGCGATCGACGAGGTCGCCGCCGCGCTCTGATCCGCACGACCCAACGGAAACGGCCGGCTCATCCTCGATGACCCGGCCGTTTCGTTATGTCGGTTCGGCGCTGGCAGCGCTTATTCGTCGATCCGGTTCAGCAGTTTCCCGCCCTCGGCGCGATGCAGATATTGCGAGCAGACCAGCCAGCCCTTGATCGGTCTCAAGAGTAACAAAGTCGGTAGCAGCAGGATCGGCAAGGTCGTGATGAGGTGAACCCAGAGGGGAGCCTCGTATTTGAACTGGATCCAGAGCGCGAAGACCACGGCCGGAACCGCGCCGATGAACTGCGCGAAGAAGGCCGGTCCGTCGGCCGGATCGGCGAAGGAAAAGTCGAGGCCGCAGACCTCGCAGCGCGGGGCAAGCTTGAGCCAGCCGCTGAAGATATGGCCGGACTGACAGCGCGGGCAACGGCCGGAAATGCCGAGCCGGAAGGCCTGGCGGTATGGGGAGTCGGTTTCGCTCATGGCGATCCTTTGGGTGCTTTCGGGCAGGCCTGCCTGCCGGACGGATTGGCTCGCTGGCTTCGGAATGACCCTGGCGCAGTGTGCCGGAGGCGGGCAACTCTGCTGGTCGCGCCTGCCTTTTGATCTCCGATGATCAAAATATAGCCTTTATCGCCGCGTCATGCGAGGCGACGAAATGTAGCCGTCACACATCTCGGGGAGCGGTCGGCGGGGAGTGCCGTCTGCCTGCCTGTATCCATGGTTGTGCCCATGGCGGATGCATCTGGATCGCTGATGGGAGGGCGTATCAGGTATCGCCGGGATCGCGGTCGAACTCGTCATCGTCCTCGTCTAGCTCTTCCTCGTCTTCCGGCAGGTCGACGGCATCGCGCATCGGGCGGCCGTCCGTATCGATCAGATTGTCGAGAAACGCCTGGTTGGCGCGATCGTCGATCTCAGGCACGGCGTGCTCGGGCACGTCGCGGCTCGGCGGCATCGGATCGGGAAGCGGCTTCTTCGGATCCATCCATGTCTTCCTTTGCTGAAATCGGGACGAACGCCAACGCTCGCAGACGCGAAAGCGTCGCCGTGGGTTCGCCCGAACGTGCCCGTCGTCTAGCCGGTGAGCAGATCGTCCTGCACGCGCAGCCCCCTGGCCAGCAGGCGCAGGGCGTCCTTCGAAATCATCCAGCCGGTCTCGCAGCGAGTGATCTGGGTCAGCGCGACGCCGGTGCGGTCGGCCAGATCCGTTTGGCTGATGCAGCGCCATTCACGGATCGCCTTCAGCGGATGTTCGCCTGCAGCAATCTTGTCCATGACATGGCTCGGGAGCGCGGCCGTATCGCGCGGTCCCACATTGGGCTGCTGACGGAAATGACGAAGCTCCATCTCTCCCTCCCAATCAACGGCATACGGATGCCGTTAGGTAAGAGGAACGCACGAAATCACGAAATGTTCCAGTGTTTTCATGCGCCCGGAGCTTCAACTTTCGATGCGGCTCAGACCGGGGCGAGCCCGGCCCGGGCGCGGAATTCCGCCTCGCGAACGTCGAGCGCGCGGCCCGCGAGATCGTCGGCGGCTTCCGAGCAGAGATAGACGATTGCCCGCGCCGGATCGTCGACCGAGGCGAGGGTCTCGCGCGGCAGCTTGCTCACCGGGCCGACGCCGGAGGCGCGGATGACGCCCTGCATGTCGGTGTCGACGATGCCCGGCGAGAAGCCGAAGACGCGGATGCCGCGCGCGCCATATTCGAGCGCGACCGACTGGGTCACCATGGCGAGCCCGGCCTTGCCGGCGCAATAGGCGCTCCAGCCTTCCATCGGCCGATGCGCCGCGCCGGAGGAGAGGTTGACGATGGTGCCGCGTCCCCGCGCCAGCATGGCCGGCAGCACCGCGCGGATCACCGCGACGGCGCCGACGAGGTTGGCGTTCACGCTGGCGGCCCAGGCGGCCGGATCGGTCTCGTGCAGCAGGCCGATCGGCTGCACCACGCCGGCATTGTTGACCAGGAGGGTCGGCGCGCCGACCCGGGCGGTCGCTTCTTTGACGGCCGCGTCGACCGAGTCGGCATCGGAAACGTCGCAGGCAACCGCTATGGCGCGACCCTCGGCGCAGCGCGCCGCGGTCGCCTCGGCGTCGGCGAGCCGGCGCGCCGTGACGACAACCGTGGCGCCGGCATCGCTAAGCGCGATCGCCGCGGCGGCGCCGATGCCGCCCTTGGCGCCCGTGACGAACGCGATCTCTCCGTCGAGCATGTCAGCTCACTCCTAGTCCATGTGCCATTGCAGCGGCAGCATATAGGCGAAACCGGTGCGCGGGTCGCCCTCGAGCTTCATGATCGGCGCCATCGCCTCGCCCCAGCGCTTGTTGACCGGATCGTCGCGGAGATAGGCGATGGTCTTCTGGAGATCGTCGGTCTCGAAATAGCCGATCAGCTTCAAGCCCAAGCGGAAGATCGAATAGTTACGGATGCCGGCCGCCTTCAGCGTCTCCAGCATCTCCGGCCAGATCTCGTCATGCGCCTTCTTGTATTCCTCCTCGCAGCCGGGACGGACTTCGAGAACCCAGGCGTGATGTCCCATTTTCTTCCTCTCAGGCGAGATAATCGTGAACGATGCGGCCGGGCACGAGCGTGAAATCGGCCTTCCAGTGCAGGCCGTCCAGCATGTCGACCACCGGCAGGCGGTGGATCGGCGCCTGCGCGTTCGGGCGGAGCTCGACCGTGCAGGGCCCGCCCCAGCATTCGTGTACGACCACGTTGGAAAGCCGCCGCGCCGTCAGCTGCCGGATGGCCGGGCGCTGGTCGATGTGGTCGATGACCTTCAGGTTGATGTTCTCGGCGAAGTCGAAATGCCGGTTGAGGCTGGCCAGCGTATCGGTGCGCTGCTTGTAGGGGAGCGTGCCGGTCAGGACGTCGATGCCGTTCCGCGCCACCGTGCCGACCACGAGGTCGCCGCGCAGCTCCAGCTTCGGCTCGCCGTATTTCTTCGGCTGGCCGTGCAGTTCGCGGCCATGCACGACGCCGGCATCCGAGGAGAGGAAAAGGTAGGGCGAATAGGAGCCTTCGGCGACGCCGGGCAGGCGGCAGCCGAGCGAGACGTTGCTCTCGCCATAGGGGCCGAGCCATTCGGTGTCGTTCATCCGGTAGATGTGCGCCATGACGATGTCGCTGGTCGGCTCCAGCGGCGGCGGCAGCAGCCGCGCGACGGCCGCCTCGGTCGTCCGCCAGACCAGCGTCAGCACGTCGACATTGCGGAAGGTGAACGGATAGGGCGGCACCATCGGCGCGTCCCAGGGCGTCGAGAAGCCCGGCTTCAGGATGTCCTCGACGGTCAGGCGGTCGAGGCCGCCATTGCGCAGGTCCTTGCTCATTCCGTTGCATCCTGCGCGAAGCGCGCTTCCTTGGGCGGCGCGATGCCGTAGCCGACGAAGCCGCCCGTCACGTTGATCAGTTCGCCGGTGACGAAGGAGGCTTCCGGCGAGGTGACATAGGAGACGGCGGCGGCGACGTCGGCCGGCCGGCACCAGCGGCCGACCGGGATCGTCTTCAGTACCTGCGCCTCGAACGCCTCCCAGGAGAGGCCGAGCTTCTCCGCCTTCTCGCGAAACTGCTTCTCCATGCCGGTGCCGGGGCCGACATGGCCGGGCGCGACGCCGTTCACGGTGATGCCATAGGCGGCGAGCTCGACAGCGAGGCACTGGGTCAGGCCCCAGAGCGCGTTCTTCGAGGCAATGTAGGCGCTGGAATAGGGATTGCCGAAATTGAGCCGGGTGATGATGTTGACGATGCGGCCGCGCTCAGTGCGCATCATTGCCCGCGCCGCCGCGCGGCACGTCAGGAACGGCCCGCGCGCGTTGACGCTCTGGATCCGGTCCCATTCCTCCGGCGTCGTGTCGACGACCAGCTTCTGCAAATGGATGCCGGCGGCGTTGACGAGGATGTCGAGGCGGCCATGCTGGTCGAGCACCGTCTCGAAGGCCTCGTCGACCGAGTTGGCGTCGGTGATGTCGATGCCGACGGCGCTGCCGCCGATCTCCGCCGCGACCTCGGCCGCCAGTCCCTCGTTGTGATCCGCCGCGACGACGTGATAGCCGTCCGCCGCCAATCGCCGGACGATCTCGGCGCCGATGCCGCCGGCGCCGCCGGTCACGAGCGCAATGCCTTTTGCCGTCACGCCAGCCACTCCCTCACGCAGTCGCGCATGTCGACGGTCTCGGTGAGCACGTCGTCATGCAGCCCGTCCATGTAGCCCTGATGCACATATTCGATGGCCAGATAGCCGTCATAACCGGCGGCCCGGAGCGTGCCGAGCATGGCGCCGAAATTGATCGTGCCGAGCGAGAGCTTGCATTGCAGCACGCCCATCCGCGCCTGGCGGAGATGAACATGGGCGGCATGCGGCGCCAGCACGTCGATCTCCTCCTGCCGGTAGCCGAGGCAGACGAAATGCGCGTAGTCGAGCGCGAGCTTCAGCCCGGGCACGCGGTCGAGCAGCTCGAGCACCAGCGTCGGGCTTTCGAGATAGGAATGGACATGCGGCTCGATGGTGAGCTGGATGCCCTCCGGCGCCGCGATCGCCACCAGCCGACGCAGGCTTTCCGCCGATTCCGCCAGGGCGCTCGCGCGATCCTGGCCGGGATTGACCACGCCCGGCAGCACGAAGACGCTGCCGAGGCCGGCGCGTTTCGCGAAGCGCACAACCCTTCGGAAATCCGCCTCGTTCTGCTCGCGATGGCGGGGATCGGCGAGATTGCGGTCCGACAGCGAGTTGCCGAACAGATGGTAGAGATTGGGCAGCGCGACGCCGAGCTTCAGCACGCGCTCCGCCATGCCGTCCGGGTCGGCGATCAGCGCCTCCTTGTCGAGGCCGGGCTTGTAGAAATAGCCCAAGTCGAGCGCGCCGATGCCGAGCAGGCGGGAGAGCCCCGCCGCCTCGTCCAGCGTCAGGCTGCGCAGCGACCAGGTGGTGAGCGAGAGTTTCATGCGCGTCAGACCTTCTCGACGCGGCCGCTCTCGGCCGACCGGTAGAGCGCATCCAGCACCTCGACGGCGCGCATGCCGACAATTCCGGGCGAGGCATTGTGCGGGTGGAGGCCGCGGCAGATGTCGATCAGCAAATTGACCGGCTCGATGCAGCTATAGGCGCCGGCGCCGGCCGCGATCGGCACGATCTCGTCCGTGCCGTCGCGGCGGCTGACCTCCAGCCGCTCGCGCTCGACGTCGAGCAGCAGCATGCCTTCGGAGCCGAAGATGCGCAGGTCGATCTGGAAGCCGCGATGCTTCGGCACGGTGGACGAGCCGGAGAGCGAGCCGGTGGCGCCATTGGCGAAGCGGACGACGGCGGCGTCATAATAGTCGACGCCGCTCGGCGAGCGGCCGACCATGGCGAAGACTTCCTCCGGCGCGATGTCGGCGATCTTGAACAGCAGGCCGAGCGCGTGCACCAGCTGGCCCCAGCCATAGCCGCCGGCCCGCTTCGGGTCGGCCCAGGTCGAGGCCGGCGGACGGAACATCGCGCCCTCGGTTTCCTTCATCGGCTCGCCGGCCATCAGGTCGCCGAGGGCCGAGGCCATCTGCAGCACGACGTGCTCGACCTTGCCGATCTTGCCAGAGGCGACGAGTTCGGCGGCGCTGGCGCTGAAATGCTTGAAGTTCCAGCCATAGGGCACGACGATCTCGCGGCCGCGCTCTGAAGCGGCGGCGACGATCTCGCGCGCGTCTGATGCCGTGGTGGCGAGCGGCTTCTCGACCAATACGTGGCAGCCGGCCTTTATCGCGGCGAGCGCATGCTCGTGGTGCAGCACATGCGGCGAGGCGATGATGACGCCGTCGAGCGGCACCTCGCGCAGCATCGCGGCATAGTCTTCATAGCCGTGCTCGATGCCGAAGCGGTCCTGGATCTGTTTGAGCTCCGCTTTGCCCAGCCGGTTGACGGCGACCAGCTCGCAATGCGGGTTGTCCCTGAGCGCCGGGATGTGGTTCTCGACCGCCCACCATCCCGCGCCGATGATGCCGATCCGCGCGCGTTTCATGAGTTTCGTTCCATCAGGGAGTGATATCCATGGCGTTGACTGTCGAGAGGTGCACGTTGGTCATGTGCTGAACCATTGCCGCCTCGGCGGCATCCGGGTCGCGCGCCGCCAGCGCCGCGACGATCAGTTCGTGATCCTGGAAGGATTGGCTGAGGACACCCGGCGTTTCGGCGGCGATCCGCCGGTATTCCATGCCGAGGATGTAGAGCGAGGTCGAGACGCGCACGAGAAACGGGTTGCCCGTGGCGTCCGACAGGACGCGGTGGAACTCGACGTCGGAGACGCGAAAACCGATGGGATCGTTGATCAGCCCGCGCTGGACGAGGAGCATGTTCTTCATCCGCGTCAGATCCTCAGGCGTGATCCGCTCGGCAGCCATCCGTCCGATACCGCCGTCGATCAGCTTTCGCGACTCGTAGAGGGCGTTGACGTTCTGCTCGTTGAGCGTGATCAAGAGCTGCAGCGGACCGAGCAGATCGGACGCCTCGAGCGACGACACATAGATGCCGCCGCCCTGCCTGACCTTGAGCACGCCGAGGATCTGCAATCCCCGGAGCGCTTCGCGGACGCTGGGACGGCTGACCTGCATGGCCGCCGCCAGCTCGCGTTCGGGCGGAAGTTGGTCGCCCGGCCTCAGGTTCTTCGTCCGCACCAGGTCGAGCAGCTTCTTGGCAACCTGTTCGGCTACCGAGCTGCGCTCGATCGGTTCGAAATCGGCCGGGATCATCTCCGCCATCCTATTCCCCCAGCGCGCGGGTTCGGATCTGGTCGAGGCTGACCGCCAGCATCAGCACGACACCACGGGTGACATCCTGCCAGAAGCTGGAAACATCAAGCAATGTCAGGCCGTTGTTGAGCGTGCCGAGGATCAGTACGGCGAGCAGCGTGCCCCAGACGCTGCCGCGGCCACCGTTCAGACTGGTGCCACCGAGAATGATCGCGGCGATGACGGTGAGGAGCTGCGAGCCGGCCGCCGTCGGGCCGGCGGCGCCGAGCATCGCCCCGAGGATAGTGCCGGCGACGGCGCCCGAAATGGCCGAGATGACGTAGAGGATGATGACGGTCTTCTCGAGCGGGATGCCGATCAGCCGCGACGCCTCGGCATTGCCGCCGGCGGCATAGATGTAGCGGCCGAAGCGCATGCGGGTCATGACGACCCAGAGCCCGACGAAGGTCACCATCATCAGGATGAACGGGATCGGGATGCCGACGACGCGGCCGGAGCCCACCCAGTTGAAACCCGGCACCATCAGCGGCCGGGTCAGGCCGCCGGTCAGCACCAGCGCGATGCCGGAGATGATGCTCATCATGCCGAGCGTCACGATCAGCGGGTTGAGGCGGAGGCGCGTCGTAAACAATCCGTTAACCACGCCGATCGCCGCGGCGACGAGGATGGCGATGGCAACCGCGATCCAGATCGGGACGCCCATGCCGAACAGCATCGAGATGACGACGCCGGTCAGGCCGGCGATCGCCGCGACCGAGAGATCCAAGCCGCCGGCGATGATCAGCGGCGTGCCGGCCGCCGCCATCAGGCCGATATAGGCGACGTTGCCGCCGATCTGCAGCATGTTCCTGAGCGTCAGGAAGAAGGGCGACAGGACCGAGAAGACGGCGATCAGGATCAGGTAGAAGATCGCCAGCATCGCGACGCCGGACCAGGGCTGCCCGAGCAGGGCGGACATCCGCTCCCTGGCGCCGCCGGCGGCATGTGTTTCGACTGAATGGGCCATGGAATGAAGTCCTTCAGGTGGCCTGGAAGGCAGGATCGTTGCCGGTTGCGGCCATGAGCTCGGCCGGCTTGGCGCCGCGTTCGAATTCGCCGACGAGGCGGCCGCGATCGAGCACCAGCGAGCGGTCGCTGATGCCGGCGACTTCCTCGACGTCGGAGGAGAGGATCAGCACCGCGTAGCCGCGGTTCGCGAGCTCCCGCAGCTTGCCGTAGATCTCGCGCCTGGCGCCGACATCGACGCCGCGGGTCGGCTCCTCGAGGATCAGCAGGCGCACGCCCTCGACCAGCCAGCGCGCGATGCAGACCTTCTGCTGGTTGCCGCCGGAAAGGGTGCGGATCTTCTGCTCGGGGCCGCGCGTGCGGATGCCGAGCTCGCCGATCCAGCGGATGGCGTGTTGGGCCTCCTCGTCCTTCGACACGAACAGGCCGCGCTCGAAGCGCTCCTCGAAGGGAAGGGCGATGTTTTCGCGCACCGTCAGGTCGGCGACGATGCCTTCCTTCTTGCGCTCGGCCGCGACGAAGCCGATGCCGGCGAGCTTGCCGGCGCGGGCGCTCATCGGCCGGTAGCTGTGGCCCGCGAGGCGGACATCCGCCGTCTTGAGCGGGCCGAGCGCGCCATAAAGCGCGCGGCCGAGCACTTCGACGCCGGAGCCGACCAGGCCGAAGATGCCGAGGATCTCGTTCTGACGCAGCGTGAAGGAGATGTCGTCCAGCTTGCGCGGGATGCTGAGCTTCTCGACGTTCAGGATCTCGGCGCCGGGGGCGCCGGGCGTGCCGACGTCGTAGAGGTCGTCGACCGTGTTGCCGAGCATGGCGGCGAGCACTTCGGCGCGCCTTGTGTCGGCGGTGTTGAACGTGCCGGCGTTGCGGCCGTCGCGCAGCACGACGATGCGGTCCGAGATCTCGAACACTTCCGAGAGGTAGTGCGAGATGTAGATGACCGAGACCCGGTTCTCCTTCAGGCGGCGGATGATCTTGAAGATCATCTTCGCTTCCTGCTCAGTCAGCGCCGCCGTCGGCTCGTCCATGACGAGGATGCTCGCATTGCCGGCCAGCGCGCGGGCGATCTCGACGATGCGCTGCTCGGCGACGGAGAGCCGCTTCACCAGCATGTCGGGCAGGATGTCGGCGAAGCCGAGCTGGTCGAGCAATTCGCGCGAGCGGATGCGCATCGCGTCCTTGTCGACCTGCAGGATGCCGAACCTGCGCCTCAGCGGCATGTCGCCGAGGAAGATGTTCTCGGCCACCGTCATGTCCGGCATGACGGAGATTTCCTGCGGCAGCAGCTTGATGCCGGCGGCGACCGCGGCGGCTGGATCCTTGAAATCCACCTCCTCGCCGTCGATGCGGATCGTGCCGCCGTCGCGGCTGTAGAGGCCGGTCAGGATTTTCATCAGGGTCGACTTGCCGGCGCCGTTGGAGCCGAGCAGGGCGACGACCTCGCCGGGTTCGACGCTGAGATCGACATGGGTGAGCACCGGCACGCGTCCGAAGGACTTGCCGATGCCGTGCATGCCGAGGCGGGGAACATTGGTCGCCATGCGGCCCTTCCTGAAATCAAAGAGAAGAAGGCGGGCGCACTGGGCGCGCCCGCCGGCCGATCCGATCAGTTGGTCGGGATCAGATTCTGGTAGTCGGCGAGATCGGGCAGCGTCCGGATCTCGGCCAGGTGCTTCTCGAAGGCGGCCTGCGGGAACTCGAACTTGATCGGGTCCTTGCCTTCGGCGCAGGCGAACTTGTCGTAGAAGGTGCAGACATTGTCCTTGGTCACCATGACGTGGTTGACCAGGACCGTATCCGGCACTTCCTTGCCGGCGAGCTGCATCAGCGCCAGCGGGATCAGGTAGTTGCCGTAGCGCTCGGGGAAGTAGCCGACCGACGACACGAAGCTCGGCTCGTCGATCATGTTCTGGATCTCGTCGGCGCCCATGCCGACGACGATCAGGTCCGCCTCGCGGCCGGCCTGCTTGACGGCGCGCAGCATGCCGGTCGCCGCCTGGTCGTTGATCGCCGTCACCATGATCGGCGCGCCTTCGGGGATGCGCCCGATGACGTTGTTCATCTGGGTGAAGCTCTCTTCGAGCGTGTTCTTGGTGTCGATCTTGATGATGTGATCGTCCGCGAAACCGTCGACGGCGGCCTTGAAGCCGGCGACCTGGCCGCCGGTGCGCATGGCGGGAATGGCGCCCGATTGCGGCAGTTCGCCGACGACGAAGTAGCCTTGCTTGACCTTGTCGGCGCCGAACTTGGCGATCGCCGCTTGGCCGAGATAGGCGCCGCCCATGAAGCCGGAGCGCGGGTTGTTGGCGCCGAAGAAGGTGGCGCCCGGCATCGGGATGTCGATCGCCACCACCTTGGTGTTGGCGTCGTTCATCTGCTGCATGATCGTGGCGCCGAAATTGGCGTCGGTCTGGAATTCGGTGACGTGGTCGACCTGGCGCTGCAGGAAGCTCTGCGCGTTGGCGAGCGCGGTGGCGCCGTCGAGGCGGTTGTCGGCGACCTGGAGCTCGATGCCGGCCGCCTTGGCGTTCTCGAGCATGCCGTTCTCGACCTTCAGGCAGAACGACACGTCGCGCTGCAGATTGGCGAAGCCGAGGACGAGGTTCTTGCCATTGTTGGGCTTATGGGCGGCGGTGGCGTCGGCCACCATGGCCTTGAGCTGGTCGGCGCTCAACATGGCGCCGTCGAATTTCGCCGGGTCGAACCCGTGGAAATCCTCGGCATAGGCGGCGCTGCCGAGCAGCAGCGTCATGACGGCCGCGCCGGCGACGCGGCGCATGGCATCGAACGGAATCCGAGCGTTCATTGGAATCTCCTCCCTCAAAGAGCATTCAGAATTGGTAAGGCCAATTTCTTATTGCCGTAAAACAAGCACGACATTTCACCTCACGCAAGCGTCACGTTGAAATAATTGGCCTGACCAATTTGATTGACGCCTCTCCGGTTTTGCCTCTAGCCTTGACGGAAAGTGCCGCTCGAAAAGCGCGGTCATGGGGAGGAATTTCGCATGCGTCTCGGCGGAGCTGAGTGCTTTGTGCTGCGTTGGCCGGAGCCGAATGATTTCGGCCACGACCGGATGACGCTGCTGGTCCGGGTCGACACGACGTCCGGAATCTCCGGCTGGGGCGAGGCCATCGCCATGTGGCCGGAAGCGCTGCGGGCGACGGAAACGGTGATCCGCGACGGTCTGCTGCCGCTGCTCGCCGAGCGCGACCTTTCCGATGTCGAAGGCTGCTGGCAGGCGATGAAGAACCATTGCTGGTGGTACGGCGAGGGCGGCATCGCCTCGATGGCCATCTCGGCGATCGACATGGCGCTCTGGGATTTGAAGGCGAAGGAAGCCGGCAAGCCGCTGGTCGATCTCTTCGGCCGCCATCACCAGTCCCTGCCGGTCTGCGCCAGCCTGCACGTCAACCAGGCGACGATCGACGACAGCGTCCGCGACATCGCCGGCCACATCGCGAACGGCTTCCGCTCGACCAAGCTGGGCCTTGGCAAACGCGGCCTGTCGCGCGCCGGCCGCGATCCCGACTACGACGTGGCGCTGGTCGCGGCGCTGCGCGCGGCGATCGGGCCGGAGGCCGGCATCATGGTCGACGCCGGCAACGGCACGAAATGGGATCTCCACACCGCCATCCGGACGGTGAAGCGGATGGAGGAATCCGCCATTGCCTGGATCGAGGAGCCTTTCCTGCCCGGCCAGGTCGCCGACCACATCGCCTTGAAGGCCGCCGTCGCGACGCCGGTCGCCGTCGGCGAGCGCGAGTTCACCGTCGCCGGCTACCAGCGCTGGCTCGATACGGGCGCTGCCGACGTGCTCGGCCTCGATCCCGCCCGCATCGAGGGCGTCACCGGCTTCCGCAAGGCCGCCGCCGTCATCGAGGCGGCCGGCAGGACCGTGAACGCGCATGCCTGGAGCACGGCGGTCCTGACCGGCGCCAGCCTGCATCTGTCGCTCGCCTCAAAGGCGGCCGAGCTGTTCGAGCTGAAGCCGCTGCCGGGGCCGATGCAGTTCGACCTCGTCGACGAGCCCTTCTGGCACGAGAACGGCCTCATCGCGGCGCCGAACTGCCCCGGCCACGGCGCCGAACCGCGCGCCGATGTTCTTGCTCGCTACCGGGTGAACTGAGGCGGGCAGGGAGGATGGTCGATAGACCCTCACCCCAACCCTCTCCCGCAAGCGGGCGAGGGAGCAGGCTGAGCCCGGTCTCGATGCATCTGCCACACCGGCCGGAAAGCCCTCGCCCGCTTGCGGGAGAGGGTTGGGTGAGGGGCTTGCTTGATACCACGCGTGGTCAGAATCGCTGAGCGTGGGCACCAAAACTCCGTCATCCCTGCGAAAGCAGGGATCCATTCAGCAGAAGCCTCGCCGAGATAGCTCCAGACGCCTCGGCTGTATGGATCCCTGCTTTCGCAGGGATGACGGCGAGGGTGCAGAAACGGCGGAGGCAGAGTTGAGGCCTCGACCCCGCCCGACCTCGAAGTCCGGTCCGGGTTCTCGGGGTGATGAATTCGGTTGTCGCGGGGCCGCCATTCGCAGTTGCGCGAAGTCTCTGCGACCAGAAGTGAGGGGGAGAATGGAAATGGTCATTGCTGAGGAAAACCCGATGAAAACCGTGATGGTCTATGGCGATTCCAACAGCTGGGGCGCCGAGCCGCAGCCCGAGCGCGGCGTCGGCGGCCGCTTCGCGCCGGATGTGCGCTGGCCGGGCGTGCTGCAGAAGGCGCTGGGCCCCGGCGTGCAGGTGATCGCCGAGGGGCTGAACGGCCGCACGACCTGCGTCGATGACCCCGTCGAGGGGCATCACAAGAACGGCGCGCGCTTCCTGCAGGTCGCGCTCGAGACGCACATGCCGCTCGATCTCGTCATCATCAAGCTCGGCACCAACGATCTGAAGGCGCGGCTCTCGATGCAGGCCGGCGACATCGCCGATGGCGCCGTCCGTCTCGCCGAGATCGTGCTGGGCTCGGCCGCCGGGCCGGAGGGCAGGGCGCCGAAGGTGCTGCTCGTCGTGCCGGCGCCGATCTCCAAGCTCGGCTGGCTCACCGAGATGTTCGAGGGCGGCACGGAGAAGTCGCGAAAGCTCGGCAAGGAGTTCGCCCGCGCCGCCGCGCCGCGCGGCATTCCGGTGTTCGAGGCCGGTTCGGTCATCACGTCGAGCGAGGTCGACGGCATCCATCTCGACGCGGACGCGCACCGGACGCTCGGCGAGGCGCTCGCCGGCCGGGTGCGCGACCTCCTGGCGGATTAAGGAAAGAACCATGGCGCATGACACGTTGAAGGTCGGCCTGCTCGGCATCGGATTGAACGCCTACTGGCCGCAATTCGCCGGCCTCGAACCGCGCCTGCGCGGCTATATCGAGACGGTCGCGGCGAAGCTGGCGCGGCCGGGCGTCGAGATCGTCAATCTCGGCCTGATCGACGATCCCGAGAAGGCGATGGATGCCGGACACCAGTTCCGCGCCGCCGATGTCGACCTGATCTTCCTGCATGTCACGACCTACGCCGTGTCCTCGACCGTGCTTCCCGTCGTGCAGCGTGCCAAGGTTCCGGTGGTGATCCTCAATCTGCAGCCGGCGGCCGCGATCGACTATGCGAGCTTCAACGCGCTCGACGACCGCACGGCGATGACCGGCGAATGGCTCGCCTTCTGCGCCGCCTGCCCGGTGCCGGAGATCGCCAACGTCTTCCGCCGCGCCAACATCGACTTCCACCAGGTGACGGGCGTGCTCGAGGGCGACGACCATGTCGACCGCGAGATCGAGGCCTGGATCGAGGCGGCGCGCGTCGCCTACGTCATGGCCCATAACCGCTTGGGCCTGATGGGGCGCTACTACAACGGCATGCTCGATATCTATTCCGACACGACGGCGCAGGTCGCGACCTTCGGCGGCCATCTGGAGATCGTCGAGATCGACGAACTGGCTGAATTGCGGAAATCGGTCACCGAGCTGGAGGCGGCGGCCCGCGTCGACGGCTTCCGGGGCGAGTTCGACATCCAGGCGGATTGCGATCCGGCTGAGCTTCTGCGCGCGGCGCGCACCTCGATCGCGCTCGACCGGCTGGTGGCGAAGCACAAGCTCGGCTCGCTCGCCTACTACTACGAATCCGTTCCCGGCCATGACCACGAGGACGTCATCTCGTCGGTGATCCTCGGCTGCTCCTACCTCACGGCGCGCGGCGTGCCGGTCGCCGGCGAATACGAGGTCAAGAATGCCCAGGCGATGAAGATCCTCGACACGCTCGGCGTCGGCGGGTCCTTCACCGAGTATTACGGCATCGATTTCAACGACGACATCGTGCTGATGGGGCATGACGGACCCGGCCATACCCGGATCGCCGAGGGCAAGACCAAGGTCCGGCCGCTGAAGGTCTACCACGGCAAGGTCGGCTCCGGCGTCAGCGTCGAGATGTCGGTGAAGCACGGGCCGGTGACGTTGCTCTCGGTGGCGGAGGACGGCGCCGGCAAGCTCAAGCTGGTGGTGGCCGAGGCGGAATCGGTGCCCGGACCGATCCTCGAGATCGGCAACACCAACAGCCGCTACCGTTTTTCGATCGGCGCGCGAAAATTCGTCGAGACGTGGAACGCCGAATGCCCGGCGCATCACTGCGCCGTCGGCATCGGCCATGTCGCCGACAAGATCGAGAAGCTCGGCCAGCTGCTCGGCATCAAGACCGTGAAGGTGTGTTAGAAAAATACGGACGACCCGACGCGGAGATCGGGACGTCCGTTTCAAGTACGGTTTCGGGCGGTCCCGCCGTCAGGGCGTGATCGCTACCTTCAGCACGCCGTCGCGCTGGTGGCCGAAGAGGTCGTAGGCTTCCTCGATGTCGTCGAGCTTGAAGCGGTGCGTGACCAGCGGCGTGAGGTCGACCCGGCCGGAGGCGACGACGTTCATCAGCCGGCGCATGCGCTCCTTGCCGCCCGGGCAGAGCGAGGTGACGATCTTGTTGTCGCCGAGGCCGGCCGAGAACGCGCTGAGCGGGATCTTCAGATCGCTCGAGTAGACGCCGAGGCTCGAGAGCGTGCCGCCCGGGCGCAGCACGCGCAGCGCGGATTCGAACGTGCCCTGGGTGCCGAGCGCCTCGATCGCGACGTCGACGCCGCGGCCGTCGGTCAGGGCCATGATCTGCTCGACCGGATCGCCCTTCTTGAAGTCGACGACGACGTCGGCGCCGAGCTTATTGGCGACCGCGAGCCGCTCCGGCACGGTGTCGACGCCGATGATCGTCGTGGCGCCCATCAGCTTGGCGCCGGCGACGGCGCAGAGCCCGATCGGCCCGAGCGCGAACACGGCCACCGTGTCGCCGATTTTCACTGCGCCGCTCTCGGCGCCGGCGAAGCCGGTCGACATGATGTCGGGGCACATCAGGATTTCTTCGTCCTTCAGCCCTTCGGCGACCGGGCTCAGATTGGCGGCGGCGTCGGGAACGAGGACATATTCGGCCTGGCAGCCGTCGATCAGATTGCCGAATTTCCAGCCGCCGGTCGCCTTGAAGCCGTGCTTGGTGCCCGGGCCGTCCTGCGAGCCGCAGCCGCAGAGGCAGGCATAGCTGTGACCGCTCGGCGTGATGGCGCCGGCGATGACGCGCTGGCCTTCCTGGTATCCCTCGACCGCCGAGCCGAGCTTCTCGATGACGCCGACCGGCTCGTGGCCGATCGTCAGGCCCTTGGCGACGGGATATTCGCCCTTGAGGATGTGAATGTCGGTGCCGCAGATCGTCGTCGTGGTGATGCGCATCAGCGCATCGCGCGGCCCGACATCGGGAATGGGCTTCTCGTCGAGGACGATCCGTCCGGGTTCGACGAATATGGCGGCTTTCATGCGCGGCATCGAAACCTCCTCTTCCTCGCTCGCAGGACGAGCCCCGCTGGCGAGTGTGCGACATCCGACCAGGATAGATCGTATCCGGATGCGGCGCAGAGTGGTTTGATATCCGTCAAATCGCGCGGCAGAGCCTTCAGCCCCGCGCGGTGTGCTCGCCGTCGTTGATGCCGCGGTCGCCAACCAGCGAGGCGACGCTGTCCGCCTTCTCCGTCCGGTCGCGATAGATGGCGGCGCGGGCGAGCAGCATCAGCGTCACCGGCGTCGTCACGGTGACGAAGGCGGTGATCAGCAGCTCGTGCAGCACGAGGCGGGATTGCAGCACGGAGAAGCAAACCATCGAGGCGATCAGGATGGCGCCGGCGCCGCCCGTCGTGCCGAGGGTCGGCGCATGCACGCGCTCGTAGAAGCTCTTGAACCGGACGAGGCCGATGGTTCCGAGCAGCGTCAGCCCGGAGCCGAGCAGCAGCAGGAAGGCGACCAGCAGCGCCGCCCAGGCGGGAAGATCTTCGAGGCCGTTCATTCGATCACCTCGCCGCGCATCAGGAATTTGGCCAGCGCCGCCGTCGAGACGAAGCCGAGCAGGGCGATGACCAGCGCCGCCTCGAAATAGATCGTGCTGCCGTTGCGGATGCCGAAGGTCAGGATCAGCAGCATGCCGCAGACATAGAGCGCGTCGACGCCGAGCACGCGGTCCTGCGCGCGCGGGCCGGCCAGGATGCGGTAGGCCGCGCAGGCCATCGCCGCGACGAGCATCAGCTGCGAGGCCGTGATCGACCAGAGGAGGATCGTCGTGCTCATTCGAAAACCTCCATCAGCAGCTGCTCGTAGCGTTTCTGGATCGTCTCGATCCAGAGATCGCCGTCGACCAGGTCGAGGACGTGGATCAGGAGCCGGCCGTTCTCGGCGTGATACTCGACCCAGGCGGTGCCGGGCGTCGCCGTGAGGATGCAGGCCAGCACCGCCAGGCCCGTCCGGTCGCGCAGCCGCAGCGGAACGACCACGAAGCCCGGCCGCCGGGTGCTACGCTTTCCCTGCAGGATGAGTTTCGAGACCGCGACATTCGAGTGGTAGATGTCGATCAGCACGCGGCCGATCAGGACCGGGATCAGGTGCCAGCGCCGCAGGCGCGGCTTGTCCGGCTGCAGCGCCGCCATCGCCCAGGACGCGGCGACGGCGATCACCGTGCCCAGGATCAGATGGCCGAGCGAGAAGCTGTTCAAGAGCAGCCACATCAGGATGAGCGACGCCGTCAGCAGCGGATAGGGCAGGAACCGGCTCATGGCGCGACCTCCGGCGTCTTGGTCGCAGGCGCCTCTGGGGCCGTGGCCTCGGGGGCAGGGGCCTCGACGCGCGGCGCCGACATGACATCGCGGATGTAGCTGTGCGGCGCGTGCAGCGACTGGGCCGTCTGGTCCATGTAGCGCATCACCGGCCCGCCGAAGATCGTCAGCCCGACGCAGAGCGACAGCAGGAACGCGATCGGCGCGATTTCCATCAGGAGGACGCGCGGCACGATGCCCTCGATCGGCGCCCAGAAGGCCTGGATGCCGGCGCGGGTCAGCGAGATCATCGCGGCGAGGCCGGAGATGACGAGCAGCGCGACGAAGGTCCAGATCGCCGGCGACAGGCTGCCGCCCTCGGTGAGCCCGTCGGGATTGAGCAGCGCCGTCAGGATCGCGAACTTGCCGACGAAGCCGGAGAGCGGCGGCAGGCCGGCCAGGAGCAGGCCGCAGGCGGCGAAGGAGATGCCGAGGATGGCGAGGGTCGAGGGAATGGCGACGCCGATCTCCTCCTCCGCTTCCTCTTCCTCGAGGTCTTCGCCATAGGCGTCGAGCGTGATGGCGAGGACGCCGGCGGAGGGATCCTGCACGCGGTCGATCAGCTCGATCAGCAGGAAGAAGGCGCTGATCGCCAGCGTCGAGCTCACCATGTAGTAGAGCGCGCCGGCGGTCGCCGAAACGTTGGCGATGCCGATCGCCGCCAGCATCGTGCCGGACGATACGAGAATGTAGTAGCCGGCGAGGCGCCCCTTGGCCTGGGACGCCATGACGCCGATGGCGCCGAAGGCGATGGTCACCATGCCGCCGACCAGAAGCCAGGAATCGCCGAAGCCGCTCGAGGCTCCGGCCTCGACACCGAAGAGGAGCGGCGACAGACGGAGCAGCACATAGACGCCGACCTTGGAGAGGATGGCGAAGATGGCGGCGACGGGGGCGGCGGCGGCGTTGTAGGCGGTCGGCAGCCAGAAGCCGAGCGGCCACATGCCGGCCTTGACCAGGAAGGCGATGCCGAGAATGCCGGCGCCGGCGTCGAGCAGCATGCGGTCCGAGGCCGGCACGCCGGGGATCCGCAGCGCCAGGTCCGCCATGTTGAGCGTGCCGGTGACGCCATAGATCATGGCGACGCCGATCAGGAACAGCGACGAGGCGGCGAGGTTGACGACGATGTAGTGCAGGCCCGCCTTGACGCGCGCCTGGCCGGAGCCATGCAGCATGAGGCCGTAGGACGAGGCCAGCATCACCTCGAAGAACACGAAGAGGTTGAACAGGTCGCCGGTCAGGAAGGCGCCGTTGACGCCCATCAGCAGCAGCTGGAAGAGCGTGTGGAAATGCGGGCCGCTCCGGTGCCAGCGCGCCAGCGAATAGACGATCGCCGCGATCGCCAGCATCGATGTCAGCACCAGCATCAGCGCGGCGAGGCGATCGAGCACCAGCACGATGCCGAACGGCGCCGGCCAGTTGGCGAGCAGATAGACCTTCGTCGCCGGGCCGTTGGTCGCGGTAGGCGTGTTGGCGAAATCGAGCAGCGCGATCGCGACCAGTGCCAGCGCAATGGTCGAGATGACGTTGATGGCGGCTTTCAGCGCATGCCGGCGTTCATCGATCAGAAGCAGCGCCGCGCCGGTGATCAGCGGCAGCAGGATCGGAACGATGACGAGATGTTCAGCCCAATCCATCAGCTGGGCTCCCGGCCGTCGACATGGTCACTGCCCGTCAGGCCGCGCGAGACCAGGAGCACGACGAGGAACAGCGCTGTCGTCGCGAAGCCGATGACGATGGCCGTCAGCACCAGCGCCTGCGGGATCGGATCGGCATAATCGGCCGGATTGACGGCGCCGGCGGAGGAAAGCACGGGCGGGGCCGCCACCTTCAGCCGCCCCATCGAGAAGATGAAGAGATTGACGCCATAGGCGATGAGCGACAGCCCGATGATGAGCTGGTAGGTGCGCGGGCGGAACAGCAGCCAGACGCCCGAGCCGATCAGGACGCCGATGCCGATGGCGAGAACGAGTTCCATCAGGCGGCCTCCTCCTCGCTGGTCGCGGCGGCGCGCGTGGAGCGCAGGCGGCGGATCGATTGGTGCGCGAGAGCGATCAACATCAGGCTGGTTGCGCCGAGAACGAGGGAGAAGACGCCGAAATCGAACAGGCTGGCGGTGGCGGCCGGCACGGCGCCGATCAGCGGCAGCTCGATATATTGCGAATGCGAGGTCAGGAACGGATAGCCGAAGACCCAGGAGCCGGCGCCGACAATGGCCGCGAGCAGCAGTCCGAAGCCGATCCAGACGACCGGCAGCACGCGCAGCCGGTCCTCGACCCAGATCGTGCCGGCGGACATGTATTGCAGGATGAACGCCGCCGCCATGGCGATACCGGCCGCAAAGCCGCCGCCCGGCAGGTCGTGGCCGCGGAGGAACAGGTAGGCCGCGAACAGGATGATGACCGGGAACAGCCACTGCATGATCAGCGCCGGCACCAGCAGATAGTCGCTGATCGTGTCGCCCACCTTACGGTCGGGCTGGGCATCGTCATGCGCGTTCTGGATCCGCTGCTGTTCCGGCGATTCGACGCTGTCGGCGGCCGGGCGGAAACGGCGGAGCAGGGCGAACACCGTCAGCGCGACGACGCCGAGGACGGTGATCTCGCCGAAGGTGTCGAAGCCACGGAAGTCGACCAGGATGACGTTCACGACATTCTTGCCGCCGCCTTCCGAATAGGCCTTCTCCAGGAAATAGTCGCCGATCGTGGCCGGCTGGGTGCGCGTCATGATCGCATAGGCGACGATCGTCGCGCCGAGGCCGGCGGCGATCGCCATGGCGAAGTCGCGATAGCGGCGGAACCTGGCGATGACGGGAATCGTGTCGGTGGCGATCTCCGGAGACCGCTTCGGCAGCCAGCGCAGGCCGAGCAGGATCAGCACCGTGGTCACCACCTCGACGAGGAGCTGCGTCACGGCGAGATCCGGCGCCGACAGCCACAGGAAGGTGATGCAGGTGACGAGGCCGGAAACGCCGAGCAGCATCAGCGCCACAAGCCGGTGGAACTTGGCCTGCCAGGCGGCGCTGACGGCGCAGATGATCCCGATCAGCCACATGGCGACGAAGACGGGATCGGCGCCGGCGAGCGTCGGCCTGCGCCAGTCGAGCCCCTGCAGCCAGATCGGCCATGTCGCCGCGATCAGCGCCACGAGCACGAGCAGCCGCAGCTGCGGCTGCAGCCGGCGGGTGCCGAGATTGGCTTCCAGGAAGCGCGCCCAGCGCCACGAGATCGTGGCCATGACGCGCTCGAAGATGCGCTGTCCCTTGAGGCGGCGGAAATAGGGAGGCCCTTCCTCGGAGGTGGCGAGGTAGTTCTTGAGGAAGTGATAGAGCAGGACGCCGGCGGCCAGCGCGCCGATGCTCATGATCAGCGGCAGGTTGAAGCCGTGCCAGATGGCGAGGCTGTATTCCGGCGTCGCGGGGCCGAGCACCGAGACCACCGCCGTGTGCAGATACGGGCCGATCGTGTAGCCCGGCAGGATGCCGACGACGAGGCAGGTCAGGACCAGCAGCAGGATGGGAAAACGCATCCAGAAGGGCGGCTCGTGCGGCTCATGCGGCAGGTCGGTCGGCGGCGGTCCGAAGAAGGTGCTGTGGATGAAGCGCAGCGAATAGGCGACGGCGAAGGCGCTGCCGAGGAAGGCGGCGTAGGGGGCGGCCGTGTCGAGGATCGAATTGACATGCGTCTCGATCGTCTCGGCGAAGAACATCTCCTTCGACAGGAAGCCGTTCAAGAGCGGCACGCCCGCCATGGCCGCGCTCGCCACCATCGCCAGCGTCGCGGTGAACGGCATGAAGCGGAACAGGCCGCTCAGCCGCCGCATGTCGCGCGTGCCGGTCTCGTGGTCGATGATGCCGGCGGCCATGAACAGCGACGCCTTGAAGGTGGCGTGGTTCATCATGTGGAAGATCGCGGCGACGGCGCCGAGCGAGCTGCCGAGGCTGAGCAGCATGGTGATCAGGCCGAGATGGCTGATCGTCGAATAGGCGAGCAGGCCTTTGATGTCCTGCTGGAAGATGGCGAAATAGGAGCCGAGCAGGAACGAGCTCATGCCGGCGAGCCCGACGATCCAGAACCATTCCTCCGTGCCCGCGAGCACCGGCCAGAACCGCGCCAGCAGGAACACGCCGGCCTTCACCATCGTCGCCGAATGCAGGAAGGACGAGACGGGCGTCGGCGCCGCCATCGCGTTCGGCAGCCAGAAATGGAACGGGAACTGCGCGCTCTTGGTCAGCGCCCCGAGCAGGATGAAGCAGAGCGTCGGTACATAGAGCGGATGCGAGCGGATCAGCTCGCCCGACGACAGCACGCGGTCGAGGTCGTAGCTGCCGACGATGTGGCCGATGAGCAGCACGCCGACCAGCAGGCCGAGGCCGCCAATGCCGGTGATCGTCAGTGCCATGCGGGCGCCGTCGCGCGCGCCGGCATTGTGGTGCCAGTAGCCGATCAGCAGGAACGAGAAGATGCTCGTCATTTCCCAGAAGATGACGAGCAGGATGAGATTTCCCGACAGCACGATGCCGAGCATCGAGCCCATGAAGGCCAGGAAGAACGAGAAGAACCGCGGCACCGGGTCTTCCGGCGACATGTAGTAGCGGGCGTAGAGCACGACGAGCAGGGCGATGGAGCTCACCAGCATGGCGAACATCCACGCGAATCCGTCCATGCGCAGCGTGAAGTTCAGGCTGAGCGACGGGATCCATTCGACGTGGTTGTGGACGGCGCCATTCTGGGCCACGGCCGGGTAGAGCAGGGCGGCGAGCGCGATGCAGATCAGCGCGACGGCGGCGGCGAGGCCGGCGGCGGCATTGCGGGCATGCGTGGGGAGAATTGCAGCAAGGATGCTACCGGCGAACGGCAGGCCGACCATCAAAATCAGCGATGTGTCGTCCGTCATTCTCTACAATGATCCGCTGTCAACCCAGGCAACCATTGCCTGATCTCACCCATTATGGTTGACTTGGGAGAGGTAAGGCAAGGGCATAGGACAATGAATTTGCTGCCGGAGCAATGTCGGGCTGCACGCGGGCTCCTGAATTGGACCCAGGAGCACCTCGCGGTGATCGCGGGTGTATCGCGCAGCACGATCAAGGACTTCGAGTGCAATCGCCATGTGATTCACCGCGCCACGGAATCCCTGCTGATTCGCGCGCTGGAGGAAGGCGGCGTCCGCCTCATTCCCGCCGAAGGCGAGGGCCCGGGCGTCCGCCTCGCCTGCCGCTGCGCCGGCGCACAGCCGGGCATGGTCGGCTGAGGGGCAGCCTCGTCGCGAACTCGGATTTCACCTCCCCCTGAGGTAGCTCCTCGCGCAGCACCGTTCTCTGGGCGGCGACGCCCCAAACCGCTGGGCCTTCCAGGCCTATCGACCGTCTCCACCATCATCCTGAGGCGCTTCGCGTGAGCGAAGCCTCGAAGGAGGCTCCAGGGAATACGGTTCGGCAGAAAGGTCTCGGCGCCCTGAATCAAAAAGGGCTGCCGCACCGGGGTGCGACAGCCCTTCTTCATTTCGGAACCTCGTCGACGGCGCTTACTGCGCTTCGACCAGGAACGGAGCCAGGTCGAGCTTGGCGCCCATGTACTTTTCGAAGATCGTGGAGAGCGAGCCGTCGGCGGCGCCCTGCTTGACCCAATCCTGCAGCCAGGCCTTCAGCTCCGGCTCGTTCTTGCGCAGGCCGATGCCGAGCGGCTGCTGGACGACTTCCGCCTTGGGCTCCAGCTCCTTGGCCGGGTAGCGCTCGGCGAGCGTCAGGAACATGCCGTAGGGCGCGCACATGGCGTCGACCTGGCCGGACATCAGCGCGGTGATGGTGGTCGCGTCATCGTCGAAGCGGACGAGCTTGGTGTCGGCCGGGGCCTTCTTGGTCAGCTCGGTGTCCTGCAGGTTGCCGCGGACGACGCCGACGCGCTTGCCGGAGAGGTCCTCGAGCGACTTGATCTCGACGCCCTTCGGTCCGAACACGATCAGGCGGTTGACCGAGTAGGGGACGAAGTCGACGACCTTGGCGCGCTCGGGGGTGATCGCGAAGGACGAGATGACGATGTCGGTCTTGTTCGTCAGCAGGAACGGCACGCGGTTCGGGCCGGTCACTTCGACGAGCTTCATCTTGACGCCGAGATCCTGGGCCAGCTTGTTGGCGACGTCCACGTCGGCGCCGGCCGGCTTCAGGTTGGCGTCGGTCATGCCCCATGGCGGCGCGCCGAGGTCGATCGCGATGGCGATCTCGCCCTTGGCCTTGATGTCGGCCAGGAGATCGGCCTTGGCGACGCCGGCAACGCCGAGCGCCATGGTCGCGGCGAGCGCGACGCGGGTCAGGAACTTCATTCTCTTACCTCCAGTTAGAATGTCAGAGACCGCTGCTCAGGAATTGCCGCAGTTCCGGGGTTTTCGGATCCGCGAAGAGTTCCGCAGGCGGCCCTGCCTCCCAGACCTTGCCCTGGTGCATGAAGACGACGATGTCGGCGACACGGCGGGCAAAGGCCATTTCATGCGTGACGAGGACCATGGTCATGCCGTCACGCGCGAGATCTTCCATGACCTTCAGCACTTCGCCGGTCAGTTCCGGATCGAGCGCGGAGGTCACTTCATCGAACAGAAGCACCTTCGGGGAGAGGGCGAGCGAGCGGGCGATGGCGACGCGCTGCGCCTGGCCGCCCGAGAGCTGCTCCGGATAGGACTCGGCCTTGTCCGCCAGTCCGACCAGCCCGAGCACCTTGTGGGCGATCGCGTCGGCGTCGGCGCGCGACTTCTTCTGCACCGCCGTCAGGGCGAGGGTGATGTTCCGCAGCACGGTCAGGTGCGGGAACAGATTGTAGCTCTGGAACACCATGCCGACTTCGGAGCGCAGGCGCTTGATCGACGCGCGGTCCGACATGCTGACCTGGTGGCCGCAGACCTTGATGGTGCCGCCATTGATCTCTTCGAGCGCGTTGATGCAGCGCAGCAGCGTGCTCTTGCCGGAACCGCTGCGCCCGACGATCGCGACCATGGTGCCGCGCTCGATCTGGAGCGAAACGCCGTGAAGGACCTGGAGAGGGCCGAAACTCTTCGAAACGTTGTCGACGACGATGATGGGTTCGGCGCCCGGGACGGCTTCGTTCCGAGGTCTCGTGCCGGTTGCTTCATTTACCGACATTGAGCTTCCTTTCGAAATGCCTGCTGGCGAGAGAGAGGGGGTAGCACATCGCGAAATAGATGATGGCCACGAAGATGAAGGTGATGAACGGCTGGAAGGTCGAGTTGTTGACGATCTGGCCGGCTCGGGCGAGTTCGACGAAGCCGATGATCGACGTGATCGACGTATTCTTGATGATCTGCACCATGAAACCGACCGTCGGCGGGATCGCTATACGCATCGCCTGCGGCAGGATGACGTAGCGATACTGCTGCGTCCGGCTCAGGCCGATGCAGTTCGAGGCTTCCCACTGGGTCTTCGGCACCGACAGAATGCAGCCGCGCCAGATCTCGCCGAGGAAGGCGGAGGTATAGAGCGTCAGCGACAGGCCGGCGGCCGCGATCGGCGGGATGTCGAGGCCGAGGATCGACAGGCCGAAATAGGCCAGGAACAGCACCACCAGCAGCGGCGTGCCCTGGATGATCTGGATGTAGGTGGCCGACAGGAGGCGCAGCGTCTTCAGCTGCGAGACGCGGCCGAGCGCCAGGATCAGGCCGAGGATGCCGCCGCCGATGAAGGCGATCACCGACAGCAGCAGCGTCCAGCGGGCCGCCTCGATGAGGTAGATCAGATGGGTGGAGGAAAACTGGATCACGATCTCACCTCACGTGCGCAGCTTGCGGCGGCGGACAAAGGCGACTTCGCCGATGGCCCAGAGAACGACGCGGAAGAGGACGGAAAGGGCGAGATAGATGGCCGCGACGATCAGGTAGACCTCGAACGAGCGGAACGTCTCCGACTGGATCAGGTTCGCCTCGGCGGTCAGCTCCTGCGCGGAGATCTGCGAGGTGATCGAGGACGACAGCATCAGGAGCACGAACTGGCTCGAAAGCGCCGGATAGACGCGCTCGACCGCCGGAATCATGATGATGTGCCAGTAGACCTGGAACTTGTTGAGGCCGAGGCATTCCGCGGCTTCGAGCTGGCCCTTGGCGATCGATTCGATGCCGGCCCGGATGATCTCGCTGCCATAGGCGCCGGTGTTGATCACCAGCGCGATGACGGCGGCGGTCTCGGCCGAGAGCTTCAGGCCGAGGCTCGGCAGGCCGAAATAGACGATGAAGATCTGGACCAGCAGCGGCGTGTTGCGGATCACCTCGACATAGGCGCCGACCAGCCCGGAGGCGAGCTTGTTCTTGCCGGAACGGATGACGGCGCAGATCAGGGCGAGGACGAAGCCGATGGCGATCGACGCGCCCGCGAGCAGGATCGTCTGCCAGGCGCCGCGCAGGAACGCGGGCCAGCTGTCCAGAAAAAATGAGAAATCAAACGAGTATGAGAGCATCCCGTCGCCTGCGCTGTTGGTGGGCTCGGTAAGGATTGTGGTGAGATCGCGTGTCGTGCGGCAGGCTGCTGCCCGTCACCGATCGTTCCGAAGGCGCGACGAGGCGCTCCGAAAATCCGCTGACCTGGCTGAGGACGGCGGGATATTTCCTGTTGCGGAGGGCCGCGGGATCAGGGCCCTGTGGCAATCCGGCTTGGCGAGCCGGCGGCGGGCGTCGCCCGTTCCGCGAGGGCTCGGCCGGCGGGACCCGACGCTGCCGGCAGGCCGAGGGGGGATCGGCCTTCCGTTCGTCAGAGTCTCGATTTCCGTGGTGCTCATTGCATTGCCTTGGTCGAACGCCCCCTCCCGGAGGCAAGAATAGCGTTCCGCCGGAAACCGGCGCGCGCGGGCCTTGCTCAGGAACGTTGGACGGATGCGCGGGCCTGCCGCGCAGACCGACCGTCACCATGGCGAGTTGTCGACCGCGGGTCTGACAACCAACCGGGCACCTGTTGCCTCTTTTTGCGTCCCGGCACTAGTATTCTAGTCCACTGTGAATGACAATATGCGTTAACAAGCGGCCCTTACGGAAGGTCGGAATCGCCTAAATGCTTGGTTTTTCACCTGCATTGGACGAAAACCGGCGAAGCGGCAGCAAACGCCTATAAAAAAATGTGCGGGACGGAATTGATGACGGAACCGGTTGGGCAATCGCTCGGTGCCATCCTGGATGATGCCAATCTGAGCCGGGACCGGCGGGCATCGCTTCAGGTCTATGAACTGCTGCGCCGGGCGATCATCTCGCTGGAGCTGGAGCCGAACCGCCCGATTTCCGAGCAGGATGTCGCCAACCGATTGTCGGTCAGCCGCACGCCGGTTCGCGAGGCGTTCATCCGCCTTCAGGAAGAGGGTTTACTGACCAGCTACCCGCAGCTCGCGACGGTGATCGCGCCGATCCGGATGGAGGGGCTGCTCGAGGCGCAGTTCCTGCGCGAGGCGATCGAATGCGCCACGGCCGAGCGCGCCGCCCGCATCATCGACGAGGACGGCATTATCCGGCTGCGTTCGCTGCTGGCGCGCCATGCCGCTTCGCTGAAGGCCGAGAAATGGCCGGAATTCCATCTCCTCGACGAGGAGACGCACCGTTTGATCTGCGAGGTCGCCGGCCTGCGCGGTCTCGGCCGCCCGGTCGAGCAGGCGCGCGGACATCTCGATCGCGTGCGCTACCTGACCCTGCCGGAGCTCGATACGTCGCGCCGGGTCGTCGACCAGCACACCACCGTCGTCGAGGCGATCTGCGAGCATCGGCCGGAAGACGCGCGCGAGGCGATGCGCGTGCATGTGCGCGACCTGCTGCCCCGGCTGGAAGGCTTGCGCGAGCGCTATCCCGACTTCTTCGAGGAGAAGCCGCAATTCGCCCGCCGGACCTCGGTCCGCTAGCCGATCCGCCCTTCGGCTCCAGCGCCGGCTGCAAGCCAGCCGGGCGAGGCCCGTTTGTCTTTGCGAATACCCCCGGCTACGATCCGATGGCGACAACAGGGAGGTCGCGGGGGGATTGCAGCATCATCGTTTCCGGGCGCGGCATCTCGCGCCGGCTGGTTCGCTGCCACACCCTCGGCGATGTCGGGCAGGCGTGAGTGCGTGGCATGGCAGATCGTAGCCCGAAGGGGGCGCGAAACGGGTATCGGGGCGACGGAGGTGGCGTCGATCGGACGCCCGCCTATGCCTTCATCGCCGAGCGGTTGCGGCGGGGCATCGCGAGCGGCGGGCTTCCCGAGGGGGCCGTGCTGCTCGAAGGGCACATCGCCTCGATATTCCGGTCGAGCCGCTCGCCGGTAAAGCGGGCGCTGGCCCGGCTGGAGGCGGAGGGGTTGCTCAGCCGGTTCGACGGACGCGGGCTCCTCGTCGGGCAGCGCGACGCGCCGAGGCGGCTGAAGATCACGTCCGACATGCTGGGCCTCGATGCGGAAGCGGCGCTGCCGCCCAAGCCCTTCGCCTGGCAATCGCTCTATTACGATTTCGAGCGCGAGGTGATCCTGCGCTCCGTGTTCGGCCGCTTCCGCGTCAACGAGCTGGCGCTCGCACGCCATTTCGACGTCGGCCGTACCGTGGCGCGCGATCTTCTGATCCACGCCCAGCAGGTCGGCATCGTGACGAAGGGCGAGAAATCGCACTGGTGGCTCATTCCGCTCGACGAGGCGCGCTTCCGCGATCTCTACGAGTTGCGCATCCTGCTCGAGCCGGCGGCGCTGGAGACCGCGGTCGGCGCCATTCCGCCGACGGTCGTGGCCGGCATGGTGGCGCGGCTGCAGGCCGGCGTCGATTGCTCGGGCGATGCCGACGTCGCCGAGCTCGACGTGCTGGAGAGCGATCTCCACATCGACTGCCTCGCCTATGGTGGCAATCGCGAGATCACCGAGGCGCTGAAGCGCACGCGCTGCATCCTCGTTTCCGGCAAGCACTTCCAGGTCGCGCTGCAGCGCCAGCCCTATTTCGATTCGTTCCCGCAGGAGCATCTCGAGGTCCTGCAGGCGGTTGCGCGGCGGGACGTCGCCGCAGCCACGCATCTGCTCAGGGCGCATCTGCGGGCATCGAGCGAGAAGGCGGCCGAACGCCTGGCCGCCTTCCGCGCCACCCATGCCGTCTCGCCGACGTCCTATTTCGTCTGAGGGCCGGCCGGAGGGGCTGATCCGGCCGCCGGCCCCGGTCAGCGAAATCTATTATAAACCTTACGAAGGAATGGAGTTGCGCGAACCGCCGAATGCAATCATTCTGCGCCGCGCTGTCGCCGAAAAGGCGGCACCAGAGTTCTGCTGGTCCCGGAGTGTTCCTTTGCAGTGAACGCCCGCAGCCGGCAAAGCCCGCCGCCCTGAAAAGGGTGTGCTGTTCCGGTGTGTCGGGGGGAGATGCCGGAACGAGGGATGGGGAGAGCATCGATTTGGCGCTCGCCCCTCCCTTGGGCCCGACCCGAGGCAATCCACGAAACCAGCGAGACGCAGACCCGGGCTCAGTGACCTTCCGCGATGCGCCGTCATCGTCGCCGGCTCCCGGTGCCTGATGTCGATCCGGCTGCCACTTCCGATATCGAGAGTTGTTCCGTTGCCTGCGGCATTGCCAGGGTTGCAGGATGACGGCGATGCTTGACGCAGATGAACATAGTCTCGCTCTCGTCATGAACATCCGGTTCGGAGTCTTGCTTTCTGGTTAGATCGACGTCACGCATTGCCAATATTGTGCACTTGCGAACAAGTACTGTGCAGTCGCGGCCTTCGATTCACAGCAGGGTAATGTTTCGCGCTGCGGACTTAAAAAATAGCTTGGCAGAAGCTGCCCGCCCGACACATGATCCCGGTCTGGGGTGCTCGTTGGATGGAGGTCCAACGAGCCCGGCTTCCGGAGCGGGCCGTCGCGGCGGGAAGGCTTTTTCCGAGGCGACCGAGGGGATGGGGAGGACGCACGGGCCCGGAACCGGGCGGTTTCAGATCATCTGCCGCGGAAGGACGGGGCGCCGGAGCGCCTGAAACGTCTCCGCCGGATCGAATACATCCGATTTCTGCGAGGCTGCCGGGGGAACAATCAACAATACGGCCGTCCTCGCAAGCCGGATGAAGGTTACATCGACTTCTACCTCGCTCGTTAGACATTCACGCAATGAATACGACAGGATCAGCTCAATGTACCAAATCAGGAAACGCAGGGTTCTCAGTCTATTGCTTGGCGCGGCCGCCATCCTTGGCGCGTCGTCCGCGTCGCAGGCGGCGACCATCCGCGTCGTGCTCGGCTATTACAGCGCCGCGACGCAGGGCCTGTTCGAGGGCATGGCCAAGGACTTCATGGAGAAGCACCCCGGCGACGAGGTGAAGATCGAAGTCATCCAGTGGGACAACCTCCAGCAGCGCCTCACCACCGACATCGCCGGCGGCACCGCGCCCGACATCGCCATGATCGGCACGCGCTGGCTGGTCGACTACGTCAAGAACGACATCGCCGAGCCGCTCGACGGCTACATGACGCCGGAGTTCAAGGCCGGCTTCATCGAGTCCTTCCTGTCGCCCTCGACCTTCGACGGCAAGATGTACGGCCTGCCGGTCGCGGCTTCGGCGCGCGCCATGTATTACAACAAGGACCTGCTGGCGAAGGCCGGCGTCAACGAGCCGCCGACGAACTGGGACGGCGTCGTCGATGCGGCCAAGAAGATCAAGGCGCTCGGCACCGATGCCTATGGCTTCGCGCTGCAGGGCAAGGAGATCGAGACCGACGCCTACTGGTACTATTCGCTCTGGACCCATGGCGGCGAGATTATCAAGGACGGCAAGTCCGGCGTCGCGAGCCCGCAGGCGATCGAGGCGCTGGCGCTCTACAAGATGATGATCGACGAGAAGCTGACGGAGCCCGATCCGAGCGGCCTGAACCGCCAGGACATCGAGCGCCTGTTCAAGCAGGGCCGCATCGGCATGATCCTGACCGGCCCGTGGCTGCGCGGCCAGATCAAGACGGACGCACCCAATTTGAACTATGGCCTGTCGTCCATTCCGGAAGGCTCGAACAAGGCCACCTACGGCGTCACCGATACGCTGATGGTGTTCAATTCGAGCCCGAACAAGGAACTGGCGATGAAGTTCCTGACCGAGACGGCGTTCAGCCCGAAATGGCGCATCGAGTTCTCGACCAAGGAAGGCTTCCTGCCGGTGATGAAGGAGGAGGCGGCCGCGCCCGTCTTCGCCAATGATCCGCAGCTCAAGGCCTTCACCGACATGCTGCCCTATGCCCGCTTCGCGCCGCCCGTCGCCAACTGGGAGCAGATGGTCGATGCGGTGATCGCGGCGCTCCAGAAGGTCTATATCGGCCAGGCCCAGCCTGAAGCCGCCCTGAAGGACGCGGCGGCGACGATCGATGGCCTCATCGAGCAGTAGTGCCGGCAAGGCATCGGAGGTCGGTGCCCGGCGCGGGAAAACGCGCGCCGGGACCCAGGCCAACGGCAGGATAGGGAGCGTCAGCGCGCCCTATCTTCTCATCCTTCCCGCAATCCTCTTCGCCTTCTGGATCATCGGCTATCCGATCTACGACATGGCCAACATGTCGGTGCACGCGGTCAACCGCTTCGGCAAGACCACGGCCTTCAACGATTTCGCCAACTACCAGCGGCTGTTCTCGCACCAGCTGTTCCTCGGCTGCCTGATCCGCACGCTGGTCTGGACGGTGTTCGTCGTCGGCGGCACGGTGATCCTGTCGGTGCCGATCGCGCTGGTCCTGAACGAGAAATTCTACGGCCGGACGCTGGCCCGCATCATCATCATGCTGCCCTGGGCGGTATCGCTGACCATGACCGGCATCGTCTGGCGCTGGTCGCTGAATGGCCAGTTCGGCATGGTCAACGCCACGCTCTCGAGCTTCGGATTGCAGGATACGCCGGTCGAATGGCTGGCGACGGCGGGGACCGCCTTCCCGATCCTGATCGCCATCGGCATCCTCGTCTCGATCCCGTTCACGGTGACGGTCATCCTCGGAGGCCTGTCCTCGCTGCAGGCCGATATCTTCGAGGCGGCGAAGATCGACGGCGCCAGCGGCTGGCAGCGCTTCCGCTACCTGACGCTGCCGCTAATCCGGCCGTTCCTCAACATCGTGCTGGTGCTGAATTTCATCTACGTCTTCAACTCGTTCCCGCTGATCTGGGTGATGACGCAGGGCGACCCCGCCAACAGCACCGACATTCTCGTCACTTGGCTCTACAAGCTCGCCTTCCGCTATGGCGAGCTCGGCATCGCGTCGGCGCTCTCGATCGTCATGTTCCTGATCCTGCTGGCGCTGACCATCACCTATGCGGCGCTGGCGATGCGGCACGAGCGGAGGGAGATCTGAAATGGAGCATCCGGTCCGGAAATCCCTTCTGATGTGGCTCTGCCTGTCGCCGCTGATGCTGGTGATCCTGTTTCCCTTCGCCGTCATGGTGTCGACGGCGGTGAAGCCGCGCCTGGAGGTGCTGTCCTATCCGCCGCACTGGCTGCCGAGCGAGATCCGGCTGCAGAACTTCGCCGACATGTGGGAGGCGACGCGGCTCGGGCCGGCGGTGCTCAACAGCGTGCTGGTCAGCATCGCCGCGACCATCCTCTGCCTGCTGGTCGCCATTCCGGCGGCCTATGCCTCGGCGCGGATGGAGTTCACGGGAAAGCGGCTGTTCCGCCAGTTCCTGCTCGTCACGCAGATGCTGTCGCCGATCGTGCTGGTGCTCGGCATCTTCCGGCTGATGGCGCGGATGGGGCTGGTCGACCAGCTGCCGGCGCTGGTGCTGGCCTATGTCGCCTTCAACCTCGCCTTCTCGGTCTGGATGCTGCAGGCCTATTTCCAGACCATCCCGAAGGAGCTGGAGGAGGCGGCGAAGCTCGACGGCGCCTCGGCGCTGCAACGGTTGCAGCGGATCTTCCTGCCGCTCGCCTTGCCGGCCATCGGCATCACGGCCGTGTTCGTCTTCATCTATTGCTGGAACGAATTCGTGCTGGCGATGACGCTGCTGCGCTCGCCCGAGAACAACACGCTGACCTTCCAGACCTTCTCGCTGGTCGGCGGCCGCTACCAGGTCGAATGGGACCACGTCATGGCGGCGACCCTGGTCGCCAGCGGGCCGGTCGCCGTCATCTTCGCGCTGCTGCAACGTTCGCTGGTCAGCGGGCTGACGGTCGGCGCCGTGAAATGACCTTGCGGCGGCGGGGAACGGCCGCCTCCATCATCCAAAAATCGCGGAGACCGAGATGGGACTGAAGGATTGGTTCGGGCTTGAAGGCAAGCGCGCGCTCGTCACCGGCGCGAGCCGCGGCCTCGGCCGCGAGATGGCGCTGGCGCTGGCGGAAGCCGGCGCCGACGTCATCATCACCGGCCGCACGCAGGAAACCCTCGACGCGACGGTAGGCGACATCCGTGCGCTTGGTCGGCAGGGTTGGGGCGTCATGGCCGACATGGCGAGGGCGGATCTGTGCGAGGCGGCCTGCCAGACGATCCTCGAGCAATACGGCCCGGTCGACATCCTGATCAACAATGTCGGCAACCGCATCGCCAGCATGCCGATCGTCGAGGAGACGCTCACGACCTGGCAGCAATCGCTCGACATGAACCTGACCAGCTGCTTCCTCGGCACGAAGATCTTCGGCGCCGCGATGCTGGAGCGCGGGCAGGGCGGGCGCATCATCAACATCGCCTCGATGAGCGGCCTGATCGCCAATCGCGGCATTGGCGGGCGCGACTACGAGACCGGCAAGGCGGCGGTGATCCATTTCACCCGCTGCGCCGCCGCCGACTGGGCGCCGCATGGCGTCACCGTCAACGCCATCTGCCCGGGCCTGTTCATGACCGACACCAACCGCAGCTGGAACGAGCGGCGGCCCGACGTGATCGAGGCAATCGTTGCCCACATCCCGATGGGCCGGCCCGGCAATCCGCCGGAGATCGCGCCGCTCGCCGTCTATCTGGCTGGTCCCGCCGCTTCCTACGTGACCGGCGCCGCCTATGTCATAGATGGCGGCTACACGCTCTGGTAGGCTCTCGCGCCATCCGACGGGGAGGCCGCGCGTCTCCTCGGGAGGGGTGAACAAGAAGAACTGCGCCCGGGCAATACCGGGCGAGCGTCCTATCCAGGGAGTTATCGTGTCGATCCATTTCTTCGGCCGCCTGCCAGACGGCACGGCCATCTCGGAGATCAAGCTTTCCAACGCCGCCGGCGCCAGCGCGTCGATCCTGACCTTCGGGGCGGCGCTGCGGGATCTCGTCGTCCCCGTCGAGGGCGGCGAGCCCCGCCGCGTCGTGCTCGGCTTCGAGACGCTCGACGGCTATCTCGAGAACAATCGCTATCTCGGCGTTACGGCCGGCCGGCATGCGAGCCGCATCGATCGCGGCCGGCTGGTGATCGACGGGGTCGAGCATCAGCTCTCGCTGAACGAGGGCGGCGTGCATCTGCATGGCGGTGTCGTCGGCTTCTCGCGCAAGCCGTGGCGGATCGTCGAAACGGACGAGAGTTCGGTGACGCTCGGGCTGCTCTCGCCGGACGGCGACGACGGCTATCCCGGCGCGCTCGACGTGCGCTGCACCTACCGGCTGCTGGAGCCGGGGACGATCGCGATCACCATGACGGCGACCACGGACGCGCCGACCGTCGTCAGCCTGGCGCATCATTCCTATTTCACGCTGCAGCCCGGCACGTCGGTGCGCGACCATCGCATGCAGCTGCACGCCGTCGGCTATACCCCGCTCGGGCCCGATCTGGTGCCGAGCGGCGAGATCGTCGACGTCGCCGGCACGCCCTATGATTTTCGCGCGCTTCGCCCGCTGGCCGACCCGAAGGGCGATCCCGACTTCCTCTATGACTGCAGCCTGGTCATTGACCGGGAGGGTAAGGCAGACGCCAGGGGGCTGGTTCGCGCCGTCCGCCTCGTCGCGCCGGACGAAAGCCTCGCCATGGAGGTCCACACGACCGAGCCCTGCCTGGTCTTCTATGACGGCGCCGGTCTTGCTTCCGACTGGCCGGCGGTCGGCGGCATCCCGCATGCGCCGCATGCCGGGCTTTGCCTGGAGCCTATGCGCTACCCGGACAATCCGAACCAGCCGGCCTTCCCCTCCGCCATCCTGCGGCCGGGCGAGCTCTATCGCCAGGTGACGGAGTACCGCTTCTTCTGAGCTGCGGTTTAGCGCGCCAGACCGGACGCGATGGCCGCCATCGGATGGGCGGCCGTCGTTTCCGACAGGCGCTCGACCTGGCAGCGGCAGGAGAAGCCGGTGGCGAGAACCGCCGCTTCGCCAGTGAGCGCCGGGGCCCAGGACGCGTCGAACAGCGTCCGGCTGACCGTCTGGTTGCGCGCCTCGTGACCGAACAGGCCCGCCATGCCGCAGCAGCCGGTCGGAACGGTCTGGACCGGTAGGCCGAGGGCCGTGAAGATCTCCTTCCAGTGCTTCAGCGCCTGCGGCGCCGCCGAGGCCTCGGTGCAATGGACCATCAGCTTCGGCCCGGCGCAGGTTGCCGATGCGGCCTTCGGCCAGCGATCGCCCGCTGTCAGCCGCTCGCGCAGGAATTCCTGCACCAGCAGCACCTTCGGCACGCGGCTTTCGATCTCGCGGAACTCGCCGCGGGTCATCAGCACGAAGGCGGGGTCGATGCCGATCTTCGGCAGGCCGGTCTGTTCCAGCAGCTCAAGTGCTGCGATCTGCCGGCGGGCCAGCCGCTCGAAGCGCCGCCGCATGCCTTTGACGTGGCTCGCCTTGGAGCCGGGCGGCAGGGTGACGATGACCGGCTTGTAGCCGAGCGTGGCGAGCCCGTCGCAGACGGCCTTCACCGCGCCGGTATCGAACGTGGCGGTGAAGGGGTCCTGCAGCACCAGCACCGCGTGGTCGCCGCGATCCATCGCCGGCACGTCGGCGAAGGAGAGCACGGGATGGCCGAGCTGGCGCAGCCCGCGCCGCGAGATCGCCGGCAGGTCGACGAAGCCGAGCCGCGGCCCGGCGAGGCGATAGGCGAGCGGCGCCAGCCGCCGCGCCAGCGGTCGCAGGGCGGCGATGGCAGGCGCGAGCGCCTCGACGGCGATGGCGGCGCGGTCGCGCAGCGGGCGGCGGCGGGTCGCGTGGTATTCGTCGAGAAAGCGCGACTTCAGGGTCGGCACGCTGACATGCGCGGGGCAGGCGCTGCCGCAGGCATTGCAGCCGAGGCAGGTGTCGAGCGCGGCATAGGCGTCGCGCGCGATCGCGTCCTGCTCCGGCGCGGTGGCTGATTTCGCCTGCCGCCAGCGCCGGACGGCCTCGGCGCGTCCCTTGGGCGACTGGGTCAAGTCGCGCGTCGCCTTGAAGGACGGGCAGATCGGCACGGTCTTGCTGTAGTTCAGGCAGGAGGCGTTGCCATTGCAGTGAAACGCCATCTCGAAGGCCGGATCCCCCGGCGCATTCCCCTTGCGAAACGGCATGTCGAGAATGCCGATCGGCCTCCGGTCGACGGCGACCAGCTTGCCGGGATTGAAGCGCTCGTTCGGGTCGAAGGCGCGCTTGATCCGCTGGAAGGCGGCATAGGCGACCGGGCCGACATAGTCCGGCAGATAGGCGCCGCGAATGCCCTTGCCGTGCTCGCCCCAGAATATGCCGCCATGCGTCTTGCAGAGCGTGTAGACGGCGTCGGAGACGGCCTTGAAGATCGCCTGGTCGGCCTTGCCGTCGAGATCGAGCGCCGGCCGGACATGCAGGCAGCCGACATCGATATGGCCGTAGATGCCATAGGCGAGGCCGTGGCTCTTCATGATCGCGTCGAAGCCGTCGACAAAGGCGACGAGGTTCTCGACCGGCACGACGCAATCCTCGACGAAGGCGACCGGGCGTTTGGCGCCCTCGCGCTTGCCGAGCAGGCCGACGGCGGCGGCGCGCGTCGACCAGAGGCGGGCGCTGTCGGCCTCGTCGACCGCCCGGTAGGTGCCGATCACGCCGGGAAGGCCGGCCGCATCCGCCGTCAGCCGGGCGACGGAGCGATCGAGCGCCCCGGCGTCCTCGCCGACGAATTCGACGAAGAGATAGGAGATCCGCGCGTCGGCCTCGCCTCGGATCGCGAGGGGCAGGCCGTCCATCAGCCCGGCCTCGCGGGCGAGGCGCTGCACCCAGTCATCCATGATCTCGATCGCCAGCGGCTCATGCCGGAGGATCGGTTCGCCCGCCGCCAGCGCATCGGCGAAACGCTCGAAGGCGACGACGACGAGGCGCTTCTGGCTGGGCTTTCGCGTCAGCTTCAGGCGGACGCGCGTGACCAGGCCGAGCGTGCCCTCGGCGCCGAGCAGGAGGCGCCACCATTCGAGCTCGTCCGGGGCAGGGCGGGCGCGTTCGAGGTCGTAACCGGTGAAGCGGCGCGAGATCCGGGGCGTGTTGTCGATCAGCGCCTGCCGTCCGGCGTCGCAGGCCCGGGCGACGTCCGCGAGCAACGGGCCCGCCCAGTCGGGCGCCGGGCGGAGGCTCGAAATCGTCCGTCCGCCCTCCGTCACCAGATCGAGCCCCAGCACGTTGTCGCTGGTCTTGCCGTAGATCCGCGATCCCTTGCCGGAGGCGTCCGTGCTGACCATCCCGCCGATGGTGCAGCGGTTCGAGGTCGAGGTGTTGGGCGCGAAGAACAGGCCGGTATCGCTGATCCGCTCGTTCAGCTCGTCGAGGACGATGCCCGGTTCGACATCGACCCAGCCTTCGTCGGCGTTCACGGCGAGGATCTTCGTCATGAAGCGCTGGAAATTGACGATGACGCCGCGATTGAGGCTCTGGCCGTTCGTGCCCGTGCCGCCGCCGCGTGCCGTCATCGGCAGCGCGCGGAAGCGCTCCTCGCCGGCGACACGCATCAGGATCTCGACATCGTAGCCGCTTCTCGGCGCGACGATCAGGTCGGGCTCGATCTCGTAGACGCTGTTGTCGGTCGACATCGCGGCGCGCGCGGCGTGATCGCCGGCGATCTCGCCGGCAAAGCCGGCGGCGCGCAGCGCCCCCTCGAAGGCGGCCAAGGGAGAGGGAGCGTCCAGCGGGCGGAGGCGAGTGGCGGTGGCGGGCATGGCTTGGGCGGGATCCTGACGATGGCCCCCATTGAAGCATGCCCACGAAATTCTCTACATTGGAATGAAATGAGCATTTATTCGAAAAATACGAACATCGGCATCCGTCACTTTCGCGCGGCGTTGGCGCTTGCCCGGGAACAGTCGTTCGCGCGCGCCGCCGATGCGCTGGGCGTGGTCCCCTCGGCACTGACCGAGACGATCAAGCAACTGGAGGCGGATTGCGGCCTGCGCCTGTTCGACCGCGAGTCACGCCCGGTGACGCCGACCGAGGCAGGCGAGGCGTTCCTCGTCGAGGCACGGCGGGTCGTGTCGGATTTCGAGGCCGCGCTGCACGATCTCCGCCGCGTCGGCGGCATCGAGCGCGGCTCGGTCAAGGTCGCGGCCGCCCCCTCCGTCGTCCTGTTCCATCTCGCGCCGGCTCTGAAGGCGTTTCGCGCCGTGCATCCGGCCGTCGAGGTCTCCGTCCATGACGACATCGCCGCGCGGGTGGGCAGCCTCGTCCTCGAGCGCGAGGTCGATTTCGGCATTGCCGAGCGCTGGCACGAAAGCGACCAGCTCGCCTATGAGCCGTTCCACGTCGATCCCTTCGTGCTCGTCTGCCACCGCGAGCATCCGCTGGCCGAACGGAGCCGCGTCCGCCTCGCCGATATCCCGGCCGCCGATGTGATCGCCCTCGACCAGAGCACCGGAACGGGCAAGCAGATCGCCGCGGCGGCGCCGGCGATGCCGCCCGGTTTCCTGGAGGGGCGGCTTCGGGCGCATGGCACGATCGCGCAATTGACGATGATCGCGCAGGGCATGGGCGTCGGCCTGATGCCGGAGCTCGCGGCCTCGGTGATCCAGAGTCCCGAAATCCGCCGCATTGCGGTCGAGGATCTCGCCCTCCGGCGGACGCTCTGCATCATCCGGCGGGCCCGGATCGGGCTGTCGCCGGCGGCGGAGCGGCTGCTCGATCACATCCGGCCGCTCGGCTCGCTCGCCTCCGCCTGAACGGTCCTTTTGCCGGGTAAGCCCGAATCCGATCTGACTTCCGTCGTTTCCATCCGTCCACGGCCGAAATTGTCGCGCAGAAACCTTGTCTAAAATAGCGATTCCTCCGTCATTATTGTTTGAACTCATATGAGTTTGCGTGTAGGGACGAAGGGCTGCCTGACTTATGGACGCTATGGAGAAATGCGATGTCACACGATCCCGTTTCGGCACAGCCGAAGGGCAAACTCGTCATTCGCAACATCGGTATGGTGCTCAGCGGCGCCATGGAAAATCCGATCCTTGAAGCGGATACGGTTGTCGTCGTGGACGGCAAGATCGCAGCCATCGGGCGCGCCAAGGATGTCGACACCGATCATCCGGATCAGGTGATCGACGCCAACCAGGCGGTGCTGGCGCCGGGCCTGATCGACAGCCACGTTCATCCGGTCGCCGGCGACTGGACGCCGCGCCAGAGCCAGCTGAACTGGATCGACAGCACGATGCATGGCGGCGTGACCACCATGATCTCGGCCGGCGAGGTCCATACGCCCGGCCGTCCGACCGATATCGTCGGCCTGAAGGCCCTGGCGATCGCGGCGCAGCGCACTTTCACCAATTTCCGTCCCGGCGGCGTCAAGATCCATGCCGGTGCTCCGATCATCGAGCAGGGCATGGTCGAGCAGGACTTCAAGGACCTCGCCGACGCGGGCGTCCGGCTTCTCGGCGAGATCGGCCTCGGCAGCGTCAAGGACGGCGAGACGGCCGGCAAGATGGTCGCCTGGGCCCGCAAATACGGCATTCAGTCGACGATCCACACGGGCGGCCCGTCCGTGCCGGGCTCCGGCCTGATCGGCGCCGACGTGGTGCTGGCGGCCGGCACCGACGTCGTCGGCCACATCAATGGCGGCCACACCGCGCTGCCGGATCGCGAGATCCGCTGCATCTGCGAGGGCTGCAAGGCCGGCCTCGAGATCGTCCACAACGGCAATGAGCGCGCCGCCCTCTATGCGCTGCGCACGGCGCGCGAGATGGGCGAGATGGAGCGCGTCATCCTCGGCACGGACGGCCCGGCCGGCTCCGGCGTCCAGCCGCTCGGCATCCTGCGCATGATCTCGCTGCTGTCGTCGCTCGGCGACGTTCCGGCCGAGATCGCGCTCTGCTTCGCGACCGGCAACACCGCGCGCATGCGCAGCCTGGAAAGCGGCCTGATCGAAGTCGGTCGTCCCGCCGACTTCGTCTTCCTGGCCAAGGCGATGCACTCCGCCGGTCGCGACCTGCTCGACAGCATCCAGCTTGGCGATCTGCCTGGCGTCGGCATGATCGTCATCGACGGCATCGTCCGCTCGGGTCGCAGCCGCAACACGCCGCCGGCGGAACGCCTGCCCTTCATCTGCAACTAACGCTCTCGACTACTTCAGGAGTTTGAAAATGACCGACGTTGTCGTCCGGAAATTCCTCATCCGCATCGAGGAAATTTTTCACGAGGGCGGACCCGTTTCCGCCAATCCGCCCCGTCGCGGCACGATCATGGCGGTCGTCAAGAACCCCTATGCCGGCCGCTACGTGGAAGACATCACCGGCTTCATGGAAGACCTGAAGCCGCTCGGCCTGGAAATGTCGACGCGCCTGCTCAACGCGCTCGGCGGCGACAAGTCGGTGATCGAGGGCTACGGCAAGGGCGCCATCGTCGGCGAAGGCGGTGAGCTCGAGCACGGCGCGCTCTGGCACATGCCCGGCGGTCACGCCATGCGGGCGCTGCTCGGCGACGTCAAGGCGATCGTCCCCTCGGCCAAGAAGGTCGGCGGCGTCGGCGCCAACATCGACATCCCGATCACCCACATCCACGCTTCGTATGTCCGCAGCCATTTCGACGCGATCGAAGTCAACGTTCCCGACGCGCCGCGCGCCGACGAGATCGTGCTGATCCTGTCGATGACCACCGGCTCGCGCGTCCACGCCCGCGTCGGCGGCCTCGCGGTTGCCGACATCAAGGGCGAGGATGGTCTGCGATGACCGTCATCCGCAAGATCATCACGACGCTGGAAGAGACGCTGATCGAGGGCGACGTCGTCCTGCCGCATCCCTTCCGCAAGGCGTCGGCCGTCGCGGTCGTCTCGAATTCGGCCTCCGGCCGCTATGTCGAGGATCTGAGCGAGCTGATGGATCTGGGCGAGCAGCTCGGCGACATCCTGCCCCGTCGGGCGGTAGCGCTGCTCGGTATTCCGGGTGATCAGGTCGAGAGCTTCGGCAAGGCGGTGATCGTCGGCGCCGAGGGCGAGTTCGAGCATGCGGCGGCGATCATGCACCCGAAGCTCGGCGCGCCGTTCCGCGCGGTGCTCGGCAAGGGCGACGCGCTGATCCCGTCGGCGAAGAAGCGGGCCAATATCGGCGCCGTCATCGACGTCCCGCTCGGCCACAAGGATCATGCGCGCGTGCGCAGCCATTTCGACGCCATGGAAGTCCGCGTTCCGGACGCGCCCAAGAAGCACGAGATGGTCGTGGCGATCGCCGTCACCGATTCCGGCCGTCCGCTGGCCCGCGTCGGCGGCCTGCGCAAGGAAGATATCGACAAGGCCTAGACCGTCTGCGCCTTGTTGAAAATGAAAAGGGCCGCTGCTCGCGCAGCGGCCCTTCTTCATTGGGGGGCAGGGGCCTTTCAAACCCGGGCGGCGATCTCGGCGCGGATCTCGTCGCCATGCTCGCCGAGGCGCGGCGAGCGCTTGTCGATCGACAGCTCCGCGCCCGACATGGTGATCGGCGTGCGCACGCCCGGCACGCCGCCGAGATTGAGGCGCATGCCGCGAGCGACCACCTGCGGATCGGCGAAGACGTCTTCCAGCGTGTTGATCGGCCCGGCCGGAACATGCGCCACTTCGAGCTTGGCGAGCAGGGCGTCGCGCTGCCAGCTTGCAAGCTCCGCGGCGATCGCCTCCGTCAGCGCCGTCCGGTTGGCGACCCGGCTCGCATTGGTCAGGAAGCGGACATCGGTGGCGAGTTCCGGCTTGCCGATGACCGTGGCGAAACGGGAAAACTGGCCGTCATTGCCCACCGCGAGGATCAGGTGGCCGTCGGAGACCGCGAAGGTCTGGTAGGGCGCGATGTTCGGATGCGCGTTGCCGAGCCGGCGCGGCGGCGTGCCGGTGGCGAGGAAGTTCATCGCCTGGTTTGCAAGCACGCCGACCGAGGTGTCGAGCAGCGCCATGTCGATATGCTGGCCGATGCCGGTGCGCGCGCGCTGGGCGAGAGCCGCCTGGATCGCGATGACGCTGTAGAGGCCGGTGAAGATGTCGGAGAAGGCGACGCCGATCTTCTGCGGTTCGCCGGCGGGATCGCCGGTCAAATCCATGATCCCGGCCATGCCCTGGATCAGGAAGTCGTAGCCGGCGCGCTCGCGATACGGCCCGGTCTGGCCGAAGCCGGTGATCGAGCAATAGACGAGGCGCGGGTTGATCGCCTTCAGGCTCTCATAGTCCAGCCCGTATTTGGCGAGGCCGCCGACCTTGAAGTTCTCGATCACCACGTCGGCGTCGCGGATCAGCGCGCGGACGAGGTCCACACCCTCGGTCGTGCGAAAATCGGCGACGATCGAGCGCTTGCCCCGGTTGCAGGCGTGGAAGTAGGCAGCGGATTTCTCGCCGCCGTCCTCGATGAAGGGCGGCCCCCAGGTGCGCGTGTCGTCGCCATCCGGGCTCTCGACCTTGATGACGTCGGCGCCGAGATCGGCCAGCGTCTGACCGGCCCAGGGGCCGGCCAGGATGCGCGCCAGCTCGATGACCTTCAGTCCCTCGAGCGGCTGCATCAGAAGAACGCCTGAATGCCGGTCTGGGCGCGGCCGAGGATCAGCGCGTGCACGTCGTGCGTGCCCTCATAGGTGTTGACCGTCTCGAGGTTCTGCGCGTGGCGCATGACGTGGTACTCGATCTGGATGCCATTGCCGCCATGCATGTCGCGGGCCTGGCGGGCGATGTCGAGTGCCTTGCCGCAATTGTTGCGCTTGACCAGCGAGACCATCTCCGGCGCCGCCTGGCCCTCGTCGAACAGCCGGCCGACGCGCAGCGACGCCTGCAGGCCGAGCGCGATCTCGGTCTGCATGTCGGCGAGCTTCTTCTGGTAGAGCTGCATGCCGGCGAGCGGCTTGCCGAACTGCTTGCGGTCGAGGCCGTACTGGCGGGCGCGGAACCAGCAATCCTCGGCAGCACCCAGCACGCCCCACGAGATGCCGTAGCGGGCGCGGTTCAGGCAGCCGAACGGACCCTTGAGGCCCGACACGTTAGGAAGCAGGGCGTCCTCGGAGACCTCGACATTGTCGAGCACGATCTCGCCGGTGATTGAGGCGCGCAGCGACAGCTTGCCGCCGATCTTCGGCGCCGAGAGGCCCTTCAGGCCCTTTTCGAGCACGAAGCCGCGGATCGCGCCGTCATGCGCTTCCGATTTCGCCCAGACGATGAAGACGTCGGCGATCGGCGAGTTGGAGGTCCAGGTCTTGGCGCCGTTCAGGACGTAGCCGCCCTCGGTCTTCTTCGCGTTGGTGATCATGCCGCCCGGATCGGAGCCGGCGTCGGGCTCGGTCAGGCCGAAGCAGCCGATCCACTCGCCGGTCGCGAGCTTCGGCAGGTACTTCTGCCGCTGCGCCTCGCTGCCATAGGCGTAGATCGGATACATCACCAGCGACGACTGCACGCTCATCATCGAGCGATAGCCCGAATCGATCCGCTCGACCTCGCGCGCCACCAGGCCGTAGGCGACGTAGGAGGCGCCGACGCCGCCATATTCGGCCGGCACGGTGACGCCGAGAAGGCCCGTCTCGCCCATCTCGCGGAAGATCTCGGGATCGGTCAGCTCGTCGAGATAGGCCTTCTCGACACGGGGCAACAGGCGGTCGGCGGCGAAGGCCTTGGCCGTGTCGCGGATCATGCGCTCTTCGTCGGTGAGCTGGGCCTCGAAGTGGAACGGATCGTCCCAGACGAAGCGTGACAGTGCCGGCAGGTCCTTCGGCTTCAGGGTCGGGTTCTGGGCGGACATCGATCTCACCTATTGCTTGGATCCGGGGCGCGCGCTGCGGGCGCGGACGGTCGGTCCGGCCGGAGTCCTGGCGCGTTTCGGCGTTGAAACTAGCAAATTCGGGCTCTCCGCGATAACAAGGGTTTTAGCGAAGTTGATGAGTATTAGTGATAGGCTCGCGGGAGCGTGACCATGCGCGAAGGCTACATACCGACGATCACGGAGCTGCAGGCTTTCTCCGCCTGCGCCCGTCTCGGAGCGACGACGCGCGCCGCCCAGGCCCTCAACCTGACCCAGAGCGCCGTCAGCCGCTCGGTCGGTACGCTGGAGGAGCGCCTAGGCGTGCGGCTGTTCCACCGGGTGAAGCAGCGCCTCATTCTTTCCGATGCCGGGCGCGCGCTGTTCCGCGACGCGGATCGGCTGCTCGACGATTTGAGGCAGGCGGCGATGACGGTGATGGCCTTCGGCGGTCATGCCGACGTGCTGCGGCTCGCCGTTCTGCCGACCTTCGGCTCGAGCTGGCTGGTGCCGCGGCTTGCCGCCTACCGGGCGATCGCGCCCAATCTCACCTTCGATGTCTCGGCCCGGCTCGATGTCGTCGATTTCGAGACGGAGGGCTTCGACGCCGCGATCCAGCGCGGCGATCACCGGTCGGGCGGCGCCTATGCCGACGTGCTGATGGCGGAGGAGCTGGTGGTGCTGGCGGCGCCGTCGCTGCTCGGCGGGCGGCGCGTGCTGGCGGACGACGAGCTGGCGGGCCTGCCGCTGCTGCAGCAATCGACCCGGCCGACGCTCTGGCTCGACTGGTTCCGCGATGCCGGCCTCGACAGCCGCACCATCCTGCGCGGCGCCCGATTCCAGCATTTCGACATGGTGGTGAACGCGGCCATCGCCGGCCTCGGCGTCGCGCTCGTGCCGGAGGTGGTGGCGCGGGCGGCGCTGGCGGCGGGCGATCTGTGTCCCGCTTCCGAGCGCCGGCTCGTCGGCGACCAGCCCTATACGCTGATCTATCCCGCCCGCAGCCGCCAGATGGACGGCTTCATGCGGTTCCGCGCCTGGCTGCTCGACGAGGTGAAGGCCGGTCCGGCCGCCGAGACGACGGCGGGCCGATGACCGATCCTCGTCGAGGCGGCTATTCGTCGCCGATGCGCTTGAGCAGTTCGAGCAGCAGGGCCTGTTCGGCCGAGGAGAGGGGGGCGAGCAGCTGCTGGCCCGCTTCGCGGCTCTTCGCCAGCCGCTGAAGCGTGTAGTCGACGCCCTTGTTCGTCAGCGTGATGATCACCATCCGCTGGTCGGTGCTGGAGGCGCTGCGCGCCACCAGGCCGAGCTTGCGCAGCTTGCGCACGACCAGGCTGATCGTCGACGGATCCATCGCGGTCAGGCGACCGAGATGGTTCTGCGAGACGTCGCCATAGCGCAGGATCGTCGCCAGCGCAGCGAACTGCGTCGGCGTCAGATCCTCGCCAGTCATCACGGTCTGGAAGCACGTCGTGGCGCGCTGATGGGCCTTCCGGATGATGTGCGCGGGATGTTGATCGAGGTCATACCCGGTTGCCGCGAGCGTCGCGTCGATCTGCTCCCGTGTATAGCGGGTGCCTTCGACTGGCGGATGGTCGAGAAGCCGGGTATTTCCGCTGCTGTCATCACTCAAAGGATTGGTGTCCCGTTCAGCCCCGCTTGTCCTAGAGACAAGCCTCAAACCTGTTGTAGCGCAAGGCCGTTCTGCAGAGAGGCCACAACATCCGCCGCGTTGGAGACGACGCCGAAATGGGTGGCGATGTCATAGAGCGAGCTTTCCTGCTCTCGCGCTCCGGTTGCAGCGCAGCAATCCTGCGGCACGACCACGTCATAGCCGATGAAGAAGGCGTCGTGCACGGTCGAGCGCACGCAGATGTTGGTGACCACGCCGAACACGACCAGCTGGGTGATCTGCATGTCCTTCAGCGTCAGGTCGAGATCCGTCTGGAAGAACGCCGAATAGCGGCGCTTGATGATGTGGATCTCGTCGGGACGCGCGCCGAGGTCGTCGATGATCTCGGTGCCCCAGGTGCCTTCGACGCAATGCGGCGTGCGCTTCACCCATTCGCGGTCGCGGCGCATGTTGGGGCGATGCACGTCATGGACCCAGAGGACGGGCGCGCCGACGGCGCGGGCGGCCTCGATCACGGCGAGCTGCGGCGGCACCAGTGTCTCGTAGCCCGGCAGTACCATCGCGCCGCCCGGCTTGCAGAAATCATTGATCATGTCGACGACAACAACCGCGGTGCGCGCCTTGTCGAGCGACATGGTTTCGCCATGACGGTGCGACGAGAAAACGTCCGAGCTCATATGAACCTCCATGCCTGCCGCGGGTGCCACCTCATGCTTTCGGCATGGGTCGTCCGGGTTCCCTGTGCCTCGGACTTTATTTGGCTAATAAGTAAAATGAACCATCAAGTCAATCTCCGCCGCCTGTGCATTTTTAAATCATTCACATGCGCTATGTGACTGATTTTAGAGCATTTTATCAAAATTCAATCACATTGTAGCAACGCATTGACAACCGCGGGATTTCGATCAAATTATTGTATGACTATCAATGAATGGAGGGGTCGAGGGGACGTCTCGTGTCATTGGTATGGAGGGACTCTACATGCACATTCGCAAGCGGACTCTTTCGCGACTGATGCTCGCCAGCGCCATGACCGTGCTGGCGGCTCTTTCACCGTCGATCGCCAGCGCCGAGGGCGTCACCCTCAAGGTGTTTGGCGGTTCTGCGCTCAACAAGCTGGCCCCCCGCCAGACGCCTGACGTGCAGAAGGCCATTCAGGACAAGGTGATCGCCGGCTTCCTCAAGGAGCATCCCGAGGTCAAGGCGGTCGAGTGGGACGCCCAGGGCCCGCAGGCCAATGACGTCCAGCGCCTGATGACGGCGCGGCTCGCCAATCAGGAAATGGACCTGATCGCGTGCTCGGCCTTCTACACCAACGGCGCCTATGTCCGCCGTGGCCTGGTCCGTCCGATCACCAAGGAGATCCAGGCGTTCGCCGGCAATCTCGACCAGCCGGCGATCGGCGCCTTCACCGTCCGCGGCGAGGTCTACGCCGTTCCGATCACCACGATGTCGACCTCGGCGATCTTCTACAACAAGAAGCTCTTCGCCAGCCTCGGCATTCCCGTCCCGCCGACCTACGAGGACCTGAAGGCCGCCGCGCCGAAGCTCGCCGCCGCCGGCGTGATCCCGCTGCTGCATCAGGGCTCGAACGCGCCGATGTGGCCGATGTGGTATTTCGAGACCTTCGCCCAGTCCTCCGGCGATCCGATCGGCCGCACGACGGCGATCCTCGACGGCAAGGCCAAGTTCAACGATGCCGACGGCGTCGCCGCCTTCGCGCTGCTCAAGCAGTGGGTCGATGACGGCATCCTCTCCAAGGACTCGCTCGCCGTCGACCAGGACGGCATGCGCTCCGCCTTCGCGAGCGGCAAGAGCGCCATGTACTATGGCGGCACCTGGGAAGTTCCCTCGCTCGAGGAGAGCGTCAAGGACTTCGAATGGGGCGTCTTCGCCTTCCCGAAGATGCCGGGCGCCGCGGGTGAGCCGAAGCATGGCGGCGGCGCGGACAACGGCATGTGCATGTCGGCGACCATCGCGCCGGAGAAGGTCGATGCCGCCGTCGCCTTCATGGGCTACCTGACCAAGCCGGACGTGGCGACGCTCTATCTCGAGCCCGAGCAGCCGCTGGCGACCTCGGTCAAGGGCGTACCGGTCGTCGAGGACGCCTATGCCAAGGATCTGCGCGCCAGCGCCTTCCCGAACACCGTCAAGTTCCTCGACTGGGTCTGGCCGGCGGAAATCGCCACCGCCGTCTCGTCCTCGATCGCCGGCGTCGTCGGCGGTCAGCTGACGCCGCAGCAGGCAGCCGATGCCGTCCAGGCCGTCTATGACGATCTGGTCGCCCAGGGCAACTGGCCGCCGGCCGACTAAGTCTCTGACTTGAAAATGGGCATCGACCTCGAAACGATGCCGATGCCCGCAGCAAGGCGAGGCGCCGTCTCCGCCAATCCGGAACGGCGCCCGCTGATTTGGCATGCCGCCTGATCCGATAGTCGATAAGGACAAGACGATGACGACCCTGAGCTCGAAGCCGCAGCGCTTCTCGATCGGTTATCACCTGAACAGCTGGGACCTCGAAGGCCTGCCGCTGCAGCCGGCGCTGAAGTTCCTGGCCGACCAGGGCTTCGGCTGGTTCGAGATCCTGGCCTTCACCAGCCTCTCCGACCAGTTCGCCCGCAAGTACATGCAGCTCGGGCACCAGGCGCCCATGGGCGTCACCACCGATACCGACATCCTGCGCCGCTACGCGATCCTGTCGAAGGCGCAGAGCGAGCTCGGCATCCGCCTGTCGTCGCTCTACGTCAACGCCGTCTTCGTCAATCCGGTCGCCTGGGAATATGAGCGCGACGTGCTCCTGTCGCTGGCGCGCCTCCTGAAGGGCTTCGATGCGCCGGTGCTGGTGCTGGGCGGCGGACCGTCGGTCGCCTCCGGCAATGCCCATGACGCGCAGGACTACCGCGATTTCGCCCGCGCGCTCGAGGATATCGGCCGTCGCACCAAGGATCTCGGCATCGATACCGTCTACCACCCGCACCTCGACACCTTCGTCGAGACGCGCGAGCAGCTCGACCGCTTGATGGACGTGCTCGACACCTCGGTCGCCGGCCTCTGCATCGATCCGGCGCATCTGGCGCAGACCTATTCCGACCCGGTCGACGCGGTGAAGACCTACATCTCCGCCATCCGCTACATGCATCTGAAGGACACCAAGGTCGATCCGGCGCTCAAGGGCTATGACCGCTACGCGGCCTTCTGCGAGCTCGGCGCCGGCGTCGTCGACCTGAAGGGCCTCGTCAAGGAGCTGCTCGACAACGACTATGCGGGCCTCGCCATCGTCGAGCTCGACGCGTCGCAGAAGACGGCCGAGCAGAGCACGCTGGAAAGCATCGACTATCTGAAGAACACGCTCGGCCTCGTGCTGACGCCTGACGGTTCGGCGTAACGATGGCAAACCTGTCGGCAATTTCTGGTGAGCGCGCGCGGGCTGTCCCGCGCGCTTCCTTGGCGAAGCGCCTGGGGCGCAGCGATGGCTTTGTCGCGGCGATGATGATCTTGCCGGCAGCCATCCTCTTCTCGCTGTTCTTCCTCTGGCCGTTCTTCAACGGCCTCTGGCTCAGCTTTCATCGCTGGGACGGCTTCTCGGCACCCCGCTTCATCGGGGTGGCGAACTATCTGCGGCTGACCAAGGACGGCGTCTTTCTCGGCGCGCTGAAGAACAGCTTCATCTTCGTGATCCTGAGCCTTGCGTTGAAGAACGGGCTCGGCCTCGCGCTTGCGCTGCTCCTCAACCGGGTCACCTTCGCGCGCGCCTTCTTCCGCGCCTCGGTCTTCGTGCCGGTGACGATCTCCTTCGTCGCCGCAGGCCTGCTCTGGTCGTGGATCTACAATCCGGTGTTCGGCCTGCTCAATGCAGGGCTGGATTTCGTCGGCCTGGCGTCGTGGAAGCGCAGCTGGCTCGGCGACGCCAATACGGCGCTCTATGCCGTGATCGCGGTCGACGTCTGGAAATGGCTCGGCTTCCATGCCGTCATCTATCTCGCCGGCCTGCAGACGATCCCGTCCGAGCTCTACGAGGCGGCCCGCGTCGACGGCGCCAGCGCCTGGCGGCGCCTCTGGCACATCACGCTGCCGCTGATGGTGCCGGTGATCTTCATCAACACCATCCTCGGCCTTTCCGGCGCCTTCGTCCGCAACTTCGACATCGTGCACGTCCTCACCCAGGGCGGCCCCAACCACGCCACCGAGGTGGTGATCACGGCGATGGTGAAGGCGGCCTTCAACGAGAGCCAGATGGGCTACGCCGCCGCCATGGGCTATGCGCTGTTCGTCCTCGTCGGCGGCCTCTGCGCGGTGCTCGTCTATCTGCTCGGTCGAACGAGGTTCAAAGTCTGATGGCCACGTCCTCCGCCCCCGCCGCGCCGCCGGCCGCGTCGTCCTCCTTCACGCAGGCGCTGGAACGGCTCGGCATCTACGCCGCCCTGGCGATCGTGCTCTTCCAGACGCTCTACCCGCTGCTCTGGGTGCTGTTCGGCTCGCTCAAGACCAAGCCCGAGCTGATCAACAATGTCTGGGGCCCGCCGTCGAGCCTGGTTTTCGAGAACTATGTCCAGGCCTGGCAGATGGCGGATATGGGCAACCGCATCTTCAACAGCGTCACGGTGACGGCGCTGTCGCTGGCGATCCTGATCGTCGTCGTCACGCCCTGCAGCTATGCACTGGCACGGCTGCGCTTCCCCGGCCGGGTGGTGATCACCGGTATCGTCGTCGGCTCCATGCTGGTGCCGCCGCAGGTCCTCGCCATCCCGCTCTTCATGGTGGCGCGCGATTTGGGCATCATCAATTCGACGGTCGGCATCTCGTTCATCTACGCCGCCTCGATCATGCCGCTGTCGATCTTCATCATGCGCAGCTTCTTCATGTCGCTGCCCTTCGATCTCGAAGACGCCGCGCGTGTCGACGGGGCGGGGCGGGTGACGATCCTGTTTCAGATCATGCTGCCGCTCGCCCGCCCGGGCATGGCGCTGATCATCATCTTCGGCTTCATCGAGGTCTGGAACGACTTCTTCCTCGCTTTCCTGCTGCTCCGGCAGCCGGATGTTCAGACCATCCCGCTCGGCTTGGTCAATTTCTTCCAGCAGTACGACTCCCTGTGGAACCTCTATTTCGCAGCGTTGATGATCACCACCCTGCCGGTGATCGCCCTGTTCGTGCTCATGCAGCGGCAGTTTATTGCCGGCCTGACCGCCGGCGCAGTGAAGGCCTGAAATGACAAAGCGTAAGATCGGTGTCGGCGTGGTCGGCTGCGGCGAGATTGCCCAGCTCATGCATCTGCCCATAATCAAGGAACTGCCGGGGATCGAGATCGCGGCGCTGTGCGATCTCTCCCGCCAGGTCGTCGACAGCCTGGGCAATGCCTATGGCGTCGCCGGCCGCTACACCGACCACCACGACCTGATCAACGATCCCGCCGTCGACGTGGTGGTGATCTGCACCTACGACCACGGCCCGATCATCGAGGACGTGATCGCCGCCGGAAAGCACTTCACGGTCGAGAAGCCGCTCGCCTTCACCGCCGAGGAAGCCGCCCCGCTGGTCGCGAAGGCCAAGGCCAAGGGCGTCCTCGGCCTCGTCGGCTACATGAAGCTCTATGATCCCGGCTACGTGCTCGGCATCGAGCGGATGGCCTCGATCGAAGCGCTGAAGCAGATCCACGTCCACAATTTCGCCGGCCGCTTCGACCGCTACCAGAGCCTCTACACCCAGGTTCGCGGCAACGACATTGACCCGTCGAGCTTCGCCGCCGGCCGCGCCTCGGCCGATGCCCGCATCGAGGCCTCGCTCGGCCCGGATCACGCCGGCTACAAGGACCTCTATCTGATGCTGCTGATGCTCGGCAGCCATAACCTCGCCGTGCTGCGCGGCGCCTTCGGCGTCGCCGAGAGCGTCGAATACGCCAAGGCCGTCGATCCCAACCACATCTTCGCGTTGCTCAATTTCGCCAATGGCGTGCCCTGCGTGTTCGAAGTCTCGTTCGGCGCGCAGTATGAGTGGTGGGACGAATGGATCGCCGCCTATGGCAAGCATGACGAGGTCCGGGTCGACTTCCAGAACCCCTATGTCCGCAACACGGCCGCGACCGTCACCATCCGCGAGCCGCGCGGCAACGGCCCGTCCGAGACGATCATCCCCGGCAAGCCGGATACGGCCTTCCGCCAGCAGTGGCTGCATTTCATCGACTGCATCGAGAACGGCACCGCGCCGCGCACCAGCCTCGAGGGCGGTCTCGAAGATCTGAAACTGGCGCAGGCCATCATCCAGGCGCTGCCGCCCCGTCCGAAGGCTGCCAACTGATGCGTATCGTCATTACCGGTTCGAGCGGCCTGCTCGGGCGCCACGTCGCCGCCGCCACCGTCGCGGCGGGCCATGATGTCCTCGGCATCGACACCGTGCCGCCGCCGGGCGCGGAAGCCGGCTGGCGCCACATCAGCGCCGACCTGACCGATCTCGGCGTGGCGCTGCAATTGGTGCGCGATGCCGACGCGGTGTTCCACATCGCCGCCATTCCGCGCCCGACGGGCCGGGCGGCGGCGGAAGTGTTCCAGACCAACATGGCGCTGGCCTACAACGTCATCGAGGGCGCGGCGCTCTCCGGCGCCCGCCGCTTCGTCTACGCCTCGTCCTTCAGCGTCTTCGGCTATCCGTTCTTCACGCGCTGGCCGGAGCAGCAATATCTGCCGATCGACGACGTCCACCCGACCGGCCCGCAGGACGCCTATGGCCTGTCGAAGTGGCTCGGCGAGGAGATGGTGCAGTCGGCCGTCCGGCGCGGCGCCTTCTCGGCCGTCAGCCTGCGCATGCCCTGGGTGCAGACGCCCGAGAGCTTTGCCGGCCAGATCGGCCCCCGCCGCGCCTCGGGCGATGCCGGCCGTGATCTCTGGTCCTATATCGACGCCCGCGACGCCGCCGACGCGTTCCTTCTGGCGCTCGAGGCGCCGGTCGAGGGCCATGCCCGCGTCATGATCAGCGCGGCTGACAGCTACATGGACGTGCCGACGGCGGAGCTCGCTGCACGCCACTTCCCGAACGCCAAGCTCGGCGCGCTGCCGGGCTTCGCCAGCACGTTCGACCTCGACAACGCGCGGAAGACGCTGGGCTACGAGCCCCGTCATTCCTGGCGCGACTACCCGAAAGCATGATTGGAGACTGCGTATGACGAGGTTCGTGGACAAGATCGTCGTGGTGACCGGCGGCGCGGGAGCCATCGGCCAGGCGGCCGTGCGCCGCTTCCTCGATGAGGGCGCGGCCGGCGTCGCCATCCTCGACCAGGACGGTGCGCGCGCCGAGGCGCTGGCGGCGGAGCTGGGTGATCGCGCCCTCGCCGTCGCGGCCGACGTGACCGAGCCCGCGGCGGTCGACAAGGCGCTCGCCGCCGTCGTCGCGCGTTTCGGCCGGATCGATGTCCTCTTCAACAATGCCGGCATCTCCGGCACCCCGGCGCCGGTCTATGACCTGCCGCTGGAAGAGTGGGACCGCGTCATCCGCATCAATCTGCGCGGCATCTTCGTCGTGCAGCAGGCGGTCGTCCGCATCATGATCGCGCAGAAGACCGGCGGCGCCATCGTCAACATGGGCTCGTCCATGGCGGGCTGGGACGTGCTGTCGGGCGGCTCGCCCTACGCCGCCAGCAAGCACGCCGTCGTCGGCCTGACCAAGGTCGCGGCGCTCGATTGCGCGCCCTACGGCATCCGCATCAACGCGATCTGCCCGGGCGTCATCCAGACGACGCTGGGCGTGCCGGCTTCCGACCGCGCCGCCTTCGAGGAAAGCACCAAGCGCTTCTCCGACCGCATCCCGCTGCGCCGCATCGGCCAGCCGGAGGACGTCGCCGCCTCGGTCGCCTTCCTCGCCAGCGACGATGCTCGTCACCTGACCGGCTCGGAGCTTCTCATCGACGGCGGCCAGACGCTGCAGAGCTGGGCCAACGCCCCCGACGCGGACGCCTTCCCGCGCTACATCTGAAACAAAAAAGGGGCAGCCAATGGCTGCCCCTTCTGATTCAGGCTGACGTTGTCAGGCCTGCTTTTCGTCAGGCCTTCCTGACGATGGCGATGCATTCGACCTCGTAGCGCAGCGCGGCGCCGAGGCAGTTGGTGATCGTCGTGCGGGCCGGGAAGGGCTCGCTGAAATATTCGCGGTAGAGCTTGTTGAAGAGCGGGATATCGGCCGGGTCCTGCACGTAGTTGCGCGTCTGCAGGACGTGCTTGAAGTCGCTGCCGGCGGTCTCCAGCACCTTGCGCATATTCTCCATCGAACGGCGCATCTCGCCTTCAAAGTCCTCGGAGATGATCTTGCCCGTCGCGTCGACCGACGCCTGGCCGGAAACGAAGATCAGCTCGCCGAACTTGGTCGACGGGCTGAACGGCAGGTGCGAGCGGGGCGTATCCGGTTCGCTCGGATATTCGATCATCTGGGGTCTCCGTCGGATCGTGGGATGTTCTTCACCTCTCCCCGAGAGAGAGGTGCGAGGAATGACTTCAGCTACGATACGCTCAGCCTCAGCTGACCGGGAAAACCGGGCTGCGCAGGCGGCGATAGGGGAGCGAGGTGATGACGCTGGTGCAGGGACCTGATGTCGCCACCGTGTAGCTCCTGACCGTGATCGGGTCATAGGCGCGGCGATGCGCGACGGCGGCCTTGACGCCGATCGCCTTCAGATCCTCCGGGATGATCCCCTGCGAGCGGAGCTGGCCGAGATCGAAGGGCGGCGTCTTGCGGCTGTTGACGAGGATTTTGATGCCCGCCGCCTCCAGCACGATCGACGGCCCCATGCTGATGTGGACGCCGCGCATCGCCGCCAGGTGGCTGTTGCGGTCTTCGAGCTCGAATTCGCCGTCGCTGCGGCTGACGAAGGCGGCCTCGATCTCCACCGGCCCGGCGCCGAGCCGGCTGCCCTTGCCGCCGAGGGAGGCCTTGCGGATCTCGCCGGGCTTGGCGTCGGCGAAGAGTTGCACCGCCTCCGCGTCGGCGATGGCGACGGCGGCATTGCGGATGCCGTGGCGCAGGAAGCCGCGCAGGATGGCGGTGTCGTCGCCCGGCGCGCCGCCGCCGATATTGTCGGCCGGCTCGACCACGACATAGGGGCCGCCCTCCAGCGTCGCGATCTCGGCGAGCGCGGCGTCGAGGTCCCATTCCTTCGGCTGGCCGAATTCGCGCAGTTCCCAGGCGAGCGCCTCGAGCCGGTCGAGGGCTGCCTTCGCCTGCTCGGCGGATCCCGTCGTGATCAGCGAGAAGGCGACGCCCGCGTCCGGGACATCGGAGAAGGAATAGCCGCCGATGATGTTGACGGCCCAGATCCTGGGATCCTCGGCCTCGATCTGGCGGGCGAGTGCTTCCAGGTCGCGCATCGGCCGGTCGGCCGTGCCGGTGCCGGGCGGCGCCCACAGGATCGCGGCGTTGCGGGCGTGCATGACCGGGGCGGCCTTCTCGCGCAGCGCGCGGGCCAGGAGCTCGGCCGAGCGGACGGCGGCGTCGCGCGCGTCGGTGTGCGGATTTTCGCGATAGGCGACGAGGCCGTTGGCATATCTTGCCATGGCGGCGGTGAACGTCGCGTGCAGGTCGAACACGCCGTAGAGCGGCAGCGTCTCGGCGCCGGGAACCGCGCGGATGCGGGCGAGGAGCTCGCCCTCGGGGTCAACGCTCGCCGTCGTCACCATGGCGCCATGCAGCGCCAGCCAGATGCCGTCGAGGCTGCCGTCGGCGAGCGCCGCGCGCAATCCGGCCTCCAGCTCCTGCCAGAACTGCTCGAACACGGCGTGGTCGGTCGTGCCCGAGGGGAGGGCGGAATATTCGATGACCGGGACGACGTCCCAGCCCTCGGCCGCCGCCACCTCCAGGAAGCCGTCGACGGTGGAGCCGTCGCCCGCCCGGGCCGGCAGGTCAGCGCCGCGCAGGATCTCGTAGTCCGCGAGCCGCGTGATCTCGTCCACGAAGGTGTGGGTCTCGTGATAGAGCCCGGCCAGCAGGATGCGAGGGCGGCGCGTATTCATTGGAGGCTACCTGATTATCTGTTGCGTGACATGCTCGCCGTGACCTCGGCGAGGGTGGCGACGAGAAGCCGGCCGAGCCGCTCGATGGCGTCCGGCTCGAAGCGGGCCGAGGGGCCGGCGATGGAGACGGCGGCGATCGCTTCGCCGCCCGGCGCGAAGATCGGCGCGGCGACACAGGCGCCGCCGACTTCGTTTTCCTCGTATTCGGTGGTCCAGCCGACGGTGCGGCAGCGCTCCAGCACTTCTTCCAGCGCCTGCGGGTCGGTGATGGTGCGGTCGGTCGCGGCGGGCAGCGAGCCGAGATTGTAGATGATCTTGCGGAAGGAGAGCGGCTGATAGGCGAGCAGCGCCCGGCCGCAGGCGGTCGAGTGATAGGCGGCGCGGGTGCCGGAATAGGACGAGACGCGCAGCGTCTGGCTGCCCTCGAGGCTCTCGACGATGACGGCGTCGGTCGGGCCGGGCAGGGCCAGATTGACGGTCTCGCGCGTCTCCGCGCACAGTCGCACCAGATAGGGCTGCGCCAGCGCCGCGATGTCGAGCCGCCGCTCGACCGCCTTGCCATAGACGAGGTGCTGCAGGCTCAGGCGATAGGCGCCGGCCTTGGCGTCGCGCTCGGCCAGGCCGACGTCGACGAGCGCCGTGACGAGGTTGAATGCCGTCGTCTTTGCGAGCCCGGTGCGCAGCGCCAGGTCGCGCAGCGATACGAAATCGCCGCTCGCCATCGCGTCGAGCAGCGCCTTGGCGCGGGCGACGGATTGAATGCGCGCGGCGACGGCCGCGCCGGAATCGCTCTCTAGCTTCGACATGCTGCTTCTGACCATGGTCATGAATCCCGGAAGAAATATTCCATATTATGGGATGACTTGTCACCTGCTCTTGAAGCCAGTCTGGCACGAAGGCAAAAGTTCACGCAAGCCGAACATCGTGCTTTCCATGGGGAAGCCGTCCTGCGTGGTTGACAGCCGACCCATCCATCCCTTTAACTTTGCCCAAGCGACCGAAGTGTCGTTCCATTATGTGGGATATGCATCGCAATATATCCCCGTCGCGGCAGGGGAGCTGGAATGCGGGTTTTTGTGGCGTCGCTTGCGACCGAGACGAATACATTCGCGCCGCTCTTCGTCGATCGGACCGCGTTCGAGGGCGCCTTCTATTGCCCGCCCGGCACCCATCCCGACACGCCGACGCTCTGCTCCGGCCCGATGGTGGCGGCGCGCCGCCGCGCCCGCGCCGACGGCTTCACCCTGTTCGAGGGCACGGCGACCTGGGCCGAGCCGGCAGGACTGGTTTCGCGCGAGGCCTATGAGAGCCTGCGCGACGAGATCCTCGACCAGCTCCGCGCCGCCATGCCGGTCGATGTCGTCTTGTTCGGCCTGCACGGCGCGATGGTCGCGCGCGGCTATGACGATTGCGAAGGCGATCTTCTGGCGCAAGCGCGCGCCATCGCCGGGCCGGACGCGATCGTCGGCGCCGAGCTCGACATGCATTGCCACCTGAGCGACCAGATGGTCGAGGCGGCGGATATCCTCGTCGCCTTCAAGGAATTCCCGCACACCGATTTCCTCGAGCGCGCCGAGGATCTGGTCGAGCTCTGCCTGCGCGCGGCACGGCGCGAGATCGTGCCGGTCAGCGCCGTCTTCGATTGCCGCGCCATCACCGGCTTCATGACCAGCCGCGAGCCCGGCCGCGGCTTCGTCGACCGCATGCTGGCGCTGGAAGGGCAGGACGGCATCCTCTCGATTTCCGTCGCGCACGGCTTCCAGGCCGCCGACGTCTACGATGTCGGCACCAAGGTGCTGGTAGTCGCCGATGGCGATGCCAATCGCGACAAGGCGGCGGCGCTCGCCGAGCGTCTCGGCCGCGAGATCCTCGGATGGGGCGCCGGTGGCGGCGGACCCTATCACTACAAGCCCGAGGAGGCGATCGAGCAGGCGCTTTCCGAGCTCGGCCAGCCCGTCGTGCTGGCGGATCGCTGGGACAATCCCGGCGGCGGCGTCGCCGGCGATTCCACCGTCATGGTCGAGGCGCTGCTGCGCCATCCGGAAATCCCGGCCGCCATCGGCGCGCTTTGGGATCCGGTCGCGGTCGCCTTCTGCCGCGCCGCCGGCGTCGGCGCCGAGATCGATCTCCGCTTCGGCGGCAAGGCGGCCCCGACCTCCGGTCGCCCTGTCGACGCGCGCGTCACGGTGCTCGGCATCACCGACGACCTTCTGGTGCCGTTCGAGCAGAGCTGGGTCTCGCTCGGGCCCGCCGCCGCCATCACCATCGGCAATCTCGACGTCGTGCTGGCGTCGACCCGCGCGCAGACCTTCAGCCCGCCGGTCTTCACCGATCTCGGCGTCGATCTGGCCACGAAGAAGATCGTAGTGGTGAAGTCCTCCAACCATTTCCACGCGGCCTTCGCGCCGATCGCCCATCGGGTTCACTACCTCGATACCGGTGGGCCGTATCCGAGCGACACCGCCAAAATTCCCTACACCAAGGCCCGCCGCCCACTTTCACCGCTGGACCCCAATCCATGGCTCTGATCCCCCGTCTCGATATCGGCTCGCTCGACGAGCTCGAACTCGATCCGTCCACCAAGGGCCTGCCCTTCGACGCGCCGCGTCTGACCGTCGGCGACGTCGCGCTGCAGGGCTGGAGCCTGCTTGACGGCGACCTGCCGCTGCCCGTCGCCGTCATCCGCCAGGATGTCGTGGCGGCGAACAGCGCCTGGATGAGCGCCTTCACCGCCGGGAACGATCTCGTCATCGCGCCGCACGGCAAGACGACGATGTCGCCGCAATTGTTCGACCTGCAGATCGCCGACGGCGCCTGGGCGATCACGGCGGCGACGCTGCAGCAGGTCGGGGTCTGCCGCCGTTTCGGCGTCAAGCGGGTTCTGCTCGCCAACCAGCCGGTCGGCGGCCAGGCGATCGACGCCTGTTTTCGCGCGCTGAAGGGCGACGACGCGATCGAGCTCTATTGCCTGGCCGACAGCCTCGACGGCGTCGCCATGCTGGCCGAAGGGGCGCTTCGCAACCCGCCGCCGGCCGAAAATCCGCTGCGCATCCTCGTCGAGATGGGGTTTCCGGGCGGCCGGACGGGCGTGCGTTCGCGCGCCGGCGCACTGGAGATCGCCCGCGCCGTCGCGGCGGCGCCGGGGCTGGAACTGGCGGGTTTCGAGTGCTTCGAGGGCATGCTGCCGACGCCGGAAACGGCGGACGGTCTGATCGACGACGTCGCCGAGACGGCGCTGATGGCGCTGGAGCAGGGGCTCTATGCCTCGCCGGCGCCGATGGTCATCAGCGCCGGCGGCTCGGCCTTCTTCGACCGGGTCGTCGAGCGCTTCAACCGCGTCGCCTTCCCGCATCCGGTGCTGCGCGTGCTGCGCTCGGGCTGCTATCTGACGCACGACTCGATCGCCTATGCGGCGGCGTTCCGGCGCATCGTCAGCGAGACAACGCTGAAGCTGCCCGAGGGCGGGCTGGAGCCGGCGCTCGAGGTCTGGGCGATGGTGCAATCGCGCCCGGAGGCCGGCCGGACCATGCTCACCATGGGCAAGCGCGACGTCAGCCACGACGCCGGACTGCCGGTGCCGCTCTTCTGGTATCGCCCGGACGGCAGCATGACGGCGCCCGCCGAGATGCCGCCCGGCCACGAGGTCGTGGCGCTCAACGATCAGCATTGTCATCTGGTGACGCCGGAGGACAGTCCGCTAAAGCCGGGCGACATGGTCGGCTTCGGCATCAGCCATCCCTGCACCACCTTCGACAAATGGTCGATCCTGATGCTGGTCGACGAGAACTACCGCGTCACCGGCGGTCTGAAGACGTTCTTCTGAAGCGGATTCCGCCCCGAATTGTCTGGACTGTGAAAGTTGTTTCACGGAGCGAAACGACTTGGTGTTGACACGAAATGGGCCGGTTTATAGCCTGACTATCAACAGGTTGCCTTACAATTCGCACCTCGGCCCGGATCGGGCCGGGTCTTATACTGGGCGTGTTGCGGTCTTCTTGGCTGCCGATTGAGCGCATCAGTGAATCTATTCGTCCGGGCCGGACAATAATTCTCATGGAGATTGACGTTGCGGATCGCAGTCATTCACGTCGCGCAGGAAACCAACGACTTCAATCCGGTGCTGACCACGCTGGCTGACTATCAATCCTTCGGCATTTTCGAAGGGGCGGAGATCTTCGAGAAGCTGCGCGGCTTCGGCCAGATCGGCGGCCACATCCAGGCGATCGAGGAGAGCGGGCTCGAGATCGAGTCGATCCCGATCCTCCGCGCCTGGGCGGTGGCGGGCGGCCGCATTTCGGCCGAGGCGTTTCAGTTCTTCCAGGACAGGATCCGCGCCGGCCTGCTCGCGGCGGGCCAAATCGACGGCCTGGCGCTGCAGTTGCACGGCGCCTGTTCGGCCGAGGGCGTCGACGATGTCGAGGGCGCGCAGATTGCGCTCTGCCGCGAGATCCTCGGTCCCGACGTGCCGATCGTGCTCGGCCTCGATCACCACGCCAACGTCACCCAGAAGATCATCGACAACGCGACCGCCATCGTCGGCCATCGCACCCAGCCGCATGATCCCTACGACACCGGCCTGATCGGCACCAAGCTGCTGCTGCGCATCCTGACCGAGGGCCTCAAGCCGGTGACGGCCTGGCGCAAGATCCCCCTGGTGTCGCATCAGGAGCAGTTCCTGACCTCGCAGGGGCCGATGAAAATCTGGTTCGACGCCGCGCGCGCTGTCGAGGCGGATGCCCGCGTGTTGCAGGCGTCGAACTATCCGATGCAGCCCTGGCTCGACGTCGCCGAGGGCGGCTGGTCGGTCATCGTCGTCACCGACAACGACCCCGAACTGGCGGAAAAGCTGGCCGATGATCTCGCCGATCTCTGCTGGTCGCTGCGCGATGATTTCCAGATCCGCGAGGCTGTTCCCGTCGACGAGGCGGTCCGGCTGGCCGACGCGGCGCCCGGGCTCGTCGTCCTGAGCGACACCGGCGACACCGTGTTCGGCGGCGCTGCCGGCGACAGCAACCTGCTGCTCGAAGCCTTGCTCCGCCTCAAAATCAGCAAGCGCGCGCTGGTGCCGCTGATCTCGCCGCAGGCAGCAGCAAAGCTGGTCGCGGCGGGCGAGGGCGCCAGGGTGACGCTGCCGCTCGGCGGCGACGCGGCGACGGAGTTCTTCACCCCGCTCGAGGTGACCGGCACGGTTCGCAAGGTCGGCGGCGGCGTCGTCGTGCTCGACGACTACAACCAGCAGGGCGACGTCGATCTCGGCCCGTCCGTGATCTTCGACGTCGGCAACGTCACGCTGATGATCACCACCCTGCGCGGCGTCGCCGGCAATGTTCCCGGCGTCTATCGCGCCATGGGCATCGAGCCTGGGGACTACGGTATCGTCGTGCTGAAGACGGCGTCCAACTTCCAGTATTTCGCGCCGATCGCGCCGAAGGTGGTCCGCGCCGATACGCGCGGGCCCGGCCAGTCCGACGTCTTCACGCTGCCCTGGAAGCGGATTCCACGCCCGATCTACCCGATCGAGACGTTCGAACACTGGCGCGAACACTCGTCGCAGCCGGGCGGGCAGGGCGGCGCCTGAGCGGCAGCATCCCGTTAACGCTTCGTTAACCCAGACATACACCAAGGGGGGAACACCAGCATGAAGACGACCTTATTTCGGACACTCCGGCGGCTGGGGTTCCTGTTTCTCGCCGCAACGGCGCCCGTCGCCGTCGGCGGCGCCGGCTGGATCGCTCCGGCGCAGGCCGAGGAGGCGGCGCTGAAGGGCGGTACGCTCCGCGTCGCCGTGCTCGCGGACCTGACCAATTTCGATCCGCAGCAGTTCTCGACGGTGAACTTCCACCTGATCAAGAACCTCTATGACAGCCTGATCGAATACACGCCCGAGGGCGAGGCGGTGCCGAGCCTGGCGACCGCCTGGACCATTGCGCCTGACAACCAGTCGGTGACCGTGACGCTGCGCGACGACGTCACCTTCCACAGCGGCGCCAAGCTGACCTCGGCCGATGTCGCGGCGACGCTCGCCAAGGCGGCCGATCCCGATCGCGGCAAGAACGTCTACGCCACCATGTCGATCGTTAGGGATTGGGTGACGCCGGACGACCAGACCATCACCATCAACTTCAAGGCGCCGGTGCCGGCGCGCCAGATCACCGACCTCCTGCAGTTCACGATCCCGATCGAGGCCAAGGGCATCGACACCGTCGAGACCGTGCCGGCCGGAACCGGCGCCTACATGCTGGAGAGCCGCACTGTCGGCCAGGGCCTGTCGCTCAAGGCCAATCCGAACTACTGGCGCAAGGGCCAGCCGGTCGCCGAGAAGGTCGACTTCACGATCTTCAGCGAGGACTCGTCCGCCAGCGCCGCGCTCGAATCCGGCGCCATCGACCTGATCTATGGCGGTTCCTCGCGCAGCGCCGTGCGCCTCAAGGACGCCGGCTACCAAATCCTGCGCGGGCCGGGCCCGCTCGTGCAGGTGTTTCGCATCAACTCGACCCGCGGCCCGTTCCAGAACGCCAAGTTCCGCCAGGCCTTCAACCATCTGATGGACCGCGAAGGCATGCTGCGGGTCGGCTACGCCGGCCTCGGCGAAGTCGTCGCCCTGCCATGGGCGCCCGCAAGCCCGGCCTATGACGCGGCCTACACGGCCGAGTTCGCCTATGACCTCGACAAGGCCAAGGAACTGCTCGCGGCTTCCGGGCTCACCCCGGCCGAGATGAGCAACTGGAAGATGCTGGTCTGGGGCAGCGACGAGCCGAGCGTCGTCTTGAGCCAGATCGCGCAGAGCGCGCTGGCCGAGGTCGGCATCAACATCGAGCTCGATGTGCGCCAGGGCGCCGAATATACCGAGGCGCAGCTCGCCGGCGATTACGACACCACCTTCGGCGCCGTCGGCAACGTGCAGAAGTTCCCCTCCCGCGTCGCCACCAACAGCATCTACCGCGTCGTCAAGAATCCGGTGCTGAAGGATCCGCATCCCCATCCCGACTATGTCGACGCCATCAACCGCGTGAACACGACCTCGGGTCCGGAAGCCGATGTGAAGGCGGCCTACGACAATCTGAACCGCGTCCTCGTGACCGATGCTTTCGCCGTGCCGATCAATTCCTACGACACCGGCCTTGTCGTCGCCGCGCCGAACCTCGGCGGTCTCGCGCTCGATATCGACAATCTGTTCGTCGCGCGCACGGTGGGCTTCCAGTGATGCAGGCAGGCACCGACGCCCCGCCGGCAAGTCCACGCGCGATCGACCCGGTTCTCTCCGTCCGGGGACTGAAGGTGGATTTCGGCGGCGAGGCGCGTTCGGTGCCTGTCGTCCGGGGTGTCGATTTCGACGTCTTCCCGAATGAAGTGCTCTGCATCGTCGGCGAGTCCGGCTCGGGCAAGAGCGTCACATCCCTCGCGGTCACCGGCCTTCTGTCGGAGACCGCGCGGGTCCATGGATCGATCCGGCTTTGCGGCATCGACGTCACTACCGCCGCTCCGGAAACGCTGCGCCAGATGCGCGGCCGCGATGTCGGCTTCATCTTCCAGGACCCGACGACGACGCTCAATCCGGTGCTCACCGTCGGCCGTCAGATCACCGAGGGCGAGGTCGCGCATGGCAGGCTGAGGAAGGCCGACGCCCATGCCCGCGCCGCGGAACTGCTGCGCGAGGTCGACATCGCCGATCCCGAGGGTAGGGCGGGGCAATATCCGCACCAGTTCTCCGGCGGCATGCGCCAGCGCGCCGTCATCGCCATGGCGATGGCCGGCCAGCCGAAGCTGATCATCGCCGACGAGCCGACCACCGCGCTCGACGTCACCGTGCAGGCGCAGGTGCTCGCCGTTCTGGCGCGCCGCCAGGCGGAGCTGGGCTCGGCGGTCATCCTGATCACGCATGATCTCGGCATCGTCGCCGAGGTGGCCGACCGCGTCGCCGTCATGTATGGCGGCCGCATCGTCGAGACCGCGCCGGTCGCCGAGATCTTTGCCAGCCCGCGCCATCCCTATACGAGGGCGTTGCTGCGCAGCGTTCCGCGCATCGACACGTCGGACTCGCGGCTCGATCCGATCCCCGGCCAGCCGCCGATCCCGGGCGCGCTGCCGAAGGGCTGCGCCTTCCAGCCGCGCTGCGCCGTCGGCCGCGACCAGCCGCTCTGCATTGCCGAGGAGCCGTCGCTCAGCGCCGTCGGCGACAACCGCCAGTCGGCCTGCCATTTCGCCGAGAAGCTTCCGGCCGAGACGATCGCCGCCGAACCGCGCATCCACGCCGAAGCGCCGGCGTCGAAGCCCGAACCGCTGCTCGCCGTCGAAGGGCTGAAGGTGCATTTTCCGGTCAAGACCGGCGTGCTCCGCCGCACCACCGGCTGGGTCAAGGCCGTCGACGGCGTCAGCCTCTCGGTCAATCCGGGCGAGACGGTCAGCCTGGTCGGCGAGTCCGGCTGCGGCAAGACGACGACCGGCCGCGCCATCATGGGCCTGATCCAGGCGACAGGCGGCAGCATCCGCTTCGCCGGCCGCTCGATCCGCGATCTCGACGGCGGCGCGATGCGCAAGGCGCGGCGCGAGATGCAGTACGTGTTCCAGGATCCCTATGCCTCGCTGAACCCGGTGAAGTCGGTCGAGGACATCGTCGCCGAGCCGCTCCGGATTCATGGCATCTACGACGAGATGGGCGGCGCGCGTCGCATCGCCGAATTGTTCGACATGGTCGGCCTGTCGCGCACCATGCTCGGCCGATTCCCGAGCGAATTCTCCGGCGGCCAGAAGCAGCGGATCGGCATCGCCCGGGCGCTGGCGTTGCAGCCGAAGCTCCTGATCCTCGACGAGCCGGTGGCGGCGCTCGACGTCTCGATCCAGGCGCAGGTGATCAACCTGTTGCAGGATCTGCAGCGCGAGCTCGGCCTCGCCTACCTGTTCATCGCGCACAACCTCTCGGTCGTCCGCCACGTCTCCGACCGTGTCGCCGTCATGTATCTCGGCCGCATCGTCGAGGAGGGGACGCGCGACGGGCTCTACGACGCGCCGATCCATCCCTATACGCAGAGCCTGCTCTCGGCGGCGCCCGTGCCGGATCCGGCCGTGCGCGACACGCGGCGGCGCATTGTCCTCGAAGGCGAGATCCCCAACCCTGCCTCGCCGCCCACCGGCTGTACCTTCCATCCGCGCTGCTGCCGCGCCACTCCGCTCTGCTCGGCCGAGGCGCCGATATTCGGGCGCCATCCGGGCTTCGCGACGCGGACGGCCTGCCATCACGCGGGGCCGCTCGCCGCGGGCCATCGCAACATCTTCGCCCCGGCCGCCCTGGAGGCCGCGTCGTGAGCCGGTTCCTTCGCAAGACGCTTTCGATCCTCGGCCGGCTGATGGCGAGCAAGGGCTCGGCGCTCGCGCTGATCTTCCTGGTCGTCGTCACCCTCCTGGCTGTGTTCGCCGATTTCCTGCCGTTGAACCCGGTGGCGCAGAAGCTCGCCAATGCGCTGAAGGGGCCGTCCGCGACCAACTGGTTCGGCACCGACGAGCTCGGCCGCGACATCCTCGCTCGCGTCGTCTTCGGCGCGCGCACCTCGCTGATGACGGCCGGCGGCGCGGTGGCGATCGCGGCGCTGGTCGGCGTCCCGATCGGCCTCGTCGCCGGCTTCTTCGGCGGCTGGCGCGACGCCGCGCTGATGCGGCTCGTCGACGTGCTGCTGGCGCTGCCGGCGATCCTCTTCGCCATGGCGATGATCGCCGTGCTCGGCCGCAGCCAGGCGGCGGCGCTGATCGCGGTCGGCCTGACCGGCATTCCGAGCTTCGCCCGCATCACCCGGGCGCAGGTCCTGACGCTTCGCAAGCGCGATTTCGTCACCGCCGTCGAAGCGTTTGGCGGCAGCGCGACCTACAACATGTTCCGCACCATCCTGCCGAACTCGTGGAGCCCGATCTTCGTGCAAATCGTCGTGCTCTGCTCGGTCGCGATCCTGCTCGAGGCGGCGCTCTCCTTCCTCGGCGTCGGCGTGCCGCCGCCGACCCCGAGCTGGGGCGAGATGCTGCGGACGGGAAAATCCTACCTGCATGAGGCGCCGTATTACGCCGTGCTGCCCGGCATCGTGCTGACGCTCACCATCCTCTCCTTCGACGTGCTGGGCCGCGCGCTTTCCGGCCTGCTCGAAGGCCGCCGCGATGTCGTCATCGCCCCGAAGGCCGAAGAGGTGACGTCATGATCGGCTTCGTGCTCCGCCGTCTGCTGCAACTGGTGCCGGTGCTGCTCCTCGCCTCGATGGGCATCTGGGCGATGATCTACGCGGTGCCGGGCGGGCCGATCGGCGCGCTCGCCGGCGAAAACGCCAGCCCCGAGCAGATCGCCGCCGCGACCGCCCAGTTCGGCCTCGACCGGCCGGTGCTGGTGCAATATGCGGAATGGCTCTGGAACGCGCTTCGCGGCGATTTCGGCATCTCGATCCGTGGCCGCGCGCCGGTGCTGGAGCTCATCGGCCAGCGCCTGCCGGCGACGCTGCAGCTCGCCGTCGCCGCGACGATCGTCTCGCTCGTCATCGGCATTCCGGTGGCGATCGCCAGTGCGCTGCGCCCCGGCTCCTGGCTCGACCGCGTGCTCTCCGGCTGGAGCGCCATGGCGCTCGGCGTGCCGACCTTCTGGCTCGGCATCCTGCTGATCCTCGTCTTCGCGGTGGAGCTGCGCTGGTTGCCTTCGGCCTCGACCTATGTGCCGTTCTGGGAAAACCCGATCGGCGCGCTGCGCAACGTGGCGCTGCCGGCGCTGACGCTCGGCATCTACGTGTCCGGCATCCTGGCCCGCTTCCTGCGCGCGTCGCTGGTCAGCGAACTCCGCGCCGACTATGTCCGCACGGCGCGCTCGAAGGGCCTGCCGGAGCGGCAGATCGTCGGCGTCCATGTGCTGCGCAACGCGCTGCTGCCCTTCATCACCATCGTCGGCCTGATGATGGCGAACTTCATCGGCGGCGCCGTCGTCACCGAGGCGGTGTTCACCTATCCCGGCATCGGCCGCCTGCTGATCCAGGCGATCTCGACGCGCGACTACCCGCTGATCCAGGGCTGCATCGTCGTCATCCTGATGCTCTACATCGCGATCAACCTCGCCGTCGACGTCCTCTACGCCTACATCGACCCGCGGATTGACTATCGGTGAGGGGGGATCGCCGACTGCTTGCTCCGCTGCCGCCCCACGCTCGCCGTCATCCCGGGCTTGACCCGGGATCCATAAAGCCGGGTTGGCCGACGCGCGAAATGCCGAGACCGCGGCTGCATGGATCCCCGCCTTCGCGGGGATGACGGCCAGGGTTGAGCGGACAATCGCGGTGGGACGGCATAGCCTCCCCATCACCTCTCCCAGAGGGAGAGGTCGGCTCGAAGAGCCGGGTGAGGGGATGCGGCTTCTCCGGATGGGTCTGAACCCCTCACCCGCCGGCCTGCGGCCGTCGACCTCTCCCTATGGGAGAGGTGAGGTGGAGGACGCTGGAAGGAACTCAGTCCGACAGGCCGCGGGCCTCGATCGGCCAGATGTCTTCCAGCTTGTCGGCGCGGACGACGTGCAGGAAATCATGCAGATTGGCGGTCGGGTCGCAATGCGGGACGCTGCATTCGAGGCGGGTGCCGATCGGCGGCACCGGCCTGCCGGGCAGGGAATCCAGCCGGCCGAACTCGTCGCCGACGAAGGCGATGGCGCCGATCTCGCGGCCGTCGAGATAGGCGCGCGGCGGCGGGCCGTCGACGGCGAAGCTCTTGCTGCCGGCGTCGACGATGGCGTCGCCATGCAGATTATGCGCGATCACCGTGACGACGACGAAGAGGGCGGTGCCGAACACATCCGCGCCCGATCCGTGCAGGTCGACCCGGCGATAATCCTCGTCCATGAACACGTAGGAGCCGGCCTGCACCTCGGTCAGAACCTTGTCCTCGAGATCGAGCAGGTGGCTGCCGGTGCCGCCGCCGGTGACGATGGCGGGCGGCAGGCCGGCTTCGTCGAGCGCATTGATGATCGCGAGCAGCCGGCCCATGGCGAGGCGGTTCTCCGTCCGCCGCGCCTCGTGGTCGAAGATGTGCTGGACGAAGCCGGCATAGCCCTGCACGCCGACGAAGCGGAGCGACTCCTCGTCGGCGATCTGCTGGGCGAGCGCGACGGCGCGCTCGGGCGTTGCCACGCCCGTGCGGCGCTGGCCGACATCGCATTCGACGAGCACGTCGAGGCGGACGCCCGCCTCGCGGGCCGATTCCGCATAGTCGGCGACCAGGCCGGGGCGGTCGACGACGACGGTGAGGACGGCGCCGCGTCGCGCCGCTTCGGTCAGCCGGTCGATCTTCAGGCGGCTCGCGACCGGCGCGGTCAGCATCAGGGGGGTGATGCCCGCCTCGAACAGCGCCAGCAGCTCGCCCGCCTTGGCGCAGGCGATGCCGAGCGCGCCGGCTTCCAGCTGGCGCCGCGCGATCGCGGCGCATTTGTGCGATTTCGCATGCGGACGCAGGCCGAGGCCGGCGGCGCGCGCCATGCCCGTCAGCGCCTGCAGATTGGCCTCGAACGCGTCGGCGTCGAGGATCAGCGCCGGCGTCTCCAGCCGGGGCCGGCCGCCGCGATTGCCGATCAGGGGTTCGTTCAGCCCGGCGACGCCGCGTCTCATTCCGTCTCTCCCGCGCGCGTCCGGCGGTAAGGCGCGGCTCGCGGCAAATTTTTGTCAGCCGACCTTGTGGTCGGGCCAGCCCATCAGCAGTTTCGCGTCCTTCTCGGCCGCGCGCGCCCGCTCCGGATCCCGATAGATCCTGAGCACGCATTGCGGCTTCTGGCGGTCGATCACGTCGTAGACCATGTGATAGCCGGTCTTGTCCATGATCGGCCCGATCCAGCCGGCGCAATGGTCGCAATAGCGCCCCATCGGCTCGGCGTCGTTGTCCATCACCTTGGAAAGGCTCGGGCAGACATTCATCCGCAACTCGAGCCGGTCGGCGTCGAGATCGAGGTCCATGTCGCAGTTTTCCTCGATCTTGATGTGCGTCCAGTACGCGTGCATGCCCTCGAGGCCCTGGGTCTCGATGAGGTCGAGGATGTGGCGCTCCTGGTTTTTCGAGATCGCCAGCCAATAGGCTTCGAGCGCATCCTCGCCCTGGCTTTCCAGGAACTTGAAGACCTCGTTGTAGAAGCGCGTGAAGTGGTCGCTCGGGATCATGCTCGCCTCCGGATGATCTGCCGGCACGAACCCTCGCCGGTGATTTCGGTGTCGATGGCGAAGGGCGAACCTTCCGCCATCGCTTCATTGGTGCGGCTGGTCTGGTCGCAGAAATGCGGCGAGACGTGGCCGACAAGGCCCTTCACGTGATGCCAGGCGGTGCAGCGGCGTACCGTCAGGACGATCTCGTCGTCGCCGATCGCGATGTCGTAGTCGGCGCCCTCGCGGTCGAAGAAATGCTTCCAGTGGCGCACCAGCTGGCGGGTGTCGCCGGCGATCAGGTCGTTGCGGATGCTGGCATAGACGTCGCGGCCCATCTTCCGGAAGATCTCGTCCATCGCCGCGACGCCGAAGCGCTCGACGATGAAGTCGATCGTCGTGTTGGTGGCGCCGTGGAAATCGAGGTGGATGTTGCCGCCTTCCTCGTAGCGCATCGTGCTTTCCGCCATGCTCACACGCTCCCGTAAAGCCGCTCGCCGCCGACATAGGTGGCCTTCACCGAAAGCGTCGCCGGATCGAGCACGGCGAAATCGGCACGCTTGCCGCGTTCGAGGCTGCCGATCTCGCCCTCCATGCCCAGCACGCGGGCCGGCACCAGGCTTGCCGCGTGGGCTGCGCGGACAAGGTCCTTGCCGGAGAAGGCGAGATAGTTGCGCATCGCCTCGTCGGGCGCCAGCGACGAGCCGCAGAGGCCGCCATTTGCGTCGCGCACTGCCTTGCCGGGCGCGCTGGTGACGACGTAGCCCGGATAGAATTCGAAGGTCTTGCCCGGCGTGCCGGCATATTTCATTGCGTCGGTCTCGAGGAAGACGCGGTCCTCCGGCAGCTGCGCCAGCAGGCGGATCAGCTGCGGATCGACATGGATGCCGTCGGCGATCAGGCCGAGCGCCAGCGTCGGCTCGGAAATGAGCGCATCGGTCAGCGACACGACATGCACGCCCATGCCTGTCGGCGGATAGGTCGGCATGACGTTGTACATGTGGGTGACCGCGTCGAGCCCCCAGGCGACGTAGCGCGGGATGTGCTCCGGCCGCGCCAGGCTGTGGCCGAGATGGATCGAGACGCCGGCGCGCTTCAGCACGCGGATGAAATCCTCCGCCCCCTCGCGCTCCGGCGCGACGGTGACGGCCTTCAGCCGGCCCTCGGTCGCGGTCAGCATGCGCTCGGCGAGATCCGCGCTCGGGGCGACGATGTTTTCCGGATTATGCGCGCCGGGCGAGCCGAAGCAGGGGCCCTCGCTATGGACGCCGAGCGCCCGCGCGCCCTTCGCCTCGCCGCATTGCGCCGCGAGGCGCGCCAGCACGCCCGCCATGCTCGCCGGCGGCAGGCAGGGGATCGCCGGCAGGAAGCCGGTGACGCCATGGCGCAGCATCACCTGGGAATTGATTGCGACCGCGTTCGGATCGGTGTCGCAATAGAGGTGCTCGCCGAAGCCGTGCTGCAGCAGGTCGATCATGCCGGGGAACAGGATCGCCCCTTTGCCGTCGATCGCCTGCCAGTCGTCGCCCACGACCGTGCCGCGCGGCACGAGGCCGGCGATGCGCTCGCCCTCGACCAGCAGGTCGCTCGCCTGCTGCCCCTCCGGCGTGACGATTGTGACATCAGACCATCTCTGCTTGACGGGCATCGGATTTTCCATCGTTATGATGTTATCATGCTAACAAAATAATCTGGACCGGCAAGGAGAAAGAAATGCCCCAACCCTGCGTTCTGGTGACGGGTTCGACCCACGGCATCGGCTACGGAATCGCCGAGGCGTTCGCCCGTCAGGGCGCGCGGCTGGTGATCAATTCGCACCTCGCCGACAACGGCGCGCTGGCAAAGCTTTCGGCGCTGACCGAGTGCCATTTCATCCAGGCCGACCTCTCGACCGCCGCCGGCGCCGTCGGGCTGGTCCGGCAGGCGCGGGAAAAACTCGGCAGGCTCGACACGCTGGTCAACAATGCCGGCACCTTCCTCGATACGCCCTTCGACGATCTGACCGAGGAACTGTTCGACCGCACCTTCGATTTGAACGTGAAGGCCTATGTCTTCGCCTCGCAGGAGTTCGTGCGCGGGCTGGCGCCGGGGCAGGAGGGGGCCAGCATCATTCTCGTCGGCTCCACCAATTCGGTCATGGCCGAGCGCCACAGCGTCGCCTATGACGCCTCGAAGGGCGCGGTGCTGATGATGGTGCGCTCGCTCGCCGTGTCGCTCGCCGGCCGCGGCGTCCGCGTCAACGGCCTCGGGCCGGGCATCGTCGAGACGCCGCTGACCAAGCGCGGCCTCGACGTGCCGGGCGTGCGCAAGTCGCTCAATGCGCAGATCCCGTTCGGCCGCATCGGCCAGCCGGAGGATGTCGGCGGCGCGGCGGTCTTCCTTGCCTCGCCCGCGGCAGGCTATATCACCGGGCAGATGCTGTTCGTCGACGGCGGCATCCTCGCCATCCAGAAGACGTGGGAACCGCCGGTTTGAACCTCGAAGCCTCGCCCCGCCATCTCCAGCTCCGCGACATGCTGTTCCGGCGCTGGAAGCAGGCCGGGCTGAAGGCGGGCGACCGGATCGAGTCGCAGAACGAGATCGTTCGGTTCTGCGACTTCTCGCTGATCACCGTCGTGAAGACGCTGAAGGATCTGGAGGGCGAAGGGGTGATCCGCCGTCAGGTCGGCCGGGGCTCCTTCCTCGTCGCAACGCCCTGGGCCGAGGCGCACCGGCGCGTCGGCTTCTTCTACAATCGCGACATCGTCGGCGGCGGCATCTTCGACAACGCCTTCTATACCCGCCTGGTGATGGCGTTCGAGAAGGGCATCGTCTCGGCCGGGCATGAATTCGTCATGGGCTCGTTCACCGACGAACGCATGCCGGTCGGCATGTGGGACGCGTTGGACGCCGTGGTGCTGACCGGCTTTACGCGAAAGACCCGGCTCGAGGCGCTGGATGCGGTTTCGAGCCAGGTCAGCCTGATCGACGCCAGCCTCGACGGCGCGCGCTTCCACACCTACCGGCTCGACTATGGCCCCGCCTTCGCCGCGATGTTCGCAGCGCTCGGCGGCGCGCGGCTGAAATTCCTCTATCTCGATTCCGAGATCGGCTCGAACGAGCAGGCGGCGCGGCTTTCGGCGTTCCGCGCGGCGGCGGCTGATGCCCCGACGCCGCAGGAAATCGAGATCATCGCCGTCAATCAGGAAATCGACGTCGGCAACACGGCGGCGCTGCTTTCGGCGGTCGAACGCGTGCGGCCGGATATCGTCTGCGGCCACGTGCACGAAAGCTGGCGGCCGCTGATCCGTGGCTTGCTGCCCGAGGCGAAAATCTATCCCTTCCTGCTCGACCAGAAGGGCCCGGGCTTCGTCGTCGACAGCGCCCCCTGGATGGCGGAGATCCTGCCGAGCATCGAGGGCAACCTCGCCGACCGGCAACGCCCGCCGGCGGTGCACAGTTTTGCGGCGCGGTTTCAGGGGTAGGGGGCTTCACCTCTTCCACAGGGAGAGGTCGACGGCCGCAGGCCGGCGGGTGAGGGGTTCAGACCCATCCGGAGAGGCCTCAACCCCTCACCCGGCTCTTCGAGCCGACCTCTCCCTGTGGGAGAGGTGAAAGGCAGCCTTCGACGTCGAAGCGCGGCCGCCAGCCCCACGCTCGCCGTCATCCCTCCGAGCCGGGATCCATCCATCCGCGCCTCGTCGCCGGGATTTGTGCGCGAACGCCCGAGGCTTCGGCTGCATGGATCCCTGCTTTCGCAGGGATGACGGCGGAGGTTGGGGAGAGGGCGGGCGACTTTCTTCACCTCTCCCAGAGGGAGAGGTCGACGGCCGCAGGCCGGCGGGTGAGGGGTTCAGACCCACCCGGAGAGGCCGCAACCCCTCACCCGGCTCTTCGAGCCGACCTCTCCCTATGGGAGAGGTGAAAGGCAGCCTTCGACACTGGAGTGCGGCCGCCAGCCCAACGCTCGCCGTCATCCCGGGCTTGACCCGGGATCCATCCATCCGCGCCTCGCTGCCGGGATCTGTGCGCGAATGCCCGAGGCTTCGGCTGCATGGATCCCTGCTTTCGCAGGGATGACGGCGAGGGTGGGGCGAGGGTGGGCGACTTTCTTCACCTCTCCCAGAGGGAGAGGTCGACGGCAGCAGGCCGGCGGGTGAGGGGTTCAGACCCATCCGGAGAGGCCTCAACCCCTCACCCGGCTCTTCGAGCCGACCTCTCCCTATGGGAGAGGTGAAAGGCAGCCTTCGACACTGGAGCGCGGCCGCCAGCCCAACGCTCGCCGTCATCCCGGGCTTGACCCGGGATCCATCTATCCGCGCCTCGTCGCCGGGATTTGCGCGCGAACGCCCGAGGCTTCGGCTGCATGGATCCCTGCTTTCGCAGGGATGACGGCGAGGGTGGGGCGAGGGCGGAGCCCTCTTCACCTCTCCCAGAGGGAGAGGTCGACGGCCGCAGGCCGGCGGGTGAGGGGTTCAGACCCATCCGGAGAGGCCTCAACCCCTCACCCGGCTCTTCGAGCCGACCTCTCCCTATGGGAGAGGTGAAAGGCGGCCTTCGACGCTGGAGCGCGTCACCTACGCCAGCGCGTTCCCCGCGAGCCCCGCCTCGACGGTCAGGATCGCGCCGACGAGGTTCCGCGTTGCTTCCGCCTGCGGCCTCGTGAAGAGGTCGAGCGGCTTGCCGACTTCGACGATCTTTCCCGCCGACATCACCGAGACGCGGCTCGTCGTGTAGGCGACGACGGAGAGGTCGTGCGCGATGAAGACGAGGCTGAGGCCGAGCTCGCGGACGAGGTCCTTGAGCAGGTTCAGGACCTGCGCCTGGATCGAGACGTCGAGCGCGGAGACCGGCTCGTCGGCGATCAGCACCTTTGGCGCCGGCATCAGGGCGCGGGCGATGGCGATGCGCTGCAGCTGGCCGCCTGAGAATTCGTGCGGATAGCGCTCCAGCGCCTGCCGGCTCATGCCGACCTGGTCGAGCACCTCGTGCACGCGGGCGACGTGATCGCCCTCGATCTTCAGCGCCCGCAGCGGCTCCAGCAGCGACAGGCCGATGCGCATCCGGGGATCGAGCGACGAGCGCGGGCTCTGCATCACCACCTGCACCGAGCGGCGAAAATTGCGCCAGCGCTCGCCGTCGCCGGCCCAGACATCGGCGCCATTGTAGAAGACGTGGCCCAGTTTAGGCTTCTCCATGCCGGTCAGGATGCGCGTCAGCGTCGTCTTGCCGGAGCCGGATTCGCCGACGAGGCCGACCGCCTCGCCGGGGCGGACGTCGAAGCTTACATTGTCGAGCACCGTCAGCGACGGTCGCGCGCCTAGCAATGACTTGCGGTTCAGCAGGTAGGTCTGCGTCACCTGCCGCATTTCGAGGAGCGGCGGCGTCAGGGGCGTCTGGTTCAGCTGTCGGGTCATGACGCGGCCACTCCGGCTTGGGCGGCAAGCTCCGCTCCGGCTCCGATCGGATGCCAGCAGGCGGCGCGGCGGCCGCCCTCGTCCAGTTGCGGCACTTCGGTCCGGCAGCGTTCGCTGGCGGCGGCGCAGCGCGGATGGAAGGCGCAGCCCTTCGGCAGGCTGTGCAGCGGCGGCACCATGCCGGGGATCGAGGCGAGCCGCGAGCTGCCGTCGAGGGCGATGTTGTCCATCGTCGGCTGCGAGTCGAGCAGGCCCTTGGTGTAGTGGTGGCGCGGCGCGCGGAACACTTCCGACACGGGGCCCATCTCGACGATGCGGCCGGCATACATGACGGCGACCGTGTCGCACATCGCCGCGATGATCGGCAGGTCATGCGTGATCATCATCAGCGCGCAGCCGCGCTCCTGAACGGCACTGTTGAGGAGGCGCAGCACCTGCTTCTGCACGGTGACGTCGAGCGCCGTCGTCGGCTCGTCGGCGATGATAAGCTGCGGATAGCAGGCGAGCGCCATGGCGATCATGACGCGCTGACGCTGGCCGCCCGAGATCTCGTGCGGATAGGCGCGCATCAGCTGTTCGGGGCGCGGCAGCGACATCTGCCGGAACAGCTCCAGCGTCTGCGCCTCGGCCTCCTGCTTGCTCGCCCGCGTGTGGCGGCGGATGACCGACGAGACCTGGAAGCCGATGCGGCGCACCGGATCGAGCGAAGAGAGCGGGTCCTGGAACACCATCGAGAGGGTGCGGCCGCGCCGGCTGGAGAGCGCCTTGTCGGACTGGGTGATCAGGTCGACCCCGTCATGGCGGACGCTGCCGTCCGCCTGCCAGCCCATCGGCAGCAGGCCCATCAGCGACAGCGCGGTCAGCGTCTTGCCGGAACCGGATTCGCCGACGAGGCCCATGCGGCCGCCGGCTGGCAGCGTGAAGTCGATGCCGCGCACGGCGGTGAGCGCCGTGTTGTGGACGACGAGGTTTTGAACCTCGAGCGCGTTCGGGCGGCCTAGATTGGGCTTCGTCATGAGGCCCTCCGGGCGAGCTTGGGATCGAGCACGTCGCGCAGGCCGTCGCCGAGCAGGTTCAGGCCGAGCACCATCAGCACGATGGCGAGGCCCGGCCAGATGGCGAGCGGCGAGGAGACGCCAACCTGCTGCTGCGCTTCGTTCAGCATCAGTCCCCACGAGATCGATGGCCGGTGCACGCCGACGCCGAGATAGGAGAGGCCGGCCTCGGTCAGGATGCCGGCGGCGAAATAGAGCGTGAACTGGACGATCATCACGCCGGCGATGTTGGGCAGAACATGGCGGGCGAGCACGAAGATCTTGCCGCGTCCGTAGAGCTTGGCGGCGGTGATGAAGTCCTCGTTGAGCACGCCCATCGCGGCGGAGCGGATGACGCGGGTGAAGGAGGGCGTGAAGAAGGCGGTCAGCGCCAGGATGGTGGTGAGCGCGCCGGAGCCCATGGTGGCGGCCAGCACCAGCGCCGTCACCATGCCGGGGATCGACAGCAGGATGTCGGCGCCGCGCGAGATCGCCTCGTCGGCGATCTTGCCGGAGGCGGCCGCGGCAAGGCCGGCGATGGTGCCGAGGATAAGGCTCAGCGTCGCGCCGCCGGCGCCGACCAGGATCGAGGTGCGCGCGCCGACCATCAGCTGGGCGATGATATCGCGGCCGAGCACGTCGGTGCCGAGCCAGTGGCCGGGCGTGCCGGCCGGCAGCAGGCGGTTGCGGATCACCGGGATGTTGGGGTTCGACGGCAGGTAGAAGAACGAGACCAGCGCGACCGTCAGGAAGATCGCGGTCAGGATCAGGCCGAGGATGAGCGAGGCGTTGCGCGGCAGCCGGCGGCGCGGCTTGCGCTGCGGCGGCGAGATCGGCACGCCGGAGCCCGGCATGCCGGCGGGCGCGGGAGTCTGGTGGGATTTCGTCAGGGTCATCATGTTGGTTCTCCCGCTCACCGGCTCGACCGGACGCGCGGATCGAGGATGCCGTAGAGGAGGTCGACGAGGAGGTTCACGCCGATGACGAAGATGATGATCAGCATCACCGTCGACTGCACGACGATCACCTCGCGGGCGGCGACATTGGCGAGCATCATCCGGCTCAGGCCCGGCAGCGAGAACACCGTCTCGATGATGACGGTGCCGCCGATCAGCTCGGCGATCTGCAGGCCGACGATGGTGACGAGCGGCAGCGAGGCGTTGCGCAGGCCGACCTTCAGCAGCGCCTCGGTGCGCGTCATGCCGACGGCGCGCGCGGTGCGCAGATAATCCTGGTTCATCACGTCGAGCACGGCGGAGCGGACATAGCGGATCAGCACGGCGGCCATGATCAGGCCGAGCGACAGCACCGGCAGCACGAGCGAGCGGATCGCGCCCCAGGGGCTCACCGACCAGTCGGTCCAGCCGCCGGTCGGCAGCCAGCCGAGGCGGACGCCGAACAGCAGCGACAGAAGAATGCCGGCCCAGAACACCGGCACGGCGACGCCGACCTGGCTGACGAGCGCGAGGATGGCGCCGGACGGCGTGCCGACGTTGCGCGCGGCATAGGTGCCGACGGGAATGGCGATGATCAGGCCGAGGATCAGCCCGGAAAGCGCGAGCGGGATCGAGACGGAAAGCCGCGCGGTGACGAGGTCGGCGACGCTCTCATTGGTGCGGAAGGAGCGGCCGAGATCGCCGGAGAGCATGTTGGCGATCCAGTCGAAATACTGGACGAAGAGCGGCCGGTCGAGGCCGTAGCTGTGGGCGAGCGCGTCGATCGCCTCGGGCGTCGCGCCCTTACCGAGCACGACCGCGGCGACATTGCCGCCGGCGCCCCGGATCAGCAGGAAGATCGCCACCGAGGCGATGAAGATGGCGCCCAGGAAGAACACCAGTTTGCGCAGGACGTAGATCGCCATCAAGCTTTCCCGGAGAGATGCAGGGGATGCGGCCGCCGCCGGCCCGGAGGCGGGCGGCGGCCGTGTCTCGGGCCCGTGTCTTGGGCCGCGTCTTGGGGCTGTGCGGCTTACCAGTGCAGCTTGTTGAGCTCGATCGCGACGTTGACGCGCGGCTCCTCAAAACCCTTCAGGTCGGGATTGAAGAGGCCGACGCCCTTCTTGGCGATCAGCGGGATGATGACCGCGTCCTTGCGCAGGATGTCGGCGGCCTTCTTCATCTCGGCCGTATAGGCCTCGTCGGTCAGCGCCACGTCGGCGTCGGCGAGCGCCTTGGTGTAGTCGGCCGAGCAATAGGTGCTCCAGCCGGCCTTGGTCGGATCCGGGCAGGCCCACTGCACCGGGTTGGCGTCGCCCGACATGATCGTCACGTCGAACTGCGGCGGCCGGCCCTGGAAGATCAGCTGCGAATAGCGGGCGAGGTCGATCGCGTTGCGGTTGACGTTGAAGCCGGCGCCCTGCATGGCCGGAACCATGATGTCGGCAGGCAGCGACAGGTCCGGCACATCGCTGAGCGAGGCGTATTCGAGCGGCGTGCTCGCATAGCCCTTCTCGGCGATCGTCGCCATCGCGCCTTCCATGTCATACGGGAACGGGCAGGTCTCGGCGTTTTCCGGCGAGTACCAGACCTGGTTCGGCAGTGCGAAGGTGCAGGTGTTCTCCGCGCCCCAGGCCGCGCCGAAGGCGTCGTTGTAGGACTGGCGGTCGAGCGTCCGGGCGATCGTCTCGCGCAGTTCCTTGTCGAGCTTCTGGTTCAGCACCGCGTAGGTCGGCTCGCCGACCTGCGGGTAGGTGACCAGCGTGTACTTCTTGTCGAGCCCGCGCTTCGACAGCTGTTCCCAGAGATCGATCGTGATGACGGGAAGCGAATCCACTTCGCCGGCTTCGAGCGCGTTGAGGCCGGCCGTGCCGTCGGTGACGATGCGGACGGTGACGTTCTCGACCGCCGGCTTCTTGCCCCAATAGGTCGGGTTGGCGGTGAACTCGAAGGCGCTGTTGGTGGTGTAGTTGGCGAGCTTGTAGGGGCCGGTGCCGATCGGGTTGGTGGCGATGTTGGCGGCGTTCGCCTCGGGCTGGATCAGGCCCGAAATCGCACCCATGCCGCGCCAGAAATTCTGGCTCGGGCGGGAGAGCGTCACCTTGACCGTGTGGTCGTCGACCTTCTCGATCGCCGTCACCGCCTCATAGGCGGCGGCGTAGTCGACGACCGGGCTCGCCTTCATGGTGTTGAGCGAATAGAGGACGTCCTCGGCCGTCACCGGCGCGCCGTTCGAAAAGGTCGTGTCGCGGATCTTGAAGGTATAGGTCAGCTTGTCGTCGCTGATCGTCCAACTCTCGGCGACGCCGGGCTCGACGCTGCCGTCCTTGTTGAAATAGACGAGCGGCTCGACGATGTTGGCCGGAATCCACAGCCGCATCGCCGTCAGGTTGCTCTTGACGAAGTCGAGCGTGCCGGGGTCCTGCCGGGCGACGAGGATCATCTTGTTCTCGGCGGCGCGGGGCGAGGCGGCCTCCGCCGTCGTGGCCAGGCCGCCGAGGGCGCCGGCGAAGAGCGTCGCTGCGGCCGTCAGCAGGCCGAGGCGCTTGGTGATCGAATTCCGAGTTCCCTGCATCTTTCAGTTTCCCTTCTGGAAGTGGCGGACGCTGCGGCGTCTCTTCATGCGTGATCTAGGCGGTCACGTTCCCAATGGTGTCCGGGCTGTCGCGTGCTGCGACGCGTCTTGGTCTTGCATCCCGTGTGGTTGCGCGCCGGAGACGGCCGCGCCGCAACACCCTCCCAATGTCGTTCCATGATATGGAACAAGAATTTCTTATATACCGCCGCAGTTTGTATAGGATGCGGCAGGAATGCAAGTAGCATCCCAAAAATGCCGTTACTGAAGAACGCTGTGCCTTGGATTTACGCTGCTTGCGTTCTACCGGATGGAATGCAGGCCTTCCCGCTTGCCCGAGTCGGAGCGTGGCGGCGCCTTGCTTGGCGGGCGAACGCACGACATGGCGATCGCCGGCCGGTCATCCCTGGCGGCGTTCGGAACTCGAAGGATGGGGGATTCTTAGCCGCCTTCGATGGCGAGGCGGCGGGCCCGGGCTCGACGCTCGCGGCAACAGGGGCGCGAGCGGAGCGGGCCGTCCCGTCGCATGTCCGCGACGAGACGGGGAGGGCCTAGTCCTCGTCGGAGCCGGCGACGGCCGATTTCGGCATCAGGAAGCGGACGGCGACGAGGCAGAGCAGGGTGGTGAACAAAAGCACCAGCGCCACCAGCGCGTTGATGTCAGGCGTAAAGCCGAGCCGCATCATCGCCCAGAGCCGGATCGGGAGCGTGCTCTGGGTGCCGGTGACGAGGAGCGTGATCATCGTCTCGTCGAAGGAGAGCGCGAAGGCGAGCACCGCCGCGCCGACCATCGCGCTGGAGAGGTTGGGCAGCAGGACCAGGCGGAAGGTCTGCCAGCGGCTGGCGCCGAGATCGTAGGAAGCCTCGACCAGGCTGCTGCTCAGCGATTGCAGCCGCGTCAGGATGGTGCGGTAGACCAGCGCCAGCACGAACACGGTGTGGCCGATGATGATGGTGACCAGCGAGCGCTCGAAATCGACCTGCCGGAAGAAGATCAGGAGCGCCAGGCCGGTGATGATCGGCGGCATCAGGAAGGGCAGGAAGATGATGAACTGCAGGAAGGCGCGCCCCTTGGCGGTGGGCGAGGTGTAGTAGAGCGCGATGCCGGTTCCCAATACGACCGAGCAGACGACGGCGCCGATGCCGACGACGAGCGTGGTCCAGAGCGCGTTGAGCACGCTCTCATTGGCGGCGAGCGCGACATAGGCCGAGGTCGTCGGCTGCGACCAGTCGACGGCGCCCTGGTGGATCGTGAAGAAGGACGAGACGATCGGCACCATCAGCGGGCCGTAGAGCAGCACGAAGACGACGAGCGTCATCGCGATCAGCAGAGCGGGGGCGAGCCTGTCGGCGAGGCGGGTCATCGGGGGCCTCCCTGCTGGCGCTCGACGCTGCCGCCGAGCCGGATGGCGACGATCACCACGGCGGCGAGGATGACCGAAAGCGCGGCGCCGAACGGCCAGTTGAAGGCGGTTCCGAACTGGCTGTAGATGATGCGCCCGAAGGTGAAGCCCGACTGGCCGCCGACCATCTGCGGCGTCAGGAAGTCGCCGATCGCCAGCACGAAGACGAAGCTCATCGCCGACAGCGTGCCGGGCATGCTGAGCGGCACAGTCACCCGCCAGAATGTCTGCGCGTTGCTGGCGCCAAGATCGGCCGAGGCATGGCGGAGCGCCTTCGGGATGCGCTCGAGCGACAGGAAGATCGGCAGCACGGCGAACGGGATCAGGAGCACGGTGAGCGTCAGCAGCACCGCGTTCAGATTGAAGACGAACAGCATGGACGGCTTGTCGATCAGGCCGGTCGCCAGCAGCGCCTTGTTGAGCATGCCGTTGCCGCCGAGGATGCTGCGCACGGCGTAGATCTTGATGACATAGCTCATCAGGAGCGGCACCAAGAGCAGCACCAGCAGCATGTAGCGGCGGCGGCCGCGCAGCGTCGTCAGGAAATAGGCGACCGGGAAGGCGAACAGCACGCAGAGCACGGCGACGGCGAGGCACAGCAGGCAGGTGCGCCAGAAGATCGGCAGGAAGATCGGATCAGTGAAGAAGCGGACATAATTGGCCACCGTCGGCGTGAAGACGATGTTGCCCTTGTCGACGCTGAAGAACGAATAGCCGAGGAAGAGCGCCATCGGCGCCAGCACGAACCAGAGCGGCACCGCATAGGCGGCGAGCGCCGCGAGCCAGGGCGTCAGCCGGCTCGGACCGGCATGGGCGGCCGGTTCGGCGCCGGCGTCGAGGGTCTGTCCGCTCATGCCGGCACCAGGCGGCAGGCGCTCGCGGGCACGACGAAGGTGACGGCGTCGCCGGGCGTCAGCGGCGAACCGCCCGGACGGCTCGGCATGCGCGCCTTGAGCGACAGAGCGGGGTCGTCGAGCGCGGTGGCGGTCGCGACCGTGGATGCGCCGGCGAAGGCGACCTGGCCGATCGAAACGAGGAAGCGGTTCTCGCCGGCAGCGTCGTCGCCGATCGCCACCGCCTCGGGGCGGCAGACGGCGAAGGCCGGGCTGCCCACGGGCGCCGCCGCCATTTCGGGCTGGCCGTCGACGGAGCAGATCACCCGTCCCGCCCGGGTCTCGAGCGCCCGCGTCTGGCCGTTCAGCGGGCCGAGCGTGCCGGGAATGAGGTTGTTCTCGCCGAAGAACTTGGCGACGAACTCGCAGCTCGGCCGGTAATAGACCTCGTGCGGCGAGCCGATCTGCTGGATGCGGCCGCCATTCATGACGCAGATCCGGTCGGCCATGGCGATCGCCTCTTCCTGGTCGTGGGTTACGAACAGGAAGGTGGTGCGGATCTCGGTCTGGATCGACTTCAGGAAGGTCTGCATGTGGCGGCGCAGCTCGACGTCGAGGGCGGCGAGCGGCTCGTCGAGCAGGATCAGGCGCGGCCTGCAGATGATGGCGCGGGCGAGCGCCACGCGCTGGCGCTGGCCGCCGGAAAGCTGGGCTGGATAGCGTTTGCCGAGGGGACCGAGCTGGACCAGTTCGAGCGCATCGGCGACGCGCTTGGCGATCTCGGCGCGCGGCGTACCGCGTACGGCCAGGCCGTAGCCGACATTGCCCTCGACGGTCAGGTGCGGAAACAGCGCGTAGTCCTGGAACACCGTGTTGAACGGGCGCTGGTTGATCGGCATCGCCGCGATATCACGGCCGTCGAGCAGGATCTCGCCGCCGGACGGCTTGGTGAAGCCGCCGATTAGGCGCAGGATGGTGGTCTTGCCCGAGCCGGAGGGCCCGAGAATGGTAATGAACTCGCCATCGCGGACGTCGAGATCGACGTCGTGCAGGATCGCGGTCGCGCCATAGGATTTCGAAACCGACCGCAGTTTCAGGAGCACACCGGCTTCGTTCATCGCCACTCCGGGACCATCAGCAAGGAGAAGGAACCGTCCGCGCAGCGCGCGCGGACGGGGATCAGCGTTGGGGCGAGCGCTTACGGCGCTGCCTTGATCTCGTTCCAGAGGTCCGAGCGCTTCAGCGGGTCCTCGACGTTCTCGATCCAGACGAGCTTGTCGCCGTCGCTGGCATTGCTGCTGGCGGTGACGGTATTGCCGAAGCCGGTCCGTTCGGAGAGCTGGGCGCCGATCTTCTTGTCGAGCAGGAAGTTGACCCACTTCGCCGCCGCCGCCTCGTCCTTGACGCCGCTGGTCATCGCCCAGTTGTCGAGCCAGGAGAGCGAGCCTTCCGTCGGCGCGACATAGGCGACATGGGCGCCGACCTTCTGAAGCGCCTTCAGCTGCTGCTGGCCGTAATTGGCCCAGATCAGCGCGACGTCGTTGTTCTGGTAGATCTGCATCGCCTCGTCAGCGGTGGTGTAGAAGCTCAGCGTGTTGCGCTTCAGATCGACCAGCTTGTCCTTGATCTTGGCGAGCTGCTCGTCGGTGAGCTGGAACGGGTTCTCGATGCCTTCGGTGAGCGCGGTGAACGAGAAATTGTGCTCGCCATTGTCATAGGCCAGCACCTTGCCCTGGTACTGCGGATCCCACAGCACCGTCATCGAGGTCGGGGCCGGCTTCACCTTGTCGGTGTCGTAGATCAGGCCGATCGAATCGAAGCAGAACGGAATGCCGTAGGCCTTGCCGTCGCGGGTCATGCCCTTGATCTTGGAAAGGTCCTTGAAGCGCGGCAGCGCCTCCTGCTGGTTCGGGATCTTGGTGAGGTCCCACGGCTTGACCAGGTTGGCGTCGATATAGCGCTGCAGCTGGGCCGTGTTGACGGCCATGACGTCGAAGTCCTTGCCTTCGCTGCCCTTGATCTTGGCCCAGATCTCGTCGTCGCTGCCGACGAAGACGACATCGACGTCGATGCCGGTCTCCTTGGTGAAATCCTTGACCCAGTCCGGGTCGGCATAGCCTTCCCAGGCGAGGACGCGCAGCGTTTCGGCCGACGCACTGGAGGCCCACAGGCCGGCCGCCAGCGCCGCGGCGCCCAGAACATGTTTGAATCCGATCACGACATTTCTCCTCTGGCTGGTGTCTGGTGGTGTGGAGCCCCTTGGCCGCGGTGACGGCTGGGGCTCTCTTGCTTGGTTCAGTCCAGTGTTCGTATGAGCGCCGCCGACGTCAGAGCGGCGTCACGGAGATCCGCTTTTCCTCCGGGCCCGCCGTCATGCGGTTGCGCAGCGGCTTGCCGAAGGTCGGCGAGACGATCTCGAACTCGTCGTTCACCTCCGTCTTGAAGTTGGAGGCGTAGCTCATCGCGTCCGCGCCGAAGAAATAGGCGTGCAGGTCGCCCGGCCGGCAGAACATCGGATAGCGGAAGTGATAGTGCTCGAGATTGGCGATCGAGTGCGACATGTGGCTTTCGCCCGACAGGAACGCCTCGTCCCAGACCACCTTGCCGTCGCGGATGACGCGGACATTGCCCGAGACTTCCTGCGGCAACTCGCCGAGCAGCAGCTCCGGCCCGAGCGAGCATTCGCGCAGCTTGGAATGGGCGAGGTAGAGGTAGTTCTTGCCCTCGGTGACATGGTCCGAGAAGTCGTTGCCGAGCGTGAAGCCGATGCGGCGCGGCTGGCCGTTGGCGTCGACGACATAGAGGCCGACGATCTCGGCTTCCTCGGCGCCGGCGAGCGCGAAGCCCGGCAGTTCCAGCGGCGCGCCGGTCGGCACGACGCAGGTACCGACGCCCTTGAAGAACCATTCCGGCTGGATGCCGATCTCGCCCTCGGCCGGCTTGCCGCCCGCGAGGCCCATGCGGAAGATCTTCATCGAGTCGGATTCGTCGGCGTCCGGCCCGTGCGTGTCCATATGCATGCGGTTGCGCGCCGTGGCGCTGCCGGTATGGGTCAGGCCCGTGCCGGTGATCAGGAAGCGCGCCGGCTCCGGATGGTCGAGCGGCGGCAGCACGCGGCCGGCCTTCAGCACCGTGTCATAATCGATCGCCGCCTCGCGCGGGCTGTTGGCGACCAGCGCCTCCAGCCCGGTGCCCGTCTCCAGGCTGCGCTGCACCAGCTCGTGCGTGGTGGCGAAGCCCGCGAGCGGCAGCAGCGTCTCGCCATCGGCGCCAACGACGGCGACCTTGCGCTCGCCCGCCTCGGTCTTGAACTGAACCAGCCTCGTGCGGCCTTGTTCTACGCCGTGCATCAGACCCAACCCCCGTCAACGATGAAATGCTGCGACGTGCACATCCGGCTATCGTCGGCAGCGAGAAAAAGCGCCATGCGCGCGATGTCGGACGGCTGCACGCGGTCCTGCAGGCACTGGCGATCGGCGATCTGGCGTTCGCCCTCCGGCGTCAGCCAGAGGCGCACCTGGCGTTCCGTCATGACCCAGCCCGGGATCATGCAGTTGACGCGGATGCGTTCCGGGCCGAACTCGCGCGCCAGCGCGCGGGTCAGGCCGGTGATGGCAGCCTTCGAAGTCACATAGGCCGGGCAATCGGCGTCGCCCACCATCCAGGTGATCGAGCCGAAATTGATGATCGAGCCGCCGCCGGCGTCCCGCATCATCGGCCGCACGGCCTGCGCCGCGAAGAACTGGTGGCGCTGGTTGACCGCGACGCGGTCGTCCCAATAGGCGACGGTGACGTCCTCGGTGCGGTGGCGATCGTCATTGCCGGCATTGTTGAGCAGGACGCGGATGGCGCCGTGCTTCTGCTCGGTCGCGCGGATGGCGGCCTGCAGCGCCTCGATGTCGCGCAGGTCGCAGGGGATGAAGTCCGGCGCCCGGTGTCCCTCGGCGCGGATGCTCTCGACCACGGCGCGCGAGGCTTCCTCCGCCATGTCGACGAAGGTGACGATCGAGCCCTGCGCGCAGAAATGGCGGACCAGGCTTTCGCCGATGCCGCTGCCGCCGCCGGTGATGAAGACGACGCGGCCGTCCAGGCTCGGGTAGATCGCGAAGGGGAAGTCGTGTTCCATCAGCGCCTCAATGGGAATGGCGGGGGATGCCCGCTTCTCGTTTGCCAAGAAGGAAGTCGAAGTCGCAGCCCTCGTCGGCCTGCAGGACGTGTTCGACGAAGAGTTTCTGGTAGCCGTTGACGCCTTCATGCGTCGGCGGGCTCCATTCGGCGCGCCGCGCTTCGAGCTCGGCGTCGGAGACGTCGAGATGCAGGCGCCTTCCGGCGACGTCCAGCTCGATCATGTCGCCGTCGCGCACCAGCGCGAGCGGGCCGCCGGCGGCGGCTTCCGGCGCCGTGTGCAGCACGACGGTGCCATAGGCGGTGCCGCTCATGCGCGCGTCGGAAATCCGCACCATGTCGGTGACGCCCTGCTGCAGCAGCTTGGCGGGAAGCGGCATGTTGCCGACCTCGGCCATGCCGGGATAGCCCTTCGGGCCGCAGTTCTTCAGCACCATGATGCAGCTGGCATCGATATCGAGATCGGGATCGTCGATGCGCTTGTAATAGTGCTCGATGGTCTCGAAGACGACGGCGCGGCCGCGATGCTGCATCAGCGCCTCGGTGGCCGCCGACGGCTTGATGACGGCGCCGCCGGGAGCGAGATTGCCGCGCAGCACGGCGATGCCGCCCTGCGGCGTCAGCGGCTCCTCGAAGGAGCGGATGACCTCGCCATTATAATTAGGCGCGTCGGCGACGATCTCGCCGATGGTCGGGCCGGCGACGCTCGGCGCGCTGCCATGCAGCAGGCCGTGCTCGTCGAGCACGCGCATGACGGCGCGCAGGCCGCCCGCATAATAGAAGTCTTCCATCAGGTAGCGGCCGGACGGCATCAGGTCGACGATGGTCGGCACATCGCGGCCGAACTTGTCCCAGTCGTCGAGCGACAGGTCGACGCCGAGGCGGCGGGCGACCGCGATCAGGTGAATGACGGCATTGGTCGAGCCGCCGATCGCGCCGTTGACGCGGATGGCGTTCTCGAACGCCTCGCGCACGAGGATCTTCGACATCTTCACGTCGTCGCGCACCAGCTGCACGATGCGACGGCCGGATTCCTGCGCCAGGATGGCGCGGCGGGAATCGACGGCGGGGATCGCGGCGTTGTCGGGCATGCCGATCCCGAGCGCTTCGACCATCGACGCCATCGTCGAGGCGGTGCCCATGGTCATGCAGCTGCCGGCGGAGCGGCTCTGGCCCTGCTCGGCGGCGAGGAAGTCGTCGACCGACATGCGGCCGGCCTTCACGTCCTCATAGAACTTCCAGACATGCGTGCCCGAACCGATCGCCTTGCCGCGGAAATTGCCGTTCAGCATCGGGCCGCCTGAGACGGCGATGGTCGGCAAATCGCAGCTCGCCGCCCCCATCAGCAGTGCCGGCGTGGTCTTGTCGCAGCCGACCAGCAGGATGACGCCGTCGATCGGGTTGGAGCGAATCGATTCCTCGACGTCCATCGAGGCGAGGTTGCGGAACAGCATGGCCGTCGGGCGCATGTTGCTCTCGCCGAGCGACATCACCGGGAATTCGAGCGGGAAGCCGCCGGCCTCGTAGACGCCGCGCTTCACATGCTCGGCGATCGTCCGGAGATGCGCGTTGCAGGGGGTCAGTTCCGACCAGGTGTTGCAGATGCCGATCACCGGCCGGCCGTCGAAGACATCTGGCGGATGTCCTTCGTTCTTCATCCAGCTCCGGTGCATGAAGGCATTCTTGCCCGCTCCGCCGAACCAGGAGGTGGAGCGATATTTGCGTGGCTCGTCGGCCATGGACGCCTCTGGGTATGTTTCTTATTGAAAAACACTATTCTGTATTACATGATGGTCGTCTCTTTCCCCGTCCAAGTCAACAGACCGTCTGCACGGATGGAACATGCGGGATTGCGCTTGGCCGGATAAAATTCGGCTGCTAGAAGTTTCGCATTGAAGAATGATGTTTCTTGTCGCCAAAGAAGTGACCGCGTATCGATGGCGGACACCTCCGGAAGGATCGACTGCCGATGACCGACGAACGCTACCGGGTGCAGAGCCTCGGCCGTGCCCTCGATTTGCTCGACAAGATCGCCGAAAGCGGCCAGGCCGGCGCACGGCTGACCGATCTCGCCCGCGATATCGGCCTGTCGAAGCCGGCGGCCTATGCGATTCTCGTCACGCTCAGGGCGCGCGGCATCGTCACCGATATCGGCGAGGGCATGACGCGGCGCTATCGGCTCGGCCTGTCGCTGCTGCGTCTCGGCGATCTCGCCGTGTCCAATACGGGCCTGGCCGACATCGCGCTGCCGATCCTGCGCGACCTGACCCAGATGATCGGCATGACCTCGCGCGTCGCCATGATGGATGACGGTTTCGCCGTGGTGATCGGCCGCGTCGACGCCCCGGGCGCCATCCGCTTCAACGCGGCGCTCGGCCGGCGCGAGCGTCCGCACTGCTCCGGTGTCGGCAAGGTCCTGCTGGCGGCAATGCCGCGCGCCAACGCGCTGGAACTCGTCGAGCGGGTCGGCCATCCGCCGAGGACGCCGAAGACGCTGAGCACGATCGAGGCGCTGAACGCGGATCTCGACCAGATCGCCGTTCGCCACTATGCGATCGACGACGAGGAAGACCATGAGGGTATCATCTGCGTCGCCGCCGCCGTGTTCGGGCGGGACGGCCAGACGGTCGGCGCCATCAGCGTGACGACGCTGAAGCAGCTTCTGCCGCTCGAGGCGGTCGGCTCGATCGCCGGGCCGCTGGTCCAGCACGCCGACCTGATTTCGCGGGCGCTGGGCGGCCCGAGCGCCGCCGAGGCCTGGCTGCTGCGGCCGCAGGGCTAGCGCCGGAACGAGGGCGATCGCGGCGCACGATTTTCCGAAGGCGGAGCGGCGGCGGATCGTCTGTTGCGTTCGCCGCGGACCGCATCTTCGCTCTTTCGTCCTGATTTCGAGGTTTGCCGGAACGCGGCGGGCGGTGACGCAACTTTGTGCACAGACGCCGTCGCCCTCGATCGTCCGGGGGCCGGGCGGGCCGCGAAGGGGCGGGTCCGGCGTGAAACACTTATTTCCACAGTGAAATTGACGCCGACGGGCCGGGTTTTCGACGCTCGGCGCGTTTCTTGCCGACTTGTTTCGATTCATTTCCGTTGCCGCGTTTTCATGCCTTTTGTTCAGAACGAAGGCATGTATTCCCGTCCTGCGTGTGCCGGAAAATCTGGCGGCAGCGTTTACCTTCCGCGCCGGAAAAAGGTGCGTTGACATTCGCCTGCGGCAAACCTAGCATCAAATTACAGAACATTGTTCTGCACTACAAAACAAATGGATTGGACCTGACGGCGCTCCGGCGGAGCCGCCGAACGATCCGGTCTGGTCCAAGAACGACCCTGTGCTTCTGCTACGGATACGGAAGGCGTCCCGTGCTGACGACATTCATCAACCTGTTCAATTTCGACGGCATCGGCGACTATTTCCCCGATTTGATGCGCGGCGCCGCGATCAGCTTGCAGCTGACGTTCTGCGTGATGTTGATCGCGTTACCGCTCGGCCTCTTGCTGGCGCTGGCAAAGCTCGGCCGCTCCCGAATTCTTCGGGTCGCCGCCTCGTTCTACATCGAGGTGATCCGCGGAACGCCGTGCCTCTTGCAGCTGTTCTACATCTACTTCGTGCTGCCGGCCTTCGGCATCCGCTTCGACCCGTTCATGGCCGGCGTCATCGGCCTGTCGGTCAACTACTCCGCCTATCTGGCCGAGGTGTATCGCGCCGGCATCGTCGCCATCCCGCATGGCCAGGTCGAGGCCGCCAAGGCGCTCGGCATGTCGCGCCGCAAGATGCTGCGCCTGATCATCCTGCCGCAGGCGATCCGTGTGGTCGTGCCGCCGCTCGGCAACTATTGCATCTCGCTGTTCAAGGATACGTCGCTGGTATCCATCGTCACCGTGCGTGAGCTGATCTTCACCGGACAGATCATCTCGTCGACGAATTTCCAGTATTTTACCGTCTTCACCATCATCGGCGCGATCTACCTGTTCTTCTCCTATCCGGCGGCGCTGTTCGTCCGCTACCTGGAGAAGCGCATGGCGATCGGCGCGCGCCGCCCGCCCGTCGTGGTTTCCGACGTCGCCCAGGCCGAAGCCGCCGAAGGGACCGCCAAGTCATGATCCGCCTCGAAAGCATCAACAAGAGCTACGGCTCGCACCACGTCCTGAAGGACGTCTCGCTGAGCGTCGACCGGGCGGAAGTGGTCTGCGTCATCGGCCCGTCCGGCTCCGGCAAGTCGACCATGCTGCGCTGCATCAACAACATGGAGGAGATCAGCAGCGGCACGATCTCGATCGATGGCCAGCCGGTCTATCGCTACGAGAAGGACGGCAAGCTCATCATCGACAGCGAGAAGCAGATCGAGGCGATCCGCGCCAAGGTCGGCATGGTGTTCCAGTCGTTCAACCTGTTCCCGCACCTGACCGTCACCGAGAACATCACGGTCGCGCCGATCCACGTGCTCGGCCGTTCCCGTGGCGAGGCGACCGACATCGCGCTGGCGCTGCTCGAAAAGGTCGGCCTGGCGCAGAAGGCGCAGGCCTATCCGCACGAACTTTCCGGCGGCCAGCAGCAGCGCGTGGCGATCGCCAGGGCGCTGGCGATGCGGCCGAAGGCGATCCTCTTCGACGAGGTCACCTCGGCGCTCGATCCGGAGCTGGTCGGCGAGGTGCTGCGCGTCATGCGCGCGCTTGCCGACGAAGGCATGACCATGGTCGTCGTCACGCATGAGATGGGCTTCGCCCGCGACGTCTCGGACCGTGTCGTCTTCATGGCCGACGGTCGGATCGTCGAAAGCGGCAAGCCGCACGAACTCTTCGCCGCCCCGCAGCAGGAGCGGACAAGGGACTTTCTGCGATCGGTCCTGGAGCGCAACAGGGAAATGGGCGCCGCGGCCGGTCGATAAACGCGCTTCAAGCAATAACAACGAGGGGATACATCCGTGAATTTCAAGAGCTTGGTTCTCGCGACCGCGGTTGCGACCATGATGACGGGTTCCGTCGCCATGGCCGGCGACATCGGCGTCGGCAATGCCACCTATCATGGCGGCGACGGCTCCTATCAGCGCGCCATCGACAACGGCATCACGCTGCTGATCGCCGCCGATCCGCCGAACACCTATCTGGACGAGAAGACGAAGGAATATGACGGCACCGACGTCCGCATCTTCCGCGAAGTGACCAAGCGCCTCGGCATCGACAAGGTGACCTGGTCGCTCATCCCGTTCGACGCCATGGTGCCGACGCTGCTTTCCAACCGCGGCGACGTCATCGTCGACAATCTGCACGAGAACGAGAAGCGCCTGAAGGTGCTGGCCTTCACCGGCCCGTCCTACTGGTACGGCTCGGGCGTGACGGTGGCGAAGGGCAACCCGCACAACATCCACAGCTGGGACGACTTCGCCGGCAAGACCGTCGGCACGCTGCGCGGCTCGGTCAATCACGGCCTGCTCGAGAAGCGGACCGACCTGAAGGAACTCAAGCTCTACACCAGCAACGAGGCCGAGTTCTCCGACATCATCGCCGGCCGCCTTGATGTCGGCATGGAGGACGACATCAAGGTCGGCCAGTTCCTGAAGAAGCATCCCGACGCCGCCATGGAACTGGTCGCCGACTACAAGCCGCTGCCGGAAGAATACGGCTATGCCCGCTACGCGCTCCGCAAGGACGACGTCGACCTGAACAGCGCCATCTCGCGCGCGCTCGCCGAAATCCGCGCCGATGGCACCATGTCGGAGATCCTCAAGGAGTTCGGCTACACCGACCGCAATCTCTGGTTCTTCCCGGTCAAGAACTGACGCCTTTCGACGGCCCCGCCTCGCGGCGGGGTTCCGCACAGCGATATCGCAGGCCGGCTCACGCCGGCCTGCATTGCATTTGCTTCCTGCCGCAAGTCGCGCGAGGGTAGGCGGGCGCCGACCGGCCGCCCCTTCTCCGGCGGCGGCCCCCTGGAAGCCTTGAGGCTTCGCGGCGCGAAGGGACAGGCGATCCATCGGATCGCCGCGCGGACACGAAGAAAGATGATCACATGAAGAACCGTCAGCTCGGGCGCACCGGCGCCACGATTTCGGAGATCGGTTTTGGCGCCTGGCAGATCGGCGGCGCCTGGGGCGACGTCAGCGAGGCCGACGGCAAGAAGGCGCTGAACGCGGCGCTCGACGCCGGCGTGTCCTTCATCGACACCGCCGACGTCTACGGTGACGGCCGCTCGGAGAAGATCATTGCCGAGGTGCTGAAGGAGCGCGGCGGCCTCCGCCCGTTCGTCGCCACCAAGGCGGGGCGGCGTCTGAGCCCGCATGTCGCCGAGGGCTATACCGGCGCCAACATCGAGGCCTTCATCGATCGCAGCCTCAAGAACCTGCAGACCGATACTCTCGACCTGGTGCAGCTGCACTGCCCGCCGACCGAGGTCTATTACGAGCCGGATTTCTTCGGCGAGCTCGATGGCCTCGTCGCCAAGGGCAAGATCCGCCACTACGGCGTCTCGGTCGAGAAGGTCGAGGAAGGGCTGAAGGCGATCCAGTATCCGAACGTCGCCACCGTCCAGGTCATCTACAACATCTTCCGCCAGCGGCCGCAGGAGCTGTTCTTCACGGAAGCCGCGAAGAAGAATGTCGGCATCATCGTCCGCGTGCCGCTCGCCTCGGGCCTGCTCTCCGGCAAGATCACCCGCGACACCGCCTTCCGCGCCGACGACCACCGCAACTTCAACCGCCATGGCGAGCAGTTCGATGTCGGCGAGACCTTCGCCGGCGTGCCGTTCGACGTGGCGCTGGAAGCGGTCGACGAGCTGCGTCCGCTGGTGCCGGAAGGCGTCGCGATGTCGACCTTCGCGCTCCGCTGGATCCTGCAGCAGCCGGCCGTCTCGGTCGTCATCCCCGGCGCCCGCAACGAGGCGCAGGCCCAGTCCAACGCCGCCGCGAGCGACGGCGCGGCCATCGCTCCCGAGACGCTGGCCCGGATCTCCGAGATCTATGACCGGCTGATCAAGCCGCACGTCCACCAGCGCTGGTAGGCGCTTCTCCCGCCTCCGGGCCGCCGCGCACCGATTGCGCGGCGGCCCGCGAACGATGTCGGCAGCATGCGGCTCGACAGGGGCCGTCGGGAGGAATGCGATGAAGAAGCTGATCAACGCGACGGCCGATGTCGTCGACGACATGATTGCCGGCCTGGCGATCGCCAATCCCGGCCTCGCGCTGCTCGAGGGCGAGCGGGTCGTGCTGCGCGCCGATATCGAGGCGTTCAAGGCGAGCGGCCGCGTCGCGCTGATCTCGGGCGGCGGTTCCGGTCATGAACCGGCGCATGCCGGCTATATCGGCGAGGGACTGCTGACCGCCGCCGTCTGCGGCGATGTCTTCACCTCGCCCTCGACGGACGCCGTGCTGGCGGCGATCCGCGCCGCGACCGGCCCGGCCGGCGCGCTGCTCATCGTCAAGAACTATACCGGCGACCGCCTGAATTTCGGCCTCGCCGCCGAGATCGCCCGCAGCGAGGGCTTCGCCGTCGACATGGTGGTCGTCGCCGATGACATGGCGCTGGCCGAAAATGCCGAGACGGCCGGCCGGCGCGGCATCGCCGGCACCGTGCTGGTGCACAAGATTACCGGCGCGGCGGCGGCCGAGGGGCTGTCGCTTGCCGACGTGAAGACCGAGGCCGAGCGCGCCATTTCAGCGATCGGCAGCATGGGCGTCGCCCTTTCCGCCTGCACCGTCCCCGCCGCCGGCAAGCCGGGCTTCACGCTCGGCGACGGCGAGATCGAGCTCGGTCTCGGCATTCATGGCGAGGCCGGCGTCAGCCGCACGGCCATGCAGCCGTCGCGGGCGCTGGTCGAGATCCTGCTCGGCCGGATCTTCGCCGACCGCAACATCGGCCAGGGCGACCGCGTCGCGCTCCTCGTCAACAATCTCGGCGGCACGCCGGTGATGGAGATGCAGATCGTCGTCGCCGACGTCGCCCGCGTGGCGGCGCGCTTCGGCGTGACGATCGACCGGCTCTGGGCCGGCACCTTCCTGACGGCGCTGGAGATGGCCGGCTGCTCGCTCTCGGCGATGAAGGTCGACGCGGCGCTGCTCGCCCGTCTCGACGCGCCGGCATCCGCCCCGGCCTGGCCCGGTCGCGGCGCCGGTCCGATCGGCGCCGGGCCGAAGGTGATTTCGCAGGCGGCGGTTGCGCCCGGTGCGCTGGAAGCCGGGGAGGGCGACCCGCGACTTGCCGTCGCTGTGCGCGCGGCGGCCGAAGCGCTGATCGCCGACGAGGCGCGGCTGACGGATCTCGACCAGCAGGTCGGCGACGGCGATCTCGGGCTCAATCTGGCGCGCGGCGCCGAGGCGATCCTGAGGGAAATCGACGCCTATCCGGACAAGCGCGCTGCGTCGGTGCTCCGCGCCCTGTCGGCCAGCCTGCGCAAGACCGTCGGCGGCACCTCCGGCGCGCTCTATGCGGCTGGATTGCTGCGCGCCGCCTCCGAACTCGAGGGCGTTCCAACGCCCGGTTTCGCCGACTGGGCCAGGGCGTTCGCGGCCGGCTCGGCGGCAATCGCGCGGCTCGGCGACGCCAGGGTTGGCGACCGCACCATGCTCGACGCCCTGCTGCCGGCGGCGGAGGTGCTGTCGGCGGCCTCCGCCTATGGCGGCGCGGAAGTTCTCGGCCATGCCATCGCGGCGGCGCGGGAAGGAAGTGCTGCGACCGCTGCGATCGCCTCGCGGCGCGGCCGCTCCAGCTATCTGGGCGAGCGCGCGGTCGGCGTTCCGGATCCCGGCGCCGAGGCCGTCGTCGTCTGGCTGGCGGCGATTGCCGGCTCGCTCGGTCGGTCGGGCTGACGATAAGAAGAGCATCGGCAAGGCCAAGATGAGCATCGGCAAGGCGGAGAGTGGAGGGTTGCTCCCGCGCCTTGCCGTGCCGTGCTCCGGTCTCGGACCGGAGCGGTATCAGGTCGCCGCGTGCTTCTTGTCGTGCTCGCGGCGCCAGGCCTGGTATTCCTCTTCGGCCGCCGGCGTCAGCGGGTAGTATTTGCGCAGGTCCGCGCCCTCGGAGAGCTTGAGCTTCGAGAACTCCTCCCATTCCGTGTGCTTGCTGGCACGCTCCAGCAGCTCCTCGGCCATGGCGATCGGCACGACCACGACGCCGTCATCGTCGGCGATGATGATGTCGCCCGGGATCACCAGCGCGTTGCCGCAGGCGATCGGCACGTTGACGCCGAAGGGAATGATGCCGGTCTGGGTGTGGAAGTTCGGCGTCGTGCCGCGGATCCAGTAGCCGAGATCGAGCTTCATCGCCTCGGCCGAGTCGCGGATGCAGCCGTCGATGATCACGCCGGCGCCGCCGCGGCCGGCGAAATAGGTCAGCATCATCTCGCCGAACACGCCGCTCGCCATGTCGCCGCGCGCGTCGACCACGACGACGTCGCCGGCCTGCGCGTGATAGAGCACGTGCCGGTGCAGCTGCTTTTCCGGGTCGTCATATTCGCTGGCGCCGTAGAGGTCCTCGCGCTTCGGCATGAACTGCAGCGTCAGCGCCGGGCCGGCGATGCTGCGGCCCTTGGTATAGGGCAGCGGACCGCGGATCTGCGGGTCGCGGATCCCCATCAGGTGCAGTTCGCCCGCCGCCGTGGCGCTGCCGACCTTGGCGAGGGCGTCGACCAGGGCGCGCGGCGGTCTCTTGATGTCGGGTGTGTGGGTCATCTCGTGTTTCCAGGTTGCGCGCTCGGGCGCGGGTCGGGTAGCCTGTGCGCCGGCGGGAGGCCCGGCCCGGGAAGCCCAGGCCGGGCCTTGCCTCACTGCGCGGCGGCCAGACGTTCCATTTCAGCCTGCGCCCAGGCGACGGCCTTCTCCGGGCTCTCGCCGTCGACCAGCACGCGCTGCAGCGACTGGGTGACGATCTTGGCGTTGAAGATGGCGGCGGCGGTCGCCGACGGCGGGCCGGCATGGCCGTCGACCAGGCCGTTGCGGGCCATTTCGTCGAAATTGGCGAAGGCCGGCGTGTCCTTGAACAGCGGCATGGTCTTCGTCTGCTCCGGGTAGATCGGCACCCAGCGGCCGCCCACCGTGGCGATGATCTGCTCGTAGCGTGCCGGCTCGAAGAAGTGGTTCAGCCACGCCTTGGCGTCGTCAGGGCGCTTGGTGTCCTTGCTGACCAGCCAGGAGAAGGACGAGATCATGTTGGCCGAGCGGCCCTTCTCGCCGGGGCCCGCCGGAATGGCGATCATCGCGGTATTGGCGAGCAGGTCCTCGTCGTTCTGCACCATCCACTGGTAGATGCTGGGCGGATTGATGGTGAAGGCGGTGCGGCCCGTCTGGTAGGCGGTGTTGTTGCCGGCGTCGTCCCAGGTCAGCGTCGAGCGGGGAATCGTGCCCTCGGCGAACATGTCGGCGATGTACTGGTAGGCCGCCACCGTCTCCGGCGAGTTCCAGGTGATCGTCTTGCCGGTCTCGTCGAACATCTGGCCGCCATAGGACAGCACGATCATCCGCGCGAAGGATTCGGCGTCATTGGCCGAGGACAGCGTCATGCCGAAGGCGGTGATGCCCGGATTGGCCTTGAGGATCGCCTGCGAGGCCGTGCGCAGCTCGTCCAGCGTCTTCGGCACTTCCAGGCCGACTTCCTTGAGCAGATCGGTGCGGGCGAACATCGGCACCACGTCGACCTCGAGCGGCAGGGCGTGCGCCTTGCCGTCATACATCACCTGCGAGACGGTGCTCTCGTAGATGCCTCCCGGCACGGCCCGCATCGTCTCCAGGATGTCGTCGAGCGGCAGGGTGACGCCGAGCTTGGCGTAATACTGCGCCTGCGGGCCGACCTGCATGAACACGTCGGGCGGCGCGCCGGCCTGCAAGGCCGCGGCGAGCCGCTCGGTCATGGCGTTGCCGGGGACGACGACATATTCGACGTCGATGCCGCGCTCCTTGCCGAACTGCACGGCCATCTCGGTGATCAGGTCGTCGGCCTGCTGGTTGAAGGCCTGCAATCCCCAGATCGTCAGGTCGGCTGCCTGTGCCTGGAACGGCAGCAGGGCTGCGGCCGAGACCAGCAGGGTCATGGCGAGTTTCTTCATGGTTTCCTCCTCCTTTTTGGTCGTTGAACTTTGTGTTCTTTGGTCTTCTTGGGCTTTCCTGGGCGCGCTAGCCCTTGACGCTGCCGGCGGCCAGGCCCTCGACGATGTAGCGCTGCGCGACGATGTAGATGATCAGGATCGGCACGATCGCGATGACGGAGCTCGCCATCAGCTGGCCCCAGATGAAGGTGTCGCCCATGATCAGGCCGGTCAGGCCGGCGGTCAGCGTCTTGGTGTCGTTCGAATGGACGAAGACCAGCGCGTACAGGAACTCGTTCCAGGCATGGGTGAAGGCGAAGAGCGCCACCACGGCGAGGCCGGGCTTGGCGATCGGCAGGATCACCTTGAGCAGCGTCTGCAGCCGCGTCGCGCCATCGACCGTCGCCGCCTCGTCCAGCTCGCGCGGGATGGTGCGGAAGTAGCCGATCAGCATCCACGTGCAGAACGGCACGGTGAAGGTCAGATAGGCGACGACGAGGCCCGTCTTGGTGTTGATCAGCCCCATGTTCTGCAGCACCAGGAACAGCGGGATGAACAAGAGCGACGGCGGCAGCAGATAGGCCATGACGATGGCGCGCGCCGCCGCACCCCGGCCCTTGAAGCGCATGCGGGCGATCGGATAGGCGGCGAGCGCGCCGATCACCGCCGAGATCAGCGTCACCGAGATCGCGACGGTGGCGCTGTTCAACACGAATTGCGGGAATTTCGAGTTGAACAGCGCGGTGTTGAAGTTCGCGAGCGTCGGGCGCGCCGGCAGCAGGGTCGGCGGAACCGCGTAGATCTCGCGGGATGTCTTCAGCGAGGTGACGACGATCCAGTAGATCGGCGCCAGCGACCAGAACAGGGCGATGACGATGCCGATCGCCGTGAGGATGCGGCCGACCAGAAGTTCTGTCGTGCTTTTGACCATGTCCGGCTCCTATTCTTTCGACGACAGCATGCGGCGCGTCAGCAGCACGATCAGGATGACGAAGACGGGGATCACCGAGACGAGGACGGCCGCGCCGAGCCCGAGCTGGCTCTGGGTGATGCCGTATTCGTAGGCGAGCGTCGGCAGGATATGCGTGCGCATCGCCGGGCCGCCGCCGGTCAGGATGAACACCATGTGGAACGAGTTGAACGTCCAGATCGTCGACAGCATCACCGTGACGAAGATGACTTCCTTCATCTGCGGCAGCGTGACCGAGAAGAAGCGCCGGAGCGGGCCGGCGCCGTCGATGGCGGCGGCTTCGTTCAGATCGCCCGGAATGGCGGTCAGCGCGGCGAGGAACATCATGGTGAAGAAGGGCAGGCCGTGCCAGACCATGGCGGTGCCGATCGAAAGCATGGCGATCCTCGGATCGGACAGCCAGTAGATCGGCTGGTCCGACAGGCCGAGCGCCAGCACCAGATAGCTGAGCACGCCCGCCTGCTCGTCGAAGATCCATTTCCACGACAGGCCGGCGATCAGGCCGGGCACCGCCCAGGGCAGGAAGACGAGGGCGCGGACCAGCCCGCGCGCCGGCATCTTCTGCGCCAGCAGAACCGCGCAGATGAGGCCGATCACCAGCTTCACGGCGACGACGCCCACCGTCAGCACCAGCGAGTTGAAGGCGGCGCGCAGATAGTGCGGATCGCTGAGCAGCTTGGTGAAATTGGCCAGCCCGACGAAGGAGCCGGCCTTGGCGACCATCTGGTCGGTGAACGACGTCGTGACGCCGTCAACGAGCGGATAGGCGATGAAGGCGGCGAAGACGGCAGCCGCCGGCGCAAGGAGCGTGTAGGCGACCAGCCAGTCCGGGCGCCGCGTCGGATTGCGGCGGGGAACGGGGGGCGCGGTGAAACCTTTGGGCAGCCGGGCCGCCTCAGCTGCGGCGGGTCGCATCGACGCCCTCCCTCGGTCTGTTCATGTCGCCGAAGGTGACGGTGGCGGCGAGGCCGGTCCGGCGCGTCGCGACCCTCATGTCGCGCGGCCCTTCGACGGACAGGACGCAGCTGTGGCGTGAATTGGCGTGGCCTGAATTGACATGGCGTTTCCTCAACCGACTTGCTGCCGCGTTTCCGGCAGGCTATTGACGAGTTTATTATTTGAATTTTACTCGTTCATATTGTAACCGTGGCAAAGAAGCCGGGAGGTGTCAACGTGTCTGATGACGAGGAGGGGCTGCAAAATCGCAATCCGGCCATCGAGCGGATGATGGCGATCCTGACCGAGCTCGAGAAAACCCCGTCCGGCCTCAGCCTGAAGCGGCTGGCGGAGCGGACCGGCGTGACGCGCTCGACCGTGTACCGGATCCTGAATTCGCTCGAGGCGCACGACATGGTGCGCCAGGTCGACCGCGCCCAATATGTCCTCGGCGCCCGGTTGCTGTCGCTCGCCGACGGCGTCACCTCGACGCCGGTCAGCCGCGAGATCGCGGAGAAGGCGCAGCCGCATCTCGACCGCCTCGCGGCAACGTTTGGCGAGAGCTGCAAGGTCTCCGTCTATGATCGCGGCTTCGTGCTCGTGATCGCCGCCGCCACCGGCCACAATCCCTATGCCCTGCATGCCGCCATCGGCCAGCACCTGCCCATCCATGCCGGCGCCGGCAGCAAGGTCCTGCTCGCGCATCAGCCGGAGGCGGAGATCGAGGCGGTGCTGTCGCACGAGCTCAAGCGCTACACCGTCCTGACCTTCGTCGATCCGGAGGCGCTTCGGGCCGAGCTCGCGCTGGTCAGGGCGCGCGGCTGGTCGCGCGACGGCGGCGAATTCGCCGTGTCGGTCAACGCCTATGGCGCGCCGATCGTCAATCTGTCGGGCCAGGTGGTCGCCGCGATCAGCATCCCGTTCCTGGTCGGCCAGGATGCCGAATATGAGGACAAGGTCCGCAACATCGCCATGACGACGGCGATCGCGATCGGCAGCGACCTGACCTGATCGACTGGCTCTCCGCCGTCACGGTTGCCGCAGGAAGGCCTGCAGGGGCACGGTGAAATCGAGGAAGGCGCGCACACGGTGCGGCATGCGCTCGCCGCCGAGGAAGAGCGCGTGGATCTCCTCCTCGTCGCCGACGGTCTCGGCGAGCACCTCGACGAGACGCCCCTCGGCGAGATCGGCGCGCACGTGATAATCGCCGAGGCGGGCGAGGCCGACGCCGGCGACCGCCGCCCTTCGCATGGTTTCGCCATTGTTGGTGAGGAGCGAGCCGGTGACGGCGCGGTCAACTGTGCGGTTGCCCTCGCGCAGCGGCCAGACCGGCACGGCGCGGCGGAAGTTGAAGCCGAGGCAATTGTGTCGGGCGAGATCGTCGACCGAGCGCGGCGTGCCGAACTGCTTGAGATAGGCGGGCGAGGCGACGATCTTGCGGCGCGCGACGCCGATCCGCCGGGCCCGCATGCTGGAATCCTGCAAGGTGCCGACGCGAAAGGCGACATCGGTGCGGTCGAGATAGAGATCGACCATCTCGTCGGAGAGCGACAGGTCGACCCGGATGTTGGGATAGGCCTGCCAGAAGCCGGTGAGCGTCGGCTCGACGCCGTAGATGCCGAAGGCGACCGAGGCGTTGACCCGTACCGTGCCGCCGGCGCAGGCGGCCCCCTGCGAGAGCTCGCGCTCCACTTCGTCGAGTTCGGCGAGCAGCGCCAGGCTGCGCTCGTAATAGAGCTGGCCCTCGGCCGTCAGCGATAGCCGCCGCGTCGAGCGCTCCAGCAGGCGGACGCCGAGCCGCGCCTCGATGCGCGAGATCAGCTTGCTCACGGTCGAGGGCGTCATCCGCATCTGGCTGGCGGCGGCCGAGAAATTCCCGGCCTCCACGACGCGCAGGAACACCTGCATTTCGCCGGCGCGATTGTCCATTGGGCGATCCGATCGGTGAATTAGTTTCACAGATTGTGTGGCTGGCCGACGAATTATCAAGCGCCAATGCGGCCGTTATCTCCTCGCCATGCGGAAACGGCGGCGAGCGTGTCGCTGCCGCCACCACGGCACGGGCGGCGTCCTCGCCGCTCTCCTCCAGGAGTTTGATGATGCAGACTGTGAAGGCGCATGGCGCGTCGATCCCGGCGCTCGGGTTCGGCGTGTTCCGGATGTCGGATGACGAGGTCGAGCGGGTCGTCCCGGCGGCGCTCGAAGCGGGATTTCGCCATTTCGATACGGCGCAGATCTATCAGAACGAAGCCGCGCTCGGTCGCGCTTTGGTGGCCGCCGGCGCGCGTCGCGACGATCTCTTCCTGACCACCAAGGTGTGGGTCGACAACTACCATCCCGACCGCTTCCTGGCCTCGGTCGAGGAGAGCCTCGACAGGCTGCGGGTCGATCGCGTCGACCTGCTTCTGCTGCACTGGCCCGGCGACGCCGTCCCCGTCGCCGAGCAGATTGCCATGCTCAACGCGGTGAAATCGGCCGGCAAGACGCTGCATGTCGGCGTCAGCAACCAGAACATCGCGCAGATGCGCGAGGCGGTCGCGCTGAGCGACGCTCCGATCGTCACCAACCAGATCGAGGCGCATCCCTATCTCGACCAGCGTGCCGTCGCGGCGGCGGCGAGCGCCGCCGGCGTCTCCGTCACGGCCTATTTTGGCATGGCGGACGGCGCGGTGCCGCAGGATCCGCTGCTTGCCGCGATCGGCCAGAGATACGGCAAGAGCGCGGCGCAGGTCGGTTTGCGCTGGCTGCTGCAGCAGGGTTTCGTCGCGCTCTCCAAGACGGCGAAGCCGGAGCGCGTCGCCGAGAACATCGCGGTGTTCGATTTCGAGCTGGCGGAAGACGAGATGGCGGAGATCGCCGGCCTCGCCCGCGCCGATGGCCGGCGCGTCAGCCCGCCGGGCCTGGCGCCCGCCTGGGACTGAGCGCTTCGCCGGCCGGTCCCGATCGGGCGCCGGCCGGTTTAGCCCTGCTCCAGCTTCAGATGAAGCAGGGGGAAGGGACGTCCATCGTCGTCCAGCTCGGAGCGGCCGGTGACGACGAAGCCGAGGCGCTGATAGAAGGCGCAACCGCCCGGGTTTTGCTCGTTGACGTCGACGGTCAGCACCGGCGCCGTCGTGCGGGCGTGCTGGATGAGCAGCCGCCCGATGCCCTTGCCGTGCTCGGCCGGATCGACGAACAGCGAATCGATCTTCGCGTCCGTCATGCCGAGGAAGGCGAGCGGACGATCGGAGGCGTCGACGACGACCGAAAAGGCCGCGTTCGGCAGATAGGCGCCGCGCACCATGACGCCGATCGAAGCAATGTCCGCCTCGGTCAGGAAGTGGTGCGTCGCCTGCACGGCGCCGAGCCAGATCTCGTACATCCGGTCGAGGTCGTCGGGGCGGGAGGGGCGAATTTGATACATGCTGGCTACCGAAACGCGAAAGGGAGGCACGAAATAAGGGAAGGGGCCTGCAGGGTAAAGAGGGGCGGCGGCAGGCTTGCCGTCGAAACCCGATCGGCGGCCGCATCCAGACGCCGACTTCCGCGTTGTCATGGGTCAACCCAAGGAGATGCGGAATGTTCGATGCAGCACGGATCAAGGAGCATGCGGACGTCATCGGAGCCGATGGTGTCCATGTCGGCACGGTCGACGGGGTCGAGGGCGATCGGATCAAGCTGACCAAGCGCGACAGCGGCGAGGGTTCGCATGCCGGCCACCACCATTTCATTCCACTGGCGCTGGTGGCGGATATCGAGAACGGCCGGGTGCGGCTTTCCGCCAATGCCGACGTCGCGGTGACCTTCGAGGAAGAGCAGAGCGGCGTCTCCACCGAGTGATGCCCCGATGATGAAAAAGGGTCCGCCATCGCGTGGGCCCTTTGGCTTTCAGCCTGGCACGATCGCCTGGATATCCGCGAAGATGGCGTCCCAGGCGTCGTTCTCGATGTCGATGAGGCCGAGGCCGCGCAGCAGGAACGCGCCTTCCGACGCCAGGATCGCGGTCAGCGCCCGGCGCCCCGTTTCCGTCGTGATGTCGACTCGGCCGAACAATTCCTCGTAATAGCCCTGGATCTGGATCTGATAGGCGGGCGAGCGGACGAGGCTTGCGAGCAGGGCGCTGGCGCGGATGCTCGCCAGCCTGTCCTCGCGATGGTTGGCGTCTATATGCGCCGAGGCGGGGGCGAACGGCTCGTCGGCATGGTTTTCCAGATACGCGCCGACCAGCCCCTCATAGGAGGCTTCGGCCCGCTCCAGCATCGCCTCGATCAGCGCGTCCTTGGTGCCGAAGGAATAGAGCACGCCGCCCTTGCTGACGCCTGCCTCGCGGGCCACGGCGTCGATCGTCAGGTTGATGACGCCGGTCGTGGCGATGACCCGGTCGGCGGCGTCGAGCAGCGCTTCGCGATCGATGGTTGGACGTCTGCCCATGGCTTTTCTCTTTTAATACCGTCTGGACGGATATATATCTCCGCCTCCCAGCGCCGGCAATCCCCCGAACGGCGCGGGAATGGAGATGAAAATGACCTTCGCGCCTCGCAATCGCTGGCTGGTCCTGACCGCCGTGATCCTGGCGTTCCTGCCGGTGGTCGTCGACATGACGATCCTGCATATCGCCGTTCCGTCGCTCACCGTCGCGCTCGGCGCGAGCGGCACGGAAATCCTCTGGATCATCGACATCTATCCGCTGATCATGGCGGGGCTGCTGGTGCCGATGGGAACGCTCGGCGACCGGGTCGGCCATCGCCGGCTGATGCTGATCGGCCTCTCGATCTTCGGCCTCGCCTCGATCTCGGCCGCCTTTTCGCCGACGGCGATGATGCTGATCCTTTCGCGTGTGCTGCTCGCCGTCGGCTCGTCGATGATCATTCCGAGCGTGCTGGCGCTCATCCGTCAGACCTTCGAAGACCCGAAGGAAAGGGCGCTCGCGCTCGGCGTCTGGAGCACGGTCGCCTCGGCAGGCGCTGCCATCGGTCCGCTGACGGGCGGCTTCCTACTCGAGCATTTCTGGTGGGGATCGGTCTTCCTCATCAACGTGCCGATCATGCTGGTGGTGCTGCCGGTCGTGTTCCTGCTCATCCCGAACCGGCCGGTCGCGGCGCTGGGCAGCTGGAAGATCGGTCATGCGCTGCTGCTGATCGCCGGCCTGATCGCGACGGTCTATGCGGTGAAGACGGGCTTCAAGGCGGGACCGTCGGTCTTTGTCTTCGGCGTTCTCGCGCTGGGGCTCGCCCTGATCGCCTGGTTCGCCCGGCTGCAGATCGTCGCCGCCGAGCCGCTGCTCGACCTGTCGCTGTTCCGCAAGCCGGCCATCTCGGTCGGCATGCTGATGGCCTTCGTCGCGTCCGGCTCGCTCGCCGGCTTCGAGCTGCTGCTGGCGCAGGAGCTGCAATATGTCTATGGCCGGACGCCGCTGCAGGCCGGCCTGTTCATGATGCCGCTCGTCGTCGCCTCGGCGATCGCGGGGCCGATCGCCGGCAAGCTCGCCGGCCGCTTCGGTCTGCGCTGGCTCGGCACGGTCGGTCTCGCCGCCGCGTCGCTGGCGCTGTTCGGCATCAGCCAGTCGAACATCGGCGGCGACGACGTGGCCATTGCCTGCCTGATGGCGCTGCTCGGCTTCGCGCTCGGCGTCGGCCTGCTGGCGTCGTCGGCCGCCATCATGGGCGCCGCGCCGGTCGAAAAGGCGGGGGCCGCCGGATCGCTCGAGGCTACCGGCTATGAGCTCGGCGCCGGTCTCGGCATCACCTTCTTCGGCGTGCTGCTGAGCGCGATCTACCGCAACAATTTCGGCCTCGGCCTCACGGGGGAGGCGGCCGTCGCTGCCCATTCGATCGGCGAGGCGATGGTGGTGGCGCAGAAGATCGGCGGCGCGGAGGGTGAGGCGATCGCCCAGACGGCGCGGATCGCTTTCGCCAGCGCCCACGCCTCGGTCCTGATGGTGACGGCGGCGCTGATCGCGACGCTCGCCGTCGTCGTCTTCGTGGCGCTGCGCAACGAGGGAACCGAGGCCGGGGCCGCCGTCGCGGAGCATTGACGACAAGGGGCCGCCGGATCTCCGGCGGACCCTTTTGGTCGTGCGGTCAGCCCTTCACCGCGCCCGCCGTCAGGCCGGCGACGATGTGCTTCTGGGCGCCGAAGAAGACGATGATCGTCGGCAGGATGGTGAGCGTGATGAAGGCGAGCACCAGCTGCCAGTCGGTCGAGAACTCACCCTGGTAGACCATGATCCCGAGCGGCCACGGATATTTGCTGTCCGTGTTCAGGAGGATCAGCGGCATGATGTAGTTGTTCCAGGAATTCACGAAGGCGATGATGCCAACGGTCGCCAGGATCGGCCGCGAGAGCGGCAGCGTGATGTGCCAGAAATAGCGGATATAGCCGCAGCCATCGACGAGCGCCGCGTCGAACAATTCATGCGGCACGTTCTGGAAGAATTTCCGGAACAGCATGATGCTCATGCCGAGCCCGAAGGCGACCTGGGGCAGCACGACGCCCCAATAGGTGTCGAGCAGACCGAGATCGCGGATGCGGATGAACAGCGGCAGGATCGCGGTCGCGACCGGAAACATCAGCCCGATCAGGAAATAATTGAGCAGGAAGCCCGAGCCGAAGAACTTCACATGCGCGAAGGTGAAGGCCGCCATGGCGGCGACGGCCAGCGTCAGGATCACCGACAGCACCGCGATGATCAGTGAGTTGCCGAGCATCTGCCAGTAGCGCGCACTGACCAGGATATCGAGGTAGTTGGACCAGATCCATTGGCTCGGCAGGCCGAACGGATGGACCCGCAGGTCGCCCAGCGTCTTGAAGCCGCCGAGCGCCGTGGTGAGGAGCGGCAAAAGCACGATCGCCGCGACCAGGAACAGGCTCGCATAGAGATAGAGCCAGGTGACGAAGCTCAGCCGATGCTTCGAGAACGCGTCCCGGCGCGGCTTCTGGGCGGCGAGGGGCTTCGCGGCGATGATGGTCTGATCAGTCATTGCGCATGAAGATCCGTTTGTAGCCGAAGGCCAGCGTGATGCAGATGACGAACAGCACGACGCCGACGGCGCTGCCGAAGCCGACCTTCATGCGGGTGATGCCGTAGGAGTAGAGGAAGGTGACCATGGTCTGGGTGCTGTTCGACGGCCCGCCGCCGGTCAGCGGCATGATCATGTCGAAGAGCTGCAGCGAGCCGATCACCGAGAAGAAGACGGAGAGGCGGATCGTCGGCGCGAGCAGCGGCAGGGTGATGTTGCGGAAGCGCTGCCAGCGCGTCGCGCCATCCATCTCGGCTGCCTCGTAGTAGCTCTTGTCGACCGATTGCAGGCCGGCGATGAACAGCATCATGTGGAAGCCGAAATACTTCCAGACGATGACGCCGAGCACGGCGTAGATGGCGAGGTTCTTGTCGGCCAGCACATAGGGCGAGCTGACGTTGAAGAACGAGGCGATGGCGGCGAACAGGCCGTAGTCGCCGTCATAGACGAAGCGCCAGATCAGGCCGGCCGCGACGTCCGCCAGCACATAGGGCATGAAGAAGATCAGCCGGAACGACACGGCGCCGGGAATGCGGTGCGACACCATCGTCGCCAGCCAGAGCGCCAGCGGAATCTGGATCACGATCGACACGATCATGATCAGGCCGTTGTTGATCAGCGCCTGGCGGAAGGCGCCGTTGCGGTAGAGAAGCTCGAAGTTCTTCAGGCCGATGAACTTCTCCGGCAGCCCGTAGCCGCTCCAGTCATAGAGGCTGTACCAGGCCGCTTCGCCCATCGGCAGGATGACGAAGAGGGTGAAGATCAGCAGCGCTGGCGGCAGGAACAGGACGAGCACGGGCAGCGTCCCGCCGTTCCTGCGGTGGCCGCCGGCGCGGGCGGCAATCATCGTTTGGGTCATCGGCCCGAACTCTCCGGCTGGAAAGGATCGGCCGCCGCGGGCAGGGAAGCCGCGGCGGCGATGGACAGCCCTGGGCTAGTGCTCCAGTTCCCAGGCGTCCTGGATCTGCTGGGCGGCGTCTTCCGGCGACATCTGGCCGGAGACGATCTCGACGGAGACGTCGTTGACGACGCGCCCGACGGCGGGGCCGAGATCCTGGTCGAGGAAGTTCTGGTGCCAGGTCGAGGCGGCGAGCCCCTGCGCGGCGTTCTTGACCAGTGGCTCCTGGATCGCCTCGCTGCTGCCGATGGCGGCGGGAATGATCAGGTTCTTGCTGGCCATCAGCTTCTGGCTTTCCGGATTGGTCAGGAAGGCCGCGAATTCCAGCGCCTCGGGCGGCGCGTTCTTGGTCAGCACCCAGCCGTTGATGCCGCCCATCGTGTCGGTCAGCTGGCCGGCGCCGCCCTCGACGAGCGGGAAGGCGAAGGTGCCGATCTGGTCCTTGGGCAGGCCCTTGCCGTCGGCGGCGCCGTTGGCCTGGACATAGACCGTGCTCTCGAAGCCGAGCAGCATGGCCGCCTTGCCGTCGGCGAAGACGCCGATCGTCTGCGGCCAGGTGGCGCCGAGATAGCCCTGCTGGAACGGCTCGAGCTTGCCGAGTGCTGCAAGGTCCTGGCCGGCCTTGATGAAGGCTTCCGACTTGAAGCCGTCGCCCTCGTTGGCCTTGGCTGCGTCGAACGCCGCCTTGCCGCCTTCGCGCATGGCGAGGTAGCCCCAGTAGAAATGGATCGGCCACTTCTCGCCGCCGCCGCCGGCGATCGGGGTGATGCCGGCTTCCTTGAGCTTCTTCACCGCCGCCAGGAAGTCGTTCCAGTTCTTGATGCTGGCCGCGTCGACGCCGGCCTTCTCGAACAGCGCCTTGTTGTAGTGGAAGCTGACCAGGCCCGTCTGGTAGGGCAGGGCATAGACCTTGTCCTCGACCGTCAGGCCGTTGACGAGGGCCGGGTTGTAAACGGCGCGGAGCTTGCCGCCATCCGCGTCCATCGCCTCGGTCAGGTCCTTGATCGCGCCGGTGCGGGCCTGCTCGGCCAGCACGCCGCCGCCCCAGGTGTAGAACAGGTGCGGCGGGTCGTTCGACTGCAGCAGCGTCGGCAGCTTGGCCTTGAACGCCTCGTTCTCGAGGAACTGCATCTCGATCTTGACGCCCGGATGGGACGCTTCAAAACTCTTGACGATCTCCCCCCAGGCGGCGCCGACATCGGGGTCTATGTTCAGGTGGAGCCATTTGACCGTGGTATCGGCCAGTGCCGTGCTGGCCGAAAGCGCAAGCCCGATCGCCGCGCCGCAGAGCGTTCTGAACTTCATCGATTGTCCTCCCAGACGGGCCCGGCCGTTTCCTCCCACCGGAACCCGTTTAATAAACAATGCGGATTAAATCTGTTCCCGATATGGGGTGGCTGTCAAGCGAAGCCGCTATTTGCTGCGGTGCAGCGCAGAAATCTGGCGTTGACACGCCTCCCTTGCAGTGTGAATAACTGCCTGACCCGGATTAAATGGCCCCCTGGAATGAAGACAGCTGATCCCGAATTGATGCGCGCCATCAATCGCTTCCACGTGATGGACGCGATCCGGAGATATGGCCCGATCTCGCGCGTCGAGATTTCGGATCGCACGCAATTGTCGGCGACGACGGTCTCGGCGATCACCGCCGCGCTGCTCGACGACGCGCTGATCGTCACGCATCAGCTGGGCGGCATTCGCGACGCGGCGCGCGGCCGCCCGCGCGTCATGCTCGATCTCAATCCGCACGCTGCCTATGTCGTCGGCGTCAAGCTGGCGCTTGACCAGATCACGATCGCGACCACCAATTTCCGCGCCGACGTGCTGTCGAGCCTGATGCTGCCGATCCGGCTCGGGCGCCAGCCCGTCTCGGTCATCGCCGATCTCGTCGAGGACGGCATCCGCCGCTCGGTCGCCGATGCCGGCCTCACCATCGAGCAGATCTCCGGCGTCTGTGTCGGGCTGCCGGGCGTGGTCGAGCGCATGGCCGGCGTCTGCCGCGCCAGCCCCATCTTCGGCGAGCGCGACGTGCCGTTCGCGGCGGAGCTGACGGCGCGCCTCGGCGGCGTCGTGTCGACGATCGACAGCGACGTCAATCTCGTCACGCTCGCCGAGCACTGGTTCGGCCAGGCGCGCGGCCTCGATGATTTCCTCGTCATTTCAGTGGAGCTCGGGCTCGGCCTCGGCATCCTGCACAATGGCGAATTGTTCCGCGGCGCCAACGGCCTGAGCCCGGATCTCGGCGACCTGATGGTGCGCACGGCGAACGGAAGCGGCCCGGTCCGGCTCGCCGCCGCCGCCTCGGAAGCGAGCATCCTGGCGGAGGCGCGCGAGATCCTCGCCGGTGGCGAGCACGAGCATGCCTTCCGCCTCGGTCGCGGCATGGAGAAGATCCTGGAACTCGCCGCCGCGGGCGAGCCGCGCATCCTGGCGCTCCTGGAGCAGGTGGGCGGATCGCTCGGCTTCGCGATCGCCAATCTGATCACGCTGTTCGCGCCGCCGAAGGTCATCCTCGCCGGCGCCGCGCTGCAGGCGGGCGACGCGCTGGTCGAGCCGATCCGCCGCACGGTCGCAGAACTCCTGCCGCCGAGCCTCGCCGATGTCTCCGACATCGTCGTGCATCACTGGGCGGACGACATCTGGGCCCGCGGCGCCGCCGCCATGACCCTGCGCGACCTCTATGGCGCGCCCTGGAACACGACGGGTCCGGTCGTGCACCGCTGACCGTCACAGAGAAATCCATCGCATCTGGGAGTGAGCGCGAGATGGTTGAACGGGTAGGAATTGGCTTTATCGGCTGCGGCAATATCAGCGCCGCCTATCTGAAGGCGGCGACGGGCTTCCCGATCCTCGACATTCGCGGCGTCGCCGACCTGAATGCCGACGCGGCGAATGCCCGCGCGACGGAATTCGGCCTGAAGGCGATGTCGATCGACGCGATGCTCGCCGATCCCTCGATCGAGATCATCGTCAATCTGACGATTCCCAAGGCGCATGTCGATGTCGGCCTCCAGGTCGTCGCCGCCGGCAAGCATGTCCATTCGGAAAAGCCGCTCGGCATCTCGACCGCCGAGGCGCGCCGGCTGGTCGACGCGGCGAAGGCGAGGGGCGTCCGCCTCGGCAGCGCGCCGGATACGTTCTTCGGCGGCGCGCACCAGACCAGCCGCAAGCTGATCGACGAGGGTGCTATCGGCACGCCGATCGCCGGCACCGCCTTCTTCATGTGCCCCGGCCATGAGAGCTGGCATCCGAGCCCCGGCTTCTATTATCTCGGCGGCGGCGGCCCGATGCTCGACATGGGACCCTACTACGTCACCGACCTGGTCAACCTGCTCGGCCCCGTCGCCCGCGTCGCCGGCGTCGCCACCAAGCTGCGCGACGAGCGCCTCGTCACCAGCGAGCCGCTCAACGGCACCAAGATCCCGGTCGAGGTCGCGACCCATGTCGCCGGCACGCTGCAATTCGTTTCCGGCGCCGTCGTCACCATCGCCATGAGCTTCGACGTGCCGCGCCACCAGCACAGCCCGATCGAGCTCTATGGCTCGGCCGGCTCGATCCTGGTGCCTGATCCCAACCATTTCGGCGGCGACATCAAGCTGGCGACCGCCTCGGAAGACTGGCGGACGGTGCCGACGCAGCACGGCTATGCCGACGGCAATTTCCGCGTCATCGGCGTCGCCGACATGGCGGAGGCGATCCGCACCGGCCGGCCGCACCGCGCCAGCGGCGACCTGGCGTTCCACGCGCTGGAGGTGATGGAGGCGTTCCAGCGTTCCTCCGACAGCGGCGAGCACATCACGATCGAGAGCCGTCCGGAGCGGCCGGCCGCTCTGCCGGTCGGCGTCGCCATCGGCGCGCTCGGCTGACCATTGAGATCAACAGGGAGTGAGACCATGCGCGAGGCATTGATTGTCTGGGGCGGCTGGAGCGGCCATGAGCCGGAGCAGGGCGCCCACGTCATCGCCGGGATGCTCGAGGAGGAAGGCTTCAAGGTCTATCTCGAGAATTCGACCGAGGCCTTCGCCGATCCGGCGATCGCCGACATGAGTCTGATCGTGCCGATCTACACCATGTCGAAGATCGAGAAGGAGGAGCTTCTCAATCTGACCAAGGCGGTTGAGGGCGGCGTCGGCCTCGCCGGCTATCATGGCGGCATGGGTGACGCGTTCCGCGAGGCGGTCGAGTACCAGTTCATGGTCGGCGGCCAGTGGGTTGCGCATCCCGGCAACATCATCGACTACCATGTCGACGTGACGAAGCCGGACGACCCGATCATGGCGGGCCTGCCGGCGCGGTTCCCCTACCGGTCCGAGCATTACTACATGCATGTCGATCCCTCGAACGAGGTTCTCGCCACGACGACCTTCACCGGCGACCATGCCTATTGGATCGACGGCGTCGTCATGCCGGTGGTCTGGAAGCGCAAGCATGGCAAGGGACGGGTGTTCTATTCCTCGCTCGGCCATGTCGCGAGCGAGTTCGAAGTGCCGGAAATGAACACGATCATGCGGCGCGGCCTGCTCTGGGCGGCGCGCTGAACGCACGCTTCCTGCCGGCCACGCTTCCGGGCGTGGCCGGCATGGTCCGCCGGCCGGGCTGGGCAGGACGGCCCGGCTCTGTCATCCTCGACCCGTTCGCGACGACACGGTAGCCGAGGGACAATGTTGAAATCCTTGAAGATCCTGACCTTTGTCTTTCTGGCGATCGTCGCCTTTCCCGTGATGGCGTCTGGACAGGGCATGAACGAAACCAAGCTGCAGGCGGCGGCCGCGAAAGGCGACGTCGCGACGATCAAGGACCTCCTGTCGCAGCCGATCCAGATCGATGCGCGCGATGCCAACGGGCGCACGGCACTGCTGCTGGCGACCCATGCCAACCAGGTCGCGGCGGCGAAGGCGCTGATCGAGGCAGGCGCCGACGTCAATGCCAAGGACGATATCCAGGACAGTCCCTATCTCTATGCCGGGGCGCGCGGGCATCTCGAGATCCTCAAGCTGACGCTCGACCACGGCGCCGATCTCAAGAGCACCAATCGCTTCGGCGGCACGGCGCTGATCCCGGCGGCCGAGCGCGGGCATGTCGACACCGTCCGCACGCTGATCGAGGCGGGCGTCGCCGTCGACCACGTCAACAATCTCGGCTGGACGGCGCTTCTCGAGGCGATCATCCTCGGCAACGGCGGCGAAAAGCACCAGCAGATCGTCCAGCTTCTGCTGTCGGCCGGGGCGGACCCGAATTTGCCGGATCGCGAGGGCGTCTCGCCGCTCCGGCATGCCCGCGACCGGGACTACAAGGCGATCGAGGCGATGCTCGTCGCGGCGGGCGCCCGCTGAAAGGAGAGATCCGCATGACCGACGCGCAGGACTATCTCCGCCAGGCGATCGAGCTCGCCTACGACAATCTCGAACAGGGCGGCCGGCCGTTCGGCGCCGTGCTGGTCCGGAACGGCGCGATCGTCGCGACGGGCGTGAACGAGGTCATCGGCACCAACGACCCGACGGCGCATGCCGAGCTGATGGCGATCCGCGCCGCGAGCCAGAAACTGGGCTCGCCCAATCTCGAAGGCGCGGTCGTCTATGCGAGCGGCCATCCCTGTCCGATGTGCATGGCCGCGATGCGGCTCGCCGGGGTCAGGGAAGTGGCCTATGCCCATTCGAACGAGGACGGCGCTCCCTATGGCCTGTCGAGCGCCGCGATCTATGCCGACCTCGCCAAACCGTTCGCCGAACAGTCAATGACGATCCGCCACGTGCCGACCCGCCTGCAGGCGCGGCCGGAGCTCTATGCCGACTGGAAGCGGCGCCAGGACGAGAACGCCGCGTCCTGAGTGTGCGGTTTTCTCGGAGATCGCGTAAGTCGATCGGCTGCCTCTTGGCCTTTAGGCCGATCGACCGGCTCCACCATCATCCTGAGGTGTTTCGCGCGAGCGAAGCCTCGAAGGAGGCTCCAGCGCGCATTCCGGTGCGCAGACGCAGTCCGGCGAGTCCGCGCCCCGCGATCTACATCGGGCGTTCCCTGGACCCTCCTTCGAGGCCCGGCTTTGCCGGGCACCTCAGGATGATGGTCGAGTTCTGGAATGCAGTCCGGAAGGACGCCTCCCCATCCGCGCCGCTTGGCGGGTGTCTCGCATCAAAAAAGTATCAGTTGGATGATGCCGGTTTGGTAGCATGGGCCGGCGGAGCCCCCTAGGGTCAGGTCATGCAGAGAACCACATAAAGCTGGCCTGCTGGGAGTTCCGTGACGAAGCCGGCGAAGAACTGGCATGGAACGGTTTGGGTGGGGAGGTCCGCCATGACGCCTGATCTGGAAGTCGTGCAAATCTGCCGGGGCGAGTCCTTCAAGGCCTGGTCTCACGGCTATCCGTTTCGCACGGTGCGCTGGCACTTTCATCCCGAATACGAACTTCATCATGTCGTCGCGACGCGAGGACGTTATTTCGTCGGCGATTTCATTGGCGAGTTCGAACCCGGCAATCTGGTGCTGACGGGGCCGAACCTGCCGCACAACTGGATCAGCGACCTGCCGGAAGGCGCGACGGTGCCGCTGCGCTGCCGGATGGTGCTGTTCTCGCAGGAGCTCATCGGCAGCCTCATCAACCTGCTGCCTGAGCTCACGGCGTTCGACCGCGTGCTGGAAATGAGCCGTCGCGGCGCCCTGTTCTCGCCGGATACCGCGGCCGAGGCCGCGCCGCTGGTCAAGGAGATGACCGAGGCGCAGGGCATCCGCCGGATCGAGCTCTTCGTCACCCTGATGGGGATCCTGAGCCGCTCCGAGGACATGCGCCCGCTCGCGAGCTCGCATTATCTGCCGGATCCGTCCGGTTACATGTCGGTCGGCATCAACAAGGCGCTCGCCTATGTCGGCGAACACCTGACCGAACCGTTCAGCGAGACGGATCTCGCCAAGATCGCCGGCCAGAGCCCGAGCGCCTTTTCGCGCAGCTTCCGTCGGCATACCGGCATGGCGCTGGTGCAGTTCGTCAACCGGCTCCGGATCAATCTCGCCTGCCAGCTCCTGATGAGCAACGCGGCGCAGCCGATCACCGAGATCTGCTACGCGGTCGGCTTCAACAATCTGTCGAACTTCAACCGCCAGTTCCTGGCGCAGAAGGGCATGCCGCCCTCGCGCTTCCGGACGTTGTTGGCGGAGAACTCAAAGGTGGCACAGGCTGCCTGAGTAGCGGAGGAGCAGGGAGGAAAGTCCATCGTCGTCGAAGGCCCAAGGTGAGGCGCTTGCCCGCTTCGCCATAGGGAACGTTTGTCCAAATTTCCAAGAAGAAGTCCAGGCGAAAAGGGAGAGAAAATCGAGGATTTGAAAATGCCGGATCCGGAGGGATCCTGCCCGAAACCTTCAAGCCTCGTGATTTCGTCTGGCTCCGCGTTTCTCATAAGCATAATCTTACCAAAGGGAGAAGACCGAATGACCAAATTTGCTTGGAAGCGGGCCGGCGCCTTGGCGCTGGCGGCGGGCTTGCTCAGCGGCGCCGCCACCTTCGCGCAGGCGGCGGAAGTCACCGACGCCACGGTGGCGTTCCTGATGCCGGACCAGGGCTCGACCCGCTACGAGGAGCACGACTATCCGGGCTTCAAGGCCGAGATGGACAAGCTCTGCCCCGGCTGCAAGGTGATCTACCTGAACGCCGGCGCCGACGTGACCCGTCAGCAGCAGCAGTTCAACTCGGTCATCTCGCAGGGCGCCAAGGCGATCGTGCTCGATCCCGTCGATTCGTCCGCCGCCGCCTCGCTGGTCGAGCTGGCGCAGAGCCAGGGCATCAAGGTCATCGCCTATGACCGACCGATCCCGGATGCCAAGGCCGATTTCTACGTCTCGTTCGACAATGAGGCGATCGGCAAGTCGATCGCCGAATCCCTCGTCAACCACCTGAAGGCCAAGGGCGTTTCGCCGGACAAGGGCGGCGTGCTGCAGATCAACGGCTCGCCGATCGACGCGGCCGCCGGCCTGATCAAGAAGGGCATCCACGCCGGCCTCGACAACAGCGGCTACAAGATCCTCGCCGAATACGACACGCCGGACTGGATGCCGTCCAAGGCGCAGGAATGGGCCGCCGGCCAGGTCACGCGCTTCGGCGACCAGATCGTCGGCGTCGTGGCGGCGAATGACGGCACCGGCGGCGGCGCGATCGCGGCGCTGAAGGCGGCCGGCGTCGACCCGCTGCCGCCCGTGACGGGCAATGACGCGACCACGGCCGCGCTGCAGCTGATCATCGCCGGCGACCAGTACAACACGATCAACAAGCCGAGCGAGATCGTCGCCGCGGCCGCCGCGAAGGTCGCGATCCAGCTCCTGAAGGGCGAGACGCCGGAGGCCGGGACGACGCTCTACAACACGCCGTCGCAGCTCTTCGTGCCGGTCGTGGTCACGGCCGACAACTTCAAGGCCGAGATCATCGACAAGAACATCGCCAAGGCCGATGCGCTCTGCGTCGATCGCTATGCCGACGGCTGCAAGGCGCTTGGTATCGCCAAGTAAGTGATGCCGCCCGGCCTCGCGGGAGGCCGGGCGGACCTTTCCGATAGACTTGCGAAGGCTTGCCAAAGGCATGACAAACACACAGCAAGGCGCCCCGGCCGCCGGCGAACCGGTCCTGAGCCTGAAGGGTATTTCCAAGCATTTCGGCGCCGTCTCGGCGCTGACCGATATCGACCTCGACGTCCATGCGGGCGAGGTGGTCGCGCTCGTCGGCGACAACGGCGCCGGCAAGTCGACGCTGGTCAAGATCCTCTCCGGCGTGCATCAGCCGAGCGCCGGCACGATCCGCTTCCAGGGCGAGACGGTGACGCTCGGCGATCCGGGCGCTGCCCTCTCGCTCGGCATCGCGACCGTGTTCCAGGATCTCGCGCTCTGCGAGAACCTCGACGTCGTTGCCAATATCTTCCTCGGCAAGGAGCTCAGTCCGATGCAGATGGACGAGGTCTCGATGGAGACCCGTTCCTGGACGCTGCTCAACGAATTGTCGGCGCGCATCCCGAGCGTCCGCGTTGCGGTGGCGTCGCTTTCCGGCGGCCAGCGGCAGACGGTGGCGATCGCCCGCTCGCTGCTGCTCAATCCGAAGCTGATCCTGCTCGACGAGCCGACGGCGGCGCTGGGCGTCGCGCAGACGGCCGAAGTGCTCGACCTGATCGAACGGGTGCGCGAGCGCGGCCTCGGCGTGGTGATGATCAGCCACAACATGGAGGACGTCCGCGCCGTCGCCGATCGCATCGTCGTGCTCCGGCTCGGCCGCAACAACGGCGAATTCTCGCCCGACGCCTCGAACGAACAATTGGTGAGCGCCATCACCGGCGCATCGAACAACTCGGTTTCACGGCGCGCCGGTCGACGGCAGGCCCAGGCCGCCCAGCATTCGGAGACCGGCCTATGAGCGACAACAGCAAGTCCGGCGCATCGCCGGCCGCCGTGCCGATGCTGGATCGCCGCGACGAGCGCGTCGCGCATGCGGCGAGCCTCAGCGACAGCATCCGCGCCTTTCTCGACCGGGTGCGGTCCGGCGATCTCGGCATGCTGCCTGTCATCATCGGCCTCGTCATCATCTGGACGGTCTTTTCGATCCTCAACCCCGTCTTCCTGACGCCGAACAACCTCGTCAACCTGCTGTTCGATTCCTCGACGGTCGGCATCATCTCGCTCGGCATCGTCTGCATGCTGATGGTCGGCGAGATCGATCTGTCCGTCGGTTCGGTGAGCGGCGTGGCCTCGGCGATCCTCGGCGTGCTCTGGGTCAACCAGGGACTGCCCGTCGCCGTCGCGATCCTGGCGGCGGTCGGCGCCGGCGCGCTGATCGGCTTTGTCTATTCGCAGCTCTACAACCGCTTCGGCATGCCGAGCTTCGTGGTGACGCTGGCGGGCCTTTTGACGTTCCTCGGCCTGCAGCTCTACCTGCTCGGCACGACGGGATCGATCAATCTGCCCTATGGCTCGCCGCTCGTTCGTTTCGGCCAGCTCATGGTCATGCCGGCCATCGTTTCCGTCCTGTTCGCCGCGCTGCCGGGCGTCGTGATGCTCTACACCGGCTACCGGACGGCCGCGCGCCGCCGGGCGGCGGGGCTGTCGTCGCAATCGTCGGGCGGCGTCATCGCCCGCGCCCTCGCGGTGACGATCGTGGCGGAGCTGGTCGTCGCCTATCTGAACCAGGGCCGCGGCGTGCCGTGGATGTTCGCCCTGTTCGTCGGCCTCGTGCTCGCCATGCAATATGCGCTGACCCGCACGCGCTGGGGCCGCTCGATGTTCGCCGTCGGCGGCAATCGCGAGGCGGCGCGCCGCGCCGGCATCAACGTGCGGATGATCTATACGAGCGCCTTCGTCTGCTGCTCAACGCTGGCGGCCTTCGGTGGCGTCATGGCGGCGGCGCGGCTGGCGTCGTCCAGTCAGCAGGCCGGCACCGGCGACGTCAATCTGAACGCCATCGCGGCGGCGGTGATCGGCGGCACCAGCCTGTTCGGCGGACGCGGCAGCGCCTATTCGGCGCTTCTCGGCATCATCGTGATCCAGTCGATCTCGAGCGGATTGACGCTTCTCGATCTGTCCTCGTCGCTTCGCTACATGATCACCGGCGGCGTCCTCGCCATCGCCGTCATCGTCGACTCGCTCGCCCGCCGCTCGCGCGTCAGCCACGGCCGCGCCTGAGCCCTGCACCCGCGGCGCCGCCGGACGGGCGGCGCCAACTCGACCTTCCGGCGACAGATCCGTGTCCCCAACGCCCCAAGCTGTGCGCCGGTCAAAGCCAGTCGTTCGACGACTGGTCCCTCCCGTTCATTCAAAATCTGCAAGAAGGAAGACGATCGTGATTCCCAGGAGAGGCGACGGCCAGGCCGTTCTCATCACAGGCGCCTCGCGCGGCATCGGGCGCGCCATCGCGCTGCGCTTCGCGGCCGAGGGCTACCGTGTCGTGGCCATGGACATTGCGCGCCAGGAAGGCGAGCTCAAGGAAGTGCAGGAGCTGATCCGCACGGATGGCGGCCAATGCGACCTCGTCTTCGGCGATGTCAGCAACCCGGGCTCGGTCAAGACCTTTGTCGCCGAGGCCAAGGCAATCGCCGGCCATATCGACGTGCTGGTCAACAATGCCGGCGTGCTGTCGCTCGCCCTGGTCGACGACATCGAGCCCGAGGAGTGGGACCGCATGTATGACGTCAACACCAAGGGCACGTTCCTGGTGTGCCAGGCGCTGCTCGCCCAGTTCCGCGAAGCCGGCAAGGGCCGCATCGTCAACATCGCCTCGATCGGCGGCAAGCGCGGCGCGCCGCTGCAGGCGCATTACTGCTCCTCGAAGGCCGCCGTCATCGGCTTCACGCACATCCTGGCGCAGGAAGTGGCCAAGGACGGCATCACGGTGAACGCCGTCTGCCCCGGCATCATCGATACCGACATGGGCCGCAACAACTATCGCGATGCCGCAGCCCTGCAGGCCGTGAAGGACAAGACCGCGATGGGCCGCCTCGGCTATCCGGACGATGTCGTCGGCGCGGTCGCCTTCTTCGCCTCCGACGATGCCTCGTTCATCACCGGCCAGGCGCTGAACGTCTGCGGCGGCATCCTTTTCCACTGAGGCCGCCGAGCGGTCCCGGGACGCTCCCTCCCGCGTTCCGGGACCGAACCCATGGCTTTCCCAAGCCCGAAGCGGCAATGCCCGGCGCCCCCGTGGTTGGGCGTCTTGGTCGTATTTATCCTGACCGTTCAGAGGCGAGAGCACGGATTGACATTTGGTCGCCGGGGTGGAAATGTAATCCCTATACAAAATACTGTATCGCATTACAAAACTAATGCGATGCCGGCAAGAACTGCTTCAGCGGTCGCCGGCGCCGGGGAGTTCAATGGGAGGAGTGGCTATGATTACGAGACGTACACTGTTGACGGCTTCGGCCGGCGGCCTGGCTCTGGCAGGCCTGGGCAGCCGCGCATTCGCCGCCGAGCTCGCCAAGCTCAAGCAGAAGGACACCTACAAGATCGGCTTCGCGCAGACGGAAAGCAACAATCCGTGGCGCCTCGCGCAGACCGCGAGCATGAAAGACGAAGCGGCGAAGCGCGGCTGGCAGCTGGTCTATACCGACGCCGCCGGTTCGGCCGCCAAGCAGGTCGCCGACGTTCGCTCGATGATCGCCCAGAAGGTCGACGTCATCCTGCTGGCGCCGCGCGAAGAGAAGCCGCTCATCCCGGCCGTCATGGAAGCGAAGAAGGCGGGCATTCCGCTCTTCCTCATCGACCGCAACGTCGACGCGACGCTGGCGACCGCCGGCAAGGACTATGTTGCCTTCATCGGCTCGGACTTCGTCAAGGAAGGCCACCAGGCCGCCGAGGCGCTGACCAAGGCGGTGAACGGCCAGGCGAAGATCATCGAGCTGCAGGGCAGCACCGGTTCGTCGCCGGCGAACGACCGCATGAAGGGCTTCGCCGACTACATCAAGGACCACCCCGGCATGCAGATCATCGCGTCGCAGTCCGGCGACTTCGCGCGCGACAAGGGCCGTCAGGTGTTCGAAACGCTCTACCAGGCCCATCCGGACGCCACCGCGCTCTACTCGCACAATGACGAGATGACCATGGGCGCGATCGCGGCGATGGAAGCGGCCGGCAAGGTTCCCGGTAAGGACCTGATCATCGCCTCGATCGACGGCACCAAGGACGCGACCCAGGCGCTGATCGACGGCAAGGTCTATGTCGTGGTCGAGTGCAATCCGAAGTTCGGCCCCGCGGCCTTCGACGCCGTGCAGCGCTATGGCCGCGGCGAGTCGATCGATACCTGGCTCGTCAATGTCGACCGCGTCTTCACCAAGGAGAACGCGGCCGAGTACATGCCCGAGGCCTACTGATCGACGGATCAAGGGGGCGCCGCTCGTCGCGGCGCCCCGCTTCGCACGGGAGGCGTATTGGGCGCCCCCCAGATTTCCGCGACAGTCCCCCAGGGTAACCCATGGATACAGCATCTCGACCGGTGCCGCTGCTTTCTATGCAGGGCATCGACAAGAGCTTTGGCGGCGTCCCGGCGCTGACGGGCGCCTCGCTCGAGGTCGCGCCGGCCGAGGTCATGGCGCTGATCGGCCAGAATGGCGCCGGCAAGTCGACCATGATCAAGATTCTCAACGGCGCCGTCGTGAGTGATGGCGGGGCGATCACCTTCGCCGGGGCGCCATGGTCGGCGACCTCCCCGCAGGCGGCGCAGCGCGGCGGCATCTCGACGATCTTCCAGGAGATCAACCTGATCGCCTTCCGCTCGGTCACCGAGAACATCTATCTCGGCCGCGAGCTCAAGACCCGTTTTGGCTTCCTCGACTGGCGCGCCATGCATGAGGGCGCGCGCGGCCTCTTGGCCCGCTTCGACGTCTTCGTCGACGTGCGCGAGCCCCTGATGAATTTCTCGACCGCGATCCGGCAGATGGTGGCGATCGCCCGCGCCGTCTCGTTCGAGGCGCGCCTGGTGATCATGGACGAGCCGACCTCGTCGCTCGACGAGAGCGAGGTGCAGATCCTTTTCCAGACCATCCGCCAGCTGAAGGCGCAGGGCGTCGCTGTGGTGTTCGTCAGCCACAAGCTGGACGAGCTCTATGCCGTCTGCGACCGGGTGACGGTCATGCGCGACGGCCGCACGGTCGCCGTCGCCGACATGGCCGACATGGGCAAGCTGCAGCTCGTCGCCGCGATGCTCGGCCGCGATCTCGCCGAAATCCGCAAGGCCGGCTCGACCGCCTTTGGCGAGGGCGGCGATGCGATCGGCGGGGAGCTTTTGGAGACCAAGGGCCTCGCCGTCGGCCGCCGCGTGCAGTCCGCCGATATCGCGGTGCGGAAAGGCGAGATCGTCGGCCTGGCGGGTCTGCTCGGCTCCGGGCGCTCCGAGACGGCGCGGGCCGTCTTCGCCGCCGAGCGGCACACCGCCGGCATCGTCCGCTTCGACGGGCGCGAGGTCGATTTCACCTCGCCGCGCGCGGCGATTGCCGCCGGCCTCGGCTTCTGCACGGAAGACCGCAAGATCGACGGCATCGTGCCGGAAATGTCGGTGCGCGAGAACTTGACGCTGGCGTTGCTGCCGGCGCTGGCGCGCTCCGGCATCGTCGACGAGGCGCGGCAGAACGAGATCGTCAAGCGCTTCATCGCCGATATCGGCATCAAGTGCTCGAGCCCCGAGCAGAAGATCCGCGAGCTTTCCGGCGGCAACCAGCAGAAGGTCCTGCTGGCGCGCTGGCTGTGCATGGATCCGAAGCTGCTGATCCTCGACGAGCCGACGCGCGGCATCGATGTCGGCGCCAAGGCCGAGATCCAGCGCCTGATCCGCAGCTTCGCCGAGCGGGGCCTGGGCGTGCTGATGATCTCTTCCGAGCTTGAGGAAATCGTCGAGGGCGCCGACCGCGTCTTCGTCCTGCGCGAGGGCCGTACGGTCGAGGCGCTCGACAAGGACCAGATCAGCGAAACCGCGCTGATGAACGCCATGGCGCATGGCGGCGAAGCCGATGCAACTTCCCCGAAGGGGGCTACCTTTGTCTGATATCTCCACCTTTCTCAGGCGATGGGGCGCGCTGCTGGCGCTTGCCCTGCTGATCCTCTTCAACCTGGCCTTCACGCCGCATTTCGCCACCACCCAGACGCTCGCCATCAACCTGACGCAGGTCGCGGTGGTCATGGTCGTCGGTGTCGGCATGACGCTGGTCATCGCGACGGGCGGCATCGACCTCTCGGTCGGCTCGCTGATGGCGATCGCCGGCGCCCTCTCGCCGATGATCTTCACCGGTCAGCTGTTTCCCGTGCCCAACCTCTATGTCGGCATCGCGCTCGGCATCGTGCTGCCCGTCCTGGTGGCTGGCATGTTCGGCTATTTCAACGGCTGGCTGATCACCCGCTTCTCGATCCAGCCGATCATCGCCACCCTGGTCCTGTTCATCGCCGGCCGCGGCATCGCCCAGGTCTGGACGAATGGCGATCTGCAGGTGTTCAAGGTGCCGGAATTCCAGCAGATCGCCATCGGCCGGCTGCTCGGCATTCCCTTCCAGGTCTGGATCATGGCGGTGATCGTCATCGCCGCCACCTGGACCCTGCGCAAGACGGTGTTCGGCCGGCAGGTCCTTGCGATCGGCGGCAACGAGGCGGCGGCGCGGCTCGCCGGCGTTCCGGTCCGCCGGGTCAAGACCCTCGTCTACGTGATCTCGGGCCTCTGCAGCGGCATCGCCGGCATCATCGTCATCGCCATGAACTCCGCCGCCGACGCCAATCTGATCGGCCTCGGCGTCGAGCTCGACGCGATCGCCGCGGTCGCGGTCGGCGGCACGCTGCTCACGGGCGGCCGCGCGACCATCCTCGGCACGCTGATCGGCGCGCTCATCATCCAGCTCGTCCGCTACACCCTGCTCGCCAATGGCGTGCCGGATTCGGCGGCTCTCATCGTCAAGGCCGGGTTGATCATCCTGGCCGTCTGGCTGCAGCGACAGGACAGGGCATGACCTCGATCGCCACATTCCGCGGCGCGACGCGCGAGATCCGCTTTCCCCAGGGGCTCGGCGTCGTCCTCCTTCTCCTCGCTCTCGTCGCCTTTGGCGGCTGGCGCTACGACGGCTTCCTCGGCAGCTACAACGTGCTGTCGGTGCTGCGCTATTCCTCGATGTTCGCGCTCGTGTCGCTCGGCATGTGCTTCGTCATCATGACCGGCGGCATCGACCTGTCGGTCGGCTCGGTGGCGGCGCTCGGCTCGGTCGTCTCGGCGATATTGAGTCCCTATGGGCTGCTGCCGGGTCTGGCCGGCGGCGTGCTGGTCGGGGCGGCGGCCGGCGCCATCAACGGCCTCGTCATCACGCGGCTCAAGATCCTGCCGTTCATCGCGACGCTGGCCGTCATGCTGGCGGCGAGCGGCACGGCGCTGCTGCTGGCCGGCAACCAGTCGGTCTCCGTCTCCTATGACACGGCGTTCATGACGCTCGGCCAGGGCGACCTGCTGGCGCCGCTCAAGCCCGAATGGATCGACGCCGAGGATGCGGGCTGGCTCGCCGGGCCGCTCGGGATCCTGTTCGACTTCCCGACGCCGGCCTGGATCGCGCTCGCCGCCTATGTGCTCGGCGTCATCGTCATGCGCTGGCGCGCCTTCGGCCGTCACGTCCTCGCCGTCGGCGGCGGCGAGGAGGCGGCGCTGCTGATGGGGCTTCCCGTCGGTCGCACCATCTTCGCCGTCTACCTGATTTCCGGCAGCCTGGCCGGGCTCGCCGGCGTCATCCTGGCGGCGCAGTTCGGCGCGGGCCAGCCCGTCGAGGGCGCCGGCTGGGAGCTCTTCGCCATCGCCTCGGTGGTCGTCGGCGGCACGCTGCTCACCGGCGGCAAGGGATCGATCGTCGCGACGCTCGTCGGATCGCTGCTGCTCGGCCTGATCTACACCATCCTCAATTTCGAGAATGGCATGGGCTGGATCTCGCTCTCCGCCTACTGGCAGTCGGTCGTCCGCGGCGCCTTCCTGCTGGTCGTCGTCATGGTCCAGGCGAGCTTCGTCAAAAACACCAGGAACTGATCGCGATCGGCGGCGTGGGCGACCGCGCCGCCGTCGGGTCCACCATGCGGAAGGCCTGCCTCGGGCGGGCTTTCCTTCTCATGCCTTCGCGCCCAAGCGAGGCGGCAACCAGGCTCGGGGGAGAGCAAAAATGATCGAGAGCTTCGTGTTCGGGCATCTGGACGGCGAGGTCGTGCGCGGCTTCGTCCTGCGCAATCGCAACGGCCTGTCGGCCAAGCTGATCACCTATGGCGCGCGGCTGACCGAGCTGCACGCGCCGGATCGCACCGGTGAGATGGCCGACATCGTGCTCGGCTTCGACGACGTCGCCTCCTATGTCGCCACCGACACCTATTTCGGCGCCACCTGCGGCCGCTATGGCAACCGCATCCGCGACGGCCGCTTCTCGCTCGACGGCGAGGCGTTCCAGCTGTCGCTGAACGAGGGCGCCAACCACCTCCATGGCGGCATCGCCGGCTTCGACCGCAAGAACTGGGATGCCGCCGTCGACGAGGCCACCAACACCGTCACCTTCTCGGCGGTCTCGCCGCATGGCGAAGAGGGCTATCCCGGCACGGTCAACCTCTCGGCGAGCTACCGGCTCACCGACGACAACCGTCTCGAGATCGCCATTCGCGGCATGACGGACCGGCCGACGATCCTGAACGCAGTGCACCACACCTACTGGAACCTGGCCGGCCACGGCTCCGGCGATGTCCGCGACCAGGTGCTCGTCCTCAATTCCGATTTCTATACGCCGATCGACGCGGAGCTTTTGACCACAGGCGAGGTTCTCGCCGTTGCCGGAACGCCGTTCGATTTCAGCAACCCGAAGCCGATCGGCGCCGACATCGACGCGCTCGCCGATGTCGGCACTGGCCATCTCGTCGGTGGCGGCTATGATCACAATTGGTGCCTGAAGGGGGATGGCGAGGCGCTTCGGCTTTGCGCCCGCGTCGTCGACCCGGCCTCGGGTCGCGGCCTCGAGCTGCACACCACCGAGCCCGGCGTGCAGTTCTATACCGGCGGTTATCTGAACGAGACGGTGATCGGCAAGTCGAACACGCCCTATTGCCGCTTCGCCGGCTACACCTTCGAGACGCAGAAGTTCCCGGATACGCCGAACTTCGCCCATTTCCCGAGCACGACCGTGTCGCCGGGCGAAGTCTACGACCACCGGATGTCGGTTCGCTTCTTCACCGAATAGATATCGTTCGGCTCCCGAAACAAATCGCCGCCTCGCGCTGTGCCGGAGCGCGGCGGCGATCGAAGGGAAACGCAGCGGCAGTCAGGGGTCCGGCGGCGTCGCCCCGACGTCATGTCGGCTCTTGCCGTCGGGTCAATTCTCGCGTCCCTTCTCGGCGCTGCGAGGTTCCGGGTTGCACCGATTCGCAGCGCCAGAATGTGAGGGGGGTCTTTCCGGCAGCCGAATGCGGCGCTCGGGACATGCCGCATGACCGCCTGTGCCCGCCACCGACACCGGATGAGTGATCTCGATGAAAGCCTCTGACAAGAAGCATCTCAAGCGTTCGAATATCGACCTGACCCTGCTCGGCCTCGGCACCGCGCCCTTCGGCGGCCTCTACGCGCCCGTCGCGGTCGAAGACGCCGCCGGCGCGATGCAGGCCGCCTGGGATGCGGGCCTGCGCTATTTCGACAGCGCGCCCATGTACGGCCTCGGCCGCGCCGAGCACCTGATGGGCCATTTCCTGCGCGAGCAGCCGCAGGACGCCTTCCACATCTCGACCAAGGTCGGCCGGCTCATGAGCTTCGAGCGCCCGGGCCGCGTCCTGCCGCCGGAAGCGCCGAAGAACGAGTTCGATTCCGGCTGGAGCAACGGCCTGCCGTTCCGCGAGGTGTTCGACTATTCCTACGATGCCATTCTGCGCTCCTATGACGACAGCCGTCAGCGCACCGGCCTCGGCCGCCTCGATATCCTCTTCCTGCACGACATCGGCCGCGTCACCCATGGCGAGCTGCATGACCATCACTGGGGCGCGCTGACCAAGGGCGGCGGCTTCAAGGCGCTGGCCGAGCTGAAGGCCGCCGGGCTGATCGCCGGCTTCGGCCTCGGCGTCAACGAATGGCAGGTGATCCGCGACGCTATGCAGGAGGCCGATCTCGACGTCTGCCTGCTCGCCGGGCGCTACACGCTGCTCGACGGCGACGCGGCCGAGACCTTCCTGCCGCTGGCGAAGAAGCATGACGTCGATCTCGTCATCGGCGGCGTGTTCAATTCCGGCATCCTGGCGTCGACCTCGGGGCGCAAGAAGTTCAACTATGTCGACGCGCCGGCCGAGGTGCTCGCCAAGGTCGAGAAGCTGGAGGCCGTATGCCGTCGCTTCGACGTGCCGCTGCCGGCCGCCGCGATCCAGTATCCGCTGCGCCATCCGGCGGCGACCGTGGTCGTGATCGGCGCCAAGACGGCGGCGCAGGTGAAGGGCAATGTCGAGTGGTTCGAGCGCGACATTCCCGAGGAACTCTGGACCACGCTCGAGTCCGAAGGCCTCATCCCGGCGATCTGATCGGATGGTCGCTTTGTTGGCCTGAATGGGTGGCCGCTCCATTGGGGCGGCCATTTTTCGTGGCGGATGCGGGATTGGGCCTGACGTGGCCGTTCCGGATCGTGCATGCGGCGACGAAATTGCCGTCGGCGGTGGCCTGAAGACGTAACTCGGCGTATGAGCCATCATGAGAACGGGCAGGGCGGGCGCCGCCATTCCGGTTTCGATGAAAGGACAGATGCCGCGATGGAGATCAATCCGAACAAGGTCAGCCGGCTGGGGCTTCCCGCTCAGGTCGCCGCCTTTGTGCGCTTCGAGATCCTGCGCGGAAACCTGAAGCCCGGCGACAAGCTGCCGACCGAGCAGGCCTTCGCGGCCCAGCACGGGGTCAGCCGCGCCGTCATCCGCGAGGCGATCGCCAAGCTGCGGCACGAGGGGCTGGTCGTCTCGCGCCACGGCATCGGCGCCTTCGTCGCCTCGCCGGAAGCCGCGAACTCGCTGACGCTCGAGCCGAACAGCCTCGCCGTGCCCGAGGATTACCGGCATCTCTACGAGCTCCGCCGGATGCTGGAGACGGGCGCGGCCCTGCTGGCGGCGCTGAACCGGACCGAGGAGGACCTCGAGGAGATGGCCCGCTGCATCGACAACATGGCGGCGGTGCGTGATCTGCACAGCGTCTATGTCGAGACGGATATCAGCTTCCATCGCGCCGTCGCCGGCGCGACGAAGAACCCGTTCGTGTCGCTGTTCATCTCCTTCGTCGACGTGAAGCTGCAGGAGAGCATCCTGGTCGCGCTGCGCTCGCTCGATTTCGCGACGACCTCCCTCATCGCGATCGACGAGCACCGGCGCATCTACGAGGCGATCCGCGCCGGCGATCCCGTAGCCGCCTCCGACGCGATGCTCGCACACCTGACGAACTCCTCCCGCCGTTTGGGGCTGTAGCCCCAGCGCTCACAGCTTGAAGCGAACCGGCGCGGTGATCGTCTTGTTGGCGCCGGGAGGCGGGGGCGGGACGGGGGAGGCTCTTTTGACGAGGGAGAGGACTTCCTCGTCGAGATCCGGGAAGCCGGAGGATCGGGCCAGCGCGACGCTCAGGACGTTGCCGCCGTCGTCGACGGTGAAGTGGACGGTGACGATGCCGGTCTCGCCGCGCGAGCGGGCGCCGGCCGGATAACGCTTGCGCCGCTCGAGATGCGCCATCAGCCGCGACTGCCAGCGCGCCGGCGACATCGAGGCGGAGAAGAGGCCTGTCATCGACTGTCGCGCCGCGGTGCGGTTCGACTGGCGGACTTCGGCGGCGGCCTCGTTGCTCGCACGCGAAGCGGCCGACGGCGCCGGGCGCGGCGGCTTTTTGGCCGTCTCCTTGGCGGGTTCCTTGACCTTCTCCCGGGTCTGCTCCTTGGGCGGCTTCGCCTCCGCCACTCGGGTGACGGGCGGTTTCGGGCGCGGCGCCGGCAGCGGAACGGCGACGGTTTCGGCCTCGGTGACGGCTTCCTCGACCGGTTCGATCTCGTCATCGAGGGGCTCTACGGCGGCGGTCTCCTCGACGGGCTCGACCGTCGCTTCGGCGATCTCCTGCGGCTGCGCCGCCTCGACGACCTTTTCCTCGACCGGTTGCAGTTCCTCCGGGGTGGGCTCCTCGATCGGTTCGGCCATGTTCGGCGCGATCTCGGCCGCGAGCTCGGGATCGGGCGAGATCTCGGTCTTGTCGGTGACGACGGCTTCCGGCTCCGGCGCCAGCTCGATCATGATCGCCGGCGGCGGCGAGGAATCGGCAGCCGTGATCGGCGGTTCGCGCATCAGCCAGGCGGCGGCGCCGACATGCGCGCCAAGCACGACGAGCCCGGCGCCGGCCCAGAGCACGGTCTCGCCGATGCGCGCGCCCCGGCCGATCGAGCGGCTCCAGTCGGTCATGGGGTGGTTGCCAGTGGCGGCTGCGCGTCGCCGGTCGCGGCCTCGGGCAGGACCTCCAGCCCGACCAGGGCGATCTTCAGATAGCCGGCCTCGCGCAGCAGGTTCATCACCGACATCAGCTCGCGATAGGCGACGGCCTCGTCGGCGCGCAGGAAGATGCGGGCCTCCTTGTCGCCGGAGGTGAAGCGGTCGAGGGCGGCGGCGAGTTGCTCGCGCGGGACCGGATCGTTGCCGACATGCAGCGCGAGGTCCGATTTCAGGGTCAGATAGAGCGGCTCGTCGGGCCGTTCCTTCGGCTGCGCGGTCGACGCCGGCAGGTCGATGTCGACATCGACGGTCGCCAGCGGCGCCGCCACCATGAAGATGATGAGCAGTACCAGCATCACGTCGATGAACGGCGTGACGTTGATCTCGTGGTTTTCTTCCAGCTCGCCGCTGTCGCGCTGACGGATGCCTCCGGCCATGTCGGTTACCCCGCCAGCCGGAGATTGGCCGGCACCTTCGCATAGTCGAGATCGCGGCTGACCAGGCGTTCGACGCCGGTGGCGGCGTCGGTGAGCAGCTGGCGATAGCCGGTGATCGAGCGGGCGAAGACGTTGTAGATCACCACGGCCGGGATGGCGGCGACGAGGCCGATGGCGGTCGCGAGCAGCGCCTCGGCGATGCCCGGCGCGACGACGGCGAGGTTGGTCGTGTGCGCTTCCGAGATGCCGATGAAGGCGTTCATGATGCCCCAGACGGTGCCGAAAAGGCCGACGAAGGGCGCGGTCGAGCCGATGGTGGCGAGCGCGCCGGTTCCCTTCGACATCCGCCGTCCCGCCTGCGCCTCGATGCGGGCGAGGCTGGAGCCGAGCCGCTCCTTGACGCCGCCGTCGCCGGCATAGTCGAGCGCGGCCAGCGAGCGGCGCAACTCCTCCTCGGCCGAGCGGACCATGAAGGCGCCGGGGCCGCCGCGACCGGAGAGCGCGCGGCCGGCGTCGGCGAGGCTGTTGGCCTGGAGGATGACGGCAAGCGCCCGGCGGATGCGGGCGCGGGCGCAGGCGATCTCGACGGTCTTGGCGAGCCAGATCGTCCAGGTGATCAGCGAGGCGACGGCGAGGCCGATCATGACCGCCTTCACGACCCAGTCGGCCGCCATGAACATGCCCCAGGGCGACAGATTGTGCGGCAGGTCCGCGCGGGGTTCCGGCGCCAGAAGCTGGTCCAGCAGGCTGGTTGGCGACGAGGTCGTTGCGGGGGAGGGAGCCGCGTTGGCCGGGGTCGATTCCGGCGGGGCGGCGGTGGCAGCTGCCGGCGCAGTCGGGGCCGGAGCGGCTGCGGCAGGAGCGGTGCCATCAATGGCGGGTGCCGCTGGAGCCGTCGAGGCTGGCGTCGGCGTGGCCTCCGAGGATGCCGGAGAAGCCGCCGCCGGCTCGGTGCCGGTCGTGGGCGCAACGACCGTCGGGGCGGGCACCGGTGTCGACGCTTCGACGGCCGGGGCTTCGCTCGTTCCGGGGCTCTGCGTCGTTGGCGGCGATACGGCCGCGCCGCTCGTCTCCTGCGCCAGGGCAGGGCCCGCCGGCAGCAGCAGCGTTGCCGCGAGGACCAGTCCCAGGAGAGCCCTGCCGCCGAGCGGGCCGCCCGCCATGCCGCCGTCCTGGCGACGGCCTCGGAGGGCTCTGGCGGCGGGCTCTATCGGGTCGGACATGGTCGGCATCTCTCTACTGGGTTCATGCGACGGCCCGCGCCGACCTGGCCGGTTGGGGCGAGGTCGACGCGGTTCCAATGGCGATGTCATTTTTGGGTGCCGACGGGCGAGAGAGCCCTAGGTGCCTAGATCAAGAGGCTTCGGCAGGCATGGCGCCCGCCGCGGCCGGGGATCGCTGGGGGCCGCGATCCGGCGTCAGGGGAAGTTTTCCGTGACCAGGCCATGCACGCGCCGGAAGGCGGCCTTCGCCCCCTCCATCATGCGCGCCTCTTCGGCCTCGTCGAGCTCGACCGTGTCGAGGGCGGCGGTAAAAGTCTTCCAATGCAGGCCGCGCCCTTCCGGTGCCCCCGCGAGATGCCGGGCGCCAAACGTCTCGGACAGCCCGAGCTTCGCGGCTTCCTTGATCAGGAACGCGGCGCCGAGATTGGAGCCCTCGGCGACATAGAGCCAGCCGAGCGCTGTCGGAATGTCGGGATCGGCGCCGAAGGCGGGCTCCGTCGCCGGGGCCGGAACCTCGATCGCGAGATCGCCCAGATCCTGGCTGACGTCGTCGAACCGGCGCCGGCCGGCGAGGTCGGGCAGGAGGCCGTCGAGCACGGGGTCGGAATAGAGCGCGTCGATGTCGCGGTGGAACTGGTGCTGCACGGCCAGGAAGCGGGCATAGCGCTCCCGGCTCTCGAAGGGACGGCCGGCCATGATCGCCTGGTCCAGCCTGCCATGCGTCTCGTTGGTCTCGGCCTTCAAGCGCTTGGCGCGGCTCGCTTCCAGCGGCCGGACGGTATCCATAGTATCGCTCATGCCTGGGAAACCTTCTCCATGAGATGTGTTTTGCCTGGGGTCGCCTGATCGAAAGGCGAGGGCGGAACCGGGTGTTCCGCCCAAGCCGATGGGATGTGCTGTCTCTCAGCCTGATACAAGCCGGGTGCCCGGATTTTCTCTCTTCGCGAACGATTTGGAGGGGATGCCGGAGCCCGCGTCCTAGAACTTGGCGGTCAGGCCGGCGCGGATCGTGCGGCCGGGAGAGGGGATCGGGCCGGTGGACATGGCGTCCATGTAGTAGCGGTCGGTGAGGTTCTCGGCGCTGAAGTCGAGCGTGACGTCCTGGCTGACCTTGTAGCTGCCGAACAGGTCGACGATCGTCGACTTGGTCCAGACGGTCGGCGGGTTGACGGCGCCCGGTGCCAGGCCATAGCCGCCGAAGCGCTCGCCGAAGGAATAGACCCGCGTCCCGACCGTCAGCCTCTGGTCAAACAGCCGCGCGCCGGCGGTCACCGTGCCCGAATATTTCGGCGGGACGTTGGTGATGCCGTAATCCGTCGCGGCGGCACCATCGTCGCAGGCGCTGTTGGAGCCACAGAACCGGATGTCGTCATATTTGGTGAAGCCGGCTTCGACGAAATAGCTGCCGGTATCGTACATGGCCGAGAGCTCGTAGCCGCGGAACTTCGCCTTGTCGATGTTGGACCAGGTGTAGATGAAATCCTGGTTGCGGCCGCGGATGATGTAGTCGTCATAGTTGTTGTCGAAATAGACGGCCTTCAGGCGGAAGGCGTCGCCGGCCCGGAAGAGGTCGTCGCGCTTCACATTGAAGCCGAATTCGACGTTCTTGGAGATTTCGGGCTTCAGATAGGCGTTGTGAACCAGTCCGCCGGCGCCCACCGCCGACCATTCGCGCAGGCTTGGCGGACGCCAGCCCTCGATGTAGCTCGCGAAGAGCTGCAGGCCGTCGAACGGCATCACCGTCACCGTGCCCGACGGATTGACGCGCGAGGCCTCGCCCGCCGGCAAATCACCGAGGATCTCGCCCTTTCCTTGGCCCTCATAGGAATCGTAGCGCACGCTGCCTTCGAGCCGCAGCCAGTCGGTGACGTCGAGCCGGGTTTGGTTGAAGGCGCTCAGCAGCAGCCGGTCGCCATTGGCGTTGACGCTGGCATAGATGGGCGGGGTGTTGGGATAGGAGAGGAAGGTCTGGTTTTCGCGCGCTCGCTCGTCGACGAATTCGAAGCCGTTGTTCAGCGTCAGCACGCCGAAGCCGGTCTCGACGACGGTGCGATTGGAGACGTCGCCGCCATAGGTCCGCACCCGCGTCTTGCCGTCAGCGCCGGAGCCGAGCGTAAAGGCGCGCAGCGTCTCGCTATAAGTATCGACGTCGGAGGCCCACAGATTGGCCGTCAGGTCGATGTAGTCATTGCCTTCCGGATTGTACTTGTAGGTCGAGGTGAAGGTGTTGGTCGTCGTCTCGCTCAGGCCGAACTGCTCCGCCTTTATATTTAGGAACGGGCTGAGAGCGAAGCCGAGGACGGTCTCATTATTTTCACCATACTTGTTGTTGTAGCGGATGTAGCCGAGTTCCAGCGACTGGCCGTCGCCCCATTTGACCTTGCCCTTGGTGAGGAGGGTGGTCACGTCCTGCGAGGTGTTAAAGACCTCCTGGCCGGGGCCGAACGGCGAGAACTTCCTTTCTGTCGGCGGCTGCCAGACGACGCGGTTGTCGACATAGGTCGAGGAGCCGTTCTTGCCGGCGAAGTAATTGCCCTGCTGGCGCCGCGCGAGGGCGGCGACGAACTCGTAATTGTCCTCGACGACGCCGGCGGCGAGATTGCCTGTCCAGGCATCGCCGTTGAAGAGGTCGGATCCGTCGTCGCGGATGGTCTTGGAGCCCGGCGCCTGCGGGCTCTCGGTGTTGCTGCCGAGGCTTCCCTTCAGGCGCGCGCCATAGGTCTTGCCGTCCGCGACGATATCGCGGGCGGTGATCGTCCGCATGTTGACGACACCGCCCATGGCGCCGGTGCCGCCGGCGCCGCTATAGGGGCCCTTGTTGATGTCGACGCCCGCCAGCAGGTCGGGATCGACATAGACCTCGCTGCGGCTGCCGCGATAGCCGCGATAGGAGCCGTTGGTCTGGCGGGTGCCGTCGACCATGACATTGACGCGGCTCTGGCCCTGCAGGCCGCGGATGTTGAGATCCATCGAGGCGCCGACGCGGTTGCCGGTGGCGTTGACGCCGGGCGTGTTGCGGAAGATGTCGCCGACCGAGGTCGGCGGCAGGCGCTCGATCTGGGCTCCCGAGATGTGCGCGACCGAGCCGGGCGAGGCGAAGGGCAGGTCCGAGGCCGTCGTGCCGCCGCCGCCGGCGGTGACGTCGATGACGTCGAGGACCGTCGTGCCATCGCTCGAAGCCGCCGCACCTGCCGTCGCCGGATCGACCAGCGCGGCCGAGCCGGGGGCGCCGATGCGGACCTGCAGGCCGGTGCCGGCCACCAGCCGCTGCAGCGCCTGCGCCGGCGTCATCGTGCCCGTGACGGTCGCCGACTTCTTGCCGCGCGCCAGCGCGGACGAATAGCTGATCTGCCAACCGGTCGCGCCGATGAAGGCGTTGATGGCGGCGGGAAGCGGCTGGGCGGGAATGGAGAAGGCGATGGCCTGGCTGCCGGTCGCAGCCGGCGCGGCGGATTGCGCCGAGGCCTGCATGGGGGCGAGGCCCGTCGCCAGGCCGATCACGGCGGAGGTCACGAGCAGCGAGGCGAGGCGGCGTTTCGAGCGTCGGCGCTCCCCTGCGCTACTACCTGCGCCGGTGGTCATCATCCCGTTCGTCATGCCGCAAAGCCCCTTTTCCAGATCGAAGAGGCCGTCCGGCGTCACGCCGAAATCGACCTCTCACACACCCGACGTTCGAGGGGAGCGAAACCGGAAAAGAAAAGTTGAATTTCTAGCGAAGGATTATGACGCCGCCCGGCAGGGCCGTCAGCGTGACGCCGGCGGCGTCCGCAAGGGACTGCAGCGCGCCTTCTATGTCGGTCGTCCTGTAGTTGCCGCTGACGCGAAATCCATCGGCCAGGCTGGCGGTGACGAGGATGGGGGCGCTGCGATAGCGGCGCAGCTCCGAGAGCACCTTGGCGATGGGCTGGTCGTCGAAGACGATGCGCCCCTGTCGCCAGGCGAGCGCCGTCGCCGGATCCGCCGGCTCGACGGCGGAAAGGCCGCCGGCGGAGGCGAAGACCTGCTCGTCCGGTTCCAGCGTCGCGCGGTCGGCCTGTTCGGATGTGCGCCGGACCTCGACGCGGCCGCGCTCGAGAATGACCGCGTCGCGCGCCTCGTCCGCCCGCACCGAGAACGCCGTGCCCTTCACCTCGACGACGCCGAACTGCGCGGCGACGTGGAAGGGATGCGCGGGGTCGTGCTGCACGTCGAAGAAGGCCTCGCCCTGCAGCAGACGCACGTTCCGGCGTCCGCCGTCGAAATCGAGCGCGACGGCCGACGCGGTGTTGAGGATCATGGTCGAGCCGTCCGGCAGCCGGATCGTCGCCCGGTCGCCGGCGGCGGTGAGATAGTCGGCCTGCCAGCGCAGCCACAGCGCCGGCGCCTGCCAGATGCCGATCGCCAGCATCAGGAGCGCCGCGACGGCGCCGAACTTCAAGCGCAGCCGCTTTGCCGGAGGGGCGCTCGCCGTCGTCCGGCCGGCGCGTCGCGCGGGCGCCTTGGCCGGCGACGGGGGCGCGACGGGCAGGCTGCGAACGGCGCTGGCGAAGGCGGACGATCCCCAGATCGCCTCGAGGTCGGCAAACGCCTCGGCATGGCGCGGGCTCTGCTGATGCCAGGCCTGGAATTCGGCCAGTTCGGCGGCGCCCGGCGTCGCGTTGCGCAGGCGCGCGAACCAGTCGAGCGCCTCGTCCTCGATGAGGTCGACGGTCTCGTCGTCCTGCCTGCCGGTGGGCGGCATGGCTTCGGCGCGGACGTCGTCCTCTGAACTCTCTCGTCCCACGCAACTCATCCGATCGTCTGGGCCTTCGGGTCTTTATAGAGATGACGTTTCGCAGTCTGGAATCCGGCAAAAAAAGTTTCGGGCTCCGGATCGCCCGCCCGCGAGGCCGCGATCAACCCTTGTCCTTCCGAGCCAGCGCATCGCGACAATGCGCCATGGCGAGCTTCAGATCGTTGAAGACGGTGCGCTCGGAAACGCCGAGATGCAGCGCGATCCGGGCATTGGTCCATTCCTCGATCCGGCTCAGCCGGACCACCTGCTGCACGCGCTCGGGCAAGGTTGCGAGCGCGGCCTGGAACAGCCGCAGCCGCTCGCGCTCCATGATCTCGGTCTCCAGCGAGGGTGTATCGGCAGGGATGCTTTCCAGCATTTCGTCGCTGAGGCCGTCCGTCTCGACGCGGGCCCGCGTCTTGCGCCGGCGCAGATAGTCGAGCGCCAGATTGCGGGCGGTCTGGTGCAGGAAGGCCTCGATGTGCTCGATCGGACCCGCCTCGATCGCCTTGTGGGCCCGGACATAGGTCTCCTGCGCCAGGTCCTCGGCGATCTGCGGGTCGCGCACGATGCGCATCACGCTCCAGGTCAGGGACCGGCGATGCAGTTGAAATGCGTCGTTCAGGATCGTGGGCATGACGGGAGGCGGCGCGGGGCAAGAGCAGGCTCGCGCATCGTCGATACGGCGAGTGGGGGCAACCTGAGCCGTCAGATAGTCCAGCCGAAAAGATCACGCAACGCCAATGATTTAGACTGTCTCTAGACTGGTCCCGTCCGCACCGCCGCCGCTTCGTCTCAGAGCGGCGAGATCACCGTCAGGAAGGACGAGGCCTGGCGGACGCGGCCGCCGGCCGGCAGCACCGCCGCCTCGAGCGCGCGGTGTGGATCGCTCAGATCGAACAGGCCGCTCACCCTCTGCGCCCCGACGAAGGGATCGGCGATGAGGATCCGTCCGGGCACCCAGCGCCCGATCCGGGCGACCAGCGCCGACAGCGGCTCCCGGTCCGCCAGGATGAGCTTGTCCCGCCAGGAGCCAATCTGGCCGGGTTCGCGACGTCCGCGCTCGACCGCCTGCTGGGCGGGATCGAAGCTCATCCAGTCACCGGCATCGAGGCTGAGCGTTGCCTCCGCCTGTCCGCCGGCCTGGGTCTCGACGAGCCCCTCGTCGACCGAGACGCTGACGATGCCGGCGTCGCTCGATACGTCGAAGGCGGTGCCGCGCGCAGTGGCGGTGAGATCGCCTGCCTCGACCTGGAACGGACGGCCGGTGTCCGCCGTCACGTCGAAGAACGACATGCCTTTCAGCAGCACGATGCCGCGCCGGGCGTCGCTGAAGGCGATGGCGATGGCGCTGTCGGGGCCGAGCGTCGTCAGGCTGCCATCGGGCAGATCGATGCGGCGGATCTCGCCCTTGTCGGTGATGTGATCGGCGCGGGCGCGAAGGATCGCGTCGGGGCCGAAGAGCGACCCGGCGGCGAGCGCGCCGAGGCCTACGGCGCCGCCCAGCATGAAGTTGCGGCGCGAGGGCGCCTGGCGCCGCCGGCGCTCGGCCTCGTGCCGGTCGGTCAGGACCTTGCCGCTCATTCCGTGCACGTCGGAGACCTGGATCCAGATCCGCTCATGCTCGGGGCTGCGCGCCCGCCAGGCGCGGATCATCTCGATCGCCACCGGATTGTCGGCGGCGGTCTGCAGGCGGATTACCAGGTCTATCGCCTCGTCGAGCAACCGATCGGTGTCCGGCGTCCTTTCGCTCATGCTGCCCCTCCCGGCCGGCCCGCACGATGGCCGGGTCCCCTGCGTGCTCGTCCTCTAATACCCCTGGCGCGGCGGAATTTTCGCCTCGTGACGGAGAATTCGTTCAGAGGCTCCCGGTCCGGAGCACGATATGGCGATAGGCCTCGCGGATCAGCGCCCAGGTCCTCGTCGTCGACAGGCCGAGTTCCTGGCCGATGGCGGCGAGGGTCTGGCCGCCGAGGCGATGCCGCTCGAAGGCGACCCGGGTGCGTTCGGGCAGTTCCGCCAGCGCCGCCTCGACCTGCCGCAGGCGCTGGCGGTCATAGAGCACCACCTCGGGCGACGGCGTCGGATCGGCGATCTGCAGCAGCATCTCGTCGGCGACGTCGATCATCTCGGACCGGCGGTTGCGCTGGATGTAGTTGATGCTGAGATTGCGCGAGACCTGATGCAGATAGGCGCGCGGATTGTGGTTCGCCGTGCCTTCCTGCGGCGGCGAGGCCAGCACGCGCAGGAACGTGTCCTGCGTGATGTCGGCCGCCGTCTCCTCGTTCAGGCCGCGCCGGCGCAGGGCGCGGGTGATTTCCTTGGCGTGGCGCCGGAACAGGCTCTGAATGTCCCAGGACATGCCCTACCACCCGCCATGGCGCTGCAGGCGATCGAGCGACGCGGCGACCCGGTCCGGCCGTTGCAGGCGCCTTCCGCCGCGAGGGATCGGCGCCGTCACCATCGGCGGATGCCAGTGGCGGAGGCGGATCGGAGCGGGGTTTTCCGGGCTGTCGGTCGTGAACGTCGCGGTCATGAGGCGCTGCACAGGTGAGGGTGGGAGCTCGCGCGCCTCCGACACGGCGAGTGGGTTCAACCTGGACGTTCGGATAAGGGAGGATCAAAAGCGTTGCAACACCAATGATTTAGAGAGTTTCTAAGGCTCTCCGGCGCAAGGCGCCAACAACCGGAAATCGTTGCGGAAACGCGGGTGGGACATGTTTTGCCCCGCCCGGCCGTGCTTCTGGAGCGGCGGCCGGACGGGGCTTGTCGAGGGCTGGAAATCCCGGCGGAAGGGCCTCTGGCTATTCCGCGTAGACGGCCTGGTGCAGGCCGCGGATGTAGCCGATGGCGTAGAGGCGTCCGAAGGCCGAGTAACCGGCGTCCTCGTTGCTGTCGCCCTCGACCGTCGGCACGTGGTCCGGCCGCAGGACGCCCTCGTAGCCGATGTCGCGATAGGCCTTCATGCAGGCCAGCATGTCGGTCTTGCCGTCATCGTGCCAGGTCTCCTCGAACGCGCGCGGCGTTCCGCGCACGTCGCGGAAATGCACGAAGGAGATCTTCTTGCCGAACTTGCGGATCGCCGCCGGCAGATCATCGGTCATCAGCGCGAAATTGCCCTGGCAGAGCGTGATGGTGTTCATCGGGCTGGAGGACAGGTCGAGCAGGCGCTGGTAGTTCTCGATGCTGCGCATGATGCGGCCGACGCCGCGGATCGGCGAGAGCGGCGGATCGTCCGGATGCATCGAGAGCTTGACGTTCGCCTTCTCGGCGACCGGCAGGACCTTGTTCAGGAAGTATTCGAGGTTGGTCCAGAGCGCCTCTTCGTCGATCGGCGGGTTGCTGGTCAGATCCTCCGGCACGTCGTCGATGTTGAAGCTGGTCACCACCGAGCCGCCGCGCGACGGCGTCGACAGATTGGTGCGCACCCAGTTGAAGTCGGTCATCCACTCGTAGCACCAGACGGGCACGCCGAGCTTGCCCATGTTCTCGATCAGCGTGCAGACGGTGGCGATTTCCTCGTCGCGGCCGGGCAGGCCGCGCTTCGCCTTGTTGAGCGGCGGCCGCGCCTCGATCACCGCCAGCCGGAAACCGGCCTGCTCGTAGCGCGCCTTGAGGCGGGTGAGCGGGCCGAGATCCCACGGCGCCTCGCCGGGTTCGAGCAGATCCGGGGTCGGCAATCCGCCGACGGCGACGTCGACGCCGGCCTGTTTCGCCAGTCTCCAGACGGGGGAGGGCGTGGGCTGGATGATCTCAGCGATTTCGAGCATGGGGCGGTTCCTCGGTGTTGGTTTTTGTCGGCGCGGGCCGAAGGGTAGAGAACGGCGAAGCCTGACGCCTCGCCGCCCTGGCGGTTACGCTCCCGAATGACCCTGCCTCTCTCTCGCCCGATCGGACGGGGGATCGCGCCAGGCCGGGGCCTTCGCGACGTCTCTGCGGGGAAGAGTGGGCAAGCTGCGTCCTCCCTTTCGGGATGCGCGGCCGGAGGGGTCAGCGGGTTCGTCTCCTCGATGCGCGTGATCTTGCGAAAGCCGGCTAAGAACCTGTCTTTCGTGACCTGCGTCTGTTCTGTTGAGGCGACGCTAGCATCGTCCTGTATAGCTGTCCACCTGTAGGACAGCATTGCCTTGGCCGAATTTTGAAGCTACCCATTGCCTGTTCGCGAGGCGCGGAACGGCCCAGGCCGGCGGAGAACATGCACCGATGGATTTCCCGAACCTGCACGCCCAGAGAGTGACGCTGGCGGACCAGATCGAGGCGCATATCCGCGACCTCATCGTTTCCGAGCGGCTCGGTTCGGGGGAGTTCCTGCCGTCCTCGATGGATCTCGCGGCCGAGTTCGGGGTCAGCCGGTCGATCGTCCGTGAGGCGATGAAGTCGCTTCAGGCCAAGGGCCTGATCGAGATCGCCAATGGCAAGCGCGCCCGCGTGCGCCCGATGACGAACAGCGTGCTGATCGACTTCTTCGACCGCTTCGCGCGGACGGAGCGCGAGGCGGTGATCGACCTGCTGGAGCTGCGCCGGGGCATCGAAGTGCAGGGCGCCATTCTGGCGGCGCGCCGGCGTTCGCCCGAGGATCTCGCCAGCATGTGGGCGAGCGTGCGCAGCATGGGCGACAATCTGGGCGCAGACCCGGACGCGTTCCTCGAGATGGACGTGCAGCTCCATCTCGCCATCGCGCGCGCCTCGAAGAACCAGATGATGTTTCATCTCGTCGCCTCCATCCGCGAGGTCATGCGCGACACGATGCGCGAGGGCCTGTTGCGGCATCCGAGCGAAGAGGACTGGAAGAAGAACTATGCCGACCATCGCAAGCTGGTGACCCTGATCGACGAACAGGACGAGCCGGGCGCGGGCGCGCTGATGGCGCTGCATTTCGACCTCGCCATCCACCGCATCATGACCCTGGATCCGGTCTCCCCTCGGGCAGCGCGTTCCGGGTCGCTCGCGGAGGATAACAAGATTTCCTGACCATCACGGGCAGGAGCCGCGGCAACCGCGATCCGGACGACGGGGCGCGGAGCGGGAGGGGCACGCCGCGCATCGACAGGCGGCCGGGTCAAACGGGCTCGGCTGACAAGAAGACCAGGGAGGAAGACCATGACGATCACCGCCGCGCCGCTCGCGGAGAGCCTCGAAAACGCCGTGCGCATGGATTCGCGTCCGAGCGATCTGCGGATCACCGACATCCGGGTCGCGACCATCGTCGGCCAAGGCTACTACCCGATCCTGAAGATCGACACCAACCAGGGCGTCTATGGCCTCGGCGAGGTTCGCGACGCCGCGCATCCGGACACGGCGCTGCGGCTCAAGCATCTTCTGGTCGGTCAGAACCCCTGCAACGTCGACTACCTGTTCAAGTCGATCAAGAGCTACGGCAATGACAGCCGCGAGGGCGGCGGCGTCTGCGGCATCGAGATCGCGCTGATGGACCTCGTCGGCAAGGTCTATGGAATTCCCTGCTACCAGCTGCTCGGCGGCAAGTATCGCGACAAGGTTCGCCTCTATGGCGACACGCCGGCGCCGCGCCAGATGACGCCGGAGGGCTATGTCGAGGTGGTGAAGCGGCGTCTCGCCATGGGGCTGACCTTCATCAAGTTCGACCTGCCGGGCGAGCTCTTCGAGGCGACCCCGGGCGCGCTGGTCGGCGCGGCGACGAAGTTCGAATATCCGCAGTACAAGCAGTGGTACGCGCCGGGCCGGGGAGCGGGCGCGCGGATCAGCGAGCGCGGCGTCGAGCTGGCGGCGGAGATCACGGCGGCGGTGCGCGAGGCGGTCGGCGATGAGGTTTCGCTCTGCACCGACCATTTCGGCGAGGGCTTCGTCACCGCCGACGAGGCGATCCGCATCGGCCGGGCGCTCGAGCCCTACAACCTCGCCTGGATCGAGGATCCGCTGCCCTGGACCGACATCGCCAACCACAAGAAGGTCGCCGATGCGCTGCTGACGCCGGTCGCGGCCGGCGAGGACCTCTATCTCTGGGAAGGGTTCCGCGAGGCGATCGAGACGCGCGCCTTCGACATCATCCATCCCGACATGCTCTCGTCAGGCGGCCTGATGGAGACGAAGCGGATCGCCGATCACGCCGAGCGCTTCGGCATCCCGACCGCGCTGCATGCCTGCTGCTCGCCGGTCGGCTTCATGGCGAACGTCCATCTCGGCGCGTCGATAGCCAGCCTCGTCGCTGTCGAGCATCATGGTCTCGACCTGCCGTTCTTCCGCCATCTCGTGACCGGCCTCGACGCCGATTACATGGCCGACGGCTATGTCACGGTTCCCGACGCGCCGGGTCTCGGCATCGACCTCAACGAAGAGGTGATCCGCGAGAACCTGCGCGAAGGGGCCGAATATTTCGGCGACACCAGCGAATGGAACCAGCTGCGCGTCGGTCCGGACTGGCTGGCGCACGACTGATCGGATCGCTCCGGGGCGCGTCGTGAAGGCGCGCCGCGCCCCTGGAAAGCCGCCGGGTCCCTGCTGAGCGACCCCTTTGATCCGCCCGCAAATGCGGCTCGCGGCACGAATTCGCATGATTGACCCGTTAACTTCTCGCTCCCGTTATAGGTGTTGAGCTTATTATGCTGGTGGCTGTCCTTGCGGCATCCTCCCGCGTGACGCGCTTGCGGCCTAACCAACAGATGGAGAAGAGAAGATGACTGCCCTGCGAATGAACAACAACGATCCCATTGCCCTGAACACCGTGGCTTCCGGTTCCGCGACGGCGGATGCCGTGCGGGCGATCCGCGACAATGGCTACGACAACATCCACCTCGATATCGACACGGTGAACGCCACCTGCTGGTGCTTCATGGAGCCGGTCGGCAAGCCCTCCTACACGCATGAGTTGATGGACGACATCAGCCGGATGCAGAAGTCGATCACCGGCGCCTTCGCCAACCTGCCGAACCAGGCCGCCGCGCCGTTCTCCTGGTTCGTCATGGCCTCGGCCGTGCCGGGCATCTACAATCTCGGCGGCGATCTCGGGCATTTCGCCCAGCGCATCCGCAGCCGCGACCTCGATGCGATGCGCCACTACGGCCATGTCGCCGTCGAGGCCATTCACCGCAACGTCGTCGCCTTCGACGCGCCGGTGGTGACGATGGCGCTGGTCCAGGGCGACGCGCTGGGCGGCGGCTTCGAGCATGCGCTGTCGTTCGACCTGATCGTGGCCGAGCGCAGCGCGAAGATGGGCCTGCCGGAAATCCTGTTCAACATGTTCCCCGGCATGGGCGCGTACAGCTTCCTGTCGCGGCGCATGAGCCGTGACAAGGCCGAGGCGCTGATCCTGTCGGGCCGCATCCACACGGCCGAGGAGCTCTACGACATGGGCGTTGTCGACGTCCTGGCGGAAGACGGGCAGGGCCAGTGGGCCGCGATGGACTACATCGCCAAGCACAACCGCAAGCACAACGCCCACCAGGCCATGTATCGGGCCCGTCGGCGCGTCAACCCGGTGACGCTCGAGGAACTCATCGATGTCGTCGACATCTGGGCCGAGGCGGCGCTGAACCTGACCGAAGCCGATCTGCGCAAGATGGACCGGCTCTGCTCGGCCCAGAACCGCCGGCTTGCCAGCCTGCAGACCGAGGCCCCGATCCTCGTGGCCGCCGAATGACACCGATTGGCGATGCGCTCGACCGGCGCATCGCCAACGCCCCGGCTGGCTGTCAGCCCAATCCCGCCTCGCGCGCCGAATAGGCGCGCATGGCCTTCTGCGTCCGCCGGAGCTCCGCCCTGGCCTGACGCGCGAACTCCGCCGAGGCGGCCCGCAACTCGTCCCCGCGCAGCTCGCGCCAGGGAGAACAGATGCGGCCGAGCGCCACGGCGCCGATATTGGCCGAGCTGCTCTGCAGCGCATGGTCATCGGTGCGGAACGCTTCCAGGTCGCCCTTGGCGGCGCTCTTGACCAGTCGTTCGAGCATGATCTCGGCGTCGGCCAGATAATCGTCCATCAGTTCGAGCACGAACTCCGTGCTGCCGAGCTTTTCCAGCCGCTCGACCGCCTTCTCGTCGAGGCTGGGCAGGATCTCGGTGCGAACGAGCGTCGGCCGGCTCCCCTTCGGGACAGGTGCGTCCGCCCCGCCGCGGGTGATCCGCTCGATGGCGGCGATGAGCGCGGAGGGCTCCACCGGCTTGATCAGGCAGTCGTCCATCCCCGCGTCGCGCCAGCGGCTGTCATTGAGCGCGGTCGCATCGGCCGTCAGGCCGACGATCGGAAGATGCCGTCCCCCGGTCTCCATCACGCGGTAGAGCTTGGTCGCCTCCAGCCCGTCCGTATCGGGCATGTTGAAGTCCATCAGCACGATGTCGAGCTGGTCCGCCTTGTCCTCCAGCAGGTCGAGCGCCTGGTCGCCGGTCTCCGCGATGAGCACGGCGTGTCCGGCCTCTTCCAGAATGCGGGAGAAGACGCGCTGGTTGATGCGGTTGTCGTCGGCGAGCAGCACGCGGCAGGGCCGGGCCTGCGGCACCGGGCGCGGGACCGCCGCCGTCGTCAGGGGAACGAGCATCGGCACCGGCGCCGCCAGCCGGCAGGCGATCGTCAGCGCGCGGCGCAGCTCCGTCGCCGTCGGGCGCTCCGACAGCAGGCTGACGCAGCGCTGCCGGATGGACAGGCCGGGCAGCGACGGGAAGGCCTGCGGCTGGATCAGCACGACCTTCGGCGTCGAGCCCCCCGTGCCGCCGGACGGCAGCGCCAGATTCTGGGTGTCCGGCTCGAAGAGCAGGCGGATGGCGCCGGCCGCCTCGGGCGGGAACATGCGCATCGGTCCGAGCCGCGGATCGGCGATCTTCGGCTTCACGCCGAGGGCTGCGAGCGTCTCCGTCAGCGCCGCGAGCGGCGCGATATCGCGGCAGACCACTACGACGCCGCGCTCGCGCCAGGGCTCCTCCATCAGCGCCTCGTCCGGCAGCGTCTGGACAAGGATGTTGAAGCGGAAGGTACTGCCTTCGCCGAGCGCGCTTTCGACCGAGATCGAACCGCCGAGCAGTTCCACCAGCCGCCGCGCGATGGCGAGGCCGAGGCCGGTGCCGCCGAAGCGGTTCATGATGCTGGCGTTGGCCTGCGTGAAGTCCTCGAAGATGCGTTCCTGGTCCTTCGGCGCGATGCCGATGCCGGTATCGCTGATCTCCATCATCAGGCGAAGGCTGCCGTCTTCCTCGGTCTGGCCGTCGACCGCGATCGTCACGCCGCCCTCGCGGGTGAACTTCACGGCGTTGCCGACGAGGTTGACCAGGATCTCATGCAGGTGCTGCCGACTGCCGTGCAAGAGCAGCGGCGTGCGGGGCGTGACGTGGATGGCGAAGCTCAGCCCGCGCTCGCGCACCTGGCTCTCGACGAGCCGGCGCGCGTCGAGAAGCAGCGCCGCGAGGTCGATCGCCTCGTTCGACACCGGCATCCGCCCGGCCTCGATGCGCGAGAGATCGAGCAGGCTGTTGATCAGCGATTGCAGCGAACGGGTCGCGACATCCACCGTCTCGACCATGTCGCGCTGTTCGGGGACGAGCGGCGTGTTGCGCAGCAACCCCGTCATGCCGACGATGGCGGTCAGCGGCGTGCGCAGCTCATGGCTGACGCTGGCGAGGAACAGGCTCTTCGCCTGGCTGGCCTCCTCGGCCGCCTGGGTCGCGAGCGAAAGCTTGCGGATCAGCGTGCCGGCATAGGCGGGCAGGATGACGAGCCCGCCCAGCAATCCCGCCGAGAGATACCAGCGCTCGTACCAGAACGGCGTCGTCATCACGACGATGCCGAACGAAATCGTCGCGACGGGAATGGCGATCGCGAGCGAGGTCAGGCCGAAGCGGAAGCCGTTGCCGAAGATGACCCAGAGATAGATCGGAAAGAACAGCGCCGCGACGCCGCCGCCGAGGTGCATCTGCCAGGAGAGGAAGCCGCAATCCATCAGCAGCGCGAAGAGGCGCCGGCCGCGCGAGATGCCGGGATAGAGCAGGATATGGCCGAGCACCCCGAGCGCCAGGGTGATGTAGAGCGCCATGACGTCGAGCGCCTGGCCGATCTCGTTGCCGCCCCGGTTCACGAGCAGCACGATGACGATGATGATCGCGAAGACGAGCCGGTTGTAGCTCATCTCGTGCTCGCTGTCGGGCCGGTCCCGCAGTCGTGCGGCCATCCAGCGGAACGGTGCGGCCAGCGTCTGGAGCACCCTAGCTGGCGCTCGCATGTTCGGTCTCCGTCGAACCCTGCACGGGGCCGGAAGTCCCTTCGCCGTATTGCGCGATCCAGTCGGCGAAGGCCTCCGCCGGCAGCGGCCGGCTGAAGAAGTAGCCCTGCACCTCGTCACAGCTTTCCGAACGCAGAAGCGAAAGCTGTGGTTCCGACTCGACGCCCTCGGCAAGCACCTGCAGATGCAGAATATGGCCGAGGTCGATGATGGTGCGCACGATGGCAAGCGCGCTCGGATCGTTGCCGAGGTCCTGCACGAAGGAGCGGTCGATCTTCAGCCGGTGCAGCGGGAAGCTGCGGAGATAGCTGAGCGAGGAATAGCCGGTGCCGAAATCGTCGACCGACAGCGTCACGCCGAGCGAGCGCAAGACATGCATCTGCTTGACGATCTGCTCGTCATTGCCGAGCAGGATGCCTTCGGTCAGCTCCAGCTCCAGCGATGTCGGCCGCATGCCGCTCGACCGCAGCGCGTCCTTGACCAAATTCTCCACGCCCTGCCGCTTGAACTGGATCGGCGACATGTTGACGGCGACGCGCAGGTCGCCGAGCCCGGCGCCTTCCCAGGCGGCGCCCTGGCGACAAGCCTCGTTCAGCACCCACTCGTTGATCGGCAGGATCAGGCCCGTCTCCTCGGCAAGCGCCAGGAACGAGCCGGGGGCCAGCAGGCCGCGCTGCGGATGCTGCCAGCGCAGCAGCGCCTCGGCGCCGACCACCTTCCGGCTGCGGAGATCGATCTGCGGCTGGTAGTGCAGCACCAGTTCACGCCGCGAAAGGGCGCCGCGCAGCTCGCTCTCGAGATGCGCCGTCTGGCTGGCGCGCGGGCGCATGTCGGCCGCGAAGAAGCGCCAGATGCCGCCGCCCAGCGACTTGGCCAGATACATCGCCTGGTCGGAATTCTTCAGCAGCTCGTCCGGGTCGGTTCCGTCCTGCGGCGCGAGCGTGACGCCGATGCTGGCGCCGATATTGAGCGCGAGCGGGCTGTCTTCCTCGCTGTTGAGCAGGTCGAGGATCGACTGGGCCATGCGGCTGGCGTCATCCGGCCCGTCGATGTCGGATTGCAGGATGGCGAATTCGTCGCCGCCGAGGCGGGCGACGGTATGGCGGTCGCCGACCAGCCCCTTCAGCGCATCGGCGACGCGCTGCAGCAGCTCGTCGCCGCGGTGGTGGCCATGCGCGTCGTTGACGGCCTTGAAGCGGTCGAGGTCGATGAAATGCAGAGCGAAATGCTGGTCGCCGCGTCGGCCGCGCGCCAGTTCGCGCCGGAGATGGTCGCGCAGCATCAGCCGGTTCGGCAGGCCCGTAAGGGAATCATGGTTGGCAATGTGGAGCAGGCGCCGCTCGGCATGGCGCTGCTCGGTGATGTCGATCGAGGTCGAAAGGACGCTGGCGATCGTTCCGGTGCCGTCATAGAGCGGCGCCTTGCTGGTCAGGTAGATGCGCGGCTCGCCATTCGGCGCCACCACCTCTTCCTGGCGGGCCGAGATCGGGCGGCCGGTCTTCAGCACGAGCTGGTCGAGCCGGCGGCTGATATGGGCGCGCTCCTCGCCGAGCAGCGTCTCGATCGGCTCTCCCACCAGATCCGCCGGCGTCTTGCCGAAGAAGGCGGCCTGATGCGCGTTGACGAAGACGCAGCGCCCGTCGCGGTCGGTGGCGTTGATCATGGCGGGCACGGTGTCGATCACCTGCGCCAGCGCCTCGCGGCTTTCCCGCAGCAATTGCTCCTTGGCGTTCAGGCTCATCTCCAGCAGGTCCGCCCGCTTGGCGATGACGAGCTGCTGCGTCCGGAGCTTCAGGAGGTTCTTGGCGCGGGCGAGGAACTCGACATGGTCGACCGGGCTCAGCAGGAAATCGGTCGCGCCCGCCTCCAGCGCCGTGACGCGGAACTGCTGGTCGCTATAGGCCGTGATGACGATGATCGGGACGTCCCAGTTACGGACGTCGGCCCGGATGGCCGCGGTCAGGTCCGCCCCCGTCATCGTCGGCATCTTGTAGTCGGTGATGATCAGGTCGACGGTGTTCTCGGCAAGCCATTCGAGGGCTTTGCGGGGATTGCCGAAAGTGCGGATATCGATGTCGGATTCAAGCTGTCGGGCCAGCTTCGAATAGATGCGCTGATTGGTCGAGCTGTCGTCGACAATGAGGATCTTGAGCATCAGCGCTGGTGCCATGGACACTCGGAAGGCCTCTTGCGGTGGCATGGGCACGGTGGACTGCGATAACCGTATAGCATTGGAAGCTGTTTGGAAGCGGCTGCAGAGTGTGGCTCAGCGCGATTTATGTGTGTAGCCCGGCTGTTACGCAAGAGGCAGCCCCGGATCGCCACGCTTCTGGAAGCGAACAACCGCGTGAAGCGCGAAAAGAGACATTTCCCCAGCCTCGACCCCGGATGCGCGCCGCTCCGGCGGGGTGGCGCCCGTTTTTCATGGCAATCGCCGGCTCCGCGAGGCGACGGGCATAATTTTCCCGTCGCGCCGTTCCGCGCATGATGCGGTTTCTGTAAGCGCTCCGACCGATCGGATATCGCTGGAAACAGGCTTCCCTTGGCGAGGTCTTGGCTCATCCGGGACCGCTCCATCGCGCCGGCGGCGGCCATGTCGCTCACGGCGGAAGCATCACCCTCTTCTGTCAGGCGAGGATCACGAGAGATGACGCAGATCGACGCGGCCTGGGGCGCGGGCCCGAGCGCTTCCTACGAGGCGCTGGCCGAGACCTTCCGGCCGGTGTTCCAGAAGATCGCGGCGGGAGCCGTCGAGCGCGAGGTTTCCCGTCGCCTGCCCTATGAGGAACTCGCGCTGCTGAAGGTCGCGCGCTTCGGCGCCCTGCGGGTCCCGCGCGAACAGGGCGGTTTCGGTGCGTCGCTTCCGGAGCTTTTCGCGCTGCTGATCGAGCTGTCGGCGGCGGATTCGAACGCGACGCAGGCGCTTCGCGCGCATTTCGGCTTTGCCGAGGAGATCGTCAGCACGCAGTCGCGCGCCTGGCAGACGAACTGGTTCGAGCGGCTCGCGGCCGGCGACACGGTCGGCAATGCCTGGACCGAGGTAGGCGACGCCAAGCAGCTGACATTCTCGACGCGGCTGGCCCGGGACGGCGAGCGCTGGAAACTGAACGGGACCAAATACTACACCACCGGTTCGCTGTTCGCGGAATGGATCGACGTCACCGCGACGGGCGAGGACGACGCGCCGATCGGCATCCTCGTGCGCACCGACGCGCCCGGCGTCGAGATCTTCGACGACTGGGACGGCTTCGGCCAGATCGGCACGGCGAGCGGCACGACCGTCTTCACCGACGTCGCGGTCGAGCCGGCGCAGCTGGTCGAGAATGACGGTCGCATCCAATACGGCCAGGCCTTCTTCCAGCTGGTGCATCTGGCGACGCTGGCCGGCATCGGCCGCGCGGCGGCGACCGAGCTCGCGACGTCCGTCGCCGCCCGCACGCGCCACTACAGCAATGGCGCCGGCCCGCGTTCGAGCGAGGATCCGCAGGTCCTGCAGGTGGTCGGCCGCGTCCGCGCCTCCGCCTATGCGGCCGGGGCGATCGTGCTGAAGGCGGCGGAGGCGCTGCAGCGCGCCTTCGAGCAGAGGCTTGCCGGCAACGCGGACGGCGAGGCGGCCGCCGCCGCGATCGCCGACATCGAGGTCGCACAGGCGCAGGTCATCGTGTCGAGCCTGGTTCTCGACGCGACTGCGTCCGTGTTCGATGCGCTGGGCGCTTCGGCGACGCGCAAGGGCGTGGCGCTCGACCGGTTCTGGCGCAATGCGCGCACGCTGTCGTCGCACAATCCGCGCATCTACAAGGACCGCATCATCGGTGACTTCGCCGTCAACGGCGCGCCGCATCCGGCCCAGTGGCGGATCGGCAAGGTCGCCTGATCCGGCAGGTCTCGCAGCCGCCGGTGCATGCCGGCGGCTGGTTCTTCCGTCAGGCCGGGCGGCGGCGCAGTCCGGCCAGGGCCAGCGCGCCGACCAGGATCAGGCCGGACAGGGCGGATTTCAGATTGAAGTCGAGCCCGAGCAGATTGAGCCCGTTGGCGACGACGCCGAGGAACAGCACGCCGATAAGCGTTCCCGGCACGTTCGGGCGCAGGCGCGGGTGGATCGAGGCGCCTATGAAGGTCGCGGCAATGGCGTCGAGCAGATAGGACTGGCCGGCGAGCGGCGTGAACTGGCGGAGCGTCGCCGCCAGGATGACGCCGCCGAGCGCTGAGCTCGCCGCCGCGATGATGAAGACAACAGCCACATGCCGTCCGACGCGAATGCCGGCGACCCGCGCCGCGCGGGGCTGCAGCCCGATCGCATGGACACGCTCACCGAAGATCGTCCGCTCCAGCAGCAGATAATAGGCGACCAGCACAAGGCCGGCGATGACGATCTCCGTCGGAATGCCGGCGACATCGCCCGTCGCCAGATCGCGGAACGCCGGCTCCATGCGGCGGAAGGCGATGGGGCCACCGCCATCGGTATAGATGCGCTGGATCGAGCTGCCGATGAAGAAGGTGCCGAGAGTCGCCAGAAACGGCTTGATGCCGAGCCCGACGATCAGGAGGGCGTTGAACGCGCCGACCAGCGCCGCACCCGCCAGCGCGGCGAGGATCGCGACATACCAGGGAGCGCCATAATCCTTGAGCGCGATCAGGGCGAACGCGGCGCCGAAATCGACGGCGACGCCGACGGAGAGGTCGATCCCGCCCGAGGCTATGATCAGCGTCATGGCAAGCGCCACGATCAGGAGGATGGCGCTGCTCTCGACGATGGTCAGAAGGTTGGACGGCGTCGGGAAGGCCGGCGCCTTCACCGCGAAGAAAACGACCAGGCCGACGAGGATGACAATCAGGCTGTGGCGGAGCACGGTCTCGGCGAGGCGGGCTTTCATCGACGCAGCCTTTCGTCCAGCGCCGCGGCGACCAGCACGAGCAGGATCAGGCAGCCCTTGATGCCGCTGACCCAGAAGATGTTGACCTGCAGCAGCGCGAACCCGGTCGAGAGCGCGGTGACGAGGACGGCGCCGAGCAGCGCGCCCCACACCGTGACCGTCCTGCGCCGCGAGAAGGCGCCGCCGAGAAAGGTCGCCAGCACCATTTCGAGCAGCAGCGGCTCCTCCGAGCCGGGCGAACTGCCCGATCCCCGCGCGAGAATGGCGATGGCGGCGATCGCCGCGGCGCCGGCGGCGAGCAGATAGGAGAGGGCGACCGGCCCCCGCGTCGGCAGGCCGGTCAGCGTCGCGACGGCGCGGCTGGCGCCGACCGCCTGCAGATGCGCGCCCCAGCGGGTGCGATGGACGAGGAAGGCGAGCGCGGCGAAGACGATCAGCGCCAGCGCCATCGAGGCCGGGATGCCGGCGACGCTGCCGTCGCGGATCCAGTCGATCCCGGCATTCGAGACGTTGATGCGGCGGTTCGACGTCACGAGCCGGGTGAGGCCGGAGACGGCGACCGAGGTGGCGAGCGTCGCGAGCAGCGGCGTCAGGCCGATGCCGACGACGAGCAGCGCATTGACGGCGCCGACCGCGAGAACGGCCGGCAGCGCCAAGGCCAGCGCCGCCCCGAGCCCGCTGCCGGCGACGGAGAGCTGGTAGCTGACGATGCCGGCGCCGAGCACGGCGGCGGCGGGCAGCGACAGGTCGATGCCGCCCGAGACGACATCGTCGCCACCGCCGATGACGACGACGGAAAGCCCGCAGGCGAGGATCGCCAGCGGCGCCGACTGGCGCAGGATGGCGGAGAGGTTCTGCGCGTCGAGGAAATTCGGCGCCCGGAGCGCGAGATAGGCAAGCAGGAGCGCCAGAACGATCAGCGCCGCATGCGAGACGATGCGGGGGATCCATACCCGCCCGCTGGGTTCGGCGAGCGCGAGGCTCATGGCAGGACCTCCGGGCCGGTTGCGCCGGTTGTGAGCGCGATCAGGCCGTCGACGCTGATGTCGCCGCGCCGGACGATCTCGACCAGTCGGCCCCGCACGAGAACGCCGATGCGGTCGCAGAGGCCGATCAGTTCGCCGGCGTCGCCGGACGAGACGAGGATCGTCGCGCCACCGTTGGCGAGGTCGCGCACCAGCCGGTAGATCTCGGCGCGGGCGCCGATGTCGACGCCGACGGTCGGCTCGTCGAGCAGGAAGATCTGCGCCTCCGCCGCCAGCCAGCGGCCGAGCACGACCTTCTGCTGGTTGCCACCGCTGAGCAGGCTCACTCGCGTGCCCACGGCGCGGGGGCGAATGTCCAGCAGTTCGGCAAGCCGGACGGCCCGTGCGTTGGCCCGGCTCTCGCGGCGAAATCCGGCCGAGGAGACTTCGCCGAGCGAGGCCAAGTTGATGTTGCCGGCGACGGCGAGATCGAGCACGAGCCCATCGCGGCGGCGATCGCGCGGGACGAGGACGAGGCCGGATTCAACGGCCCGCGCCGGATCGAGGCGGATCGGCGCGCCGGAGCGGGTGACCCGGCCGGCCGATGGCGGGCGAAGGCCATAGAGGACGTCGACCAGCTCGTCCCGACCTGAGCCGATCAGCCCGGCGATGCCGAAGATCTCGCCCTTCGCGAGGCGGAAGCTGACATCGGCGAAGCTGCGGCCGTCGCCCAGCCCCTCGACCGCGATCGCCTCGTCGGGCTCCGGACCTGCCGGGCGTGCCGATGCGGCTGGATAGAGGTCGTCGAGCTGGCGGCCGATCATTAGCGTGATGATCTCGTCCGTCCGTGACGGATCGGGCGCATCGAGCGTCGCGACATGGCGGCCATTGCGAAACACCGTGACGCGGTCGCAGATGTCGGCGATCTCGCCGAGATAATGCGACACATAGAGGATGGAGACGCCGCGCGCCTTCAGATTGCGGATGGCGGTGAAGAGGCGCCCGGTCTCGGCCGCGGCGAGCGGCGCCGTCGGTTCGTCGAACACGACGAGGCGGGCGCGGCCATCGATCAGCGCGGCGGCGATCTGCACCAGCTTGCGCTCGGCGATGCCGAGGTCGCGGATCAGCGCGTCGCCGTCGAGCGGGCAATCCAGCGTGTCGCGCAGGAAGCGCTCGGCCTCGCGGCGCATCCGCCGCTTGGCGAGGCCACCGAAACGGCCGGTTCGCTCCTGGCCAAGGAAGACGCTTTCGGCGACGGTGAAATGATCGACCAGGTTCAGTTCCTGATGGATGATGCGGACGCCGATCGCCTGCATGTCGGCGGCGGCCCCATCGGCGAACTTGTTGCGGTCCGCAAGAATGTCGCCGCCGTCGCGCGCGTAGACGCCGCCGAGGATCTTGATGATCGTCGACTTCCCCGCGCCATTCTCGCCGACCAGGCCGTGGATCTCGCCGGCGCGGATTTCGAGATCGGCGCCGTCGAGCGCCCGGATGCCCGGAAAAGTCTTGACGATCCCTGTCATGGCGAGCGTCAGGCCGGGCGGCGCGGCGCCGGAAGGCATGGTCATCGGCAGATCCGTCTCAAAAAGCCGAAGCCCCCGCGAAGGCGATCCATCGCGGGGGCTTCCATTGGGCGGTAGGCCCTATTCGATCGTGCCGTAGCCGAGCTGCTTGTAGACGCGCTTGGCGTCTTCCGGGCCGTCGACCGGGATGACCGGCACGAAGGTCTGCGACAGCAGCTTTTCGCCGGCAAAGTGGCGCGCGACGTTCTCGGCCGCCGTGGAGCCGATCAGGTACGGCCGCTGCGCGATGTTGGCGACGAAGGGGCTGTCCTTCTCGGCGATGATCTCGAGCGTCTCCGGTCCGGCATCGACAGCCGTCACGACGACGTCGCCGGCGCGGCCCGCTTCCTCGATCGCCTGGACGACGCCGATGGCCGGCTGATCCCAGCAGGCAACGTGGATCGCGTCGAGCGTGCCCTTCGGATGCTGTTCCAGCAGCGCCAGTGTCTGCTTGCGCGCGTCCTCGGGCGAGTTGGCGAAGACTTCGGCGAGCTCCGGCTTGAGGATCTCGATCTCCGGGAAATCCTCGAGCACGTATTTCCAGAGGTCGTAGCGGACGCCGCAGAACTGCAGCGAGCCGGAGAAGGCGTTGAACACCGCGACCTTGCCCTTGCCGCCGATGGCCTTGGCGAGAAGGATGCCGATCTGCGAGCCGGTATAGTAATTGTCGGACGCCGTATTGTTGACGGCCTCCGGCGAAAGGTGATCGACGGTAAAGACGGGGATGCCGGCTTCCTTCAGCGCCTTCAGCTTCGGGTCGACCGAAGCATCGCCAAGGATCGTCACGACCGCGTCGACCTTGCGGGTGATGAAGACGTCGTGGTTGTTGGCGTGCACCTGGTTGTCGCGTCCGCCATCGGTCGGCACCACGGTGCCGCCCAGCTTCTCGATCGTCTCGGTCGCGCCCTTGAAAGCCTCGCGATCCCAGAAATGCTGGGTTCCGACCACGGCAACGCCGATCGTCTTGCCGGCCAGGCTGAGATCCTGAGCGCTGGCGGCCCCCGCCGCCAGCGCCAGGAGGGAAATACCGCCAACCAGGCCGCCCGCGAGCTGCCTGACGAGCGCGGAAGCAAAATGGAATTTGGTCATAAGAATTCCTGAAAACGGATGGTGTCGCACTCAACACCGGCCCCCCGGGACCGGGAGGCTCGACAGGCCGCCCGGCCTTCGTAAAGTCTATCGAACAAGTCGGGTTTTGAAGGCAGGGCGTTCTATCTGCGCGTGCAGGAGGGGAAAATTCGTCGAGCGGTCGTCCGGTTCGGCGGTCCCGCCGGCGAATGCCGAGCGCCCAGCTGGCGCCGGCGAGGTCGGTCGATGGTTCGGCGCCTCTCAGAGCGCGCCGTTGCGCGGCGGCGCGACCTGGTTGAGCACCCAGTTGCCGACGACGTGGTACTTCCAGCGCACGGGATCGTGCAGCGTGTGGGTGCGGGCATTGCGCCAGTGACGGTCGAGGTTTTCCTCGATCAGCGTCGAGCGGGTGCCGGAAAGCTCGAACAGCGTGTTGGCGGCGGCGAGCGCTACCTCGGTGGTCAGCACCTTGGCGCCGGCGGCGGCGACCGTCGCGGCGATGACGTCCGGTTCGGCGAGCGAGGCGCGGGCGATGTCGACCCGCCGGCCGGCGTCGGCCAGCAGCGCGGTGGCGGCGTCGAGGCGGATCGCCAGATTGCCGATGATCGAGATCGTCAGCGGATCGTCCGAGGCGCGATCGACGCCGGCATCCATCCAGGGACGGGCCCGGTTGCGCACGAAATCAAGCGTTTCCGCGAAGGCGGCGCGGGCGATGCCGAGATCGATGCCGGCATGGATGATCTGCCCGAGCGAGCCGATCGTCGTCGGGCGCGCGAAGCCCTTGTGGTGCTCGACGACGCTGTCCTTCTCGACGCGGACGTTCTCGATGATCGTCGTGCCGCTGCCGGTCGTCCGCTGGCCGAACCCGCTCCAGTCGTCGACCAGCGTCAGCCCCTCGGCGTCATGCGGCAGGAAGGACATGGTCGTGCGGCCCTCCGGATCATTGGCGAAGACCACGACCCAGTCGGCGAACAGCACGCCGGTCGAATAGAACTTGCGTCCGTTGATGCGGTATCCGTCGCCGTCCGGCACGATCGTGGTGTTGTGCTGCGCCACCGTCTTGGTGCCGATTTCCGACAGCGCGTTGCCGAACTGGTCGCCGGCCAGCGCGCGTTCGAAGAAGAAGCGCTTCTGCTCCTCGGTGCCGTCGACCCGGAGCGCCTCCAGAATATAGAAATGGTTCTGCGGGATCTGGCCGATCGAGCCGTCCGCCTCGGCGAGGATCGCCGAGACTTCGCCCAGCGTCGCCGCCGAGACGTCGATGCCGCCATAGGCGCGCGGCACGGTGATGGCGAGCAGGCCGGAAGCGGCGAGCGTCTCGAGCTCGGCCCAGGGCAATTGCCGGTCGCGGTCGCGCTGCGACGCGCCACGCGCGAATTCGGCGGCGAGGGCGCGGGCGACGTCGAGCGCTTCCTGATCGCTTTCGATCCGTTTCGCGACGGGCGTGGATGAGCTCGCGGATGCGGGGGAGAGCGGCATGGCGGATCCTGACTGAGGGAGGACGGAGCGCCTGGCCGGGCCGGCGCGCACTTAGCCAAATCTCACCGGGTGAACCGTTTGCGTGAAGCCATCGAATTTCTATCTTCGACCCATATTTGATAATTGTTTCCTTTTGTTTATGTTTATTCGCCAATACGTTACTGTGCCTTTCCTTGATTGCGGAAATGTCAGGTAATTCCCTTTTCTATTGGAGATATACATGAGCGCGAGCGTTCCCGAGCGCATCAAGGTTCTCTGGTTCATTCCCACTCATGGCGACAGCCGCTATCTCGGCACGTCGGTCGGGGGCAGGGCGGTCGATCTCCCCTATCTCACCCAGATCGCCCAGGCGGCGGACGGGCTCGGCTATTACGGCGTGCTGCTGCCGACGGGGCGGGCCTGCGAGGACAGCTGGGTCATCGCCTCGGCGCTGGTTCCGTCGACGCGCCGTTTGCGCTTCCTCGTCGCGGTGCGGCCGGGCCTGCAGTCCCCGACGCTCGCGGCGCGCATGACCGCGACGCTTGACCGGATTTCCGGCGGCCGGCTGCTCATCAATGTCGTGACGGGCGGCGATCCGCAGGAGAACAAGGGCGACGGCGTCTTCCTGAGCCACGCCGAGCGCTATGCCGTGACGCGCGAGTTCCTCGATATCTACAAGGCGGTGCTGCGCGGCGAGACGGTCGAGCATCACGGCGAACATTTCCAGATCGAAGACGGGCGCCTGCTCTTCCCGCCGGTGCAGACGCCGTATCCGCCGCTCTATTTCGGCGGTTCCTCGCCGGAGGCGAACGATGTCGCCGCCGAGCAGATCGACAAGTACCTGACCTGGGGCGAGCCGCCGGCGCAGGTGGCCGAGAAGCTCGACACGGTGCGCCGTCTCGCCGACGCCAAGGGGCGCGACGTCAGCTTCGGCATCCGCCTGCACGTCATCGTCCGCGAAACCACCGAGAAGGCGTGGGCGGCGGCCGACGAGCTGATCAGCCGTCTCGACGACGATACGATCGCCGCGGCGCAGAAGGTGTTCGCGCGCATGGATTCGGAAGGGCAGGCCCGGATGAGCCGGCTGCATGGCGGCCGGCGCGACAAGCTGGAAGTGTCGCCCAATCTCTGGGCCGGCGTCGGCCTCGTGCGCGGCGGCGCCGGCACGGCGCTGGTCGGCGATCCCGACACCGTGGCGGAACGGATCGACGAATATCGGCGCCTCGGCATCGATACCTTCATCCTGTCGGGCTATCCGCATCTGGAGGAAGCCTATCGCTTCGGCGAGCTGGTCCTGCCCAATCTGCCGCTCGACCATCCTATCCCCTCGCGCAACAAGGCGGTCAACACCGGCCCGTTCGGGGAAACGATCGCCGGCGACCATCGCCCCTCGGGCAAATGAGCGCCTGTTCATGACCCGTCGCAGAAGACGGCCGTCGGTCGTTGTCGTCGGCGGTGGCTTCACCGGCGCTGCGGTGGCGTATCACCTCGCGGCTCGCCGCCTGCCCCGGCTCGGCCTGATCACGGTCGTCGAGCCGCGTCCGTTGCTGGGCGCGGGCCTCGCCTATTCCTCCGCCGAGGCGGCGCACCGGATCAACGTGCCGGCGGCGCGGATGAGCCTGATCTCCGAGCAGCCCAGCCACTTCACGGAATGGCTGCAGCGGACCGGCGCGGCCGACCGCGATGCCGAGACGCCGGAAGGGCATGTCTTCGCGCAGCGCCGCCTGTTTGGTCTCTATGTCGACGCGACGCTGCTGCCGCTGCTCGGCGAGGGGCTGATCCATCACAGCCAGACCCGCGCGGTCGCCGTCGAGCGGCAGAAGGATCGCTTCCGGGTCGGCCTGGAGGATGGCAAGGCGCTCGAGGCCGATTTCGTCGTCCTGGCCGCGACGCATCCCGCGCCGTCCGTGCCGGCGGTGCTCGAGCCTTTGGCCGATCGCCAGGGCTTTGTCGCCAACGCCTACGCCCCGGATGCGATCGAGGGCATCGGCCCGCGGGACCGCGTCCTGATCGTCGGCAATGGCCTCACTTCGGCGGATATCATCGCGGCGCTCGACGCGCGCGGGCACACCGGGCCGATCACGGCGCTCTCGCGCCACGGCCTGCGCTCGAAGGGGCACGCCGCTTCCGCCTGGGAGCCGCGCGGCGATTTCACCACGGCCCCGGCCTCCACTGTCCGGCAACTACTCGGGAATATCCGGGCCGAGCTCGATGCGGGCCAGGCCGCCGGCGAGAGCTGGCATTCGGTCTTCGACGCGCTGCGCGATCAGGGCGGCGCGATCTGGGCCGCGCTGCCGCCGGAGGAGCGTCGTCGCCTGGTTCGTCATCTCCGGGTGATCTGGGACATTCACCGCTTCCGCATCGCGCCGCAGGTCGAGGCCGTGCTGCAAAGGCGGATCGCCGAGGGCAGGCTGCAGATCCGCGCGGGATCGCTGGTGTCGGCCAACAGCGAGGCGTCGTCCTTCGTCGTCGGCATCCGTCCGCGCTCGAAGGACACGGTCGTGCAGGAGCGCTTCGACGCGGTCGTTGTCGCGACGGGACCGGCCCATTCGGCAGTCGTCGACGACAATCCGGCCCTCGCTTCCCTCAAGGCGGATGGGCTGGTCACGCTCGACGCGCTGGGCCTGGGGCTCTCGGTCGACACCGGCGCCGTCGCCCTCGATGCTTCAGGCCATCCGGTCTCCGGCCTCTATGTTGCCGGGCCGCTCGCGCGGGGAACCTTCGGCGAGCTGATGGGATTGCTGGAGGTGACCCGTCATGCCGAGCTGGTCGCCGACCGCATCGCTTCCCAGATCGCCGATTGAGACAGCGGCGATCCGGGCTTTTGTCGACTTCTAGAGCGTCACGAGACGATCTGCGTCAGCGGATCGTCGGCGCCGTCTGGTTGGACAATTGGCGATAGCCGCCGTGCCAGTAGAGCAGGGGCTGGGCTTCCGCCCGCGTGGTGATGGCGCGGACCGAGCCGATCAGGATCGAATGCGAATGGCGCTCGATCGCCTCTTCCAGCTCGCAATCGAGCACGGTCAGCGCATCGACGAGGCCGAGGCTGCCGGTGACGAGCTTCTGCCAGGAAGCGCCCTCGTAGCGGTCGGGTCCCTTGACGCCGCCCCGGCCGGCGAAATTGTCCGCTACATGCTGCTGCTCGTCCGTCAGCACGTTCACGCAGAAGCTCTGGTAGCGCTGGATGGCGGGCCAGGAGGAGGAGCCGCGGTTCAGCGACACGATGATCGTGGGCTGATCGGCCGACAGCGAGGAAACCGATGTCGCGGTGAAGCCGGTCAGGTCCTGTCCCTGGCCGACGGTGATCACGCTCACCGCGCCGGCCAGAAATCGCATGGAGTTCTTGAATGCCGCGCTTTCGACGGGAAGCGGAAAGGCGTCGGTGCCTGCCGGGTGGGGATAGGCTGCGGCAAGGGACATGGTTTTCTCCATGGGGACGTTAGATCGAGGATGGGAAAATGAGGGCGTCCGCCCGCGCCGGTTCAAAGACGGGGCCGGGGAGGCGGTCGGCAATCTGCCTCTCCGCGCGCGGACGGGTCGGCGGCGAAAGGCGGGCATGCGGCGGGTGCCGCCGATGGCTCTGGCGGTTCACGTGTTTCATGCCGTCATTGCAGCACGAGCGAAGGCTGGAAAACGAGGCCGCGCGTATCCGGATTGGGCCGTCGCGAGGACTTTCCTTGCTCGAAGCCGGGCCGGGAACAGAAGAAAAAACCGAATAGCGATTTTCTCTATTTTGTTTGTCGTGTTGTGGTTGTTCCGTTTCCGTCGCGCGCGTTAGCGATGTGCAAGAAGAAAGCGGAGGGACGTCTCGGCCTCGACAGCGGCAAATCCGCGAAACGCTTTTTTATCCATCTCCGCTTCCTGCGAACCTACGCCCTAAGCGGAGGCGGAATGGCGGAAATCATTATTTTTTGAGCGCGATTTGGGGTCGGGTCGGTCGAAATAACGGCGGCACTTCTGATATAACGGATGATGTCAGCCCGTTTTGGAGGCAACCGACGTGCAAAGTCAGACGGCCCAGATCATTGACCTCGCATCCTACCGGAAGGCAAGATTGCCGGAGCCGAAGGCTCCGCAGATGCCCTACGCGATGGCATCGATGCCGGTCGCCTGGATGCCGGTCTGGGTTCTGGTGCCCGTGCCGATGATGTCTCCCGTGGCAACCGCCTGAACGGGGAGTGAGGATGGCCCAGTGGGCGCCCGCCATGATCGATGATGCCGCCGACGAAGTGGTCGCCGATACTTCCGGCGAGCTCGCGGCCCTGGTCGGTCGCAATCTGCGCCGTCTCCGCACCCGGCGTGGTCATTCGCTGGAGCGTCTGGCCAAGCTGTCGGGCGTCAGCCGCGCCATGCTCTCGCAGATCGAGACCGGCAAGAGCGCGCCGACCATCAACCTGCTCTGGAAGGTGGCGACCGCGCTCGGCGTGCCGTTCGCGACGCTGATGAACGGCCAGGAGACGCGCGGCACGACGTTCCTGCCGCGCGACAAGGCCAAGATCCTCGCCTCCAGCGACGGCCGCTTCTCGTCGCGGGCGCTCTTCCCCTTCAGCGGCGAGCGCAAGGTCGAGTTCTACGAGCTGCGGCTCGCGCCGAACCATCGCGAGGATGCGGATCCGCACGCGCCGGGGACACTGGAGAACCTCGTCGTCGCGCAGGGGACCATCGAGATCATCGCCGGCCGGGATGCGCCGCAGGTGCTGGGCGAGGGGGACGCGATCGCCTTCGAGGCCGACGTGCCGCACAGCTATCGCAATCTACGCGCGTCGGAAGCGGTGATCTATCTCGTCATGACCTATGTCGAGACGATCTCGGGCTAGGTCGCTGCGGCCATAAAAAAAAGGGCCGCCCGACGGGCAGCCCTCCAAGGTGCCGTGAAGCAGGCCGTCAGGCCTTCATTTCCATCATGCACATCATCATCGGCATGCCGCCCATGCTCATCATCATGGGCATGCCGACGCCCATCATGCTCATCATGCGGTTGCAGCAGTCCATGAACATTTCCTTGGACATGCCTTCCATCGGCATCATCTCGCAGGTCATGCCCTTGTCGGTCATGGTGCAGGTCATCTTCGCCATCATCATGGGCATCGGCATCATGCCGCCCATGGGCATCATGTTACCCATCGGCATCATGTTGCCCATCATCGGCATCATGCCGTTCATCATGCCCATTCCGGGCATCATGTTCTGCATGGGCATCGGCATCATGGCGGGCATCGGCATCATCTGCATGGCATTGCTCATCTCAAAGTCTCCAGGATCTCTTTGGCGGCCGCTGCCGTCCATGTCTGGGCATCTAGACCTGCCCCTTCCGTCGGGCAATGGACCATTTTCGCGGCGCTGACGTTTCCTCCTAGCGAGCGGACAGGGTGTCGCAGGAGCGAACGGCGGCGATGAAGATTTCGATCTTTCGTCTGCTATAGCGGAATCGATAATTCGCGGCAGCGAGATTTTGGCGCGTGGGATGGCGTTGTTCGAACATCTTGGCGCGGGGCGGTCGCAAGCAGCAAATTTCTGCCATCGGCGATTCCGTCAGGCTGAAGCCTTGCCAACGCGATGCCTTCCTCTACGGAGCCGGCTTCGCAACGTGCGCGGGTGGCGGATGGTCGGGCAACAATCGAAGGGATGGTTGTGCCGGTAAAGGAAGTCGGTGAACCTTCACATTCACAAGCACTTGTCCTATCGTGGCTTAAAATCAACCCCGCTTAGAATTCGCATTCTAAAAGTACGGATCTAGAGAGTATTCCTATGCCCATTTCTTCGTTTGATTGGAATTCTTCTGCCGCATCGCCTGAAATCGTCGAGCTGGCGAAGGCGGAGCAGGAGCGGGCGGGGCGCATCACCAACATGAAGGGCGTGCTGCTGCATTCGGCCCCGGCGTTCCATTTGTTCGGCGCCGTCCTGCCCCTGAAGCAGAGCCTGCAGAAGCGTCTCGGCGCGCGCGCCGTCGACATCTTCTCGCTGGCGATCTCCGAGGATGCGCAGTGCCTGCTGTGCTCGCTCTATTTCCGCCGCGCGCTCAAGGCGCATGGCGTCGATCCCGACAGCTACGAGCCGACCGAGGATGAGGCTGCGCTGATCGAGATCGGCCATCGCATCGCCGCCGAGCCGACTTCGCACCATGCCGCGCCGCCCGAGGGCCTGAAGGGGCTCGAAGCCCGGCATGGCGCGGAAATCGTGGTCGCCGTCGTCGCCTATGGCTCGGCGATGCTCGCGACCAACCGGCTGAACACGACGCTCGGCATTCCGATCGACGAGGATCTTCTGACGGCCGCCGATGTCGCCGGCCTTGCCTCCAAGGCAAGCGCCGCCTGAACCATTGGGATGGGCTGAGGTTTGCGAGGCCGGAGAGCGGGCGCTCTCCGGCCTCGCCTTTTTCTAGCCCTGCGGCAGGTTCCAGACGCCCGGCAGCGCCAGGGTGTTGCGGTCGAAGCGGAAGGCGGAAATGTCCGCCGGCGTCTCGCCATCGGTCAGGAGCTCGGCGAGCGTCCGGCCGATCACGGAGGCGAACTTGAAAGCGTGGGTGGCGCCGACCACGCAGACGGCGTTCGGATGGCCGGGAAGCCGGTCGAGCACGAAATCGCCGTCCGGCGTATGCGTCAGCAGGCAGGTCTTGGTGTAGAGGAGCGGCCCGGCCGCCCTCGGGATGTGATCGGCCAGGAAGCGCAGCACATCCCTCTCGTTCTTCTCATCCGGTTCGAAGCCGCGGGTGTCCGGGTGGGTCGGATGGAAGCGATCCTTGGCGATCTTGACGCCCGCGGCGCCATAGACGGGGAAGCCGTAATAGTTGTCGTGGATCATCCAGATCCAGACCGGAAAGCGCTCCGGCGCGAATTCCTCCAGATGCGGGCTCGCGACATAGCTGACCTGCTCATGCGTCACCTGGAGCGGCAGTTCGAGCCCGAAATGCGCCAGCAGCCGGTTCGTCCACGGTCCGGCGGCGATCACCAGCTTCTCCGCCTGGAAACGACGTCCGCCGGCCGCGATCTCGTAGCCGCCATTCACCTGCCGGATCTCGTCGATTGGCATGTTGTCGACGAGCGTCGCGCCGTTGCGGCGGGCGAGGCGGCGATGCGCCTCGTTCGCCTTGATGGCGGCGACCAGACCGCCATCCGGCTGGTAGACGGCGTGGACCGTGTCGTCGAACTGGAACTGCGGAAAGCGGCGGCGGAGCTCCGCCGGATCGAGACTGTCATACGCGACGCCGCAGGCCGCCATGCTGTCGTTGTAGGCGCTCTCGTCGAGCGTCGTCTTCTCCGGCCAGAAATTCAGTTCCCCCGTCTTCAGGACCAACTGCTCGCCGCTATCCGCCTCGACCGCTTCCCAGGCCGCGTAGGCCTGCTGGGCGAAACGCACATAGGGGACCGTGTGGTAGGTCTTGCGGATGATCCGCGAGTGGTCGTGCGATTCACCACGCCCATGCCCGAGCTCGAACTGCTCGAGGCCCAGCACGTCGCCTCCCGCCTGGCGCGACAGCCAGTAGCAGGCGGCGCTGCCGAGCCCGCCCAGTCCCAGGACCGCGTAGGTGAAGCTGTCTTTCATGATGGGTTCCCAAGGCTGGAAGCGACGGCATTTTGCAATGCGCGAAAGTTCCAAATATTACAACAGAGATCCGGAATACGATACAAATTGCCTTTCTTTCTGCCGCTGCGCGGGTAAATTATGCTGGGCAAGACGTGCTTGATTTTGATCCGCTCCGTGGGCCGCGACGGGATCTCGCGTCGCCCGCGGTGACCATCTGGCCGTGCCGCGTTGCAGTTTGAAGGAGCGTTTTCGGCCATGAGCCAGAAGTCCCTGCGTTACCGCCTTGGCGTAGACATCGGCGGCACCTTCACCGATGTCCTGGTCATGGAGGAGGAGAGCGGCCGGCTCGTCGCCCTGAAAGTCCCGTCCAACCGCAAGAACCCCGAGGATGCGATCCTCGCCGGCCTCGGCCAGCTCGACGAGCGCCACGACATCGGCGCGTCGGAGATCGTCTATTTCTCGCATGGCACGACGCTCGGCGTGAACACGCTCTTGGAGCGCGACGGCGCCGAGGTGGGTCTCCTGACCACCAAGGGATTCCGCGATATCCTCGAATTGCGGCGGCTGCGGCTGCCCAAGGCGAACGACCTCTTCGTGCCGCGCCCGCGCGCGCTGGCGCCGCGCCGCCGGGCGGCCGAAGTGGACGAGCGGATCGCCCAGGATGGCGAGGTCATCGTTCCGCTGAAGCGCGACGACGTGCTGTCTGCCGCCCGCCATCTGGTCGCGCAGGGCGCCTCGAACATCGCCATCTGCTTCTTGCATTCCTACCGCTTCCCGCATCACGAACAGACGGCGAAGGCGTGGATCCTGGAAGAGTTCCCGGATCTCTACGTCATCGCCTCGTCCGATCTCTGGCCGCAGCAGCGCGAATATGAGCGCTGCCTCGTCAGCGTCATCAACGGCTATATCGGCGCCCGCATGCGCACCTATTTCGACACGCTGGAAGAGAAGACCCAGGCCGCCGGCCTCGAATGCCGCATCTTCTCGACCAAGTCGAACGGCGGTGTGATGGGCCTGGAGGCGGCCGGCGACCGGCCGGTCGAGACGCTGCTTTCCGGTCCCGCCTCGGGCGTGATCGGCGCCGCCTTCATTGGCCGGATGATCGGCGACGAGCGCCTCATCACGCTGGATATGGGCGGCACCAGCGTCGACATCGCCGTCGTTGACGGCGAGATCCCGTATTCGACCGAAAATACGGTCGGCGATTTTCCGGTGCTGCTGCCGGCCGTCGACGTTTCCGCCATCGGCGCCGGTGGCGGCTCCGTCGCCTGGCTCGACGCGGAGGGCGTGCTGAAGGTGGGCCCGCGCAGCGCCGGTGCGATCCCGGGGCCGGCCTGCTATGGCCGCGGCGGCACCGAGCCGACCGTCACCGACGCCTATGCGCTGCTCGGCATCATGGCGCCGAGCGGCCTGCTCGGCGGCGAGATGAAGCTCGATATCAAGAAGGCGCGGGCGGCTCTGGCGACGCTGGGCGACCGGCTCGGCAAGACGCCGGAAGAGACCGCGGACGCGATCCTGCAGGTGGCGACCGCCAACATCTATGCCGAGCTGGTGCCGCAACTCGCCCGGCGCGGCGTCGATGCCGGAGAATTCTCGCTGCTCGCCTATGGCGCCGCGGGGCCGACGCATGTCTTCATGCTGGCGCGCGAGCTCAACATGCGGCGCGTGCTGGTGCCGCCGACGCCGGGCCTGCTCTGCGCGCTCGGCTGCCTCGTCGCCGATCTCCGCGCCGATTTCGTGCGCAGCCTCTGGCAGGACGTGCGCGACCTCTCGGACGAGACGCTCACGGACTGCTACGCCGTGCTGGAGGACGAGGCGCGCGACTGGCTGGACAAGCAGCATGTCGACGTGACTGAGACCTACCTGATCCGCTCGGCCGACATCTGCTATGTCGGCCAGTCGTTCGAGCTGAACGTCGTGTTCCCGGACGAGCCGCTGTCGGTGGAGGCGCTGCAGCGCTGGTTCCACGACCGCTACGAGCTCGTCTACGGCTTCGCCGATCGCAGCAATCCCATCCGCGTGCTGGAAGCGCGCGTGCAGGTCGTCGGCGTCACGCGCAAGCCGAATTTCGAGGCGCTCCGCCCCTTCGCGACCGTCAGCGACAAGCCCGTCTCGTCGCGTCCGATCTACGAACAGGGCAAGACCGTCACCGGCACGGTGCTGCAGCGTTCCTCGCTCCAGCCTGGTGACCGGTTCCACGGGCCGGCCGTGGTCGAGCAATACGACACCACCGTCTACGTGCCGGAGGGCTTCGAGGTCACGGTGGACAAATGGTTCAATCTCGTTGGGGAGCTGTCGCAATGATCGAGGACAAGATCGGTCTGGAAATCCTCAGCAACCGCTTCCAGGCGACCGTTGACGAGATGGCCCAGGCGCTGTTCCGCACGGCGCATACCGTCTTCATCAAGGAGACGCAGGACTACGGCGCCGTGCTGGTCAGCCCGGGCGGCGAAGTCTTCGCGGCGTCGCGGCGCTACGGCGTGTTGATGATGGTCGGCATGCCGATGGATGATGCCATCAAGGCGATGGGCGACGACGTCCGCGAGGACGACGTCTTCATGACCAACGACCCCGAGGCGACCGGGGGCATGTGCACGCATCTCAACGACATCTTCCTGTGGAAGCCGATTTTCCATGGCGGCAAGCTGATCTGCTACGCATGGACCTTCGTGCACATGTCGGATGTCGGCGGCCGCGTCTCCGGCAGCATCGCGCCGTCCAACCACGAGATCTACCAGGAAGGCATCCGCGTTCCGCCGCAGAAGCTCTTCAACCAGGGCAAGCTCGACGAAACCTTCCTGAAGATGTTCCTGGTCAACACCCGCACGGCCGACCAGAACTGGGGTGACATGAAGGCGTGCCTCGCCGCGCTTTCGACCGCCGAACGCCGGGTCAAGGAGCTGCTGGACCGCTTCGGCGCGGAAAAGATCAGCCAGGGCATCGTCGATGTGCTGAATTACGCCGAGATCCAGGCGAAGCGCGTGATTTCGAGCGTGCCCGACGGCGTCTACCGCTTCAGCGATTTCATCGAGGCGGACATGGTCGGGCAGGGGCTGCTGCGCGTCAATCTCAAGCTGACGATCGCCGGCGGCGAGATGCACATGGACTTCACCGGCACGGCCCCGCAGGTCCGCGCGGCGCTCAACCTGCCGAGCTTCAGCAAGACCGGCCACTGGATGCTGATCACCGGCGTCGTGAACTGGCTGTGCACGCGGGAGCCCAACATCGCCTATAACGCCGGCCTGGTCCGGCCGATGAAGGTGCATATCCCGAAGGGGACGATCATCAATCCGGAGGCGGGCGCCGCCTATGGCGGGCGCTATTCGACCTCGCATAAGGTCTGCGACGTCATCATCGGCGCACTGTCGCAGGCGGTGCCGGAACAGCTTCCGGCCACCGATTCCGGCCAGGGCTCGATCCTGCTGGTCTCGGTGCCCGACATGGCGACCGGCGAGACGCGGGTCAGCGTCATCCAGCCGCTGGTCGGCGGTTCGGGCGGGCGCCCGGTCGACGACGGCGTCGACGGCACCATGGTCATCCTGAATTTCTTGAAGAACGTCCCGACCGAGTTGCTCGAGCACGAGATGCCGAACCTCCTCATCCGCCGCTATTCGCTGCGCGAGGATTCCGGCGGTGCCGGCCGCTATCGCGGCGGCACCGGCTCGATCGTCGAATTCGAGACCAACGTGCCTTTCACGACGATCACGGCCCGCAACATGGAGCGCTATTTGTTCCCGCCGGCGGGTCGCAAGGGCGGCACGCCGGGCACGACGGGCTTCACCACGCTCAATCCGGACACCGACCATGAGCGCGACATCGGCAAGATCGACATCCTGGAGATGGACGCCGGCGACGTGCTGCGGATCGGAACCCAGGGCGGCGGCGGCTATGGCGATCCGCTGGAGCGGCCGGCCCAAACCGTCTGGGAAGATGTCCTCGACGAATATGTCTCGATCGACACCGCGCGCGAAAAATACGGCGTCGTCGGCACCCTGGCCGGCGGCCTCGACCTCGCCGCGACCGAGGCGCTGCGGAAGGAGATCCGCGAGCTTCGCGCCGGTGCGCCGTTGAAGGAGTTCGATTTCGGACCGGTGCGCGAGGCCTATCACGCGCGCTGGCCGAGCGCCCTGCATGACGCGATCAGCGAGGCGACGCAGAACATGCCACGCGTGCAGCGGCAGGTTTCCTACCGCGCCCTCTACACCGAGATCGATCGTCGGCTCGACGCCGGCGAGACGGTGACGGCCGACGACGTGCCGGGTCTGCTCCTCTCGCTGCAATCGTCTGGCCGGCGGCGCGCACCGGCCTCGTCGAGACGCTGACGGTGGCCTCTTCGGCGGCGCCGGCCGCCAGCCACGATGGGTCACGGCGCGCCTTGCAACTGCGCGAGGTCGCGTCGGATGCCCGGCTGCCGAAGGCCGTCGATGTCGTCGTCATCGGTGGCGGCATCGTCGGCGCGTCGGCGGCCTGGCACCTGGCAAAGCGCGGCCTTTCCGTGGCGCTCTGCGAAAAGGGCGTGATCGGCGGCGAACAGTCGGGCCGGAACTGGGGCTGGTGCCGCAACACGCTGCGCCATCCCGCCGAAATCCCGCTGATGCAGCAGAGCATGCGCGACTGGCGCGATCTGGCCGTGTTCGGCGCGCTCGACACCGGCTTCCGCACGAGCGGGATCCTCTATTCGTCAGGGCGCAACCGCAACGACGAGGCAAGCTATGACGCCTGGCTCGCCTCGGTCGCGCGATACGGCCTCGATTCCCGGATGGTCACGGCTGCCGAAGTCGCCGGCCTCGTGCCCGGCGGCGCCGGCGCGGCTGTTGGCGGGCTGTACACCGCCTCCGATGGCGGCGCCGAGCCGGACCGGGCGACGGCCGTGATCGCCGAGGCCGCGCGGAACCTGGGGGCCAGCCTCCATGCGGAATGCGCGGTCCGGAGCCTCGAATTGCAGGGCGGCGAGCTTTCCGGGGTCGTCACCGAACAGGGGCGGATCGAATGCCGGGCCGTGCTGCTGGCCGCTGGCGTCTGGTCGCGTCTCTTCGCCGGCAATCTCGGCATCGACCTGCCGCAGCTGAAGGTCATGGGCTCGGTGATGCGGACGCATCCGCTGCCGGGCGGCCCCGACGTCTCGGTTGCCGGGCGGCGGTTCGGATGGCGGAAGCGCCGGGATGGCGGCTACACCGTCTCGCAGGCCGACGCCACGATCTTCGACATCGTTCCGGACAGCTTCCGGTTGCTGTCCGATTTTCGCCCGGCCTTCGCCACCGGCCTGCGCAGCCTGCGGCTTCGGATCGGGCGGCGCTTCGTCGAGGAGGCGCGCCTCGCCCGGCGCTGGCAGGCTGACGAGATCACGCCCTTCGAACAGGTCCGCATCGCCGATCCGGAGCCGGCCGAGCGGGTGCTGCAGGAAGCGGTGAGGGCGATTTCCGCCGCCTATCCGGTATTCGCCGGCATGCGCATTGCCGGCCAGTGGGGCGGGCTCATCGACGTGATGCCGGATGCGCTGCCGGTGATCGGCCCGGTCCTTTCGATACCCGGTCTCTTCATGGCAACCGGCTTCTCCGGCCATGGCTTCGGCATCGGTCCGGGCGCCGGCCGGCTCGCGGCCGAGCTGATCCATGGCGACGCGCCCTGCGTCGATCCGGAGGCCTTCCGCCTCGAGCGGTTCCGCCGCGCGCAGTCCGGGTCGCCCCGCGCCTACGGAACGTCCGGATGAGCGCGGTTCCCGGGTTCCGGCCAGGAGAAAGCGCTGGCACCGGATCACCGGAAGTGTCAACATACGCAATAGAGTATCATTATTTGGAACGTCTATCCTGCATCGATATCGGCGCCAGGCGCGCGGGATTTCTCCCGCGGCGCGATGCGAGCGCTGCGACGCTGGGATGTGACGGGACCACCATCGAGTTGAGAAAGCCGGAATGAAGTATGATGTCGTCATCGTCGGGGCGGGCCATAACGGTCTCGTCTGCGGTGCCTATCTGGCCAAGGCTGGATTGAAGGTCTGCGTGCTCGAGCGGCGCGGACAGGTCGGCGGCGCCTGCGTGACCGAGGAAGTCTGGCCGGGCTACAAGGTCAGCACCGCCGCGCACATGCTGGGCCTGCTGCAGCCGCGCGTGATCCTCGATCTCGAACTGCAGAAGTTCGGCTACGAAGTCCTGACGACGCCGCCGATCGTCCAGCCGATCGAGGGCGTCGGGCCGGTCGTGCTCTGGCGCGAGACCGATCGCCTGGTGAAGCAGTTCGCGCGCTTCTCGCAGAAGGACGCCGCCGCCTATCCCGAATACATCGCCCATTTGGCGCGGCTCGGGCCTGTCTTCCGGCAATTGATGTGGGAGATCCCGTTCGATCCGAGCCGGCTCACGGTCGGCAATCTCCGCGATGCCGCCCTGTTCGCCTGGCGCAACAAGGGGCTGGTCGGCCGCTTCCACGAGGTGGCGGACCTGCTCACCATGAGCGCCTACGACTATCTGAGCCGCTGGTTCGAGTCCGACGCGGTCAAGGCGATCCTCGGCTACTACCCGGCCGGCGGTTCTGGCCAGAGCGTCGGCTTCCATACCGAAGGCACGGCCTATTTCCTGCTGCGCGGCTATCTGCGCGACAACAACACGGCGGCCGGCGGCACGGGCCTGGTGCGGGGCGGCATGGGCACCGTCAGCGACGCGATCGCGCGCTCGGGCGCCCGCTTCGGCATGGAGACGCGGGTTGACGCTGAAGTTGCCCGCATCCTCGTCCGCGACGGCAAGGCCGAGGGCGTGGTGCTGGCGAATGGCGAGGAGATCCGCGCCCGGCTGGTCGTCTCGAACGCCTCGGCCCGGCACACCTTCCTGAACCTCGTCGACGAGGCGGCGCTGTCGGACGAATTCCTCGGCGGTATCCGCAGCTTCGGCGGCAGGGCGACGGCCTTCAAGGTGCATCTCGCCGTGACGGAACTGCCGAAATGGGACGGGATCGAGGCCTCCGGCTTTGGCCCGGGAGACCCTTCCCAGGTCACGATCGCGCCGAGCGTCGCTTATCTCGAGCAGGCCTTCGCGGATCTGCAGGCCGGGGTGCCGTCGCGCCGGCCCTATCTCACCGTGCAGGCGCCGAGTGTGGTGGATCCGAGCCTCGCTCCGGCGGGGCATCACCTGATGAGCATCTATGGTGGCCACATCCCCACCGGCCCCGGCGCCGACCAGGGCGAGGACACCAAGGAAGCCGTCCTGAACCGCGTGCTGGAGACGATCCGGATCTTCGCGCCCGGCTGGTCAGGCGCCTATCTGCACAAGCAGGTCATGCTGGCGGCCGATTACGAGGCGGCCTTCGGCCTGCCCGGCGGCAATCCGCACCACGCCGATCTGACGCTGAGCCAGCTCTTCTTCCGCCGCCCGGCGCCGCGCTTCTCCGATCACTCCACGCCCGTGCGCGACCTCTATCTCTCCAGCGCCTCCAACCATCCGGGCGGCGGCGTCACGGGTATTCCCGGCTACAACGCCGCCCGCGTCGTGCTGAAGCGGCTGGGGCGAAAAGCCGGCTGAAGGGGACGGTGCGCCCGATAGAAGACGACAATCGCAGGTTTAGCCGCTCGGAAACGCGCGCCCGCTAAATGGAGGCGCGTTTCACATATTGGAATTTCGCGCCGGGCGCGCTACAGCCTTTCGACAGGACGGATGGGATTTCCGGCGGCGAATCGGGAGAGACGCTCCGGTTGGCCGATGTCGATGTGGGGAGGCTGGCATGGAAACGACGGTCGTCAAAGGCTTCAAGGTGCTGGAAGCGCTGGCGCGCAGCCCGGGCAGCCGCACGCTGACCGACCTCGCCGCCGAATGCGGCATGAGCAAGAGCAACGTCCATCGCCTGCTGCGCACGCTCGAAGAGTGCGGTTATGTCGGGCGCGATGTCGACGCCAGGACCTACCGCGCGACGCTCCGACTCTGGGAACTCGGCGTTCGCGTCTATTCGCGGCTCGACCTCAGGACCTATGCCGTCCGCCATCTGCGCGAGCTCGCCGAACTGACCGAGGAAACCACCCATCTCTCCGTCTTCGACGGGGAGGGCGTCCTCTATCTCGACAAGGTCGACGGCATCCATGCCGTGCGCACCTATGTGAACGTCGGCGACCGCGCGCCGGCCTATTGCTCCTCGACCGGCAAGGCGATCCTGGCCTATCTGCCGGACGAGACGATCCGCCGCGTCAGCAGCGATCTGAAGCCGTTCACGGAGAATACGGTGCGCACGCCGGCGCAGCTCCGCGCCGATCTCGAGCTGATCCGGCAGCGCGGCTATTCCGAGACGCGGGGCGAATATCGCCCCGGCGTGCTCGGCTTCTCGGCGGCGATCCGCAGCCCGTCCGGAGAGCCGCTCGGCGCGATCGGCGTCGCCGGCCCGGAGGAGCGCATGCAGTTGCGCGATCTCGACGCGACGATCGCGGCCGTGCTGACCGCCGCCCGCCGCATCGAGGCCGATCTAGGTTTCGGCCCGACGCCCTCGCTCGGCGAGACGGAGCCGGTCAAAGCCGCTGCGAAATCCACTGCCAAACCGCGCCGCAAGGCGGCCGCCGAGTAGGGCGGCCGCGGCAGGCGGGGAACTAGACCTTCGAGAGCTTCCGTTCGGGATCGAAGAACGGCATCGGCACGACAGTCGCGTCGAGCCTGCGATCCTCCGCCACCACGCGGAGCGCGGTGCCGTGCCGGGTCGCGGGCGTCTCCAGGAAGGCGATCGCGATGGGGTGGCCGAGTTCGTGGGAGTACGACGCGGAGGTGACGTAGCCGACATCGCGGCCGTCCAGCGTCACGCGATCGCCGTCGATCGGGATTTCCGGGCCGGCGAGGGTAAGGCCGGCGAGCTGGGTTGCCGGCTGCTCCTTCTTGGCGCGGATCAGCAGGTCCTTGGCGCGGTAGTCGCCCTTCGTCTCGCTGATCATCCAGCCGAGGCCGACCTGGGCCGGGTTGTGCTGCCAGTCGAAGTCGTGGCCGAAATTGAGGATCGACGCCTCCATCCGGCGCAGGTTCAGCGCGCGGCTGCCGGCGAGCTTGACGCCGGCCGGACGGCTGTGGTCCCAGAGATCGGCGAAGAACTTCGCGCCGTGCTCGACGGGGACGTAGATGTCGTAGCCGAGCTCCGCCGTGTAGCCGGTGCGGGAAATGACGACCGGCGCGCCGCACACCTCGGTCTCCACCGACCAGTAGAAGGGAAGGGCGGAGAGATCGGCGGCGGTGACCTTCTGCAGGATCTCGCGCGATTTCGGGCCCTGGATGCTGGCGACGTGGATCGTGTCGAGATGGCTGGTGATCGTCACGCGCTTGCCCTGCGCGTTGGCATAGATCCAGCACTCGGAATTGCCGGGACCACCGATCCACCAGAACTTCTCGGCCGAGAAGCGGACGAGCACGGCGTCCTCGACGATGCCGCCGAAGTCGTAGCACATGATGGCGTAGTAGCACTGGCCGTCCTTCATGCGCGTCAGGTCGCGCGGGACGAGGCTGTCCATCAGCGCCAGCGCATCCGGGCCGGCGATCTCGATGATCTCCTCGCCGGTGACGTCCCAGAGCCCGGCGACCTTCCGGCAGGCCCAGTATTCCTCGACCGCGTCGGTGAACTGGTCCGGCTTCAGATAGGTGTTGTGCAGCTTGAAGTCCGTCGCGATGGCGCCGATCGTCGGATAGAAGGCCGTCCGCTTGAGGCCCGACCGCGACCGCATGCCGGTGCGCGCATAGGGAGGCGCGCCGGTTATGCAGGCGAACTCGGTGCGCTTGAAGGGCCTGTCTCTCTCGATATCCATCAGGGTCTCCGTTGGGGCGGCGGCGTGGTCGCGGAAAGGTCGGCGCCGATCCGTGGCACGGCATTGAGCAATTGGGCGGTATAGGGGCTGGAGGGCGCGCGGAGCGTCGTCTCCGTGTCGCCGATCTCGCAGAAGGCGCCGCCGTTCAGCACGCCGATCTCCTGGGCGAACCAGCGGACGACCGCGAGGTCATGCGAAATGAACAGGTAGGTAAGGCCGCGCTCCCGCTGCAGCGTCTCCAGTAGCTCCAGAATGGAGGCCTGCACGGAGACGTCGAGGGCGGAGAGGATCTCGTCGCAGATGATCAGATCCGGATCGGCCGCCAGCGCCCGGGCGATGGCGACGCGTTGGCGCTCGCCACCGGAGAGCTGGTGCGGACGGCGGTTCGCATAGGCGGGATCGAGCCGAACCGCCTCAAGCAGCTCGGCGACGCGTGCCTCCCGCGCTTTGGCGTCGAGCGTGCCGAACATCCGGAGCGGTCGCGCGAGGATGCTGCGCACGGTCTTGCGGGGATTGAGCGAGCTGTCGGGGTTCTGGAAGATGATCTGGATCTTCTGGCGCTGCAGCACGGGCCGCCGCTGCGCCAGCGCCGCCACCGGCGCGCCGCCGAAGCGGATCGTGCCGAGGCGGGGGCGCGACAGCCCGGCCACCGCGCGGGCGATGCTCGACTTGCCGCTGCCGCTTTCGCCGATCAGGGCGAAGGTCCTGCCGCGCGCCACGCTGAAGCTCACGCCCTTCACGGTGTCGGAGCCAGGCGGATATTTGCCGAGGCCGAGCAGGCGCCGGTTGGCGTAGCAGATCGAGAGGTTTTCGACTTCGAGCAGGGGCTTCGTCGAGCCGGTTTCGGCCGGAGGGGCGGCGGGTCGGTTGGGCGGCGGCACGTCGATGCGCGGGATCGCCGCGATCAGCCGGCGCGTATAGTCGTGCGCCGGACGTTCGAACAGGGCGGTGGCATCGGCTTCCTCGACGAGCTTGCCCCTCTGCATGACGGCGACCCGCTCGCAGATCTGCGAGAGCGAGGCGAGGTCGTGGCTGACATAGAGCATCGAGACGCCGGTCTCGCGTTTCAGCGTGGCGAGGAGCTCGAGGATGCGCTTCTGCGTCGTCACGTCGAGCCCGGTGGTCGGCTCGTCCAGGATGATCAGGTCGGGGCGGCAGGCGAGGGCGATCGCGATGGCGACGCGCTGCTGCTGGCCGCCCGAGAGCTCATGCGGATAGCGGCGCGCGGCCTCTGCCGGCTGCGGGATGCCGACCTGCTCCAGAAGCTCCACGACGCGCGCGGAAACGCCCTGCGGCGCGGCGACGGAATGGTAGGTCAGCATCTCGCCGATCTGGCGGCCGACCCGCATCGACGGCGTCAGGCTCGCCATCGGGTTCTGCGGCACGAAGCCGATCGAGCGTCCGCGCAGCGCGAGCAGCTCGGGCTGCGGCAATTCGAAGACGTCGCGGCCGCGAAACAGAACCTGGCCGCCGCCGATCCGGCTCGCCCCGCGCTTTTCGCCCATCAGGCAATAGGCGACGGTGGTCTTGCCGCTGCCCGACTCGCCGGCAAGGCCGAGGGCCTCGCCGCTGGCGATCTCGAGCGAGACGTCGTCGACGGCGCGCGTCCAGCTGTCCCCGCCGAAATAGTCGACGGAGAGGTTCTTCAGCTGCGCGACGGGTTGCGGTGAAGCGGTCACTTCGCCCCCGATGTGCGATGGCCGGGATGGTCGAGCCGCCGCGACAGCCCATCCGCGAAGAGGTTGATGCCGATGATGAGGACCGCCATGACGGCGGCGGGCGCCAGAACCGGCCACAGCGAATTGGTGGCGTTGGCGCGCGCCTCGTTGATCATCAGGCCCCATTCCGGCGTCGGTGGCGGCGCACCGAAGCCGAGGAAGCCGAGCGAGCCGATGAAGATGATGGCGAAGGCGGAGCGGATGGCGAATTCCACCAGCAGCACGCCGAGGATGTTGGGCAGGATCTCGTGCAGGCAGATGCTGAGCGTGGTCTCGCCGCGCGCCCGCGCCGCCGCCACATAATCGTGGGTCGAGACGTTGAGCGTCGCCGCCCGCGCGACGCGGGCGACGCGCGGCACGAACAGGAACGCGACGGTCAGCACGACCAGCCACAGGCTGTTGCCGAGGGCGCTGATGATGAGCAGCGCCAGAACCAGCGTCGGAATGCTGATCAGGATGTCGATGATCCGCATGCCGAGTTCGTCGATCCAACCCCGGATGTAGCCGAGCACGATGCCGATGAGGCCGCCGATCGCGAGCGCCAGGAAGGTCGCGGCGAAGGTCATGGTCAGCACGGAGCGCGTGCCGAGCACGACCCGGCTGAAGACGTCACGGCCGAGATTGTCGGTGCCGAACAGGTGCTGCAGCGAGCCGCCTTCGAAGGGATTTCCGGTCAGGATCGCGGCGGCGCCATAGGGCGCCCAGAGCGGGCCGGTCAGCGCCACGCCGATATAGACGAGGATGATCGCAGCACCCACCCAGCCGCTCGCCGACAGGCCGCGCGTCGCGCGGCGAATGCCTCGCCGCCATGACCCGATGCTGGCTTCGGAAAGGGTCATGTTATCGGAGCTTCGGATTGAACAGGATGATGAGGAGATCGGCGACGAGATTGGTCGCGATATAGGCGCCGGTCATGATCATGCTGATGGCGAGGATGACGGGAATGTCCTTGTGGCCGATCGAATCCACCATCAGCCGGCCGATGCCGGGGAATTCGAACACGGCCTCGACGACCACGACGCCGCCGATCATCCAGGCGACGTTGAGGGCGGTGATGTTGATCGCCGGGCCCAGTGCATTGGGCAGGGCGTGAAAGAGCAGCACGCGCCAGGTCGGCATGCCCTTCAGCCGCGCCATCAGGACATAGCTGGAATCGAGCACCTCGATCAGGCTCTCGCGCATCATGCGGACCGCATAGGCGGACATCGCGGCGACGAGGGTGATCGTCGGCAGGGCGATCAGCTGCAGCAGCTCGCCGAAGCTCTTCGCCTGGCCGATCAGCGCGAGCGGCGGCAGCCAGGAAAGCTTGATGGCGAAGACCGAGATCAGCAGCAGCCCGATGACGAACTCCGGCAGGCACATGAAGACGAGGACCATGCCTGAAATGACATGGTCGGCCATCCGGCCACGGTGGATCGCCGTGATCACGCCGAGCGAGATGGAGATCGGGATGTAAAGAAGCAGCGCGAAGCCAGACAGCAGCGCCGTGTTGGCGACGCGCGACGCGATGTAGCCGAACACCGGCCGATCGGCGACGAGCGAGGTGCCGAGGTCGCCTTTCATCAGGCTCGACAGCCACAACCAGTATCGCTCTGGCGCGGACAGATGCAGGTGCATCTGCTCGCGCAGGAGCGCCAGGCCTTCCGGCGTCGCATTGCGGCCGAGAATGCGCTCGGCGGCGTCGCCGGGCAGCATCTCGACCAGCCAGAAGTTGATCGCCGACACGGCGAGAAGGCTTATCAAAGCGATCCCGATCCGTGTCAGCACTGTCCTCGACATCGACAAGGGTCAGCCGATCTCGACCTGGGAGAAGTCCTTGGTGGACTGCTGCGGATGCGGCTTCCAGCCGGAGACGTTGGCGCGCGTCGCCGCCAGTGCGTCCGGGAACATCGAGATGATGGCGCCGCCATCGTCACGCAGCAGTTGCTGGGCCTGCTGGTACAGCTTGGTCCGCTCGGCCACGTCCGTCGTCGCGCGCGCCTTCTCGATGAAGGCGTCAAACTCGGGACGCTTCCAATGCGTCTCGTTCCACTCCGAGGTCGAGAGATACGGCGCCGCGAGGGCGTCGTCGGCGCCACGGCCCGACCAGGACGAGCAGATGAAGGGCTGCTTCAGCCAGACCGCGCTCCAGTAGTCGTTCGCGGGCGCCTTGTTGATCTTGACGCGAATGCCGGCCTCGGAGGCCATCGCCTGATAGAGCGTCGCCATCTCGATGAAGCCGGGCACCGTCTCCGAGGTGAACAGCTCGATGTCGATGCCGTCCGGATGGCCGGCTTCGGCGAGCAGGGCCTTGGCCTTCTCGACGTCACGCTCCCGGGTCTTGGCCTCGAGGGCATACTTGACCCACGGCGCCACCGGATTGTCGTCGCCGATATTGCCGTAGCCGCGCAGGACCAGCTGCAGCATCTGCTCGCGATCGACGACATACTTCATCGCCTGGCGGACGCGGACATCGTCGAAGGGCGGCGTATCGGCCCAGGCGCTCAGCGTCAGCACGAAGGGAGCCCGGGTGCGCACCACCTTGACGTCGGGGTTCTGCTGCAGCCCGGCGACGCCGGCGCGGCCGAGATCCCAGACGAGGTCGATCTGGCCGGATTCGATCGCCGCGATACGGGCGGATTCCTCGGGGATCGAGCGAAGCTCGACGACGTCCACCTTGGGCAGGCCCGGACGCCAGTAGTTCTCGTTCTTGACGAAGGTGCTGACGTCGTCGCCGGGAACGAAGCGCTGGACCTTGAACGGACCGGTGCCGATCGCCGCGGTGCGGAGCTCGGATTCCGGCTGGCCCTCGCGGAGGATGTAGGTGAAGCGGTTGGCGATGAGCTCGGGGAACTCGACGGTCGGCTTCTTGAGCTTGAAGCGAACTGTGAGATCGTCAAGCGCCGTGATGGCGGCCGGATCGATGGTCGCCATGGAGGAGGCGCCCGGCGACGCGGTCTTCGGATCGAGCAGCCGCTTGAAGGTGTAGATCACGTGCTTGGCGGTCAGGGGCTCGCCGTCGTGGAACTTGACGCCCTCCTGCAGCTTGAACGTCCACTCGTCGCCGGTCGCGTTGGATTCCCAGGACTTGGCGAGCTGGGGCACGGCGGCGAAGGTGTCGTCCAGCACCACCAGGCGCTCGAAGACGAGGCTGGTGCGGGCGGCATCCGGATCGTTCGTGCTCTTCGCGGGGTCGAGCGTGCCGGTGGCGTTGTCCGCCTCGCCTGCCGCGATCCGGAGCGTCTTGGTCTGCGCCCAGGCCTTCGGGACCGGAATGACCGCGGAGAGGGGCGCGGCGGCCAAAGCGGCCATGGCGCCCGTCATCAACCGGCGGCGAGAGATCCGGAGAACGTCTTTCCCGTGCATGCAACCCCCTAATAAGCTCGCGACCCTGGCCGCGCGACTGGCGTGATCTCTCGGTGCAGCATCGATGGGATCGTTGCCGGCGCTTTGCCGGCGTATCTCCCGCATCCCGATGCTAGCCAGTAATCTCACTATTTGGAATACTGTCTTTCATATTGATACGATTGGATGGCGCCCGCTGTTAAGCCAATCCGTCCTCAACCACACGCCGCCCCAAAACGGAATTGCTCCGCTTGGCGGCCGACGTGGCAAATCCGACCAAATGCTCATTTGGCCGAGGATTTCCGTCGCCGGCAGGCGCGTCCGCCTGTAGTTTTCGCGGCCTGGAAATCGTGGGGAGCGCTCGGAAAGCGGCATGACGATCGAGGCCTTCGCGGATCTGCTGCCCGTCCCGGCATCGGGCAATGGCCGGCTGGCCGCTCCCTTCGACGGAGAAACCCTCGATGTCGAGATCGAGGCCGATCCCGGGATCGGGGCGTTGCAATGGTTCCATTTTTCCGTTCACGCCGCATCCGTCCCGCGCATTCGCATACGCAATGCCGGCCAGTCGACCTATCCACGCGGCTGGGAAGACGCCGTTGTCTGGGCCCAGCCTGCCGGAGAGGCCTGGCGGCCGATCCGCGCTCGCTATGCCGACGCGAAACTCTCCTTTCCGCATGCCGCGCCGGGAGGGGAGGCCACCTATGCCTTGTTCCCTCCCTTCGGAGAGGATCGTCTGACACGAATGGGGCAGCGCGTGGGCGCGAGCTGCTTTGGCGAGGTCGTGTCCGAGGACGAACGGTCGGGGCGGGCGACGCGGCTGGTGCTCGGCGATCCCGACCCTTCCGCGCGGCAGATCTGGGTCGTGTGCGGCCAGCACGGCAACGAGCATCCGGCGCTCTGGTTCGCCGAGGGCCTCGTCGAGGCTCTGCTCGAAGCGGATCGCCTTCCTGCTGGGCGGCGATTTCATGTCGTCCCGGTCGCCAATCCGGGCGGCATGCGGCGCGGGCATCTCCGCGCCAATCCGCAAGGCCAGGATCCCAATCGCCATTGGGGCGGGCAGGGGGATCCGTGCCCGGAAGTCGTCACGCTGCGGCAGGCGATGGACGGGACCGGCGTCGACGCCCTGCTCGATGTCCATACCGATTTCGAGATCGGCTATGTCTATCTCGATGTGCTGGATGAGTGGCTCGGGACGGCGGCGCCTCTCTCGCGACGGCGGGAGCGGTTCGAGCGCGGCCTCGCCGGGCGCTCCGGCGATGTCGCCTTCGGCCGGCGCTATCCCTGGAGCGAGCCGCCGCATCCGGATCTCCTCGCCGGCATGTGCGCGCCGGCGGTCGAGCGCCGCTTCGGGGCGACGGCCATGACGCTCGAACTGCCGATCGGCGCCTATCGCGACGCATCGGGTGCGTCCGGAATATGGTCTCCGGAGCACTCGCTGGCGCTGGGGCGAGCGGCGGCCGCCACGCTGCTGGAGCTCTAGTCGCGGCGGGAGAGCGCTTCGTGTCTGTTGCATATTCTGGAAGTCAGTTGCGGTATTCGGAATAATCTGCATTTGTCGCCGCCGGTCCGGGGCCTCTCCGGACGCCGAATACGGCGCATTCAATTCAAGAAGGAGCGGAACATGGCTCGGTTCCAGGACAAGGTCGCCATCGTTTCCGGCGGCGCGGATGGCATGGGCGCCGCCTGCGTGCGCCAGCTGGCGGCCGAGGGCGCCATCGTCTTCGCGCTCGACGTCAAGGCGGATGTCGCGCGCGATCTGGCGGACGAGCTGGCCGCTTCGGGCGCCCGCGTGCAGGCGATCGAAGCCGACGTGCTGGACGAGGACCAGTTCCGCGCTGCCCTCAAGACCTCGATGGACCAGGCGGGGCGCGTCGATGTGCTGATCAACGTCGCCGGCGGCAGCGCGGCCGGCCTCGTCGCCGACATCGATCTCGCCGTCTGGGATCGTCTCTATAGGCTGAACGTCCGCAGCACGCTCGTCGCCTGCCAGGAAGTGTTGCCGGTGATGCGGCGGACCGGCGGCAGCATCGTCAACATGGCCTCCATCTCCGGCCTGCGGGGCGATCCCGGCTGGGCCGCCTACAACTCGGCCAAGGCCAGCATCCTCTCGCTGACGCAGTCGCTCGCCTGGGAAGAGGGGCTGAACGGCATCCGCGTCAACGCGATCTGCCCGGGCCCCGTCGCCTCCAAGCGGATGCTGGCGACGCTGCCGCCCGAGGCCTTCGAGGCCTATGACCAGGCCTGCGCAATCGGCCGGATGGGAACGGCGGAGGAACTCGCCGAGGCGATCCTGTTCCTCGCCTCGGACCAGGCGTCCTTCATCACCGGCGCCTCGCTCGTCGCCGATGGCGGGCTGACGGCCAGCACCGGCCAGCCGACCGATTTCGACGGCGTGCGGCGCGAGGTGTTTGAGCGCCGGCGTCGCGAGCGTTCGGCCTGAGCGCGGATCTGGAAATGAGACAGGCTGGAATGGAAACTCTCGAATTCGATATCGTCGTGGTCGGTGGCGGCGGCGCCGGCGCGGTGCTGGCGCGGACGCTCGCCGACCAGACGAGCGCCAGCGTCGCCCTGCTCGAGATCGGGCCGAGCGACGCGGGCCGCGAGGAAGTGCTCGATTTCCGGCGCTACCGCGAGATCCCCGCCGGTCCGCTCGGCACGCGGATCCCGATCGTGCCGCCGGAGCGCGGCAACGGGCGCTTCAGCTATCCGATCAGCCGCGTGCTCGGCGGATCGACGTCGCAGAACACCTGCATCTGGTTCCGTCCGCCTGCGACCGATTTCGACGATTGGGTCGCGGCCGGCGCTTCCGGCTGGGACGCCGAGACGATCTTCCGGCATTTCGAGGCGCTCGAGGCGAAGATCCGGATCGAGACGCACGCGACCCATGGCGATTTCCGCCGTGTCCTGTTCGACGCGGCCGAGCAGTCCGGCTTCCCGCGCGTCGATTTCAGCCGGCCGTTCGATGCGGGCATGGGCGAGTACCGGATGAGCAAGTCCGGCGCGCACCGGCAGTCGACTTCCGTCGTCTTCCTGCAGCCGCCCTCGTCGCTTCCGGCTAATCTCACCGTCCTCACCGAGACGGCGGTGACGCGCCTCGTCTTCGGCGCCGACAATCGGGTGGTGGGCGTCGAGACCAGCCGCGGCATCATCCGGGCGCGGCGCGAGGTCGTCCTCTCCGCCGGCGCGCTGGAAACGCCGAAGCTCCTGATGCATTCCGGCATCGGCGAGGCGGCGCAGCTCCAGCAATTCGGCATCGAGGTGCGACAGGATCTTCCCGGCGTCGGGCGCCATCTGCTCGACCATCCGGCGGCCTGCGTGAACATCGCGGCGACGCGGAGCCTGCCGGAGGATGATCTCTGGAACTATGCCGGCGTGCTGTTCGAGCGGGTCGAGCCGGACGCGCCCTGGCCCGACATCGAGATCCAGCTCGGCCCGGAGCTGTTCGAGCAGCAGACGGCGCCGGCAGGATATCCGTCCGCTCCCTTCGGCTTCGCCGCCTATTTCACCGTCAACCGCGCGAAGAGCGAGGGCAGCGTGCGGCTCGCGTCGCCGGATCCCTCCCAGCACCTCACCGTCGATCCCGCTTATTTCAGCGATCCCGACGGCTACGACATGCGCATCATGGTGGGTGGCGTCAAAGCCGCGCGCCGGCTCTTCGCGACGCCGGCCATGGCCGGCTGGGTGCGCGAGGAACTCGCTCCCGGCGCGGATTGCCGGGGCGACGAGGCGATCGCCGATTTCATCCGCGAGACGGTGACGACGGGCTATCACCCGGGCGGCACCTGCAAGATGGGCGACGCGAGCGACCCGCTGGCGGTGGTCGATCCGGAACTGCGCGTCCTCGGCGTGCAGGGCCTCCGCGTCGCCGACGCTTCGATCATGCCGACCATGGTCAGCGTCAACATCGCGCCGACCTGCATGATGATCGGCCACCGCGCCGCCGCGCTGATCGCGCGCTCGCTCGCCTGATCGGAAAGGGCCGGCCCGTCGAGGCCGGCCCTCGAAAGATCCTACCGCTCGTAGAACTTGTTCAGCCGGGCGCTAATAACGACCTCGTTCAGGCAGACCGAATCCGGCTGCGTGGCGATGAAGAGGGCGAGCGACGCGAGATCCGCCGGCTGCAGCATCTCGGCCCGCTCCTGCGCCGAGGGCGGCACCGGCCGCTTGTCGAGGATCGGCGTCGCCACTTCCGCCGGCAGGATGACTGTCGAGCGGATGCCGTTCTTGTATTCTTCCATGTTGATGCTCTGGCTCATCGCCACCACCGCGTGCTTCGCCGCCGTGTAGACGGGGCCGCTGACGGGGTGGATGAACTTGCCGGCCCAGGACGCGACATGGATCAGCTGGCCCTGCTGCGCCTTGCGCATCGGGTGCATCGCGGCGCTGGCGCAATAGAACGCGGCCGAGAGATTGCTGTGGATCAGCGTGTCGATGCTGGCCGGCGTCAGGTCCTTCCAGGCGCGTTCGACGATGTTGCCGCCGGCATTGTTGACGAGGAGGTCAAGCCTGCCGAACCGCTCCTCGATCTCGGCGACGATCGCGCCGGCCGTCTCCGGCTGCGTCAGGTCGCCGGAACGGGCGAGGCTCGTGCCGCCGTTCTCGGCGATCCGCTTCGCCGTCTGCTCGAGGGCTTCCGGACGCCGTCCGGTCAGCACGACCGTGCAGCCCGCGCCGGCGAGCGCGGTCGCGACCGCCTGTCCGATCCCGCTGCCGGCGCCGGTGATCCAGGCGACTTTTCCAACCAGACTGTTCATGCTCTTCCGTCCTTCCAGATGAACGTCGCTGATAGCGAAGGAACGGGCGGAAGAGCAAGGGTGTCGGGCGACGACCGGAAAATCAGCGGTGGTCGACGCGGCGGGTGACGAGATCGCCGACCCACTGCATGCCGCAGACGAGCACGATCAGTACGGCGACGACCGCGACCATCACGCCGGTCTCGAAGCGCTGGTAGCCGTAGCGGATCGCGAGATCGCCGAGGCCGCCGGCGCCGACGGCGCCCGCCATAGCCGAGGCGCCGATCAGCGTCACCAGCGTCACCGTGAAGCCGGCGGTCAGGCCCGGCAGCGATTCCGGCACGATGACCTCGCGGATGATCGTCCAGCGGCTCGCGCCGATCGAGCGGGCCGCCTCGATCAGGCCGCGGTCGACCTCGCGCAGCGATACCGCCGCCATCCGCGCATAATACGGGATGGCTGCGATCGACAGCGGCACGATGGCCGCCGTGGTGCCGATCGAGGTGCCGACGATCAGGCGCGTGAGCGGGATCAGCGCCACCAGCAGGATGATGAAGGGGATCGAGCGGAAGGCGTTGACGAGGCCGCCGAGCACGAGGTTGACGGGCCGGCTTTCGAACAGGCCGCCCTTGTCGGTGGCGATCAGGATGATGCCGAGCGGCAGGCCGATGACGAGCGAGATCAGCCCCGACGCGGCGGTCATGATCACGGTTTCGACGATCGAGCGAAGCAGGAGGTTAAGCAGGATCGGTGACATAGCCGAGCACTTCCAGTCCGGAGACCTTGCCGTCGAAATGGTGGAGGATGCGGTCGCGGTCGCCGGGGCCGCTGACGGGCACCGCGATGAACAGCGTGCCCAGCGGCTGGTCGCGGACATGGTCGATGCCGCCATGCAGGAGACGCGGCAGCAACCCGAGCTCCGCCGCTGCCTCGGCGAGCAGCGGACGGCGCGCCGCCTCGCCCGCGACGTCGAGCCGGAGCACGATCTCGGCGCCGCCGGAGGCGTTGATCCGGGCGGCGATATGGGCGGGGAGGCTCGGACGCAGGCTGCGGAGCAGGCTCTTCGTCGTCTCCGAGCGCGGCGCGGCGAAAACCTCCGCGACGGCGCCTTCCTCGACGATCTTGCCGTGGTCGAGCACGATCACCCGGTCGGCGATCGCGCGGATCACTTCCATCTCGTGCGTGATGAGAACGATCGTCAGGCCGAGGCGACGGTTGATCTCGCGCAGGAGTTCCAGGATCGAATGGGTCGTCTCCGGATCGAGCGCAGAGGTCGCCTCGTCGGAGAGCAGGAGAAGCGGCTTGGCGGCGAGCGCGCGGGCGATGCCGACGCGCTGCTTCTGGCCGCCGGAAAGCTGGGCCGGATAGGCGTTCGCCTTGTCGCGGAGGCCCGTCAGCTCCAGGAGCTCGGCGACGCGGGCCTGACGCGCGGCGCGGGTCTCGCCAGCGATCTTGAGCGGGAAGCCCATATTGTCCGCGACGGTCTTGGCCGATAGCAGGTTGAAATGCTGGAAGATCATGCCGATGCGCCGGCGCACCGGCTGCAGGGCCGTCTCGCTGAGCCGCGTGATGTCCTGGCCGTCGAATTCGACGGTGCCGTCATCGACCTTTTCGAGACCGTTGATGCTGCGGATCAGGGTCGACTTGCCGGCGCCGCTTCGTCCGATGATGCCGAGGATCTCGCCCGGCTGGACAGTGAGCGAAATGTCGTCGAGCGCGGCGACGCCGCCGAAGCGGCGGCGGACATGGCGGAGGCGGACGACGGGGGGCGTCGCGGCGGCGACGTCGTCGAGAGGCGCATGCGCGCCGAGGGTGGGGAACGGTTTGTTCAAGGGCTCGAAGCTCGGATCCTTGCGGGCAAGACTGGGTCGGGAAGGCCGGAATGAAATCGGGGCGGCGCTGCCGGATCGGCGCGCCGCCCCGCTCGTCCGGTGCTTACCAGGCAGCCTGGCCGGTGCCCTTGTAGATCGTCACGATGCCGTCCTTGACGCGGTCGTTCTGGTAGGAGGCGACGAGATCCTTGACCCAGGCTTCGTCCTTGCGGTCGTTCTTCACGGCGATGAAGTTGTTGTAGGGATTGTCCTTCGCCGATTCCTGCGCGATCCGGTCGGTCTCGGGCTTCAGGCCGGACTTCAGCGCCCAGTCGGTGTTGACCACGGCGGCGTCGAGATCGTCGATCGAGCGGCCGACGATGCCGGCGTCGAGTTCCTTGATCTCGAGCTTCTTCGGATTTTCGACGATGTCGGCGGCGGTGGCGAGAATGCCGGTGCCGTCCTTCAGCTTGATCAGGCCCTCGGCCTGCAGCACGCGCAGCGCGCGGCCCTCGTTCGACGGATCGTTCGGCACGCCGATCACGGCGCCCTCGGCGATGTCGCCGACCGACTTGAACTTGCGCGAATAGAGGCCGATCGGCCAGACGGCGGTGTAGCCGACCGGGGTGATGTGATAGCCCTGCGTCTTGATCTGGTTGTCGAGATAGGGCTTGTGCTGGAAGGCGTTGGCGTCGATCTCGCCGCGCTCCAGCGCCTCGTTCGGCTGGGTGTAGTCGGAGAACACGACCGTCTCGATGGCGAGACCGTGCTTTTTGCCTTCCTCGACGACGATCCGCCAGAGATCCTCGTCCTCGCCGCCGATGATGCCGACCTTGATCGCCTTCTCCTCGGCGGCCTTGGCGGCGGTCGGAGCGAACGAGACGCTGCCGAGCGAGAGCGCGACGGCGAGCGCGCCGAGCAGGGTGCGGCGCGTGGCCGGTGCGGCTTTGAGGCTGAACTTCATCATGGTCTCCTTGCGAGGGTCGGGCGATGCCACATCGGCTGGCAATCGCGAATGCCTAAATTCTCACCAGTCGACCGTGCTTTTTCGAGGGATCGGGTTGCCTCCATTCCTGCCGCGCGGGAAAAGCCGGCATGCCGGTGTGCGGTGCAGCGGAATTAAATGTCTCGACCCGCGCTTCCGGCTTCTCCCGTCGAGAAGCCGGAAGCGCGCCCCGATCTACCGAAGCCGGGATTTCCACGCGCCCGCTTCGGGCCGGGGCACGCCGAGGTTTTCGCGCAATGTCGCCCCTTCATACTGCTCGCGGAACAGCCCGCGCCGCTGCAGTTCCGGCACGACATGCTCGGCGAACTGCTCGAAGGCGGCCGGCACATGGGCCGGCACGATCATGAAACCGTCCGCCGCGTGGCGGTCGAACCACTCCTCCATCCGGTCGGCGATCACCGCCGGCGTGCCGACGAGATCGCCCTCGGTGCGGGCGCCATACCATTTGCCGAGTTGCCGGACGGTGAGCTTCTCGCGCGTCGCGACCTCGAGTACCTCGCGGTAGTGGCCATAGACGCCCTTGACGTCGAGCGGCGGCAGCGGCTTGTCGAGGTCGAACTGCGAGAGGTCGACGTCGATATGATAGGAGAGGCGGGCGAGGCCGGCCTCCGCCGGCACCAGCTCCTCGAACTCGCGCTTTCGCGCCTCGGCCTCTTCCTCGGTCGCGCCAACGATCGGCGTCACCGCCGGCAGGATCTTGATGTGGTCGGGATCGCGGCCGTATTTGACCGCCAGCGATTTCACGTCGGCAAAGAAGGCGATGGCGGAATCGATCGAAGCGTGGCTGCAGAAGATCACGTCGGCCCAGCGCGCGGCGAAGTCGCGGCCATCCGGCGACGAGCCGGCCTGGATGATGACGGGATAGCCCTGCGGCGAGCGCGGCAGGCTGAGCGGGCCCTGCACCTGGAAATGCCGGCCCTGGTGGTCGATCGAGGCGACCTTGGCCGGATCGGCGAAATCGCCGCTCGCCTTGTCGAGCTTCAGCGCGCCGTCCTGCCAGCTGTCCCAGAGCTTGGCCGTGACCTCGAGGAACTCGTCGGCGCGCTGGTAGCGCTCGGTTCGCCCGGGCAGCTTCTCGTTGCCGAAATTCAGCGCCTCCGCGTCCTGGAACGAGGTGACGACGTTCCAGCCGGCGCGGCCGGCCGTCAGATGGTCGAGCGATGAGAAGGTGCGCGCGGCGTTGAAGGGCTGCTGATAGCCGGTCGAGAGCGTCGCGCCGACGCCGAGATGCTCGGTCGCCGCCGCGATCTGCGCGATGACCGGGATCGGGTCCAGCCGCGGCGTGCCGACGCCGTAATGCACGTGGTTTTCGATGCTGTTGCCGAAGCTTCTCGGGATGCCGAGGCTGTCGGCGAAGAAGACGAAGTCGAACCGCGCCGCTTCGAGGATGCGGCCGACCTTCTGGTAGAAGGCCGGCGAGAACCAGCCGGATTCCGCATCCGGGTGGCGCCACGAGCCGACGCCGCCGGGTCCGGCGTTCATGAAGGCGGCGAGATGGATCTGTCCGGGGCGGGTACGGGGCATGATGATTCCGGGGGAGAGCAGGGGCAGGGAGGTATTTTTACGAATGGGCCGGCAGCGGCACGCCGAGATGGCGCAGCAACTGGGCTTCGAGGGCGGCGAGATGGCCGTCCTCCGGACTGCGCGGGCCGCGGCCCGAGATCGCAACGGTCTCGGAGATCCGGCCGCCGTCGAGCACGATGACGCGGTCGGCGAGCCGGACCGCTTCGGCGACGTCATGCGTGACCATGACGACCGTCCAGCCATGGGCGCGCCAGAGCGTGCCGACGAGGTTCTGCATCTCGAGCTTGGTCAGCGCGTCGAGCGCGCCGAACGGTTCGTCGAGCAGCAGAACCTCGGGTTGGCGGACGAGAGCGCGCGCCAGCGAGACGCGCTGGGCCTGGCCGCCGGAAAGGGTCAGCGGCCAGGAGGCGGCCTTGCCGGCGAGGCCGACCTCGCCGAGCGCGTCGGCGACGATGCGGGCCCGGCCCTTCGCCGGCAGTCCGAAACCGACATTCTCCGCCACCTTGAGCCACGGCATCAGCCGCGCCTCCTGGAAGGCGACGGCGAGCCGGTCGGTGGACTGGAGCTTGCCCGACGAGGCCTGCTCCAGTCCGGCGATGATGCGCAGCAAGGTCGATTTGCCGGAGCCCGAGCGGCCGACGATGGCGATGAACTCGCCCTTCGGGATGACGAGATCGATCCCATCGAGAACGGGCGCATCGTCGAAGCGCTTCGAGATGCGCTCAAGCCTGATTTCGGGCACGGCAGGGACTTTCGGTAATCAGACTACTTCGACAGGTCGACGACGTAGTTCGCGATGTCGGGCGCCTTCTCGATGAAGCCGAACTCGACATATTGCTGGCCGAGGCGGTTCAGATCGGCCACGGCGGCAGCGTCCAGCGGCAGGATCTTCGGCGTGTCGAAGCCGGCGACCACCTTGGCGAGCTCTTCCGAGGCGCCGAACTCGCGATAGGCGTCGGGGATCAGCGCCGGGTTCGCGTGGGCGCGTGCGGCCTCCTCGACCAGTCCGTCATAGACGGCCTTCAGCGCCTCATGGTGCTTCTCGGCGAATTCGCGGCTGACGATGTGGATCGACCAGTTGGCGGTCGGCAGCTGGTCGGCGGTCACCAGCACCTTGGAGCCTTCCGTCGCGACGGCGTTGGCGAAGTTCTGGTCATAGCTCGAGATCGCCGCGACCTGGCCGCTGGCGAAGGCGCTGGCGAAGCTCGACGTGTCCAGCGTGACCTTCTCGACCTTCGAGATGTCCAGCCCGGCTTCCTTGAAGGCGAGGTTGAGGACGTAGTCGCCGGTCGCGCCGGGGTTATCGATGCCGACCTTCTTGCCGTAGAGATCCTTAAGCGAGGTGACGCCCGAACCCGGCGCCGCGACGACGCCCTGGCTGTTGCCCGAATATTTCTCCAGCGCGAACGCCACCCAGTCGCTCTTCTGCGCCGAGAGATTGACGAAATAGCCCGTGCCCGTCGACGAGGCGTCGGCGCTGCCGGAGGTGACGGCGTTGTAGGCCGAGAACGGATCGAGCGGGCCGATGAACTCGGCCTTGGCGCCGACCTTGGCGAGTTCCTTCTCGAGGATGCCCGTGGTGCGGATGGTCGTCAGGTAGTTGGCGGTCGGCAGGAAGGCCGCGCGAAACGTCACCGCGTCCTCGGCCAGCGCCACGCCGCCGGAGAAGAGCAGCCAGAGCGAGGCCGCGACGGCCACGCGGCGGAGGCTGAAATTCGAATGGAACATCATGTCGTCCTTGGAGGGAGGGGAGGCAGGGAGGAGGGTTTGGCAGTCGATCGCGATCAGCGCCCGTCATAGCTGTTGCGCCAGGCGAGGAGGCGACCCTCCAGCAGGCGGACCAGATAGTCGGTGAGGATGCCGAGCAGCGCGTAGATGACGATGCAGAGGAAGACCTGGTCGGTCCGCACGAAGCGTTGCGCCTGCGCCAGGATGAAGCCGATGCCGGCATTGGCGTTGACGGTCTCGCTGGTGACGAGCGCGATCCAGGCGATGGCGAGCGAGAAGCGCAGGCCGGTCAGGATCGAGGGCAGCGCGCCGAGGAACAGGATCTTGGTGGCGATCAGGCGCCTCGGCACCCGGTAGACCAGCCCGACCTCGACCAGCTTGCTGTCGACATTGCGCACACCGGCGAAGGTGTTCAAATAGATTGGCACCAGCACGCCGACGGCGATCAGCGACACCTTCATCCATTCGCCGATGCCGAAGGCGACGATGAAGAGCGGCACCAGCGCGTTGAACGGCACAGCGCGCAGCATCTGCAGCGGCTTGTCGACCGCGATCTGGGCGACCCGGTAGTAGCCGGCGAGCAGCCCGGCGGCGAGGCCGAGCGCGACGCCGAGCAGAGTACCGGCGAGCACCCGGGCGAGGCTGGCGACAAGCGCCTGCGGCAGCTTGCCGTTCAGCGTCAGCTCCCAGCCGGCCGCGATGACCTGCACCGGCGAGGGAAGCGCCTTCGGTCCGACGAGGCCGATGGCCGACACGAACCACCAGACCAGCAGGATGGCAATCGGGCTGAGCCAGGGGAGCAGGAGGCCCCTAGCAAGGCTGGCTCTGCGTCCGCGCGGCGAAGGCCCGGCGAAGCCGGCCTGCCGCAACGTCTCGGTCTCGGCGCTCATGGGTTCGGTAATCGTCTCAGGCCGCGGGATCGAGCAGCGACAACTGATCCAGCAGCGCGACCGAGAACGAGCCGGTTCCCGGCGCGATCGCCGCGGCCCGCTCGGCGGCCACGGCGAGAACCGCATGGGCGGATACTGCCGCCTGAAGCCGGTCCGGCACAACCCCCGCAAACGCTGCCACTAGGGCTCCGAGACTGCATCCCGTGCCGGTCACGCGGGTGAGATTGACGTGGCCGCCCGGCACCGAGACGACGGTTTCGCCATCGGTGATGTAGTCGGTCGGGCCGCTGACGGCGACGATGCCGCCGGTCTTCTTGGCGAGGCTCTGCGCGAAGGGGATGGCCTCTTCCGGGCTGGCGGTCGAATCCACGCCCTTGGTGCCGCCCTCGCCACCCGCGAGCGCGATCACCTCGCTGGCATTGCCGCGCACGACGCCGGGGCGGAGCTCAACCAGCTCGGCCGCGAGGCGGTCATTCGCCGTCGCGCCGGCGCCGACCGTCACCGGATCCAGCACCCAGGGCGTCTGCTTGGCCGAGGCGGCCTTTGCGACTGCCAGCAGGATTGCCGGATCGTCGGCCACCAGCGCTGCCAGGTTGATCCAGACGCCCTGCGCGATGCCGGCGAAATGCTCGGCCGCCGAGGGCATCCCGCCGATGGCGGGCGACGCGCCGACCGCGAGCAGCACGTTCGCGCTCAACGGCGCGGCGATGTAGTTGGTGAGGCCGAAGACCAGCGGCGAAGCGGCGCGGACGGCGCGCAGGTCGGATGCGATGGCGGGGGCGGGCCAGGTCTGGGAGGTCATGGTTCTCGATCTCGAGCAGGCCTCCGACCATGGGTTCGGGAGGCGCGATGGGTTCTCCGGGAGCCGCTGTTGACGCGGGCTCCTCGGGAAGAAACGGTCGCCAGCTTATGGAGTTTGGCGGGCGGCCGAAACGCCGTAACGCGCTGAAATATCAAGCGAAAGGCACATGCTATTTCGCGCCGGCTGACAAGCGGGAAATATCATTTCTGGATCTTCGCGGGGCCTCGCGCCGGATCTACGCCGCCGACGGTTCGAGCTCGCTTGCGCGCGTCTGCACATCGAGTTTGGGGAGATGCGGCGCCGAGGCCAGCAGGCGGCGGGTGAAGGCGTGCTGGGGATTGGCGAACAGCGCTTCCGTCGCGCCGCGCTCGACGACCTTGCCGTCCAGCATCACCAGAACCTCGTCGCTGATCTCGCGGATGACGCCGAGGTCGTGCGAGATGAACAGGTAGGAGACGCCCAGTTCGTCCTGCAATTCGCGCAGGAGATCGAGCACCTGCGCCTGGACGGAGACGTCGAGCGCCGAAACCGGTTCGTCGCAGACGATCACCTTGGGGTTCGAGGCGATGGCGCGGGCGATCGCGATGCGCTGGCGCTGCCCGCCGGAGAGCTGCAGCGGCCACCGCCCGGCGTAATCGGGCGAAAGGCGCACCTTTTCCAGGAGCGACGCGATCCGCTCGGCGTGCTGGCCGCGGGGCAGGCCGCCGGCGTCGAGCGCATCGGAGAGGATCCGGCCGACATTCCAGCGCGGATCGAAGGAACTGAGCGGATCCTGGTAGATCACGCTGAAGCGCGGCCGTTGCGGACGCCGCGCGCGTTCGGACACGGCCTCCCTGCCGGCGCCGTTCCAGGGCCGTCCGTCGAAGCGCACTTCGCCGCCATCCGGCCCGACCAGGCCGAGCGCGATCCGCGCCGCCGTCGTCTTGCCGGAGCCGGATTCGCCAACGATGCCGAGGGTCTGGCCGGCGCGAAGCGAGAAGCTGACGTCGTCGACGACACGGCGATCGCGACGGTCCGGACCGATATAGGTCTTGGACAGCTTCGACGCTTCCAGAACGACCGGGGCTGGCGCCGCGTTGGCTTCGGCGGGAACGCGCGACCGGTGCGGCCGCGCGCCGGGCACCGAGCCGAGCAGCAGGCGAGTATAGGCGTGCGACGGTTGGCCAAGCACGATGTCGGTCGGGCCCTGCTCGACCACCTCGCCCTGATGCATCACCACCACCTCGTCGGCGATCCGCGAGACGACGGCGAGGTCGTGGCTGATGATGAGCAGGCCCTTGCCGCGTTGCTTCACCGCCTCCAGCACGTTCAGGATCTGCGCCTGCACGGTCGTGTCGAGCGCCGTGGTCGGCTCGTCAGCGATGACAACAGCCGGGTCGAGCGCGAGCGCGGTGGCGATCAGGGCGCGCTGGCGCAGGCCGCCGGAAAGCTGGTCGGGCCGCTGCCGGGCGCGCAGATGCGGCTCCGGAATGCCGACGAGGTCGAGCAGTTCCAGCATCCGCTGGCGCCGGGTCTCGCGCGTGCCCCAGCCATGCGCCGAGAGCGCCTCGATCAGTTCGTCGCCGACGGCGCGGAGCGGATCGAGCGAGACGAGCGCATCCTGCAGCACGAAGCCGATATCCTTGCCGCGCAACTGGCGCCATTGCCGGTCGCTCAGGGAACGGAGGTCGGTGTCGCCATAGTGCAGCCGCGTCGCCGATATGCCGGCGCCGGCGCCCGCCAGTCCGACCAGCGTGCGCGCCGTGACGCTCTTGCCGGAGCCGGATTCGCCGACCAGCGCCACCGCCTTGCCGGGCTCGACGGTGAAGGAGACGCCATGGACGACCCGCTTGCGGTTCGCACCACGGCCGAGCTCGACCGAGAGGTTTTCGACGGTGAGGGAATGGCCGGTCATGCGCCGCGTCCTTCCAGCCGGCGCTGCAGATAGCGGCCGAAGACGGTGGTGGCGAGTGTCGTCAGCACGATGAAGAGGCCGGGGAAGAAGGTCAGCCACCAGGCGCGCTGCACGAAGTCGCGGCCCATGGCGAGCATGGTTCCCCATTCCGCTGCCGGCGGCTTGGCGCCGAGGCCGAGGAAGGAGAGCGCCGAGGACCAGACGATCGCCTGGCCGATCCCCATGGTGATGGCGACGATCAGCGGCCGCATGGCGTTGGGCAGGATCTGCCGCGCGATGGTGCGGAGCGGTGGATGGCCGAGCGCCCGGGCCGCCTCGACATAGCCGGCGTTGCGCGCCGTGATGACCTGGCCGAGCACCATGCGGGCATAGCCGGGCGCGGTGCCGATGCCGGTCGCGATGATCAGCGGCCCGATGCCGCTGCCGAGCTGCGCCGCGAACAGGAGCGCCAAAACCAGCGTCGGAAAGGAGAACAACACGTCGAGCAGCCACGACACGGCGCGCTCGGCGAAGCGCCCGCCCAGCCCGCCGATCAGTCCGAGGACGATCGCCAGGCTCATCGACAGCGCCACGGCGCCGATGCCGAGCAGCAGGGATTGCCGGGCCCCGTAGATCACGCGGGTAAAGATGTCCCGGCCGGATTGGTCCGTGCCGAAGAAGTGCGCTGAGCTCGGCGGCTGGAAGGCCTCGCGCGGCGCGATCGCCAGCGGATTGGCGGCGGTGAAGAGCCGCGGCTCGATGGCGGCGAGCGCCAGCGCGACCAGGAAGAGGCCTGCGAGAACCGCGCCCAGCGGAGGCAGCCGGAGGGCCGGAAATCGCCAGGCGCCGGGACGGATCGATAAAGCGTCGGAAAAGCTCATCGCGTGGCTGCCTTGATACGGGGATCGACGAGGACGAACAGCAGGTCGGCGACGGTGCTGGCGAGGATGTAGACGATGGTCACCACCAGCGTGACGCCGATCGTCAGCGGCATGTCCTGGCGCGAAACGGCCTGATAGAGGACGCGGCCGAGCCCCTGCCGCGAGAAGATCACCTCGACCAGCACGGCGTTGCCGATCAGCGACCCCACCGCCCAGGCCGAGAGGCTGATGCCGGGGAGGACGGCGTGGCGGAGCGCATGGCGCAGCCGCACCGCGAGGTCGGACAGGCCGCGCGTCCGCGCCGACAGGATGAAGGGCTGGTCGAGCGCGAGTTCCAAGGATTCCCGCGTCACCTGCGCCAGGAAGCCGGCAAGCGGGATGGCAAGCGCCAGCGTCGGCAGGACGAGGTCGGCGAAGCCGTCGCGGCTCTGTGGCGGAAACCACTTCAGCCCGAAGGCGAACACCGCGAGCAGGACCAGCGCCAGCCAGAACTGCGGCAGCGCCGCTGCCACCGCCTCCAATCCGGAGCCGAGGGCGCTGAGGAGGCGGTTGCGTCGCGTCGTGCCGATGACGGAGGCAAGCGCCAGGGCCCAGGCGACGACCAGCGCCGACGCCGTCAATTGCAGCGTCGGGCCGATCTGTTCCGCGATGACGCGGACCACCGGCTGGCGCTGCGAGAAGGAGATGCCGAGATTGCCGGTGACCAGCCGCTGCAGATAGAGGCCGTACTGGACGTGCAGCGGCCGGTCGAGCCCGAGCTCACGGATCGTCGCGGCGATCGTCTCGGGGCTGGGGTTGGCGGTCGGGCCGCCCAGAACGGCGCGGACGGGATCGCCCGGCGTCAGCTTCAGCGCGAAGAAGGTCACGGTCGCCGACGCCAGCAGCACGAGGATTCCGACCAGCGCGCGGATCGCCACGCGCTGGCCGATGCGTCGCAGGCCGTCACCGGATGGGAGAGCCAGGACGCCCGCGCTCATTTGCTGACCCAGGCGTCGTAGAGCGTCGTCACCGACAGCGACGGTTCGAGCCGGACGCCATGTGCGGTCTTGTAGACGCCGAGGCGCGTGCTCTGCGGATAGGTCAGGAGCTGGAGGAAGTTGGAGGCGACGATCTTCTGCGCCTGGTAGTAGAGGTCGCGGCGCGGCGCCTCGTCCTGCGTCTCCAGCGCCTTCGCCACCGTCGCGTCGAACTCCGCGTTCTTGAAGCCGGTGCCGTTCTGGTGGTAGCCGCCCGAGCCCGCCGCGCCGATGAACTCGGAGCTCAGCACGATGCGCAGCACGTCGGCGGTGTTGGTGTTCCAATAGGCGCCGATCACGTCATAGTCCCAGCGCGAGTCGCGATCGAGCCACTCCGAGAAGCCGACCGATTCCAGCTGGACGTCGAAGCCGACCTCGCCGGCCGTCGCCTGGATCTGCTCCCAGAGCGAGCGATCGGCCGGGCCCTGGAAGTCGCCGAGCGGGATGTGGACGGTCAGCTTCTTGCCGTCCTTGGTGCGGATGCCGGAGGCGTCGCGCTCGGTCCAGCCCGCCTCGTCGAGCAGCTTGTTGGCGCGCTCGGAATCGTGGTCATAGAGATGCTGGAAGTCGGCCGTGGCGAATGGCGTCACGGCGCTGAGCGGACCCGGCGCGCGGTGGTAGCGGCCGAAGAAGACGCTGTCGAGCGCGGCCGGGATATCGGCCGAGCGGATGAACGCCTCGCGGACGCGGATGTCGTCGAAGGGCGCGCGCGTGATGTTGATGTTGCCGTTGGTCGGATTGCCGGGGCGATCGGCGACAATGAGCTTCAGGTCCGGGTTCTGCTCGGCCTCGGCTTCCGATTCCGGCGGCACGGCCTCGATCACGTCGACATCGCCGCTCGCCAGCGACGCGTAGCGGACCGAGGGCTCCGGAATGATCTTCCAGACGATCTTGTCGAGATAGGCCGGGCCCTGATGGTCGGCCGTCGGCGGCGCCCAGTTGTAGTCGGGATTGCGCTCCAGGACGATTTCGCTCTGGCGGTCCCACTTCACCACCTTGAACGGTCCGGAGCCGATGGGGCTCTCGCAATTGACGTTGCGCTCGCGGGCCAGCGCCGCCGGCGCCTGGATGCCGAGGAAGCCCTGCGCCAGCACCTCCAGGAACGCCGCATAGGGCTTGGAAAGGTGGACGACGGCGGTGAACTCGTCCGGCGTCTCGGTGTTCACATATTGCTGGATGTAGCCGCCGGCGGTCGAGGATTGCGTCGCCGGGTTCTTGATGTGGTCGAGGTTCGCCTTCAGCGCGGCCGAATTGAACTTCTCGCCATTGGTGAAGGTGACGTCGTCGCGGAGCTTGAAGGTGTAGGTCTTGCCGTCCGGCGAGATGGTCCAGCTCTTGGCGAGCCACGGACCGATCCGGCCCTGCTTGTCCTGCGAGACCAGCGAGTCCGTGTATTGCTGCGCGATGAAGACCTGCGGCATGTCGCCGTCGACATGCGGATCGAGGCAGGTCGGTTCGCGGTCCGTCGCGTAGATCAGCGTGCCGCCCTTGACCGGCGTCGTCTCGTCGGCCGCCGCCTGGGAAATGCCGCCGGCGAGCAGCAAGAGCGTGGCGATAGCCGTGGAACCGCGCGCAACCGAAGCGCGGCGAGAAATGCGTTTCATGCTGGAATCGTCCTTTGCGGGGGAGGGCAGGCAAAAGTCCACGCCTCCCGTGAAGGGGGCGGGCATCCGGGTCTGTGCCGGCCTGCGACGGGCCAGGCCGCCGACCGGGGCATTCCGTTTTCCGGTCCGATCAGGCCGCTTCGGCGTCCGATCGTTGCCGGGCGGCGGCCTCGGCCCGCTTCACGGCCTCGATGTCGCGATAGCGCGCACCGGGGTGGTCGTTCGGCAGGAGCGGGCCTTCGCCAAAGAGTTTTTCGCGCAGCGTGCCTTCGGCATAAGCGGTCGGGTAGGCGTCGCGGCGCTGCAGTTCGGGCACGAGATGGGCGACGATGTCCTCGAACGTGCCGGGCGTGATCGCATAGCAAAGGTTGAAGCCGTCGACGTCGGTCTCCGCGACCCAGTCCTGCAGGATGTCGGCGACGGTTTCGGCCGAGCCGACGAAGATCGGCCCGGCGCCGCCGATGCCGCCCCAGCGCGCCAGCTCCTCGATCGTCCAGGGACGGCCGGTCTGCTCGATCGCGTCGACCAGCGACGTCAGGCCGGCGGATTCGACCTTCCGCACCAGGTCGGTCGGCGCATACTGGCCGAAGTCGATGCCGGTCCAGCCGGACATGAAGACGAGCGAGCCGTCATAGGAGACGTATTCCTGCAGCTTCTCGAACTTGGCCTGCGCCTTGGCGTCGGTCTCGTCGACGATGACGGTGATCAGATTGTAGACGAGGAGCTTGCGCGGATCGCGCCCCGCCGCGGCGGCGCGGGCGCGGATGTCGGCGACGTAGCTCTTCAGGGCCGGCTTGGTCAGCGCGCCGACGAAGACGCATTCCGCGTTGCGCGCGGCGAAGCGGCGGCCCGCTTCGGACTGCCCGGCCTGGAACAGAAGTGGCGTGCGCTGCGGCGAGGGCTCGCTCAAATGATAGCCGGGAACCTTGAAGTATTTTCCGTCATGGCCGATCTCGTGCACCTTGGCCGGATCGGCGAAAACCCGGCGCTCGCGGTCGCGGACCACGGCGTCCTGTTCCCAGCTCCCTTCCAGCAGCTTGTAGAGAACCTCCAGATACTCCTCCGCCACGTCGTAGCGGTTGTCGTGCTGGCGCAGCCCCGCCTCGCCGACATTCTTGGCGCCGCTCTCGAGATAGGAGGTGACGATGTTCCAGGCGACGCGGCCTTTGGTCAGGTGATCGGCGGTCGAGAGGCGGCGGGCGAAGGTGTAGGGGTGCTCGAACGAGGTGGAGGCCGTGATGCCGACGCCGATATGGCGGGTGTTCATGGTGATCGGAAGCGCCAGCTGCAGCGGATCGTTGACCGGGATCTGCGCGCCCTGGCGCAAGGCATCGTCGAGCTCGCCCTTGTAGACATCGTAATAGCCGATGACGTCAGCGATAAAGATGCTGTCGAAAATTCCTCGCTCAAGAGTTGTAGCGAGATCGGACCAGTATTCTACGTCCTTGTATCTCCAGGACTGGTCGTCCGGATGCGCCCACAAGCCGGGAGACTGATGCCCGACGCAGTTCATCTCGAAGGCGTTAAATCGAATATGACGAGGCACGGGGGATGTCCTTCGAAATTTCGTTGAAGGAGACTAGCCGTGGCGGTCTGGCGGTTACAGGAAGGCGCTATCCTTCTTCGCGGGATCGATGGAAATTTCCTCCGGAATCGGAGGCCTGCTCCAACGGCGGATCGCGTGGTTCGCGCGGGATGGAGATGCGGCGGAGGCCATGGCGGGCTGGCCGGCGGGTCTGGCCTTGCTGGCGATCCAGGCGCGGTCATCCCGGACCGCATTCCCGGAACTCGACCATCATCCTGAGGTGCCCTGTCCCCAATCCGCAATGGAACCAGCGTCCTGAACCCTCCCCTTGAGGGAGGGTCAAGACCGCCTGTTGGCGGTCTTGGGGAGGGGTGGCTTCGTCGAACTTGCCGCGAGCGGCGCGAATGACCCCCCTCCCGAAAACGCGAAGGGCGTTTTCGACCTCCCCTCAAGGGGGAGGTTCAAGAAAGAAGGCCGACACCTACGCGATCCGGGCCGGACCGGCCTTTAACCGGCGACCGGCAGCGGCACGTCGGCGTGGACCAATCCCTCGCCGCGCAGGTCCGACCAGAACGCGTCCGGAATGACGGCGGTGAAATGACCGACATTGGCGACGATCTCGGACGGCTTCACCGCGCCGAAGATGATGGACGAGACCTCGGGCGCCGCCAGCGGGAACTGCAGCGCCGCCGCCGGAAGGGCAACGCCATGCGCGCGCGCCACGTCCGACAGCTTGCGGACGCGCTCGATGACCGCGGCGGAGGCCTTGCCGTATTCGTATTTCGCGCCGTCGACCGCGCCCGTCGCCAGGATGCCGGAATTGAAGACGCCGCCGACGACCAGGCTCGCGCCGCGCTCGCGCACGCGGGCGATCTCGTCGAAATAGATGTCGTGTTCCAGCAGCGTGTAGCGCGAGGCGACGAGGAAGACGTCGAGATCGAAGCGGTCGAGGAAGCGGTTGATCATGCCGCGCTCGTTGATGCCGGCGCCGATGGCCTTGATCTCGCCGCTGCGCTTCAGTTCTTCGAGGGCCCGAAAGCCGCCCTTTTCCAGATCGTCAAGCCGCGCATTCAGCGCCTCTTCGCTCGGGAAATAGCCGCGATCGAGATCGTGGATGTAGAGCGCATCGACCCGGTTGATGCCGAGACGCTGCAGGCTGTCCTCATAGGAGCGCATGATGGCGTCATAGGTGAAGACGTGGTGATGCTCGAACGGCAGCGCGCCTGCCCAGTTCGGCGGCGTGAAGGATGCCCGGTCGCGCGGCGCCTTCAGGACGCGGCCGACCTTCGTGGTCAGCACATAGCTGTCGCGGTCATGTTCGTAGAGCGCGCGGCCGGTCCTGTGCTCGGCCTGTCCGAGGCCATACCAGGGCGCGGTGTCGTAGAGACGAAGCCCGGCATTCCACGCCGCCTCGAAGGTCGCGCGCGCGGTCGCCTCGTCAATGGCTTCATAGACCCCGCCAAGCGGGCAGGTTCCAAGGCCGAGCACGGGGATATCGAGGTCGGTCTGGCCGACGCGACGGAGGGTATCGGGTTGCATGGCTTGTCCTGGAACGTTCGGGCGAGGTGGGTACCGGGCCGCGCCGAGAGGGCGCGACCGGGCAAAGCGTTAGAGCATTTTTTCCTAGAGGTCTCTCGCGCTGACGACGCGACCGGTCTCCGCGGATCGGTAGGCCGCCTCCGCGAGCGCATAGGTCTTCAGGCTGTCCTCGGCCGACGTCTCGAAAGCGCGGCCGCTGCGAAGCGCGTCGATGAAGTGCTGCTGCGTGCGTGGCACGCTGTCCTGGATCTGCGTCCAGGGCGCGGATGTCCAGTCGCGCGCGTCGGCCTCGATGGTCTCGCGCCGCTGCACGCCGTCCGCGTGCACCAGAAGCACCTCGCCTTCGAGGATCTGGATGGAGCCCTTCCGGCCCTCGATCTCGCCGAGCGTCTGGGGGAAGGGGTTCGGGAAGCGATGCGAGGCGTAGCTCACGTCGACGATCGAGGTCGCCCGGTTGTCGTGGCGGAGCAGGATCGTCGCGGCGTCTTCCCCGGCCAGCCCCTCCTTCACCGATTGGGTGAAGCAGGACACGTCATCGGCGTCGCCGAACAGGAAGCGGGCGAGATCCAGCATGTGGATGCCCACGTCCATGATCATGAAGCGCTCGGTCTTCAGCAGATAGGGCTGGTTCGAATAGACGTCGATCGCGTTGCGCCAGGACAGGCGGCCGAAGGTCAGCTCGCCGATCTCGCCGCTGTCGAGGATCTCGCGGATGCGCCGGAAGATCTTCTGGAACCGGAAGTTCTCATGCACCATCACCGGCACGCCGGCAGCAGCCGCGTTGGCGACGATGCGACGGCATGTGTCGATGTCAGGCGCGAACGGCTTCTGCACGATCACCGGCACGCCATGCTGGACCGCGAGCGCGACGAGCGCCTCGTGCGTTTCCATCGTGGTGCAGATATCGACGAAATCGAACGCGCCGGAGGCAAGCACCTCGGCCGTGTCGTGCCAAGCGGGAATGCCGAACTCGGCGGCATAGGCCCGGGCCCGCCCGGCATCGAGGTCGCAGACCGCTGTGATCTCCGCGCCGTCCGTCTCCGCCCAGGCATGGAGCTGGTTGCGGGCGAAGAAGCCGCAGCCGATGAGCAGCCCCTTGAGGGTTTCCGTCATGTCGCAATTCCGTATTCGACGTGGAGGACGCCATAGGCGCCGAGGCGGATCGTGCTTTCGAGCGGCTGAAGCGCGGAGAACGCCTCGCGATCGAGCGCTGCCGTCTTCAGGCTGTCTTCGTCGAGCAGCCGGCCGGAGGCGTCGCCCTGATCGAGCTCGACGGAAAGAGGCGCGTCGGAAAGATTGGCGAAAAGCGCCCGCTTGCGGCCGGCCTTCTCCCAGACCACCTGCGCCAGGTTGCCTTGCGTCGAGGCCGAAAGCACTCGTCCGCCGGCAGCGGCGGAGATCCAGCGCGCCACGTGGAAGAGGGGATAGACGCTTCCGTCCGGCAAGGCGTCCCAGCCTTCGCGTGCATAGGGCTGGCGCGAGGCGACGAGCCCGAACGGGCCGGTGGCGGCCCCGAAGGCGAAGCGTTCGAGGCCCCACGGCGCGAGCCGGGCGAGATAGCCGACATGCCAGGCGGCGGCGAACAGGCCGCGCTGGCGCGGGTCCCTTGCCGCCATGCCGGTGCGTTCCTCCGGCTGGTTATCGCTCGGTCCCGGGCCATAGGGGTTCAGCCGCGCGCCGATGCCGACGGGGCCCACGGCCAGGGGCCGGCCGTCCGCAAGCGCCGTGGCCGAATGCAGGATGTGCGGCAGCGACTGCAGCGTTTCCGCAACCGACGCGTCGTCGGCCGCGTGCAGGACGGGCGTCGTCGCGAAGGTGAGATAGTCGGCGAGCGCCGGGGTCGGCCGCTTGCGGTTGAACTCGGTGAAGAAGGCGGGCGAACCGCCGCCGCGCCGGCTTTCCGGGAAAGCGGCGGCGAGCGCCGCGGAAAGCTCCGTTTCGCCGAGATGAGGCGGGCGCGCCTCGCCCGGCTGGAACGACTGCTCGTCGATCTTGGCGAAGGCCGCGATCTCGGAAACCGCGATCCCGGCGGCCTTCAGATCCGCCGAGAACTGCGCCAGTTCGGCTTCGGCCGTGGCGGCATCGTTGCCATTGAGGATCGCCTGAACCTCCAGCGACGCCCCGGTCCGCCGCAGCAGCTCGGCGAGATCGCCGGCAGCCGCCGTCGTGTCGCCGCGTGCAAAGTCGTGGCGGAGCAGGATGCGGGCGGGCCTCAGCTCGGCCAGCGCATCGGCAAAGCGCAGCGCCTCGGTCGCATCGTCCAGGCGGTCGAGCGGCAGCGCGTAGTCCGGCAGAACCTGCGCGCCCAGCGCGGGAACGGCGACGGGGTCCTCGACGGTTCCGCCGAGGCCCGTGTCGGTGATTGTGATCGTCACCGATTGGCGGACCGGAGCGCCCGGTTCGAGCCAGTAGGGATAGGGCAGGCCGATGGGGCGGCTATAAGTCTTGAACGACGCGTCGGACCAGTTGCGGTGATCCTCCATCTCGAACACGTCGCCTTCGAATTGCGTGGAGACGCGAAGCCCCGCGCGCGGCGAATGCGCGATCGCCCGCATGTCCATCACCGGCTGGCCCGGGCTGATCGGCAGCGGGATGACGAGCTTCCTTGCGCCCGAGGCAGCGTGCTCGACCTCGACCTCCGTGCCGGCAAAGCCGAGCAGCGGGTGGAGGATGACGAAACCGGTGCGATTGGTGCTGAACGGCGCGTCGGCGTGGATCTCGGCCGAGGCCTCGAGATGGCCGCTCGCCCGCCCTTCGAGACGAATCCGCGCCAGCACGCCCTTGCCCGCCTCGCCGAAATAGGCGTTGTAGCGGACGTCGAAGCCGGTCGCCTGCTCGTCGATCTCGAGGTCCGTGATCACGGGCGACGGCGTGCCCCACCCGGGCGTGCGCACCAGGAAGCTGATGCCGCGCAGGATTTCCACATTGTCCCATCGCACCCAGCGCAGCGCGCCGGCGTCGAGGGTGGCTTCGAGCGGTCCGGCCGTCAGGAGCCGCTTCGGCGGCTCTTCGATCGCGGTGCCGGTACGGAGGATGCTGGGCTTCATCGGGACTGTTTCTTCACGAAGCTGTCGAAGGCCACGGCAGCGACGATGATCAGGCCGACCAGAATCTGCTGCACGTAGGGGGAGACGTTCAGGATGACGAGACCGTTCAGGAGGACGCCGGTCAAGAGGGCGCCGATGACGGTGCCGATGATGGAGCCGGATCCGCCATGCAGGCTGGTGCCGCCGATCACCACGGCGGCGATCGCTGTCAGCTCGTAGCCGGTGCCGGCCACCGCCTCGGCCGAGTTCAGCCGCGAGGAGAGCACGAAGCCGCCGAGGCCGGAGCAGAAGCCGACGACGGCATAGACCGCGATCGTCACCCGCGTCTTGTTGATGCCCGAGAGGCGGGCGGCGTCGGGATTGGATCCGACCGCGTAGACCGCCCGGCCGAAGCGGGTCTGGGTCAGGACGAAATGCGCGATCAGCGCCACGACGGCGAAGAGGATGACCGGAACCGGAATCGGGCCGATCATGCCGCGACCCCACCAGCCGAAAGCCTCGTCGAAGCCCGAGACGGGGCCGCCATTGCCGATCGTCAGCGCGATGCCGCGAAACACCGTCATGCCGCCGAGCGTGACGACGAAGGCGGGAACCGCGAGCCGCGCAACCGCGAGGCCCTGCAAATATCCCGCAACCGTTCCGACCGCCATGGCGGCGAGCACGGCGAACGGCCACGCATAGCCGGTGCCGTCGGGGCTGAGCAGGAACCGGCCCTCGATGCCGCCCTTGGCGACCACGGCCGCGACCAGCCCGGACATCGCCACGAGGGCGCCGACCGACAGGTCGATGCCGCGCGCCAGGATCACGAAGGTCATCCCGACCGCGATGATGCCGTAGATCGATACCTGCCGCAGGATGTTGAACAGGTTGAGCGGCGTGAGGAACCGCGGCTGCAGGACTGCGAACAGCACGACCAGCGCCAGCAGGAAGATGAGCGGCGCGATCCGGCCGAGCACGGCGAAGGTCTGCGCGCGATGCGTCGTTGTCAGGGTGTTGCTGGACATGGAGATTTCCGGAGATTTCCTTGGAAAGGGTTCAGCCGTGGTGCTTGGTCATTTCGGCCATCAGCTCTTCCGCCACGGCCTTATCGCCGCTCGTCTCGAAGACGGAACGGCCCTCGCGTAGCACCACGATCCGGTCCGAAAGCGCCATCAGTTCCGGCAGGTCGGAGGAAATGACGAGGACGGCCACCGACTGCCCGGCGATGTCGCGCAGGAGCGAGTGAACGTCCTCCTTCGCGCCGATATCGATGCCCCGCGTCGGCTCGTCGACGATCAGGAGCTTCGGCTGCCGGGCGATCCAGCGCGACAGGATCACCTTCTGCTGGTTGCCACCGGAGAGGGTGGCGATCGGGGCGTTGAACGAGGCCGCCCGGATGCCGAGCCGTTCGACGAAGGTGCGGAAGAGGCTTCGCTCGGCCGGCCGGTCGTTGAGCCAGCCGTAGCGCGGCGGGCTGGCGCCGGCGAGCGCGAAGTTCTCGACCACGGCGCGCTGCGGCAGGATCGCCAGTCCCTTGCGGTCCTCGGGCACGAGGCCGATGCCGGCGGCGATGGCCTCGGAAGCGGACGAGGGCGCGAATTTCTGCCCGTTCAGGCGGATCTCGCCGGAGGCGATCGGATCGACGCCGAAAATCATGTTGGCGGTTTCGGTCCGCCCGGCGCCGACGATGCCGGCGAGGCCGACGATCTCGCCGGCGCGCACCTCGAAGCTCACATCCGCGACGCGGGCGGGCGCGCGGCCCGATGCCGGGGCGGCCAGATGGCGGACCTGCAGCACGACGTCGCCCGTGGCGGCACCCTGCCGTCGCACGCCGATCTGGACGTCGCGGCCGGCCATGGCGCGGATCAGTTGCTCGTTGCTGGCGGAGGCGACGTCGCCTTCTTCGACCATCTTGCCGTCGCGCAGAACCGTATAGCTGTGGCAGAAGGCGCGGATCTCATCGAGCCGATGGCTGACATAGAGGATCGCGACGCCCTCGCGCGACAGGCGCTCGATGATCTCGCCGAGATGGCCGACCTCTTCGGGCGAGAGGGAGGCGGTCGGTTCGTCCATGATGACGAGGCGGGACTTGCGCGTCAGGGCGCGCGCGATCTCGACCATCTGCTGCTGCGCGATCGAGAGGCCGGCGACGGGCCGGCGAACGTCGAGCGCGGTGATGCCGAGCTGGGCCAGGGCCGCCCGCGCCGCGTCCCGCATCCTGGCCCAATCCACGGTTCCGAGGCGGCGGATGGGGAGATGCCCGGCGAAAATCGCCTCGGCGACCGAGAGCTCGGGAAACAGCGAGAGTTCCTGACGGATGACGCTGATGCCGGCCTTGTCGGCGGCGCGCGGACCGTCGAACTGGACCGGGCGTCCGTCGACGTCGATCGTTCCGCCGTCCGGCGTGAGGACGCCCGACAGAAGGTTGATCACGGTGGACTTGCCGGCCCCGTTCTCGCCGAGCAGCGCCCGCACTTCGCCGGGCTCAAGCGAAAGCGAGACGCCGTCGAGGACCGTCACGCCGAAGAAGCGTTTGACGAGGCCGGACGCAGCCACAAAAGGTACGGGGCGCTGTGCGCGCCCCGAAGTCTCGACGTCCACGGTAGAGGGACGTGCATGGATCGTCATTACTTGATGAGCCCCACGCGCTCGGCCTGCTGGAGGTTTTCCGGGGTGATCGCGATCGGGGCGACCAGAATGTTGCTCGCCTCGGGCTTCTTGCCTTCGCGGATGAAGTCGACGAGCGTGCGGACCGCGACGCGACCCTGCTGACCCGGGAACTGATCGACCGTGCCGGCCAGCTCGCCGTTCTTCACGGCCTTGAGCGCGTCTTCCGAGCCGTCATAGCCGTAGATCTTGACCTTGCCCTTGAGGCCGCGGGCTTCGACGGCCTGCGCGGCGCCGAGCGCCATGTCGTCATTGCCGGCGACGATGACGTCCGGAACCTCGGCGAGGCCGGTCAGGACGTTCTCGGTGACGGCGAGGCCCTTGTCGCGCGAGAAGTTGGCGGCCTGCTCGGCGACGAACTGGTACTTGCCGCCGGCCGCGTCGAGCACCTTGTGCACGCCGCCATTGCGGTCATTGGCGGTCTTGTCGCCCGGAATGCCCTGCAGGTTGACGATCTTGGCGCCGTTCGGGAAATCCTTGGCGACGGCCTCGCCCTGTGCTTCGGCGCCCTTGAAATTGTCCGCCGCGACGTTGGCGAGAACTTCCGGAACGCCGTTGACCGGGCGGTCGACCGTGACGACGGCGATGCCGGCCTTGATGGCTTCCTGGACGACCGGGGCGAGCGCATCGGCTTCCGCCGGCGCGAGGATGATGCCGTCGACGCCCTGCACGATGGCGGATTCGATGTCGGCGATCTGCTTCGGCGCGGAAAGCTGGCCGTCCGCCTTCAGGACCGTGACGCCGCCGATCTTCTTGGCCTCGTCTTCCAACTGGTCGGTCAGGAACACGAAGTGCGTGAAGGCGAAGGTGAGCGGCGAGACGAACACCGTCACCGGGGCGTCCTTGCCCTTGGGCTCGGCATGCGCCGAGGATGCGGCGGCGAGGATCGCGAGGCTGGCGCCGACGGCAAGAGCGGTCTTACGGAACATGGTGTTGGGCTTCCTTATTTCGGTGCCCAGAAGCTAGCGAGGGCGGCCTTTCCAGCCAAAGGCGAAACCACCAATTTCGGAATGGAATCGGGAAATTAAATACGGAAATTCATCGGGGATTGGGATATTTTGTCTACATATTTTATGGGGAATATATAATTTCTGCCGAAACGCATGCTGTGCGGATAAATTAAATTCTATCAGCAGGTTGCGACTCGATCCAGCATGCCAAAGCCTGTCGTCCCGGCATATTTAACCGGTCGTCGGCCCGGAGAATCCAGGAATATGGATCGGGCCTCGGAAAGGAATGTTATGTCCCAGTATCTCTCGTCCCTTTTCTCGCTCGAAGGGAAAACCGCGCTGATCGCCGGCGGCGCCGGCGCAATCGGCTCGGTCATTTCCGAGGCCTTCGCGAAGGCTGGCGCGCGCGTCATCGTTCATGATCTCTCGGCCGAGCGTCTCGCCAGCCTGGAGGCGCGCTTCCAGGAAGAGAAGTTGCCGTTCCAGGGCCTGCAGGCGGATCTCGATTCCGCCGCGGCCTGCGCCGCGCTCGTCGAGCAGGCGCTGAAGGTGACGGGGCGCATCGACATCCTCGTCAACCTGCAGGGCACCAACCGCCGCAAGCCGATCCTCGACGTCACCCAGGAAGATTTCGACCTGATCACCTCGGTGAATTTCCGCAGCGTCTACTTCCTGTCCAAGGCGGTCCAGCCCGTCATGAAGGCTCAGGGCGGCGGCAAGATCCTGCATTTCAGCTCGCTCTCGGCCAACATCTCTTTCGACACGATCTCCGTCTATGCGGCGACCAAGGCGGCGGTCACCTCGCTGACCCGTTCGATGGCGCATGAATGGGCCGGCGACAACATCCAGGTCAACGCGATCGAGCCCGGCTTCGTCCAGACCGAGTTCACCCGGCCGCTCTGGGACGACGAGTATCGCAGCCGCTGGTTCGCGAACTATATTCCCGCCGGACACCTCGCCGTGCCGCAGGATCTGATCACCACCTCGCTCAGCCTGGTGTCGCCCGCCTCGCGCTATGTCACCGGCCGCAGCGTCGTCGTCGACGGCGGCGTGCTCTCGGGCGACTCCTGGGTCGAGCAGCCCGGCCGCCAGTCCGTCTATCCGTGAGAGAGATTGCCGTGACCAACTGGCTCCTTGAAACCGCCGAGCTTGCCGATCTCATCGAAGGGCAGGCGGAGAACCTCGTCGTGCTTGATTGCTCCTGGTATCTGCCGGAAGCCGGCAAGCATGCCCGGGACGATTTCCTTGCCGGCCACATCCCCGGCGCCCGGTTCATCGATCTCGCCGATATCTCCGATCCGGACTCGCCCTATGTGAACATGCTGCCGGCGGCCGAGCTCTTTGCGGCCCATGTCGGCCGCTTGGGGATCGGCAACGATACCGACGTCGTCATCTACGATGCCGGCTATGTCTCCTGCCGTCTCTGGTGGATGTTCCGGACCTTCGGACACGACAAGGTCCGCATCCTGAACGGCGGCTGGCGGAAGTGGAAGGCCGAGGGCCGTGCCATCGAAACCGGCGCGGGCGAGCCGGTCGAAGCGCGCGCCTTCGAGGCGCGGCTGAAGCCTGGGCGGGTCGTCACCATCGATGACGTCCGCGCGGCGATTGATCGCGGCGATACCACCATCGTCGATGCGCGCACGGCCGCCCGGTTCGACGGGCTCGAGGGTTCCGGCTATCCGGGCGTCGCCTCGGGCTACATGCCGGGCGCCATCAACACGCCCTGGGCGCGCTTCTTCGATGCGAGCAAGAATTTCGAGTTCGTCTCGCCGGAAGCCGCCTCGGCGATCTTCGAGCAGGCGGGCGCCGATATCTCCGGCAACGTCATCACGACCTGCGGCTCCGGCGTGACCGCCTGCATCCTCGGCTTCATGATCGAACAGTCGGGCAATGCCGATTGGCGTCTCTATGACGGCTCCTGGCACGAGTGGGGCCAGCAGCCCGACACGGTCAAGCTGGTCAAGCAGCCGGGCTGACGCCCGACGGAAGACGCGCGCCGCGAGGTCATCCAGATCCTCGACGGCGCGCTGACGACCTGGCCGAGATCCTTTCGTCGCCTCCGGGCGGGCATGAAGGGATCTCGGCGATCGGGCTCTGGACATTCCCGACGCATGCGCGCGATCGCGCTCTGCCTCGACCCGCACCGGCGGACGATGTCCGACCGGGGGCGCTTCGGGCCGCTTTCATCGTGGTCCATTCTTCCCAATCGATGACGGAATGAGGTCGATCGCGGCAGGCGATGGGCCGTTGTCCGGCACCTTCCATCCCGCTTTTGGCCGCGCATGGGGTGGTCCATGACGGGGCGGCGCGTCCCTCATTCACATAATTGTTGTCGTTGGTGAGGCTGCCGACTTGTGGTTGCGCGCGCCAATTGGAATAAGTGCTTATAATGCCCTAAGGGAATGTTGAGGAGTCGGCCATGTCTCGGAAGGAAATCGTCGATGTAGTCAAGCAGTATACGGAGCCGTTCCGTGTGACGAAAGGCAAGGACTTCCGCCTGAAGGATTTCGATCCCGGCGATACGCTGGGGCTCAAGATGGACAAGAAGGAGGCGGCGGATCTGCTCCGGCGCGGATCGGAATGGCTCGCGATGGAGCAGGACATGCTCTACGCGCAGGATTCCTGGTCGGTGCTGCTGGTGTTCCAGGCCATGGACGCGGCCGGCAAGGACGGAACGATCAAGCACGTGATGTCCGGCGTCAATCCGCAGGGCTGCGACGTCTTCTCGTTCAAGCAGCCCTCCGACGCGGAACTGTCGCGCGACTTTCTCTGGCGCTATGCGATGAAGGTGCCGCAGCGCGGCCGCATCGGCATTTTCAACCGATCCTACTACGAGGAGGTGCTCGTGGTGCGGACGCATCAGGAACTGCTCCGGGCCCAGAAGATCCCGCCGCAACTGGTGGGCAAGAGCATATGGGAAGAGCGGCTCGCCGATATCGCCCGCTTCGAGGACTATCTCACGCGCCAGGGCGTGATCATCCTCAAGTTCTATCTGAACCTCTCTTATGGAGAGCAGAAGAAGCGCTTCATGAGCCGGCTCGACAGGCCGGAGAAGAACTGGAAGTTCTCCGCCAGCGACGTTCGCGAGCGCCGGTACTGGGACGACTACATGAAGGCCTATGACGAGGCGATCCGCGCCACCGCTTCGAAGCAGGCGCCATGGTACGTCGTCCCCGCCGACAACAAATGGTTCACCCGTCTCATCGTCGCGGCGGCTATCGTCGACGCCGTGGAGAAGCTCGATCTCGAATATCCGACGGTCTCGGCCGAAAAGCTGAAGGACCTCGCGGCGGCGCGGGAAGAGCTCGAGCAGGAATAGCCAGGGGCAGAGGGAGCCACCGCTCATGTCGACGACGATAGCGATACTCGGCGGCGTCGGACTTTTTCTGCTCGGCATGACCGTCATGACCGACGGGCTGAAGGCGCTCGCCGGTTCGTCGCTGCGGACGGTTCTCGGCAAGGCGGCGGCGACGCCGCTCTCCGGCGCGTTCTGGGGCGCGATCATCACGCTGCTCGTGCAGTCGTCGAGCGCGGTGACGATGACGACGATCGGCCTCGTCAGTGCCGGGTTGCTCACCTTTCCGCAGGGGCTCGGCCTCGTGTTCGGCGCCAATGTCGGCACCACGGGCACCGGCTGGCTGGTGGCGCTGATCGGCGTGCGCGTCTCGTTGTCGACCTACGCGCTGCCGCTGATCTTCATCGGCGCGCTGGCGAGGCTGCTTGCCAGCGGACGGGTGGCGGCGGCGGGCGGCGCGCTCGCGGGCTTCGCGCTCGTGCTCTACGGCCTGACGACGCTGCAGCAGGGCATGGGCGGGCTCGCCGAAAGCCTGCATCCCTCCGACCTGCCGTCGGTGCTCGGCATGCCGGGCGTCGGCTGGGCCTCCGGCGCGTTCGGTCTCTTCGCCCTCATCGCCGTCGGCCTCGTCATGACCGCGGTCATGCAGTCCTCGACCGCCTCCATCGCCGTCACCATCTCGGCCTTCTTCGCCGGCGCCGTGAGCCTGGAGCAGGGAGCGGCGCTGATCATCGGGCAGAACATCGGCACGGCGACGAGCTCGGCACTGGCGGCGATCGGCGCCAGCACGACGGCCAAGCGCCTGGCGCTCGCCTATGTGCTGTTCAAGCTCATCGCGGCGCTGATCGCGATCGTCGCCTTTCCCTTCACGGCGGCCCTGATGAGCCGCTTCTCGACTTCCGTCGACGGGACGACGCTGCTCGCCGCTTACCATACGGTTTACAATGTGGTCGGCGTCGCGGTGCTGTTACCCGCGACGCAATGGTTCACCCGCGTCGTCGAGCGGATGCTGCCGTCGAAGGAAACGGCGCTCGAGCGCGCGCTCGATCCGAGCACGCTCGTCAATCCGGTGGTCGCCGTCGAGACCGCGCGGCGTGTGGTGGCGGAGGTGCTCCGGACGATTACCGCCTCGGTCTCCGCCGCGCTTTCGGGCAGCGGCGCGGCACACGACACCGGCCCCGCCGCTGCGACGCTTGAAAAGGTGCGGGACTTCCTGTCGGAACTGAAGGAACCGCCGGAGACGGAGGCCGAGCGCCACCGCATGACGAGCACGCTGCATGCGCTCGATCACACGTCGCGCCTGGTGGAGGCGCTGGCGGGCAACGGCTTTCCCGGGCAGCCGGCAGGGGGCGCGGACGATCGTCACGCCGCTGCGCTCTGCGACGAGGTCATGCGGGATGCCGAGAAGGTGGCCGTCTCGATCACCACGGAATCGGCGATCAGCGAGCAGGCCAGCCCGATCGGCTGGAGCCTTTCGCCGGAGATCGAAGCGGCGCTGGCCGAAGCAGAGGGCGCGGTGGGCGAACTCGACGCCATCCAGCGCGACTACCGCACCCGGACACTCGCCGCCGTCGCGCCGGGACAGCTGACCGCCGCCGATGCGCTGGCGCGGATCGACGCCGCCCGAGAGCTCGAACGGATCGCGCGTCACGCCTGGCGCGCGACGGCGCATCTCGTTGGCCGTGGCAGGCCGGGCGATCTGGATGTGCGGGCGCAATCGGAAAACACGGTGAGGGATCAATATGAGCGCGCATGAGGCCACCGTATCCGGCGCGGAAAGCGCGCCCTGGCATGCCTTGCCGGCGGAGCAGGTCGAGAAAGAGCTTCGCGTCGATCCCGCGCGTGGTCTCGACGTGGGGGAGGCGGCCGAGCGCCTTGCGACCTACGGGCCGAACCGCCTGCCGCAGGGCAAGAAGAAGAGCCCGCTGCTGCGCTTCCTCGCCCAGTTCAACAACATCCTGATCTACGTCCTGCTCGCCGCCGGCTTCGTCAAGCTCATGCTGAGCCTGTGGCTCGACGCCTCGATCATCTTCGCGGTGGTCATCCTCAACTCGCTCCTCGGCTTCGTGCAGGAGGGGCGGGCCGAGAAGGCGCTGGATTCGATCCGAAACATGCTGTCGGCGGAGGCGCGCGTGCTTCGCGGCGGCGAGACACGGCTCATCCCGGCCGAGGATCTGGTGCCCGGCGACATCGTCCTCCTGGAATCGGGTGACAAGATCCCGGCCGACCTGCGCCTCGTCGACGCCAAGAATTTGCGAACGGAGGAGGCGGCGCTGACGGGTGAATCCGTCCCCGCCGAAAAGACCACGGCGCCCGTGGCCGCCAAGGCGACGGTGGGCGACCGGCAGAACATGGTGTTCTCCGGCACCATGGTGGTGTCCGGGCGGGCGTCCGGCATCGTCGTCGCGACCGGCAGCGCCACCGAGCTCGGCCGGATCAACCTGATGCTCGCCGAAGTCAACGCGCTGGAAACGCCGCTGCTGCGCCAGATCAAGAAATTCGGCTACGTCATCACGGCCGCTATCGCGATCATCAGCGTGCTGCTCTTCGCCTGGGGACACTGGCTCGGCCATATGAGCTTCGTCGAGCTGTTCCAGGCGGTCGTGGGCATTGCCGTCTCGATGATCCCGGAAGGGTTGCCGGCGCTGATCACCATCACGCTCGCGATCGGCGTGCAGCGCATGGCCCAGCGCAACGCCATCATCCGGCGCCTGCCGGCTGTCGAGACGCTGGGCTCCGTCTCGCGCATCTGCTCGGACAAGACCGGCACGCTGACATTGATGGAAATGATGGTCACCTCCGTGGTGACGGCGGATTCTGCCTACGAGCTCTCCGGCGACGGCTATGCTCCGGAAGGCGAGGTCAAGGCGGACGGCAAGCCGGTCGGCGAAACGCCGGAAGTTCTGGCGCTGATGGGCCGTGTGTCGCTGCTCTGCAACGACGCGGAGTTGTTCCAGGACGACGGCAAGTGGAAGGTAGAGGGCGATCCGACGGAAGGCGCGCTCTATCCCTTCGCGACCAAGCTCGGCATGGACCGGGCCGAGGAGGCGGCGGCCGCGCCGCGCATCGACGCGATCCCCTTCGAGTCCGAGCACAAGTTCATGGCGACGCTGAACCGCGCGCCGGCGGGCGAGTTCCTGCTGGTGAAGGGCGCGCCGGAGGTGATTCTCGAACATTGCGACCGGCAGCAGCAGGCGGCCGGCCCGGCGCCGCTCGACCGCGATCGCTTCGCCAGCGAAGGCGACCGGCTCGCCGCGCAGGGCGAGCGCGTGCTGGGGCTGGCGTGGCTGGAAAACCCCGGCCTGAACGCCGGCAGCCTCGGGCCGGCGGACTTGCCGAAGAACCTCGTGCTCCTCGGCCTCGTCGGCCTGATGGACCCGCCGCGCAAGGAGGCGGTCGACGCCGTGCGCGAATGCCATGGCGGCGGCATCCGCGTCACGATGATCACTGGCGACCACAAGATCACGGCCGCGGCGATCGCCAAGATGCTCGGCATCGGCGACGGCCAGACGGCGGTGGCGGGCACCGAGATCGAGGCGATGAACGACGCCGAGCTGCAGGAATGCGTGCGCGACGTTGACGTATTCGCCCGCGCCAGCCCGGAGCACAAGCTGCGCCTCGTCAAGGCGATTCAGGCCAACGGGCAGATCGTCGCCATGACCGGCGACGGCGTCAACGACGCGCCGGCGCTCAAGAAGGCGGATATCGGCGTCGCCATGGGCATCAAGGGCACCGAGGTGACGAAGGAGGCGGCAGGCATGATCCTCGCCGACGACAATTTCGCCTCGATCTCGGCGGCGGTGAAGGAGGGGCGCACCGTCTACAACAACATCGAGAAGGCGATGCTCTTCCTGCTGCCGACCAATGTCGCCCAGGGCGCGGTGATCGCGATCGCCATCCTGTTCGCCTTCACGCTTCCCATCACCGCGCCGCAGGTCCTCTGGGTCAACATGGTGACATCCGTGGCGCTCGGGCTCGCCATCTCGTTCGAGCCGCATGAGGCGGACGTGATGGGGCGGCCGCCGCGCGCCATCGACCGGCCGATCGTCACCAGCTTCGGCATCTGGCGCATTCTCTTTGTGGGCGCGGCGCTGGTGATCTACACGCTCGTGGCCTTCTTCTGGATGAAGGCGCAGGGCGCGTCAGATCCGATGGCCCGCACCGTCGCCGTCAACGCCATCACGCTCGGCCAGATCTTTTATCTGCTCAACAGCCGCTATCTGGTCGATTCATCCCTGTCGGTGCGCGCGCATCTCGGCAATCCCTATCTCTGGTATGGCATCGCCGCCGTCGTCGTGCTGCAGCTCCTGTTCACCTATGCGCCGCCGTTCCATGCGATCTTCGACACGGCATCCCTGCCGCTCGCGGCGTGGCTCTGGCTCCTCGTCGGCGCGATTATCTTCTTCCTCGTCGTGGAACTGGAGAAGCTCGTGATCCGCTCCGTTACCGCCCTGCGGGACGCGGCGACCTCACGTCCGGAGATGCCGTCCGCACCGGCGCTCTGACCGGCGAGGCAGGCAAGCGACAGGCCGATCGTCCGGACAGGCGCCGCGCAGGGTCTGGGCCCGCCGGTGTCCCACGAAGTGGGCAATATGGGATGCGTTGGAGGATTGGGCGGTTGACATTGCCATGCGAACTGCATGCTCATCCGCTGTCCCAATCAAAACACGTTCCGAAGGCTCCCAGCATGAAAACATACCAACTGCCGCGAACCGGGCTCAACGTTTCCAGCGTCGTGCTCGGCTTGATGCGCATCGCGGCATTGAGCAAGGCCGAAATCCAGCAACTGGTGGGCGGGGCACGGGATGCCGGCGTCAATGTCTTCGATCACGCCGACATCTATGGCGGCGTGCGCCACCTCTGCGAGGAACGATTCGGCGAGGCCATCACGCTGACGGCGGCCGAGCGCGAGCAGGTCGTCATCCAGAGCAAGGTCGGCATTCGCAAGGGCTTCTTCGACTTTTCCGCCGAGCACATTCTGCGTTCCGTGGACGAGTCGCTGGCGGCGCTGCGCACCGATTACCTCGACGTCCTGCTGCTGCATCGGCCGGATACGCTGGTCGAGCCCGAAGAGGTCGCTTCGGCGTTCGAGACGCTCCGGACCTCGGGCAAGGTCCGGTATTTCGGCGTCTCCAACCACACGCCGGGTCAGATCGAGCTGCTGAAGAGCGCGGTCACCCAGCCGCTCATCGCGAACCAGGTGCAGTTGAGCATCGCGCATGCGCCGCTCATCGCCACCGGCATCGCGGCCAACATGGGCGGGCTCGATCAGTCGATCGATCGTGACAACGGGCTGCTCGACTATTCCCGCCTCAACGGAATGATGCTGCAGGCGTGGTCGCCCTTCCAGAAGGGCTTCTTCGACGGCGTCTTCCTCGGCGACCGGGAGAACTACGCGGCGCTCAACGACGCCATCGACGAACTGGCCGATGCCTACAACGTCACGCCGACGGGCATCGCCGTCGCCTGGATCACGCGCCACCCGGCCAAGATCCAGGTTGTCCTGGGCACGACCAAGCCCGGCCGCGTGGCGGAAGCCGCCGCCGGATCTAGCGTGCCGCTGACCCGGGAAGAATGGTACCGCCTGTTCACGGCGGCGGGGCACACACTGCCCTGATCGCGTGACGGGCCGGGTTTGCCGGCCGGGCCATGGAAACGAGCCCTCTCCCGTACGCGGGAGAGGGCGATCGCCAAGATATTCGCCCGCCTCGGGTGAGGGCCCCGTCGGATCTCCGGGCTAGGCGGGTGTGTCGGCCCGCGCCGCGTAGCGTCTTGCCATGGCGGCGCAGGCGATCAGCTGCAGCTGGTGGAACAGCATCAGCGGCAGCACGATGAGGCCGACGCTCTGGCCGGCGAACAGGATATTGGCCATCGGGATGCCGCTCGCCATGCTCTTCTTCGAGCCGCAGAAGACGATGGCGATCTCGTCGGCCTTGGAGAAGCCGAGCCGGCGCGCCGCCCAGGTCGTGACGATGAGAACGATCGCCAGCATCACCACGTCGATGATGACCACCAGCGACAGGCTGGACCAGGTCAGCTGCGACCAGATGCCGGCCACCATGCCCTCGCTGAAGGCGGCATAGACGATCAGGAGGATCGAGCCGCGGTCGACGAAGGAAGTGAGCTGCTTGTGCCGGACGATCCAGTTGCCGAGGAGCGGCCGCGCCAGCTGGCCGAGGGCGAAGGGGAGGAGCAGCTGCAGGCCGATATCGCGCAGCGAGGTCAAGTCGAGGCCGCCGCCATGTGAGCTCAGAAGCAGCGCGACGAGCGCGGGGGTCAGAAGGATGCCCAGGATGTTCGACACCGAGGCGCTGCAGAGCGCCGCCGGCACGTTGCCACGCGCGATTGACGTGAAGGCGATGGATGACTGTACGGTCGAGGGCAGGACCGCGAGGAACATCAGGCCGAAGGCCAGGTCGGCGCCGAGAAGCGGTTTGAGCAGTGTCGTCAGCGCCAGCCCGACGAGCGGGAACAGGACGAAGGTGCTGATGAAGACCAGGCTTTGCAGGCGCCAGTGCAGGATGCCCTCGACGATGGCCTTCGGCGACAGGCGGGCGCCGTAGAGAAAGAACAGCAGCCCGACGGCGAGATAGGTCACCTTGTCCATGATCTCGGCGCCGATGCCGTGCGCCGGCAGGACGGCGGCAATGGCAACGGTCGCGAGCAGCGCCAGGACATAGCCGTCGATGGGCAGCTTGAAAGGCAGTCTGAAGGACGGCATGTCGAATTCCGATATGGGCGGCGGGTCGGGGGAGGGTGTCAGGCTTCGGAGGTCAGCGCGGGGTTTAGAGCCGCGGCGGCAACACCGAAGAGATCTCTATGAGTCTTTTCAATGGCAGCCCCGACGCAGCCGATCATGGCGGCGCGGCTGCCGAGCCCGCTCGCCTCGATGCGCGGCGGGTAGGGCGTGCAGCGGGCAAGCGCCCGGCGGACCTCCGCGATCAGTTCCTCGCGGATGCCGATGCTACCGCCCAGGATGACGACTTCCGGATCCAGGATGGCTCCAATCGCGGCGATGGCGGGGGCCAGCAGGCGCGCGGTTTCCTCGATGGTGGCGACGGCGGCCGGCTCGCGCTGCTCGAAGGCGGCGAAAACGTCGCGCGCCGTGGCATCGGCGGCGCCGCCATAGCCCGCATAGCGCCGCGTCATGGCGGCGCTACCGACCGCATATTCGAGCGTGCCGAGCGAGAAGCCACGCGAGTCGTAGGGATCGCCGCCGACGGGAAGATAGGCGATCTCGCCGGCGCCGCCGCGGGCGCCGCGCAGCAGCCGGCCGCCAGCAACGATGCCCATGCCGATGCCGGTTCCGAGCGCCAGGAAGGTGAAGTCCGAGATCCCCGCGCCGCTGCCGCGCCATTGCTCGCCCTTGGCCGCGAGGTTGACGTCATTTTCGACGACCACCTCGGCGCCGGTGGCGCGCGCGAGCAGGTCGCGCACGTTGATGGCGTCGAAGCCGGGAACGTTCGGGGCGATGGCGACCTTGCCGGTCTCGGCATCGACGACGCCGGGCGTGCCGAGGACGATCAGCCGGACGGCGTTCGCGGGAATGCCGGCGCGCTCAGCGAGGCCCCGCACCATGCCGGCGATCTGGCGGATCAGTTCGGGGCCGCCGCGCAGGTCGGTCGGTTGCTGCTCTTCGGCGATGATCTCGCCGAGTAGGTCGGCGAGCGCGGCGTTGATCTTGGTGCCGCCGAGATCGACGCCGGCGACGAAGCGCGCGCCGCCATGGATCTCGTAGGTGAGGGCGCTGCGGCCGACCTTGCCGACCGTGCGCCCGCACTCCTTGACCCAGCCGCTTTCCTCGAGTGCGCGCACGACTTCCGACGCCGTTTGCTTCGAGAGGCCGGTCATCTTGGCGATATCCGCTCGCGAAATGGGCCCGTTGCGCAGGATCGCCTGCATCACCGTCGTCGTCGATATCTGTCGGGCGGCAGGCGGCTCTTGCGGATCGGAGGCCATTGGGGTCTCGCTGCTATTGGTTCGTATGATTGACTAATCCGATCAAAACTCAGGCGTCAAGCCTATCAATTCATCAAAACCATCGGCGGATAATATATGATCCTCGATAAAAATATCTATCGGCGATTAAATTGGTTCTTCGTCTTGACAAAGAGAAGGCCTCGCCACCAGACTTTGCCATCGACCGATGGAGGGACGGATGACGACGATCGCAGACATCGACAGCTTGCTGGGGCGGGCGCCCGCCGAAGGCGGCGTCAGCAGCAGCCGGATCGCGAGTGACGGAACGACGATGGAGGCGTCGCTCTGGAGCGTGGCACCGGGCGCACGAGCCGCCATCACGGTTCCCGCGCGTTCGGACGGCTACTGGTTCGTGCTGAAGGGGACGGGCAGCATCGCCGATGCCGAGGGCCAGAAGCAGCCGGTCAAGCCGCAGGTCTTCGCCATCGCGGGGCAGGGCAGCGACGTGACGCTTTCGAATGATGGCGGCGAGCCGCTCGAATTTCTCTATGTGATCTCGCCGCCGCCGGGCAGCCAGGCGGAGATCGCCGGCTATCAGGGCGGGCTGAAGACCATCCCGGCCGAGACGGTGGCTCTGGCGCACGAGCCCGAGAACAAGAAGCGTCGCGCCTTCTTCGTCGGCCCCAAGGCGACCCCCTCCGGACGCGCCGAGGGCATGATCGTCCACTACGAGGCCGAGACGGTGACCAATCCGCATTTCCACCCGGACGCGGACAGCCTCTTCGTCATCCTCGAGGGCGCGCTCGAATTCACCAACGGCCGCGATCTCACGACGATCCGTCCCGGTCAGGCGGTCTTCATCAACCAGGGCCATCGTCACGGCACCCGCGTCACGCCCGGACAGAGCGGCGCGGCTTTCCTGGAATTTCACGTGCCGGCCAAGTTCCAGACGATCCAGGATCCGTAACAGCGGACTCGGGGAAATGGGAACACGTCGTATCAGAGGGGAATAAGATGTCGATTTCGCCAGTTTCGCGTCCGTCGTCCGGCTACCGCGCCAAACGCTCGTTGAAGGCCCTTGCCGCGGCGCTGCTGCTCGGCGGCGCCGCTGTCGCTCCCGCCTTCGCGGCGGATCCGCTGCCGGTGACGATCGGCATGAGCAGCCGCAATTTCCAGCCCGGCATCGCCAATATGTGGATCGGCCAGCCGCTCGGCCTGTTCGGTCCCGATATCGCGGCGACCACGATGGGCACCCAGGGCGGCACGGAGAACCTGGTCCTCATGCTTGCCGGTCGCGTGACCGTCAGCACCGGAACGCAGGACATCGTGCTGAACGGCCTCGCCGAAGGCCGCGACGTGCCGGCCGTCAGCCCCTGCGTCTATCTGCATGGCCTGATCCAGCGGGTCGACGTGCTGCCGGACAGCCCGATCAACTCCTATGCCGACCTCGCCGGCAAGCGGATCGGCATCGAGAGCCTCGCCTCGAGCGACACGGCGGTGCTCAAATTCCTGCTCCGGCACTCGGGCGTCGATCCGGATTCCGTGACGTTCCTCGCCGTCGGAGCCAAGCAGCAGGCCGCCGCCGCGCTGCGATCGCGCCAGGTCGACGGTATCATTCTCTCCGACACGGCGGAATCCGACCTGATCGCCGCCGGGGTCGATCTCAAGAAGGTGCCGCTGGACGCCGCCCTCGAACAGGCGGCCGTCGGCTACACCTGGGCCTTCGCCAAGAACTGGTACGACGGCAACAAGGACGCGGCCGCCAAGGTCATGCAGGGCATGATCAAGTCGATCATCGTCGCCACGCAGAATCCGGAAGCCGCGGTGCGGATCAGCTTCCATATGCATCCCGAGGCGCTGCCGGCGGGCGTGCCGCTGGATGACGCCGTCGCCAATGGTGTCCGCTCGATCAAGGTGCGTGCGCCCCTGGTCACGGTCGACCGCTCCAAGGGTGAGAAGTGGTGCGAGTTCACCCCGGCGCAGTGGACGGGTTACGTCGACATGCTCGGGCTCACCGGCAAGGTCGATCCCTCCGTCTTCTACACGCCGGAGTTGATCGACAAGATCAACGACTTTGACGAGGCTGCCCTGCGCAAATGGGCCGACGAGCTCAAGGTCCCGGTCGATGCGGGCGAATACCAGCGGTGGGTCGCCGAACTCAAGGCTCCGTGATGAACCAGTTGGCAGCGGCCGGAACCTCCGGCATCTCCCCCGCCTCGATCGCCGTCCCCGCCCGGCCGGCAATCGAGGTCCGGGATCTCGACAAGGTCTATTCCTCGCACCGCGAGGGCACGGTCAAGGCGCTGACGGACATCTCCTTCTCGGCGAAAGAGGGCGAGTTCATCTGCGTCGTCGGGCCGTCCGGTTGCGGCAAGTCCACATTGCTCAAGATCATCGCCGGGATCATCCCGGCGACGAACGGCACGCTGCTGGTGAACGGCGCGCCGCCGAGCGACGTGCAGACCAAGGTGGGACTGGTGTTCCAGTCCCCCGTCCTTCTGCCCTGGCGGACGGTGCTGCAAAACACCATGTTGCCCGCCGAGGTCTACGGCCTCGACAAGAAGGCCGCCGAGGCGCGGGCGGCCAAGCTTCTCAAGATGGCGGGGCTGTCCGGGTTCGAGCAGTCCTATCCGTCCGAGCTCAGCGGCGGCATGCAGCAGCGGTGCTCGATCACGCGCGCTTTGTTGCCGGATCCGGCCATCCTGCTGATGGACGAGCCGTTCGGCGCTCTCGATGCGATGACGCGAGACACGATGAATCTCGAGCTTCAGCGCATCTGGATGGAAAGCAACAAGACCATCTTCCTGATCACCCATTCGATCCCCGAGGCGGTGTTCCTCGCCGATCGCGTGCTGGTGATGAGCGCGCGGCCGGGCCGGATCGTCGACGACATCAAGATCGACCTGCCGCGAGCACGCGATCTCGACGTCATGCTCGCCCCCGAATTCGGCGAGGCGGTTCGCCGGATCCGCATGCATCTCGGGCTTGGCAACCAGGAGCGTCCCTATGCCGACTGACACAGCCGTCAAGGCGAACATCGCCGCCGGGCGCCTCTCGTCCTCCCCGGCGGCGAAGGCACGGCCCAACCGCGTGACGGCATTCCTCAACCGCCATATCGCGCCGATCTCCTTCGTCATCCTGCTGGTCGTGATCGAGATCTGCGTGCGGGCGTTCAAGGTGCCGGAATATATCCTGCCGACGCCGAGCCAGATCCTCCGCTCCCTGATCGCCGGCTTCTCCACGCCGATCGGTTCGCCCAACGGCTTCTACGTGCATCTCTACGCGACGGGGCTCGCGGCCGGCTCCTCCTTCGTCGGAGGCGCCATTCTGGGCGTCGTGATGGGCGCTGTCGTGGTGCGATTCAGCTTCGCGCGGCGATTGTTCTATCCCTATATCATCGCGCTCCAAAGCGTCCCCAAGGTGGCGCTGGCGCCGTTGTTCACGGTGTGGTTCGGACTTGGCTTCGAGTCCAAGGTGGTGCTGGGCGTGCTGCTCACCTTCTTTCCGGTGCTGATCAACACGGCAGCGGGACTGTCCGGCGTCGAGCCGGACCGGCTGGAGCTGATGGCCAGCATGAAGGCGACGGCCTGGCAGACGTTCAAGCTCGTGCAACTGCCGAGCGCCTGGCCCTTCGTCTTCGCCGGTCTCGAGCTCGCGGCGATCTATTCGATCCTCGGCGCGGTGGTCGGCGAATTCGTCGGCGGCGAGGCGGGGCTCGGAGTGCTCATTCTCAATCGCAACGCCGCGCTCGACATACCGGGCTCGATGGCCGCGCTGGTGGTCCTGGCCGTCATCGGCATCGGAGTGCAGAGGCTCGTCGCCTTCGTGCGTCGCAAGATCCTGTTCTGGGCGCCGAGCGAGAAAACGCTGACGCGGGAACCCACCTGACGCCTCGCGCGCAGCACGCTCGATCGCGAGCCAACTCAACGTCGCCGTGATTTTTGTCGCGGCGACGTTTTTGTGGGCGCTGTTCCGGGAGGGGTATCGGCAGGTCGCTCGAGGCGCTCGTCGCCATGCACGCTCGCCAACGTGCCTCGTCGTCGGAATGTCTCAGCGAGAGCCGCGGACGTCCGGGCTTCCTGGTCCTGTGCCAGGCTGACGTGCCGGGCGGCGTTCGGGCGAAGCGAGTGTCGGTTCGTTGGGAGGCAATGCCGAGCGAAGCCGATCGGCGACGGCCAGCATGCCGCACAGAGCAATCCAGGGGAGGGAGGAGATCATGCACGCACGGCCAAACGAAAAGGCCAGCCGCGCGTTGCGTGGCTGGCCAGGTCTGCTGCCCGTCGGAAGGTCTCGGGGCGCGGTAGGGCGAAGGGGTGGCGGGTTATTGGCCCGCCGGCTCGCTGATGGTGACGGTGAGGCTGCCCAGACCGTCGATCGCGCCGACCAGGACCTGTCCGGTGGTGACGGCGCCGACGCCGCTCGGCGTGCCGGTCAGGATGATGTCGCCCGCCTCGAGCGCGAAGTAGCGCGAGAGGTTGGCGATGATCTCGGGCGTCGTCCAGATCATCATGCCGAGATCGGCGTCCTGCTTGACCTCGCCGTCGACGGTCATGCGGATGCTGCCCTTGTCGACATGGCCGACTTCGGACACCGGATAGATCGTGCCGACCGGGCAGGAGCGATCGAACGCCTTGCCGAGTTCCCAGGGCTGGTTCGGCCGATCGGACTGGCCGTCGACGCTGCGCCGGGTCATGTCGAGGCCGACGCCATATCCGTAGACATGGTCGAGTGCCTTGTCGACCGGGATGTTGTAGCCGCCCGACTTCATCGCGACGACCAGTTCGAGCTCGTAGTGGTAGTTGCTCGTCATCACCGGATAGTCGAGCACCGCGCCGTCCTGCTCGATGCTGTCGGTCGGCTTCTGGAACACGATCGGGAAGTCGAGCTTTTCGTCGCCGCCCATCTCGCGGACGTGCGCCACATAGTTGCGGCCGATGCAATAGATGCGCCGCACCGGATAGCGCCCGTCCGATCCATGAACGGGAAGGCTCGGCCGCTCCCCGGCATCGACGACGAAATTCTGGCTTGTACCCATCTGCATCCCTTTCTGTGCGGCATCTGGACGTTGGATCATCCAATGTCCATGCACATATCGAAGGAAAAATCCTAAATCAATATGATTTTGACAATCTACGCATAATCATACATTATTCGATCGTCAGGGTTACAGAGGGAGGACAACCATGCTCAAAAAGGGACGTGGGCGTTTCGGCGCCATCTGCCTCGCCGCCGCCATGGCGGCGGCTACGGTCATCGGCAGCGCATCCGCGCAGGAACTTCGGGAGATAACCGTCGTCCTGCCGCATCCGGGCGCGATCGGGCAGTATCCGATGCATGTCGCGATCGGGGAGGGCTACTTTGCCAATGAGGGGCTGAAGGTCACGGTGCGCGCCGTCGACGGATCCGGCCAGGTCGTGCAGGCGATCGCCGCCGGCCAGGGCGACATCGGCGTGCCGGGTCCTGGGCCGCTGCTGTCGGCCCGGATGCAGGGCGTCGACATCGTCTCGTTCTACAATCACTTCACCAAGAGCCAGTTCGGCATCATGGTGGGGCAGGACGCACCGTTCCAGCAACTGACCGATCTGAAGGGCAAGGTGATCGGCATCGGCACGGCCGATGGCGCCGAGGTTTCCTTCGCGCGCTCGATGCTCGACGCCGCCGGCATGAAGGAAGGCGCTGATTACACCTTCCTGACCGTGGGCGATTCCGGCCCGGCCACCGTCGCCTTCCAGCGCGGGGAGATCGATGCCTATGCCGCCGCGACCGCCGATGCCGCCATTCTCTCGATGCGCGGCATGAACGTGCGCGACGTCACGCCGGTCGAGTTCCAGGGCTATTTCGGCAACGGCTTCGCCGCGATGCGCCCCTTCATCGACGCCAACCCCACGGTGATGGAAGGTTTTGGCCGTGCGCTCGCCAAGGGCGCGGCTTTCGGCCAGAAGCCGGAGAACCGCGAGAAGGTTCTGCAGTACTCGGCCGTCGGCAATCCCCAGGAGGCCGAGGATCGCAAGCTGCTTGAGGCGCTGTTCGACAATATCAAGCTGCGCGTCCTGCCGACCGACCTTTCCACGGGCTGGGGCTACAACCATCCCGAACAGTGGCAGGCGTGGGAGAAGTCGCTCGTCGCTTCGGGCAGCCTGAAGGGGCCGGTGGACGGTCTCGACAAGGCCTATACCAACCAGTTCGTCGCGGCGTGGAACGAGGGCCTGCCGCAGTGAGCGACCGCATATCCGCAATCGGACCGGCCGGGGAGCAATCCCGGCCGGTATTTCAGCTGCGCGGCGTCAGCAAGCACTACGCGCGCCGCAAGGTCCAGGCGCTGGATAAGGTCGACCTGACCTTGCCCAAGGGCACCTTCGCCTCGATCATCGGATCGAGCGGCTGTGGGAAATCGACCCTGCTCAAGATCATGGCAGGCCTGGTCCCGCCCTCGTCCGGCAGCGTGCTCCTGAACGGCAAGCCGGTCCTTGGTCCCCGCCGCGAGGCGGGCATGATGTTCCAGCAGGCGACGCTGTTTCCGTGGCGCACGACGCTCGAGAACATCGTGTTGCCGATCGAGGTGCAGCGCGGCAAGGCGGCGGCCCGCCAGGCTGAGGGAAGGGCGCTCGACCTGCTCAAGCTGGTGGGGCTCGAAGGCTTCGAGAAGGTGTATCCGAACGAGCTTTCGGGCGGCATGGCCCAGCGCGCCGCGATGTGCCGGATGCTGATCACCGAGCCGGACGTCCTGCTGCTCGACGAGCCGTTCAGCGCGCTCGACGAGCTGACGCGCGACTTTCTCAACATCGAGCTGCAGCGCATCTGCACCGACCGGCACGCGACCGCGTTCCTGATCACCCATTCGATCTCGGAAGCCGTGATCCTGTCGGACATGGTCTATGTGATGTCGCCGCGCCCTGGTCGTTTCGTCAAGGCGATCCCGATCGACCTGCCGCGCCCGCGCACCCTCGAAATGATGACCGAGCCGCGCTTCGGCGCCTATGTCTCCGAAATCCGCGGCCTGCTGGACAGGGGAGCCTTCCTGTGACCGATTTTCCCGAAACTGTCTGGCGCGAGAAGGTCGCTTTCGTCGACCGCATTCCGCGGCCGCTCGCCATCGCGCTGCTCGTGGCCATCATCCTGGCGGCCTGGCAGACGGTCACCGCGCTCGGCCTCGTCTCGCCGATCATCCTGCCGTCGCCGGCGCGCACGGCGCAGGATCTCGTCTATGTCGGCATGGGCATCCTGACCGGCAGCTACATCTTCGCCGCCTTCCTGGTCACGGCGCAGGAAGTGGTGCTTTCCTTCATTCTCGCCTCGGCGATCGGCATCGCCATCGGCGTGATCGTCGGCGGCACGGCCTTCGGCGAGCGCGCGCTGATGCCGGTGATCGTGGCCATCGACACCATGCCGAAAGTCGCCTTCGCGCCGCTCTTCCTGTCCTGGCTCGGTTTCGGCATCGCCTCCAAGGTGGCGCTCGCGACCTTCATCGCGCTGTTCCCGATCATCGTCGGTGTCGCGGCGGGCCTGCATGCGACGGACGAGAACGCCCGCATGCTGTTCCGCAGCCTCGGCGCCGGCCCGTGGCGGACGCTGGTGCAGCTCAAGATCCCGACCGGCCTGCCGCACTTCTTCACCGGTCTCAAGGTCTCGGCGATCGGCGTCGTCGGCGGCGCCATCACCGGCGAACTCGTCGGCGGCGGCAAGGGCTTCGGCGAACTGATCCGGATCGCGGCCTCCCAGCTTGACACGCCGCGTGTCTTCTCGCTCATCTGCTATCTGAGCTTGATGGGGCTTGCCACATTCGGGGTGGTGGCTTGGATTCAGCGCCGGTTCGTCTTCTGGCATCGCGATTCGGCCCTTGGCGATGGCAACTGAGAGGCCGCTGGAAGGAATGAGCAAGTGAGCTTGAAACCCGAGAAGGCCACGACGGCCACCATGGCCTACGACCAGCTGCGGCTCGATATCCTGCGGGGCAACCTTCAGCCGGGCCAGAAGCTGGCAATCGACAGCATCGCCCAGCGCTATGGCGTCGGCACCAATCCCGTGCGCGAGGCGCTCAACCGTCTCTCGTCGGAACGGTTGGTGGACCGCCACGACCAGCGCGGCTTCTTCGTGCCGCAGATCAGCATCGAGAGCTGGCGCGAACTGGTGAAGACGCGGTGCTGGCTGGAGAGCCTGGCGCTCGAGCAGTCCATGCGCAACCGCACGGTGGAATGGGAGGAGGAGATCGTCCTCGCCCTCCACCGGATGTCGCGCTCGCCCTGGACCGAGGAAAGCTCGGATATGGCGCGGCGCGCGCAGTTCGAGGGCGCGCACCGGGCCTTCCACGTCGCGCTGCTGGCGAATTGCGGTTCGTCCTGGCTGCTGCAGTTCTGCGAAGTGCTGATGGACCATGCCCAGCGCTACATCTTCGTATCGGCTGGCGCTGCCTATCCGCGCCGGCACGGCGAAGACGAGCACCGGCAGATCGCCGACGCCGTCCTCGACGGCCGGATCGAAGAGGCCAAGGAGCGGCTCGTCGCTCACTACATGCTCACGCTCGAATATATCGAGCGCGATATCGAAGCCTGATCTCCAGCTCGCGGAATTGACCCATGTATCTGCGTGACTTCATGCAGCCCGGCCGCTCGGTCGCCGTGGCTGAAAACGGCATGGCTGCGACCTCGCACCCCGCCGCGACCCTCGCCGCTCTTGATGTACTCCGCGCCGGCGGCAACGCCGTCGACGCCGCGGTCGCGGCCGTGGCGCTGCAGGGCGTCGTCGACCCGCACATGACCGGCATCGGCGGCGACTGCTTCGCGCTCTATGCTCCGGCCTCCGGCCCCGTCGTGGCGCTGAACGGCTCCGGCCATGCGCCGGCCGCGGCAACGCTCGACCACTATCTCGAGCACAAGATCTCCGTCATCGAGGAGCCGACGCCGGATGCCGTGACGGTTCCGGGCGCGGTGGCGGCCTGGGCGTATCTGGTCGGCCGGTATGGCCGCTTCGAGCTGGAGCGCGTCCTGGCGCCGGCGATCGCCGCGGCCGAGGACGGCTACCGGATCACCCCGCGCGTGTTCCATGACTGGGAGCGCTATGCCGGCCGCGTCGCCGCGAACCCGGCGGCTAGCGCGCAATTCCTGCCGGGCGGCCGCGCGCCGCGCATCGGCGACAGGATGACGGCCCCCGCTTTGGCCGCCACGCTGCGCGCGATCGGCAAGAAAGGCGCGAAGGCCTTCTACGAGGGCGAGGTGGCGGAAGAGATCGTCGCCGTGCTGCGCGCGCTCGGCGGCCTGCACGATCTCGACGATTTCGCCGCCTATGCGCCGATCGAGACGGCGCCGATCGGCGCGGACTATCGCGGCTACCAGTTGCTGGAGTGCCCGCCCAACGGGCAGGGGCTCGCGGCGCTGATCATCGCCCGCATCCTCGACGGCTTCGATCTCGCCGATCCCAGCCTTGGCGAGGCGGAGCGCATTCACCTGCTGGCCGAGGCGACCAAGGCCGCCTATGCCCAGCGCGACGCGGTGATCTGCGATCCCGCGCACGTTACCGTCGACATCGAGGCGCTGCTAAGCGAAAGCTCGATCGGCGCCATGCGGTCGCGGATCGGGCTAGGCCTGGCGTCGGATCCCGGCGAATGGGAGGTTCCCGCCCATCCCGACACGGTCTATGTGACGGTGGTGGACAAGGACCGCAACGCGGTCTCGCTGATCAACTCGATCTTCTCGGCCTTCGGCAGCGGCATCTATGCGCCGCGTTCGGGCGTGCTGCTGCAGAACCGGGGCTCCGGCTTCTCGCTGCGGCCGGGACACCCCAACGCCATCGGCCCGCGCAAGCGGCCGCTGCATACGATCATCCCCGCCATGCTGATGAAGGACGGCCTGCCGGTGATGTCCTACGGCGTCATGGGCGGCCAGTACCAGGCCGTTGGGCATGTCCATGTCCTGTCGCAGATCCTCGACAGGGGGCTCGATCCGCAGATGGCCAACCAGGCGCCGCGCAGCTTCCATTTCAAGGGAGAGCTGTCGCTTGAAACCACGCACGACCCGGCGATCAAGGCGGAGCTTGAGCGGATGGGGCATAAGGTGACCTGGGCCACGGAGCCGCTCGGCGGCTGCCAGGCCATCTGGATCGATCGCCAGTCCGGCGCGCTGTTTGGCGGCTCGGACCATCGCAAGGACGGCATCGCTCTCGGCTACTAGCGGTCCCACCAGCCTCTGGCGCGAACCGGAATTCGTTCCGGCTCGCGCCGAGCGACGTTCGGTCGCCCTCAATGGGCGGGGGCGGCGGCCTGCAGGATGATCTTGATAACGGCCGAGGCCAGTTCCGCGACGATGTCGCGCGCGGCTTTCTCCGCCTCGGATACATTCGCCGCTTCGATCGCGTCCCGCATGCGCCGCCAGCCCGCGATCAGCCTGCCTTTGCGGTTGGCACAGGTGAGGCTCGACCGGGTAAAGCCGAGGTTCCGGATCAGCACGAGCGACATGACATGCGGCAGGCTGTTGTTGCCGCTGAGCGCCGCGAGATCCAGCGAGAGCTGGTTGATGGCGACCAGGAAGTCGACGAGCGGCGCCTCGGCGGCGAGGCTCTCCTCCAGCAGGCGCACGGCTTCGTCGAGCAACTCCAGAGCCTCGCGCGACGAGGCCTCGGCCAGGCGGCGCGCCATCAGCGCATAGAGCTGCCCCTCGATCTCGAAGAGGTCCCTCGCTTCCTCGGGCGTCAGTGACACGACCTGGGCGCCGCGCCGGGCGGAGATCGACACGAAGCCGTCCCGCTCCATGATGCGGAACGCCTCGCGCACCGGATTGCGGCTGACGCCGAAATCGGCGGAGATCTGCTCTTCTACCAGCCTTGCGCCGGGCTCGTATTCGCCCGCGATGATCATCGCGCCGATCTGCTGCGCGATCTGCTCGGAGACGGAGAGCGTTCGCAAAGGCTCTCCACCGGGCCAATCAGCCCGGAACATTGGCGGCGCCTGCCGGTGCAATCCCCCCGGACCCTTCGATTTCACCAGCCAAACCTCCTCAGACGGGCCATGCTCGTTCGCCCTTGATTTGAGCCCGCTTCCCGACCGTCGAGTCGATGGGCGGCGTTCGCTATTTGTCGCGAGGGAACCCGCGATTTGCAACCATGCCGGATCATGGGTTCACCGGCGCCGTCGCCGTCATGGACGGCCGTGATGAAAAGCCGGCGAACCAGTGCGCGCTCACCGGCTGCTCGCTGCGCCAGTCGAGCGCGGGTACGCGGTGATCGAGATAGGCGAAGGCGCAGGCGAAGGTGATCGCGGCGAGGTCGATCCGGTCGCCGAGCTCCGGTATGGCCTGCTCCATGCCGGCGAGGCCGGAGCGGATCTTGCGAAGCTGCGCCTCCGTCCAGTCCGACCAGACGAGCGGCTCCGGCCGCAGCCCGGTCTCGAAGCGGTAGAGCTGCGCCGTCTCGATGACGCCATTGGCGAGGCCGTGCAGGCTGAGCGTCCGCCACCGCGCGGCCCCGGAGGCGGGGACGAGCCGGTCGCCGGCGATCGAATCCAGGAACTGGCAGATGACGTCGCTGCCGGTGATCGTCGTGCCGTCCTCCAGCACGAGCGTCGGCACCTGCGCGAGCGGATTGACGGCGGCGAGCCGGGGATCGGGCGCGAGGCGGCTCGGCGTGACGGGCACGAGCTCGATCCGGTCGGCCAGCCCCAGCTCCGCCGCGCAGACGCGCACCTTGCGGACATAGGGGGAGGTTGGGGAATGGAATAGTCGCATCGCGGCGCGCGTCCCGGCTTTCAATTTCAAGGTCGACCTTAGTATCGCATTTCTTGACATTGTACACAATTAGACAATGCTCAGGGGCATAGTTTGATCCTGCGCAAGGAACGGCCTGACGCCGCTCCGCGCGCGGTGCTGCATGCGGGCGGGAATGATCTTGAGTTCGGCGGTTCGGAAGCATCCAGGCGGCAATGCCTCGGGGGAGCAGGGCGTGGTGTTCGACGTCCTCATCGCGGGCGCCGGGCCGGCGGGGCTGACCATGGCCAACCTGCTCGGCCAGGCCGGTGTCCGCGTGTTGCTGATCGAGCGGGATCCGGGCCTGTCGGAAATCCCGAAGGCGCTGCTCATCGACGACGAGTTCTTCCGCCTCCTCGCCACGCTCGGCCTCAGCGCGCCCGTCAGCGCCCATGGCGTCTACCCGATCTCGTTCGACTATTATTCGCCGATGGGCTGGCGGGTCGGCCATGTCGAACCCAGCATCACCGAGCACCACTATTCGCGCCGCACGGCGACTTTCCAGCCCGAATTCGAGGCGATCCTGCTGGCCGGCGGCGAGCGCTTTCCGACCTTCGAGGCGCGCTTCCGGCACGAGCTGGTCGATTTCGAGCAGGATGCGGACGGCGTGGTCGCGACGCTCGCGACCCCGGAGGGTGAGGCGCGGGTGCGCGCCCGCTATCTCATCGGCGCGGACGGATCGCACAGCCTCGTCCGCAAGAAGCTCGGCATTCCCTTCGACGAGGTGCGGAAGTTCGGCGACCGGCACATCGTGGTCGATGTGCTCGAGGATCCGGATACCTCGCCCGTCGCGGTGACGAAACTCGGCTGGAGCCGGAACTATGTCAGCCTGCCTTCGCCGAACGGCGGCCGGCGCTACGAGGTGTCGCTGCACGAGCACGAGACCGACGACGCCGCCTTGCTCGAGGATGCGGCGCTCGCCCGCATGCTGGCGCCGATCTGCGACGACATCCGCACTCGCCGCGTCATCCGCAAGGCGATCTACACGTTCCATTCGCGCATCGCGCGGCGCCTGTCGGCGGGCCGCGTCCATCTCGTCGGCGACGCTGCGCATGTCATGCCGATCTTCGGCTCCCAGGGCATGAACAGCGGCGCGCGCGACGTGAAGAATCTGGGCTGGAAGCTGGCGGAGGTCGTCCACGGCCGCGCCCTGCCGTCCCTGCTCGACAGCTATCACGAGGAGCGCTTCGAGCATCTCGTCGAGACGATCAAGATCGCGACGGCGAACGGCAAGCTGCAGTCGGCGCGCATGCTGCCCGTCACGATGGCGCGGGATCTGTTCCTGGGGGCGGCCTCGCTCATTCCGGCCTTCAGCCGCTGGATCCGCGACATGCGCTATATCCCGAAGCCCTATCTGAAGTCCGGCATCGTCCTGCATGACGGCCGGCCGGATCCGAAGAGCCTGGTCGGACGTGTGCTGCCGAACCCGGCCGTGGTTTCGGATGGCGGCGCCGAGATGCTGCTCGACGACCTTCTCGGTCCGGGTTTCGCGCTCGTGGGGCTCGACGTCGCCGAGGCGCCGGCAGGCGCGCTGCGGCATCCCTTCCTCGATCCGGCGCGCATCAGCCGCGTGGCGCTCAGGCCTGAAGGGGCGCCCGCGCCGCGCGCCGCCGAAGGCGTCGTCACCGCCGCGCTCGCCGATCACCGGTTGTCGGAGGCGATCGCCTTCCATGCCGGAAAATGGCTGCTCGTGCGGCCCGATCGCATCGTCGCCGCCGCGCTGGCGCCGGCTGACCTCGCCGCCGGCGCCGGGCATCTTTCCCGGCTGCTCGCCGGCGAAGCGAGCCCGGAGCCGGCGAGCGTCGCCGCCTGAGACATGTCATCCCAAATGGAGATCAGAAGAGCATGCGTCGTATCCTAATGCTGGCGACCGCCGCCGCGATGGCGTCGCTTCCGCTGCTTGCCGCCCGCGCGGCGGAGGAGGCGGTCATCATCGGCGCCGCCACCGCGTCGAGCGGCTGGATGGCCCCCTATGACGAGGGTCCGGTCTCGGCAGCCCAGGTCGCCGTCGACGAGATCAACGAGGCGGGCGGCGTGCTCGGCCATCCGCTGAAGCTGGTGCATGTCGACACCAAGACGGATCGCGCCGAGGCGGCGAAGGCGGCGGCGCAGCTCGCAGGGCAGGGCGCCAAGGCGATCATCGTCTCGGCCGATTTCGACATGGGCGGCCCCGCCGCGCTCGTCGCGAACCAGGAAGGCGTGCTCGCCTTCTCGACCAATGGCGCCGACATCAAGCTCGGCAACAAGGCCGTCGGTCCCTACGTCTTCACCCTCGCCACCGAGGCCGAGGGCGCCGGCGCGCTGCTGGCCGATTGGGCCTATAGGAAGCAGGGCTGGAAGACCGGCTACCTGCTCGAGGATACGGCGCTCGAATATACGAAGTCGCTCGCGCGCGGCTTCAAGGCCGGCTGGACGAAGGTCGCCGGCGCTGACGCGCTGGTGGGCGAGGACAGCTACAAGAACGCCGATCCGTCGGTGGCCGCGCAGGTCTCGCGCCTCGCCGCGCTCGACAAGAAGCCCGACTTCATCTTCCTCGCCGGTGTGACCCCCGGCTTCCCGGCCGTGCTGCGCCAGCTGCGGGCGGCCGGCATCGATGCGCCGGTGATCGGCGGCGTCGGCTTCGACGGCGACGAATGGCACGGCGCGCTGCCGCCCGAGGCGCTGACCAAGGTCTATTACGGCTCCTATTCCTCGGCGCGCGGCGATGATCCCCGTCCGGAAATCGCCAGCTTCCTCGAGCGCTTCAAGGCGCGCAACGGCGGCAAGCCGCCGGCATCGGGCGGCCTTGCCGTCTCCGGCTACAGCGCCGTCTACGCCTGGGCCCGCGCCGCCGAGCGCGCCGGCTCGGTCGAGCCGGCCAAGGTCCTCGCCGAGCTGGAGAAGTTCAAGGACGAGCCGCTCCTGGTCGGGCCGACCACCTTTACGCCGGATCTGCACATCAACCGCTCGCGCGCGACGCTGATCGTCGGCTTCGACAACGCCAAGGCGACGCCGCTCGGCTATTACGATCCGGCCGCCGGCGACTATGTAGAATGGTGGAAGAACTGAGCGCGGGCATCCTGGAGGCGCGCGCCGTCTCGATGAGCTTCTCCGGCCTGCGCGTGCTTTCCGATGTCTCCCTGGGCCTCGCCGAGGGAGACATTCTTGGCCTGATCGGACCGAACGGCGCCGGCAAGACGACACTCGTCAACGTGCTCTCGGGCTTCACGAAGCCCGGGAACGGCGAGGTTCGCGTTGACGGCCGCCCGGTCGAGGCCGGCGATCCCGCCGCCTTCGTCCGGGCCGGCGTGGTGCGCACTTTCCAGAACGTGCGCCTCTTTTCGCGCCTCAGCGTGCGCGAGAACATTCTCGCGGCCGTGCTGGCCCGGGGCGTCGCCCGGCGCGCGGCGGCGGAGCGGACCGAGCAGCTCATGGAAGCCCTCGACCTCACGCGCTTCGCCGAGGCGGAAGCGCGCTCCATTCCCTATGGCGACGAGCGACGGGTCGGCATTGCCCGCGCGCTCGCCGGCAAGCCGCGCTTCCTGCTGCTCGACGAGCCGGCGGCCGGCTTGAACGGCGCCGAGAACGAGGCGCTGATCGCTCTGATCGCGCGCCTGCCGCGCGACTTCGGCTGCGGCATCCTGCTCATCGAACACAACATGCAGGTCGTGATGGCGCTTTGCAGTCGCCTGCATGTGCTCGACGGCGGCCGGACGATCGCCGTCGGCGCGGCGGACGAGGTGCGCTTCGATCCGAATGTGATCCGCGCCTATCTCGGCCGGGCGGGGGAGGGGCGACTTGCGGCTCTCGGTTGAAGACCTTTCCGTCCACTATGGCCGCATCGCCGCCGTGCGCGGCGTCAGCTTCGAGGTTGGCGAAGGCGAGGCTTTCGCGATCATCGGCGCGAACGGCGCCGGCAAGACCTCGACGCTACAGGCGATCGCCGGCGGACGGCCAGCATCCGGCGGCACGATCCGTTTCGGCGAGACCATCCTGAACCCGCTCTCGCCGGAGGCGCGGGCGCGGCTCGGCCTTTCCCTCGTGCCGGAAGGCCGGGAGGTGTTCGGCTCGCTCACCGTCGAGGAAAACCTGCTGGTCGCCACCGCGGCGCGGCGCGACCGGTCCGGCGTTCGTCGTGACCTTGATCGCCTGCTCGACCGCTTTCCCGTGCTGCGCCATCGCCTGCACAGCCTCGGCCAAAGCCTCTCCGGCGGCGAGCAGCAGCAACTCGTCATCTGCCGCGCGCTGATGACCCGGCCGCGACTGCTCCTGATCGATGAACCGTCCCTCGGCCTCGCGCCGCAGATGGTCGACACTGTCTACGACATCCTCGCCGAGCTGCGCGCCGCCGAAGGGCTGACCCTGCTGGTGGTCGAGCAGAGCCTCGACCGCGTGCTGGAGATCGCTGATCGGGTGGCGATCCTGGAGACGGGCGGCGTCCAGCGCATCGCGTCGCGCGCGACGCTGCGCGCGGAACTCGCGGCGTCCGCCACCTCGCGCCAGGCGGCCTGGAGCCTCGCATGAACCAGATCCTTCAGATCGCCTTCGACACGATCAGCCTCGGCGCCCTCTATGCGCTCGCCGCACTCGGCGTCGGCCTCGTCTTCGGCGTCATGCGGCTCGTGAACTTCGCCTTCGGCGACTACATCACCTGGGCCGGCTATGCGTTGCTCCTGCCGGCCATTGGTTTCGGCGCCTCGCTCGGCGGCGCCGGGCTGGCGGTCCTCTCCGTCGCGCTGCCGGTCGCGGTCGCGATCGGCCTCGCCCTCCTCACCGAGCGGATCGCCTTTCATCCGCTCCGGCGGGCGGATTCCTCGACGCTGCTGATCGCCTCCTTCGCGGTCAGCTACCTGCTGCAAAACCTCATCCTGATGACGGTCGGCGGCCGGCCGCAGAGCGTCGATATCGGCGGCGCGCTCGCCGGTCTCGTCGTCCTCGGCGGGGTTCGCCTCGCCATCCTCGACCTCGTGACGCTCGGTGTCGCGGCGGCGCTGATGGCGGCCCTCTACTTCGTGCTGAGCCACACGCTGATCGGCATCCAGCTTCGCGCCGCCTCGGAAAACTTCGGCATGGCGCGCCTTCTCGGCGTCCGCGCCAACCGGATCATCGCCGCCGCCTTCGCGCTCTCGGGCCTGCTCGCGGCCTTCGTCTCGCTGCTGCTCGTCGCCAAGACCGGCTCGCTCGACTACCGCATGGGCATGCCGCTCGTGCTCGCGGCCTTCATCGGCACGGTCGTCGGCGGCCTCGGCAATATTGTCGGCGCGGCGGTTGGCGGCTTCCTGATCGGAGCCGTGGCGATGATCTGCCAGCACGTTCTGCCGGCCGATCTGCGCGGGGGCCGCGACGCCTTCGTGTTCGCCTTCGTCGTGCTGGTGCTGCTCGTCAGGCCGCGCGGCCTCCTCACCTCGACGAAGTCCCTGGAGCGCGTATGAGCCGATCCCCGAACAAGGCCGGTCTCCGCAGCGCGGTGGCGAGCCCCATACTTCTCATCCTCGGCCTCGTCATCCTCTCCGGCGTCGCCTATGCAGCCGGCGGCAATCTGCCCGCGACCGTGACCGAGCTCCTCGTCTATGTCGTCCTCGTGGTGGGGCTGCAGATCTTCATCGGCAACAGCGGCATCGTCTCGTTCGGCCATATCGTCTTCGGCCTCGTCGCCGCTTATGCCTCGACATGGCAGACCTGCTGCTCGGGGCTCAAGAGCTTCTATATGCCGGGCCTGCCGGCCTTTCTCCTCGACAACAGCATCCCGGTGCTGCCGGCCGCGCTGCTGGCGGGGCTCGTCGCCGTTCTCTTCGCGCTGGTGATCGGCGTGCCGCTGATGCGCCTTTCGGGCATTGCTTCCGGCATCGCGCTCTTCGGCGTGCTCGCCATGGTGAAGGCGGTCTACGAGACCTGGGACGGCTGGACCGCAGGCACCTCCTCGATCATCGGCCTGCCGCGCTATGTCGATCTTCCCGTCGCCCTTGGTGCGGCGTCGGCGGCGATCGTTATCGCCTTCCTGTTCCGCAATTCGCGCTACGGGTTGATGCTGCGCGCCGCGCGGGAGGACGAAGTGGCGGCGCGCGCGGCCGGCATCCCGGTCGTGCGGCTCCGCATCCTCGCCCATCTCGTCAGCGCCTTCGTGATCGGCATCGGCGGAGTGCTCTATGTCCACTATATCGGCACGATCTCGGTCGACGTTTTCTGGCTCGACATGACCTTCCTGACGCTTGCCATGCTGGTCGTCGGCGGCCTGCGAAGCGTCACCGGCGCGGTGGTAGGCGTCGTCCTGGTTCGGCTCGTCACCGAGCTGCTCCGTCTGCTCGAGGACGGTGTCGGCATCGGCGGCCATGTCCTCGTCTTCCCGCCGGGCAGCCAACAGGCGGCGCTCGCCATCGTGCTGCTCGTCATTCTGCTGTTCCGGCCCGAAGGGCTGTATGGCAGCCGTGAACTGACCTGGCCGATCGGCCGGCCGCGAGCCGGTTCCGGCAAATCCGAGGAGACTTCTCCATGAGCGACGACATCCCGCTGCTGGTCGATCCCGAATGGCTCGCGGCCCGGCTCGGTGAGCCGGATCTGGTCATTCTTGATTGCAGCACGCGCCTCGAGCCGGATCCGGCCGGCGGCCCCGACCGCAACATCGCCGAGCGGGCCGAGTTCCTCGCCGCGCATATTCCCGGCGCCCGTTTCGCCGACATGGTTTCGGAGCTGTCCGACCCAGCCGGCGCCTATCCCTTCACGGCGCCGCAGCCCGAGGCTTTTGCCGCCGCGGTCGAACGGCTCGGCGTCGGCCCGGACAGCCGCGTCGTGCTCTATGCCAGCGGCAATCCGTGGTGGGCGACGCGGGCCTGGTGGGTGCTGCGCCTCTACGGTTTTGACCGGGCCGGCGTGCTCGACGGCGGCTTCAAGGCCTGGCGCGCCGCCGGCCTGCCGGTCGAGGCGGGCGAGCCGGCGCCGTCTCAGCCTGTTCGATTCCCGGCGCGGCCCCCACGCCCGTTGATCGCGACGGCGAGCGATGTGCTCGCGGCGATCGGCTCGGATGCAGGCTGCGTCGTTAACGCCCTGCCGGCCGCGCGCTTTCGTGGCGAGGGCGCGACGTCCTTGCCGCGCGCCGGCCGCATCGCCGGCTCGATCAGCCTTCCCGGCGCCGAGACGATCGATCCGGCGACGGGGAAAAGCCTGCCGCTCGACGTCATCGAGGCGCGGTTCCGCGCGGCTGGCCTGTTCGACAAGCCGGTGATCGCCTATTGCGGCGGCGGCGTCACGGCGACGTGGATCGCCTTCCTGCTGGCGCGGATGGGCGGCCCGGAGCCGCTCATCTACGATCACTCGCTGCAGGAATGGACGGTCGACCCGTCGCTGCCCATGGCAACCGGCTGAATGGGGCTAGAGCCCGGCCCGCGTGACCAGCTTCTCCACCAGATAGGCGCCGACCGCGTCGGCGCCGGCCTCGCTGCCCCAGCCGGACGCCTTCACGCCGCCGAAGGGCAGCTCCGGCAAAGCGAGACCATGATGGTTGACCGAGATCATGCCGGCCTCGATCGCCGCCTCGGCGGCCGTCGCCCGGGCGATCGAGCCGCTATAGACATAGGCGGCGAGACCAGCCTCGAGCCGGTTCGCCTCCGCGATCGCCTCCTCGGCGGTGTCGAAGGGGCGGAACAGCGCGATCGGGCCGAATGGTTCCTCGTTGAAAGCGCGCGCCTCGATCGGCACGTCGAGGAGCACGGTCGGCTCGAAGAACGAGCCGGCATTGCCGATCCGGCTGCCACCGAGCGCCAGTCGCGCACCCTTCGCCACCGCGTCGGCGACGAAGCCTTCGAGGGCTGCGATGCGGCGGGGATGCGCGAGCGGCCCCATGCCGACGCCCGCGTCGACGCCATTGCCGACGACGACGCCCTTGGCGGCTGCCACGAAGGCCTCGGTCAGGCGGTTGTAGATGCCGCGCTGGACCAGAAATCGCGTCGGCGACGCGCAGGTCTGCCCGGCATTGTAGAACTTGGCGCCGGCGAGCCGCGCGCCGACGAGGACGGGGTCGACATCGTCAAAGACGATGACCGGCGCGTGGCCGCCGAGTTCCAGCGTCGAGCGTTTCAGATGTTGCCCTGCAAGCGCCGCGAGTTGCCGTCCGACGGCGGTCGATCCGGTGAAGGAGAGCTTGCGCACGGTCGGGTGAGGGATGAGGTAGGCCGAGATCTCGGCCGGCGTGCCGAAGACGAGGTTGATGACACCGGCCGGCAGGCCGGCATCCGCGAAGGCCTCGACCAGGGCGGCGACCGAGGCGGGCGTCTCCTCCGGGCCCTTCAGGACGATGGAGCATCCCGCGGCCACGGCGGCGGCGAGCTTCAGCACCGCCTGATGCACCGGAAAATTCCAGGGCGTGAAGGCGGCGACGACGCCGATCGGCTCCTTGACGGTCGATTGGGCGATCGCCGCGCCGCCGCGCGCCGGGATGGTGCGGCCATAGACGCGGCGTGCTTCGCCGGCGAACCAGCGCAGGATCTCGGCGGCGAAGGCCGCCTCGCCGATCGCCTCGGGGAGCGGCTTGCCCTGCTCGAGCGTGATCAGCCGGCCGATCGCCTCAGCCCGTTCGGCCAGCAGCGCCGCCGTGCGGTCGAGCACACCCGCGCGCTCGGGCGGGGAGGCGACGCGCCAGACGGCGAAGCCGGCCGCCGCAGCCTCGACGGCCGCTTCGAGATCGGCGGCGCGGGCATGGGCGACGCGCCCGATCTCGGCATCATCGGCTGGATTGTGGACGGGGAGGCGCTCGCCCGCTGCCGCCGGCCGCCAGCTACCCCCGATGAAGAGCCTCGTTTCCGCCGGATAGGGAGCGCTGGAGGCAGGATCGGACAGGGACATTGGTATCTCCGCTGAGGCAATCGGTCGGTGGGCGACTGACGCCGACCGATCGATGGGACTTCAATTGTAGTACAAAATACATTAAGCATGTCTACAGACATTGTCGACTTTTGCCGCTGAGGACCCCATGACCGCCACGCCCACTTATGATCACATCGTCATCGGCTCCGGCTCGGCGGGCAGCGCCGTGCTGCGGCGGCTTGTCGATGCGGGGCGGCGCGTGCTGCTGCTCGAGGCCGGCGGCCCCGACGACGTCTCGGCGATCCATCGCGCCGACGGCATGCTGGAGCTGCGCGGGTCGAAGGTCGACTATGGCTATGTCACGGAGCCGCAGCGCGGGCTGAACGGTCGGAGGATCTTTTGGCCGCGCGGAAAGGTTCTCGGCGGATCGAGCGCGATCAACGGCATGATCTTCGTGCGCGGCCATGCGCGGGACTATGACGACTGGGCCTACAACGGCGCCGACGGCTGGGGCTGGGCGGATGTGCTGCCCTATTTCAAGCGGCTCGAGAACCACGAGGACGGCGAGAGCGAACTGCGCGGCGGCTCGGGGCCGCTTCCGGTTCGTCGCAACGCCGATCCGCATCCGCTTTCCGTGGCGACGGTCGAGGCCGCCAGGGCGCTCGGCCTGCCGGGGAATGATGGCCACAACGGTGCTGACATCCTCGGCGTCGGCCTGCTCGAGATCAATGTCGTGAACGGCCGCCGCATCTCGGCCTGGCAGGCCTATGGCGCGCCCGTCATCGGCCGGCCGAACCTCGAAATCCGCACCGGAGCCCGGGTGCAACGCATTCTCTTCGAGGGCACCCGGGCCGTCGGCGTCGAGTTCAGCGATGGCGAGGGCGTGCACACTGTCCACGCGGACGGCGACATCGTGCTGTCGGCCGGAGCCATCGGCTCGCCGCAGATCCTGCTTCTGAGCGGTGTTGGCCCGGCCGATGAACTCGCGGCGCTCGGCATTCGGCCGGTCGTCGATTTGCCCGGCGTCGGCGCGAACCTACATGACCATGCGATCAGCCAGGTGGCCTGGCGCTCGAAGCGGCCGCTGCCGCCGACGACCGCCAACCATTTGCAGGTCCAGATCTTTGCGGCGAGCCGGCCCGGCGCCGCCGTGCCCGACACGCAGCCCGTCACCGGCCTGTTCGCCTATCCGGTCGAGGGCTATTCCTTCCCGGCCGGCGAGAGCTTCGCCTGGTTCCCCGGCCTCGTCCGGCCGTACAGCCGGGGCAGCCTCAGCCTGAAATCGGCCGATCCGCACGAGGCGCCGCGCCTCGACCCCGCCTATCTCGACGACCCGGCGGATCTGGAGGCGCTGCTCTTCTCGCTGAAGATGTGCCGCGAGATCGGCGCGCGGCCGGAGCTCGGCGACTGGAACGCGGGCGAGATCGCGCCGGGACCGGGCATCGTCAGTGACGAGGCGCTGCGTGACTATATCCGCCTCTCGCTCGACACCTATTTCCACCCGGTCGGCACCTGCAAGATGGGCGTTGACCGCCTCGCGGTGGTCGATCCGACGCTGCGGCTGCACGGCGTGGAAAACCTTCGCGTCGCCGATGCATCGATCTTCCCGGTGATCCCGACCGGCAACACGCATGCCCCGGCCGTCATGACCGGCGAACGGGCCGCCGACTTCGTCTTGCAGGCGAAAGGCTGAGGCGCTGGTGCCGTCGTGGCCGCGCGCGTTCGATCGCGGGGCTACACGGCGCGGGTTCCGGCTAGTGGGCGTTCACGAATTCACCCTGCCGATAGCGCGGGAAATAGCCCTCGGCGGTCGGGGGCACGCCGCGATTGAGGCGCTGGAACGCCTCCTCCATGAGGACGGCCCCGCAGATATAGGTTGGCAGCGTGTAGGACGCCCATCCCGCCTTGAAGTGAGCCAGCCCGGCATGTGCCTCGCCGGCGGGAACACCGCCGAGCGTCAGACGCTGGGCTACTGGCCGGAAAAACTCGATCGCCGCCTGCATCAGTGGATAGGAGATCGCTCGCTCATAGCCCGCGTCCGAATAGGCGGACAAATGCGCGTAGACGTCGCCGCCGTCCTGAAAATACCAGTCCGCGCCAATGAGCTCGTCCCGCAGCCAGGCGGATACGGCGGAAGTACCGGGGACTTCGATCTGGCGGGCGAAGATCTCGCGAGAGAATTTTCGCATGTCCGTGATGTTCTTTCGAGCAACCAGCCCTTCATACAGATCGGACCAGCGGCCTACGAAGGACGAGCCGGGGGAGAAGATCTCGATCCGGTAGTCTCGCGGAGCGGATGAACGCAGCTTTCTCCGATGGTGGCGACCGATCCGATCCGCAGCGTGGATATCGAGATCGATGACATAGTGCTGGTGAAGCGGACGAACGACTTCGAATTGCCTGGCGAGACCGCGTTCGTCCACGGGGGCGAAAGGGTCCGTCACGATTGTCGCCGAGACAAAGGGCCCTTCCAGCTCCTCGATGTCCTCGCGCAGCGTGCGCCAGTCTCGGCAAGCCAGCAGTGGATAGGCGCTCGCCAGGTCCCGCAGACCATGATCGATCGAACGAGAAATGAGATATCCGCCGGAGCGGTAAAGCGCGGCGATCTCCGGCTCAGTAGCCAAGGAACTGGCATAGGCAAGCGAACGATATCCTGCGCCTTGGTCCTGTGCCGAATTGGACATCAAATTCGAAGCGTCCCTCGCGCTATGAATAGCTGTTGTCGATCGGATAGAGATAGGTGCGCGGGGCTCGTTCGCCGGAGCCGATAACGGACACCGTGAGTTCCATCATCGCGGAAGCGAACAACGGATCGACATAAGTCTTCACCTTCACATGCAGCTCATCACCGGCAGTCGCGAATATCTCCTCGATCGGCAGGTAAGATTGCTGCCAATGGGTGAGCTTGGAGTAGGGCGAGGTGTTGATGACGATGCCCGGGGCGAGCTCCAGATCAAAGTAGCCGATGAAGCCATGGCAGGCGCCGTCAGCTTCGAAGCGGTGCACGAACTCGGTTTCGAAGAAAAACTCACTTGATTGATCTGTCTTACAGTCGAACGATCTGAGTTTGTATTCGCCGAGCAAGCTACTGGGTCGAGCCTCGACGATAATTCGACGCGGCGCGGCGAGTTGCCGACTTTCGGCGACGGAGAAGTCGAAACCGTGAACGGGCTTCTTCCAGAAGCCAAAACCTCTTTCCGTATAGAGCTGCGAATTGTCGATCGGCGCGATGTATATCGACGCAGATCCCGGAAGCGCTATGCCGGATGGCTTGAGGTACCGATCTCTTACCTGGCAGAACGCATCGAAGTGCCGGTATTCGTCGATGAGGTACATGCCGGCCCATTCGCTGAAGATAAGATCGACGGGCTCGGGCGCTGAGAACTTGGTGGCGTCACCCTTGATGAACGTGATCCGGTCGGAAAAGCCGTTGTCCGAGGCGATCTGTGTCGCGTCCTCTATCATGCTCGTTAGCTCGAGCGCGTAGACCTTGCGCGCGCCGGCTCGCGCCGCGAACAGCGACAGGATCCCGGATCCGGCTCCGACATCGATGGCAACCGTGCCCGGCTTGCACTGAGCGGCGATCGCCTGCCCGAACAGCCGCGTCCGGGTCTCGTCGGCCAGCATGCCGCGCTGGGAACGCCAGGACGAATAGGCCTCGGTGAATACTGCCGGCTGAACATTCGGGCCGTCGAATTGCACCAGTTCGGATTGTATGGCCCATTCCAGCAAGCGACGCCCTTCCGAGGCGGAGCCGTATTTCCTTGAGACAAAGCGCGCCACGAACTGCTCCTCCGTGGCGGAATTCGACAGCAGCGCTACCAGGCGGCCTGCATCCTGCGAAAGACAATAAACGCTCATTCTGGCATCCATCCTTGCGAGTATCGACAGATCAAAGAGAGGCCTATTCGCCTGGTGGCCTATGAATTCTAGGGTATTTCAAGGAGAGGTTCGACATAGCGAGAAGAATTGCCGTGCCGACAGTGGGAGAAGACGGCGGTCAATCCTTCCAGCTCCAACGCATCGGCACGGTCGAGCTTTCGTCAGTCGGCGTTTTTCTCACGACAAACGTGCTCTCCCACAAGCCGTAGTCCATGCGGATGCGGACATGCCGGCTCAAAAGCGCCTTGCACGCGGCCATGGCCTCGTCGAGCGGCCAGTGAAAGAGATCTTCCCGCTCCCAATCGACATGTTTCGCCATGGTGTTGAACACCAGCACGTTCGACACCGAGGGCCAGACCGCCGCGAGCGTGCTCCGTACGAACTCGACCATCTCGGGATAGCTGTTGCCGGGTCGGGCGGTGAAGACGCCGCACATGATGCAAGCATCGAACGCATCGGCTTCATAGGGCACCTCGCGCACGTCGCGGAGATCAAAGCGTTGATCCGGCCAGCGCGTTTGCGCGAGCTGAACGGTCGATGCGACAATATCCACCCCGGTATAATCGACCCGTTCCAGCAATTGGTTGGCCTTGAGGTAGTCGAGCAGAAGTCCCGGTCCGCAGCCGAAATCGAGCAGACGGAGGGGCCGCTCCGAGGTCGAGTTCGCAATTCCGGCCTCGGTGAGCTGGACGTGGAAACGTTTGGCCAGATCGTCGGCATTCGGCCAATAGACACCTTTTGGCGTCGCGCCCCACTCCAGGAGGGACCCGACATAGTCTTCGGTCAGCTTGCGGACGTCTTCTCGCATCAAGGGTCTCCTCCTCGGTAGCGCGAGGGTGCGCTACCGACCGACTGCTGTGATCATCGTCCCGGCCACTGCGCAATCAGGAGGATCGCAACGAGGATCAAAGCGGGTATGCACAGGGCTATGATGGTGTGCCTTTCGCGCCTTCGCATGCGCTCCAAGCGATGGAATGCGAACTCGAACATGCGTCGCCATTCCTGCTCCTTTTGCAGGATCTCGGTGCGCAGATCGGCGGTTTCCTTTGATCGGGCTTCGAGGGCGCGATCGATGCTTTTCATCGGCTCGAATGCGAGCTCGAACATGTGCCGCCATTCCGCTTCCTTTCGCAGGAATTCGCTGTGCAGGTCGGCCCTTTCCTTCGAGCGGGCTTCGAGAGCGCTATGGATCGTCTCCATCGTCTCGCTTTTCTCGGCCGCCGCCGCCGTTGCCGCCGCGAGCAACGCTTCCACCTCGCGCACGCGGATGCCGGCTTCGTAGGCGCGGACGGTTGCGTCCTTCGCGGTCCATTCTGCCTGGCGGAGGCGTTCTTCCGGGTCGAGAGCGACAGGCGCGACGCTTGGGGCTGACTCCGAGACCTCGCGCAACCGTCCCATCATGTTGCGTCGGCTGCGCTGGAACGACTGCGGATAGTCGGCGCCAAGATGGTCTTCGAGGTCGTTCAAGAGTTCCAGGGACAGGAGGGATTGCTCGAGCAGCGGCCGGGCCGCCCAATTTGAGGAACCATGGATGCGATAGTGCGCCAAGGGGCCTTCGAGATAGTCGATGAACCCCGACCGTGCCGCGAGCAGGCAGAGCGGCCAATCGCCTGCCGGCATATCTCGGAGCCACGCCGGGATATCCTGCAGCGCGGCGGCGCGGATCATGCCCCCGATACCGACGAAGTTGCTCTGGATCAGGTCGTCGATCGTCGCCCGCTTGTCCGTTCCCTTGAGGATCCGGATCACTTCGCCGGTCTCGGTGACCCGTGCGACATCGTGGTAGGTGATGGCGCTATCGGGATGCGCCTCCATGAAGTCGAACTGAGACTGCAGCTTGTCGGGTGACACCCAGTAATCGTCGCCATCCAGCCAGGTCAGGTAACGGCCGCGCGCCAGCTGCAGGGCCCGCGTCACGACGTCATTGTTGCCGAGATTGACGTCGGATCGGATGACGCGGATCCTGTCCGGATAGCGGTCGACGAAGTCCTGAATGACATCCATCGTCGAGTCCGTCGACCTGTCCTCCGATACGATCACCTCATAGGGGAAGGTTGTTTTCTGCATCAGCACGCTGTCGAGCGCCTGGGCAATGTATCGCTCATGGTTGTAGGCAACGATGACGGCCGTAACGGCAGGGTCATTCGATGGTCGTGCGGTCGCATCCGCGCGCAGGAGAGCATCGGCACCGCAATCCGGGCTGTCGGCGAAAGGATCGGCTCGCTCGATTTCGACGGACACGCCGCCGGATTGCTCGTTCAATTTATCCTCCCCCTCTCGTCACGAATGGGTCGATCCCCGGATGGTCCTCGATTCGTCCCGGAGGGCTGCTCCTCCCATCGCAAACGCCTGGCCGTGCCTGCACGGATATGGATCGTCAGCACGCGGCGGCGGCATCCGGACGCATTTGGCTACGATGCTACGCAATGCAGCCTCTCCGGGTTCATCCGATGCAGGATGTCCTCGCTCTGACGGCAGATGAAGCGCAGCAGGTCGCAAACATCGGTGACATTGCGCTCCAGCATCGCCGTTCCAGTGGGAAGCTGCATGACCCGTTGCACGAGTGCGTCCGTGACAGGTAGCGATACGGGCGCCGCTGCGCCGGACCCGTAAGGCGCCATGCGGTGTATGCCAGGATAGAAATAGCGCCGCGCCAGCACTCCCTCTGCTATGAGCAAGTCGACGATGGTGTCGCGCGTTAGTCCAGTCCGCGCGGGCTCGACCTCCGCAACTACATATTGGTAGTTCGAGCGAACCTCGTCGGGAAATTCATAGAGAGAGAGGCCATCGATGGCAGAGATCTCCCTCTTATAGATGCCGTGGTTGCGTCTGTTGACGTCGATGAAGGTATCCATGCTCTCAAGCGAGGTAAGTCCCATCGCCGCGGAGATCTCGGTCATCTTGCCGTTGGTGCCGGTGCTGGTGACGCTGTCGAGGCCGGCAAAGCCGAAATTGCGCATACGCCGAAGTCGATCTGCCAGCGCGGGATCGCGCGTCGTGATGGCCCCGCCCTCGAAGGAGTTCAGAAACTTCGTGGCGTGGAAGCTGAATACCTCGGCATCGCCGAAGACCCCGACCATGCCCTCGGCCGTGCCGCAGGCAAAGGCGTGAGCCGCATCATAGATCAGCTTGAGGCCACGGCGGTTGGCGAGGTCGGCGAGGGTCGGGATATCACAGCCGCGCCCCCAGGTATGGACGCCGATGATGGCGCTGGTTCGCGGCGTGATCATCGTCTCGACGGATTTCGGATCGATCGTATGTGTCTTCGGGTCGACATCGCAGAACACGGGCTGAACGCCGAGCCAGCTCAGGGCGTGGGCCGTGGCGACGAAGGTGAAGGCCGGGACGATCACCTCGCCCGTCAGCCCGAACGCCCGGATCACCAGTTCCAGTCCGATGGTCGCATTGCAGACGGCAATGCAATGCGGCGCTCCCGTCACCTCGCAGATCCGTCGCTCGAACTCGACGACGTTCGGTCCGTTGTTGGTCAGCCAGCGCCGATCGAACATGGCGTCAACACGCGCTTGGAAGCGCAGGCGGTCCCCCACATTCGGCCGGCCGACATGGAGCGCATCCTGAAAGAGCGGTGTCCCGCCGAACAAGGCGAGATCGTTCACGTCGCATTTGTTCATGCGTCCCTCCCTTTCCTCGTTCCGGCGGGGCGCGGACGCCCGGTTCGTCTACAGAACGAGGACAGGGACTGTCGTTCATGCTGTAGTCGTGAAGATCTGTTTGGCGGCGCGGCACGGCCCTCCGTCAGGCCACGGCCTGAAGGCCATAGCCGACGCTCTTCGGCGGCCTTGCCTCCGAGGCAAACGAGCCGGCGTCGTCGAAGCCCTTGGCGAAGGAAAGGCGAAACGCGTCGTGATACAGCCCGTGCAGCCGGGCGATCTCCATCTCGGAAAGGTTCGCTCCCCGTCTGGAGGCGTTCCGGTCCGCGGTGAACGCGGTCCGGAAGATGCGCGAATAGTCCCGCCAGTACTTATTCCAGATCGTGATCGTCTCTTTGACCCGAAGGTATTCGCTGATCATCGGGACCGGATGCAGCCGGTAGAAATGGCGGGCGGCTAAGCCCTGGCGGTAGGAGCGGTCGCAGAAGCCGTCGAAGGTGATCGCTCGCACCATGGTCGAGTGCGCTGCCGGCTCGTAGAAGACCTCGAGGCCGTGCCGATCGAGACGCCAGCCACATTCGATGTCTTCGTAGCCGAAGCGAAACTCCGGCGTGAACATCGCATGCTCGAGCAGGAAGGCGCGCTTGCAGGAGGAGCGGCCGCCCCAGAATTCGCGCCAACCATAGGTATTGGACGACGAGAGACCCGAATAGCAGAAGAGGGAGCCGGCCTTGTTGACGACATAGTCCATCACCGGCGAGCTGGAGACCTCCGGCGCCAGGGAGGTGTAGCCCAGGACCGCCTGATTGGGATTGGGATGCGACTGATGCGCAAGGAGATGCGTGCGCAGCGCGTCGGGATGCAAGACATCGTCATCATCGAGAAAGACGACGATCGGCGCGCTGGACGCGAAAATCCCAACGTTCTTGGCCGTAGCGATGCCGCAGTGCCGCAAGGTGAATACCTTGAGCGGCAGGTCCTGTCCATGACTGGCGAGAACCTCCAGCGTATTGTCCGTCGAGCCGTCATTGACGACGATAATCTCGAACTGGTCGCGCGGCAGCGTTTGTTTGGAGAGCGCATCGAGGACGAGCGGCAGGTAGTGGGCTCGATTGTAGGTCGGCAGGATCGCAGAGATTTCGAGGGCCATGGAGACTTCCTGCTGTTTACACGACGACGTCAAGCACTCGGAAAGCGTCTTCCGATGCGAGATGGCGATGATTGGTGAGCAGGATCTTGGATTGGCTGCGCGCGTGGTTGCCGTTGTAGGTCGTATTGGGCGGCCGTATCCGGTGAGCTGCTGGCGAGGCGTCGATGATTCCCATTTTCAAGCCGGCGTCCCTGATGATGACAGGCCAGATGTAATCGAGGCCCCAGGCCATTTCGGTTGTTTCGTCGAACGGGATCAGGAGCTTGGCCGCGTCGGCGCGGAGGCAGACCATGGGGCCAATCTCCACGAAGTTGGTCTGGCGAGCGATCGTGCCATCGCACTGAGCGGTGATCCGGTGATCGATGAAGCTGTCGCGGGTGCGCGCCGGTTGGAAGAGCGCGAAGTCCGCCCGGACGGCGACGGCAATCAAGTCGTCGAGGAAGCCGGGCGCCAGTTCGACATCGTCATCGGTGACGACGATCCAGTCGAAGTTCTGAAAATCACGGAGCATCCTGTTGATCAGGGTGAACCGCGCCGTCCGTCGCCTGACGACGGCGTCTCGCGCCGAGACAATCCGCGCGTTGGAATTCAGGGTGATGGCAGTCCAGCGCTGGGTGACGTTGAGGGTTCTGGCGCCAGCGAAAACGGCGCGGATATGCTCGTTGGTATTCTCGACGTCCGCCAGGTAGACGCCGACGGCGAGGACGTTCTGCTTGGCGCTGTTCATTGGAAGAGACTTTCGACTTTGGCGGAGAGCGCCTCGGTCGAGAAACGCTCTTCGATGAAACGACGCCCATTTGCCTGGGTGCTGCGCCAAAGCCCGTCATTCTCGAGCAGGGTGAGGATGTGCGCGGCGAAACCTTCAGGCGTGTCGGACTGCAGAAAATGATCGTTGGAGTCGTCGAGCATGCCTTCGAAGGCGATGCTCGTGCCGACGACGGGGAGGCCGTTGGCCATTGCTTCGCCGACTTTGCCCTTGACCCCGGCGCCAAAGCGCAGGGGAGCGACGCAGATGCGAGCGTCGGCATAGAGCGGGCTCAGATCTTCGACGTAGCCGAGCACCGAGACATTCGGATTTCGCGCGAGCTGCTTGACGCTGTCGTCGGGATTGCTGCCGGCAATCGTAAAATGAACGTCCGGTCGAACGATGAGGACGAGCGGTAATATCTCGTCGACGAACCACTTTACGGCGTCGACATTGGGCGTATGCCAAAAGCCGCCGACGAACAGCAGTCCCTTGCGGCGCTCCGGTCCCTTGAGTGGCGTCTTGGGGATGACAAAGATGTTGGGCAGCGTCCGGACGTTGGCAAGCGGCGACAGCTTCAGCAGCTCGCGCTTTTCATCATCCGTGACGGCGATCGTCACGTCGGCCTCGTTGGCGAGCCAGATCTCGAGCGCCTGCATCTCGTCAGCGGCCATCTCCAGTCTGGGATCGTCTTTCAGCTTTGCCTCGCGTCGCAGGCGCAGCGCATGAAAATCGACCATGTCGTACAGAATGATCGTCTCGGGCCGCTTTTCCCGGATGATCGGAAGAAAGGTTTCCGCGACATTGGGGAAGGAAAGGAAGGCATCGGAAAGCCGGGGCTCTGCCTCATCCAGTAGGCGCTCGAGCTGAGCCGGGCCGTAGAGTATCTGGGTCACTCCAGCGTTGTGGAGCGCCGTTTCGTAGCGATGCCGCCCCAGCTTGGTGGCGAGGTCGCCGGGGAGCGCGCTCTTCTCGAAAAGCGAGCAGAAGATGATCGGGCGCTGTTTCCGTGCGGTGAGCTCGATCAGTGTCTTGAGGCGAAGGGCGCCGCTGCTCTGGTCAAACATCGGCGGCATGTCCGAGCAGATCAGGATCGCCGCCTCATCGGTCGGCGTAGCCCGGGACGAGACGTTCGTGAGCTTGAACGTTTCGCGAGGCGAAAAGTCGTATTTGTAAATAAACTTATGGAATGCCGGGCGGGGGCGACCATCCTCCAGGAGGACGATCTTCCGGGCCCACACGCGGGGCGTGCGGTCGTTGAAGAGGAGCTTGCGCACCCAGCCGCGCGGTTTGCCGTTCTCGTGAAAGGCGAACGGTACAAAGGGGGGGCGGACGGCGCGGCCGATGGTCCGGGGCAGATGGGCAATCCTGTAGCTGAGCGCCCGCTCGCGGCGTGCGATCTTCGCACGCAGCTGGGCGATTTCCTGATAGCGGGCATCGATCTCTGACCGCATGGTTTCATTCGCGGCGACCAGGGATGCCTGTTGGTCGCGCAGCGCCTGAAGCTCGCCATGCGGAATGAATTTGTGCTCGAAGCCCGCCGCATGGGGCATGTCGCGCTCTATGGCGCGGAGGATGAATTCCGTCGCTGCGATGAAGGGAGCGGCAGCCAGGATCGCGGTGAGCGGTGGCTTGCGGAGGTGCTTTGCCGTGACGTTGATGTAGATGTCTCGACCTTCGTCGACGTTGCGGGCAAAGGCGGCTCCGACGCCAACGCTCGCGGCGAAGTCCCGCCATTGAAACGGCAGGTCGATGTTGCCGTTGTCATAGAAGGCGAAGGGGATGTCGTAGGCGCAGGCGATCATGGCGGCGCCGAGGGAGCCGGCGAGAACGAAGGAGGCGCCGGCGATTTCGTCGATGCGTTCGATCAGCTTGGCGAAGCTGGGCTCGACGGTCGGGCGCACGACAAGATCGACCCCCGACGCGTCGATCAGCTCGGCATCGGTTGACGTATCCAGGAGATGGGGCACGCAGATCGTCTTGCCGGCCGTCGAAGCGCGCGCGTTGACGGTGTGGACGAGCGGCAGCAGGAGGGTCGGATCTCCGAGCGGTGCCGATTTCGGCAGGCCGAGGCTGTCACGGGTGAGGGGGCCGCGCGCGCCAAGGAAGGTCGAGCATCTGAGGCGCTCGGAATCGAGAGGGGCATCGTCCCGCTTGCCGCAACCCCAGAAGGCGACTTCGGAGGGGCGGCCGGGGTTTGCGCCGTCCTTCGCGTCAAATGGGAAGGTGTCGATGAGGCCGCCGACCAGCCAATGCCTGTGAGCGAGCCCTCTATCTGAGGTTGCAAGCGACGCCGGGAGGTAGGTGCCGAGATAGTCGCCGATATCCTGGACGCGCTGACCATCCGGTTTCCATCCTAGGCGCGCGCGAATGACCTTCTCGATAGGCGTGTCGATGTCGGGGAAGGACGCCGGCAGATCAAGATCGTCCACGGCGTGAAGGGCGCTTGGGCCAAGCGGGATTGCGGGTTTGGTCATCAGAATTTTGCCTGGCAGAGGCCCGCTCCGGGCGCATGACGAATCGTGCGTAAGGTCCAAAAGTCCATGAGAGCCTCGATGCCGCCGTCTTCCGTATATTAGAGAAGCACAAATGCTATGTTTGTAAATCCACGATACCAAAAAAAGCTTACGAAAGGGAAGCTTCCGACTTTTGGTGCAGCCTTCACGATATATAAGAGTCGTTCTCATATTAATCGTTATATAGCTCGCCTTATGAAAGCGATCTTGATTTGATGCGATCTATGGATTTCGATAAAACGACCGAAACCTTGTTGCGTTGATTCGATTGTTAAAATTTTGAATAATTATTATATTTGTAATATCATCAGGGTCATTGTGTAATTTTGTTGGCTGTCAATAGGCGAAGCCCTGGAGGTAATGGCTCAAACGGCGCCGCGGGGCGGGTGCGGCGGCTTCTGCGCGCGGAATGAGTCCATCAGGCAGAATGCCGGTCTCTCTGCCGCGGCGTCGCGGTCCAGGCGGATCCAAATGGCAGCTTGCGGCAGGTGCTATGCCGCAGGCGATCTGCCATGGTTAGAGGCGCGGCTGCCTCAGCCGGGGCGTGATGTCAGGCGGTTCTTGTCATCGCGGCGGAAGGGTGGCTCGGCGACTTGCTCGGCATCCCTAGGTTGAATATAGAGTGATTTTACATCTCAGGTTGTAGGACGATCTCGGGACATTGTGACCTCGATCGGCGAGGTCGGATCGCGGCGGTTCCGCTTTCCCGGTCCGTGTTTCCGCGAGAGGCGAGACGAGAACCGGGAGGCTATCCGGGCCGCTCGCCGAGCGAGCGTGCGGTGTCGTGGGTGCAGCCGCGAATATGCCGATCGAAGGCGCCGGCGACGAGCCGGTCAGGACTGGCTTCAGCTTCAGAAGCCGGCATGGCCGACGAGGCGACGTCGTTGCCCATGCGACGTCAATTTATCGGCCTGATTGACTGGCCGCCTTGGACTTGAGGTCTCGGGAGACGGTGTCCCGGCCCGCCGCCTCGAACGACGGGACGGTTACCCGTCGGCGCCGAAACCAAATTCCGGGTCGCCACGCAAATTTGGAACATCCTCTCTCACGATATCCGACTAACTATGTAGAATTAATCCACATTAGCGAAGCAGATATGGCGAATTTTCGGATTGTCAGGAAACTTGGCCGGCCCTTCGAGCGCAGGGGGGCAGGTGAATCACAGCGCTGCGACGCGTCTCGAGACGATTGACCTCGATCGGGCGGCGTTTGACGCGGACGACCTTGGCCGTTGTTTCCGGTCGAGATCGCCGTCAGGCGGATCATCCTGGCGGACGGTTGCGTCGCCGAGGCTAACACCTTCGAAGGTCCTCATGCCGGTCTCCCTGGACATTTCCTCGACCTGTTCGCTCCGGCGCCTTGCAAGGGCGGATGTGTGATCCCGCTGCCGGCACCTGCGACCGCTCCGTAGAGGCGTTTGCCTTCATGACTTGGGAACTGTTGCGCGAGTTCGACCTGCACTGAGGCGGAAGAGCAGGGGATGACGGCGGCGAGGTCTTCTCGCCGCTTTTTGTTTTTCCGATTGCCCGTGGGGAAGCCCACGACCCTTGCATCCGCTGGGGATCGTCAATGGACCGTTGAACGGGCCGCATCCAGCTGCCTCATCGCCTCTCGCGCACACCCTCGAGCGGGCGCAACCGGCGCGCTCCCTTTCCATCCCGAAATGACACTTAGGTGATGAGCGAAGTTTCCGCTTGCGTCACGGCCTGCGGAGTCATAACTTAGGCCCATGCCTAAGTGTCATGCATCCATCGATGTCCTGCTCAATGCCCTTTCGGAGCCTGCGAGGCGCGCGATCGTCGAGCGGCTCGCGCTCGGTCCTGCATCCGTCAGCACCCTGGCGTCGGTGACGCCGATGTCGCTGCCGTCCGTGATGCAGCACCTGGGGGTTCTCGAAGAGGCGATGCTGATCCGGTCGGAAAAGATCGGCCGGGTCAGGACGGTCTCGCTCAAGCCCGATGCTCTCAAGGAGCTGGAGAATTGGGCGGCCGCGCAGCGGACGGCATGGGAGCGCAAGCTGGATCACTTGGGTGACTATCTCGAAGAAATGGACGTGTCTGAGGAGAAAACACGATGACCGATACGACCGTTACCCATGGATCTTTCACGTTGGAACGGGTCTACAACGCGCCCGTGTCGCGCGTTTACAAGGCCTATACGGACGCCGAGGCCCGCCATCGCTGGCTGATCCGGGCGGACGACTGGACCGTGCATGAATATCGGCCCGCGCCAAGGCCCGAGGTGGGCGCGACCGAGTTCAGCAAGTTCAGCCCGCCCGGCGCGCGCGTCGTCCTCACCAACGAGACGGTTTTTCTCGACGTGCAGGAGAACGACCGCGTCATCGTCGCCTACGCCATGACGCTGGAAGGCGCGCCGCTGTCGTCGTCGTTGCTGACGACCGAGTTTCGCGCCGAACCCGACGGCAAGACCCGCATCATCCTCACGGAGCAGGGCGCCTATCTCGACGGCAACGTGAAGGGGCGCGAGGCAGGCACGAGGATCATGCTGGAGCGCTTCGCCAAGGAGGTCGAACCGACGGCCGTCGGCTAGCGGATCTCGAAATCAGGCCGCCGGTGCGCGCCGCGCCCGGCGGCCGTTTCAGGCGCGGCTGACGATGAGCTTCAAAGAGCCTTCGAAGAAGGGTTGATGGCGCAGGGGACCGAAGCGGTGATCCCAGGTGCCGTCTGCCAGGTCGCGGCCGAGATGCTCGACGAAGCGCTCGCCGACGGACGGGTCGAGGAAGCTCCAGGCCGAATTTGCCAGGCGGGCGCCCGGCTCCAGCAGGCGTTCCGGCCGGCCGTAATAGGCCTCGCTGAAGCCATCGGTACAGCCGAGCGGAATGGCGAGCGGGAGGATGTCCGCCCCGCCCAGCGCCGCCGCGATGTCGCGCGTGGCGGGATAGCGGCTCGCTTCGACCGCGATCGCCTCCGGCGCGTAATCGTTCAGCCAGAAACGATCGAGCTCGTCCGGGGCGCAGCTCAGGAGGATCACCGGCCCGCGCGTCACGCGCCGCATCTCGGCGAGGCCAGCGCCGAGGTTCGACCACTGGTGCACCGTGAACGTCGCCATGCTGGCGTCGAAGCTGTTGTCGGCGAATGGCAGATGCTCGGCCACCGCGTCGATCGCCTCGGAGAGATGGGCGGGGCGCTGGGCGCGCATCGACGCGGATGGCTCCACCGCCGTGACGTCGCGATCCGTCGGCTCATAGGAGCCGGCTCCCGCTCCGACATTCAGCACGCTGCGGGCGTCGCCGAGCTGGTCCAGAATCGCTTGGGCGATATGCGGATCGGGCTGGCGATAGCGCGTGTAGCCGCCGCCGATGACGCCATAGTCGGCATCCCCGGCGCTGCCGTCGCCTTTGCGCAAAATAGACATGTGCCCCCTCCGATCCGCGTTGCGAGCGTGTCATGGAACCGATTTGTTGCAGCGGTATGACGCCCCTATAAGGCCGCCTTGAACTCTCCAGACCCTGCGGACCCATGATTCGTCTCGATAACATCAGCAAGCAGAACGGCCACCAGATCCTGTTCATCGACGCCTCGATGGGGCTGCAAAAGGGCGAGAAGGTCGGCCTGGTCGGTCCGAACGGCGCCGGCAAGACCACGCTCTTCCGGATGATCACCGGCGAGGAGAAGCCGGATGACGGCCAGGTATCGATCGATCCGGGTGTGACCATCGGCTATTTCAGCCAGGATGTCGGCGAAATGTCGGGCCGCAGCGCTGTGTCGGCGGTGATGGATGGCGCCGGCCCGGTCAGCGAACTGGCGGCCGAGATGGCCGAGCTCGAGGCCGCCATGGCCGATCCCGACCGGATGGACGAGATGGACGCCATCGTCGGACGCTATGGCGACATCCAGGGCCGCTTCGAGGAGCTGGACGGCTACGCGCTGGAGGGCCGGGCGCGCGAGGTGCTGGCGGGCCTGAGCTTCAGCGAGGAGCGGATGGACGGCGACGTCGGCGGGTTGTCGGGTGGCTGGAAGATGCGCGTCGCGCTCGCGCGCATCCTGCTGATGCGGCCCGACGGCATGCTGCTCGACGAGCCGAGCAACCATCTCGACCTCGAGAGCCTGATCTGGCTGGAGGACTTCCTGAAGGCCTATGACGGCGTGCTGCTGATGACCTCGCACGACCGCGAATTCATGAACCGCATCGTCGGCAAGGTGGTCGAGATCGACGGCGGTTCGCTCACCACCTATTCCGGCAATTATGATTTCTACGAGCAGCAGCGCGCGCTGGGCGAGAAGCAGCGCCAGGCGCAGTTCGAGCGCCAGCAGGCGATGCTCGCCAAGGAGATCAAGTTCATCGAGCGCTTCAAGGCGCGCGCTTCGCATGCCTCGCAGGTGCAGAGCCGGGTGAAGAAGCTGGAGAAGATCGACCGGGTCGAGCCGCCGCGCCGCCGCCAGTCGGTGCAGTTCGAGTTCCGCCAGGCGCCGCGCTCCGGCGACGATGTCGTCAGCCTCAAGAACGTCCACAAGGGCTTCGGCAGCCAGTCGATCTATGAGGGGCTGAACTTCCAGGTCCAGCGCAAGGAGCGCTGGTGCATCCTCGGCGTCAACGGCGCGGGAAAATCCACCCTGCTGAAGATGGTGGCCGGTTCGACGGAGCCGGACCAGGGCATCGTGACGCTCGGCGGCAGCGTCAAGATGGGCTATTTCGCGCAGCACTCGATGGAGCTGCTCGACGGCGACGAGACGGTTTTCGAGTCGCTCGAGGGTTCATTCCCGCAAGCCGGGCAGGGCTCGCTGCGCGCGCTCGCCGGCTGCTTCGGCTTCTCCGGCGACGATGTCGACAAGCGCTGCCGCGTGCTGTCGGGCGGCGAAAAGGCGCGTCTGGTGATGGCCAAGATGCTGTTCGATCCGCCGAATTTCCTCGTCCTCGACGAGCCGACCAACCATCTCGACATGGCGACGAAGGAGATGCTGATCGCCGCGCTCTCGGATTTCGAGGGAACGATGATTTTCGTCTCGCATGATCGCCACTTCCTGGCGGCGCTCTCCAACCGCGTGCTGGAGCTGACGCCGGACGGCATCCGCCAGTATGGCGGAGGCTATACGGAATATGTCGCCAGCACCGGCAGCGAAGCGCCCGGCCTGCACCCGGCCGGGTAGGGCGGCGTCGGCGGCTGCGCGCCCGTTAGGATCCGGGTTTCCAGCCGAGCGCCGGGCCTATCTTCGTCGCCAGTTGCTCGAGAATGTGCCGGTAGTCGGCCTGGTTGAAGACGAAGGGCAGTTCGAAGACGAATTCGTCGGTTTCCTGGAAACTGACGTCCTGCTCGAGCTGCCGGACGATCTCTTCCGTCGAGCCCAATGCGTCGCGGGCCACGATGCGGCGGTTCTCGTCCGGCGCCAGCGTTCGCGGGGTGCGCTTCGACACATAGGCGGCGAATTTCTCGGCCTGCTCGGCGCTCGCGCCGTCGGTCGGCACGACGACGCGGCCCTGGCTCACCACCGCCGCGTCGCCGAGCGGATGGCGCTCGCGAAAGAGCTGGATCTGGTTCCGTTGCGCTTCGGCAAAGTCGCTCGTCGTCTCGAAGGTGCTGATGTTGCTGACGAGCAGCTTCAGCCCCGCTTCGCCAGCCGATCCGGCCGAGCGCAGGCTGCCGGCGCCGTACCAGGTCCGATCCGCCAGCCCCGCGCTGTGCGGCTCGACCCGATCGGAGAAGACCTCGAACTCTTGCGTCGCGGTGCTCCGGATCGGCTCGCCACGAGCGAGGCGCAGGAACGCTGCGATGCGCTCGTAGCTGAAATCGTCCTCGCGCCAGGAGGGGCCGAAGATGCGGTCGTTGAATGCGTCCTTGGGCGGCGGGCTGACGCTGAGGCCGGCCTGAAGACGCCCGCCGCTGAGCAGGTCGGCCGTCGCCAGATCCTCGGCGAGGCGGAACGGGTTTTCATATCCGACCGGGATGACGGCGGTGCCGAGTGCGATGCGCTTCGTCCTCTGGCTCGCCGCGGCGAGAAAGACGGCCGGAGACGACACGCCATATTGCAGGTGGCGCGTCCGGATCCAGCCGCCGTCCAGGCCGAGTTCTTCGGCATATTCGAAGAGCTGGAGGGCCTCTTCCAGGCCCTTGCCGGGATCGTTCCGGTCAAACGGGACGATGTGAAGGAAGCCGAGCTTCTTCAGCGGTCTCTTCTTGCTCATGGCGTGTCCTTCGACGTCTCGGGGGTAGCCGCGCGTGGCGCGATTGCTTTGCGGAACGCATGCAGATCGATCTGCTTACGCCCGCCGATGAACAGGCCGTCGCGCGCGAAATCGCGCGTGAAGCCGAGCTTGAAATAGAGGTTGTGCGCCTTCACCATTTCCGGCGCGCTCTTCATGAAGACGGCGCCGAACCCCCGGTCGCGGGCGATCTCGATCAGATGCGCGACAAGGGCTTGTCCGATGCCCCGCTTCCTGGCCTCGGGCGCGATCGCGAGCAGACGGAAATCCAGCTCGTCGGCACGCGCATCCGCCATCAGAGGAGCGCCCCCGGCCTTGCGGGTCGTCACCGATCCGCAAAGCGCGCCGCTTTTTTCGTCGACAGCGACGAGGACTTCGAACTCGGCCGAGCGCGAGGCGCTTCGATAGAACGACTGCTCCTCAACGGCCTTCTCGCGCGGGCCGTAGTCGAACGCATAGGCGGCCTCGATCAGGCGGTCGACCGTCTCGAATTCGTCGGGCCGCGCCGGGCGGATCGTTGGGCTCATGCGGGTACGTATTTGTCGGCGATATGGCCGAGATCGTTGGCCCTGAGCCAGCCGGCATTGTACTCGCGCGTCAGGTAGTCCCGGCCGCTATCGGCGGAGAACGAGACGATGAGCGCTTCGTCATGCGCCTGCTCGGCGAGTTCGAGCGCGATCTTCAGGCTGAGGATCGAGGAAATCCCGAGGAACAGCCCTTCCGTCCGCGCGACGTGCCAGCCGAAATCGATCACGTCCGGGGCCGGCAGGTGGCGGATCTCGTCGATGACGTCGAGATCGATATTGGGCGGGAAGTTCCGTTCCAGCGTCTCGTGGCCCGGCGCGCGGTTGAAGACCGGCAAAAGATTGGTGGCTTCGGCGAGCTTGGTGAAGTTGGTCGCGATCACCCGGATGTCCGGGTTCTGCCCTTTCAGATAGGAGCCCGTGCCGCTCACGGTTCCACCGGTGGCGATGGCCGCCACGAAATGCGTGATCCTGCCCTCCGTCTGATGCCAGATTTCCGGGCCGGTTGAATGGACATGGGATTGCGGATTGTAGGGGGTCGCGCCCTGACGCGCCCACCAGCTGTTCGGATCCTCGTTGACGTAGCGCTCGGCCACGACGGCCCAATTGTCGGGGTGGTCGGCGGCGACGTCGGCTTTTCCGGGCAGGATCTCGGCGCCCAGCAGCTTCAGGTAATTGGCCTTTTCGGGCGAGAGGTGGGTATCGGCGACCACGGTCACCGGATGACCTGCGACGAGGCCGGCGAGCGCATAGCCGATCGCCGTGTTGCCGGCGCCGAAATCGACGATCCGGTTGCCGGGTTTCAGCTCGCCCGAGGCGCGCGCCTCGCGCACGATGTTGATTCCGATGCGATCCTTCGACGAGCCGCCGATGTTGAACTGGTCCAGCTTCACATAGACCCGGCCCTTCGCCTCGGGCGACAGAAGGCGGTTCACCCGCACGAGCGGCGTGTTGCCGACGAGGTCGAAGAGCGTCTCATGCGTGCGCGCCGCCGTGACATCGGGAAACCCGGCGGTCAGGCCATCCGCACCGACGGCGGAACCGGGAAGGGGCAGGGGAAAGGAGGAGCGCGGAAAGGGGGAGCGTGACATGGAGGGGACTCGGCCGTTTCAGGAAAACTGCTCGATGAAACCGGCAATGCCGGCGATGGTCAGCGGGGCCGCGAAGGCCTGATCCTCGTGGTCGGCGCCGCCGAGGCCGAGGAGATAGGCCTTCCCGTCGCGGCGGCCGAGCGTCTCGAAGAGCTGGACGCTCTGCCGATAGGACACGCAGGTATCGCGGTCGCCGTGGAGGATCAGGAAGGGCGGCGCCTCGCGTCCCACATGCGTGAAGACGACCGGAGAAACGATAGGATCCGCCTCCCGCAAGAGATGCCGGCCAAGCTGGAAGGGCGGCCAGACGCCGCTTCGCGAAAAGGACGAATGGGCGAAGCTGCCGGGCTCCGGCAGGGGCTCGCTCTGCCGCTCCGCGTCCCACAGAAGCGGGTCGGCGACCAGCGCATAGGTGATCACGCCGGCAGGCCGCCGCGCGTGGGAACGCTTCGTCAGCTTCTCCCATGCACCGAGACCGACAAGGCTGGCGAGATGCCCGCCCGCCGACGAACCGGCGAGAAATATGGGAAGGCCGGGATAGCGCTCGGCCGCCCATTCATAGGCGTCTCCCGCATCCTGAAGCTGCGCCGGATAGGTGGCGGCATCCGACAGCCGATAGTCCGCCGAGAGCACCACGACGCCGTTCTTCGTGAACGGGGCGAGCCGCGGCACGGTGCCGGCCATCTCTCGCGAGCCGTACCGCCAGCCGCCGCCGTGGAAATAGAGCAGGACGGCTCGCGCCGGTATGTCCGGCCGGCTGAAAACGGTCAGGAGCTGATCGCCCTCGGGCCGCACGGCATAGGTGAAATCCTCTGTCCGAAGCTCGGTCATTGCGTCCTACTGCTCCAGATCCTCGATATGCGGGAACAGGTAGTCGGCGACGTAGGCCGCCTCCTGCTCCAGCGGCCAGCCGGAGAAGATGAAGGTGTCGACGCCGGGGATCTCGCGCTTGTAACGCCGGATCGAGGCTGCCACCTCCTCGCCGCTGCCGACGAGATAGATCGAGGCTCCCTCGCCGAAGAAGTCGGGCAGGCCGATGAACTCGGTCAGGCCGGCGAAGACGCCGGGCTCGATTTCGAGCTCGTCGAGGGTCGGCAGGCGCTTGGCCCGGAACGCCTCGATCCAGCCTTGCCGCCGGGCATCCGGCGCGGTGAAGCTGTGGAGGTCGAACTGGCCGCCGGTGAAGAAGCGGATGCGCGTGTTGAAATCGTCGGCGAGGCGCTCGGCTCCGGCCGCCTCATAGGTCTCGTAGAAGGCTTCGCGGGCCTGCCTCGGCGTGCGGCGGACGGTGACGCTGCCGTGAATGCCGACCGACTGGAATTTCCGGCCGTGGCGCGCGGCGGCGGCATGCGCGGCCTTGATCTGTGCCTTGAGCGGTGCGAAGCCCCGCAGAAACGCCAGGTAGACTTCGACGACCTGGCCCGCGTGCTCGATCCCGCCGGGCGTGGTGCCGGCGCCCCAGAGCGGCGGATGCGGCTTCTGGAACGGGCCGAACGGCAGGGCGTTCGGGTTGTCCTGATAGATTGGCGGGCCGGTCAGCGTCTCGGCGCCGGTCTCCGCACGACTGTCCAGATAGGTGCCGTCATAGGTGCTGGAGCGCCCCTCGTAGAAATCCTTGAACAGACGCCAATAATCGGCGCTCAACTGGTAGCGCTCGTCCTTCTTCACCGTGAAGCCATAGGCCGAAAGCTGTCGGTCCTGGCCGTTGACGAGGTTGATCAGCAGCCGTCCTTCCGAGAGGAGATCGAAGGTCAGGGCCTGCTGTGCCAGCAGGCGCGAATTGGTGAGGCCGGGATAGATCGGGATCAGGAAGCGCAGCTTGCGGGTCGCGGCGATCAGGCTGGCGACGGTGACCAGCGGGTCCGACGACGAGGTGCCGTGCAGCGCGCCGTAGAAGCCGCGCCGGTCGATGAGTTCGGCCGTGCGGATCAGGTCGTTGTGCGTGAAGGGCCGGCGACCCTCCGGATGCCACGGAAAGCGGCCATCGATATGCTTCAGATACCAGAGTATGTGCGTGGACATGTGAGTGTTCCGGAAAGGCGGGGTCAGTAGGCGTCGACGTCGACGCCGAGTTCGTGCAGCAGCCGCTCGCAGATGTCGGTGAAGCGCTTCAGCGAGCGCCGCCTCGGCGTCGGGATGTCGACGGCGAGGTCGAGCGAGATCCGTCCGTCCCTAAGGACCAGGACCCGGTCCGCCATCGCCACGGCTTCCTCGACGTCGTGGGTCACGAGCAGCGCCGCGAAACCGTGCTGCTCGCGCAGCCGCAGGCTGAGCGCCTGGATCTCGAGCCGGGTCAGCGCGTCAAGCGCGGCGAAGGGCTCGTCGAGGAGCAGGAACTCCGGCTCCTGCGAGAGGGCGCGGGCGACGCCGACGCGCTGCGCCTCGCCCCCCGACAGGATGCCCGGCCAGAGATCGGCATGGGCATTGAGGCCGACTTCGGCGAGCAGGCCTTCGGCCTTGCGCCGCCAATCCGGACCGCGATGGCCGAGGGCGACGTTCTGCCAGACCTTCTTGTTGGGGACGAGCCGCGGTTCCTGGAACACGACGCTGAAGCGTCCCGCGACGCGGAACTGGCCCGCGGTCGGTTCTTCGAGGCCGCTCAGGATGCGCAGAAGCGTCGTCTTGCCGCTGCCGCTGCGCCCGAGCAGCGCCACCACCTGACCGGCCGGAATGGTCAAGTTGATGTCGTCCAGCACGGCGCGGCCATTGTAGACCTTGCCCAGGCGCTCGGTGACGACGGCCGCCGGCGCGTTCGAGGAGAGGGTCACTACCGGATCCCCTTCTTGCCGCGCCAGGGCGTCGCCAGTCGCTCGACGGTGCGCACGATCGTGTCGGCCGTCAGGCCCAGAAGGGCGTAGATGAAGACGACCAGGAAGATGAGATCCGTCTGGAAATAGGCCATGCCCTTCGATGCAAGATAGCCGAGGCCGAGCTTCGCGTTGATGGCTTCCGCGAAGACCAGCAGGATGAGCGCCGTCACCGAGGCGATGCGCAGGCCCTTGAAGATGAAGGGCGCCGCGGCGGGCAGGATGATGCCGAAGATGGTCTGGAATTTTCCGAGCCGGAAGATCTGCGCAACTTCCAGCAGCTTCTTGTCGACATTGCGCAGGCCGGTGAACGTATCGACATAGAGCTGCGGTGCGGTCGCGAGCACGATGACCAGAACCTTCGGCAGCTCGCCGAAGCCGAACCACACCACGAACAACGGCAGCAGCGAGGAGAGCGGCATCGACCGGAAGAGCTGGATGCTCGGATCGATCAGGCGCTCGACCGGGCGAAAGAAGCCGCTCGCCACGCCGAGCGCGATGCCGGCCGTGCTTCCGATCGCGAGACCGAGCGTCGCCCGCTGGATCGAGATCGCAAGATGCTCCCACAGCGTGCCGGCGGCGTAGAGGTCATAGGCCCGGCGAAGAACGAGCTGCGGCGAGGAGTAGATGCGAACGTTGATGTGGCCGGTCTCGGCGGCCCATCCCCACCAGAGCAGGATGGCGATGGGGATCAGCACGCCGACCAAGCCACGCAGGATCGGCTTGAGCAGGCGGCTTGCGCGGGATGGCTCCCAGGGCGCGAGCCTGACGCCGGCCTGGGCGGCGGGCTCCGGAAGAGACAGCGACACGGAAAACGTCCTTTCTTCGGATGCATCCGCCGGGGAGGGCGGATGCATCCGGGAGCCTCAGTACTGGTAGTCAACGCTGTTCAGCAGCTTGTTGTAGCGATCGTCGAACGTGACGGTGATGTCCTCGATCGGGCTGATGTCGCCGTTTTCCGCCAGCACATCGGCCGACTTGCGAACGCCCTTGAGCAGCGCGTCGTTGAAGTTGATCGAGGCCGTGCCCTTGTGGCGGCTGACGATGAAGTCGGCGAGGTCAGGTGGAAGCTGGCCAACTTTGATAAAGGCCTCGCGCGCCTTGTCGGGATGGGCGCCATACCACTCGGATTCGAACTTGTTGTAGCGAACGAGATAGTCGCGGATCCGGGCTTCCTTCACCGGGTCGGCGAGGTCGGCGGAACGCGCGGCGAAGCCGTAGAAGACGGCCACGCCGAGATCGTCGGACGAGTAGATCACCTTCGCGTCGCCGGATTGCAGCAGGTCGGCGATGTCGTCGGCGAACGCCGTCAGGACCTGCGCCTGGCCGCTGTGGAAGGCGGCGATATTGGTGCCGTAATTGTCGTTCTCGAGCGGGGTGATGTCGTTATGGGTAAGGCCGGCAGCCTTCAGCGATGCGAGGTAGACGGTGGGCGTGTCGCCGCCGACGCTGAAGGCCCAGCTCTTGCCCTTGAGGTCGGCGGGAGTCGCGACGCCGGCGTCGGTGCGCGCCGCGGTGACCACCTTCGGGATGTCGCGGATCGGCGGCGGCGAGAAGCCGGCGATGACCTTGATCGGCGCGGTCTGGGCCGTCCAGGCCGGCGTTTCGGCGGCCTGCTGGCGCAGCGCGGTCGTGGCGCCATAGAAGGCGACGTCGATCGTGCCGGCGTTGAGGGCCGCAACCTGCTCGCCGAATGGGGTCTTCGCGGCTTCGATGATGTAGGGAGCGTCGTCGAACAGGCCGGATTGCTTGGCAAGCTCCGTGATCGCCGGGTCGAACGAGCCGACCTTGAGCACCGGTTTTCCGTCGGCGGCGTGGGCCGCCGCGACAAGGCCGAGCGCGCCGGCCAGCGCCAGGAGAGATACGCCTAGGGTTCTCATGTTCATTGGGGTCCTTCAGTTCTCGCATGCGCGGAATACGGCCGTTCGCGGCGGCGAACTCGGCGCCAGCTGATCCGATCCAGGCTGGGCTAAGCATCGGATAAGCGAGCAAAAACGCCCCGAAAAGATCATGCGAGGAACGAATGACGTCATGAATTTCAGGAGGTTAGTGAATTTCGTTTCACTACAGGCGGGTCCGGCGAGACGGACTTTGCTCGACCCAAAGTCGCGACGCGTTATCATGCTGTAGAACGCCGAGGTCTTGAAAACCGGCAGGCGACGCATCCTCGGACCGAGCTGCGAAATAATCGGCTTTTTCCGCAAATCCGACGGCCAAAGGCTCCCATGGACATCGATCATCTGCGCCTTTTGCGCGAACTGGCGCGCCACAAGTCCGTCTCCGGCGCCGCCGGCGCCCTGGGCCTCACCCAGTCCACGGCGTCCAAGCAGCTTCTGTTGCTGGAGAAGGAGGCAGGCCGGAGGCTGGCGGAGCGTTCGTGGCGCGGGGCGTCTCTGACGCCGGATGGGGAGCGCCTGCTTGCCCATGCCGAGATCATCCTCGATCAGCTGGATCTTGCGGCGCATGAGCTGCAATCGATCGCCGATCGGTCGAAAGGCGCGATATCGCTCGCGGCCTTCGACGGGGCTGTCGCCAGCTTCGTTCCGACCGCCATCCGGGCGACCAGCCAGAGGATCGCAGGGGCAGCGGTAAAGCTCGTCGTGGCCGAGCCCGGCGCTGCGGAGGCGGCGTTCGGCAAGGGCGAAGTGGATGTCGGCCTGGTGCTGAGAGAAACAGCGCAGGCGGCGCATAGCAACGACGGCCGGACGCGGTTGCAGCCGCTCTTCCATGAAAATCTGCTATGCGCCGTTCCATCGGGCCATCCGATTGCCGCGCGGGCCTTCGTCGAGCTCGCCGATGTCGATCAGGAGGCCTGGGCGTTCGCCGCCATCGACGGATGTCCGCTCTATGCGGAGTTCTTCGACGCCTGCTCCCGGGCGGGCTTCGAGCCCGAATGCAAGTTCCTGATCGAGGATCTGTCGACGCGGCTTGGCGTCGTGGCGTCCGGCGCCGCGTTCACGATCATTCCGGAGCTGATGGTGAGCAACATTCCGGAAGGCGTCGCGCTTCGCCCGTTCGGCAATCCCATCCAGACGGTGGTCGCCGCCGTGACTTCGGCGCGTCCGTCGAAAACGCGCGACATCCTGGTCGAGGAACTGATCAACGCGGCGAACGCCCGGCGTCTGCAGATCTCGAGAAAATCCGGATCGACGAACGTGACATTCGCCAACTTCGCCTGAAGTGGCGCGGCCGCTTTGCCGGATCGAGGCCTCGGCCGAATGGGCGAGACCTCGATGGGCCAGGCGGGCGCGGTCAGTGTCGTGGCCTAGTCCTGCGAGGGCAGAAGCAAAAACTTCTCGCCCGTCGCCTTGCGCTGGTAGGCGCGGATGACGGCGGGGTCGAGCGCCTCGGTCATCGTGATCTCGCGCGTATAGGGGCTGGCGAAGGTCGTGGTGATCTCGTTCGCGACACGCTGGCGGAGCTTCAGCTCCTCTGCGCGACCGATCCGCTTCAGGTGATAGAACAGCAGCCAGCCGCCAATTCCCCAGGCCATGCCGGGGCTGGAGGGCAGCACCGACGGCGACCGGTCGAGCCGGCCGTAGACATAGACCTGCTTGTGCACCGGCGAGCCATAGGGCGTCGTCGGCGGGGTCTTGGCGACGAGCGCCGCCTCCATCGCGCCGAGGATCTGCCCGGCGAGGGGGCCGCCGCCGATGGCGTCGAACGCGAGCGTCGCGCCGGTCTCGCTGACCGCCGCGATCAGCTGCTCGTGGAAGTCGGGATCGGTGGAGTTCAGGATATGCTTGGCGCCGATCGCCTGCAGGATCGCTGCCTGATCCTGGCTGCGCACGATGTTCACCAGCTCGACGCCGTCGGCGAGGCAGAGCTTGTTGAGCATCTGGCCGAGATTGGACGCGGCGGCGGTGTGCACCAGTGCGCTGTGGCCTTCGAGCCGCATGGTCGACAGCATGCCGAGTGCGGTCAGCGGATTGACGAACGCCGCCGCTCCCTGCTTCGCGGTGACCCCTTCGGGGAAGGCGAGGACGTCATCCGCGTTAACCTTCCGGTAACGTGTGAACATCGATCCACCCAGCGCGCCGACGACCTTGCCGATCAGGTGGCGGGCATTCTCGCCGGCGGCGATCACTTCGCCCGCGCCCTCATTGCCCATCGCCAGAGACTTGCCGATACGGGGCGCGGCGAAGGCGGCGGCCTGCGGCGGGATCTTCGCCGTCGCGACCGGCCTGCCCGATGATGCGTCGGCGGTGAACGTCGTGACGTCGGCCGGCCCCAGCAGCGTGCCGAGGTCGGACGGGTTGATCGGCGCCGCATCGACGCGAAGGATGACCTCGTCGGGACCGGGATCGCCGACCGGCACGTCTTCGAGCGTCAGCCGCAATTCGCCATCCGGCGTGACCAGCGAACGCAATTCCAGCGAAGTGAAGCTCATGGCAACTCCCTGAGTTCCGGATGAGGGCACCGGCGCCCTTCTTTCAGGATGACCCGCTCGCAGCGATCAACCGCGAGTAGCCGCCCCGTATATGGGGGCGACGCTTGCCGGGGTGAGGGGAGCCAACAAAAAAGCCCCTGCCGCTCAAATCCGGCAGGGGCCTCTTCGTGCTGGAGACGCGACAAGGCGTCCCGATATCGATGCCGTCGCGGCCGGAAGGCCCGCCGACGTCGGGGCGGATCAGGCCGCCAGCTTGTTATCGAGATAGAGCTGCAGGGTTTCGCGCGAGCCCTTCTCCCAAAGCGTCTTCAGGGCGTGCGCGAAGCGGCTGCGGAAGAGCTCGGATTTCGTCACTTCGCCGAAGATGTCGTCGAAGACGAGGAAGGCGTCGGGATCATCCTTGGCCTTAAGCGCTGCGGCATGCAGCCGATCGGCGTTCGGGTCGTTCAAGGCGATCGCCTTGCCGCTGTCGGCGGTGCCGGCGAGATAGCGGCACCAGAGGGCGGAGACGAGGGCCAGACCGACGACGTCGCGGCCTTGGCGCAGGTTGTCCAGCGTCGAGGGCAGGATGAACTTGGGCTGGCGGTTCGAACCGTCCTGGGCGAGCCGCGGGATGGTGTCGGCGATCTTCGGATTGCGGAAGCGCCGCTCGATCAGCCCGAAATAGTCGTTGAGCGACGTATCGGGAACCGGCGGCACGATCGGGATGATCTCCTCGGTCTCCAGCTTGGCGAGGAAGGCGCGGATCAGCGGATCCTCCATCGCCTCATGGACGAAATGAATGTCCATCAGCGCCGCCGGATAGGCGATCGCCGCATGCCCGCCGTTCAGGATGCGGATCTTCATGTGCTCGTAGGGCGTGACGTCGGGAACGAAGGTGACGCCGACCTTTTCGAGCGCCGGGCGGCCGTTGGTGAACTTGTCCTCCAGCACCCACTGCTTGAATTCCTCGCAGAAGACCGGCCAGTTGTCCTCGATGTCGAACTGGTCCCGGAGGAAGTCGATCTCGCGCTGGCTGGTCGCCGGCGTGATGCGGTCCACCATGCCGTTCGGGAACGAGACGTTCGCCTTAATCCAGTCGGCGAAGGCCGGATCGGAGAGCCGCGCCGTGCCGATGACCGCATTGGCGGTGACGACGCCATTGTGGGGGATGTTGTCGCAGGACATGACGGTGAAGGGGACGAGGCCCTTCTCCTTGCGCGCCTTCAGGCCGGCGACGATCAGGCCGAAGACCGTCTTCGGCGCGGTCGGGTTCTCGCCGTCGGCGGCGATGGCCGGATGCGCCGGGTTGAACTTGCCGGAGGCGTCGATGAAATAGCCGCCCTCGGTGATCGTCATCGAGACGATCCGGATGGCGGGATCGGCGAGCTTCGCGATGGTCGCCGCCGCATCGCCGACCGGCAGGATGTCGATCATCGGCGCGGTGACGCGCGCCGCCGTCCGGTTGTTGTCCTGCTCGACGACGGTCGTGAGAAAATCCTGCGCGGCGAGCTTCTCGCGCATGGTGACGTCAGACGGCAGCACGCCGGCGCCGATGATCGCCCAGTCATGGTCTTCGCCGGCGTTGAAGAGATCGTCGAGATAGACCGCCTGGTGGGCGCGGTGGAAATTGCCGACGCCGAAATGCACGATGCCGGCTTTCAGCGATGCCCGGTCATAGGCCGGGATCGTCGCCGTCCGCGCAACCTGTCCGAGGGCTGCTGCAACCAACTTCACTGCCATTATGTGTCCTTTCGCGATGGCGACACGCAGCCAGCGCAAGTTACCGTTTCATGGGGGAGGCCACGGGAGAGCGACAATGTAGCCAGCGTCTACAAAGCTGTGGCTCGCGCGACCGGGATCAAGCGGGGGGCTTTGGTTATTGGGCATTGGGGAGGCGATGGGCACCGCGGACGGCGTCGACGAACGCAGCGCCGCCCATCGCCTCGTTGCATTTTACGGCGCGAGTTCCGCCGACTTGGCCCAGAGGTTGATGTCGGCCTCCTTGGCGTAGGCGTCGATGCCCCGAAGCTCTTCCGCCGAGAATTCGAGATTGTCGAGCGCCTTGACGCAATCGACGATCTGCGAGGAACGGCTGGCGCCGATCAGCGCCGAAGTCACCCGGTCGCCGCGCAGGACCCAGGCGATCGCCATCTGCGCCAGCGTCTGGCCGCGCTTCTCGGCGATCTCGTTGAGCTTGCGGACGTTGTCGATGACGGAAGGACGGATGAAGTCCTTCTTCAGGAAATGGTTCTGCGCCGCGCGGCTGTCCTCGGGGATTCCGCCGAGATACTTGGTCGTCAGCATGCCCTGCGCCAGCGGCGAGAAGACGATCGAGCCCATGCCGACCTCGTCGAGCGTGTCGAGCAGCTTGTCGTCCTCGATCCAGCGGTTGAGCATCGAATAGCTCGGCTGATGGATCAGGCACGGCGTGCCGAGATCCCGAAGGATGGCGGCCGCCTCGCGGGTGCGGTGCGAATTGTAGGAGGAGATGCCGACATAGAGAGCGCGGCCGGAGCGGACGATGTGATCCAGCGCGCCGCAGGTCTCCTCCAGCGGGGTCTCCGGGTCGAAGCGGTGGGAATAGAAGATGTCGACATAGTCGAGGCCCATGCGCTTCAGGCTCTGGTCGCAGGAAGCGATCAGATATTTGCGGCTGCCCCATTCGCCGTAGGGGCCGGGCCACATGTCGTAGCCGGCCTTGGACGAGATGATGAGCTCGTCGCGCAGGCCCGCGAAATCGGTGCGCAGGATCTCGCCGAAAGCGATCTCGGCGGTGCCGGGGGGCGGGCCGTAATTGTTGGCGAGATCGAAATGGGTGATGCCGAGGTCGAAGGCGGTGCGGCACATGTCGACCTTGCGGTCATGCGGCGTGTCGTCGCCGAAATTGTGCCACAGGCCGAGCGACACCGCCGGCAGCTTCAGGCCCGAGCGGCCCGTGCGGTTGTACTTCATCTTCGAATAGCGGTCGGATGCCGGTTGCCAGCTCATGTTTCCATTCCTGAAAGAGGACGAGGGACCCGTGTCGGGTCCCTCGCCGGACCTTCAAAGCTGGGAGGCTCTTCGAAGGTTACCGTTCCTGGTCAGTCATACCAAATCCGGCGGGGCATCGTCTGCGACTATCCGCGCTTCTCGTTCCAGGCTTTGAGCTTGACGAAGAAATCCTTGAGGATCGGATCGCGGTGAATCCTGTGGACATAGCGCATCGGGTGACGGCCGCGATCGACGCTCCAGGTCACCTGGTCGGTGAGAACCGGCGTCGGGACGATGACGCTGTCGCACCAGCTCGGATCGATCAGCCAGGCGACGGGCGCCATGTCCCAGATCTCCTTGGACCAGCCGAGGTGATCGTCGGAATATTCCTTGTAGCGCTGCGCCAGGAAGCGGCCGATGTCGCCATGCGGCTCGACATAGCGCTCGATCTCGGCAACCGTGCTGAGCAGATGGGAAACGACGCCCATGCAGGGGAACAGCACGACGGGAACGCCGCTGTCGAACAGCACCTGCGCGCCGCCGACATCCTGCTTCAGGTTGAATTCCCGAACATCCGGCCATTCCAGCGCATGGCCGCCGAGCCAGACGACGACGATCCGGTCGACGATGTCGGGGGCCTTCAGGATCGCCGAGGCGACGTTGCTGATCGCGGCGATCGCGATCACGTAGAGCGGCGCGTCGGGCGTACTGGCGCGGGCGCGCGCGATCAGATCGTCGACGGCCGGCGCCTCGCGCACGAGCTTCTGCGGCCCGACATACTCGGTCACGCCCTTGTAGACGAGGCCTTCCGGGCTGACGTCCATACGCTCGAGCAGGCGCAGGATCTCGTCATAGCTGAGCTCCATGCCGTGACCGGCGTCGTTCGAACGGTCATTGTGGAACGGCGCCGCGTAGATCGCCTGCAGGTCCAGGCGATCTGAGGACAACAGCAACTGCACGATCGCGAACTGGTCATCGATCTCGTTGAAGGTATCGGTGTCCAGGACACACTTCACACGGCCAGAAGGCGCCTCCAGCAAACGCAAGTGGTCGGCGTAGTCCAGCACTGTCATGCACGTTTCTCCCTGATGCGAGGCTCGGGCCGCGCGCGAACGGCTTTGCCGTCGCTGGCGGTGAACAGGTAAATGTCTTCGGGTTTCGCGGTGATCCGGACGGTGTCGCCAGGCTCCAGCATCACCATCCCCTCGAGCACGACGGTCACGGCCTGCCCGAACACATCCACGACGAGATGCGTCTGCGAACCCGTCTGATCGACCTGGCTCACGACGGCGGGCAATCCTGCCTCCTCCGTCAGGGTGATGTGCTCGGGGCGCAGCCCGATCTCGACGGCCGTTCCTTCCGGCAGATCGGCGACCGGCACCTGGGGGAGGGCGTCCGCCGACTGCGGCACGACCGCCTTGCCGTTCACCACCTTGCCGGCCAGGAAGTTCATGGCCGGCGAGCCGATGAAGCCGGCGACGAACCGGTTGGCCGGGTTGCTGTAGAGCTCGATCGGCGTGCCGATCTGCTCGATCTTGCCGCCGTTCAGGACGGCGATGCGATCCGCCAGCGTCATCGCTTCGATCTGATCATGCGTGACGTAGATCGAGGTGGTGCGGACCTTCTGGTGCAGCGCCTTGATCTCGGCGCGCATCAGCACGCGCAGCTTCGCGTCGAGGTTCGACAGCGGCTCGTCGAACAGGAAAACGCCGGGATTGCGGACGATGGCGCGGCCCATGGCCACGCGCTGCCGCTGGCCGCCCGACAATTGCGACGGGCGGCGATCCATGATCCCGTCGATCTGCAGCAATTGCGCGGCGTCGTTGACGCGCTTCTCGATGTCGGCCCTGGCGACCCCGGACAGGCGCAGATTGAGCGACATGTTCTCGCGCACGGTCATGTGCGGGTAGAGCGCGTAGTTCTGAAACACCATCGCGATGTTGCGCTGCTTCGGGTCGAGCGAATTGACGACCTTGCCATCGAACTCGATCTCGCCGGAGGTCGCGGCTTCCAGCCCCGCGATCATCCTGAGCAGGGTCGACTTCCCGCAGCCCGACGGGCCGACGAGGGCGAGGAACTCGCCCTGCCTGACGGTCAGATTGACGCCCTGGACGACCTCGACCCGACCGAATGACTTCTTGAGATTGCGCAGCTCGACGGCACTCAAAGCATGTCCTCCCTGTCCCCTCCCATGGTGCCTCCGCTGGCCTCGGACGGATCGCAAACGACCGTCCGCATGGCAGCAAAAGTATTGTGGTCACGTGTGCAGTATGTACAAATGCCGGATGACGAGGGTCAAGAGAAAGAATCCATGGGCGATAAAAAAGAGGGCAGGGTCCGCGCGATCGATGTCGCGCGACTGGCCGGGGTCAGTCGCTCGGCTGTCTCCCGAACATTCACGCCCGGCGCCTATGTGTCCGATGCGACAAGAGCCAAGGTGCTCCGCGCCGCGCAGGCCCTGACCTACTATCCAAACGCCATGGCGCGTTCGCTGACGACGCAGAGGAGCGGCATCGTCGGCGTCATATCCGCGGACCTGCAGAACCCCTTCTACGCCCTCACGCTGGAGAGGATCGGCGGCGCCCTGCAGGGGCAGGGGCTCGCGCCGCTGGTTCTGTTTGGCGACGAAACCAGCACGAAAGCCCAGATTTCCCAGATCCTTTCCTACCGGGTCGACGCGCTGATCGTGACGAACGCGGTGCTGTCTTCCCGGCTCACCGACACCGTCAGCCGGATGAAGCTGCCGGTCGTGGCGGTCAATCGCTACTTTCCGCAGGACTGGATCACGTCGATCACTTGCGACAACATCCACGCCGCCGGTTCCGTCGCCGATCACCTGCACGGCGTGGGTTCGACGCGGATTGCGCTGGTCACCGGCAAGGCCGACACGTCGAGCAGCCGGGACCGGGAGGCGGGGTTTCTTCGCGCCCTGGTGGAGCGCGGCACCGCCCCGATCGCCATCGAAACCGGCGATTACAGCCATGACAGCGGCGTCCTCGCCGGCCGGAGCCTGCTCGAGCGGAGCGTCGCGCCCGACGCGGTCTTCTGTGCCAACGACCTGATGGCCATGGGCGTCGTCGACGTCGCGAGAAGCGAGTTTGGCCTGCGGGTGCCCGAGGATCTGCGGGTCGCGGGTTTCGACAATTCCGCGGTCGGTTCCTGGCAATCCTACAGCCTGACGACGGTCGATCAGAACATTCCGCAAATGATTGATTTAGCCGTCGAAATCGTCCTTCGGCAGTTGCGCGGCGAGGGCGGGCCGACCGGCCAGCATCTCCAGGTCAAGGGGACGCTGATCGTTCGGCACTCGACGTCATCGCCCATCTGACCGGTTGACAGCGACGGGTCCAAATGCAAATCGTGGATATGCACATGTGTGCATACTGAGGAGGAAAGACATGGGAAACATCAGAACACTGTCGGGCGCGCTGGTTGGCCTGGTGACGCTTGTCGCCGCCGGAACCGTGCAGGCCCAGCAGACGACCATCACGCTGCTCACCGCCGAACGTGAAGACACGATGCAGCCGGTCATCGATGGCTTCGAGAAGCTTCATCCCGATATCAAGGTCGTGCACCAGTCCGTGCCCTTCAACGACCTGAACGCGGCCGTCGAGTCGCGCATCGGCCAGGGCGACTCGGGCATCGACGTCATCGCCGCCGACACGCCCCGCATTCCCGCGTTCGCGGCCAAGGGCTATCTCAAGGATCTGAGCGAGCGCGCGGAGCAGATCAAGGCCGGGGCGCCAAACCCGGTCGACATCGAGCAGGTCTCCTTCGACGGCAAGATCTTCGCCTATCCGATGTGGACATCGACGCAGATGCTCTACTTCAACCGCGACCTGCTCAAGAAGGCCGGCGTCGAGCTGCCCTCGGGCGATGTCGACAAGCGCCTGACCTGGGACCAGGTCGTCGAGGCCGCGAAGGCGGCGCAGAAGGCCGGCGCCAAGTGGGGCCTCGAGTTCCAGCAGTTTGACCGCTACTACCAGCTGCAGGCTCTGTTCGAGTCCGCCGGCGCGGGTTCGGGCCTGACGGGCGACGGCCTCCTGAAGTCGGATGTCGGCAGCGAGGCCTGGGCCAAGACGGCCAAGTGGTATGGCGATCTCTTCGCCGACGGCGTCGCGCCGCGCGGCGTGACGCCCGAGCAGACCGATGATCTGTTCTTCAACGGCGAGGTCGCGTTCCTGGTCGGCGGTCCCTGGTCGATCCATCGCTTCGAGGCTGCCAAGGGTCTCGACTATGGCATCGCCCCGCACCCCTATTTCAAGGACGGCAAGCCGGCGACGGCGACGGGCTCGTGGGCGCTCGCGATCAACCCGAACACGACCAAGCTCGAGGCGGCGCAGGCCTTCGCCGAATACGCTTCGCTGAACGGCGAGGGCAATTACCTGACGACCGCCAACAATCCGGTGCCCCCCACCAATCCGGATGCCTTCAAGACCTATGCCAAGAACATGGAGGCGCTGGAGCCCAAGATCGGCCCGGTCGTCGAGCTGATCAATTCGGAGCTGAAGAACACGGCCGTCGGTCGTCCGCGCACCACAGGCTTCGTCGCGTTCGAAACCGTCATGAACAAGTCGTTCGCTGACATCCGCAATGGTGCGGACGCCGCCGACACGCTGAAGGCGGCGGACCGGCAGATTGACAGGCAGCTCTCGCGCCTCAAGTAATCGCGGTTTTTGATTGGCGGGAGGTGCCAATGCATCTCCCGCCCTTCGGGATAGGATCAGCGCAAGATGGCATCTAGCAAGTCTCGGTTCCTGGTCGCCTTGGCGTTCCTGGCGCCCGCCCTCATTTCCGTGTTCGTGCTCAGGCTTTGGCCGGCCGCGGTCGCGGTCTACAACTCGTTTCAGGCGCCCGGCGGCGGATTCAGCCTCGAGAACTACTCGTATATCTTCACCGACGAGAGTTTCCTGGGCAGTCTCAAGACGACCCTGATCTACTCGATCATCATCAATCCGCTCCAGATCGCCGTCGCGCTCGCGCTCGCCGTCCTCATGAACGCCGGCATGCGCACCATCGGCTTCTGGCGCACGATCATCCTGCTGCCGGTCGCCATACCCCCGAGCGTCTCGGCTGTCGTCTGGGGTGTCGCGCTCCGGCCCGACGGGCTGGTCAACTCGATGCTCGAAACCTTCGGCCTCGCACCGCTCCGCTTTCTCACCTCGCCCGACCAGGCGCTCGCTTCCATCATGCTGATCGTCAGCTGGATCGGCGTCGGATACTGGATGACGTTCCTGATTGCCGGGCTGCAGGAAATTCCGCAGTCTCTCTATGAGGCGGTCCGGATCGACGGCGCCAATCGCTGGCAGCAGTTCCGCTTCGTGACCCTGCCGCAGCTCAGGCGACCGCTCACCTTCGTGCTGGTGGCGAACACGGTTGCGAACTTCCTCGTCTTCGCGCCCGTCCAGATCCTGACGCAGGGCGGTCCGCAGGGCTCCACCAATCTGATCATGAACGAGATCTATTCGCAGGCCTTCATCCTGAGCGACCCCTCGAGCGCGGCCGCCTCGACCGTCGTCCTCGTCGCCGCGACGCTGCTTGTGGTGTCGATCCAGTTCCGCCTGATGAGCACGAAGGAGGATCGGGCATGAGCACCACCTCGCTGCCTCGCAAGGTTGCGATCGTCGCGGTCGCCGTCATCTTCTTCATCCCGCTCTGGTGGCTGACGATCAGCGCCTTCCGGCCGACGGATTCGATCTTCCGTTATCTGTCGCCGATCAGCCTCTACACGTTCTGGCCGGACGAGTGGACGTTCCGCAACGTCCTCGGCGTCTGGAACAGTCCCTTCCGGCTGGCGATCTGGAATTCGATCCTCGTCTCCTCGATCACCATCGCGATCGGCCTCGTTCTCTGCTCGATGGCCGCCTTTGCCCTCGCGGTCATCGAATTCCCCTTCCGCAACGCGATCTTCGCGGTGATGGTCATCAGCTTCCTCATTCCGTTCGACGCCATCGCGGTGCCTCTGTTCGCGATCATGCGCTCCTTCGGTCTTCAGGACAGCTATGCCGGCCTGATCCTGCCCGGCATCGGCAACGGGCTCGCCGTGTTTCTCCTGCGCCAGTTCTTCCTGGGCATTCCGCGGGAGATCCGGGAGGCCGCGGTCGTCGACGGAATGGGATGGTTCCGGATCTACTGGTCGATCTATCTGCCGCTGTCCGTGCCTGCCCTGGTCAGCGCCGCGATCATCCTGTTCGTGTTCCAGTGGCAGTCCTATCTGTGGCCGCTGCTGATCGCGCCGGGTGCCGAGTACAAGGTCGCCGCGGTCGCCATCGCCCAATTCTCCAATGGCTACCAGATCGACTACGGGCTGATCTTCGCGGCGGCCCTGTTCATCGCGGCGATCCCGATGGCGGTGCTGGTCATTCTGCAGCGCTTCTATTCGGCGTCGATCGCCGCGACCGGAAGCAAGGAATAGCGAACGGCGGCGCCCGCTTGGCAACGAGCGGGCGCCGCGCTCCGAGGCTCTGCCGAAGTGGCGCGCCGGTGCGGCGCCTGGTCCTTCAGAGATAAATTCCGTCCACCAAATGAAAGGGTGATAAGAGCTGGGAGACCAGCGTTTCGGCGCGTTATCCGGAGAGATTCGGATCAGGAAGGAAGCGGCGCAGAGTGAGCGAGAGAAGAGACACGCGGGTGCGATCCATCGACGTCGCGCGGCTCGCCGGGGTCAGCCGATCCGCCGTGTCCAGGACCTTCACGCCCAACGCCTATGTCTCTCCCGAGACGCGCAGCAAAGTGCTCAAGGCGGCCGCCGCGCTGAACTATCACCCGAACGCGATGGCCAGAAGCCTGATCACGCAACGAAGCGGGATCATCGGCATCGTCTCGGCGGATCTGCAGAACCCTTATTACGCCAAGATACTGGAAGTGCTCGGCGGCGCCCTGCGGGATACGGGCCTCGCTCCCCTCGTCCTGTTCGGCGATGAGACCAGCAGCAAGTCCCAGGTCGCCCAGCTGCTCTCCTATCAGGTCGATGCCCTCGTCATCATCAATGCCGTGACCTCGACGCTGACGGAGAACATCAGCCGGATGAAGGTCCCGGTCGTCGCGGTCAATCGCTATTTCCGGCACGACTGGGTGACGTCGATCACCTGCGACAACCAGCACGCCGCCGAGCTGGTCGGAAACCATCTTCTGGATCAGGGCTGCACCCGCATCGGTCTCGTCGCGGGCAACAGCGATGCCTCGAGCGGAACTGATCGCGAGACCGGCTTCCTCCGGGCGCTGGCGAAAAGGGGCGTTGCGCCCGTTGTCGTCGAGAATGGGGACTATACGCATGACAGCGGCGTGGCGATCGCCCGGAAGCTGTTCGGAAGCGGCGCATCCATGGACGCGATCTTCTGCTGCAATGATCTCATGGCGATTGGCCTTATGGACGTGGCGCGCAGCGAATTCGGCCTTCGAGTTCCGGACGATCTTCTGGTCGCGGGCTTCGACAACTCCGTCGTCGGCGCGTGGCAATCCTACCGCCTGACGTCGGTCGACCAGAACGTCGAGCAGATGGTCGAGCTCGCGGTCCACTACATCCAGCGGGCTCTCGAGGACGACGGCAAGGAAGCCGGTCAGTTCTTCCAGGTCCAGGGCAAGCTCGTGGTGCGAGAGTCGACCGGGCGATCGCACTGAGCCGATCATCGCCTCGGGCGCGGGCACTCTGACAGCCTCCCGGATTTGCGCCATCCAGGAGGAGACCCTTACAGAACACCTAGGTCGCCATACGGTCCACGGCCTATGGGCAAGGCTCCGTCGCCCCGGCGGAGGCCGGGGCCCATAAACACCGGCCAAGAAAGCTTGGCCCAGCCTATCGGCCACAGGGCTGTGTGTCTGGATCCCGGCCTTCGCCGGGATGACGGTGGAGGGTGGCAAGACCCGATCAGCACGATGGACGCGGTGTTGCGCGAAGGTCTCCTAAGGAGAGGTCGGGGCAGCTCGCATCGGGCGGCTCGCTGGTTGAATTGCGGGCCACAAACCGAGGCAGGAACCGGGTCATCCGGGGCAGTTTTTCCCCCGCCGGTGGCCGCCACGCAACATTTGGGTCGTAACCGTACGAGCGACGCCGGCGACGCAAGATTCGATTGTTCTCCGACCGAATTGGGACTAGCAGTCAGGCCCCCGAATCCCCTGACGGCGTGCCCCCAATGAACGAAATGAGCGCAATCGCGGAGATCGCCACGGCCTCCGCAAGGGATCAGATCCTGATCGGTGCGGACTTCGTCCAGAAGGGGGCGCCGGGGGAGCGGCTCGACCGCTATTTCGCCGGATTGGCGAGCCAGTTCGACGTCGCCCCCGCCGTGATTTCGGGCGGCCGGGTCTGGTCCTATCGCGAGATGGACACCTGCGCCAACCAGTTCGCCCGCCTGCTGATCGAGCGCGGCGTCAAGGCCGGCGACCGGATCGGCCTGCTGCTCGATCGTTCCGCCGAGACCTATATCGCTGTACTTGCCGTGATGAAGGCAGGCGCCGCCTTCGTGCCGCTCGCGACCGCCTTCCCGGAAGACCGGATGATCATGATCATCGAGGATGCCGGGATCAGCATGGTCATCAGCGTCTCCGACTATGCGGCGCGGGTGGCGCGGCTGCCGGTGCCGCATATCTCGATCGACGCGGCGCGGTCCGAGATCGAGCTGAAGTCCGCCGACGTGCCGACGCCGATCGGGCCGGACGACACCACCTGCTACATCCTCTACACCTCGGGGACGACCGGCAAGCCCAAGGGCGTCGTCGTCACCCATCAGAGCTTCTGCAATTTCATCCGCGTCGCCGCCGCCTCCTACGGCTACCGGCCGGGTGACCGCATCTATCAGGGCATGACGATCGCCTTCGATTTCTCCTCGGAGGAGATCTGGGTGCCGTTCGCCGCCGGCGCCACCGTCGTGCCGGCGCCGGGGCAGCAGCCGCTGGTGGGCGAGGAGCTGGCCGATTTCCTGCGCCAGCACGAGATCACCTGCATGGCTTGCAGCCCGACGCTGCTGTCCTCGGTGGAAACCGACGTGCCGAGCCTGCGCGCCATTCTGGTCGGCGGCGAGGCCTGCTCGCCCAAGCTGGTCAAGCGCTGGGCGAAGCCGGGCCGGCAGATCCTCAATACCTACGGCCCGACCGAGGCGACGGTCACGGCGACGATGGCGCTGCTGAGCCCGGACGAGCCGGTCACGATCGGCACGCCGCTGCCCACCTATTCGATCGCGATCCTCGATCCGGCGAAGCCCGTCCTGCTGAAGGGCGAGGAGTTGGGCGAGGTCTGCATCGCCGGCATGGGCGTCGCGGTCGGCTATCTGAACCGGCCCGAGCTCACCGAGCAGAAGTTCATTCACGACTTCATCGGCATCCCGAACAATCCGAGCCAGCGCATCTACCGCACCGGCGATCTCGGCCGCATCAACGCGAAGGGCGAGATCGAGTATCACGGCCGCATCGACACGCAGGTGAAGATCCGCGGCTATCGCATCGAGCTCGGTGAAATCGAAGCCGTGCTGCTCGACCATCCGTCGGTCGCCCAGGCCGCCGTCACCACCTGGGAGATCGAGCCCGAGCGCGTCGAGCTGGTCGCCTATTACGCGCCGAAATCCGGCGGCGAGCCGATCGACCGCGCCGACATTGTCAAGGAACTGAAGCGGCGACTGCCCGACTACATGGTGCCGTCCTATCTGGAAGAGTTGTCGGCGATCCCGATGACGGTGTCCAACAAGGCGGACCTGCGCAAGCTGCCCAAGCCGACCAGCGCCCGCGTCGCGGCCGGCCGAGCGATGGTCGAGCCGCGCAACGAGGACGAGACGTTCCTCGTCGAGACGCTGGTCGATGTTCTCAAGTTCGACAGCGTCTCGATCGAAGACCACTTCTTCGACGATCTCGGCGCCAACTCGCTCCTGATGGCACGCTTCTGCGCCCGCGTCCGCAAGCGCGCCAATTGGGCGACGACCTCGATGCGCGACATCTACACCTATCCGACCGTCGCGAGCCTCGCCCAGCACCTGCGCGCGCCGGAGGCGGTAGTCGTCGCCGCCAACGAGCCGATGCTGTCGCGCAAGGCGTCGAATTTCGCCTACTGGATGTGCGGCGCCGGGCAGATGCTGTTCTACGCCGCCTACAGCTATCTGGCCGTCTGGGCGCTGAATGACGGCCTCAACTGGGTCTATGCCGTGCTCGACGAGCCGGCCAAGCTCTATTTCCGCTGCGTCGTTCTGTCGGCCGGGATGTTCTTCGGCCTGACGGGCTTCGCGGTCGTCATGAAGTGGTTGCTCGTCGGCCGCTGGAAGGCCGAAACCTTCCCGATTTGGGGCTGGCGCTACTATCGGTTCTGGGTGGTGAAGACCTTGATCCGCACGGCGCCGGTCGTGCTGTTCCGCGGCAGCCCGCTCTACAGCCTCTATCTGCGCCTGCTCGGCGCCCGGCTCGGCAACCGCACCGTCATCGAATGCCGGTCGGTGCCGGTCTGCACGGACCTGATCTCGATCGGCGACAACTCGATCCTGCGCAAGGAATCGATGATCCTCGGCTTCCGCGCGCAGTCGGGCTACATCCACACCGGCCCGATCAGCATCGGCAAGGGCTCGTTCGTCGGCGTCGGCTCGGCGCTCGATATCGACACCCGCATGGGCGACAATTCGCAGCTCGGCCACGCCTCGTCGCTGCAGCGCGGACAGTCCATCCCGTCCGGCGAGCATTGGCATGGTTCGCCCGCTATTCCCACGGACGCGGACTATTGCACCGTTCCCAACGTCTCGCTGTCGCGCGTCCGCCGCGTCGTCTTCGAGGTGGTGCAGCTGATCGTCCTGTTCGCGATCGTCACGCCGTTCCCGCTGCTCTTCCATACCTATTGGGAAAACGTCAGCGACGACTACCAGGAGACCATCGGCATCGTCGCCATCGGCACGACGGTCACGGTCTTCGGCTTCATCATCGGCGGCACGCTGCTGGCCGCGCTGGTGCCGCGCCTGTTCAGCCTGGTGCTCAAGCCGGGGCGGATCTACCCGCTCTACGGATTCCACTACTGGCTGCAATCCATGTCGGAGATCGTCAGCAACATCCGCCTGCTCAACACGCTGTTCGGCGACAGCTCGGCGATCGTCTACTATCTGCGCGCGCTCGGCTGGAACCTGAACAAGGTCGAGCAGACCGGCTCCAATTTCGGCACCAACCAGCAGCACGAGAACCCGCTGCTGTGCGAAATCGGCTCCAAGACCATGGTCTCGGACGGCCTGTTCATGATCAACATGCAGAAGTCGGCCACCGCCTTCCGGCTCGAGCACACGAAGATCGGCGAGCGCAATTTCTTCGGCAACAACATCTTCTATTCGCCGGATGCGCGGGCCGGCGACAATTGCCTTCTCGGTACCAAGGTGCATGTCCCGGTCGACGGGCCGGTGCGGGAAAATGTCGGCCTGCTCGGCTCGCCGCCGTTCGAGATCCCGCGCATGGTCAACCGCGACAAGGAATTGCTCGGCCTGATCTCGGAGGCTGAGCGCAAGCAGCGTGTGCGGTTGAAGAACCTGCACAATCTCGGGACTGCCATCCTGTTCGTGTTCGCGCAGTGGCTGTTCCTGTTCGCGACGCTGGCGATCTGGGACCGGGCGCTCAACTACTATACCGAATGGGGTGAGATCGCCTTGTTCACGGCCATCGTCCTGACCTCGGCCGTCGCCATTCCGTTCTACATCCTGCTCGAGCGGCTCAGCCTCGGCTTCCGGCGGCTGAAGCCGCGCATGAGCACCATCTACGATCCCGTCTTCTGGCGGCATGAGCGGCATTGGAAGCTCTCCGACTCGCCGATCATGAACCTGTTCGCGGGGACGCCGTTCCGCCCGCTCATCCTGCGCCTGGTCGGCGTCAGGGTCGGCCGCCGCGTCTATGACGGCGGCTCGATCATGACCGAGCGCTCGCTGGTGGAGATCGGCGACGACGTGACGCTGAACGAGGGCTGCGTGATCCAGGCGCATTCGCTGGAGGAGGGCGCCTTCAAGTCGGACTATATCCGTATCGGCAGGGGCTGCACGCTGGCTCCCTCGGCCTTCATCCACTACGGCGTCGTCATGGGCGAAGGATCCGTCGCCGACGTCGACTGCTTCGTCATGAAGGGCGAGACGCTGGAGCCGGATACGGTGTGGCGCGGCAACCCGGCCAAGCTGTTCGGCTATGTCACGCGCATCGAACCCGGTTCGCCGGCGGCGAGGCGCTGAGAAGGCGCGAGGCAGCGTCGATGAGCTGTATCTTCGAGGTGGAGGAGCGCGCGCTCGACGAGGCGCTGCGGGCGATCGTGCCGGAAGGCGTGTGGATCGGCTGCCGGCGGATCCGCCCGGGCGACGAGGACCGGCTGACGCCGATAGAACGGCTCACCCTCGGTGCGCGGCCTATGATCCGCCAGCGCGCCAGCGGAGCGGCCCGCCAGATCGCGCGCGATCTGTTCCGGCGCCTCGATCATGCCAACGCGGATATCGTCGGAGAACCTTCCGGCGCGCCCCGATGGCCGGAAGGGCTGATCGGCTCGCTAGCGCATGACGACGAATTCGCCGTCGCCGTGGTCGCGCGAAGGGGGGCATTGGCAAATCTTGGCTTGGCAAGCCTCGGCGTCGATGTAGAGCCGGCGGAACCGCTGCCGCCGGAGGTCGAGGAACTCATCCGTGCCGAAGGCGACCAGCTCGCCGGCATCGATCCCGCGCTCGCGACCCGCATGCTCTTCAGCGCCAAGGAGGCAGTCTACAAGGCGGTGTTCCCGCTCGACGGGGTGATCCTGAACCATGACGACATCGCCGTCGATCTTCGCTCCGGCCTGGCCATAACGACGAACGGACGGCGCGTCAGGCTTTCCTGTCTGCCGCGGCCGCGCGTGGTGACGCTTGCCTGGTGCTGACCGGACGCTGAGCCCTGTCCGTGGCCGGCGATTTCTGATGATCCGAGGCGCGCTTCAGCGCCGATTCCAGGCGGCCGAGGATGAGCGAGGAACGCTTCAGCGCCGTCTCGCCGGCTTCGAGGATTTTCCGATCCCACGTCGGCGGCTGCGGCTCGGCAGCGTTGCGCTCGAGAATGCGCTTCATGGCAACGGCTTCCATTCCCTGAGACAGGTCGATCGGGATCGGCGGGCCCAACGGATATCGGGGCCGGGTATTTATTTCGACTGCTAAATCGATCGGTTGACAGCGATCTTGTCAACTACCTTGCCGTGTAGCCGCGAGCCCTGTCTGGAATGGCGGAAATCTGCGGACGGGACGAACCCGCATCGAGGGGGGATAAGGCGATGCCGCCTATTCCCCCTCCAGTTTCACCAGAATCGTGTTGTCGGGACCGGTTCCCTGCAGCCAGAATCGCACGGTGTCGCCGACGTGGTAGGCGCTGAAGGCGGAAGCCTCGATCACGCGGAAGCCGGTGGTCCTGGCCGGAAGCAGGTCGGCGATCTCCTCGTGGCTGAGCAGGATCAGGCGCGGATGGATGGCCCGGATCACGCCGTGGCCTTCCCATTGCTGCTGGCCGGGTGCACCGCCGGCAAGCGACGCCTCGCGTTGCCGCTCGAGTTCTCCGACCTGCTTCTGGAGATCCCGGTAGTCGGTTTCGAGGGCACGGAGCGGACGGCCCCAGGCGCCATAGCCAACGAGCAGCCCGATCGCCAGCGCGAGATTGAGAAGCAGAACCACGTGCCACGCGCGCATTTTGTTGGATGCCTTTGTCAATGAATGTGCAGTTCCGGGAGCGGCGGCGGCGTCTTCTCCTCGTTGAGCTTTTCCACCTGCGCCTGCACGCTGGAAGCCTCGGGCATGCCGGTCTCGCTGCCGCGCCAGATGGCGCGGATATAGCCCTGGCGGTCGATCAGGATTTCCGTGTGCGTGTCGGCCGGCGCGAACAGGCGGTACGCGGCGGTGATGTCCTCGTTGCCTTCGGTGACCACCGGGAAGAGGGCGGGGGGCGACGCACCAAGCTCCGCCACTCGCTCCGGCGAACCGGTGGGCGCGACGGCGACGACCTCGACGCCCAGCACGGATAGGGCGCCGTAGCGTCGCGCGAGCTCGGTCATGCGCTCGCGGGAGTCGGGCAGGCTGTAGAGCACCAGCAGAACCATCTTCCTGTTGCGATAGTCGCGCAGCAGTCCCGGTGTCAGCGTGCCCATGGCAATCGGAAAATCGGGGGCAGCCAGCCAGGCGCCGTCCGGCACCACCTCGGGCCCGATCCGCCGTTCGTCCTGCGCCGCTTCGGCGGTTCGCAGATAGTTCACGACGCTCCAGCGCTGTTCGTCGCTGAGCTCTCCGGCCTCTGCCTTCAGCAGCCCGAATTCGTCGCCCGGTGTCCGCCGCTCGCTTGATGCGGACGGATAGCCCTGGGGCGATGGCGAAGCGGGGCTGTCTGTCTTCGCTGCCTGCGAGAGGTTCATGCCTTCGACGATGGAACCGACCTGATAGGGGATCGGCGGCGAGACGAAGGAGGTGGGATAGGCCTGGACGACAAAGGGCCATAGCCCGAGCGCGGATCCAAAAGAGGCGAGGACTGCGATCGCCCCCGCCGTGATCATCGCGCGTCGCCGCCCGGGATAGACGAGGGAGGCGAGGACGAAGGCCAATCCAGCCAGAAGCAGCAGGATCACCGGCAGAAGGAAAAGCTGGCTGGTCGTGCCGTCGGTGATCGCGTCGAAGGACAGCCTGAACGGCAGCGGCCATGCCGGGTCTTCGTGCCGGGCCGGCGCCGTCACCGTCATGGCGGAGGCGAAGCCGACCAGCAGGATGACCAGGCCGGCCTCCACCGCGATGTACCAGGCCATGGCCCGCGCCGTCTGGCTGGATGTGGCCTCGTCCGAGCCGGCGAGGGATGCCAGCCGCGCGCGGCTGGCGGCGGCGAGAAGCAGGGCGAAGAAAAGCAGCGCGAACTTGGCGAGCAGGAGATGTCCGTGAAGCGTTCCGAGCAGCCCGGGCACGCCCTCCAGCAATAGCCACGCCGATACGCTGCCCGATCCGGCGAGGATGAGCACCGCGACCAGGGCAATTCGCGAAAACCGCTGCATCGTCCGTATGGCGTAGGGATCGGGCCTCGCGCCGCTTCGGCTCGCGGCATGGAGCAGCAGCGCAAGCGCCGGCAGGCCGCCGACCCAGACCCCGGCGCTGAGCAGATGCGCCATGTCGTTGACCTGCGGCCAGAGGCTGTCGGAGATCGCCGCCGAATGGCCGGAAGCCGCGAACAGCACGAGGGCGACGGCGGCGAGGGCAAACGCCTCGCCGCGCACCGCATACCAGTCCCGTTTGGCAGTGACGTCGGCGCGAAGCTGGAGAAGGACTGCGAGGACGAGGAGGAGCCCCAGCCGCGCCATCAGGACGAGGCCGGGCCAGGTGTCCAGCATCGCATGCAGGATCGCATCGGGATCGAAAGCGGCCTCGGCACGGCCCTCAAACGACGCCGTGCGCGCCGCCAGCCAGACGACGCCCGAAAGGAGGGCGGCGATGGCGAGCCAGCGCGCGCTGGCGAGAACGCCGCCTTCCCATCTGCGAAAGATCGGATTTGGCGGCGGTCCGGCCAGCAGCAGCAGCGAGAACGAGCCCGTCAGAAGGACGCATGCCGCAACATGAATCCACAGGGCCGATAGAAGAACGATGCTCATTCAACCTGAAACTTGAAGCGCCCCTGCGTCACATGGGAGTCGACGGAGAGAACGCGCCAGATGACGGTATAGGTGCCCGGTTCGAGCGGCGGCAACGTCGCCCGCAACAGCTTGGGGTTGGCGCGATCGACACGACTGTCCTTCCGGTCAGCCTTTTCGCCCTTCTCGCTCTCGACCTGGACGCTGCTATAGGCGGGCTCCAGCTGTTCGGAGAAATAGAGCTTCACCTCGGCCGGCGGACGCTTGAGCTTGCTGTCCGCCTGCGGCTCGGAGCGCTGCAGTCCGCTATGGGCGAAGGCGCCGCCCGTCGTCACGAATAGGGCGGTGAGTGCGAGGAAAGCTCCTCGCACCAACTTGCTGGTCGTCATCGGGCAATCCTCAGGCGAGACCGGCGTTTGCCTTGTAGAAGGCGATGATCTCGCTGGTCGGGAGCCAGAACAGGTCGTAGACGCCCGCGGCTCCGTCGCTCCGGCCGGAGATGAGGTCCGGGCCGCGATCATAGCCGGCCGACCAGATCATCCGCTCGCCATTGTGCTGGAAGTTCGGGCAGGCGCCGTCGATGTTCCAGTCGTTGAACGGGGCCTCGACGACCGGTCCCTTCCACTCCTGCGTGGTGGGATCGTAGTGCACGAACAGCAGGGTGTGGAACTTGCCGAAATCGTGGACCGAGACGACGCCGAGCGTGAAATCGTCCTGGGTGACGACATTCAGGCGACACTTGAGCGCGATCGAATCCAGGAGGCGGCTCTCGTAGCGCTTGGCGGGCTGCCAGGCGCCGTCGACGAACTGCGTCGTATAGATGTCCGCGCCCGACGGGCCGCCGTCTTCACGCGGGCGGCCGGAAATGAACGACTTCTGCGCCACCTGACCGGGGAGATCGAACGGCATGAAGCAGTGATTGCCGTGCTCGGTGTTGATGTTGCCGCCGGCAACCAGCTGCGCCTTCGTCCAGCCGCCGTCCGCCTGCTTGTGCGTTTCCCAGATCGAGGACTTGCCGCCGCCTTCCGGGCGCGAGCTCATGAAATAGAGCGTGTTGCCGTCTTCCGAGATCCACGGCTCCAGATCGGTGGAGGCGCTGTTGACCTCATCGGGCAGGCGCTCCGGCGCAGACCAATCCTCGCCATTGCCCGGCCATTCCCGCGACGTGTTGGTGCGGTGGGTGACGAAGATATCCGACGGTCCCGTCACGCGCTTGTCGCCCGGGCTCGCCCAGCGGGCGAAGTAGATCGTGTTTCCGTCCGCAGAAATCGTTGGTTCGTAATTGCCGAACTCGTCGTTGGGGAGGAACGGAAATTTGCGCGGCACAAGCGTTGCCTTCGACGATCCGGCCGTTGCCTTCGACGTTTCGGCCCGGACCTGCGTGGCCGCGCCGCCCGACAAGGTCGCCGCCGTCACAGCCGTCGCAGCGACGGAGCCAAAGAACTTCCTTCGAGACAGATTAGCCATATTTTCCTCTTTTACGGCAGAGATACGATAACGTATCCATGAAATTTAAACTTGAATTGGCAATCCTTGTTATTTGATTTTAGGGTTTCGGATGAGGATGAAGAAGGTCACAAATTTCATTTCATCTGCGTAATTTGAAACTTTCCGCCTTGGAGTGGGTGGTCGGTTATTACGTGACTATTGGGAAGTCGAGTTCCGCAGCGAAGCAGGCGTACGAAAACGTCCGCGCGCCTGGGGGTGACGGGCTTGCGGGTGGTGATTCAAGGGGAGGGGGGCGGCGCGTCGGTCCCGGCGGGGCCGTGATCAGGGCGGCCGAAGCGGCTCTCGAACGATATGCGTGACGGCGGCGCGAGACGGAGAGCCTCGCGCCGCAGACAAAGCCTTATCCGAAGGTGAAGGCGAAGGCCTGGACGCCGGGATCGAGGAACTCGATCTCGAAATCGCGGTCCATGACCGGCCCGGCCTGCCGCACCAGCTGGTAGAGCCGCTGGCCGGTCACGGTGCCGTTGCCCTCGTTATCGACGTCGACGCCATGGTCCGCGCCGGGCGCCTTGCCGTCGATCCGGACGCGGTAGCGCACCGGCTTGCCATCGGCCGAGGGGCCCAGCACCAGATGCAGGTCGCGGGCGTGGAAGCGGTATTTTATGCCGCCGCCGGCCTGGTTGAGCGTGGCGCGCTCGCCGCCGACCGACCAGGTGCCCACCAGGCCCCAATCGTTCAGCCGCAGCGGCCGGCCGATCGCATAGGCGCGCGCCTCGTCCGGCAGCATGCCGCCGTCGGACGCGAAGTTGGCGGCCCGCTCGAAGCCGACATAGGTCTCGGGCGAGGCGACATTGTTCATATCGGCGGCCGCTTCCGCCCCGTCCGCCTTGACGTCGACCAGCGTCTTGGAGACGCCGGCATGACCGGCTTCGGCCAGCAATTGCTGGATCACCCGCTCCGACTCGTCATATTCGCCCTCGCCGAAATGGTGGTGGCGAATCCTGCCCTTGGCGTCGATGAAGTAGTGCGCCGGCCAGTACTGGTTCTGGAACGCCCGCCAGATCGCGTAGTCATTGTCGACGGCGACCGGATAGGTCACCTGCAGGTCGCGGGTCGCCTTGCGGACATTGTCCACGTTCTTTTCGAAGGCGAATTCCGGCGCGTGCACGCCGATGACGACCAGCCCCTGATCTTTGTATTTTTCGGCCCAGGCGCGGACATAGGGGATCGAGCGCAGGCAGTTGATGCAGGAATAGGTCCAGAAATCGACCAGCACGACCTTGCCGCGCAACCCTTCCGCCGTTAGCGGCGGCGAGTTCAGCCAGGTGACGGCGCCGTCGAGCGAGGGGAATTCTCCCTCGATCGGCAGGCTCGGACCTGACGCCTCGGCGTTGGCCGACAGCATCATCGCCGGCTCGCCGATCATCACGACGCTGGAGGGATTGGTGTCGCCGGCAGGCTTGGCGTCCTTGGTGTCCTCCTGCGGCATCGGCCGCACCTTGTCGATCAGCGCCTGCTCGATCCTCGACGTGCTGGCGAGCGAGACCTGGGTCAGGAGTCCGGTATCGAGGCCGAGCGCGATCGCGCCGACGCCGACCAGCACGGCGACGCCGAGGCCGCGCCGGATCCATTCGCCGGCGCCGAGCGAGCGCTTCATCAGCGCGAAGACGCGTCCGCCGATCAGCAGCGCCAGCGCCAGCGACGTCGCCGCGCCGGCGGCATAGGCGAGAAGCAGCAGCGAGGTCTGGGCATTGGCGCCGTTGAGCGCCGCCCCGGTCAGGAGCAGGCCGAGGATCGGTCCGGCGCAGGGCGCCCAGAGCAGGCCGGTGGCGACGCCGAGCAGGAAGGACGGCGCCACCGAGGAGCCGGTCCGTGATCCCGCGTCGGCGGCCTGCGACAGTCGTGCGCCGAACGCCACCAGCGGCCGGGTCAGCCGGTCGGCCAGCGACGGGAACAGCAGCGTGACGCCGAAGAGCGCCAGCAGAACGATGGCGGCGATCCGGCCATATTCGTTGGCCTGCACCGCCCAACTGCCGCCGACGGCGGCCAGCGTCGCCACCGCCGCGAAGGTCAGCGCCATGCCGGCCAGGAGCGGCAGGCCGCTGCGGATGAAGGGCTGGTCGGCGCGGGCGAAGACGAAGGGCAGCACCGGCAGGATGCAGGGGCTGAGGATGGTGAACGCGCCACCGAGATAGGCGAGGATGAACAGAAGCATCAGAACGTTCCCGGGCTGGCGGTCAGGCGGCGGTGAAGGTCAGGGCGACGCCATTCATGCAGTAGCGCAGCCCGGTCGGCGCCGGCCCGTCCTTGAAGACATGACCGAGATGGCCGCCGCAGCGATGGCAGCTGACGGCGGTTCGGGTCACGCCGTAGGATTTGTCGGTGGTCTCGTTGACGGCGCGCGGCAGGGGTTGCCAGAAGCTCGGCCAGCCGGTGCCGCTGTCGAATTTGGTTTCCGACGAGAACAGCGGCAGCTGGCAGCCGGCGCAGTCGAACCGGCCCTTGCGCTCCTCATGCAGCAGCGCGCTGGTGAAGGGCCGCTCGGTGCCTTCCTGGCGCAGCACGGCGAACTGGCCCGGCGTCAGCAGCTTGCGCCATTCCGCCTCGCTGTGCGTCACCTCGAAATCAGCCATTGCCGCGGCGCGGGCAAGGCCCGACGACGCGAGCCCGGGAATGAGGGTGGCGGCGAACCCGGCGGCACCCGCCTGAAGCATATGTCGACGTGTCAGCATGTCTCGAAACTCTGCAAGGCGGGGGCCTATCCCTCACCTCAGAGCTTGTACGGACGCGACCGTCATATTGTTTCGGAAGGGGCGAGACTCACATCGAATTGATCGATCGCCGGCGGCGTGGGTGGCGCCGGCGGAGCCTCGGGGAGGGGAGGCGCACGCGATCGCGTGCGCTCGAGGATCGCGTCGCCGCCGATCAATTTCCGGCGACGGCGTCCGTCAGGAAGTCGGCCATCTCGGCGTGGTAGAAGGTCTTGGAGCGCGGGCCGATCTGGATCGGTTCGAGCATGCTGACGCATTTGCGGTAATGCGGCGTATGGCGGTGCTCCTCGAGCGCGGCGGCGGACGTGAACACCTCGTAGATCAGGAACTTGTGGTCGTCGTCGGGGTCGCGCAGGACATCGAAGCGCAGATTGCCGGGCTCGCGGCGCGTGCCTTCATAGTTGATGCGAAAAGCTTCGAGAAACGTGTGGGCATGGCCCGGCTTGACCGAAATGGTCACCATCTGGATGAACATAACAACTCCTTTGCAAATGGATCGAGATCGCGCGCGGGGCGCGCGACGCTTCGTGAAATCAGAGGCCGGGCGCCTTCCACATCGACGTGGTGACGCCCTCGTCGACGAGCTGCCGCTGCAGCGCATAGGCGCGCGCCCAGCGCTCGCCGGCCTCGTCGTAGATCGCCTTGTGCGCGGGCTCCGGCTCGAAATGCCGGTCCCAGCGCACCCAGTTTTCGGCGGTGGAGACGAAGTCCCGCTGCAGCCCGGCGCCGATCGCGGCCGCCGCGGCGCAGCCGAGCGCGGTTGCTTCCTTCACCACAGGCGTCACCACGGGTAGCCCGGTGGCGCTCGACAGGATCTGGGCCCAGTGCGCGGACTTGGCCGCACCCGCCGCGAAGACGATCCGCTTCGGCGTCACGCCGGAGAGCTGGAAGATCGCGGCGAGATTGCGCGCCGCGACGATGGCCGCGTTCTCCTGCAGCGCCCGGAAGATCGCCGCCTTGCCGGATTTTTCCGGATCGATCGAGAGGTTCAGGAGCGACGGCGCCGCGTGGTACCACTTGCCGTAGCGCATCACGTCGGAGAACACCGGAATGATGCCATAGGCGCCGGGCGGGATATGCGCCGACTGCGCCTCGAGCCGCGCATAGGCATCGCCGTCGGCGCCGGCCGCGGCCACCTCCGCCGCGCCAAAGCTGTCGCGGAACCAGCGCATGACCACGCCGACGAAGAAGCTGATCGCCTCCGCCTGGTTGAGGCCGGCGACGACATGCGGGTTGATGCGCAGGTTCATCGACGGATCGGTCAGCGTCTGGTCGACATTGACGATCTGCTGCCAGAACGTGCCGCCAAGCACCGCGCAATCGCCCTTGTTGACGACGCCGAGCCCGGCCGAGCCGATTTGGCAGTCGCCGCCGCCGGCGACGACGCGGGTGCCGGCCCGCAGCCCGGTCGCTTCGGCGGCGGCTGCGGTCACGTTGCCGATCACCACGCCGGGTTCGACCGTCTCCGGGAAGATGTCGTCGCGCATGTCGGCCCAGCGCATCGCCTCCGGCAACCATTTGCGCTCGCGAAGATCGAACAGGCCCGTCGTGCCGGCATTGGAGGGCTCGCTGACGAGAACGCCCGAGAGCCGCGCCAGCACCCAGTCCGACAGCATGCTGATCCGGTGCATGCGGTCATAGATTTCAGGCAGGTTGCGCTTCAGCCAGAGCAGGCGCGGCAGCGCGCCGAGCGCGAAGGTCTGGCCGGTGTGCTGGTAGAGGCGGGCCTCGAGCTCGGGAAAGGCGAGCTTCAGCTCGCGCACTTCGCTGTTCGAGCGGCTGTCGACATTGGCGCAGGCCCAGATTTCCCGGCCCCCGGCGTCGTAGACGACCAGCGCCTCGCGCATGCTGGTGGCGCTGACGGCGGCGATGTCGCCGGCCGAAATGCCGGCGCTGGCGATCGCCTGGCGGATGGCGCGGGCGAGATGGGCCCAGTTGCCCTCGATGTCGAAATCCATCGAGCCCTCAAAGCGCGGGTCGGGCTTGTGCCACCATTCGTGCTGGGCCGCCGCGATCTGGTTGCCTGCCGCATCGAAGACGACCGCACGGCCGCTCCCGGTTCCGGCGTCGACCGCCAGAAGATACGTCCCCGCCATTACTCTCTCCCTAGTCCTTGAGGTCCATCAGACCCAGCGCCGTCGTTTCATCCGTGATCAGGATGCCGACGAACTTCCCCTTGAGCGCGGCATGGATGGCCGGCACCTTTTCCAGGCCGCCGGCCGCCGCGACGACCTTCTCGGCGCGCGAAAGCGCCGCGAGCTTCACGCCGATGACGCGGTCATGCAGCTGCAGATCGAGCACTTCGCCCTTGTCGTTGAAGAACTGGCAGAGGATGTCGCCGGCGGCGCCCTTGCGGCGCAGCGGCTCGATCTCGTCCGGCCTCACATAGCCGGAGCGCACCACGGTCGACGTGCCGGAGAGCTCGCCGATGCCGACCAGCTGGTAGGAAGCGTTCAGCGCCATGTCGAGCAGGTTGGCGACGGCGGGCTCGGACGAAAGGTTTTTCGCAACATCCGGATCGCGCACGACCAGCGGGGCCGGCACCAGGTGGACGCTGCTGCCCCAGTTCGCCGTGCGCATGCCGTCGACATAGGTGCCGACGCCGCCGGTCAGGCTGACCAGGCCGATATTGCGCTCGTTGGCGAGATGGCCGAGGCGCTGGATGGCGTTGCTGACAGTGGCGCCCCAGCCGACGGCGAGAAGATCGTCGGGCTGCAGGCGCTGCATGAGGAACTGCGCCGCCGCCTGGCCGAGCCGGTCGCTGGCGCTCTGTTCCGGCAGCTCCGGCACGACATAGGCCTCGAGCAGGCCGTAGCGGCTCTTGATCTCGCGCTCGAGCGACAGGCAACCCTGATAGCGCGAGTTGATGCGGACCTGGATGATGCCGGAACGGCGGCCGCTCTCGAGCAGGCGCGACACCTTGATGCGCGACATGCTCAGCTTTTCGCCGATCTCGTTCTGGGTCAGGCCGTCATTGTAATAGTACCAGGCGATGCGCGTGAGGATCTCCTCGTCGGCATCGCCATAGCTCCACTCGTTGCTTTCGATGGCCATACGCCGAGCTTCCCTTCTCGCGACTTGTGATCACATCGATAACGCAAAAACATTTGATACGTCAACAGAGCGACTTTCGCCGGCTCGCCAGCTCGTCTGGAGCTGCCATAAATCCAGCAAAACCGCGATATTGCAGCGCAATATGCCAGATGCGCCACGGCGACTCCCAGTTTGACCATATTGACGCCCTCCGATTCTTATGATCACTTGAAAGGAACAAGAGACATCTGAACAGGTGCGGAATGACTGCGGATATGGCGGCCGGGAGGGCTGCTCAGCTCACCGGCATATGGAAATCCTACGGTCCCGTTCCGGTCCTGAAGGGGGTTTCGCTGGCGTTGCGGCAGGGCGAGGTGCATGCGCTTCTGGGCGGCAACGGCGCCGGCAAATCCACGCTGATGAAGATCATGTCCGGCCTCGTGCCGGCGAATGCCGGCTCGATCGAGATCAACGGCGAGACACTGACCCACGCGTCGCCGGCCCTCGCGCAGCAGCTCGGCCTCTATCTGGTGCCGCAAGAAGCGCACATCCTCGGCAACCAGTCGGTGCTGGAGAATATCTGCCTCGGCCTGCGCCCTTCGCCGCGCGCGCTGCGCAAGCGGGTCGAGCAGCTTGTCGAAGACCTCGGCGTCACACTCGACCTCGATGCGCAGGCGGCGACGCTGGAGATCGCCGAACGGCAGATCGTCGAGATCCTGCGCGGCCTGATCCGCGAAGCGCGCGTCCTGATCCTCGACGAGCCGACCTCCGCGCTGACGCCCTTCGAGGTGCATGCGCTCTTCCAGCGCGTCCGCAAGCTCCAGGCCCAGGGCGTCGGCATCTTCTTCATCTCGCACAAGCTGCGCGAAATCCGCGAGATCTGCGGCACGATCAGCGTGCTTCGTGACGGCGCCGTCGTGCTCAGCGGCCCGCTCGACAGCTATACCGACGCGGAGATCATCGATGCGATGAGCCGCGTCGCCACCGGCGCCGCGCCGGTCGCGGCTCCCGCAAAGCGGGGCGCCGACAGCGGCGCCGTGCGCCTTTCGGTGCGCAAGCTGAGCGGGGAGGGGTTTCGCGACATCAGCCTGCAGGTCCGCGCCGGTGAGGTGCTGGGGCTCGCCGGCGTCGTCGGCGCCGGCCGCACGGAATTCTCCGAAACCCTGTTCGGCCTGCGCCGCCAGAGCGCCGGCTCGGTCACGCTCGACGGCGTCGAGCTCGCCAATCGCTCGCCGCGCCGCTGCATCGATGCCGGCCTTGTCTACCTGCCGGAAGACCGCCAGCAGAACGGCCTGTTCCTCGACGCGCCGCTCTACTGGAACACGTCGTCCTACCTGATCCACCGCCTGCCTTTCTTCCTGCGGCCGGGCCGCGAGCGCGGCCTCTTCAACGGTTTCCGCCAGAGCATGGGCATCAAGTGCACCGGCCCCGGCCAATCGGCGAAGGCGCTCTCCGGCGGCAACCAGCAGAAGGTGCTGATGTCGAAGTGCCTGTCGGCCAAGCCCAAGGTGCTGGTGCTCGACGAACCGACCCGGGGCGTCGACGTGGCGGCGCGCAACGACATCTACGCCCTGATCCGCCAGCTCGCGGCCGACGGCGTCGCCGTCATCCTGATCTCGTCCGATTTCGACGAGATCGAGCTGCTCGCCGACCGCGTCACGGTCATGGCCTTCGGCCAGCTCGGCGGCGAACTCACCGAGAACATCAGCGTCGACGCGATTGCCCGCCTGGCATTCGGCGCGGGGGAGCAGGCCCATGCTTAATCTCGTCGCGCGCAACCGCGTCATCATGCTGGTGCTGGTCATGGCGGTCGCCTGCCTGGCGCTCGGCTTCGCGGCGCCCGGCTACCTGTCTGCCGCGACCGCCTCGGTGATCCTGTCGAACAGCCTCGTGCTGCTGCTGATCTCGCTCGGCACCATGCTGGTGATCCTGACCCGCAACATCGACGTCTCCAGCGGCTCCATCCTCGGCCTGAGCGCCGCGACGCTCGGCCTGTCGCTGAATGCCGGCGTCAGCCTGCCGCTCGCGATCGCGCTCTGCATCCTGACCGGCATCGTCGCCGGCGCCGTCAACGGCCTGCTCGTCGCCTATCTCCGCATCCCCTCGATCGTCGCGACGCTCGGCACGCTCGGCCTCTATCGCGGCATCATGCTGATCCAGACCGGCGGCCGCTGGATCGAGGGTCTGCCGCAGGATCTGAAGGCGCTGGCGGGGAGCATCGGCTTCGGCGTCTCGGTCCTGACCGTCACCGTGCTGGCGCTCTTCGTTCTCGCCTGGATCTTTCTGCGCCGAACCCGGTTTGGCCGCTATTTCTACGCCGTCGGCGACAATCGCGACGCCGCCCACCATCTCGGCGTGCCGGTCCGGCGCGTGCAGTTCACCGCCTTCGTGGCGTCTGGCGCTTGTGCTGCGATCGCCGGACTGATCTTCGCGGCGCAGATCGGCTTCATCCCGAACCAGGCCGGCAACGGTGTCGAGCTGAAGGCGATCGCCGTCAACGTGCTCGGCGGCGTCAGCCTGCTCGGCGGAAGCGGCTCGGTCGCCGGCGTCTTCACCGCCGCGATCTTCCTGACCTCGATCGACAGCGCGCTGGTGTTCCTGAAGATCCCGGCCTTCTGGAACGACTTCATCGCCGGCGCGATCCTCCTGATCGTGCTGCTGCTCGACGGACGCATCCGCCTGCTGATCGACCGGCGCATCCGCGCCCGCCGCTACGCCGTGCATGCCCGCTCGCCGCAGGGCGGGGCCGACAAGACTGCCGAAAAGACCCTGCTGGCGGAGGCAAGCCGATGAAAAACGTGTTCTTCCGCTGGGAAGCGGCGCTCTTCCTGATGCTCGTCGCCGAGCTCGCCGTGTTCGGCTTCATCAATCCGCGCTTCCTGAATGTCGGCAACCTCGTCTACGGCACGTCGGACTTCGTCCAGATCGGCATCGTGGCGCTGCCGCTGACGCTGGTCATCATCGCCGGCGGCATCGACGTCTCCTTCGCCTCGGCGATCGGCCTCTGCGCCATCGTCTTCGGCGTCTCCAACTTCTTCGGGCTGCCGCTGCCGCTGGCGATCGGGCTCTCGCTCCTCGCCGGCGCGCTCGCCGGTCTCCTGAACGCCACCGTCATCCACCTGTCGAAGATCCAGCCGCTCGTGGTGACGCTCGGCAGCCTCTATCTGTTCCAGGGCGCGGCGACCGTGCTCTCCGGCGTCGTCGGCGCCGGTGGCTATGAGGGCATCGGCAATTTCCCGCCGAGCTTCACGTCGTTCGGCTATGCCGAGTTCCTCGGCCTGCCGGCGCCGCTCGCCGTCTTCCTCGGCCTCGCCGCCGTCCTCGTCGTACTGCTGCACTTCACCCGCTTCGGCCGCGCCGTGTTCCTGATCGGCCAGTCGGCGGAAGCCGCGCGCTATTCCGGCCTTTCGGTCGCCACGACCCAGACGATCACCTACGTCATCACCGGCGTCTGCGCCGCGATCGCCGGCCTCGTCATGTCGGCCTATTTCGGCTCCGCCCGCGTCGATCTCGGCGCCTCGACGCTGCTGCCGGCGGTGACGGCGGCCGTGCTCGGCGGCGCGTCGATCTATGGCGGCCAGGGCTCGATCCTCGGCACGCTGCTCGCGACGTTCGTCATCGGCTACCTGCAGCAGGGCCTGCAGGCGAGCGGGGTTCCAAGCCAGATTTCCAGCGCACTTTCGGGAGGTTTGCTGGTTGCGGCGGTCGCATTGCGCCACGGGAGCGCATTGCTGGCCGATTTCATCGCTGTCACCCGACAGAAGCGAAACGATCGGGCGGCGGCATTTTGAGGAGGAAACGACAATGACGATGAAATTCCTGAAGTCCGGTCTGATGGCGGCGACGCTGCTGGCGGGCACGATGTTCGCCTCGGGCGCGGCGCAGGCCGAATCCCAGATCGCCTTCATTCCGAAGCTGGTCGGCGTCGGCTTCTTCACCAGCGGCGGCGCCGGCGCGGTCAAGGCCGGCGAGGAAGTCGGCGCCAAGGTGACCTATGACGGCCCGACGGAGCCGAGCGTCTCGGCGCAGGTGCAGTTCATCAACAACTACGTCAACCAGGGCTACAACGCGATCGTCGTGTCGTCCGTGTCGCCCGACGGCCTCTGCCCGGCCCTGAAGCGCGCCATGGATCGCGGCGTGCTGGTCATGACCTGGGACAGCGACGTCAATCCGGATTGCCGCAGCTACTACATCAACCAGGGCACGCCGGATCAGCTCGGCGGCCTGCTGGTCGACATGGCGGCGGAGGGCGTGACCAAGGAGAAGGCCAAGGTGGCGTTCTTCTATTCGAGCCCGACCGTGACCGACCAGAACGCCTGGGCCGAAGCCGCCAAGGCGAAGATCGCCAAGGAGCATCCGGGCTGGGAGATCGTCACCACCCAGTATGGCTACAATGATGCGCAGAAGTCGCTGCAGACGGCCGAGAGCATCCTGCAGACCTACCCCGACCTCGACATCATCATCGCACCTGATGCCAACGCCCTGCCGGCCGCCGCCCAGGCCGCCGAAAACCTGAAGCGCGCCGACGGCGTCAACATCGTCGGCTTCTCGACGCCGAACGTGATGCGCCCCTATGTCGAGCGCGGCACGATCAAGCGCTTCGGCCTCTGGGACGTCACCCAGCAGGGCAAGATCTCGGTCCATGTCGCCGAGCACGTGCTGAAGAACGGCAAGATGAAGGTCGGCGACAAGCTCGACATCCCGGGCATCGGCACCATCGAGGTCTCGCCGAACAGCGTCCAGGGTTATGAATTCGAAGCCGACGGCAACGGCATCATCCTGCTGCCGGAGCGGACCGTGTTCACCAAGGACAACATCGGCAACTTCGACTTCTGATCGCGCACTCCATGCGGGCGGCTCCACCTGGAGCCGCCCGATCCACTTCTCCAGAACAGACGGATCCTGACCCATGCAAAGCCGCTGGAACGGCGACGAGGCCAATCGTTTCATTGAGGCAGCCCTTGCCGCCGGCCAGAGCGAGGCGCTCGGGCTTCGCATCTACACGTCGCGCATCATCGGCCAGGATCCGGATCTCGTGCTGCATGGCGGCGGCAATACCTCGGCCAAGGTGACGGGCGAGGACGGCCAGGAGATCATGCACATCAAGGGCAGCGGCTGGGACCTCGACACGATCGAGGCGCCGGGCCTGCCGGCGGTACGGATGGAGCCGCTTCTCGCCGCGCGCGACGGCGGCAAGCTTTCGGATCCCGAGATGGTGGCGCTGCTGCGCTCAGCCCTGCTCGATCCGGCCTCGCCCAACCCCTCGGTCGAGGCGCTGCTGCACGCCTTCCTGCCCTTCCGTTTCGTCGACCATACGCATGCGACCGCGGCGCTGGCGCTCGCCAACCAGCCCGACATGCGCGAGACGGTGAAGCGCATCTATGGCGACCGGCTCGCCTGGGTCCCTTATGTCATGCCCGGCTTCGACCTCTCGATCGAGGGCGACAAGGTCTATCGCGACCATCCCGGCTGCGAGGGCCTCTGGCTCGAGAACCACGGCCTGTTCAGCTTCGCCGATACGGCTGAGGGCGCCTATGAGCTGATGATCGAATTCACCACCCTAGCCGAACAGGAACTCGCCCGCGCCGGCGTGACGCTCGAAGGTCCGCAGCCAAGCGACCGCGACGCCGATCCGGCGCTGGTCGAGCGATTGACCGCAGCGCTGACCCGCGCCGGATCGCCCTTCGCCAAGGGCCTTTCGCTCGACTACCGCTCGACGCCGGCGATCCGCAAGCACGCAGCGAAGCCCGATGTCGAGGATATCGCGCTGCGCGGCACGGTCACGCCCGACCACGTCATCCGCATCAAGCCGTTCCCGCTGATCCTCGATGCCGATGCCTCGGAGGTAGACATCGACGCGGCGCTCGCCGGCTTCATCGAGCGCTACACCGCCTATTTCGAGCGCAACGCCGCCAAGGCCGCCGAGCCGAAGACCATGCTCGACGCCTATCCGCGCGTCGTGCTCATCCGGGGCGAGGGCATGTTCGGACTCGGCGCCAATGCCAAGGCGGCGAAGATCGCCGGCGACCTGATCGAGCAGTCGACCCGCGTCATGAACGCCGCGGAGGCCTATGGCCGCTTCACGCCGATCTCGGAGCCGGACCTCTTCGACATGGAGTACTGGTCGCTCGAGCAGGCGAAGCTGAAGCCGGCCTCCGCCTGAGCTCCTTCGGGCGCAGGTCGTCCCTCTGATGCGCGGAGAACGGCTCCCCCGAGGGGGAGCCGTTCCTGCCGCTGCCGGTCGTCATGGGGTCGTTCCGGCAGTTGCCTTCATTCTGCTGCCGCCCCAAGCGCCGCTGCGGTGGGCTCTGCCGCCACCGGCTCGGCGGCGGACGTCGCCGGCAGCCGCCATCCCTTGATCAGCGCATAGATCGCCGGGATCACCACCAGCGTCAGGGCCGTCGACGAGATCATGCCGCCGATCATGGGGACGGCGATGCGCTGCATCATCTCGGAACCGGTCCCCGTGCTCCACAGGATCGGCACCAGCCCGGCCATGATGGCGACGACCGTCATCATCTTGGGCCGAACCCGCTCCACCGCCCCGAGCATCACCGCCTCATAGAGGTCGGCGCGGCTGAAGGTGCGCCCTTCTGCGGCGCGTTCCCGCTTCACCTCGGCCATCGCCTGGTCGAGGTAGATGAGCATGACGACACCGGTCTCAGCGGCGACGCCGGCGAGCGCGATGAAGCCGACGGCAACGGCGACCGACATGTTGAAGCCGAGCCACCACATCAGCCAGACCCCGCCGACCAGCGCGAACGGCAGGGACAGCATGACGATCAGCGTCTCGGTCAGGGCGCGGAAGTTCAGGTAGAGCAGCAGGAAGATGATCATCAGCGTGACCGGCACGACGATCTTCATGCGCGCCTCGGCCCGCTGAAGATATTCGAACTGGCCGCTCCAGCCGACCGTATAGCCGGGCGGCAGCGTCACCCGCTCCGCGACGGCCTTCTGCGCGTCCGCGACATAGCCGCCGAGATCCCTCCCATTGATGTCGACGAAGATATAGGTCGCGAGCTGGCCATTCTCGGTGCGGATCGAGGTGGCGCCGCGGGTGCGCTCGACCTTGGCGACCGCGCCGAGCGGCACCGCGCCGCCGCCGGGCAGGGGCACCTGCACATCCGCCTCGATTGCCCCGGGGTTCGAGCGCAGATCGCGTGGATAGCGGATGTTGACCCCGTAGCGCTCGCGGCCTTCGACCGTCGTCGTGACCGTCTCGCCGCCGAGCGCGGTGGCGATGACGTCCTGGACGTCGCTGACGGCGAGCCCGTAGCGGCCGAGCGCCTCGCGGTCGGGCACGATGTCGAGATAGTAGCCGCCGATGACGCGCTCGGCATAGGCGCTGGAGGTCCCCGGCACGGTCTTCAGCGCCGCCTCGATCTCGCGCGCGATCTTCTCCATCTCGCGGAGATCCGGGCCGAACACCTTGACTCCGACCGGCGTGCGTATGCCTGTCGACAGCATGTCGATGCGGGCGCGGATCGGCATGGTCCAGGCGTTCGAGACGCCCGGAAACTGCAGCGCCTTGTCCATCTCGGCCTTGAGGCTGTCGATGGTCACGCCCGCTCGCCATTGCGCCTTGGGCTTCAGGTTGATGATCGTCTCGAACATCTCCGTCGGAGCCGGGTCGGTCGCCGTCTCGGCCCGCCCTGCCTTGCCATAGACGCTCTCGACCTCCGGGAACGACTTGATGATGCGGTCCTGCATCTGCAGCAGTTCCGTCGCCCGGGTGACCGAGATCCCCGGCAGGGTCGTCGGCATGTACATCAGCGTGCCTTCGTTGAGGCTCGGCATGAACTCGGAGCCGAGCTGGCGCGCCGGCCAGACGGAAATGCCGAGCACGACCAGCGCCAGCACGATGGTCAGCGTCTTGGCCCGCAGCACGCCCCGGATCACCGGGCGATAGATCCAGATCAGGAGGCGGTTGATCGGGTTCCTGTGTTCCGGAACGATTTTCCCGCGCACGAAGATCACCATCAGCGCCGGCACGAGCGTCACCGAAAGCAGCGCCGAGGCGGCCATGGCGAAGGTCTTGGTGAAGGCAAGCGGGCCGAACAGCCGCCCCTCCTGCGATTCCAGCGTGAAGATCGGCAGGAAGGACACCGTGATGATCAGCAGGCTGAAGAACAGCGCCGGCCCGACCTCGCTCGCCGCCTCGATCAGGATCTGCACGCGCGATTGGCCGGGCTCGGCCCGCTCGAGATGCTTGTGCGCGTTCTCGATCATGACGATGGCGGCGTCGATCATGGCGCCGACCGCGATCGCGATGCCGCCGAGGCTCATGATGTTGGAGCCGAGCCCGATCGCCCGCATCGCGGCAAAGGCGATCAGGATGCCGACCGGCAGCATCAGGATGGCGACCAGCGCGCTCCGCAGATGCAGCAGGAAGACGACGCAGACGAGCGCGACGATGATGCTTTCCTCGAAGAGCGTTCCTTTCAGCGTTTCGATCGCCGCCTCGATCAGATGCGAGCGGTCATAGACGGGCACGATCTCGACGCCCTTCGGCAGGCTGCCGGCGATGTCGGCGAGGCGCTGCTTGACGTTGTCGATCACCGTGAGGGCGTTGGCGCCGAAGCGTTGCAGCACGATGCCGCTCGCCACCTCGCCTTCGCCGTTCAGCTCGGTGATGCCGCGCCGCTCGTCCGGCCCGATCTCGACGCGGGCGACGTCGCGCAGCCGCAACGGCACACCCTCGGCGGTCTTGAGCACGATGTTCTCGATGTCGGCCTGCGATCGGATATAGCCACGGCCGCGCACCATGAATTCGAACTCGGAGAGCTCGAGCGTGCGGCCGCCGACGTCGCGGTTGCTGGCCCGGACCGCGTCGCGGACCATGGCGAGCGAGATGCCCTGGGCGCGCAGCCGCAGCGGATCGACGACGATGTTGTACTGCTTCACGAAGCCGCCGACGCTGGCGACCTCCGCGACGCCCTCCGCCTTGGACGCGCCATAGCGCACGACCCAGTCCTGCAGCGACCGCAGCTCGGCCAGCGTCATTTCCTTGGCGACGACGGCATATTGATAGACCCAGCCGACGCCGGTCGCATCCGGCCCGAGGACGGGCGCCACGCCCTGCGGCAGGCGCTGTGCCGCGGCGTTCAGGTATTCGAGCACGCGGCTCCGGGCCCAGTAGGGATCCGTGCCGTCCTCGAAGATCACATAGACGAAGGAGACGCCGAAGAAGGAGAAACCACGCACCACCTTCGATTTCGGCACGGTCAGCATCGCCGTCGACAACGGGTAAGTGACCTGGTCCTCGACAACCTGCGGCGCCTGGCCGGGATAGTCGGTGTAGACGATGACCTGCACGTCCGAGAGATCGGGGATGGCGTCGAGCGGCAGCGTCTTCAGGGCATAGAGCCCGGCGGCGACGGCGAAGGCCGTGCCGACGAAGATCAGGACGAGGTTGCGTGCGGACCACGCGATCAGCCGGGCGATCATGGCGTTGCCTCCGCGCTTGTCATGCCGTTCAGCGCGGCCTTCAGATTGCTCTCGGCGTCGATCAGGAAGTTCGCCGCGACGACGACCTTATCGGCGGCGGCGATCCCGGAGCGGATTTCGACGAGGCCGCCGCCCTGCTGGCCGATCCGGACCTCGCGCGGCTCGAAGCGGCCGTCGCCCTTGTCCACGATGACGATCTGCCGGTCGCCGGTGTCGATCACCGCGTTGTCGGGCACGGAGACGACCTTCCTGCCGCTGCCGCTGGCGATCTCGACATCGGCATACATGTCCGGCAGCAGGACGCCGTCCGGGTTCGGGATTTCGATACGCACCTTGGTCGTGCGGGTATCGGCTGCCACCTGCGGATAGATCAGCGCGACCCGGCCGCTGAAGCTTTCGCCCGGCCGGCTGCGCAGCCGGATCGTGGCTGTAGCCCCGACCTCGACGGCGCCGAGCTGGTACTCGGGCACGTCGGCGACGACCCAGACCGTCGAGACGTCGGCGAGGCGGAAGAGGACATCGCCGGGCGCCGCCTTCATGCCTTCGACGGCGCTGCGCTGAAGCACGATGCCGTCGCGTGGCGCCGGCCAGGTGATCGAGAGCGGCAGTTTCCGTGTCCGCTCGATCTCGGCGATCGCTTCGGCGGGAACGCCGAGATTTTCGAGCCGCTGGCGGGCGCCACCGAGGGCCCGGTCCCGCCCGCCGCTGCTGAGGTCGGTCAGGAACTGCGCCCCGGCCGCCGCGACCTCGGGCGAATAGAGCTGGAGCAGGGCCTGGCCCCTGGTGATGCGGTCGCCGGTCGTGACGTTCGCGACCGCGTTGATGAAGGCGTCCGAGCGCGTCGAGACCACCGTCACCCGCCGTTCGTCGAGCTGCACCACGCCCGGTACGCGCACCGGATTGACGATCACCCGTTCGGCGGCCGCCTCCGTCCTCACCCCCGTCCGCTGCAGCCGGCCCGGCGAGACCTTGACCGACGAGCCGTCGTCATTGTCGCCCTCATAAACAGGGATGTAGTCCATCCCCATCGAATCCTTCTTCGGCGTCGCCGAGGTGTCCGGCAGGCCCATCGGGTTGCGGTAATAGAGCACGCGCTTGGCGTCGCTGTCGGCCGGCGCCACCGCGACCTTCGGGGGCGCCGGTTGTTCGTCGAAGTTCGCATCCTGGCCGGCATGGATGGCCAGGAAGTCCCGGCCATCCGCCGTCTTTTTCCGTGCGGCGGAATAGGCGGGCTTTCCGTCGGGATCGCGGTAGTAGAGGACAGGCCCGGATGGCGCCGGTTCGGCTTTCGCCGGGGGCACGGCTCTTTCGAGCCAGGGGACGGCGCGGAGCCACGAAGGGTCAGGCAGCGCGAGATCGCGATGCCCAGCCCAATAGCCGCCAGCCCCCGCCGCCAGAATGGCGGCGAGGGTGAGGCCGGTTCGGCCAGCGCGGCTCACGGGACAGCCTTGAACACGAGCTTGCTGTTGACGGTGCCGGTCTCGCCCTGCACCTTGGCGCCGAGCGACAGGCGCCATCCGCCTGCCATCGAGATCTCAGCCTTGAAGCGATAGATGCCGGGCTCGGTCGAAGGCAGCGCTTCGATCGGCATGGCCATCATCTCCATTCCGTCGGGCGCCATATCCACGCGCTGCGCGAAGATCACCGCGTCCGGCACGGTCTTGCCGGACCGCTTGTCGATCAGGCGGACATCGATCTCGGCCGCGTTGCCCTGCTTGATTTCGGGCTGGACGAGCTGGAACTCGTAGTCCTCGATCCCGGCCCACGCGCTGGTGGAAAAAGCCGCAAGACCGATCACCGCCGCGGCGGCGGCGTGCTTCATGGAAAACGTCATGGTTCAATACCCAGGTTCATCGTGATCCGCGCAGGCGCGCGGCTGGGCCATGGCGACAAGCCACGGCGCTTCTCCGCGCGGCGGTCGGCCGCGCGGCGACAGGCGGCTCAAAATCGAGCCGACGATGAACTCAGGTTCTGGGCGGTCGTGGCGGGGGCGGTTCGGCCCAGGGATCGCGCGCGGCGTCATTCGACGGCACGAGCACGGCGACCGGCATAGGGATCGCCGGCGTCGATGCGCCGACCACCGGCGCGTTCGGGAAACATTTGGCGAGGCAAAGGATCGCCAGCGGGCACGCCTTCTGGCAATCCGGCAGCGACTGCTTCTGCTCAGGACAGCACGGCATGCCGTCCGTCATGCCGGCCATCGCTTCCATAGCCGGCATGTCCTCCATCGCCGCCATCGGCTCGGCGGTCGTCATGGTCTCGACAGCCGTCATCGCCGCGGCCGAGGGCACAGCGATCGGAGCGGTCAGAAGGCCGAGGACCGCCAGGATCGAGAGCAGCCGGGGGAGGAGGGACCGAAGTTTCACGCGCGCAACCTCTCACATCGCGCAGAGCCGGCAAAGGTGGTCGCGATCACATAAGTGTCAGGGCGGTGAGGCTGTTTGCCGCGAGGCGCGTTGGCCGGAGCATTGCGGGACGGCCGCCATAGGCGGGCCGTCCCGGATGTTCCCGAGGCGCGTCCTGAACAGACGCCCCCGGCTAGCCGGCCTAGGCCGTGATCGGGGTTTCCCGGCGCGCGAGGGCGACCCGCTCGTCGTTCGTCGGGTTCTCCGCGAAGATCTTCTGAATGTTGGCGACGAATTCGGCTCGCTTCGCGGGCGCCGCGCCCTCGACCGCCGAAGCGAGCGCGCGGCGCAGATCGCTCAGGCCATAGTCCGTGCAATAGGCCGGGGTATTGGGCTGCTGACGCCAGGAGTCCTGCAGGCTGCCCGCATCGAGCGGATCGAAGCCGACCTGGTCCACCAGCCCCATGGCAACCCGCTTCTCCTCGGGAGTGTCCCCCGCGACGGCGAGCGCCACGCGGTTTCTGGCGCCGGCGGGCTTTCCCTTTTCGGCGAGGGAGGCGGCGAAGATGCTGTTGAAAGCCTTGATGATGGGGCGGCCGAGCTGTTCCGCCACCCACACGCTTTCGGTCTTCCCGGCTTCGATCTCCTCCACCGGGGGATCGCGCAGGACGGGATAGTAGTTGCCGGTATCGATCACCGGCACGCCCTCCCGGAGATTGGCGAACAACCCTCGCGGCAGTTTCGCAATGGCCGAGAATGGAATGGAAATGATGACCGCATCGACGCCGTCGACGGCGCCGGAGACATCGGTCGCGCTGGCTCCGGCCGCCTTGGCGAATTCCCGGACCGCATCCGCGCCACGCGAGTTGGCAACCCTGACCTCATGCCCTTTCGCGGCCAGGGAGCGCGCCAAATGCCCGCCGATTGCGCCGACGCCGATAATGCCGATTTTCATGAGAACACCTTGTAGGTTGACCGCGCTGTTCCCGGACGTAGGTCTGCGCTACCACAACGACAAGAACACATCGAAAAGTTGAGTGCCGACATAGGCGGCAGCGGCGACCGGAGCAGGGGGCGCGGGGAAGGGCGACGGCAGGAGAGGCGACGGCGAATGGGGCGAAGGCGACAGCACTTCTAGGCTGTCGAGCCCCAGCGGGCGGTGCACTCCAGAAGGATACTGTGCGAGGCGTCGGCGTCCTTCTCGTGGCGTTCGATCAGCGCCACGATCGCATCGACGAAGGCGACGTGGTCCTGGCTGAGCGTCGTCAGATCATGGCTTTCCCAGGCGGCCATGGCGATGCCGTCTTGGCCAACGACCGCGAGATCCTCCGGAACCCGGCGGCCCAGGACCTTGCGGGCGGCGTCGGCGGCGCCGATCGCCATCACGTCATTGCCGCAGATGATGGCATCCACCTTGGCGCGGTGCAGCAGCAGCACCGCTTCCTTGAAGCCCGCGTCATAGGAATAATCGCCGGAGGCTTCCGCCACGAAGGCGAGGTCGCGCTTCTCCAGCGCGTCCGCGAACCAGGCCCTGCGCTTCTTGTCGATCCAGCTGGTCGCTGTCCCCGAGATGTAGCCAAAGCGCCGGCGACCGTCCCGGACGATCTTGTCGATGAGCTGGTCGGCCGCCTCCGAACCGTCGATACGGATATGCGAGACGTCGGCGTTGTCGAGCGGCTCGGACGAAACGATGATCGGCCGGGTCGTATGGAAGATGTCGACCGCGTCCTGCATCGAAACCGTATCGGAAAAGACGACGACATGATCGACCTGATAGGTCGAGGCGAGCCGGATCAGCTGCAGCCGGTCCTCGTGATCGGCGCAGCACAAAAGGATCGGCAGAAGCTGCCGATCCTGGAGACGATGGACGAGGAGCTGCAGGTCCTCGGCCTCGCAGGGATTGCCGATCGCATTGACGACCAGCGCGACGAGACGCGAGCGCTGGTTGTTGAGCGACCGTGCAATCGCATTCGGCTGGTAGCCGTGCTCCCGAGCGACGCTGAGAATGCGATCGCGCGTGGCGCTGCCAATGCGGGAATCCGGCGAGAAAGCGCGGGAGATCGTTGCCGACGAAACGCCGGCAAGCTTGGCCAATTCCCTCGACGTGATGCGCTTCTTGTTCATCGGAACCCGCGGATTGGTTTCATCCGGCTGTAGCACCAATCCGGATCGATTCTCCATCGCGCGCCGCCGACGCCTTGATCGCGTCCCAGAGCTGCGCAAAGCGGAGGCCGTTCTCGACCGTGGAGGAGTTGGGCGCCGTGCCCTCGCGGATGGCGAGGAAGCTCTTCATCGGATTGTCGAGGATTTCCGCCGTCTCGCGCTGGGCGGTCTCGCCGGGCAGGCTGATCTCGCGCCACCCGCCCCACGCGTCGATGCGGATGATCGCGCCGGTATAGAAGAGCGTGATGTAGGAGGCGCAGCCGGGCGGTCCTTCGCCCGCCGCGTTGAACGTGACGAGCGCGCCGCTGTCGAGCCGGGCGGAGACCGCGCACAGGATATCGATCGGCTTGCCGCGGTTGTTCATATAGGCGGAAACGCGGGCAAATCCGGAATCGGCGAGCAGGCACACCGTGTTCATCATGTGCGCGCCGGTGTCGAACATGAAGCCGCCGCCGGAAATCTCCGGCTGCTGCTTCCAGTGGCCGTTGTAGCTTTCCGACCAGCCTTCCCAGATCGTCGCCGCGACGTTGACGAGTTCGCCGAACTCTCCCGCCTGGGCGCGCCGCTTCGTGTCCAGCACCAGCGGCGACAGGCCGCCCTGGAAGGCGATGACGATGGTGACGCCCGTCTGCTTCTGGGCGGCGATCAGCCGTTCGGCTTCCTCGACCGTCGTCACCATCGGCTTCTCGAGCAGGAGGTCGAGCCCGGCCTCGGCAACGGCGATCGCCTGCTCGGCATGGAAGGCGTGCGGGGTCGAGACATAGACCGCGTCCAGCTGGTCCCGGCAGGCCGCGAGCATGTCGCGGTAGTCGTCGAATTCCTGCGGTTCCGGCTTGCCGGCGGCGGTGCATATATCGGCGAGGCGGCGGCGCGACGGCACGTTCACGTCGGCTGAGGCGACGAAGGTCACCTCCGGCATATGCACCCAGCCGCGCGCATAGTCGGCCGCCTTCAGGCCCGCGCCAATGATCCCAAGCCGCAATGGGTTGGACATGTCTCTCTCCCGAGTGATGGTGTTGTGTATACGGTTACACAGAATTGCATTTCCCTGCAATGACGAAATAATTACGCTATTTCAATGGCTTGATGATTTGACGCGGGAGCGCTTGATTCACGTCTTGCCGATTTGAAAAACACGTGTACAGTTTTGTGTGACCGCTGGAGGGCGGCCGTTACCAGGGAGGAAACTATGAGGAAAGTGCTCTTGGCGGGCCTTTGGGCCGCCGGGCTGAGCGTGGCTGTCGCGCCCGTTCACGCCGAAACCATCCGCATCGCCAATCACGGTCAGGCCGGCATCGACGCGATGAAGGGGACCGTCGCGGAAATCGAGAAGAAATACGGCGTCACCGTCGAGGTCGTCGAATATCCCGCGCCCGACAAGGACTATGTGACGAAGCTGCTCACCGAGTTGGCCGCCGGCAACGGGCCGGACATCTTCTCGGTTCCGAGCGCAAGCTATGTCGCCGACATGGTGGCCGCGGGCTATCTCGCGCCGATCACCGCCGAGCTGAAGGCCTGGGACGGCTATGACCAGCTCTACGACGTCGCCAAGCAGCTGGCGGTCAGCCCGGATGGCGAGACCTACGTTCTCCCGTCGATGCTCGGCATCAACCAGATCTATTTCCGTCGCGACGTGATGGAGAAGGCCGGCATCTCGACCGAGCAGCCGAAGACCTGGGCCGAACTCATCGATCGGGCCAAGGAGATCAAGGCCAAGACCGGCCAGTACGGCCTGCTGTTCCCGGCCGGCGTTGCCTGGGGCGGCGGTGCGTTCGAGGAAGGCTTCCAGCATCTCCTCGTCGGCTCGAAGACGCCGCAGATCGCGGCCGCCGACGGCAAGCTCAGCCTGACCGGCGAGGGCGTCAAGGACGTGTTCGGCGTCTACAAGGAGCTGATCGACAACGACCTGATGCCCGTCCAGCCGCTGCTCGGACCGGAGCCCTGGGTGATCCCCAAATATGAGATGTTCCCGGCCGGCAAGCTGGTGGCCACGACCTGCGGATCCTGGTGCTACATCTACGACTGGGGTCGCGAGAGCAAGAACCCCATCCCGAATGTCGAGAAGGTCGTCGGCACCTGGACGATCCCCGGCCAGTCCAGCGGGCAATACGTGCTCGCCGGCCTCGCCGCGCCCTGGGCCGTCAACTCGAAGGCCGCGAATGTCGAGCTGGCCAAGAAGGCGCTGCTCGAAATCGGTTCGGTCAAGACCGAGGTCGCCTATGCCGGCCTGATCGGCAATATCCCGGCCCGCAAGGATGCCGGCTCCGATCCCGACTTCCAGAAGCTGGTCGAGCTCGTGCCGATCCATGCCGCCGCTGAAAACGGCGTCTACCTCAAGCAGGCGGCAGGCTTCTCGGCCGTGTCGGAAGGCGTGGCCCGCGCCACCGAGGCGCTGCTGCGCAAGGAAACGGACGCCGCCGGCGCCCAGAAGATCCTGGTTGATTACGTCAAGGAAGTCCTCGGCGACGACGCGGTCGAATAGCCTCCCTCGGCCGTAGATCGTCCAGCCAGGGGGAGAGGCGGAGCCTTGTCCGCTTCTCCCCTCGGCCGCAATTGGCGGCCCGCCGGACGATGTCGCTGACCCGATCCTGAAGCCCGGATGTTTCCATGACTTATGAGAAACGTGTTTCCTGGCAGCTCCGGCTGATCTTGCTGCCATCCGTTCTGCTGCTCTTCGCCTTCGTCATCTATCCGGCGATCTATTCCGTCTATCTGAGCCTCACCAACGAGGCCCTGACCGGCGCCGCCGCGCTCAATCCGCGCTTCGTCGGCGCTCGGAACTATATCCGCCTGTTCAACGACCCGAAGTTCTGGAATTCGCTGCTCGTCACGCTCCTCTTCGTGATCGGCTCGGCCATCATCGGCCAGTTCATACTGGGCCTGGTTTCGGCGATCCTGCTGCGCCGGCCGCTCAGGATGAAGTCGATCTTCAATTCGATCATCCTGCTGCCGAACGCCGTGCCCGAGGTGGTCGCCGGCTTCATGTGGATCTCGATGCTGGCCGGCGGCGAGCGCGCCACGCTGTCGCGCATCGTCGCCTTCTTCGGCCTGGAGCCGACGGACTGGCTGCAGACCTTTCCGCTCACCATGATCATCATCGTCAATACGTGGCGCGGCATCGCGACCGCGATGATCCTGCTGACCGCCGGTCTGAGCGCCGTTTCCGAGGAGGTCTATGAGGCCGCGCGCATGGATGGGGCGACCCCGCGCCAGATGTTCACGCGCATCACGCTGCCGCTGATCGCGCCGACGATCCTGCTCTACATGCTCGTCTCGACCGTTTCGACGATCGCCATCTTCGGCTTCGTCTATGCGCTGACGCGCGGCGGCCCGGGGGGCGCGACCGAGCTGATCAGCATCTACATCTACAACCAGTCCTTCACGGCCTTCCAGCTCGGCTACGGCTCCGCGGTGGCGGTGGTTGCGCTCGTCTTCTCGCTCGCGATCGGCGTGATCTACGTCCGTGCGCTCAAGGTGGAGGTCTGAGATGGCGATCCATCATGCCCACAATCCTTCAAAGCGACGCGGCGCCGAATTGGGCGCGTACGCGACGCTGTCGCTGATCTCGATCTTCTGCGCCATCCCGTTCTTCTGGGTGCTGCTGGCCTCGATCGACGGCAACGCGTCATTGTTCCTGCAATGGCCGCGCGAACTGACGATCAACAACTATGTCCGCATCTTCGCGCAGGAGGACGGCACGCGCTGGCTGCTGAATTCGCTCTTCGTGGTCGGCACCGCGACGTTGATCGTCATGGTGCTGGCGGGGCTCGGCGGCTATGCGCTGTCGCGCACCCGCGCCTGGTGGAAGCGGCCGTTCCTCTACACCATCCTGCTGATCCGTGTCCTGCCGACGACGGCGCTGGTCGTGCCGCTCTACAAGGTCCTTCTGACCGCCAATAACGGCCTCGGGACGGTGCTTCGCGAGCTGTTCGGCAATGGTCCGGCGCGGCAGATCCTGCGTTATGTCGGCTTCATCGACGGCTATCTCGGCCTGATCCTCGTGCTGGCGACGATGCAATTGCCGCTGGCACTCTGGATCATGAAGACCTTCTTCGACACCGTCCCGCGCGACTATGAGGAGGCGGCGCTGATGGACGGCGCAACCCTTCTGCAGCGCATCCGCCGGGTCCTGATCCCGCTCGCCCTGCCGGGCCTCGGCGCCGCCGGCCTCTTCGCCTTCATCTCTGCCTGGGGCGATTTCCTGCTGCCGCTGATCCTGCTTTCCTCGCCGGATCTGCAGACGCTGCCGCTCGGGCTCTTCCGTGCCTTCCTGCGCGTCAACACCATCGACTACGGTTTTCTGGCAGCCCTCGCCTTCGTCTACCTGCTGCCGGCCGTCGTCGCCTTCGGCTTTGCCCGTCGCTTTCTGGTCCAGACCTTCTCAGGCGGGGTCAAGGGCTGATGCCTCTCATGATGGATACATATTCATGGCCGTGATCGAACTCAGGAACGTCCGGAAATTCTACGGCTCCCTCGAAGTCATCAAGGGCGTCGACCTCAAGGTCGAGGATGGCGAATTCGCTGTTTTCGTCGGCCCGAGCGGCTGCGGGAAGTCGACGCTGCTGCGGATGATCGCCGGGCTCGAAGGCATCGACAGCGGCGAATTTCTGCTGGACGGCAAGCGCATGAACGAGATCGCGCCCGACAAGCGCGGCATCGCCATGGTGTTTCAGTCCTATGCGCTCTACCCGCATATGAGCGTCGCCGAGAACATCGGCTTCTCGCTTGATCTGAAGAAGGTGCCGAAGCCGGAGATCCGCCGCCAGGTCGAGGCGATCGCCGAGATCCTGCAGCTGACGGAGTATCTCGATCGCCGGCCGGCCGCCCTGTCGGGAGGCCAGCGCCAGCGCGTCGCGATCGGGCGCGCCATCATCAAGAAGCCGTCGGTGATCCTGTTCGACGAACCGCTCTCCAACCTCGACGCGGCGCTCAGGGTGCAGATGCGGGCCGAGCTGCAGCGCCTGCATCGCGATATCGGCGCCACCGCGGTCTATGTCACGCATGATCAGGTCGAGGCGATGACCATGGCCGACCGGATCGTCGTCCTGAATGGCGGCAAGGTGGCGCAGGAAGCAGCCCCGATCACGCTCTACCACCACCCGGAAAATGCCTTCGTCGCCACCTTCATCGGGTCGCCGCGCATGAACCTGATCCCGGTCGAGCTCAGCCGTCCCGGCAACGGCCAGATACGACTCGCCACGCCGGCGGGATGGTCGATCGATCTGCCGGATCCGGGGCCGGCCCTGCCGGCGGGGCCTGCGCGCCTCGGCATCCGGCCGGAGCATCTGAGGCTCGCCGAGGGATCGGATCGCGATTTCGAGGCCGAGATCGCCGTCGTCGAGCGCCTCGGCGTCGAGACCTATCTGGCGGTCGGCTCGCTGGCTGATCCCATCATGGCCCGGGTCGAGGGCGACGTCTCGATCCGGCCCGGCGACCGGGTCGGATTCTCCATCGACCGCACGGCCTGCCACCTGTTTGGCGCGGACGGCCAGGCCGTCCATCGCTCCTGACTGAAGCTCCCTGGAAACTGAGGACAGCATGACGATCAAGGTTACAATCTGGAATGAAGGCCGCCACGAGCAGCTTCATCCGGAGGTCCAGAAGATCTATCCGGATCGCATCGACGGTGCGATCGCCGCCGGGCTCGCGCATGAGGATTTCGAAATCCGTCGCGGCACGCTCGACGATCCCGACGAGGGCCTGCCCGATGCGCTTCTCGACGATACGGACGTCCTGCTCTGGTGGGGCCACATGGCGCATGACGAGGTCAGCGACGGGCTGATCGACCGGGTGCAGCAGCGCGTCCTGAAGGGCATGGGTCTCGTCGTGCTGCATTCCGGCCATCACTCGAAGCTCTTCCGCCGTCTGATGGGCACCAACGCCAATCTTTCCTGGCGCGAAATGCCCGAGGGCGACCTCGAGCGCGTCTGGGTCCTGAACCCGTCGCATCCGATCGCCGAGGGCCTGCCGCCCTTCTTCGAGATCGAAGCGTCGGAGATGTATGGCGAGCCCTTCGACATCCCGCAGCCCGACGAGCTGATCTTCGTTTCCTGGTATTCGGGCGGCGAAGTCTTCCGCAGCGGCTGCACGTTCCAGCGCGGGCGCGGGCGGATCTTCTATTTCGGCCCCGGCCACGAGACCTTCCCGATCTATCACAACGAGATGGTCCACAAGGTGATCGGCAACGGCATCCGCTGGGCGAAGCAGGCGCACACTGACGGCCGCATCCTCGCCAACTGGCACCGCGCCGAGCCGATCCACAAGCGGCCTGTCTAAGGCCGGCTCGCTTCCATCTTCGGTTCCCCGGTCGAGGGGAAACGGCTTGCAGCCCTCGAGCGATCCGTCGTTCGAGGGCTGCATCGTTTCGGGAGACTGGACGGCGTTCAGGCGATGACGATCTCTAGGCCAGAGGCGGAGAACATCTCGACCAGCCGGTCGGGCGGCGCCGCATCGCTGACCAGTTTGGCGAAGGCGCGCGGCGGCGCGATCTGGGCGATGGCGTGCCGTTCGTACTTCGACTGGTCGCCGAGCAGGATGGCGTTGTTCGTCCGGCGCATCGCCGCCTGCTTCACGGCGATCTTTTCGAGATCGTAGTCCATCACGGCCCCGTCGTCGTCGAAGCCGGAAAAGCCGATGAAGGCGAAATCGAACCGGATCGTCGACAGGGTGGCGACCGTGCCGGCGCCGGCCAGCGAGCCGTCCGCGCCGCGGGAGGTGCCGCCGATGACGTGAAGCTCGATATCCGGCTCGCCCGCCACGACCATGGCCGTGGCGAGGCAGGTCGTGAAGATGCGGAGCCCCGTCCTGCGGCCGCGCAACTGCTGAGCCAGCGCTTCGATGGTCGTGCCGGAATCGAGGAAGAGCGTCGCGCCGTCCGGCACGAACTCGGCCGCCTTACTGGCGATCCGCGTCTTTGCTTCCGCCGAGCGGGACCGCTTCTCCTGGTAGCCGAGCCGGACCGTGTTGTCCGAAGGGCCGGCGCCGCCGTGGAAGCGCTGGAGAAGGCGCATCTGGTCGAGCTGGATGATATCGCGGCGCACCGACTGCATCGACACCGAGAACCGGCTCGCAAGCGACTCCAGCGTCGTGTAGCCCTGTTCGGCGACGATCGCGACAATCTCGGCCTGGCGGGCGGTGATGCCGTCGCTCTGCCGATCCCCGTATGTCATCTAACTTCCTTGATTGTCACAAATCTTACGTCAGATGGGAGAATAGAAGGCCCGCGGCAAGGCGCAAGCGGAAAAGGTCGAGGCAGCGAGTGACAGTGTTGCATTGGGTGGAAGACAGCCGGAAGTTGCTTTGCGGGGATCGGGTCTTCGATCCCTCGCGTCTGGAGTGGGTCGAGACCGAGGCGTCGCAGCGTCCGGGGGAAGTCCTGTCGCCGACCGAGGCGCTCCTCCGCTTCGCCGAGCGAAGCGCGCTCCGCCGCGTCCCGATCGGCATCATCGGCCCGCGCGAGGCGACCTCCGGCCAATGCGAATTGGCGGAAAAGCTCGGCGCGGCGCTCGCACAGCACGGCCTGCAAATGCTGTGCGGCGGCAAGAACGGCGTCATGGAAGCCGCCTGCCGGGGGCACGCATCGGCGGGCGGGCTGCCGATCGGCATTCTGCCTGATGACGAGTGGCAAGCCGCCAACCCCTATGTCGCCATTCCCATCGCCACCGGGATCGGCCCCGCGCGCAACGCCATCATCGCCCGCGCGTGCCTCGCGCTCGTGGCGATCGGCGGCGGCGTCGGCACGCTGTCGGAAATGGCGCTGGGCCTGCAGTTCAACCGTCTCGTGCTCGCCACGAGCGAGGCGCCGCCCGTCGCCGGCGTGCCTGTTGTCGACACGGTCGAGGCGATCCTCGACCGGATTGCCAGGCGGATCTTCCAGATTCCGTAATATACCTTACGACTGTCATTTAGCTTACATACGCGGACGGTAGAAAGCAGGGGTAACCGGGCGCCTCGACAGCAAGGAGGGCCGACTTGCCTATCGTTGCGATTGCCTATCTGATTTTTCTGGCGGCGCCCGTGCTGCTGCTGGGGCTTGGATCCTTCGGCGAAAGCTGGAGCAACACGCTCCTGCCGAGCGGATTTACCGTCCGCTGGTTCCAGGAAGTTGCTGGAGACCCGAGCTTCCGCCGCGCCTTCTTCACCAGCCTGCAGATCGTCGGCACCACCTGTGTTTTGAACCTCGTCGTCGGCCTGCCGCTCGCCTATGCGATCCAGGCGGGTGCGAAGGGCGGCGTACGGTTTGCCGCCCGGCTGGTCACGCTGCTGCCCGTGGCCGTGCCGGAGCTGGTGCTCGCCTTCGGCTTCATCCTGGTGTTTTCATCCGACGCGCTGCCGTGGCTCGGCAGTTTCTGGCTGCTTGCGGCGGGTCATCTGGTGCTGACGCTGCCCTACACCGTGACCGCGCTCGTCGCCGACATGGAGCAGCTCAACCTCGAGGAATACGAGCACGCCGCCGCGACGCTAGGCGCTTCCTTTCCGGCGCGGCTGCGCGACGTCACCTTTCCGCTGCTCCGGACCAGCCTGCTCTCCGCGATGCTGACCGTCGCCGGCCTCTCGATCGGCGAGTTCCAGCTTTCGAACCTCGTCTCGGGCTTCCTGTCGCGAACCTATCCGGTCGTCCTCCTGCAGGCCTTCTATGGCGCAACCGGCTTCGCCTGCGCGGCGACCCTCGTTCTCCTGTTCCTTGCCGTCCTCGCCGCGCTCACCAGCAGCCTGACGGCCCAGTTCGCTCAAGCCAACAAGACGAAATCCGCATGACGCTCCGCTATGAAGCCGTCAACTACACCTATCCGGGAACGACGACCGGCGTGTTCGACATCTCACTGGAGATCGGCCGGGGCGAATTGCTGGCGATCATTGGCGCGTCGGGTTCGGGCAAGTCGACGCTTTTGAAGCTGCTCGCCGGTTTCGTCATGCCTGCCAGCGGGCGGGTGCTCGTCGAGGGGAGGGATGTCAGCTCTCTCCCGCCGGAAGCGCGCCGGCTCGGCGTGGTGTTTCAGAACTACGCCCTTTTCCCGCATATGCGGCTCTGGGAGAACGTCGCCTATCCGCTCAAGGTGCGGGGAATGGCCAAGGCCGAACGCCGCGCCCGGGCCGTCGACGTGCTGGGGCGCGTCGGCATGGGCAGTCGCAGCGACGATCTGCCGGCGGCACTCTCGGGCGGGCAGCAACAGCGCGTGGCGCTGGCGCGCGCGCTTGTCTTCGAGCCGCGCGGTCTTCTGCTCGACGAACCGCTTTCGGCGCTCGATGCGGGTCTGCGGGTCGAGATGCGGGACGAGATCCTTCGGGTCCAGCGCGCCTCCGGCATCGCCACGCTGCTCGTCACCCACGATCAGGAAGAGGCGCTGTCGATCGCGGACAAGGTCGCCGTCATGCGCGATGGCCGCCTCGTCCAGCTGGGCACGCCGCGCGAGCTCTACGAGACGCCCGCCAACGCCTATGTCGCAGGCTTCGTCGGCCAGTCCAATCTCTGGAAGGGCAGGGTCGCGGCTGCGGGGCTGGTCGAAACGGATATTGGCCCGCTTCGCTGCGACACGAGCGGCCACCAGCCGGGCGACGCCGTCACCGTATTCGTCCGTCCGGAACGGATCGTTCCCGCGTTCGACAGCAACCCGTCGGATACCGCCAGCCATTTCTCCGGCTCCGTCGCGGCCGATCGCTACCTCGGCCCGATCCGCCGGATCGACCTCACTGTTCCAGGCGGACTGGTTCGCCTCGAAACCCATCTGCGCGACGCCGTGACTTCCGTGCGGGTTCCAGCAGATGCCGTGCGTCTCCTCCCAGCGAACTGACTTCAGCAACAGGGGTATTTCCATGAACAGACGGCAATTCATGACGACCGTGACCGCCGGCGTCATGGCGCTGAGCCTTGGCAGCAGCGCTTTCGCCTTCGAAGGCCCGGAGCTCTACAAGGGCGAGCAGGCGCTCTACGACGCCGCCCTCAAGGAAGGCATCGTCGTCTCCTTCGACACCGGACCGACCTGGGCCAACTGGGCCGGTCAGTTCAAGGCGTTCCAGAAGCGCTATCCGGGCATCGAGATGGTCTACAACGACATCGGCTCGGCCGCGACCGTCGTCACCCTCGACAAGTCGCGCAACCGCCCGCAGGCCGACACCGCCTATTATTTCGCGGCTTCCGCGCTCGATGCCGTCAAGGCCGGCGTCGTCGAGGGATACGAGCCGGTCAATTTCGATCGCCTGCCGGAAGCGCTGCGCGCCAAGGACGGCCAGTGGTTCACCGTCCACACCCTCAGCGTCGCGTTCCTGGTGAACACCAAGCTGGTCAAGAACGTCCCGAAGAGCTGGGCCGATCTGCTGAAGCCCGAATACAAGAACGCGATCGTCTATCAGGATCCGCGCTCCACGGGCCAGGGCCAGGTCGTCACCTTCGCGGCGAGCTTCGGCAATGGCGGCGACATGGAAAACGTCCAGCCCGGCATCGATTATCTCGGCAAGCTCAGCAAGGCCGGCAACGTCCTGCGCACCGTCGGCACGACGCCCTACGCGCAGTTCCTGAAGGGCGAGATCCCGATCTGGATCGGCTATGAAAACGACGGCCTGAAGGCGAAATTCGTCGACGGCATGAAGGACGATATCGCCGTCATCATCCCGCAGGAGGCTTCGGCCGCCGCGCCCTATGCGATCTCGCTGGTCAAGAACGGCCCCAACCCGAACGCCGGCAAGCTCTGGCTCAACTTCATCATGAGCGAAGCCGGCCAGAACATCTTCGCCGAAGGTTATGTCCGCCCCGCCGTCGCGGACATCAAGCTGCCGGAAGCGATCGCCGCGAAGATGCCGGTGGCAGCCCAGATCAAGCCGCTCGATATCGCCAAGGCGACCGCCAAGAAGGCGGAAATCGACGCCGGCTGGGCGAAGGCCGTCCTCGGCCAGTGATCTTCCCAACCCGCCGTCCGCGCCGGTATGGGCGCGGACGGCGTCCCTTCGTGCCGACGTCGTGAGAGGAGAGTTCCGATGGGCGCCCGTGCTTCCAGGCCGATGCTGGCCGCCTTCGCGCTTCCCGGGCTTGTCGTGCTCGCCCTGTTCTTCCTCCTGCCAGTGAGCTCGGTCCTGGTCGGCGCCTTTTCGGATGGCGGCAGTGCCTTCGGACGCCTCGCGGCCGATCCGGTGTTCTGGAACGGCCTCAAGGGAACGCTTGTCATCGGCACCGCCGCCCCGTTGTTTTCGCTCGCGGTCGGTTTCTGCGTCGCCCTGGCGATTTCGCGCATGGCGCAGGGTCTGCGGACGGCCGTCCTCATCGCCATCTCGCTGCCGCTGACCTTTTCCGGCCTGATCGTCGCCTACGGCTTCATCCTGCTTCTGGGGCGATCGGGCTTCATCACGCTGCTTCTCGCCGAGCTCGGCTTCGATCCGGCGGTGACGGGCGGGTTCATCTTCTCGCCGTTCGGTTTGGGCCTCGCCTACAGCTACTATCTCGTCCCCCGCGTCATCCTGATCGTCCTTCCCGCGATCGCCAATTTTGATCGCAACCAGATCGTGGCGGCGCGTTCGCTCGGCGCGAAAGGGGGGAGGGCGCTGGTCGACGTCATGCTGCCGCAGATCCTGCCGAGCCTCGTCGCCGCCTTCTGCCTGACCTCCGCTGTCGCCGTCGGCGCCTATGGCACCGCGCTGGCGCTCGTGGGGACACAGGTCAACATCCTGCCGCTCGTGCTCTACAGCAAGGTCTCCGAAACCGGCACCGACCTGCCTGCCGCGTCTGCCGCCTCCCTCGTGCTCGTCGCGATCTGCGCGACGGTCGTCACGATCGGCGAGGTCATTCGAAGCGCGCGCAAAGGCTGACGCAGGGGCTGCCGAAGGCGGTCACGAAACCGTGCGCGGCCTTGGTTCCTGCGCCGGTGAACAAGCCGGCTGGTGTCATGAAAGCATTATGAGCCGGCACTAGAAACGCGGCCGGTTTGGCGAATGCGCTTGTGAACAGGCCGGCCAGCGTCGGCTTTCGGTTCGTCTGCGACCGGGTCGCGCTTTGCATCTTCACCGCACCGACGAAATCGGAGACAACGATGGACCGCCGCACTTTCCTGATGTCCGCCGCCGGCGCCGCTGCCGGCCTGGCCCTGATGCCCCGCATGGCCTTTGCCGCCAAGGGTACGATCGACTGGTACACGGGCTCGGACGCCAACGTCCTCGACTTCTGGGCCAACACCATCAAGCCCGCCTTTGAAGCCGCCAATCCGGGCATCAAGCTCAACCTCGTCGACGCCGGCGACAATGCGGGCATTCAGGCCATCGCCGAGCGCGCCATCGCCGCCAAGCAGACCGGCACCGACCCGCAGGCCGACTATTTCGAGCACGCCGATCCCAACCTGCCGGCCGGCGCCCTCGATGCCGGCATCTATGTGAACCTGGCCGAGGCCGGCCTCTCCAACTATTCGCGCGTCAACCCGCTCGCCATCACCAGCCCGTTCAGCCTGCCGTATCGCGGTTCGCAGGTCCTGCTCGCCTATGACAGCTCCAAGCTCAAGGCCGCCGACGCGCCGAAGAGCTGGGAAGCGCTGGTCGCCTGGATCAAGGCCAATCCCGGCCAGTTCATCTACAATCGCCCCGACAAGGGCGGCTCGGGCGGCAATTTCGTCCGCCGCGCCATCCATCAGGCGAACGGCCTCGATCCCAAGGCGTTCACCATCGACAACTACAGCGACGACTACGCCGCCAAGACGCTCGGCCGCGCCTGGGAGATCCTGACCGACCTCGCGCCGTCGCTCTACGACAAGGGCGCCTATTCGTCGGGCAACACCCAGTCGCTGCAGCTGCTCTCCCAGGGCGTCGTGACCATGATCCCGGTCTGGTCCGACCAGGTGCTGCAGGCCATTCACCAGGGCGTGCTGCCGGCCGATACCGGTCTCGTCCAGCTTCAGGATCTCGCGCTCTGCGGCGGTTTTTCGCGCGGCGTCGTGCTCTCGAACGGCGTCAACCGCGAAGCAGCCCTGCGGCTCGCCGATTTCATCCTGTCGGAAGAGATCCAGGGCGCCATCCTGACCGAGCTCGGCGGCTTCCCCGGCGTTTCCTGGGACTATATCTCGACCGATCTGCGCAAGCGCTTCGCCGACATCGTCCCGCAGTCCATCCCGACCTTCCCCGAGGGCAAGTGGGAAGCGGCCGTCAATGACGGCTGGTATCGCAACGTCGCTCCGAACGTCGACCGCAAGTCGTGACAGAGGTCGCCCAAGGGGTGGCCCGCCCACGCGTCGATTCCGCAGCGAGCAGGAGGCCGGTAGGCCTCCTGCTCGTCGCCGTTCCGGTTCTCCTGATGATCTGGCTGGTCATCTGGCCGGCCATCAACGCCATCGCCAGCACCATCTGGCGCCCGGACGCCAGTGGCGCATCCCGCTTCGATCTTTCGAGCTATGCCTTCTTCTTTTCGGATCGCTACAGCCTCGACAATCTCGCCGTCACGCTCTGGACGACGCTGATCTCCGCCGTGCTTCTGCTGCTGATCTGCCTGCCGATCGCGCTCTATCTGCGCTTTTCGCGCGGCCGGCTGCCGGCCTATGTCCAGGCGCTCGCCATCCTGCCGATGTTCGTGCCCTCGATCATCCTGGCCTTCGCCTTCATCCGCGTTCTGGGTCCGAACGGCATGGTCGACATCCTGCTGAACGCCGTTGGCCTCCCCAAGATCCGGACGCCCTATCTCACGCCCTGGGGACCCGTCATCGGCCTGGTCTGGGACAATATTCCGCTGACCGTGCTGATCCTGCTCGCCGGTCTCGGCAGTGTCGCCAACCAGTCGATCGAGGCCGCGCGGGATGTGGGGGCGAATGCCCTGCAGGTCTTCTGGCACATCATCCTGCCGCGCATTTCCAATTCCGTCCTCGTGGCGCTTTCCTTCTCGATCCTCGGCATCTTCTCGTCCTTCACGCTTCCCTATCTGCTGGGGCCCGCGTCGCCGGAAATGCTCGGCCCCTTCATGCAGCGCACGCTCCGCGACGTGCACGACCCGGTCGGCGCCATGACCCAGGCGGTCGTCGCCTTCGGCTTCTGCATCGTGTTCGGGCTCTTCTATGTGCGTTCGGTCGCGCGCAACCGGGGCAAGTGAGATGAAGACGCTTGTTTCCCCGCGGCCGCGCATCGACGGGCTCGGCGTCCTGTTCGCAGCCGTCCTCACGCTCGCCATCATCGGTCCTCTGCTCGTCGTCGGCACCTGGGCCTTCACCGAGGTCTGGCGCTATCCCAGCATCATCCCGCAACAGTTCGGGCTCCGGTTCTGGGGCCAGACGCTCGGGCGCGCCGATGTCTGGAGCGCGCTGACGCTGAGCCTCCAGCTCTCGACGGTCGTGACGCTGCTTTCGGCGCTGATCTGTCTTCCGGCTGCCTATGCGTTCGCCCGGATGAAGTTCCCGGGGCGGGACATTCTGTTCTTCTCGTTCCTGGCCGGCCATGCCTTTCCGAAATTCGGGCTGCTGGTCGCGATCGCCGCGATCTTCCTGCAGCTGAACCTCATCGGCTCCTTCTGGGGCGTCGTGCTCATCCAGCTCGTTGGCACGCTGATGTTCATGATCTGGATCCCCGTGGCCGCCTTCCAGGCCGTGGACCGTCGCATGGAGGAGGCCGCCCGCGACGTCGGCGCCAGCCCGTTGCGGGTGTTCTGGTCCATCACGCTTCCCCAGGCCGGGCCGACCATTGCCGCGGCCGTGCTTCTGACCTTCGTCAGCACCTTCTACGAGACCGAGGGCGCCTGGCTCGTCGGCGCGCCGAGCATCCGCACCATGCCCGTGCTGATGATCAGTTTCATCAACAACCAGATGGTCATCCAGTTCGGCGCGGTCCTCTCCGTCCTGCTCTGGGTGCCCTCGTTCATCGCTCTCATGTTCGCCCGTCGCGTCATCGGCGGCGGCGCGTTCGCGCGTGGTTTCGGCGGCTAGGAATTCGCATGTCCGTACTCAACATCGCCCAGATCACGAAGACCTATTCCGGCGGCACCCGGGCCGTCGACAGCTTCTCGCTCGACGTCGCGGATGGCGAGCTCGTCTGCCTCCTCGGCCCCTCCGGTTCGGGCAAGTCGACGCTTCTGCGCATGGTCGGCGGCTTCGAGCAGCCGACCGGCGGTCGCATCACCATCGACGGCGAAGACGTCACCCGTCTGCCGCCGGAGCGCCGGCCGACCGGCATGGTGTTCCAGAGCCACGCGCTCTGGACCCATATGAACGTGTTCCGCAACCTCGCCTTCGGCCTCAAGCTGCGCCGGATGCCGGCGCCCCGGATCCAGGAGAAGGTCGAGGCCGTGCTCGAGCTGGTGGGGCTCGCCGGCTATGGCAACCGCATGACCAGCCAGCTTTCGGGCGGCCAGCAGCAACGCGTGGCGCTGGCCCGTTCGCTGGTGCTCGAGCCCAAGATCCTTCTGCTCGACGAGCCCTTCGCCAGCCTCGACCAGCATCTTCGCGAGCGGCTGCGCGAAGAGGTGCGCGATATCCAGCAGCGCCTCGGCATCACCACCCTGTTCGTCACCCACGGCCAGGACGAGGCCCTTTCCATGGCCGATCGCATCGTCGTCATGGCAGATGGCAAGACCGAGCAGATCGACCGCCCCGATGTCGTCTATCGCGATCCGCAGACACCGTTCGTCGCCGGCTTTATCGGCACCATGAACCTAATCGAAGGCGAGGTTCTGGACGGAAGCTTCGTCCGCGCCGACCTTGTCGTGCCGCTTCCGGTTTCCGACGGTCCTGCTACGCTTGCGATCCGCCCCGAAGCGCTCGACCTCGCGGCCTCGGAGACGCCGAAGGCCAGCGTGCATCGGGTCACCGACTATGGCTCGCATGGCCTTGTCGATCTCGATCTCCGCGACGGGACGCGGCTCAAATCCATGGTGGCCCATCCCGATCTGTTCCGGGCCGGGCAGGGGGTCGAGCTTCTGCCGCGCGCCGTCGCTCTCTACCGCAACAACCAGCAGATCTACCGGAGCTGAACGTGACCGTGCCCATCCTGATCGAGCGCGAAGGCCACCGCACCTGGCTCAAATGGCATCGCGGCCGCCGCCGCGCCTCTGATCCGGCCTTTACCGGAGAGCGCATCCTCGAGGCCATGCGCCTCGGCGCCAGCGTCGAGGTCGACCTCGTCATTCATGCCGAGGGCGGCTGCGCGATCCTGCACGATTTGACGCTCGAGCGGGAAACCACCGGTTCCGGGAAGGTGCGCGATATAGGCGCCACCGCTCTGCGCGAACTCCACCTGCGCGACAATGACGGCAACCCCATCGCGGAAAAGGTGAGGCTACTCGAGGATCTCTGCGCCCTGCTGGCTCGGGAAGGCATCCATCCCGACGCGCTTCTCCAGCTCGACTTCAAGGAGGACCGGCAGGCGCTCACCCCGGAGGTCGTCGAAAGCTTCGGCGCCAGCGCCACGCCGATCGCCGGATCGCTGATCCTGTCGGGCGGCGATTTCGAGGCCATCGCCATGCTGGCCGCAGCCGCCCCCGGCATCGCGACCGGTTTTGATCCCTGCTACGACGGCGCGCTCGCCGACCTTCAGGCACGCGGAAACTATCTCGATTTCATCCGAGAGGCGCTCGCCACGGCGCCGGACGCAGGGATGATCTATCTCGACTACGAGATTGTCCTGGCCGCCGAGGATGCCGGTGTCGATATCATCGCGCCGATCCACGCCGCCGGCCGCCGCGTCGACGCCTGGACGATCGGGGGGACCGACCCGCTCGCGATTGCCCAGGTCGAGCGTCTGCTGCGGCTCCGCGTCGACCAGATCACCACAGACGACCCGGAAGGGCTTGCTGAGGCCTTCCGCTCATGACCGTCGATTACGCCACCGTCCTCGACCACATGGTCGCCACCGCCCGCGAGGCGGGCGCGTTGACGCTGGAGCATTTCCAGCGCTTCCGCGATATCGAGATCGGCATCAAGGGCCCCGGCGACTTCGTTTCCGATGCGGACCGGGACTCCGAGACGCTGATCCGCGAGCGCCTGCTCGGCCGCTATCCCTGGGGTCTCACCGGCGAGGAATTCGCGCCTGTCGAGGGTTCGGACGACGACCACCGTTGGCTGGTCGACCCGATCGACGGCACCACCAATTTCCTCTTCGGCCAGCACTACACCATCACGATCGCGCTGCGTCGCGGCAACGAGACGATCTGCGGGCTGGTCTACAATCCCGTCGCCGACGAGATGTTCACGGCGATGAAAGGCGAGGGCGCCTATCTCAACCGCGTGCGCCAGCGGGTCAGCGCCAGCACCGATGTCGCCCTGATGTGCGTCGGCACGGGCCTGCCCACGCCCAACCTCTCGCTGTATCCGGGCGCCTATCAGCGCCTCGACGAAATCCGCGCGCCCATCGGCGCGGTCCGCGTCGTCGGCAGCGCCGCCAATTCCTGCGCCTATGTCGCCTGCGGCCGGCTCACCGGCTATTACGAGGAAACCGGCTTCATCGACACGGCGGCCGGCATTCTCCTCGTCCAGGAGGCGGGCGGCATCGTCACCGACTGGTGGGGTCGCGGACCGGAAGTGTACGAGAAGACCGGCACGCTGATCGTCGCCAATCCCGCCACCCACGCCTACCTCCTCGAACGCCTGCGCGACGTTCCGCCGAAGGATCCCGCGTAGACCCACATGAAAGGTCGCCGGCGAGACATCAAATCTGCCGGCAGCTTTCGCGGATGATCAGTTCCGGCTGGAAGACCTCGACGGCGCCGCTCGGCTGCGCCTTGCTGGTGATCTCGTTCAGCAATTGCTTGATGGCGCTCTGCGCCATGTCCGCGATCGGCGCCGCGATCACGGTCGGCGGCGGGTTCATGATGTTGGCGAAGTAGAAATCGTCGATGCCGATCACCGAGACGTCGGCCGGCACCCGGAGCTGCAATTCGCGGAGCGCGTTCAATACGCCCAGCATCATCATGTTGGAGAGCGCAAAGATCGCGGTCGGCGGCTCGGGCGCGCGCATCAGGGCCAGCGTGCTGTCATGCGCGACGGCCTGGTCGAACTGGCCGTCGATCAGCAGGCGCTGTTCGACTGGCACGCCATGGGCGGCGTGGGCGTCGAGATAGCCCTGAAGCCGGTCCTCGCCTGTGACGACATTGGGGCGGCCGGTGGTGACGGCGATGCGGCGGTGGCCGAGTTCGAACAGATAGTCGATGGCGAGGCGCGCGGCACGCACGTTGTCGAGCTTCACCACGTCATAGGGCAGACCGGCGATGAAGCTGTCGAGCAGGATCGTCGGCACGTGGATCTGCTCGGCGAGGCTGGCGCCGTGCTCTGCGTCCGAGCGGGTGGGGATGATGATCAGGCCGGCGACGCGCTGGGCCCGCATCATGGTGAGGATTTGACGCTCCCGGTCGAAATCCTCGTTGGTCGAATAGACGGCGGCCATGTATCCGGCCTGCAGGCAGGCGGATTCGACCACGCGCGCGACATTGGCGAAGTGCGGATTGGTGATATCGGGCAGGATGAGGCCGACCAGTCGCGACTGGCCGATCCGGAGGCTCTGCGCCGCGCCATGCGGCACGTAGCCGATCTCGCGCACCGCCTTCCGGACCTTCTCGATAACCTCGTCGCTCACCGGCGCCGACCGGTTGATGGCCGCCGATGCGGTCGAAATGGCGACGCCAGCCCGCCGCGCAACATCCTTGATGGTAGCCAAGCTTCCTCCAGCCCCGTCGTCGCCCACTTGTCAAACGGGCCACGACATGCACTATACGAAACGTTTCGTGCAGGCAAATTTCTAGGACGCGGTTTGGGGAGGAGCCCATCCGCGTTTTTTCGGGGAGGGCACACGAAACGTTTCGACCGGAAATCCGGCGAGACAACAACGACGCTGGGGACGGCGCAAAGGGAGGACATCCATGCATATGCTTTCACGGCGCAGCCTGCTGCTGTCGACGGCGGCTGTGGCCGTCGGCGCGAGCCTCGGTTTCGGACCGGCTTTCGCTCAGTCGGACGTGACGGCGACGCTCAAGCTCCAGGGCTTTGGCGGCGATGCGGAGCTGAGCGCCATCACCAACGCGATCGCGCGCTTCAACAAGAAATATCCGAACGTCACGGTCGAGCTGGAGATGGACGCCATCGCCAATGGCTGGGGCGACTATGTGACCAAGGTGCTCGGCCAGTTCAACGCCGGCGCCGCCGCCGATGTCTACGGCACCGCCATCGAGACCTTCCAGGCGTTCTCGTCGCGCAATCTCTGGATGGGGCTGGACGACTTCGTCCAAGCCAATTCCGGATTCTCGGACTTTGCGCCGAGCCTGTTCAAGCAGGGTTCCTACAACGGGGTGATCCACTACATCCCGATTGGCTGGAACAACATCATGATCAACTACAACCGGGACCTGTTCGACAAGGCCGGCGTCGCCTATCCGGCCGACGGCAAATGGACCTGGGACGAGTTCCGCAAGGTCGCCAAGGCGCTGACCGTCAAGGACGCGTCCGGGACGGTTGTCCAGTTCGGCTATGAAGTACCGAACCAGAACTTCTTCGTGCAGCCCTGGTTCTTCTCCAACGGCACCGCCATCCTCAACGATGACTGGTCCGCCTCGAACATGCTGGACCCCAAGGTCTCGGAAACGCTGCAGTTCCTCTACGACCTGATCCATGTCGACGGCGTCTCGCCCATTCCGGGCAGCGGCGCGCCGATGGACAGCCAGTTCTTCGCCGGCCAGGTCGCCATGATCAGCCGTGGCCACTGGATCGTGCAGGGCGCCAAGAACAACAAGGTCAACATGGACATCGCCATTCCGCCGAGCAAGGAAAGCGATACCACCGTGATCGGCTTCGGCGGCTACGCCATCAACAAGAATACCGCCAATGCGGACCTTGCCAAGGCGCTGGTGCTCGAGCTGACGAGCGAAGAGACGCAGAAGGAAGAGGGCGAGAAGGGCGGCGGCGTGCCGGGCCGCAAGTCCGCCGCCTCGACCGAGGCGTTCCTGAGCTTCCCGCCCTCGGCCGCGCTCTACTACCAGACCCTGCCGCATACCAAGGCCGTGCCTTCGCCGGCTAACTTCCAGGAAGTCGAGAAGATCTTCATCCGCCACTACACCGCGATGATGGCGGGCGAGATCTCGATCGCCGACGGCGTCAAGGCGGCCGATGCCGAGCTGGCCGCTTCGTTCGCCCGGCTGAAACAGTAGCGGCGGGCTCCGCCTCCGACATCCTCCGACCGGTCCGGGCGCGCCTCTCCACGGGCGCAGCCCGGACACCCATCACGGAACGCCGCCCCCGGGGTCATCCCCGTGCGGGAGGCTGCCCTATAGCCTTGCTTGGAACTCTCCATGGCCGCCAGTCTCGCCGCCCGCCGTTCCTCCTCCGACCTCCGCCGGGCGCAGGCGCGCACCGCCTATCTGTTCGTGCTGCCCACGACGGTCCTCTATGTGACCTTCGTGCTGGCGCCGGTGGTGGTTACCTGCATCCTCGCCTTCGCCCATTTCGACCCCATGATGGGATCGCGCTGGGTCGGCTTCGACAATTTCGTGCGCTTCTTCTCCGATCGCCGCTCGCTGCAGATCCTCTGGAACACGCTGCGCTTCACCTTCTTCGCGGTGACCTTCAACGTGTCGATCGGGCTGATGCTGGCGATCGCGCTCAACCGGGCGATGCCGGGCTGGCTGCTCTATTTCTTCCGCCTGTCGTTCTTCCTGCCGGTGATCATCGCGGCGGCCTTCGTCTCGATCGTCTGGAGCTATCTCTACGGCGATGATCTCGGCGTCATAAACTACTACCTCCGCGTCATCGGATTGCCGGGTGTGCGCTGGCTGACCGACGCCAATCAGGCGATGACGTCGATCATCATCATGGATGTCTGGAAGAACACCGGCTTCTTCATGATCATCTTCATCGCCGCGCTGCAGGGCGTTCCGAAGACGATCCTCGAGGCGGCGGTGATGGACGGGACGCCGGCATGGCGGCAGTTCTTCCGCATTACCCTGCCTTACATCTCGCCGGTCGTGTTCTTCTGCATCGTCTACGCCTCGATCGGCGCGCTGCAGGTGTTCGAGTCGATCGTCATCCTGACCCATGGCGGGCCGGGCGACGCCACGCGCTCGCTGTCCATCCTCATCGTCGAGGAAGGCTTCGGCAGCTTCCAGATCGGCTACGCCGCCGCGATCTCGGTCGTCATGACGGTGCTGATCCTTGTCATCACCGCCGCGCAGCAGATCCTCTCCCGCCGCTGGGTGCAGCAATGAATTCGATGATGCAGACGCGCGCCGCCAAGCGCTGGATCGACTGGGCCATCATCGCCAGCATGGTGCTGCTCGCCTTCTTCATGCTGCTGCCGTTCCTGTGGCTGTTCTCGATGTCGTTCCGCTCGGTCGCGGACGCCTACAAGATGCCGCCGAGCTTCCTGCCGCCCAGCCTCGATTTTTCCAACTATTGGGCGGTGATGACGTCGAAGGTGCCGTTCCTGAAGATCTACGCCAATTCGGTGATGATCGCGCTGATCGTCACCGTCGGCCAGATGATCACCTGCACGCTCGCCGCCTTCGCCTTCGCCCGCCTCCAGTTCCGCGGCCGCAATGCGCTGTTCTTCGCGCTTTTGGTCGGGCTGATGTTCCCGGCCCAGGTGACGATCCTGCCGATCTATCTCGGCTATGCCCGCATCGGCTTGATCAACAAGCCGATCGGCCTCGCGCTCATGTATCTCACCTCGAGCTTCGGGGTGTTCCTGATGCGCCAGTTCATGATCAGCCAGCCGAAGGCGCTGGAGGAGGCGGCGCTGATGGACGGCGCCGGCTATCTGAAGATCTTCTGGCGCATTTCGCTGCCCCAGTTGCGGCCGGCCCTCTCGGCGCTCGGCATCATCACCTTCACCCAGACCTGGAACTATTACTTCCAGGCCAAGGTACTGCTCGGCAAGCAGGACCAGATGACGCTGCCGCTCGCGATGGATGTCCTGCGCGGCTACATGGGCGCCGGCAATCTCGCTGTTGTCATGGCGGCCATGAGCATGTCGATCCTGCCGGTCGTGCTGCTTTTCCTCATTGCCCAGAAATTCGTGATCGAAGGCATCACGATGAGCGGCATCAAGAACTAGAACCTCCAGGGAAATGAACCGAATGTGGGAAGATCTCGCTTCCATCGATACGCGTTTTCACTATGCCGGCGAACGTAGCCGCTATCTGGCCTTTCCGCTCGGCGGCATCGGCTCGGGAGGCCTCTCCATCTCCGGCAGCGGCCGGCTGGTCGACTGGTCGATCCGCAATCGTCCGGCCCTGCAGGGCTATAACGGCTACTCGCATTTCGCCATCAAGGCGGAGAGGGCGGGCGAACTGGTCGATGCCCGCGTGCTCAACGGCCCCTATGATCTCAATCCGTCGGGCGCGCCGGGAATCCGCAAGATGTTCGACGGCTTCGGTCATGGCGCCAATCGGCAGACCCTGGTCGGCGTGCCGCATTTCAAATCCGTCGATTTCTATGGCCGCTTTCCGACCGCCGACCTGGTCTTTACCGATGAGCAGTTTCCCGGCGGCGTCCGCCTGACGGCGCTCTCGCCGTTCATTCCGCATGAGGATCGCGATTCCTCGATGCCGGTGGCGATGTTCGCCTTCGAGATCGTCAACGATACGGCCGACGAGCTGACCTACACGCTCGCCGGAACGCTCGGCAATCATGGCTCGAACAGCGGCCGGCACACCTTCCGCCAGCAGGACGGCATCAGCTCGATGCATCTGACCTCGACCGACGAGGATCTGCCGGAGACGGCGCGGGGCGATCTCACCATCGCGACCGATGCCCTCGACGTCGACCATACCGACCACCACTATCGCGGCCAGTGGTTCGACGATCTCGCCGTCTACTGGAAGGAGTTCGCCCGTCCCGGCCGGTTGCCGAAACGGCATTATGACGAGCCGCGGACGAGCCGGCATATGAGCCAGCAACCCGAGCACGCGACGCTCGGCGCGCGGGTCACGATCCCCGCCGGCGGCCGCGAGACCGTGCGCTTCGTCATCTCGTGGAGCTTCCCCAAGGGCGACGTCTACTGGGCGTTCCGCGCCAAGCCCGATGGCGTGATCCCCGATCGCCCGACGCCGAGCTGGACCAATTATTACGCGACCCAGTGGGCGGATTCGACGGCGAGCGCCACCGATGCGCTGAAGCGCTGGGACGAACTCGCCGATGCGACGATCGCGTTTCGCGATGCGCTATTCGGCACCACGCTGCCGGCCGAGGTGAAGGACGCGGCCAGCGCGACGCTGGCCCTGCTGCGCACCGCCACCGTCATCCGCCTCGAGCATGGCGAGCTCTGGGCCTGGGAGGGCCAGCATACACATGACGGATCCTGCGAGGGGAGCTGCACCCACGTGTGGAACTACCAGCAGGCGCTGCCGCATCTCTTTCCGGCCATCGAGCGCACGCTGCGCGAGACCGAGCTTGCCTACAACATGCTGCCGACCGGCGGCCTGACCTTCCGCCAGAAGCTGCCGCTCGGCTCCGGCTTCGACATCATCGGCCCCTGCGCCGACGGCCATTTCGGCGCCGTCATCAAGACCTATCGCGAGTGGAAGCTCGCCGGCGACACCGAGTGGCTGCGTCGGCAATGGCCGCGATTGAAGCGCGCCGTCGAATATGCGTGGAGCCCGGAAAACCCGGACCGCTGGGATCCGGACGAGACCGGCATTCTTTCGGGTCGCCAGCACCAGACGCTCGACATGGAATTGTTCGGACCCAATTCCTGGCTCGGCTCCATGTATGTCGCGGCGCTGCTCGCGGCGGCCGAGATGGCGGCGTCCATGGGCGATGCGGAATTCTCCGAGAAGACCGCGCGCCTCGGCAAAGCCGGCGCCGACTACATCAACGACGAATTGTTCAACGGCCGCTGGTTCATCCAGAAGGTCGATCTCTCCGACCAGTCCGTCCTCGTGCCGTTCGATGTCGGCCGCACGGCCGGCGTGCTCGCCGACGGGTTCATGGAAACCTACTGGTCCGAGGAATTCTCCGAGCTCAAATACCAGATGGGCGAGGGCTGCATCTCCGACCAGATCCTCGGCCAGTGGCATGCCGAAGTCGCCGGCCTTGGGGCGTTCCTCGACGGCGACAAGGTCCGGACGGCGCTGCGCTCCGTGCACGCCAACAATTTCCTGCCGTCGCTCGACGACCATTTCAATCCCTGTCGCAACTATGCCTATGAGGACGAGGCCGGGCTCTTGATCGCCACCTATCCGGAGGGCATCCGCCAGCCGATGGTCGCGGCCCCCTATGCCGAGGAGGTCTGGACCGGCATCGAATACATGTCGGCCTCGCACCTGATCATGCACGGCCTCGTCGAGGAGGGCCTCGACATCGTCCGCGCAGCCCGCAACCGCCATGACGGCGCCCGTCGCAACCCGTGGAACGACATCGAATGCGGCTCCTACTACGCGCGCTCGATGTCGGCCTGGCAGCTCGTCAATGCCTTTTCGGGTCTTGCCGCCGATTTCGTCGCGGGAACGCTCGGCTTCGCGCCGAAGGGAAGCGGCGACTACCGCCTGTTCTGGTCCGCCGGCAAGGGCTTCGGAACCTTGACGAAGACGGGCGAGACGCTCACGCTTTCGGTCGAAGGCGGCTCGCTCGATGCCCGGGAGGTCCAGGTCGACGGGCGCCGGCATTCCGGGCCCGTAGCGCTCGGAGCGGGGGAGAGCCTCGTGCTGCAGGTGTCCTGATGGCTGCGATCGAACTCAAATCGGTCACCAAGAGCTTCCAGGGCCTCGACGTCATCCACGGCATCGATCTCGCCATCAAGGACGGTTCGTTCACCGTCTTTGTCGGCCCGTCGGGCTGCGGCAAGTCCACGCTGCTGCGGATGATGGCGGGCCTCGAGGAGGTGACGGGCGGGGAGGTCCATATCGACGGGACGCGCTGCGACCATCTCCTGCCGTCCGCCCGCGGCATGGCGATGGTGTTCCAGTCCTACGCGCTCTATCCGCATATGACGGTCGAGGCCAATCTGCGGTTCGGGCTCGAGAACCACAAGCTCCCCAAGGCCGAGATCGACGCCCGCGTCGCCAAGGCCGCCGGCATCCTGCAGATCGGGCATCTCCTGGCGCGCCGGCCGAGCCAGCTTTCGGGCGGGCAGAGCCAGCGCGTCGCCATTGGCCGCGCCATCGTCAAGGAGCCGAAGGCCTTCCTGTTCGACGAGCCGTTGAGCAATCTTGACGCCGAACTCCGGGTCAAGATGCGCGGCGAACTGATCAGCCTGCACAAGCGCCTGAAATCGACGATGATCTATGTCACGCACGACCAGGTCGAGGCCATGACCATGGCCGACGAGATCGTCGTGCTGCATGACGGCCGCGTTGAGCAGGTAGGCTCGCCGCTCGAGCTCTATGCGCGGCCCCGCAACCTGTTCGTCGCGCGGTTCCTCGGCGCCCCGCCGATGAATCTGCTGAAGGGCACGATCCGGCGGGACGGCAACGCGCTGGCCGTGCATCTCGGCGAGGGCACGGCGATCCCGCTTCCCGGCCGCGACGTAGCGCTCGCCGATGGCAGCGCGGTGACGCTGGGCATCCGGCCCGAGCATGCGCAGCCCGCCGTCGACGGGATCGAGATCCGCATCGAGAATGCCGAGATCCTCGGTTCGCAGACCATCCTCCATGCGACGCTGAAATCCGGCGAGTCGTTCACCGCCGCGCTTTCCGGCATCCGGGCGGCCCGGTCGGGCGACGTCCTGCGCATGGGCTTCGGCGCGGATTTCGTCCACCTCTTCGACGAGGCGGGCCAGACGATCGGCGCCACCGACGACTGGCGAGCGGCCTATCTGATCTAGGCCACGGCCCAAAAGCGGCCGATCGCTATAGCTCGACGCGGAAGCGGTAGCGGTCGGCCCGATAGGTCACCACGGCGAACTCGACCGGCATGCCGGCGGCGGATTTCGCGATGCGGGTGACCACCAGCACGGCCGAGGCGGGCTCGACGTCGAGCAGGCGCGCGATCTCGTCGCTTGCCAGATTGGCCTCGATGAACTCGACGCCGCCCGAGATCTCGACCTCGAGATTCTCGCGCAGCCACGCATAGAGCGATCCGCCGGCCAGTTGCCCCTCGGTCGGCGGCTCGACGCTGCCGAAGAGATCCGGACGGATCCACGAGACCGAATAGCCCATCAGCCGGTCGTTCGCCCGGAGCAGGCGGTCCGAGCGGAACGGCTTGTCGGACGAGGCGAGGCCCAACGCATGCGCGACCTCGCCGCTGGCCTGCTCCCAGCCGGCCGAAAGGACGGCGAAGGAAGGCTTCAGCCCGCGCAGCAGCATGTCTTCGGTGAAGCCGCGGATCTGGTTGACCGGCTGGTCGACCCGGCCGCCGAGCACGATCGACCCGACGCCGGAGCGGCGCGTGATCAACCCTTCCTGCACCAGCTTGTTCAGCGCCGAGCGCGCGGTGGTGCGGCTGACGTCGAACACATCGTTCAGATGCGCCTCGGTCGGCATGACGTCGCCGGCCTGGAATTCGCCCTCGACGATCGACTGCCTGAGGATGTTGGCGATCTGAAACCACTTCGGCGCGCCGTCGTCCGAAAGTCGTGTCGCGTCCCAGCCCATCATATCCCGCCAAATGTCATGACAATTGCCTGATTTATCATCCCGGACAGCGGGACGGCAAGGGCATCGCGGCCGCTCATTCCGCGACGTGGCAAAATGAGAGACCTCCCGGACGCAGCGTTGCCCTGGATTTAGTCCAAATGATCAAATTATAGCCAATTCATTCTTCAGCGCATTTTTTGCGCAATACCCGCTTGCTCAAATGTAATGACAAAGTTACAAATCAAACCATCGCATGGGAGGACGCCTTGGTGCACTACCTTTTTGTCGGCGATATCAGCCTGGATCTGAGCCTGCAGGCGCCGCACATGCCGGCGCCGGACGAGAAGGTGCACTGCACCGCCTCGACCGAGGGCATGGGTGGCGTCGTCACCAACACGGCCGTCGCCTTCTCCCGCGCCGGCGGCGACGCGGCGCTCGCCATCCAGCTCGGCGACGACCACGCCTCCGTCCAGGTGCGCCACGAGCTCGAGGCGATGCGCCTCGATCTCAGGCCGGCGATCGTGCCGGGCGGGCTCTGCCGCGTCGTGACGATGATCGAGCCGCATGGCGAGAAGCGGCTGCTGCTCTATCCGGGCGTCTCGATCTATCCCGACGACGCCGCGGTTCAGGCGCTCCGCCTCGACGACGTCGCCCATCTCCACACCGCCTGCTTCGGCCCGGCCGCCCCGGCGCTGGTCGCGCGGGCGCGGCAGGCCGGCATCCGCTGGTCGATCGACCTGGAGCCGGCGAGTTTTCAGGGCGGCATCGCCACTCTGGCTCCGGTTCTGGACGGCGCCCGTGTCGTCTTCGTCAACGACCGCGCCGCCGATGTGATCGGCCGCGATCCGATCGCCCGCCTGCGTGATCTTGGTGTCGGCGATGTGGTGCGGACGCGCGGCCCCCTCGGCGCCGAGCTCTACCTTGAGACGGGCGAGATGCTGTACGCGCCGCCGCCCAAGGGCCTCGACATCGTCGACACGACCGGCGCGGGCGATTGCCTCGCCGGCTGGTTCCTCGCCGGCCTCGCCGCCGGCTGGCGCATCGACATCGTGCTGGCGCGCGCCGTGCGCGCCGCGTCGATCGCCTGCACCCGGGTCGGCGCGCAGACCGCCTACCCGACGCTTTCCGAACTCGAAATTCACGAACAGGACTGAAGAGGTAAAATGTCTCCCCCCATCGTGATGCCGGCCAAGCCGAGCGCCCTCGAAACCCATTTCGACAAGAAGAAGCCGATCATCGGCGTCGTGCATCTGCGCGCGCTCCCCGGCGCGCCCCGCTATGAGGGCGAGGCGATGCGCGACATCATCGCCGCGGCGCTGCGCGACGCGCGCACGCTCGCCGATGGCGGCATCGACGGCATCATGGTCGAGAACGCCAGCGACATGCCGTTCTCCCGCCCCGAGCATATCGGCTTCGAGACCGTGGCCGCGCTCTCGGTCGTCTGCCAGGAGATCCGCAACGCCGTCAGCGCGCCGATCGGCATCACCTGCGTGGCGAACGGCGCCATTCCCGGCCTCGCCGTCGCCAAGGCGGTCGGTGCGCGATGGGTACGCGTCAACCAGTGGGTCAATGCCTATGTCGCCAATGAGGGCTTCCTGAACGGCCCGGCCGCCGAGGCGCTGCGCTACCGCGCGCAGATCGGCGCCAAGGATGTTTCCATCTTCGCCGACGTGCATGTGAAGTTCGGCGCCCACGCCATCACCGGCGACCGCTCGATCACCGAGCAGGCGACCGATGCCGAATGGTTTGACGCCGACGTGCTGATCGCCACCGGCACCCGCACCGGCTCGCCGACCCAGCCCGAAGAAGTGGCCGAAGTCCGCGCCGGCACCAATTTGCCTGTCATCGTCGGCTCCGGCCTGTCGCCCGAGCAGGTGCCGAGCCTGATGCCGGTCGCCGACGGCGCCATCGTCGGGCAATGGCTGAAAGTGGATTCGCGCTGGTGGAACCCGGTCGACCCCGTCCGCGTCGAGCGACTGATGAACGCGGTCGAAAAGGCGCGGACATGACCAGCCTCACCGGAGATACCGACGTCTTCGCGTCGGCGTCGTCAGGCGCGTCGCCCAGGGCCTCGGTGATGTTCGTCGCGACGCGTCAGGACGAGCTGCCCGGCGTCTATGGCGAAGAGCACCGCCGCGCCATCCTGGCCGTGCTCGACGAACTCGCCGCCGAGGGCTGGACGCTGTCGCTGCGCCGCGTCTTCGATCCAGAGGCCCCCAACGTGGCGCGGGCGCTCGACACCGGCTTCACCCACACGCACGACATCGCCGGCGTGTTCGAGGCGCCCGACCTCGAGAGCGCGCTCGCCGGGACCATCCGGCTCGAAAAGGCCGGCTGGGCGCGGGCCTTCCGGACGGAATGGCTGATGGGCGTCAAGGAATTCGCGCCCGTCCTGGGCAAGGGCGCGCTTACCGATCACGGCTGGTCCTTCCTGGCGCTCTGGGAATGGAACGACCAGTGGTGCGAGGCGACGCCGGACGAGCGCACCGAATACGACTTCGAGTGCGACATCGCCTTCAAGGGCGACCTGGCGCTCGGCGTCAACATCGCCGGCCGCCACCGCATGGACTGGTCGCATTCCTGGCACCATCTCGGCGCCTGGGAGATCGACGGCCCCGACACCGCCGACGCCGCCATCCGCGGCCACGAGCGCGTGGCCGACTTCAAGTTCACCACATCGCGTCACATCGTGGGCCGCCTCGCGCCGCTCGCGGACCTGATCGCTCCGAGGCACGGCTGACATGACCCAATCCGTCTGGATCCACTATTCCCGCCCGCGTCCGCACTGGTACCTGCTGGACGACCAGGAGAAGCAGGCGCTCGCCGACGCCTGGCAGGCCGTCCGCGATGGCGCGAAGGCCGGCGGCGCCGAGTTCCACGGCCGCTTCCACATCCGCGGCCAGCACGACTTCCAGGAAGTCGAGATCTGGAAGTTCGCCGGCACCACCGAGGCGTTCAACCATTGGCAGGCGCTCTGCGCAGCGCGCTACAACGAGTTCTACGCCTTCTCGAACAATATCGGCCTGGAAACGGGCACATGAGCGCGCCGCTGCTGGAAGCGACCGGCATCCGGCGCACATTCGGCCATGTGCAGGCCCTGAAAGGCGCCGATTTCCGGGTCATGCCGGGCGAGATCGTCGCGCTGATCGGCGACAACGGCGCTGGCAAGTCGACCCTCGTCAAGATCCTCTCCGGCGCCGACAGGCCGGACGAGGGCACGCTCCGGGTCGAGGGAAGGGCGGTGACCTTCACCTCGCCGCTCGACGCGCAGGCATGCGGCATCGCCACGGTCTACCAGGACCTGGCGCTCGCCCCCGACCTGACGCCGGCCGACAATCTCTTCCTCGGCCGGGAGCTCACCCGCAGCGGCCTTCTCGGCAAACTCGGCTTCCTCGACCGTCGCACCATGCAGCGTCAGGCGGTCGACCAGTTCGCCAAGCTCGGCGTCCAGCTGAAGTCGCAGCGCGTGTCGATCGCCTCGCTCTCGGGTGGCCAGCAGCAATCCGTCGCCATCGCCCGCGCGGCGATGTGGGCGAGCAAGCTCGTCATCCTCGACGAGCCGACCGCCGCGCTCGGCGTGGTCCAGACGCAGCGCGTGCTCGACCTCTGCCGCCGCGTCCGCGACGCCGGAACCTCCGTCGTCCTGATCAGCCACAACATGCCCCAGGTTCTGGAGGTCGCCGACCGCGTGCACGTGCTGCGCCTCGGCCAGACGGTCGCCGACCTCCGCGCCGCCGAGGCGAGCGTCGAGGACCTGGTGCGCGAAATGACCAGCGGGCAAGCCAAGGAGCTGGCAGCATGAGCAACGAACTCGCCATCTCCCCCGTCGAGACCACGGAGGACCGCCTGCTGCGGCTGGTCGCCGGCGGCTGGATCTTCCTCCTGCTGCTGGCCCTGATCGCGATCTTCCTGGTGCTGAAGCCGGCCCAGTTCGGCTCCGGCTACAATGTGCAGCAGCTCTTCATCAACGCGGCCATCCTGCTGGTGCTGGCCGTCGGCCAGACCTATGTCGTGATCACGTCGGGCATCGACCTCTCGGTCGGCTCGGTGCTGGTCTTCGCCTCGGTCGTCTCGGCCAAGCTGATGCTGCTCCTTTCCGGCGCCGGCGGCACCACTTACGGCACCACCGCCGCCGGCTGGGACATCATCGCGATCGGCACGGTCGCGGCGCTGCTGGTCGGCGCTGCCTGGGGCGCCTTCAACGGCATCCTGATCGCCGTGACCAAGATCCCGCCGCTCATCGTCACGCTCGGCACCATGGGCATGGCGCTCGGCGGGGCGCAGATCCTGTCCGGCGGCGTCGACGTCCGCGCCATGCCGGAACTGCTGGTCACCCATGTCGGCTCCGGCCGCATCCTCGGCATCCCGGTGCTGGTCGTGATCGCCGCCGTCACCGTCATCATCGCCGGCATCGTGCTGCACCTGACCCGCTTCGGCATGCATGTCTTCGCGGTCGGCTCCAACGCCGAGGCGAGCCGCCGCAGCGGCATCCCGACGACGGCGCGGCTGATCCAGGTCTACGCGATCTCGGGGCTCATGGCCGGCATCGCCGCCGTCATGTCCAACGCCCGCTTCTCGACCACCACCATCAATGGCCACGCCATGGACAACCTCGCCACCATCTCGGCGGTGGTGCTCGGCGGCACCAGCCTTTTCGGCGGCGTCGGCAGCGTGTTCGGCACGGTCGTGGGCGTCTTCATTCCCATCATCCTGCTCAATGGCTTCGTCATCCTCGGCATTCCGCCGTTCTGGCAGACGGTCGCCATGGGTGGCGTGCTGATCCTCGCCGTCTGGATCGACCAACTGAAGCGACGGCTTCGCAAACGGGGCTAGCGCCACGCACGCTCCGCAATACCAAAGGGGAATAAACAATGACAAAGACGATCGTTTCGGCGGCGGTAGGCCTCGTGCTGACCTCGCTCTCGGCCTCAGGCGCCTTCGCCCAGGATGCCAACACCGTGGCCCTCGTGCTCGGCTCGAGCGGTAGCCCGTTCTACCAGGCCATGCAGTGCGGCGCGCAGGCCCGCGCCAAGGAACTCGGCCTGTCTCTCACGGTCTCGGCGGCCGACCAGTTCGCCGCCGACGCGCAGATTCCGGTGGTCAACGCCGTGACGGCGAGCGCCCCCAAGGTCGCCGCCATCGTGCCGACCGACATGCAGGCGCTGATCCCGCCGATGCGTGAGCTGGCCGGGCGCGGCACGCAGGTGATCACGGTCGACCAGACCATCTCCGACCCCTCGATCCTGAAGACCCAGGTTCTGACCGACAACAAGGCCGGCGGCGGCATGGCGGCCGACGCGCTGGCGGCGCTGATCGGCAAGAAGGGCAAGGTGCTTGTGATCACCCAGCCGCCGGGCTCGCTGGCCCAGGACGCGCGCGAGGCCGGCTTCGCCGCGACGCTCGCCGCGAAGTATCCGGACATCCAGTATCTCGGCCCGCAGTACCAGTCGAACGATCCGCAGCGCGCCGCCGAGATCGTCACCTCGACGCTCTCCGCGCATCCGGACCTCGCCGGCGTGTTCTCGACCAACGACCAGGGCGCAATCGGCGCGATCACGGGCCTCCGCCAGGCCGGCGCGGTCGGCAAGGTGAAGATGGTGGCCTATGACGCCGCCAGCGCCGAGGTCGCCGCGCTGAAGAACGGAGAGCTGCAGGGCCTGATCGCCCAGAGCCCGAGCCAGCAGGGCGCCGTCGCGATGGACATCGCCGCGAAGCTGATCGCCGGCCAGGCCGTCGAGCCGGTCACCATGGCCGAGATCGTCGCCATCGGCGCCGACCAGCCGGAACTCGCCGACAAGTACGAATACGTCGCCGGCTGCATGTAGCCTCTCCGTGGCCGCCCAACTCCCGGGGCGGCCACCTTTCTCTCCGCGATTGGTCAGGCCGTTTGGCGACCCATATGCGGCACCGCGTCCAGCAGCTGTTTCGTGTAGGGGTGGAAGGGCGGCGCGTAGACGTCTTCCGTCGCGCCGATCTCGCAGAGCGCGCCATGCCGCAGGACGGCGACGCGGTCCGCCAGCCACCGCACCACGGCGAGATCGTGCGAAATGAAGAGGATCGCGATGCCCTGGTCGCGTTGCAGCGAGCGCAGCAATTCGATGATTTCCGCCTGCACGGAGACATCGAGCGCCGACAGGATTTCGTCGCAGACGAGAACCTTCGGCTGAGCCGCCAGCGCGCGCGCGATCGCCACGCGCTGGCGCTCGCCGCCCGATAGCTGGCGCGGGTAGCGCGATGCATAGTCACCGCTCAAACGCACGTCGGCGAGCAGCGCATCGACTTTCGAACGCACGGTCGCGCTATCGAGACGGTGGAAGGCCCGGATCGCCCGGCTGAGGATGAAGCCGACCGAATGCCGGGGGTTCAAGGAAGCGTCCGGATTCTGGAATACGATCTGGATGTCGCGCTTGAGATCCTGGCTTCGCCTCTCGATCGGGATGTTGATGTCCCGCCCGCCAAATCGGATCGTTCCCTTGCGGGCCGTCACAAGGCCGCTGATGGCGCGGGCGATCGTCGACTTGCCGCTGCCGCTTTCACCCACCAGCGCCAGCGTCTCGCCTCTGACCAGGTCGAAGGAGATGTCGCGCACGGAGGCCGCTGGCTCGCGCCGGCCGAGCGCCGCGAGCCAGCCGCGGCCCGGATAGGCGATCTCGACGCCGCACAGGGCAAGCAGTGGTTCCGCTTCTGCGCTCATGCGCTCGCTCCAAGCTCGCGCCAGCGGGAGCAGGCGACCGAATGGTCCGGCGCTACGGTCTCGAGGTGCTGGACGATCGCTGCGCAGGCATCGACTGCGGAGGGGCAGCGCGGCGCGAACCGGCAGCCTTCGCCCAGCGCGTCGCGCCGCAAGATGCCTTTCAGCGCCGCGCGCCTGTCCGGCGGACGGTCGAGGCGCGGTACCGACGCCATCAGCCCGCGCGTATAGGGGCTTCGCGCTCCGTTCAGAAGCTGTTCGCTCGTGCCGATCTCGACCAGTTCGCCCGCATACATGATGCCGACGCGGTCGCAGAGGCTGAAGAGCGCGCCGAGATCATGGCTGATGTAGAGGAGGGCCGAACCGATCCGCGTGCGCAGATCGGCGAGCAGGCGGAGGATCCGCGCCTGCGTCGTGACGTCGAGGCCGGTCGTCGGCTCGTCGAGGATGATCAGGCTGGGCTCGCAGGCGATCGCCATGGCGATGACGACGCGCTGCTGCTGGCCGCCGCTCAACTGGTGCGGAAACCGCTCGGCGATCACGGCGGGATCCGGTAGGCCGACGGAGTCGAGAAGCTCCACGACGCGGGCCTGCACGCCGTTCGGCGGACGAATGCCATGAAAGCGCAGAACTTCCGCCACCTGGCGCCCGACCGACATCGCCGGAGAGAGGCTGGTGGTGGGGTTCTGCGGGACGAAGCCGATCTCCCTGCCGCGCAGGGCGCGCAGCTCGGAAGGCGGAAGGTCGAGAATGTTCCGGCCCGCGAAGGTTACGCGACCGGCGCGGATACGGCTTCCCGCGCGCAGATAGGCGAGCAGCGCGTAGCCGACGGTCGACTTGCCCGAGCCGGACTCGCCCGCGAGCCCGAGGATCTCGCCGCGCCGGATCTCGAAGCTCACGCCGGTCACCGCGTTCGACCAGCGCGACTTCGACCCGTAGTCGACGGCGAGGCCGTCCACCTGCAACAACGAACGATCCTGGGTCACACGCGTGGCCTCGAGGAGAGGCCGGTGCCGATCCGGCCGGCGATCGCGTCGGTCACCAGGTTCAGGGAGACGACGAGGATTGCCATCGCCGCGGCCGGCGCCAGCACCGGCCAGAGCGATACGCTGATGGTGCTGCGGCCCTCATTGATCATCACGCCCCATTCCGGCGTCGGCGGCGGCGCGCCGAAGCCCAGGAAGCCGAGCGCGCCGATGAAGACGATGATGAAGCCGGAGCGGACCGCGAACTCGACCAGGATCGTGCCAAGCACGTTCGGAAGCAGCTCGACGAAGACCATGGAGAACGGCGGGACGCCGCGCGTAACGGCGGAAGTGATGTAGTCCTCCGAGACGATGGCCAGCGTCGCGGCTCGCACGACGCGGGCGATGCGCGGCACGTTGATGAACGCCACGGTGACAACCACGAGCACGGCCGTGTTTCCCGCAGCGCTCAGGATGAGCATGCCCAGAATGAGCGTCGGCACGCTGATCAGCGCATCGAGCCCGCGCATGAGCAACTGGTCGAACCATCCGCCGAGATAGGCCGCGAAGAGACCGAGGGTTGCCCCGATCGAAACGGCGAGCAGGGCGGCGGAGATCGACATGATCAGTACCGGCCGGCTGCCGAGCACGACGCGGCTGAACACGTCGCGCCCGAGCGAGTCGGTGCCGAGAAGATGGTCGGCACCGGGCGGCGCGAGCGGCATCCCCACCATCACGGCGGAGGGATCGTAGGGCGCCCAGAGCGGCGCGGTGAGCGCGACGACCACATAGGCGAGAACGATGAAGGCGGCGACCAGCGCCGGCGGCTCGATCGACCTGAGCTCCCGCAGCATAGTGCCGAACCAGCTCGCTCCCGATGGCAGGAATGCGCTGCTCATCGGCGCGTCCGCAGCTTCGGGTTGAGCGCCATGATCGACACGTCCGCCAGGAGGTTGGCGAGCACGTAGACCGCGCAGAGCAGCATGACGATCGCCTGGATGACGGGCGTGTCCTTGTAGCGGATGGAATTGACCAGCAGCCGTCCGAGCCCGTCGAAATTGAAGACGGTCTCGACGAGCACGATGCTGCCGATCAGCCAGGCGATGTTGAGCGCCAGCACATTGAGAGCCGGTCCGAGCGCGTTCGGCAGCGCGTGCCAGCCCATGATCCGCCAGTTGGGCAGCCCCTTGAGGCGCGCCAGCTGGATGTAGTCGGAATCGAGGATCTGGATCAGGCTCTCGCGCATCAGCCGCACCGAATAGGCCGACATCGCCGCCGTCAGCGTCAGAACCGGCAGGAAAAGCATCCGGACGAGGTCGCCGAAACCCTGGGCCGTATCGAGAAGGGCGAGCGCCGGGAACAGGTTCAGCGTCACGGCGAACAGGGAGACCAGAAAGATCGCGATGACGAATTCCGGGATGCACATGCCGAGGAGCACGAAGACCGTGAGCCCGACGTCGACGGCCGTGCCGCGATAGACGGCGGTCAAAAGCGCCAGAGCCAGACTGACCGGCACATAGAGAACCAGCGCGAACGCGGCCAGAATGGCGGAGTTCTGGACGCGGCCCGCGACATAGTTGGCGACCGGCTGACCCGCGATCATGGAGGTGCCGAGATCGCCTCGGAGCAGGCCGCTGATCCAGGCCAGGTAGCGGGCGAGCGCCGAATGGTTGAGGCCGAACTGCTCCCGGAGCACGGCCAAGCCCTCGGTCGTCGCATCCTGGCCGAGCACGCGCTCGGCCGCGTCGCCGGGGAGCAGGTCCACCAGCCAGAAGACGAGGATCGAGACGAGCAGCAGGCTGAGCAGCGACAGCGCAGCCTGGATCGCGATGTGACGCGTCATGTGCCAGCCGACATGCTCAGCCGCCGATCGAGATCTGCGAGAAGTCCTGGGCGTTCTTCTGGGGATGGATCTCGAAGCCGGTCAGGTCCTTGCGATGGGCGCCGACGGAATTGGCGAACATCGGCACGATCACGCCGCCATCATCGCGCAGAAGGCGCTGGGCCTTGCGATAGAGCTCGGCGCGCTTGGCCGTATCGAGCGTCTGGCGCGCTTCGGCGATCAGGCCGTCGAATTCCTCGCTCTTCCAATGCGTGTCGTTCCAGGCGGCATTCGACAGGTAAAACTGCGACAGGGCTTCGTCAGCGTTGCGCGCGCCCTTGGAGGTGCAGAGGAAGGGCACCTTGCGCCAGACATTGGCGAAATAGCCGTCGCCGGGGACCTTGTTGATCGCGACGCGTATGCCGGCCTCGGCCGCCATCGCCTGGTAGAGCGCGGCCATCTCCAGGAAGCCGGCGGTCGCCTCGGAGGTGTAGAGCTCGACGTCGATGCCGTCGGGATGTCCGGCTTCGGCGAGCAATTGCTTGGCCTTCGCCACGTCGCGGGCCGGAGCGGGCTCGTCAAGCCCGTACTGAACCCAGGAGGCGACCGGCTGGTCGGAAGCCGGTTTCCCCAGTCCGCCGAGAACCAGATCGATCATGCGCTGGCGGTCCACGACCAGCTTCATCGCCTGACGTACCCGCACGTCGTTGAAGGGCGGCACGTCGACCATCAGGGTCAGCGACATCACATAGGGCGACGGAACGGTCACCACGGTCAGGTTGGGCGCGGCCTGAAGCGCCTGCAGACCGACGCGCGGCACATCCCAGGAAAGGTCGATCTGCCCGGTCAGCAGCGCCGACAGGCGCGCGGACGTGTCCGCAATGGCCCGCAACTCCACCCGGTCCACCTTCGGCAGGCCCTCGCGCCAATAGGCTTCGTTCCTGACGAAGACGCTCGGCTCGCGGCCGGGAACGAATTCCTGCACCTTGAAGGGGCCGGTGCCCTGGCCGCGCGTGCGCAGTTCCTCGGCGGTCGAGCCTTCCGGCACGATGTAGGTGAACCGGTTGGCGATCAGCGAGGGGAACTCGACGACGGGGCTCTTCAGGGTGAAGCGCACCGTCTTGTCGTCGACGGCCTCGATGCCTTCGGGCGTCAGCTCGCCGAAGGTGGTGGCGACGGGCGAGGCGGTCTTCGGATCGATCAGGCGGCGATAGGTGTAGACCACGTCGGCGGCGGTGAGCGGCTTGCCGTTGTGGAAGGAAATTCCGGGCTTCAGCTCGATCGTCCAGACATCGCCCTTCTCGTTGCTTGACCAGGATTGCGCCAGTTGCGGCTGCGGTTCGAAGTTCTTGTCGAGGATGATCAGACGCTCATAGACGAGCGAGATGCGAGCGGCATCCGCGTCGATCTTGTTGAAGGCGGGATCCATGGTGCCGGTCGGCCCGTCAGATTCTCCCGAGGCGAGGCGCAGCACGCGGGACGCCGCTGCGGAGGCATTTCCGGAACTTCCGAGAACCGCGACGCTGCCGGCTATCGCCGCCGACGACAGAAGCAGCCTGCGTCGAGAAATGCCCTTGAGAACCGGCTCCATGCCCAAATCCGCCCCGTTGACCCGAATTGATTTTGTTCCAAATAGTCACATTCTGTTCCAGAATATGCAAAGAATTCGGTCCCTATCCTGCGGCGCGAATTAGAATGACGTCTTCGCGAAGCGAGGAAATCGCGGCAGGGTATTCTCGAATATCGGCAGGGCATTTCATTATTTGGAAGATATCCGGGAAGCCCGGGCAAGACGGTCCCTTGGCCGCACAGCTGACGCTTAGTCGCGCTTCCGGGCGCGCGGAGGCCGATCTAGAAGCCGACCACAAGTGCCCCGCCGGTCAGGCCGGCACCGGCGGCGGCCAGCAGCAGTTTCTCGTGGCGCCGGAAGGGATCGGCGTTGTGGGCGACCGACAGGGACAGGGGGATCGTCGCGGCCGACGAATTGCCATAGTCGGCGATGGTCTTGACGATGCGTGCATCGTCGATGCCGAGCGACTTGCCGACGGCGTCGAAGATGCGGGCGTTCGCCTGATGCGGCACGAAACGGGCAATGTCCGACGCCGAAAGGCCGGCCGCCTCCAGAGCCTCCAAGGAACAGCCGCGCATCATCTCCACTGCCCTGGCGAAGACGTCGCGGCCGTTCGCGATCGTCATGCGGGTCTCCAGGATATCGGTCTCTTCCGCGAAGGGACGGTTGCTGCCGCCGGCCGGGATCTGGATCAGGCCATAGGCGGATCCGTCAGAGGCGAAGGAAGCGCCGAGAATGCCGTGGCCGGGATCGTCGGACGGCGCCAGCACCACGGCGCCGGCGGCATCGGCGAACAGCACGGCGCTCGCCCGCTCGGTCGGATGGATCCGGCGGCTCAACAGGTTGGCGGCGATGATGATGGCCGGCTTGCCGTGCAGGCGCACGAAGCCGTCGGCGAAGCTCATGGCGTAGAGGAAGCCCGCGCAGGCGCCCGCGAGGTCGACGCCGCCGGCCCTTTCGAGGCCGAGCTTGTGCGCCACCAGCGGCGCGCTCGGCGGCAGCAGATGATCCGGCGTCGACGTGGCGAGCAGCAGCAGGCCGACGTCCCTGCGATCGATGCCGGCGGCCTTGAGCGCCATGTCGCCGGCCTCGGTCGCTAATCCGGAAAGCGTGTCGCCGGGCTCCGCCCAGAAGCGCGAGCGGATGCCGGTGCGTCGCTCGATCCAGCCAGCCTCCATCCCGAAATTGGCCTCGATCTCGGCATTTTCGACTCTGCGCGCCGGTACGTGATGTCCGAGGCCGATGATCCGCGCCGTGCGGTTCATCGCTCGTCGCCCGCGAGCCCGGCCGCCTCGTCGATGGCGTTATAGAGACGGTCGAGCTCGCCCGATGTCACGCAATAGGGCGGCAGCACGTAGAGGACATTGCCGAGCGGCCGCATCAGCAATCCGCGCTCGAGGAAGAAGCTGCGCAGCGCTGGGCCGACCTCGGCCAGATAGCCGGCGCTGCCGACGCGGAGGTCGAGCGCGGCGATGGTGCCGGTCGTGCGGATGTTCTCGAAGCGCGGATCTCCGTCGAACCGGGCAACCCGCTCCGCCTGCATCCGCGCCAGCGCGGCCACGCGCTCCGCCACGGGCTCGTCGTTCCAGATCTCGACATTGGCGAGCGCGGCGGCGCAGGCGATCGGGTTCGCCGTGTACGAGCTCGAATGGAAGAAGGTCCTGGCCCGGTCGCTGGAATAGTGCGCGCGGAAGATCGCGTCGGTGGCAAGCGTCGCCGCGAGCGGCAGCGAACCGCCCGTCAGGCCCTTGGACGTGCACAGGATATCGGGCGCGACCCCCGCCTGCTCGCAGGCAAACAGGGTGCCGCAGCGGCCCCAGCCGGTCATCACCTCGTCGGCGATGAGCAGCGTCCCCGAGCTCTCGGCAATGCGCTTCAGTTCGGCGAGGACCGAGGCCGGATACATCTTCATGCCGCCGGCACCGAGCACGAGCGGCTCGACGATCAGCGCGGCGACGCCGCGGTCGCGCGCCAGCCTTTCGAAGGCGTCGAGCGTTTCCTGCTCCTGGCTCGCGGCCGGGAAGGGGATGGTGTCGACCTGAAACAGCAGCGGCTCATAGGCGACGTTGAAGACGCCGCGCGCGCCGACGCTCATCGTGCCGATGGTGTCGCCGTGATAGCCGTGCTCCATGACGACGATGCGCGACCGAGGCGCGCCGTTGTGCCGGTGAAAGCCGAGCGCCATCTTGAGCGCGACTTCGACGCTGGTAGAGCCGCTGTCGGAATAGAAGACCCAGTCGAGGCCCGCCGGCGCCATCTCGACCAGCGCCGAAGCCAGTCGTTCGGCCGGCTCGTGGCTGAGGCCGGCGAAGATCACCTGATCGAGCGTCTCGGTCGTGTGCCGGATGGCTTCCTGGATCCTCGGGTGACGGTGGCCGTGCGTGATGACCCACCAGGACGAGATCGCGTCGAGCAGACGCTTGCCGTCCTGCGTCTCGACATAGGCGCCCTCGGTGCGCGCGATCATCGGCGGCGCCGGCTCGATGGCATGCTGGGTGAACGGATGCCAGACGGCGGAGCGGCTCATCACTGGATCTCCATGAAGTCGGCCCGTGGACCGTGTGTGCCGGTCAGCACGATTGGCGCCGTCACCGCGGGCGTTCCCATTCTTCGGCAAGAGCATCGAACAGGGCCGAGACGTCGTCCTCCCCGACATTCAGCGTCAGCGAAATGCGCAGCCTTGCCGTCCCCTCGGGCACAGTTGGCGGGCGGATACCGCGCACGTCGAACCCGCGCGACTGCAGCGCCTGCGCCAGCGCCATGGCGCGGGCATTGCCGCCCACGAGGATCGGCAGGATCTGCGAGCCGCTCGCGGGCAGGCCGAGGTCCTCGGCCCGTTTGCCGGAGAGCGCGACCAGCCCCGCCAGCCGCTCGCGGCGATCCGGCTCGTCGGCGACGATGTCGAGGGCGGTCGCCGCCGCCACCGCCATCAGAGGCGAGGGCGCGGTGGCATAGATGAAGGGCCGGCAGCGGTTGACCAGATAGTCGCAAAGGATCGCGGGCGCGGTGACCAGCGCGCCGGAGGCGCCGAGCGCCTTGCCGCAGGTATGCAGCACCACGACATTGTCGCGGCCTTCGAGGTCAAGCGCGAGGCCGCGCCCGCCCGGGCCATAGACGCCGGTGGCATGCGCCTCGTCGACGAAAAGGAGGGCGTCGTGGCGGTCCGCCACCTCGGCGAGTTCGCCGAGCGGAGCCCGGTCGCCGTCCATGCTGTAGAGGCTCTCGACCACGATCCAAGCCTGGCCGGCGCCGCCCCGCGCGCGCCAGTCCTGGATCGCATCGTCGACGGCGTTCGCATCGTTGTGCGCGACGTCCGTCGCCTCGGCCCGGCCGGCCCGCGCTCCCTCATGCGCGCTGGCATGGATGAGCTCGTCCAGCACGACCAGATCGCCCTTCTGCGGCAGGGTCGTCAGCACCGCGAAATTGGCGACATAGCCGCCGCCGAAGAACAGCGCCCGCTCGGCGCCGAAGAAGCCGGCCGCCTTGGCTTCCAGCGCCTCGTGCTCGGGATCGTTGCCGCGCAGCAGCCGCGAGCCGGTCGCCCCGACCGGGGTGCCGGCCGCCAGCGCCGCCGCGACCGCCTCCGCCATGCGTGTCGATCGCGCCAGGCCAAGATAGTCGTTGGAGGCGAAATCGGCGCCGGAGCGGTCGCGGAGCGTCCGCAATCGGTCCTTGCGGGCCAGCCCGCGCAGGCTGGTCTCATAACGGTCGAGCATGGCCATACTGTCTGCCAACCTGCTGGCGCGTGGATCGAAGGCTGTCTTCTATGGGTAATCCAGCCCGATATCCAGGATTGGCGCGCTATGGGTGATCCAGCCGACGGAAATCAGGTCGACGCCGGTCGCCGCGACGGCCGGGGCCGTCTGCGCCGTGACGCGGCCGGACGCCTCGGTGATCGCGCGGCCGTTGACCCTCGCCACCGCCTCGGTCAGTTGCGCGACGGACATGTTGTCGAGCAGGACGGCGTCGACGCCGGCTGCGAGCGCCAGGTCGAGCTGCTCCAGCGTATCGACCTCTACCTCGATCCGGACCATGTGGCCGACGCCGGCGCGCGCCCGTTCGATGGCGGTGCGGATATCGCCCGAGATCGCGATGTGGTTGTCCTTGATGAGCACGGCGTCGTCGAGGCCGAAGCGATGATTGCCGCCGCCGCCGGCGCGCACGGCGTATTTCTCCAGCGCCCGCAGGCCCGGCGTGGTCTTGCGCGTGCAAACGATACTGGCCTTGTGGCCCCGGACGGCCTCGACCACCGTCGCGGTATGGGTGGCGATGCCGCTCAGATGGCAGAGGAAGTTGAGCGCCGTCCGCTCGGCGGTGAGCAGGGCGCGGGCCGGTCCGCGCACCGTCGCGACGACGTCGCCGGCCGAGAGGGGGGAGCCGTCAGGCTTGGCCACGATGACCTCGATCCTCTGGTCGATCAGCTCGAAGGCGAGGGCGGCGACGTCGAGGCCGGCGAGCACGCCCGGCTGACGCGTCGCGAGCACCATCGTCGCGGTCGCATCCGCCGGCACGATCGCATCGCTGGTGAGATCGCCGGCGCGTCCGAGATCCTCCAGCAGGGCGGCGCGCACCACCGGCTCGATCATCACGCGCGGCAGCGGGTTCAGGGGCATGGTCAAGCGCTCCGGTCGAGCCGCGCCTCGGCGGCGGATGGGGTGTCGGCAAGGGCTGCCGCGGCCTGGAATGTCTCGTCGATCGTCAGTCGCGGCGATCGCGGCTCTGCATCGCGCCCGGGGAAATCGGTGCGGAGGTGCGAGCCCCGGCTCTCCTCGCGACGCAGGGCGGCAACGGTGATCATCAGCGCGACCAGGGCGGGGTCCGACGTGGCATCGTCACCGGTGGCGAGCGGCGTCAGAAGCCTCGCGGCCTCGCGCAGCGTCTCGCCGTCCCGCTCGATGCCGAGCGCTTGCGAGGCGATCGGGCGGATCCGCGAGACGTCGGGTCGCGCCGGCACGATCGCTGGCATCGGCCGTCTCGACGCGCCCGGCGACGCTGCGGCAACGCTCGCGGCGGTCCATGCGGCTGATGTCGCCGCCTCGATGAGCGAGTTGCTGGCGAGGCGGTTGGCCCCATGCAGCCCGGTGCGGGCGACCTCGCCGCAGGCCCAGAGGCCGCGCAGCGAGCTGCGGCCGTCGGCGTCCACCGCCACGCCGCCCATGTGATAATGGGCGGCGGGACGCACGGGGATCGGCTCGACGGCGGGATCGATGCCGGCGTCGCGGCAGAGCCGGGCGATCGCCGGGAAGCGCTCGGCAAATCGCGGCCCGAGACACTGGCGTGTGTCGAGGAACACGCGATGCCCGGCGGCGAGCTGGCGCCACACGCCACGCGCCACGACGTCGCGCGGCGCGAGTTCTGCGCCCGGCGTGTCGGCGAGGAAGCGCCGGCCGCGTTCGTCGACGAGAACCGCGCCTTCGCCGCGCACCGCTTCGCTGACCAACGGCATCGGACGCCTCGGACCGTCGAGCGCGGTCGGGTGGAACTGGACGAATTCGAGATCGGCCAGTTCCGCGCCGGCGCGCGCGGCAAGCGCCAGACCCTGCCCAAACGAGCCGAGCGGGTTGGTCGTATGGTCGAAAAGGCCGCCTATGCCGCCGGTCGCAAGCACCACGCGGCCGGTCGAAAGCGAGATCGCCTCGTTGTTGCCGACGGCGAGCACGCCGGTGATCTCGCCGTCCTCGACGAGCAGGCGCCGCACGTCGACGCCTTCGAGAACCGCGATCGAGGGTGTTCGTCTAACCCCCGCAACGAGCGCGCGGACCAACTCGCGGCCGGTGCTGTCGCCACCGGCGTGGACGATCCGCCGACGCGAATGCGCGGCTTCGAGCCCGAGCCGAAACGCGCCGTCGGGGGCGCGGTCGAAGGCGACGCCGAGCCGCGCTAGATGGTCGATCGCCTGCGGCGCCGCTTCGACGACGCGCTTTACCGCCGCCTCGTCGCAGAGCCCGTCGCCGGCCGCCAGCGTATCGGCGAGATGCAGGTCCGGGCTGTCGTCGCGGGCGAGGCTCGCGGCAACGCCGCCCTGGGCGAGGATGCTGGAGGAGGGCCCCTCCAAGGGCGAGCTTGTGATGAGGACGACCGGTTCCGGGGCCAGATGCAGCGCCGTCATCAGCCCCGCGATACCGCCGCCGATGATGACCGGCCGGCCATGGAGGTCGCGCGCGGTCATATCGCGAGCATCCGTTCCACGGCCCGGCGCGCGCGATCGGCGACGCCGGGATCGATCTCGACGGCGTGGCGGTTCTCCTCGAGCGCCGTGCGGATGTTGGCGAGCGTGATGCGCTTCATGTGCGGGCAGAGATTGCAGGGCCGCACGAAATCGACGTCGGGATGCTCGACGGCGACGTTGTCGCTCATCGAGCATTCGGTCACCAGCACGACGCGCGCCGGCTTATGCCTGCCGACATAGTCGGACATCGCCGCGGTCGAGCCGGCGAAATCTGCTACTGCGACAACCTCCGGCGGACACTCGGGATGGGCGAGCACGGTGACGCCGGGATGCGCCTCGCGCAGCTCGTGGATGTCGGCGGGCGTGAAGCGCTCATGCACCTCGCAGTGCCCCTTCCAGGCGATGATCTCGACCTTCGTCTGCGCCGCGATGTTCTGGGCCAGATATTCGTCCGGCAGCATGATGACGCGCGGCACGCCGAGCGATTCCACCACTGCCAGCGCATTGCCGGACGTGCAGCAGACGTCGGACTCAGCCTTCACCGCGGCGGAGGTGTTCACGTAGGTGACGATCGGCACGCCGGGATAACGCTGCCGCATCAGGCGCACGTCCGAAGCCGTGATGGATTCCGCCAGCGAACAGCCGGCGTCCTGATCCGGAATGAGCACCGTCTTGCCGGGATTGAGGAGCTTGGCCGTCTCGGCCATGAAATGCACGCCGGCGAGCACGATGACGTCGGCGTCGACCGTCATCGCCTTGCGCGCCAGCGCCAGGCTGTCGCCGACGATGTCGGCCACGCAATGGAAGATCTCGGGCGTCTGGTAATTATGCGCGAGGATGACGGCGTTGCGCTCGCGCTTCAGCGCCAGGATGGCGTCGATGTCGTCGGTGAAAGCAGGCCATTCCACCGGCGGAATGACCCGTCGCACGCGATCATAGAGCGATGCGGCGGTGGGGAGCGAGACAGGCATCGGCGCCTCCATTATTCTCAAAGAGAGTATAATTTCGATATATACTTACTTTGAGAATAAGTCCCGTCAAGCGCGCGGGAGTGGCAATTTCGTGCCCGCGGCAACCCGCTCGTCGAGGACGGCGTGGCGGAAGCGGAACAGCTTCGCCGGCCGCCCGACCGTGTCGGCGGTCGTCCCTCCGGCTTCCTCGACCAGATCCTGCTGCTCGATGAGGCGGCGGAAGTTCGGCTTGTGGACCAGCCTTCCGGAGAGCGCTTCCACGGCGCGCTGCAACTGGAGGAGGGTGAAGACGGGCGGCATCAGCTCGAACACGACAGGCCGGTATTTGATCTTGGAACGCAGCCGCGCGATCCCGGTCGCCAGGATTCGGCGATGATCGGCGATCATCGGGACCCCGGGTATCGGCGAGGAAGCGCTCCGCTCCGTTCCGCGCATCGCCTCTTCGATCAGGCCTGCCTCATAGAGCAGTTCGTAGCGCTGCAGGACGAGCTCTTCATTCCAGTCGTGACCATCCATGCCGAAGACGATCGCGGCTCGACGCTGGCGTTCGCGCCTCTCCGCGTCCAGCTCCGCGCCGTCCGCCCAGGCCAGCAGGCGCGGTTGCAGAATGTTGGCAAGGATGGGCGGAATCCCGGAGCGATGGTCTTCCCAGGGGAAGTAGTCATACCAGCACCGCCAGGCGCGCTTGCCCGATGCGTCGGCGCTCTCGGCGCGCGTCAGGGCCAGATAGCTGATCGAGATCACCCGCTGCTGGCGCTGCTCGCCGATCCGGTCGCGGTCGGCGAAGGTGTAGAGCTGCTCGATATAGCCGAGCTGATGGCCGGTCTGGTGTTCCACCCAGGTTCGGAGACCGAATTGAAGCGAGCGATGGCCGAGTTCGAAAGGCCCGGAGGGCAGGGCATTGGCCTGGCCGACGGTGAGGACGCTCGGCCCGTGATCCGTCATCGCCACGACCACTGCGATCAGGTCCACATTCGCATCGAGAGCTTTGCCGGAGGGGCCTTCTTTGCTGGTGGTGGCTCGCTGGTCCTGCATGATCTCGCGAATGTTTCGGCCGACCTCCTGTCGGGCGCCTGAATCGGGTCGTCGCGAAGGTGTACTGCGCCCGTCGATCCGTCAACGTGGCTGGACGATGGACGCAGGATGGAGCCGTTGGGCCTGTGAACGGCGCGCTCAGCGCGCCGGCAGGTAGTCCAGACCGGGATCGATTTTCGTCGGTCGACCCTCAAGGAAGAGCTCGCCGATGCGCGGCGCGCTTCGGGAAATCACCTTGCCGCCCTTCACGACCCAAAGTCGCGTCGGCTTGAGCCGGAGCGCCTCGACGACATCGGCGGCCTGCAGCACGATGAGATCGGCGTTGCAGCCGACCTCCAGCCCGTAGCCTTCGAGCCCCATGGTCTTGGCCGAGTTGACCGTCAGCGCCTCAAAGATCTTCTTCTTGTCCTCGATGCCGCCCATCTGCGCGACATGGATGGCCATGTGGCCGACTTCCAGCATGTCGGCGGAGCCCATCGAGTACCAGGGATCCATGGTGCAGTCCTGGCCGAAGGAGACGTTGAGCCCCGCATCCATCAGCTCGCGCACGCGGGTCATGCCGCGGCGCTTCGGATAGGTATCGTGGCGCCCCTGCAGCATGATGTTGATCAGCGGATTGGGGATCACGTTGATCTCGGCCTCGGCCATCAGCGGAATAAGCTTCGAGACGTAGTAGTTGTCCATCGAGTGCATGGATGTCAGGTGCGATCCCGCCACCCGTCCCTGCAGGCCGTGGCGCACGGTCTCGGCTGCCAGCGTCTCGATATGGCGCGACATCGGGTCATCGCTCTCGTCGCAATGGATGTCGACGGGAAGCCCGCGCTCGGCGGCGATGCGGCAGAGCGCCTCCAGCGAGCGGCGGCCATCCTCCATCGTCCGCTCGAAATGCGGGATGCCGCCGACGATGTCGAGGCCCATGTCGAGCGCGCGCTGCAGGGATTTCTCACCATCCGCTGCGCGGTAGTAGCCGTCCTGCGGGAAGGCCACGAGCTGCAGATTGATGTAGGGCGCCACCCGCTCGCGGACCTCGATCAGCGCTTCCGCCGTGACTAGCCTCGGATCGGAGGTGTCGACATGGCTGCGGATGAACAGCAGGCCCTGGCTGACGGCGAGGTCGCAGTAGCGCAGCGCGCGTTCGACCAGCGCTTCCTTGGTGAGAAGCGGCCGCAGCTCGCCCCAGAGCGCGATGCCTTCCAGCAGCGTGCCGGAGACGTTCATGCGCGGCAGGCCGAGCGAAAGCGTCGCGTCCATGTGGAAATGCGGATCACAGAAGGGCGGGCTGGCCAGCCTGCCGGTCGCATCGATCTCCTCTTTCGCCGATGCCTCGAGATGCCTCTCGATCGCGGTGATCTTGCCGTCGGAGAGGCCGATATCCAGGCCCTGGCGACCATCGGGCAGGTTGGCGTTGCGGAGGATCAGGTCGAACATGCTTGGCTTTCTCCGTTCAGCGCTCGCCACGCCGATAGGGTTGCATCAGGGCCTGCGGCACGCGGGCACGCCGCGCCATGATAGCGAGCGCCGCGATCGACAGGATGTAAGGTATCATTAGGAATAGCTGATAAGGCACGGTTCCGCCCAGCGCCGTCTGGAGACGCAGCTGGAAGCCGTCGAAGAAGGCGAAGAGCAAGGCGCCGAGTAGCGCCCGTTCCGGTCGCCAGGAGGCGAACACGACGAGGGCGATGCAGATCCAGCCGCGGCCCTGCACCATGGTCGGAAAGAAGCTGTTGAAGGCCGCGAGCGTCAGGAAGGCGCCGGCCATTCCCATCAGCGCGCTGCCGACGATCACGGCGCCGTAGCGCACGACCATCGGGTTGATCCCCTGCGCCTCGGCCGCATGCGGGTTCTCGCCCGTCATGCGGATCGCAAGGCCAAGCGGCGTACGGAAGAGGACATAGGCCAGCACGAGGGCGAGCAGGATCGCCAGATAGGTCGGAGGCGTCTGGGCGAAGAAAGCGGGGCCGAGCACGGGAAGGTCGCTGAGGCCGGGGATGGAGATCGGCTGGAACGGGATGATGGTCGGCGGCGTTCCGGCGACCGGCACGGCGAGGCGAAAGACGTAATAGCTGAAGCTTGCCGCGAACAGCGTCACGCCCAGTCCGGCGACATGCTGCGACAGTCCGAGCGTGACCGTCAGGCCCGCATGCAGGAGCCCGAAAACACCACCGGCCAGAGCAGCGAGCAGGAAGCCAGTCCAGAGGTCCGCGCCATTGTAGACGGCGAGCCAGCCGATCATCGCGCCGAAGGTCATGATGCCCTCGATGCCGAGATTGAGCACGCCCGAGCGCTCGCACAACAAGGCGCCGAGCGTACCGAGGATCAACGGCGTTGCGATCCGGAGCACTGCCGCCCAGAGCCCGGCGGAGGCCAAGATGTCGAGGATGGCGCTCATCGACGGATCCCGTATTGGGTGAAGAAGACGGCGACCAGCATGGACAGCAGCGACAGCGCCACGATCACGTCGGCGATGTAGCTCGGAATGCCGAGGCTTCGGCTCATGCCGTCCGCTCCGACGAACATGGTCGCCGTGAACAGTCCCGCCAGCACGACGCCGAGCGGGCTGAGATTGGCCAGCATGGCGACCACGATGCCGGAATAGCCGTAGCCAGGCGAGAGGTTGGTCGTGACATAGCCCTGGACGCCCATGACCTCGACCGCGCCGGCAAGGCCGGCAAGGCCGCCGGAGATGCAGGCGACCGCCACGAGGGTCCTGCCGAGCGGCACGCCGGCGAAGGCGGCCCCCTGCGGGTTGATGCCGGCGGCGCGCGATTGCATGCCGAACACCGTGCGCGACTGGACGAAGGCGAGGACGAACGCCAGCACGATCGCAATCACCAGGCCGAGATGGAGCCGCGACCGGGCCAGCAGCTTCGGCAGCATGGCGGCATCGGATACCGATTGCGACTGGGGCCAGCCGAAGGCCGTGGGATCCTTGAGGACCGTGTCGATCAGCATCGACACAAAGAGCACGGCGACGAAATTGAGGAGCAGGGTCGTCACGACCTCGTCGACGGAGAAGCGCAGCCTCAGCCAAAGCGGCACGAGCAGAAGGATCATGCCGGCGACGGCGCCGAAGAGGAGCAGCAGCGGAATCTGCACGATCGAAGGCCAGGAGCCGAAGAGATGCGAACCCGCCCAGGCGGCGGCGATGGCGCCGAGATAGAGCTGCCCCTCCGCGCCAATGTTCCAGAGCCGAGCGCGGAAGGCGACGGCTGCGGCCAATCCGGTGAGGATCAAGGGGGTCGCTCGGGTCAGCGTCTCGGTCGCCGACAGGCGCGAGCCGAAAGCGCCCACCAGAATGCGCCAATAAGCTTCGAGGACCGGCGCGCCGGCAATGGCGATCAGGACACCCGCAATGGCGAGAGCCGCGGCGATCGCGATCAGCGGCGTCGCGATGACGAGCGCGACCGGGCGGTGTTCCCGCCGTTCAAACCGCATGGGTCACCTCGTTCTCCCATTCGCCTGCCATCATCAGTCCGAGTTTGCGCGCCGAAGCCTCTTCGGCTGAGATCGGTGGCGAAAGCCTGCCGCCGACGATGGCCTGGATCCGATCGGCGAGCGCCATCACCTCGTCCAGGTCCTCCGAGATCAGCAGCACGGCCGTTCCCTGCCGCCGCGCGTCCAGGAGGCGCTCGTGAACGGCTGCGACCGCACCTTCGTCCAGCCCTCGCGCCGGTTGCGCCGCCAGCAGGATCCGCGGCCTTTCGATCAGGTTGCGCCCCAGGATCAGCTTCTGCATGTTGCCGCCGGAGAGCAGGCGGATGCGGCTCGCCGGCGTTCCGCCGCGGACGTCGAACTGGTCGATGATCTCCTGCGCGAAGGCGACGGCGCGCTTGCGATCCACCAGCCCGCGGCCCGAGAAGGAAGCCAGCCTTTCGAGGATCGCATTTTCCCAGATCGCCATTTCGCCGATGGCGCCTTCCTTGTTCCGGTCTTCCGGAATGCGGCCGATCCCCGCGGCAACAACGTCGGCGACCGAAAGGGCGTCGACCGCCTGGCCGTACAGCAGCAGGTCGCCGCTGGCCTTCGCGGTCGTGCCCGACAGCAATTGCGCCAGGGCGGCCTGTCCATTGCCGGAAACGCCGATGATGCCCAGCACCTCGCCGGCGCGAAGACGGAAATCGATCGCCTTCAGCCTGTCCACGCCGCCGGAACGAACGGTCACGGCAGCCGCCTCAAGGACCAGTTCTCCCGGCGTCGAGGGCTCGCGGACAGGTCGCGTCACGGTGCGGCCGACCATCAGCTCGGCGAGTTCGGACTTGCTGGTCTCGGAAGCCCGGCGTTCCGCAACATGGCGGCCGCCGCGCAGGACCACCACGCGGTCCGCCGTCGACATGACCTCGTCCAGCTTGTGGGAGATGAAGATCAGCGACAGGCCATGCGCCGCCATATCCTTCAGCGTCGCGAAAAGCCGCTCGGCCTCGATCTGGGTCAGCACCGCCGTCGGTTCGTCGAGAACGAGAATCCGCGCCTCATTGTAGAGGGCCTTCAGGATCTCGACCCGCTGCTGCTCGCCGACGGAAAGGTCGCCAAGCCTTGCGTCCGGATCCACCTTCAGGCCGAAACGCTGCGATATGGCGAGCAGCTTGGCGCGCGCCTCGGCCCGGTGCGAGCGCGGCGACCACAGGCTTTCCGTGCCCGTCGTGACGTTCTCAAGCACGGTGAGGTTCGGCGCCAGGGCGAAATGCTGGTGAACCATGCCGATGCCGGCGCGGATCGCCGCGCGCGGCTTGCCCTGTGGCAGTTCCTGCCCGTCAACCAGGACATGGCCGCTGTCCGGCACGTAGTGGCCGAAGAGAATGCTCATCAGCGTGGTCTTGCCGGCGCCGTTCTCGCCGAGCAACGCCACGATCTCGCCCTTGCCGAGCGTCAGCGAGATGTCGTCGTTGGCGAGCGTCGTGCCGAACCGCTTGCTGACGCCGACGATTTCGAGAACCGGCTTGTTCATGCGGGCAATCCTGCGACGGGAAAGCGGTGCTGCCAGCGGCCTTCCTGCTCCAGCGACGCGGCAAGCGCCAGCAGAAGCCGGTCATGCCCCATCGGAGCCAGCAGCTGCACCGGCAGCGGCAGGCCCGCCGCATCCGCGCCAAATGGCAGGGTGATCGCGGGAAAGCCCGTGATGTTGGCCAGCGACGCCAGCGGGGCGAAGGACGTCATGCGCTGGACCTGCAACTCGGTATCCTCATGGTCGAACGGGAAGGATCCTAGCGGAAGCGGGGCGCTCGACAACATCGGCGTCAACAGGCAATCGACCTCGTCGAAGAGGTCCCAGAGCGCGCGGCCGGCATGGATGCCGGCATCGAGCGATGCCCAGAGGGATCGGGCGGCCAGCGCCTGACCCCGGCGGATGAAGGCCTGGGTGAGGGGCTCGGCCTTCCGCACATCGAGAGCCGCCGCGTCGACGAAATTGGCAAGGTTGACCGCGACGATATCCGCGAACGCCCGGCCGCTGGCGGCGACGGCGTTTTCAAGCCGGCTCCAGGCGATCGGCACGATGGCATGGCCTTGGGCTTCCAGCGATTTCGCGGCCGCCTCGACCGCAATGGCGCGCTCGGGATCCAGCGGAAATTCACTGCCGAAATCGCTGACGACGCCTATTCGCAGCGGACCGGATCTTGGCTCGGACAGAAACGGATCCGCGAACGGGCCGCGCGCCGTGCCGCTGGCGGATAGGAATATCGTGGCGAGGTCTCGCAGGGAGCGGCAGATCGCGAGCTCGCTGGCTATGCCGCCGAGATGATTGCCGAAGCCCGGGCCGGCCGGCATGGCCCCGCGGGTCGCCTTCAGGCCCACCAGGCCGCAGCAGGCCGCCGGAACCCGGATCGACCCGCCGGCGTCGGTGGCATGGGCGATCGCGACGATGCCGGCGGCGACGGCCGCCGCCGCGCCCCCGGAGGAACCGCCGGGCGAAAGGGTTGGTTCGAGAGGATTGCGGCAGAGCGGTCCGGCCGCCGGTTCGCTGGAAAGCGACAGGCCCATTTCGGGCACGGTGGAAAGGCCGAAGAAGCAGAGGCCGGAGGCGCGAAGGCGCGCGGCAAGGTCGGAGTCGGGCTCCGCCGAGCGCCTCTCGAGCATGCCGGAGCCGGCCGCGACCGGAAGCCCGAGAAACGGACCGCCGAGATCCTTGGCGAGGCTGGGAACGCCGGCGAAGGGCACACGGCCGGCCGCGTCATCGCGCAGCCGCTCGTCCATCGCCCGGGCTGTTTCCAGCCCAAGATCGCGATCGAGATAAGCGATGGCGCCGAGGTCGGACCGACGCTCGGCCTCATCGAGCGCGGCCTGCATAGCCTCCAAGGCACTGAGGCGACCCAAGCGGATCGCCTCAGCCAAGGACGTTGCATCATCCTGCATGGCCGAACTCTATTGCTTGGGCTCGTCCATGACCCTCGGCACTTCGAACGTACCGGCCTTGATCTCGGCGCGCTTGGCTTCCATGGCCGCCTCGGCATCCGCCGGCGCCACGCCCTTGACGTAGGCGATGTCGCTGCCGCCCTCTTTCATCAAGCCGTAGGCCGTATAATCGCGGCCGGTCGGCTTGCCGGCAGCGGCGTCGGCGATGGCGGCGTTGAGGATCGGACGGAAATTCCAGAGCGCGTTGGCGAAGACCGTATCCGGGTAACGCGGCGTGTAGTCGATGAGCGAGCCGACCGACTTGATGCCGCGCTCCTTGGCCGCGTCCGCCGTGCCGATGCGCTCGCCGAACAGGATGTCGGCGCCGGCGTCGATCTGGGCAAGGCCGGCTTCGCGCGCCTTGGGCGGATCGAAGAAGGTGCCGATGAAGGTCACCAGGAGCTTGGCGTCCGGATTCACCGACTTAACGCCCGCGCCGAAGGCGTTGATCAGCATGTTGACTTCCGGGATCGGCATGGCGCCGACGGCGCCGACGATGTTGGTCTTCGTCATCTTGCCGGCCAGCATGCCGGCGAGGTAGGCGCCGTCGAAATTCCAGGTGCCGAACACGCCGAAATTGTCGCCCGACGGCTTGCCGCTCGAACCCATGACGAAGGCGGTTTCCGGATAGTCGGCGGCCACTTCGCGGGCCTGCTTCTCGACCGGGAAGGTCTCGCCGATGATCAGCTTCGCGCCCTGTTCCGCATATTCGCGCATGGCGCGGGGATAGTCGGTGCCGGAAACGCCTTCGGAGAAGACGTATTCGATGATCCCCTCCGAATCCGCATCCTGGAGTGCCTTGTGCAGCACCGAATTCCAGGCATTCTCGACCGGCGAGCCATGGATGCCGGCGACCTTGATCTTGTCGGCGGCGCGAGCGGTGGGAAGGAATGCGAAGGCGCCGAGTGCGAGGCCCGACGCAAGAACGCCGCGCCGAGACATCAGAATTTTGCTGGCCATTATCTGTTCCCCAGTTTTTACCAACTGGTGAAAATCGTTAGCCAGCGCCTAAATTGGAGTCAAGGATATGATGTGCGCATAAATTGCGCATATCTGTTCGATTTAGTGCAATTCTATAAATGTATTTGAGAACAAGGTGTTGGCGCGAGCGTATTGGGCGAGCAGAGGGCGCCGGAGCCTCCGAAAAGTCCGCCGGTGGCTTGTTTCATTCGCTGCCTTAAACTTCATCGTCGCAACTTCGATTGATCCGATTGGCGATTTTCTACTTCTGGTTTCGAGGCCGGGATAGGCGTCTCGTCTCGATCCGCCGTCGAGGCAAAGTAGTATCGGGTCCAGAAATTCTGTCCTGCAAAGCGTCTTCCGCAAAGTAGCTGTCGGTGCAGGCGCGGCTCAATTCCGCGTGACCGCATCGCTTTGGATCCAGCGTTCCAACGCGCGGGACGCGGCGTTGGCTCCTCAGGCTGTGGCGTAAATAGTGGCGTATTTGACATTTGAGACAAGACGGCTTGGGCCTAGGTGAGAGGCGTCAACATCCAAGGAGCCCAGCATGGGTAAGTCGCTTGAAGGGAAGATCGCAGTCATCACCGGCGGCAGCGCCGGCATAGGCTTCGCGACGGCCAGGACGTTCGTCGACGAGGGCGCCTATGTCTTCGTTACCGGGCGGCGACAGGCCGAACTCGACGCGGCGGTTGCCGAGCTTGGGCCGAACGCGCTGGCGGTCCGGGCCGACGCATCGAGCCTCGCGGACCTTGATCGGCTCTATGCCGAGGTCCGGAGCCGCAAGGGACGGATCGACATCCTGTTCGCCAATGCCGCCGCAGCGGAGACGGCGCCGCTCGGATCGATCACTGAGGATCACGTCGATCGTCATCTGAGCGTCAACGTGAAGGGGACCGTGTTCACCGTCCAGAAGGCGCTCCCGCTTCTGGTCGACGGCGGCTCGATCATCCTCATGTCTTCGGTTTCGGCCTTCACCGCGGATCCGGGGCTCAGCATCTACTCGGCAACGAAGGCGGCGATCCGCAGCTTCGCACGCTGCTGGGCGCTCGATCTGAAGGAGCGGAAGATCCGCATCAACGCGATCAGCCCGGGTTCGACCGAAACCCCGGGTCTCGCCGGGCTAGCCGGCCCCGGTGGCGACGTGCAGGGCCTGTTCGACTATCTCGGTGGACGAATTCCCCTCGGTCGCCTGGGCCAGCCGAGCGAGATCGCCGCGGCGATCGCCTTCCTCGCTTCGGACGCGTCGAGTTTCGTCAACGGGGCCGATCTTCAGGTCGATGGCGGTGCAGAGCAGATCTGAGCGGCCGGAGGCCCCCGACGGCCACGCTACGGCTGTCGGGGGGGCTCCTTTCGGGGCGATCCTCAGATCGCCCGACGCTCCGCCAGGGCGTAGCGCTTCGCAGGCTCGGCGCGCGACAGGTTGGGACCCAGCGCGGCGCGGGCCTGCTCGAAGGCATCCCAGTCAGACTTCTCGGGAAGCGACGGGATGGTGACCAGTTCGCCCTGCTCGAGGCCGGCGAGGGCGGCGTCGACCATGTCTTCGGCCGACATCACGATCGCCTCGGGCAGGTGCTCGAGCGGCGTGCCCGCGATCTCCCAGAAATCGGTCGCGGTCGCGCCTGGCAATACGGCCTGGACGCGAACGCCCTTCGCGGCCAGCTCATGATGCAGCGATTGGGAGAAGGCGAGCACGAATGCCTTGCTGCCGCCGTAGACGCCGTTCAGCACCTCCGGCGCGATGGCGACGATCGAGGCGATGTTGATGATCGTCCCTTCGCCGCGTCCGACAAAGGCGGGAGCGGCGGCATAGGCGAGCCGGGTCGGCACCAGGACATTGAGCGTGATCATCTGCTCCATCTTCACGATTTCGGACTGGAGCAGCGGCGCGGTTGCGCCGACGCCGGCATTGTTGATCAGCAGCGTGATGCTGGCATCCGTCTTCAGGACCTCTTCGACCAGGGCGAGATCGGCCGGGTTCGTCAGGTCGGCGGCGATCACGTCGATCGATCGTCCGTGTTTCGCGATGAGGCGGGCTGCGATCGTGCGCAGCCGCTCGGCGTTGCGCGCCACGAGAATGAGGTCATAGCCGGCGCTCGCGAGCCGGTCGGCATAAACCGCTCCGATGCCCGAGGACGCGCCGGTGATAAGGGCTGTGCCCTTCCGTGTGGTGGTGGTCATAGCTGGTTCCTCTATCCGGCCCTTGCCGGGATAGGCGGAACGTAAGCGCCCTGGCCTTTGTCTCAAATGTCATATATGCCACTTTTTATGCCAGATCTCGTCGGAGGCTCGAATGCGCACGATCGGAATTGTCCTGAGCCCGAACTTCCAGCTCCTGAGCCTTTCGGTCATGACGGGGTTCGAAATCGCCAACACGCTGCGTGGCGAGCGGGAGTACGAGCTGCGCTATTTGTCGGAGCATGGCGGCCCGGTCGTCAGTTCGACGTCGCTCCCCGTCGTCACCGAGGCCTTCAGCGGTTCCTACTGCGATACGTTGATCGTGCCGGGCGGAATGGCGCCGGAAAAGGCCAGTCCGGGACTGCTCGCCTATCTGCGGGAGGCCGCAACGATATCGCGCCGCGTGGCGGCGACCTGCATGGGGGCCTTTATCGTCGCGGAGGCCGGCTTGCTCGATGGCAAACGCGCGACGACGCACTGGGCATTTGCGCGCGCCTTCCAGAAGGAATACCCGGCGATCAAGGTCGAGGAAGACCGCATCTTCATCACACAGGGCAATATCTGGACTTCGGCCGGCATGACGGCGGGACTGGATCTGGCCCTGGCCCTGATCGAGCAGGATCTCGGATCGGATTTGTCGAAGGCCGTTGCGAAAAACCTGGTCGTGCACCATCGCCGCAGCGGCGGGCAGTCGCAGTTCTCGGCGCTTCTGGAGCTCTCGCCAAAATCGGACCGCATCCAGACGGCCCTGATGTATGCGCGCACGCATCTGCGGAACGAGCTGTCGGTCGAGGAGCTCGCGGATGCGGCCCGCCTGAGCCCCAGGCAGTTCAGTCGGCTCTTCAGCGCCGAGACCGGCCAGTCGCCGGCGAAGGCCGTCGAGCTCCTGCGCCTGGAAGCAGCCCGCGACATGATCGAGCGAGGAAGCCACGCCATCGAAACGGTGGTGCGGGAGGCCGGCTTTGGCGACCGCGAACGGATGCGCCGGGCCTTCCTGCGCGTCTACGGCCAACCGCCCCAGGTCGTTCGGCGTCAGGCCCAGTTGTCGAGAGAGGACGTCGTCTGAAGCTATCGGGCGGCTTTGGGGGAAGGCTCCCTGTCGCCGCAGCAGGCCCGCGCCGGCGAAACATTTCCGCGCCGACCCATGCCTGCAGAAGGTGAGGTCGTGACCGCCATGCCTTTGAACCATGGTCATCATCCCACCGTCGCGTTTCAGGTCGCGTCGAAGCCCCGGATCGTGCGCGACGAAGAGATTTTCAGTGCGTCCAGAATTTCTCCAGGGACGAAATCCTTCGCATCTGAAGGAATAGACCGAGATTAGACGTGGCCCTCGTCGAGGGTGCGCAGACTCGCGGCAGCGCGATGGCGCACGCAATGCAGACGCGTCGAAGCTGGCCGCCGCCTATCTGCGAGGAAAGCTTCCTGGCGCCGTCGGGGAGAGGCTCTGAGCTGCGCTCTTCTTGGCGATTGCGGCCAATCTGTTTGGTCAGCCCCTCGCCATCGCCGCCGACGAAATGTCCCGGGGACGAAACCTTCTGCGAGGCTCCCCTCAATTCCAATTGACACCCCGCATACCGATCCTCTTATAATGCAATTGTTGTCAATTTGCAAAAATTTGCATTAATACAACATGCTGATCTTGGGTCGGCTGAGGGAGGAGAGAGCATGAAAACACTTCGTACATGGATGACGGCTGCCCTGATTTCAGGCGTGGCGAGCACGGCGGCGATCCCGCAGGCGGCGGCCGAGGATGCGGCGCCGGTGACGCTGACCTGGCTCGCGAATACAAATCAGTCGCCCAATTCGAATTCGCCGACCGCCAAGGAATGGTACAAGTCGCGTGTCGATAGCTGGCTGGAGAAGCATTCGAACGTCAAGCTGACGGTCAACTACCAGGGTACCGACATCAACGCGGCGATGACGCGCCTGCAGGAGCAGGCCGGTTCGGGCCGCGCGCCTGATTTCGCTTCGCTCGACTCGTTCTTTCTGAGCCGCTTCTACGACAAGCTGCAGCCGCTCGACGGCTTTTACTCGGCCGAGGAAGTCGAAGACTTCGTGCCCTATGCCAAGGCCGGCATGCACGGACCCGACGGCAAGCTGAAGGCCATCTGGTACAACACCGACGTCCGCGCCCTGTTCTACCGCAAGGATCTGGTCGAGACGCCGCCGAAGACCTGGGACGAGACGCTCGCACTTGCCGCCACGCTGAAGGACAAGGCCTCGACGCCCTATGTCTATCCCGGCGGTCGTGGCGAAGCGGCTGTCATGGAGCATCTGCCGATGTTCTGGGCGATGGGCGGCCAGCTCGTCGACGACAACGGCAAGGCCGTGTTCGGCGAAGGCGCCAATCGCGACGCCTGGATCAAGATCCTCGGCTTCCTGAAGCAGACGGTCGACAGTGGCGTCAGCCCGACCCGCGTTGCCAATTACGGCTCCGAGAACGACATGTATCCGGAACTGATGCGCGGCCAGACGGCGATGTTCGTCGGCGGCAGCTGGATGCTTCGTCAGCTCGCAGCGCTCGGCGACAAGCATGAATGGGGCATCGCGCCGATCCCGATGTCGGGCGACGTCGGTCCGTCCACGGCCGCCGGCGGCTGGACCTTTGGTGTCTTCACGCCGGACGCCGAGAAGCAGAAGCTGATCGTCGACCTGATCAACTATATCGGCGCCGACCAGGAGGGCATGGCAGGGGCCGCGACCGCCAACAGCAACTTGCCGACCCGCAAGAGCGTCGCCGCGCTGGATACGCCATATTTCAATACGGAAAACGTCAAGAACTTCAACAGCATGCTCGCCTACGGCCAGGCCCGTCCCGGTGCCGCGATCTATCCGACGATCTCGACGGAACTGCAGGTTGCCATCTCGAGTGTCATCACCGGCCAGAAGACGCCGGAGCAGGCGATCGACGACGCCTGGAACAAAGTCCAGCAGCAGTCCGGCCAGTAAGCGTCGATGGCCTATTCCGAAACCATGAAGGGTGCCGGCTCCCGCGCAAGCGGGGGCCGGAGCATGGCGGAAAAGCCCGCGACCTGGCTGGCGCCGCTTCTGCTCTTCATCGCTGTCTTCTACCTCTATCCGCTGATCGACGTCATCCGGCTCTCCTTCACCAATGCCGGCTCCGTCTCGCAGCCCTACGTCTACACGCTCTCCAGCTTCTCCGCCGTTCTGACGTCGCCGGATTTCGCCGCGATGCTGACGGTGACGGTGATCTTTGTCATCGCGAGCGTCGCCGGGCAGCTGATTGCCGGCCTCCTGATCGCAACCCTGCTGATCGAGGGCGAGAAGCGTCGGCTTCCCGGGGCAAGCTTCGTCCGATCCGTCGTGCTGATCGGCTGGGTTCTTCCCGGTGTCGTTATCGGCATCGTCTGGAAGCTGCTGCTCGACGAGACCGGATCGGGCATTCTCGCCTCGGTCGCCACGGCCTTCGGCTGGACCAATGTCACCTTCCTCTCGGCCGCCGGCCCGGCGCTTTTCTGGGTGATCGTCGCCAATATCTGGCGGGGCACCGCCTTCAGCATGCTGATGCAGTATTCCGGCATGAAGACGATTTCGCCCGAGCTCTACGAGGCCGCCCGCGTCGACGGCGCTGGCTTCTGGCAACAGTTCCGCTACATCACGATCCCGTCGCTGAAGCGCGTGACGATGATCAACCTGATCCTGATCTCGATCGCGACGCTCAACACCTTCGACATGATCGTGCCGTTGACCGGCGGCGGCCCTGGCCGCGCAACCGAAGTCATCGCGCTCTACATCTACAATGTCGTCTTCGTCGAGTTTTCGCTCGGTCGCGGCGCCGCGGTGGCGGTCATACTGATGCTGTTCGGCCTGGCGCTGACGCTGCTCTACTTCCGCTTCTTCCTCGCCCGCGAAGACGAGGAGGGGGCGTCATGAGCATCCGCACCGAGAAGCCACATGTCGTCCTGACGATCTATGCCGGCTATGCCGTCGTCCTGCTGTTCTTCCTGCTGCCCGTGCTCTGGGTGGTGTCGCTGTCGTTCAGGCCGCTGGAGGAATTGTTCCAGACGACGCCGTCGCTCTGGCCGACCAACCCGACCTGGTCGAGCTATACGCGGGTCCTGACGGAGTCCTCCCTTCTCACCTACATCTGGAACTCGCTCAAGTTCGCGCTCGGCACCGTGGTGGGCGCGCTTCTGATCGCGATCCCGAGCGCTTATGCGCTGTCGCGGATCCGCTTCCGCTCGCCGCAGCGGAAGCGCGCGGTGATGCTCGGCATTCTCGCCGTCCAGCTGATCTCGCCCCTGGTCACGGTGCTGCCGCTCTACCGCTATTTCTCGACGCTCGGGCTGATCAACTCGCAGATCGCCGTGACCCTCGTCTACATCGCGGTCGAGGCGCCATTCGCGACCTGGATGCTGAAGGGTTTCTTCGACACCATCCCCCGGGCTCTCGACGACGCGGCGCGGATCGATGGCTGCTCGCGCCTTCAGGTGCTCACCCGCGTGCTGCTGCCCGTCATGCTGCCCGGCCTGTCCTCGACGGCGATCCTGCTGTCGATCGGCACCTGGGGCCAGTTCCTCATCCCCTACATCCTGCTCGATCAGAACGAGTTGCTGCCCGTCGGCGTCGGCATCCTGGAGTTCCAGTCCACCACCGATGCCGTCAGTACCAACCTGCTCGCGGCGGCCGCTGTTCTCTCGTCGATCCCGGCGATCTTCATCTTCATCATTCTGCAACGCTTCATTATCGGCGCCCTGACATCCGGCGCCGTCAAAGGCTAAGTCTTCGGAGGAATACTATGCTGCACATGATCGGCAACGCGCATCTCGATCCGGTCTGGCTCTGGCGCTGGACGGAGGGCTGCGCCGAGGCCATCGGCACGTGCTGGGCGGCGATCGACCGCCTGGACGAGGGGCAGGACTTCGTCTTTACCCGCGGCGAGGCGCAGGTCTATGCGTGGATCGAGGAGTTCGATCTGCCGCTGTTCGAGCGTATCCGCCACTATATCGCCGAGGGCCGCTGGGTCGTCGTCAACGGCTGGTGGATCCAGCCGGACTGCAACCTGCCCTCGGGTGAGGCGATCATCCGCCAGGCCCTCTACGGCAAGCGCTACTTCAAGGAGAAGTTCGGTATCGATGTGCCGGTTGGCTACAACGTCGACTCCTTTGGTCATGCCGCCACCTTCCCGATGCTGCTCCGGCATACCGGTTCCGACAGCTATGTCTTCATGCGGCCGGGTCCGCACGAGATGGAGCTGCCTTCGAACCTGTTCGACTGGGTGTCGCCGGACGGCTCGCGGGTGCCGACCTTCCGCATCCAGATCGCCTACCACACCTCGCCGCGCAACATGAGCGTCGACGACAAGATCGCCTACCACCAGAAGCTCACCGAGGAGGAGGGGCATCCCTTCATGTGCTTCTACGGTGTCGGCAATCACGGCGGCGGCCCGACCAAGGATAACATCGCCCGGATCGAGGCGCAGAAGGCGAACGGTGTCGACGTCGATTTCAGCGATCCGAACCGCTACTTCACCGAAGTTCGCGACCGGAACCTGGTCGAGGTCGACACCGAGCTGCAGTTCCACGCCATCGGCTGCTATGCCGTCGCGGCGGAGTTGAAGGCGCTGAACCGTCGCGCCGAGGCGCGTCTCAACCAGGCCGAGGCGGCCGCCACGCTGGCGTTCCGCGAGGCAGGCGTGCCCTATCCGCGCGCCGCGCTGACCGAGCTCTGGCGCAAGCTGATGTTCAACCAGTTCCACGACACGCTGGGCGGCACGTCGATCGAGAGCGCCTGTGAGGAGTCGGCGCATGACTTCGCGGCGATCCTCGCGGACTCGGACCTGATCATCAATGCGAGCCTGCGCCACCTGTCGCGGACCGTGCTGCCGCCGGTGGACCCGACGGACGCGACGTTCCTGATCGCCAACTTCAATCCAGGCTCGTTCGACGGGCTCTATGAAGTCGAGCCGTGGACCGATTTCGACGCCAAGTCGCCGCGGCTTTTGATCGACGAGCAGGGCGAGCTGGTCCCGTTCCAGTACATCAGCCCCGAAGGCAAGACGACCGGCCTGCAGCGGATCGCCTTCCGCGTCGCCATTCCGGGCTTCGGCTACCGGGTGCTGCGTTTCGCCAAGCGGGACGAGGGTCTCGCCGCGCCGAGCGTGCATTTCGGCCGCGCGCTTTCGATCGACAACCTCGTCGTCGAGACGGCCGGCTGGCACCTGGCCATCGACCGTGCGACCGGCGCCATCGTCAAGCTGGTCAACAAGGCGAGCGGCCTCTCCGTGTTCACCGGCCCGGCGCATCAGGGGATCCTGATCGACGATCCGACCGATACCTGGAGCCACGGCATCGACCGTTTCGCCTTCGACGGCGAGACCGCGACGCTCGAGGCGCTCAACCTGCTCGAGGAAGGCAAGCTTCGCCGCGCCGTCGAGATCATCACCCGCGTCGGCGTCAGCCGCTTCGCGACGACGGTCATCCTGCCGGAGCAGGCGGACCTGCCGGTCGACCTGCGCGTTCGTCTCGACTGGCACGAGAAGCACAAGCTGTTCCGGATCGCCTATCCGCTGGCTGGCTCACGCTTCGAATATGAGGTGCCGGCCGGCTGGACCGAACGGCCCGACGACGGCAAGGAAGTCTTCGGCCATCGCTGGGTCCGTGCCGTCCGCGACGGCGTGACGGTGACGCTGATCAACGACGCGAAGTACAGCTACGCCGCCAAGGACGGCACGCTCTACATCTCGGCGACCCGCGCCCCGGTCTACGCCCACCACGATCCGATCAAGCTCGAGCCCGGCGCCGTCTATCGCTATCTCGACCAGGGCGAGCAGGTCTTCGCGATCCGCATCCATGCCGGCGCCGAGGCGTCCCGCTCCGAGGCGATGCGGCTTGCCGACGAACTGCTGAAGCCGCCGGTCGCGACGCCGCATGTCAGCCGTGGCGGCAGCAAGCCGCACACGGGCCAGTGGCTCGACGTCCAGGGCGAGGCGGGCGCTGTGATCGCGCTCAAGATCGCTGAGGACAGTGACGCCACGGTCCTGCGGGCGATCGAGCTTGACGGGGAGGGCGGCACGCTCCGCGTCGATGGCGCGTCCGTCGACATCGCTCCGCGCGGCATCGTCTCGGCGCGGCTCGACGGCGCCGTTCTCACGGAGATCGACGGTCTTGAGCGCTGATACGCCGAACCTGCTCGGCATCGACATCGGTGGCACCAAGACCGCCATCGTTGTCGGCTCGCCCGACGGGAAGATTGTCGAGCGGTTCCAGTTCGCCTCGCTGGCCGAGCGTGGGCTGGAACCGATGCTCGGTGATATCGAGAGTCATGCGCAGACGATGCGCGACCGGTTTCCGGGCATCGCGGCGATCGGCGTGTCTGTCGGCGGACCGGTCGATGCCGAGGCGGGGATGGTTCTCGGCCCGCCCAACCTGCCCGGATGGGATGCCGTGCCGCTCGCGGCGCGGCTCGCCGAACGCTTCGGCGTGCCGGCCCGGATCGAGCACGACGCCAAGGCGTGCGCGCTGGCGGAATGGCGCTACGGCGCCGGCCGCGGCACGCGCGACATGGTCTTCCTGACGCTGGGCACCGGCCTCGGCGCCGGCATCATCGCCGGCGGCCGGATCCTGCGCGGGCGCGGCAACCTGGCCGGCGAGGTCGGCCATTGGCGGGTGCATGAGGACGGGCCGCTGATCTATGGCAAGCGTGGCTCCTATGAGGGCTGGGCGAGCGGCGCCGGCCTGCCGGCGCTGGCCCGCTTCCTGAAGCCCGGTCAGTTCGACGAGCTGCTGGACACGGCAGAGCTCGGCGGCCGGGCGCGGAGCGGCGATGCGATGGCGATCGCGGTGATTGCCGAGGCGGGCCGTGCGCTGGGGCGCGGACTGGCGCTGCTGGTCGACCTGCTCGCACCCGAGGCCATCGTCCTCGGCAATCTCGCAAGCCGGCTCGGGCCGGACTTCCTCGACGCCGCGAAAGATGAACTCGCCAGGGAGGCGCTGCCGGCGCTGGCCGCGAACTGCCGCCTCCTGCATTGCGAACTCGGTGACGGGATCGGCGACATGGCCGCCCTCTCGGTTGCAGCCTCGGCGCTGCACAAGGAGCAGAATTGATGATCTTGCAGACTAGGATCGGCGACGCGACGCGAGCCTTCGAAGGCTTGACCCGCATGGAGCCGGACATCGAGCGCGCGGCGCAGTCGATCGTCTCGACCCTGCGTCGGGGTGGCCGCGTTCTGGTATGCGGCAATGGCGGCAGCGCGGCCGAAGGGCAGCATCTTGTGACCGAACTCGTCGGTCGCTACCGCTCGAACCGGCAGCCGCTGCCGGCTATCTATCTCGGCGGCGACGTCGGCCAGATGACTTGCATCGCCAATGATTTCACCTGGGATGACGTTTTTGCGCGGCCGTTGCGAGCGCTGGCCCAGCCGGGGGATCTGCTTCTCTGCCTCTCGACCAGCGGCACGTCGTCCAACATCATCGCCGCGCTGAGCGCCGCGCGCGAGATGGCGATCGAGAGCATCGCGCTGCTCGGCCGGTCCGGCGGCGACGCGGCCGCGCTGGCTGATCACCCCCTGATCGTGGCCTCGGCGGATACCGGGCGCATCCAGGAGGTGCATCTCTTTCTGATCCACTGGTTCTGCGAATACATTGAGGTGGCGTTCCCGGCCAAACCGGCGGCATCATCGATCCAGCTTAGTGCGTAAAGGAGCCTGAATGTCTCGCGCTCGCCGTGACGTCGAAACGATCCTGAAGGTGGCGCGCATGCGGTACGATCAGCGGCTCAGCCCCGCCGAGATCGCCCAGACGCTCGCCATTTCGGAATCGACGGTGAGCCGCGTGTTGCGGACGGCGATGGATCTCGGATTCGTCGAGGTCCAGGTGACCGCATCGGGCTGGCGTGATGCCGAACTGGAGCACCAGCTGATCCAGCGGTTCGGCCTCGCCGCCGCCGTCGTCGTCCAGAACCGGGAAACCGGAGGGCCGTTCGGCCTGCTGCCGCGCGCGCTCGCCAATGCGATCGAGGACAGGCTGACGAGCGGAACCATCATCGGCGTCTCCGATGGCGAGACGGTCGCGGCCCTCGCCGCGGCGGTCCGCCGGGGCAAGTCCGACGATGTCGATGTTGTTTCGATGATCGGCGGCCTGGGCGCGGCCCAGGTCCATACCTATTCGACCGAGATCGGCCGGCTCTTCGCGGCGAATGTCGGCGGTAGGGCGTGGCAGTTGCCGGCGCCCGCCGTCGTCGAGGACGTCGAGGCGGCCCGCTCGCTTCTCGGCATGGGGCTTGTTCGCTCGGTCTTCGAAAAGATGAACCGCGCCTCGATCGCCGTTGTCGGCGTCGGCGCGATGACACCGCAGGCCGCCGTGTTCAGCCACGGCATGATTGACCCCGCCGAGATCGACGCGATCAAGGCGAAAGGCGCTGTCGGCTCGATCTGCGCCCGCTTCTACGACAAGAACGGCTCTCCCATCCGCTCCGCCTTCGACGACCGCACCATTGCGATCGCGCTCGACGATCTGGCGAAGATCGAGCTCCGGTTCGGCGCCGCGCTCGGCTCAGGGAAGCGCGAGGCGATCGACGCGGCGCTCCGGGGTGGGCTGATCAACGCGCTGGCGACGGATGCCCCGACAGCGCAGGCGCTCCTGCAATAGACGTGCTGTGAGTGGAGACTCGCCGGCCGCAATTGGTCGCGACGTCAACCATGGGTTCTTTCACTCTGCGAATGCGCGCCGTCCACTCCGGTGTTCGCTGCATCGAGCTTGAGTTGGTCCGCCATGCGAACCAGCTCGGCAAGCGAACCGGCCTGCATCTTCTGCATCACCCGCGCCCTGCGAACCTTCACCGTGACTTCCTTGACGCCGAGTTCAGAGGCGATCTGCTTGTTCAGGAGCCCCCGGACGACCCGATTGAGCACGTCGCGCTCGCCGGCGTTGAGGTTTTCCCAACGTCGTTGAAGTTCCGAGGAAATCCGTGCCTGATCCAGCCTCTGCTGATCCCGGGCGATGGCAATCTGCACCGCGTCGAGCAGATCGTGATCGCGGAACGGCTTCGTCAGAAAGTCGACGGCCCCGTCCTTGATCGCCTTGACGCCCATGGCGATATCACCGTGGCCGGTGATGAAAACGACGGGAATCCGGATGTCGAGGCTCTCCATCTGAAGGTGGAAATCCGTCCCGCTCTGCTCGGGCATCCGGACGTCGAGAACGAGGCAGGCCGGACCCGTCGTGCGCGCGTGGTCGAGGAACTCGCGAACAGAGGAAAAGGCGACGGCCTGCAAGGCAACCGAGGCGAAGAGATCCTCGAGCGACACCCGCATCGAGCGATCATCGTCGATGATATAGACGACGGGGCGGGGAGGGTTCGATATCGTCATGCCGCCGCTCCCGTCGCCTTCACGTTGAAGAGGAAAATCACGCCCGGGCCGCCTGCGACCGGTTGCGTCCAGATGTGTCCGCCATTGTTCTCCACGATCGCGCGGCTGATGGTCAGGCCGAGGCCGAAGCCCCGCTCCTTCGTCGTCCAGAAGGCGTCGAACAGATGCTGCGCCGTCTCGGACGAGAGTCCGGGTCCGTTGTCCGAGATCGAGAACCGGATCTTTCCTGCAGGTTCCAGTTCGCTCGCGATCGCGAGCCGGAGCGTGCGGTCGGGGAGGGCCGATGCGGCCTCCATGGCGTTCAACACCAGATTGCCGACGACCTGCTGGATCTGGACCCGATCCGCGAATGCCGCCGGCAGCCCTTCGGCCAGCGACAGGGAGACTTCCGCGCCGGTTCGGGTCATGTCGCCTTGCGACAGCTCCAGAACCTCGCGGACCGCCTGGTTGAAATCGAATTCGGCCTTGCGCGGCGCCTCGCTTCTCGCCATGCCGCGCACGCGGGCGAGGATATCGCTGGCGCGGTTCGCGTCGCCCGCTATCCGCTCGACCGCCGCCAGGGCTTTCTCCACATTGGGCGGTTCCTGCGCCAGCCAGCGGCTGCACGCGCTGGCGCTGGTGGCAATAGCCCCGAGCGGCTGGCTGACCTCATGCGCGATCGAGGTCGTCAACTGGCCGAGTGTCGTCAGCCGGGCCATCCGCAACAACCGTTCGCGCGCCTCATGGGCCGATTGTTCCGCGGATTTCAGCTTCAGGCCCAGATAGGCCGTCACCCCGATGACCACCACGCTGATGGTCGTGTTGATGATGCCGACCTCATAGGCGCCGGAACGGGTGAGCTCGAAGCTCACAAGGGTCAGCAGGACGCTGGCGCCCGTCAGGATCACGACCGTGCGGACCGAGAGAAATTGCGTCGCGATCAGCAGGACCGCCGTGTAGAGGACAGCCGCCGCGACGGCGTAGTCGGTCACCGTATCGACGACGAAAATCACCGTCATGAGGGCGATCAACATGGCAAGCACGACCGTCGACCGCGAAATCGCGGGGACTCGTGATACCGCCTTCCTCAGCATGGCCCGGCCTTTCGAAAAGTCACCCCGGATGCCTCACGTCCCAGCGACGATCCGTTTCCATCCAAGCTTCCTGCAGCATGACGGCCGATACTAGCCTCTAAGCGCCTGCGATGCGCCAGCGTGCCGAGGTGATGCGCGGTTCCAGGCTGAGCCGGCCGATGATCTGCTCGAGAAGACGATGCTGCCGGTCGTCGGCGTAGATCGAGGCGCAGACCTCGACGCGATCGGTTTCCTCGATATTGGTGCTCTCCAGTTCGCGGATGTGGAGCCGGTCGCCAAGGTCGCGCAGGAGCAGGGCCCGGACATGGGCTTCCGCCTCGCCATGGCAGATGATGCTGATGGCATAGCTGTTGTCGCCTTCGCTTTGGCCGATCGCCTGCCGGTCCAGCAGGCGAACCAGCGGTCGGAGCAGGCCATTCACCGCGATCACAAATGCTGTGGCGATGGCCGCATGGAAGAAGAAGCCGGCGCCGCAAAGCGTGCCGATCGCCGCGGAACACCACAGGGTGGCCGCGGTATTGAGCCCCCGGACGTTCAATCCTTCCTTGAAGATGATGCCCGCGCCGAGGAAGCCGATCCCCGAAACGACCTGTGCCGCGACGCGGGTCGGACTGGCATCCCCCGGGAAAAGGCCGGCGAAGACCACGAACATCGATGCCCCGAGTGCGACCAGCGTGTTGGTGCGCAACCCGGCCATCCGCTGATGCAATTGCCGCTCGAAACCGATCAGGCCGCCCAGGAGAAACGCGCTGCCCAGAGCGGCCACCGTCGGCACGAGACTTTCCCAATTCACGTCCATCTTCGCCTGCTACCAACTTCCTTTGCGGAGAAGCCTTATCGAGGCCCGGTTCAGGCGATTGGCCCAGCGGAAGAGCAGGCCCACCTCGGCGCGGCTGAGAAAGCCGCTTCGGGCCAACTTCATCGTCACCTCGAACAGCCTGTGCGAAGCGGCTGCCATCAGCCAGCACAACCACCGCTCGATGCGGCAGCGCATGCGCGCCAGAAAGCCCTTGGGACGCTTGCGGGATGGCTCCGCAGCCGGTCGGTAGGGCGGGGGCGTGCGACGCGGCGCCGGCGACGACGCGGAGGTATTGACGAACGCCAGAGCGAACGGGGCATCGCGCATGGCAGGTCTCCTTTGACCCTTCAGGATTTTCGTGGGATTGGCGATGGCGGGCGGCGACGATCGCCGCCCGCCATCGCGTTTGTTTCCGGTCAGCCGATCACAGCCACTGGCGGAAGCGGCGGGTGTAGAAAGTCTTCATGGTCTGGGCGACGAGGCAGTAGCTGAGCAGCGTTCCGGCCAGCCAGGGGAAGTATTCCCACGGCAGCGGCTGCAGGCCGACCATCGCGCCGAGCGGCGAGAAGGGGATGTAGATGCCGAGGACGCAGACGAGCCCGGTCATCAGCATCACCGGCAGCGCCGCCGTGCTCTGGATGAACGGGATCCTCTGGGTGCGCAGCATGTGCACCACCAGCGTCTGCGACAGCAGGCCCTCGATGAACCAGCCCGACTGGAACAGCGACTGGTGCTCGGGCGTGTTGGCCGCGAAGACGAACCACATCAGCGCGAAAGTCGTGATGTCGAAGATCGACGACGTCGGTCCGATCCAGATCATGAAGCGGCCGATGTTCCTGGCGTCCCACTTGCGCGGCTTCTTCAGGAACTCCTCGTCCATCCGGTCCCAGGGCAGCGACAGCTGCGAGATGTCGTACATCAAATTCTGGATGAGGAGATGGATCGCCAGCATCGGCAGGAAGGGAATGAAGGCGCTCGCGACCAGCACCGAGAACACGTTGCCGAAGTTCGAGCTCGCGGTCATGTTCAGGTACTTGATGATGTTGCCGAAGGTCTCGCGTCCCTTGATGACGCCTTCCTCCAGGACCATCAGGCTCTTTTCCAGAAGGATGATGTCGGCCGATTCCTTGGCGATGTCCGTGCCGCTGTCGACCGAGATGCCGACATCGGCATCGCGGAGCGCCGGGGCGTCGTTGATGCCGTCGCCCAGGAAGCCGACCGTATGGCCGTTGGCCTGCAGCGCCTTCAGCACGCGCGACTTCTGCAATGGCGTCAGCTTGGCGAAGATCGTCCGTTCCTCGACCGCGACGCGGAGCGCGTCGTCGTCGAGCTTCTCGATCTCCCGGCCCAGAAGCGGGATGCCTGGCTCCAGCCCGACCTCGCGGCAGATCTTCGTGGTGACGACCTCGTTGTCGCCGGTCAGCACCTTGACCGTCACGCCATGGGCGGCGAGAGCGGCGATGGCCGGCCCGGCCGTCTCCTTGGGCGGATCGAGGAAGGTGACGAAGCCCTGGACGACGAGATCCCTCTCGTCGCTGATGGTGTAGCGAGCCTTGGACTCCACATCCGGAATGTCGCGCGTGGCCAGCACCAGAACGCGGAAGCCCTCGGCGTTGTAGGCCCGCGCCATGGCGGCCAGCCGCTCGCGCTCGGCATCGCCGAGATCGCGCGTGGCATCGCCGTCCCGGACGCGCGTCGAGATCGACAGCATCTCCTCCACCGCGCCCTTGCAAACGAGCAGCTGGCTTCCCTTGCCGTCCTCGACCACGACCGACAGCCGCCGCCGGACGAAATCGAAGGGCAGTTCGTCGACCTTGCGATAGGCCATCGCGGAATGCAGGACCTCGGGCGACCGCTCGGCGAACTGGACCACGGCCTGGTCCATCAGGTTCTTGATGCCGCTCTGGTGATGGCTGTTGAGCCAGGCGAGCCGGAGCACGCTGCCGTCGCGCTTGCCCTCGACATCGACATGATGCTCCAGGATGATCTTGTCCTGGGTCAGCGTGCCGGTCTTGTCGGTGCACAGCACGTCCATCGCGCCGAAATTCTGGATGGCGTTGAGGCGCTTCACCACGACCTTGCGCCGCGCCATGGCCACCGCGCCCTTGGCGAGGTTGGACGAGACGATCATCGGCAGCATTTCCGGCGTCAGGCCGACGGCGACCGCCAGCGCGAACAGAAGGGCCTCCATCCAGTCGCCCTTGGTCAGCCCGTTGATCAGGAAGACGATCGGCACCATCACCAGCATGAAGCGGATCAAAAGCCAGCTCACGCTGTTGACGCCGCGGTCGAACGCCGTTTCCGCCCGCGACCCGACAATCGCCTTGGCCAGCGAGCCGAAATAGGTTCGCGTGCCGGTTGCCACCACGACAGCCGTGGCGGTACCGGAGACCACGTTCGTGCCCATGAAGCAGATGCTGGGCAGATCGAGCAGGCCGGCCTGGTCGTCGGCGATGGCGGCTGCCGACTTTTCGGCGACGGCCCCCAGCGTGTCGTACTTCTCGACGGGCAGCGCCTCGCCGGTCAGCGCTGCCTGGCTGACGAACAGGTCGCGCGACTCGACGAGGCGAACGTCGGCCGGGATCATGTCGCCGGCCGAAAGCCGCACGATGTCGCCCGCCACGATCTGCGCCATCGGGACTTCGCGGATTTCCGGTCGCGACGTCGCGGTTGCGCGGCGCACCACGGTAGCCGTGGTCCGCACCATCGCCTTCAGTGAATCGGCGGCCTTGCCGGAGCGGTATTCCTGCCAGAAGCGAAGCAGGGCGCTCAGGATCACCATGGTGACGATGATGGTGACCCCGGTGAAGTCGGCATCCTCGCCCTCGCGCAGCGGCAGGATGATGTCCGTGACCGCGTTGATGGCGGCCAGCACGATCAGCACCGCGATGAACGGGTTCTTGAACGCCAGCAGGAATTGAACGAGCGCGTGCGGCCGCTTGTCGTGCGCCACCTCGTTCGGTCCGGACTCGGCAAGACGGCTCTCGGCTTCGGCGAAGGTCAGGCCGTCGAGACGGCCATCGACGTTCGCAAGCGTCATGTCGATGTCGTTGCGGGCCTCGATGACCGCCCGCATCGACAGTTTGCGGTTGTCCAGCTTCTCGGCCTTCAGCGAGGCTGGTTTTACGGCAGTGTTCATTGGCGTGATCTCCTGCCGCGTGTCACGGCAACGACGCCGAGCTTTCGACAGGAAAGCTCGGGCCGAGCGGCGAGGCGCGGTCGGTTGGGTTGAAGGATCGATTGGGAAGGTCGGCCGCCGTCGGCAGGCCGCGCGCGGCTAGGCCTGCGGCGCGCCGGGCGGCAGTTGCCGTCGCCCCGGCAAGGGCGTGCCGATCCTGCGCCCCAGCCGATGCAGGCGGGGGCGCAGGATGATCGAGGCGAGCATCAGCGCGAGGACGATCGAGGTCGCCGTGCCGGCCAGGATCGAGGTCATCGGAACGACCCCGCACCGCGCGATGGCTGGACCGCGGCGAGGATCAAGCCCGCGCGCTCGATCCAGGGGCGGGACAGCCATTCGGCGATCTCGTCACCATCGGTCGTCCACCGGCATTCGACCCGGCCTGTGTCGGGATTGACCGACCAGACGGCCACCGGCCGTGGGTCCGTCGAGGCCGATTTGGCGCGGAACGTCGGGAAGGACGGCGCGGCGGCCGCGGCTCCGATTTTGGGGGAGAAAGCGCTCGCGGAAAAGAAGCGAGCGTTGTTGCGAGCGGATACGCTCCGCGAGGCGAAGAATACGAGGTTCATGTCTCACTCCTTGACGCGCCGCGCCGGCCGTCAGGGCGAGACCGATTTCTCAGACCCGACCGAATGGCCCTTGCGGCACGTTTATTCGACTACTGTCGCTGGGCATTTCAGGGTTTCCATTTGACTGTCGGAGGACTTCGCCGTCCGAACGCCGCACCAATATCAAGGCGATCGATGTACATCCATCCCAAAAGCGGCGCTTCGAAAAGGCAATCGAATAGGACGGATATACCAAAGGATATCATCGACTTGTGGTTGCTTCCCCGTCCCGGCGGGGCGGGGTTTCTTGGGCCCTTGCCGCGCCAGATCTCCGGTCGCAGGACAGGGGCAATAGCCACATCTCGGCAGGCAAGCGACCCATGGTTTGCCAGGATGTTTCTGCGCCCGACGCGTCCTGGCGCCGCCATGCCTGCTGCTTCGCTTGTCGTTCGGCGGCCCAAATAGGCGTCACCCGATTATCAATCGGTCAAAACCCACAAAATGCACCCGTCATAGCCCGCCAGGTCTAGGCTTTTCCAAACTGGCACACCCTTTGCAATTGGCTGTTCTGACCGTTTGCCAGGCATGGCGGTCTCAAGAACGACAAAGGGGAACTCGATGAATTCGGAATTCAATCGTCGTCGTTTTCTGCAGGGAGCAGCCGGCGCAGCCGCTGCAGCCGGATTGATGCAGATAAATCCCGACTTCTTTATCTCTTCGGCCTACGCGCAGTCCGGCAAGGCCATGACCTTCCTGTCGGCCGAGAACATCACCGGCAATTGGGATCCGACGGCCCACACGACCCTGTCCCAGAAGAACATCGAAGGCTTCGTCATGGGCTTCCTGACGCGGACGCCGATGAAGATCGAGAGCCCCGGCGACGTCGTCTACGAGCTTGCCACCGAGATCAAGCTGCTCGACCCGAACCGCCTGCAGATCAAGCTTCGCGAAGGCATCTCTTTCCATGACGGAAAGCCGTTCAAGGCGGAGGACGTCAAGGCAACCTTCGAGTACGGCTCGCGGACCGACCGCCCAGCCCAGTGGTATCCGGGGCCGACCGAGACGCTGACGATCGAGACGCCGGACGATTACACGGTCATCGTCGATACGTCGAAGGGCGGCTATCCCGCGCACCTCTTCATCTTCCTCGCCTCCTACCTTCCGATGATGTCGGCCAAGGATATCGCGGGCGGGCCGGGCGGCCCGCTGTCCCAGCGCCTCAACGGCACCGGTCCGTTCAAATTCGTGGCGCAGCGCGGCAACGACACGGTGCTCGAGGCCAATGACGGCTACTTCAAGGGCAAGCCGGGCATTCCGGGCATCAACTTCACCTTCACCGGCGATTCCACCACGCGCTTGCTTTCGCTGATGAACGGCCAGGCGTCGATCGTCGAGCGGCTAGAGCCGGAACAGGTCGATTCCATCAAGGATAATCCCGCGATCTACATCAACCAGGTCGTCTCGGTGGAAAACAAGTATCTCTGGTTCCGCTGCTCCAAGCCCCCGTTCAACGACGAGCGCGTTCGCATGGCCGCCTGCCACGCGATCGATCGCGACATGATCATGGAGCTGATGGGAACGGCCGGACACGCCTCGTCGAACTACGTCTCGCCGGTCAAGTTCGGCTATGTCGACCTGCCGAACTACCCGAAATACGACCCGGAGAAGAGCCAGGCCCTGCTCGCCGAGGCCGGTTTCCCGAACGGCAAAGGCTTGCCTCCGCTCGAATACATCACCTCGGTCGGCTTCTATCCGAAGACGAAGGAATACGGCGAGATGATCACGTCGATGCTCCAGGAGCAGGGGTTCCCCGTAACCCTTACCGTCCTGGAGCCGGCGGCCTGGAATGAGCGGCTCTATCATCGCCCCGGCGGCGGCCCCGGCCACATGGTCGATTGCGGCTGGTCGACCGGATCGCCGGAACCCGACCTGGTTCTGCGCGCGCATTTCCATTCGACCTCGCACCGCATCTGCGGCATCGAGGACAAGGAGATCGATGCGAGCCTCGACAAGGAGCGCAGCGCGCCGACGCTCGAGGCGCGCCAGCAGATCCTCCAGAACGAGACCATGCCGCTCATCGCTTCGAAGGTGCCGTCGCTCTCGCTGTTCACCTCCGTGATGATCCACGCCATGCAGAAGGAATTCCAGGGCCTCTACATCTATCCGGACGGATCGATCGACGCCTCGAAGTCCGCCGCCTGACCCGTGATCGGCCGCGCGCCGCTGCCCTAGAGGCGTCGTGCGGCCTCTCCAGAGCCCTTGACGCGGAGTCGATGGAATGTTCGCCGTCAATTTTCTGATGCGACGCCTGATGCAGGGCGTCGTCATCATCTTCCTTGTGTCGCTGCTGATCTTCACGCTCTTGCGGGTTGTTCCCGGTGATCCGGTTCGTCTCATGGCGGGCGGCATGGCGCCGGAAGCGCTGATCGAGAAGATCGCCACCGATATGGGGCTGCGTGACCCCATCCTGGTGCAGTTCGGACGCTATATGGGCGGCGTGGTCCATGGCGACCTCGGGCAATCCTTCGTTCGCCCGGCCAATGGCGCGGCGACGGGCGGCGCGACCTTCAATGACAGTACCCGCGGCGAACGGGCCAAGGTCTTCGACCTGATCTTCGAGGCGCTTCCCATGACGCTGCAGCTCGCGGCGGTCACGCTGGTGATCGCGCTGATCTTCTCGGCGATCGTCGGCATTAGCGGAGGCCTGGCGATCGGCCGCTGGCCTGACAAGGTGGCGTTCTACGTCTCCTCGATCTTCATATCGCTCCCCAATTTCTGGCTGGGGATCGTGCTGGCGCTGCTGTTCTCCGTCAAACTCGGCTGGCTGCCGGCGATCGGCTATCAGGGCTTCGGCTATACGATCCTGCCGGCAATCGTCCTGGCGGTCGAACTCTCGCCGGTGCTGATCCGCACGCTCGTCAGTTCCGTGTCGACCCAGATGATGGAACCCTATGTATCGGTCGGCCGCGTCCGCGGCCTCAGCCGTCCGAGGATCATCGCGAACCACGCGATCCGCAACGCCTCCGTGCCCTTGCTCAACCTGCTCGGCGTGCAGTTCTCGAGTCTTCTCGGCGGGGTGATCATCGTCGAATACATCTTCGACTATCCCGGCCTTGGCCTGCTCACGATCAATGCCGTGCTGCAGCGCGATTTCCCGCTCATCCAAGGCATTGCGATCGTCACCAGCGCGATCTTCGTCCTCATCAACATCATCGTCGATCTCGCCGCGACGACCATCGATCCGAGGCTCGAATACTGATGACCCTCACCTCGACCGCAGATATTCCGATCGTCAAGCAGACTGCCTCCAAATCCATCTCCCGGCGAATTCTCGATCGCGCAGCATCGACACCCGGCTTCCGCATCGGACTTGCCATATTCGTGATCCTGGTCATCGCCGCCGCGCTCTATCCGGACCTGAGCGGCATTGATCCCACCAAGATGGATGTTCGCGCGAGACTTCTCCCGCCTCTCTTCCTGGGGGACAAATGGAGCTGGGCGCATCCGCTCGGCACCGACCAGATCGGCCGGGATATGCTCGTGCGCTCGCTGGTCGGCCTGCGCTATTCCTTCCTGATCGGCGTGGCGTCCGTTTTCGTGACGCTAGCCATCGGCTGCGCGCTCGGCACGGTCGCCGGCTATTTCGGCGGCCGGACGGATATGCTGATCATGCGCCTGACCGACGCCCAGCTGTCCATTCCCATGATCATCTTGGCGATCGCCGTGCTCGGGGTGTCGCGCCCGACCATTCCCGCCATCATCCTCGTCCTCGGTCTGTCGAACTGGCCGGTCTATGCCCGCATCATGCGCAGCATCATGATGACCGAGCGCCAGCGCGAATATGTGCGGGCAGCCAAGCTTGGTGGATCGACGGATCTGCGGGTCATCCTGACGCTCCTCGTGCCGCTTCTGCTTCCTCCGGTCGTATTCACCTCGGTGCTGGACGTCGCGCGCATGATGATCTTCGAGTCGACGCTCGGCTTCCTCGGGCTCGGCGTGCAACCGCCGACGCCGACCTTCGGAAACATCATCGCCGATGGCCGAAAGTACCTGCTGAATGCCTGGTGGATCGCCACCATGCCCGGCGTCTTCCTCGGACTTACGCTCACCAGCATCAATCTCGTCGGCGCATCGCTGGAGCGGGCGCGCAACACGATCCACGGAGGTTCCGAGGGATGAACCCGCCGCTTCTCGAACTGAAGAATCTCACCGTATCGGCCGGCCGAAATGAAAAGGCGCGGGTCATCCTGAATGACGTGTCCCTGACGCTGGCTCCGCGGGAAATCGTCGGGGTGGTGGGAGCGAGCGGCGCCGGCAAGACGGTGCTGTCCAAGGCGGTCGTCAACTGGCTGGAACCGCCGCTCGCCCTCAGCTCGGGCGCCGTGCTCTTCGAGGGCAAGGACATCTACGATCTCCATGAGAGCGAGATGCTTACGCTCCGCCGCCGCGTCGCCTATGTCGGCGCGAACCCGATGGGCGCGCTCGATCCGACCCTGCCTGTCGGCACCCAAATCGTCGAGAAGCTGCGCGCCGTCGTTCCGGGCACGTCGCGGGAGGAGGCAAAACGGCGCGCCATCGAACTGCTGGAAGCCGTGCGCATCCCGTCGGCGCGCAGCCGGTTCCTCGATTACCCCTCGCAGTTCTCGGGCGGCATGATGCAGCGCGCCCTGATCGTCGACGCGCTCGTCACCAATCCCGCGCTTCTCGTCGCTGACAACGTTACCCAGCCGCTCGACGTGACGGTGGCCGCGCAGGTCATCCGCCTGATGAAGGAGCTGACCGAGAGCTTCGACACCGCCGTCCTTTTCGTGACCTCGTCACTTCCCGTCGCGCGGGAGGCCTGTGGGCGGATCCTCGTGATGGATGAGGGACGTATCGTCGAGGAGCAGGAGACGGAGCGCCTCATCGCCGCGCCGGCCTCTGCCTACACGCGGGAGCTGGTTGCCCAGACCCCGAAGATCTGGATCGAGAAGACCGAACTGCCGCGCCTCAACGAGAAACGCGACGTGGTCCTGAGCCTGCGCGACGCCTCGCAGATCTACAAGGTCAAGAAGAAGACCGGGCTCGGCGGCTTCAACCAGGTGCGCGCCGTCCGCGACGTCACCTTCGATATAAGGCGCGGCGACAGTTTCGCGATCGTCGGCGAGTCCGGTTGCGGCAAGTCGACCCTGATGCGGCTTCTCAGCCGGCTCGAATTGCCGAGCTCCGGCCAGATCCTGTGCGGGGACCAGGATATCGCGACCCTTTCCGGCAAGTCGCTTCTGTCGTTCCGCAAGAAGCTGCAGATGGTGCTGCAGGATCCGTTCGGCTCGCTCCCGCCCCGCACGTCGATCGGTAAGATGCTGGAAGGGCCGCTGCGCACCCATGGCTGGAAAGACAGCGCCGAGATCCGCCGGCGCGTGCTGAAGGTCATGGGCGAGGTCGGGCTGCCGGAGCAGCTCTACGAGGAGCTGCCGCTGGGCCTCAGTGCCGGTCAGCGCCAGCGCGTCAACGTGGCGCGCGCGCTGGTTCTGGAGCCGGAAATCCTCATCATGGACGAGACGCTTTCGGCGCTCGACCAGACGGAGCAGTTCAAGCTGCTCGATCTCTTCCAGAAGCTGCAGAAGGAATACGACCTCACCTACATCTTCATCTCGCACGACCTCGCCATGGTTCGAAAGGTCTGCAACCGGGTTGCGGTAATGTATCTGGGCGAGGTCTTCGAACTGGCCGACAATGAACGGCTGTTCTTCGATCCCGGCCACCCCTACACGATGGCGCTGCTCAGTGCGATGCCGACACTCGAGACGCGGCGCTACTGGCCGGAAGATTGCCTGCTGGAAGGCGAGCCACCGAGCCCGATCAACATCCCCGCAGGGTGCAGCTTCAAGTCGCGCTGTCCGCGCGCCATCGAGGAATGCGGCAGCGTGCACCCGATCCTGACCGTTCGCGGCAGCCAGGACTTCGCCGCCTGCCATCTCGTTGAAGCACCAACGAGCCATCCAAAAGACGTTGCCAGAAATATAGCACCTGTCTGACGATGGCTCTGACCCCGCAGGGGCCGGGGATTGGTTTCAATACAAGGTAATACTTATGAGTTTTACGGAACATCGTCTCAATATTATTCTGGAAGAGCTGAAGCAGAAGCAGCGCGTCTACGTGAACGAGCTCGTGACGCAGCTTGGCGTCAGCCAGGAATCGATAAGACGTGACCTCAGGGAGTTGGAGCTTCGGGGGTACGCCCGACGTCTCTATGGCGGGGCGGTGATCAACCAGCAGGAGAGCGATCAGCCATTCGCCGATCGTCTGCGCGTCGGCGCCAGGGAGAAGGCCAGGATTGGCGAGGCGGCCGCCGCGCTCGTGCAAGACGGCATGAAGGTGTTCATCGACACCGGCACGACGACGCTCGCATGCCTGAAGCATCTGGAGGCCCGCAAGGACATTACCGTCGTGAGCAATTCGCTCGCGATCGCCGCGCATTTCTTCAACTTTCCGCAGGCGGGGGTTCGCGTTCTGGGCGGACGGATGCGACCCGAATATCAGGCGACCTACGGTCACGAGACCGTCGCGGCGATGAAGGAGCACTTCTTCGATCTCGCGATCATCGCCATCTGCGCCGTCCATATCGAGCGCGGCTTCATGGATTTCGGCGAGGACGAAGCCGTCCTTCGTCGCATCGCCCAGGCACAATCGAAACGATCCGTCATCGTCGCCGACAGCTCAAAATTCGGCCGGCTGGGCTCGATCCATACCCTCGGGCTCGACGAGGTCGACGCCGTCGTGACGAGCGGCGTGATCGCCAAGGAATTCTCGGACCAATTCAACCAATCGAACGTGGAAATCATCCATGCCTGACGTCTCTTCTTCCTCCCAAGCCCCGATCGACGCCGAACGCCTCCAGGAAATGATGGAGGCGGTTTCTACCTTCGGCGGCGGCCCTGACGGCTCGATGACGCGCCTCACGCTCAGCCAGGAAGACGGCATGGCGCGGGATTGGCTCGGCCGGTGGTTTTCCGCCAACGGCTTCGAGCAGGCCATCGACGCCATCGGCAACCAGTTCGGCAAGATGACGCTTGCCGGCGCCAACGCGCCTGTCGTCATGGTCGGCTCGCATATCGACAGCCAGCCGAACGGCGGCCGTTTCGACGGTGCCTTTGGCGTCGTCGCCGCCTGCGAGGCGATCCTCGCGGTCTCGGAGCGCCTGAAGGCAGAAAACCGCCTCTCGGCCTGCAATTTCCAGGTCGTCAACTGGACGAACGAGGAGGGCGCGCGCTTCCAGCCCAGCCTTCTCGGCAGCAGCGTCTTCTCCGGCGCCGCCGAGCTCGACTGGGCGCTCGATCGCCGGGATGGCGACGGCATTTCCGTGCGCGAGTCGCTCGATGCGATCGGCTATGCCGGCACGGACAAGGTGGCCATTCCCGACGCCCTGATCGAACTGCATGTCGAGGGCAGTTCGACGCTCGAGGATGCCGGCGAGAAGTTCGGCATCTTCACCGGCTTCTGGGGCGCCACCAAATATCGCCTCGCGTTTCTCGGGCTGCAGGCGCACACCGGTCCGACGCCCATGGCGATCCGCAAGGATGCCCTGCTCGCCGCGGCCTATCTCATCGGCGACCTCAAGCAGATCGCGGGCGAGCATGGTCTCGACCTGCACACCTCGGTCGGCCGCCTCGAAGTCTATCCCAATTCGCCGAACGTCGTGCCGGCGGAGGCGGTGCTCTTCATCGAGCTGCGCTCCGGTTCGCCGGAAATCCTCGCGGAAGCCGAGCGCAAGCTGAAGGCCCGGATCGAGGAGGCGGCGCTGAAGGCCGGCGTCGGCTTCGAGGTCCGCTCGATCGATCGCCGCAAGGCCGGGACGTTCGCGCGCGGCCTGATCGAGCTCGCGGAGAGGGCCGCGGCCGGTCGCGGCGAGACGGCCCGGCACCTCGCGACCATCGGTGGCCATGACGCGGTCGCCATGTCGGGCGTCTGTCCGTCCGTGGTGATCGCCGTCCCGAGCCGGGATGGCGTCATCCATCATCCGACCGAATATACCTCGCCGGAGGACCAGGCGTTCGGAACGCAGGTCCTCGCGGACATGCTCTACCGGATCGCCTGCGAAGGGCTCCAGGAAGTCGAGCGCAGCGAGGCTGTCGCATGAAAGCCCTGGGGTCTCCCGAGACTTCTCTGGAGGCGCGCGCGGAGCAGGCGCTTGCCGCCTTCTCCGTCGTGAACACGGGCGCGGCGACATACGAGCCGGCGATGCCGGCGGTGGCGTCGCCCTCCTATCACGCCGTCGAATCCCGGACCTTCGCCGTGGCCCCGGCCGGCGCGGAGGCGACGCATTTCCTCCGCCTCGGGCTTGAGGAAGTTGCCGATCTGGCGGACGGCGAGACCGCCTTTGCCGCAGCGAGGCGCCTTCATGCGCTGGGGTTCTCACCCGAGGTAATGGGCCACGATCCCGGGACGGGCAGCATGCTCTTTGCCCGACTGGGCGAAGGCTGGCGGGCGGCCCGGATCGACGACCTCATTCCCGAGGCGCGGGTGACCCGCCTGATCGCGATGCAAAAGGCGATCGGTCAGGGAGAGCCCTTCGGTCGCCCATGGTCCGTCTTCGACGGTGTCGCGCAGCTCCGGCAGATCCTCGGCGACGATGTCGACCTGCCGGATGATGTGGACTGGATGCTCGCCTGGATGGCGTCGATCCGGGAGGCAATCGAGGCCTCGGGCGTGGATCTCAAGCCGGCGCATGGCGACCCGCATTCTTCCAACGTCATGCTCGGCCCCGATGGCGCGATGCAACTCGTCGATTTCGACATGGCCGGAGACGTCGATCCCTACTACCAGCTCGGGGCGCAGATGAACGAACTCTACCAGTTCGACAGCCAGATGAAGCCGTTGCTGGAAATGCATGACGGTGCGTTCTCGGAGAGGGCCTTCAACCGTTGCCGGGCCTATGCGGCGGCTGACGATCTCTACTGGGCGCTGCGCAGTCTCGTGCTCGAATTGCGCTCGCCGCGGCGCGGCGTCGAGTTCCTGAAATATGCCGGCTGGCGCTTCCTTCGCTGCCGGATGCTGCTGGGTCACCCGGACTTCGAAGGGCGGCTGCGCACTCTCTGAACGCACCGATAAACCGGAACGAACGACATGAACGAAGTGGGAATGGCCAGGTCCGATGCCGAGCGCGCGGTCGAGGCTGCCATCGTCCAGGTGGAAGCCTGGAAAGGGCGCCGCCTGCGATACAGTCCGGTCTCAGGCGGCATCAGCAACACGAATTTCCGCATCGAGGTCGAAGGCGACGACCTCGGCTATTTCCTGAAGATACCCGGTCGTGGCACGGAAATGTTCATCGACCGCAAGGCCGCCGCGGCCGCGAGCAAACAGGCAGAGGCGATCGGAGTGGGCCCGCGAACCTTTGACTATCTCGACCATTTCGGTATCGAGATCGCCGAATTCATCGACGGTCGCCGGCCCTCGACGCACCACGACTTTGCCGACCCGGCGATCCGCGACGAGGCGGTCCGCATCTACCGCCAGTTCCACGCGGCTCCCGCGCTGCCGTTGACGAAGACCGTCTTCGACATGATCGAGGAGCACTATGCGCAGGTTCGCGAACTGGGCGGCTACTGGCCGCTCGACCATGGCTGGCTTTATCGATCCTACCGACAGGCGCGCGAGGCGCTGGAGGCCTCGGGCCTGGATCTCGTGCCGTGCTTCAACGATCCCATGCCGGGGAATTTCCTGATCGGCGAGGACAAGACGATCAAGCTGATCGATTTCGAATACGCCTCGAACAACGAACGTCTTTACGATCTGGCGATCTGGAGTAGCGAAGTCTTCTACTCCGAAGACGTCGAGCGCGCGATTATCGAGGAATATTTCGGTCGCTACGACAAGGGCCTGCACGCCCGTCTCATAGTCCATAAGGCGCTCGCGGACATCAAGTGGAGCACCTGGTCGATGGTCCAGAACCGGATTTCGACGCTGGATTTCGATTTCTACAAATACGGAATCTGGAAACACATGCGCGCCCGCTCGATCATTGGCGATCCCCGCTGGCCGCTGTTCCTGAAAGCACTGTAATGCCTGAAGTCGATATCAGCCCGGCGGAAGCCGATACCTATGCCGCGTTCGCGGCCGAGCTTGCCGACGCGGCGCGGCCACTCGCCCTGTCTTACTTCCGCACGCCGCTCGAAATCATCTCGAAGCTCGACGAAAGCCCGGTGACGATCGCGGACCGGGCGATCGAGAGGCATCTGCGGGAGAGGATCGAGGCACGTTTTCCCGAGCACGGCATCTACGGCGAGGAGATGGGCGTGAAGGAAGGCAATGCTTTCACCTGGGTTCTCGATCCGATCGACGGGACGAAGAGCTTCATTACCGGGTTTCCGCTCTTCGGCACGCTGATCTCGCTGACCCATGACAGCAAGCCTTTCTGCGGGCTGATCGACATACCGGCAACCGGCGAGCGTTGGGAGGGCGGTCCGGGAGGGACGGCTTTCGCAGGGGCGGTCGCCCGGACGAGCGGCTGCGAAGCCCTCGCCGACGCCCGCTTCTATACGACCTCACCCGACATGTTTTCAGGCGGCGAAATCGAGCTTTACAGCGCCCTCTCGGCCGCGGCGCGAATGCGCCGTTTCGGCGGAGATTGCTATATCTACGGTCTGCTGGCATCCGGACATTGCGATCTCGTCCTCGAGACGGCTCTGCAGCCCTATGACTACATGGCCCTGGTGCCGGTCGTGCGGGGCGCCGGCGGCTGCATCACGGATTGGCAAGGAAACGCGCTTTCCATTCATTCGGAAGGCCGGGTGCTGGCCTCGGCGTCACCGCAGCTTCACGACGAAGCGCTAAGCTTCCTCAACCGGTGATCCAATCCCATGGCCTATCAGACGACGATCGAGCAGACGGTCTTCCGTTTCGACGACTTGAAGCAGTTGATGGCGAAGGCGACGCCGGAGCGGTCGGGCGACCAGTTGGCCGGCGTCGCGGCGGACGGCCCGGTCGAGCGGTTGGCGGCGCAGATGGCGCTGGCCGATCTGCCGTTGAAGGCGTTTTTGGCCGAGGAACTGATCCCGTCCGACGAAGACGAGGTGTCGCGGCTGATTGCCGAGCAGCATGACGCCGAGGCGTTTTCGCCCATCGCCTCGCTCACGGTGGGCGAATTCCGGGAATGGCTGCTGAAGCCCGAAACCGGGCAGGGGCAGCTGGAAGCCGTCACCTTCGGGTTGACGCCGGAAATGGTCGCCGCCGTCTCCAAGATCATGCGGGTGCAGGATCTGATCTCGGTCGCCTCCAAGCGCGAGGTCGTGACGCGCTTTCGCTCGACGATCGGGCTCAGGGGCCGGCTGTCGACCCGCAACCAGCCGAACCACCCGACCGACGATACCTTCGGGATTGCCGCTTCCGCCATCGACGGCTTGCTGATGGGCTCGGGCGATGCGGTGATCGGCGTCAATCCGGCGACCGATGCGACGGAGGACTATATCCGCATCGTCACGCTGCTGGACGAATTGCGCGCGCGGCTGGCGATCCCGACCCAGACCTGTTGCCTGGGCCATGTGACGACGGCGATCCGGGCGATCGAGAAAGGCGCGCCCGTCGATCTCGTCTTCCAGTCGATCGCCGGCTCGCAGAAGGCCAATGACGGGTTCGGGGTCAGCCTCGCCACGCTGCGGGAGGCGCATGAGGCCGTGCGCTCGCTCAAGCGCGGGCCGCCGGATGCCAATCTCATGTATTTCGAGACGGGGCAGGGGGCGGCGCTCTCGGCCGACGCGCATTTCGGCATCGACCAGCAGACGATGGAAGTGCGCGCCTATGCGGTGGCGCGGCAGTTCTCACCGCTGCTCGTCAACACCGTCGTTGGCTTCATCGGGCCGGAATATCTGTTCAATGGCAAACAGATCATCCGCGCCGGACTGGAGGATCACTTCTGCGCCAAGCTGATGGGCCTGCCGATGGGTGTCGATGTTTGCTACACCAACCATGCTGATGCCGATCAAGAAGACATGGATATGCTGTTGACGTTGCTCTGTGCGGCGAATGTCAACTTCGTCATCACCGTGCCCGGTTCCGACGACATCATGCTGAACTACCAGTCCTTGTCGCATCACGATGCCGTCTATTGCCGCGAGACGCTCAACCGGCCGCCCGCGCCGGAATTCGAGCGATGGCTGCGTGAGGTCGGGCTGATCGATCCGAGCGGCGTGCTGGTGGACGGGCCGGCCCGCCTGACGAGCCAGATCTCCGCGCTCCGCCTGCTCGAAGCATGAGAGGGCAGAGGGCACGATGAGCACGCTGGATGTCACCGCAGATATGGCTGCCGAGGCGCCGGCCGCGGGCGAGCGCGGCCTCGATCTGAAGGCGATGACGGATGCGCGGGTGGCGCTCGGGCGTTTCGGCGCCGGCCTGCCGACCAAGGCGCAGCTCGCCTTCCTGCTCGACCATGCCCGCGCCCGCGAAGCCGTCTGGACGGCGGCCGACCGCCAGGGGCTGGGAGCACGCGTCCAGGCGCTCGGGTTTGATGTGGTCGAGGTTGAGAGCCTGGCGGAGGCGCGCAGCGTCTATATCCGCCGGCCGGATCTCGGCCGTCGGCTTTCGGAACGCTCGCAGCAGGCTTTGCGGGCCGCGAAGGCCCAGCATGGTGCGGCGGATGTGGTGATCGTCGTCGGGGACGGATTGTCGTCGAGTGCCGTCGAGATCAATGCGGTGCCGCTCATCGAGGCATTATCGGGTTTGTTCCGGCAGAAGGGCCTGTCGCTCGCCCCGGTCGTGCTGGCCAGCCAGGCCCGCGTGGCGCTGGGCGATCCGGTCGGCGAGGCGCTCGCCGCCCGGGTCTCCGTCACACTGATCGGCGAGCGGCCCGGCCTCTCGGCGGCGGACAGCCTCGGGGCCTACATCACCTATGGTCCGAAGAGCGGCACGCCGGATTCGCGGCGCAACTGCGTTTCCAACATCCGTGACGGCGGCATGGCGATCCCCCTTGCCGCCGACGCGATCGCCGCGCTGGTGCGCAACATGCTTGCCACCGGCATCAGCGGCGTCGGGTTGAAGGATGCGGCGTCCAGGCTCGCATCGTTTTAGCGGCGGATGACTGTCTGTCGCGATCGCAACGAGCCGCCCGGCGCGTAGGCCGCAGTTCACATTGTGAGACAGGATCGGCTGGGGCCTCGGCGCGAGACTTTTCTCGCGCGGCGGCCCATGCAACAACTTTGTCCAAGGCGAGCACAAGCTGCCTTTGGGGGATAGACCGGAACCTTTGGGATTTTGGGTGCGGCAGCGAATGCGTTGCCGGCCGACGGGCGAGCTTTGCCCGGCTTCCCTGGCGAGTTGCAGATAGAACGGACATGAGATGATCAGCGAACATTTGAGAACCAACGCCGTCTGGCCGGTCATGCTGACGCCGATGACGTGGAGCGGCGCGATTGACTGGGACGGCGTGGATCGCCTGACCGACTGGTATATCGACGCGGGTTGCCGCGGCCTCTTCACCAACTGCCGCTCAAGCGAGGTCGAGTTCCTGACGGCCGAGGAGCGCGTCGAGCTGGCTGCCCGGGTGGTGAAGCGCACCAATGGCCGCGCCGCCGTCATTGCGACGGGCACGTTCGGCGCGTCGCCGGAAGAAGAAATCGTCTCGATCAAGCAGATCGCCGATGTGGGCGCCGACGCCGTTTGTCTGCTCACCAATCATCTGGGACCGCAGGGTGCGTCCGAAGCGCAGTGGAGCGGCAATCTCAAGCGCATCGTCGACGGAACCGGCGATATCCCGCTCGGTTTCTACGAGTGCCCGACGCCCTGGAAGCGCCTCGTCCCGACGACGGTTTACGAATGGGCCGCCAATTCCGGCCGCTTCGTCTTCCATAAGGACGTCAGCCATTCCGTGCCGGACATGAAGGCCAAGCTCGATGTCTCGCGCGGCACGCCGATGCGGTTCTACAATGGACAGATCTCCTCGGTGATCGAATCCATGCAGATGGGCGGCTCGGGCCACTCCGGCTATGCCTCGACCCTCGCGCCGGAGCTGCTGGTCTGGCTCTGCGCCAACGGCACCCGCGACGACGAGCAGACACGGCTTGTCCAGCGTCTCATGACCGTGTTCGAGCGCATGATCAATGTGAAGTATCCGAGCTCGCTCAAGCAGTTGCTGAATGAAACCGAGCGCGTGCGCATGACCCCGTTCAGCCGCATGACGGGCGCGGAGCCGCTCGGCGCTCACGAGTTCGATCCGCTTCTCAATATGGTCGACCTCATTAAGAGCCTGAACATCCAGACTCAGTGATGAAGGAAGCCCGGCGGCGGGCGCCATCCGCCGCCGGGCTGTCGTTCGCGATCAATGACAACAAGCAGGAGGAAGCCGCCCATGATGATGTTCAAGCTACCGAAGTCCCGGCAAGCCCTGCCACGTCGCGCCACGCTCGCCTTTGCCCTGTTGGGAATGATGACGGCGGGCAGCGCCGCCGAAACCCTGACGCTGGCGGTCGCGCTCGACAACGGCTCCTTCGACCCGGCCATCGTCGAGAACGGACCGAGGGCCCAGTATTGGTCGGCCGTCTACGACACGCTGCTGCTGATGCGGCCCGACGGCTCCATCACCGGCAATCTGGCCGAGAGCTATGAGTACAGCAAGGACAACACGGTCCTGACCCTGAAGCTGCGGCCGGGCGTGAAGTTCACGGATGGAACGCCGTTCAACGCCGCCGCGGTCAAGGCCAATGTCGAGCATCTGCGCGGCGGAAGCGGCCAGAACAGCTTCATGGTCGGCTCGGTCGCCGACATCGTGATCGTCGACGACCTTACGGTCGAACTGCACTTGAGCGCCGCCAATCCGGCCCAGCTCACCTACCTCACCATGGCCGGCGGCGTCATGGGCAGTCCGGCTGCCCTGGGCAAAGAGGAGATCATCTCCGTTCCCGTCGGCTCAGGGCCCTATGTGCTGGACACCGGCAATTCCACGCGGGGCGCGCGATACACCTTTGTGCGGAACCCCGACTACTGGAACCGGGACGCCTTTCCCTATGACGAGGTCGTTCTGATCCCCATGGGCGAAATCACCGCCCGGATGAACGCCTTGCGCTCCGGTCAGGTCAATGGCGCGCAGGGCACGGCCCAGACCGCGGCCGAGGCCGAGTCTTCGGGTCTTGTTGTCAATCGCACGCCGATCGACCGGCACGGCTTGATCCTCGCCGATCGCAACGGCGTGCTGGTACCGGCCCTGGCCGATGTGCGGGTGCGGCAGGCGATCAACTATGCCATCGACGGCGAGGGTCTGCTTGCCGCCATCCAGCGCAAACTAGGCCATCATTCGACGCAGGTGTTCCAGCTGAACAGCGCTGCCTATCTGCCCGAGCTCGACAAGCGTTATCCCTTCGACCCGGACAAGGCTCGTGCGCTGCTGGCCGAGGCCGGCTATGCGAACGGCTTCGAGTTGAAGTTGCCCGAGAACCCGACCGTCGCCGCGAACCCGATCATCGCGCAGCAACTGGCCGACGTCGGGATCCGGGTCGTGTGGGACAAGGTCGTCTCGGAGAACTACGTCACGGAAGCGCAGTCCAAGCGCTATGGCGCCTTTTGGATGTCGCTGAGCACGGGCAATCCGTGGTGGGATGTCACCAAGCAGATCTCCGCGGCAGGTCCGTGGAACCCCTTCGACAGTTCCACTCCGGAGCTCGATGCACTGCTCGCCCAGGCCCGCAGCGCCAGCGGCGCGGACTATGACGCCCTGATGCAGAAGATCAACACGTACGTGACCGAAAATGCCTGGTTCAATATCTGGTACCAGGCCGACGCGGTCTACTTCTCCTCACCCGACGTGACGGTCACCATGCACCCTCAGAACGTCGTTCCCTATATCCGCGACTTCGCGCCGGCGCGGTAGTTCCCAGCGGTTCTCGGACGGAGCGATCCCGGTCCCCTCCGGGGTCGCTCCTGCAATTCGGAAAGGAACGGGGATGACCGGCTTTGTCGTCCGAAAACTCGCTTCTGTCGCGCTGCTGCTCCTCGCCATCACGGCCGTGGCCTATGTCCTGATCTATAGCGGCGGCGCCAACATCTCGCGCTCGATCCTGGGAGAGCTGGCCACCTCGGAGCAGGTGGCGGCCAAGAATGCGGAACTCGGCCTGGATAAACCGCTGCCGGTTCAGTACGGCAACTGGCTTGCCGGCGCGATCCGGGGCGATTTCGGCCGTTCCTGGTTCAGCTCCGAGCGCGTGTCCGATGCGATTCTGTCGCGCCTCGGCGTCACTCTCTCCATCGTCTTCGCAGCCATCCTGGTATGCACGTTCATCAGCATCGCGATGGGCGCCTTTGCCGCCGTCCGGCGCGGTTGGTGGGACAGGGCCGTCCAGATCGTCGCGGTCGGAGGCGAGGCCCTGCCGAATTTCTGGGTAGGCCTGCTTCTGGTCGCCACCTTCGCGATTTCCATGCGCGTCTTCCCCGCCACCGGTTTCATCCCGATCACCCGGTCCCCGCTCGGCTGGCTCAGCACGATCGCCCTGCCGGTGACCGCCCTGGTGATCGGCGGCGTGGCCTCGGCGGCCGCGCAGGTTCGCGGCGCGCTGATCGACGTGTTGAACCGCGACTATATCCGCACCCTGCGGGCACGCGGTTTGCCGGAGAGCCGTGTGATCCTGCGCCACGCGCTTCGCAACGCGGCGCCTGCCGCCATCACCGTTCTGTCCCTGCAGTTCATCGGCATGATCGGCGGAGCCGTGATGATCGAGAAGGTCTTTGCCCTGCCCGGAATGGGCACCCTGGCCATCGAAGCCACGGTGCGCGGCGATATTCCGGTCATTATGGGTGTTCTCATCACCATGGTGCTGATCGTGGTCATCGTGAATCTCTTCGTCGATCTGGCCAATGCGTGGTTGAACCCGAAAGCGAGGGCGGCGTGAGCACGACGGATCTACAGGCTTCGGCCCCTTCGCTCCCCAGCGTTGCCCGGGGCCGCGCGGTGCTTCGGCGGTTCCTCAGCAATCCGCTGGCGCTGATTGCCAGCACGCTTTTTCTTCTCATCGTCCTCACGGCGGTGCTCGCGCACTGGATTGCCCCCTTTGGCCCGAACTACACGCGGCTCGCGTTGGTCACGGCGCCGCCGGGTGGCGAATTCTGGCTCGGTGGCGACGGGGCGGGACGCGACGTTCTGAGCCGGCTTATCTATGCCAGTCGGCTGACCCTGTCCGGCTCCTTTCTGACCGTCATCGTCGCGGCCACTCTGGGCGTCAGCACCGGCCTGATTGCCGGTTATTTCGGCGGCTGGTTCGAACGCGTCGGCGACTGGCTCGCGAACTTCCTTATCGTTCTGCCCGGCACGATCGTGCTCGTGGCCATGTTCACGCTGATCGGGCCCAACATCTTCATCACCATGGTGGTGCTGGGCATCCTGATCGCGCCGAACTTCTTCCGGCTGGTGCGCAATCTCGTCCTGTCGGTGCGCAGCGAACTCTATGTCGACGCCGCGCGCGTGTCCGGCTTGTCCGATGCGCGCATCATTCGGCGGCACATTCTGCCCGTCGTCCGCGCGCCGATCATCATCATGGCGGCTTCCGTTTGGGGCATCGCGATCGTTGTGCAGGCCGGCCTCGAATTCATCGGGCTGGGCGATCCTTCCACCCCGACCTGGGGCAGCATGCTGCTCGACGCCTACAACAACATCTACATTGGCCGACATCTGCTTCTGCCGCCGGGGGTGATGATCGGCGTTACCGTCGGTTCGCTGATCCTCATCGGCAATGCCCTGCGCGATGCCCTCAACGGCGATGACGTCCTGCCGCGAGTTCGGCGGACGGCAGCCATTCCGGCATCGGCAAGTGCGCCGGCGACACAATCCGCACCCGACGCCTTGCTGGAGGTTAGCGGCCTGTCAGTCGGCTATGCCGGGCGGGACGGCAACACGACGACGGTCGTGAAATCCGTCAGCTTCACCATTGCCCGCGGCGAGATCCTCGGCCTCGTGGGCGAATCTGGGTCCGGCAAGACCCAGACGGCTCTCAGCATCCTGCGGCTGCTGCCCGAAGGCGGGAAGGTAACCGGCGGCAGCATCTGGCTGGAAGGCCAGAACCTGATCGATGTCCCGGAAAGCCAGATGCAGGCCATCCGCGGCCGGCGCATCGGCTATATCCCGCAGGAGCCTATGAGCAATCTCGATCCGCTCTTCCGGATCGGCGATCAGCTCTGCGAGCCCCTGCAGGTGGTTGGCGGTCTCTCGCGTCGGCAGGCCGAGGAAAAGGCCCTGGCCTTGCTCGAGCGCGTCGGCATCGCCGATCCGCGTCGTGCCTTCCGGAGCTATCCGCATCAGATCAGCGGCGGCATGGCGCAGCGCGTGCTGATTGCCGGCGCGCTTTCCTGCGATCCCGACCTGCTGATCGCCGACGAGCCGACCACCGCGCTCGACGTCACCGTGCAGGCCGAGATCCTCGATCTCATTCGCGATCTCAAGGCGGAGCGCAATCTCGGCGTGCTCCTGGTGACGCACAATTTCGGCGTCGTGGCCGATCTCTGCGACCGGGTCGCGGTGATGCGCGCTGGTGAGATCGTGGAGCAACGCCCGGTTCTCGACATCTTCGCCCAGCCACAACACGACTATACGCGCACGCTCCTGGGCTCGACATTGGAGGGCGCACCCCTTCGTCCGCCGCTGGTTCCGCGCCCGCCACGCCAGACCCTTGCCTTGACCCAGGAGGTCACGTCTTGAACACGCTGCACGATGCGAGCGGGATCTCCGATCTCCTGGAAGTGAAGGACGTGGTCGTCCACTACGGGCGCTATCTCGCGCTCCGGAACGTGTCGATCTCGATCGCTCCGGGGGAGACCCTGGGTCTGGTCGGGGAGTCGGGATCCGGCAAAAGCACGCTGGGGCGTGCCGTGCTCGGGCTCGCCCAGGTCTCCTCCGGCAGCATCCGCTATCTCGGTCGCGAGATCAGTCAACTCGGCCGGGCCGGGCGCAAGCAATTGTCCCGCGAGATCCAGGTGGTGTTTCAGGATCCCTATACATCGCTGAACGCCATGCTCACGGTGGGTGACATCCTGGTCGAACCCTTGCTCGTTCAGGGTATTTCCGGCGTCGAGGCCCGCCGACGGGTTCAGGAGCTGCTCGACCAGGTAAGACTGCCGTCCGATGCCGCCAGCCGCTTGCCGCGCGAGTTTTCCGGCGGTCAGCGGCAGCGAATTGCCATTGCCCGGGCCCTGGCGATCAATCCGCAGCTGATCGTCTGCGACGAACCGGTCAGCGCCCTCGACCTGTCAACGCAGGCCCGCGTGCTCGACCTCTTCATCGAGATCCAGGAGCGTACCGGCGTCGCCTATCTCTTCATCACGCATGACCTTGCCGTCGTGCGTGCGATCAGTCACCGGGTGGCTGTGATGAACAAGGGAGAGATCGTCGAACAAGGCCCGGCCGACTTGGTCACCAGCACCCCCCGACAGCACTATACCAAACGGCTGCTGGCGGCGGCGCCGGTGCCCGATCCCGTCGCCCAGGCGGAACGCCGCCGGGAGCGGTTGGCGCTGGAAGGCTAGCCGCGCTAGTTCGGCGTCAGGCGCAGCAGTCGTCCGGGGTTGTCGTCCTCGATGACCCAGAGCGCGCCGTCGGGGCCGACGGCGACGTCGCGGATCCGGGCGCCCATGTCCCACCGGTCGGCTTCGTCCGCGCCGCCCTTGTCGTCGAAGGTCACGCGGACGAGGGCGGAGGCGGCGAGGCCGCCGATGAAGGCGGAGCCGCGCCAGTTCGGGAACATCGTTCCCTCGTAGAAGGCAAGACCCGCCGGGCCGATGACGGGTGTCCAGTACAGCACGGGCGCCGTGAATTCCGGTCGCGTCGCGTGGCGCGGGATGGGCGTGCCGTTGTAGTTGTCGCCGTTCGAAACGAGCGGCCAGCCATAATTGCGGCCGGGCTCGATCCGGTTCAGCTCGTCGCCGCCGCGCGGGCCCATTTCGTGCAGCCAGAGCTCGCCGTCCGGCGCGAAGGCGAGGCCGTAGGGATTGCGATGGCCGGTGGTCCAGGTCTGCGCCGGCACGCCGCCCTCCCTGGCATGCGGATTGTCGGCCGGCGTCGATCCGTCCAGGTTGAGGCGAAGCAGCTTGCCGCGCGCCTGGGCCGGATCCTGCGCCGTCTCTGGCCGCATGCGATCGCCCACGGTCAGGAAGAGGTGCTTGCCGGCCGGATCGAAGGCGATGATGCCGCCGGGCTGTCCGCCGCCCCCGGCCGGCGTCTGCCGCCAGATGACCTCGAAATCGTCCAGGCTGGCCTTGTTCGGCGCGGTCGCGAGGGTGGCGCGCGCCAGCGCCAGCCGGCTGCCTTCTCCGGCCGGCTCGACATAGGTGATGTAGATCTTTCCGTCCGACCGGAAGCCGGGCGACACGGCGACGTCCAGGAGCCCGTTCTGGCCGCCGGCGGCGACCTTCGGAACGTTGGCGACCCGGGTCTTGCGGCCGTTCCGCGTCACCAGGAAGAGCTTGCCGGGCTTTTCGGTGACCAGCAGGTTGCCGTTCGGCAGGAAGGCGAGGGCCCAGGGCGTATCGAAGCGGGTGATCTCCTTGGCGACGAACGGTTTGGTCGGGTTCGTCGGACGGTCGCCCGCATTGATGCTCTCCGCCTGGGCCAGACCGGTCAGAGCCGCCCAGACCGCGATCGCCGCCAAGATCTTCATGCCTGTTCCTTCCAATCCGCCGCCGTCAAAGGGGCAATTCTGAACTAGCCGTCGCCCGGCGCATAGTTCATCGGCGGCGGCGCGGTTCCCCGCACCGGCGCCTTGACGGTCAGCAGCCGGCCCGACAAGGGCGCGTTCTCCAGAACCTCTCGCGCCAGATCCATACGGGCGGTCGTCACATGCAGGGTGCCGTCGGAGCCATCGGAAAAGGCCAGCCCTGTGGGCCGTGGCACGGGCAGGGCGATGACATGGTCGATCTCGCCGACATGGGTCAGCCGGGCAATGCTCCATCCATCGTATAACGCCACCCACAATCGCCCATCCGCGTCCACAGCCAGTCCGTGCGGTTCGCCCGATGCCTTCGATATTCGAGCCAGAATGCGAGGATTGGGAGAGGCCTGCGTCAGCGAATAGATCAGGCCGCGTTGCGGCACGGAGGCGTACAGCGCGCCGCCGTCCGGAGACCAGACCATATGCTCGACATGGGCTGCGAGGCTCCAGCTTTCGACGATCTCGCCGCTGGGGGCGATCGTGCCGATCTTGGTTCTGGCTTCATATTCGCAATAAATCGCGCCGAACGGCGTTCCATCCGCGCGGACTGCCAGACAGGTCAGGTTCTTCAACGGTTCGAACCGGCGCTCATGCGCCAATCCGTCGCCGTCCACCAACAGAAGCGCACCCTTGGCAAAGGCGACCGCATGCCGACTTGTGTGTCCTACCGCATCGATGGCGACTTCCGACGTGAAGCCATGCGCGCGCGTCGTCGCTTCGCTCGAATGCAGGCGGGGGGCAAACCTGTCCGCCCAGTGCAGGCACTGTCGCCCGGCGTCCCAACTCGGCGACACGCCATGCAATGCGGGATCGCGATGGCCCGGATGCGCCGCAGGCCAGTCGGCCGGATGCGCCGGAGCCGGAACCGGATTGCGCAGGAGCTGGGCGATATCGTGCGCCACTTGCGCGACCTCCGGCCCGAGCCGCTCCACCCGCTCATTCGTTACGCGATAGGTTGGCCCGGCAAGGCTGATAGCGGCCACGGGGCGGCCGGTACTATCGAGGATCGGCGCACCCACGCAACGCGTCCCGATGGCCGCCTCCTCGTCGTCGATTGCGTAGCCACGCTGGCGAATGATCCGTAATTGCGAGCGCAGGAGGTCTGGATCCGTGATGGAATGTTTCGTACTCGAGCGAAAATTCATTCGGGCGATGAGTGCCTCGACGTCGTGCTCTGGCAGGAAGGCCAGCACCGCCTTGCCCTGGCTGGTGGAATGAAGCGGTTTCCTGATGCCGAGCCGCGCGGCGTCCTTATGCGGATGCGGACCCTCGAACTTGCCCAAGGCCAGCATCTGGTCGCCCTGGAGCACGCCGAGATGCGTTGTTTCGCCGGTGATGTCGCGCAATCGCCGCAACTCGAGCGAGGCCGTCGTTACCAGATCTCCGGATGACCAGACGTTCTGGGCCAGCTCGATGAAGCGGAATCCCAGCGTGTAGGTGTTGCTCCTGGGATCAAGCCTGAGGAAGCCGTGCGCCGTGGCGGCGCTCAAAATGCGATACAGAGTGGCGCGCGGCCAGCCGGTCTGGCTGCTGAGGCCGGCGACCGTGACATCCCCCGGGCTTTGTCCCACGATGTCGAGCACGACAAAGAGCTTTCGAAGCAAAGCCGTGCCAGGAATGGTCTTTTCCAAGACTGTCGAATCCTTCCCGGATCATGCGGTCCCCGTAGTCGATCCCGACAGGATAGGCTGCGAAATAGGCAATCTCAAAGGCCGGAGTCTATAGCGCTTCTCACGATGTGGACGGACGGCAACCGCATCCCTCTGTTGCTTGGGCATATGGGAAATGTTCGGCTCTGCGAACTCGATCGAGTCCCAGAGCCGATCATGGCGCGCGGCCTCTGTGACGGGCGGCAGGTCCGCGTCGGAAGCCGGCCGGCCGATCAACCTTTGACGCCGCCCGTGACCGCGCCGTGGACGATGTATCTCTGGGCGAAGAAGAACAGGATCAGCGTCGGCAGCATCATCAGTACGCAGCCCGCCATGAGGTTTCCCCAGTCGGTCGTGTATTGCTGCACGAACATCTGAATTCCGACGGGAACAGTCAACGAGTTGGCGGTCCTCAGAAATACGCTCGCAATGAAGAACTCGTTGAACGCGGCGAGGAACGAGAAGACGGAGATCACCGCGACGCCAGGGCCCGAGAGCGGGATGACGATCCTCCACAACGCCCCCAATTGCGAGCATCCGTCGATCCGCGCCGCCTCCTCGATCTCCGTGGGGATACTGTCGAAATAGGATCGCGACATCCAGGTGACGAAGGGCAGGTTGAAGACGGTGCAGAGGATGATGACCGGTATCGGCGTGTTGATCGTGCCGAGCTCCCTGAAGATCGGGAAGACCGGGATGAGAACCAGCACGACCGGAAACATCTGCACGACGAACAGACTGTACGAGAAGACCGTCAGCAGCGGGCTGCGATAGCGCGACATCGCATAGCCTGCCAGCAGCGCCAGAACGGCGGACAGCACGGTCGTGCCGATGGCGATCGTCAGGCTGTTCGCGAGATAGGTGAAGAACGGCGTTCTCGCGAGCACAGTCTCGTAATTGGCCAGGGTCAGCGATGTCGGAATGACCCCGGCGGTGCTGGACATGTTCGAGGTCGTCTGGAACGACCCCAGGATCACCAGCATCACCGGAATGTTCATGAGCGCAACGGCGGCCCAGGCGACGCCGCTGAGGGATAGTCGGGAATACCAAGTCATGCGGTTCATTTGGGCTGCCTCTGCTGGCGGAGGCTCATCACGATGAGGACCATCAGGACGACCAGGGTCATGATGGCGATGGCGGTGCCAAGGCCGACATTGGAGCGCTTGAACGTGTAGAGGTAGGAGAGCACGACGAGGTTCTGGGTCGCATAGCCGGGCCCGCCCTGCGTCAGCAGCCACACCGTCTCGAAATCATTCACCGACCAGATCGCCATCATCAGGCTGAGAACGATCGAGACCGTCTTCAGCTGAGGGAGCGTGACGTTGAAAAACGTCTGCACTCGATTGGCGCCGTCTATCGCCGCGGCTTCGTAGAGCGACCGGTCGATCGCCTGAAGTCCCGCCAGCAGCGACAGCATGACGAACGGTATGCTGCGCCAGATCTTGATCACGATGACGGAGATGACGGCCCAGGTGTCGTCGCTCAGGAAGTAGACCGTGTTCTGCCCGATGGCGCGCAGGAACAGGTTCGCGAGGGCGTCCTCGCTGCCGATCACCTGCCGCCAGCCCGCCACCGCGACCACCGAGGGGATGACCCACGGCATCAGGAACAGCACGCGCAACAGGCCCCGAGCCGGCAGGGTTTTCTGCAGCAAGAGCGCGATGCCGAGGCCGAACACATAGCAGCCGGCGATGCTGGTAACGGCAAAGATCGCCGTAAATCTCAGCGCGCTCAGGAACTCCCGGTTGGAGAAGAGGCTGACGTAGTTCGCCCAGCCGACGAAGCCGCTCGTCTTCATCAGCGAGCCTTTCGTCATGCTCAGATACATGGCGGAGACGAGAGGGAAGGCGACCACGACCACCAGAAGGATCAGCGTCGGAAGCACATAGGGCCATCCTTCGCCGATCCAGGTTTCAAACCAGGACCGGGCGCGCGGGCGCCTGGTCCTGTCACTGCGCACAACGGTCGACATTACTGGCCGTTGACGATGGCTTCGAGGCGCTGCTGGGCAGCCGGGAGCAACTGATCGACCGGCTTGCCCTGCCAGATCTGCTGCACGGTCTTGGCGATGAAGCCGTCGCCTTCCACCGCGTTGAGTTCGGGGAAGGACTGCTTGGCCTTGTTGTAGATCGGCTTTGCCACCGGCAGATACTGGTCGGCATACATCGTGGTGATCGGGCTCTCGGTGAAGAACGGATCCTTGCGGATCGAGGCCCGGACCGGCAGCATGCCGCCACCCGCCTTGGTCCATAGCGGGGTTTCGTTCTCCGACCACCAGCGGATGAAGGTCATCGCCTCCTTCGGGTGCTGCGTCTGGCTGTAGGCCATGATGCCGGCGTTCCATGCGGCCGTGCCCTTGTCGCCATGCGGCCCCGCAAGCGGCGGCAGGATGCCGATCTTTGCCTGCGTCTCGGCATCGGCGTTGGCCAGTAGCGATGGCCCCGAAAGGTAGAAGGCCGCCTTGCCGCTGATGAAGGCCTGGATCGCATGGTTGCCGTCGTAGCCCACCGAAGCCCGGTCGACAGAGCCGTCCGCCTGTAGAGCCGCGAGAAACTCCACGGTCTCCCGATTTCGCTCGCTCAGGAGATCGGGCTTGCCATCCTCGTCGAAGAAGCCGCCGTCATTGTTCTGCAGAAGCGTGATCAGGATCTTGTCGTGATCCCCCGAGGACATGATGCCGTAGACGCCATCGCCGGTGACGGCTTTCGCCGCCTCTCGCAATTCCTGCCATGACGTCGGAGCCTGGATGTTGAATTTCTCGAGGATGTCCTTGCGATAGTACCAGCCCGCGAAGTCGACGGCCCAGGGCAGGGCGATGTAGTGCCCGTCGACATGATAGGTCTCGAGATTGGCCTCGGGGATGTCGGCCAGGCTGCCGTCCTTCCGCATTGCCTCGATGAGATCATCGATGGGAAGGATGGCATCCTGGGAGTGGAAGTAGTTGGGCTGGAAGCTTGCTCCCGTCGAAACGTCGGGAGCGGAGCCCGAGGCGACGGCGGTCACGAAAGTCTCGAACCAGTTCGTCCACGGTACGATCGTCAGCTCCACCTTGATGTCGGGATGCTCGTTGTTGAACCGATCGACCAATTGCTGGGCGACGACCTGGTAGGAGGCATTGCCCCACTGAAGATCCCAGAAGCGCAGCGTAACGGGGGCTGCAATCGCCGGTGCGGATGAGAGCGTAGCCACGGCAAGCGCAAGCATTGCGGCGCCGTGCTGCAGGATAGTGCGACGTCGAAGGTTCATGGTCTCCTCCCATGTTGAACCGACACATCCGATTTTGCCTGGACCAGTTGTTGGATGGCCCAGCCGGCCGGGTCGCGCTTTCGCGACCCGGCCGTCGTGCTTGATCAGTCCTTCAGGAAGATCTCGATCACCGGAACAACTGCATCGGGTCGCTCATGCGGAAGCTCGAGCGTGACCATGCCGTCGTCGCGGAATTTCTCGATGTTGAGGTAGTTCCAGCCGAAATCGGCGATCTTGATGTCGCTGCCGTCGTGGAGGAACTGCGCGTGCCGGATCTTCCCCTCGAGGCCTGGCAGGTGCACGTGGCGGAATGGCCAGGCAAAGAGGTGGACATAGAGGCGGTTGCCGTTCTGCGTCAGCCGCGCATCCGTCGGGGGATCGAACTGCGAGGGCCCGCAGCCGTAGATGCTTCGGCTATGCAGATCCATCCACTTCGCATAGACGTCGAGCTCCGCCATCGCGCGGTCGTTGAAGCGCCCGCGCGCGGTCGGGCCGATGCCGTACAGCATGTTCGACCCGACCGAGACCAGGTGGATCAGGGTCTGGACGATCTGGGCCGCTTCCTTCTCGTAGTTGAAGGCCCGTGCCGTCGACGAATAGGCCCACTGGTCGGAGAAGACGATGCAGGTTTCCTGCGGAATGGTCTGGGCGCTCATCTTCTTGCGCGACTGCGGAATGAACTGCTCCGGAGTATCGAAGTCCGGCAGGATCCCGCTTTCCTTGGGAAGTCCGAGGCGATTGTTGATCACCATGTCGGGCTGCAGTTCCCGGGCCAGCGCGTGGAGCTTCTCGCTTTCCCAGTCCTTGGCTCCCTTGCCCATCCAACGCTCGTGGATCACCTGGCCAGGCACCGGGATTTCGTAAGAGTAGTCGAACCACATCAGGTCGATCTTGCCGTAGTTCGTCAGGAGCTCGCGCACCTGGTTGCGCATGAACTCGGCGTAGATCGTCATGTCGCGCGTCTTGTTCATTTCCTCGATTTCGGCGAGGGGGCGCGGCGCCATCGGGGTCTTGGGGTCTTCGCGGGTCCGACACAGTGGATGGACGCTGTCGATCGGGAATTGCTCGTGGTGCCAGTCGATCAGGGAATAGTAGAGCCCTACCTTGATCCCTTCTTTCCGCAGCGCGTCCACATAAGGCGCGATGACGTCGCGGCCGGCGGGCGAGTTCGTGATCTTGTAGTCGGAATAAGCGGTATCCCAGAGCGAGAAGCCATCATGATGCTTGGTGGCCAGGATCGCATAGCGAATGCCGGCCTGGCGCAGGAGCCGCGCCCACTCATACGGATCGTAGAGGTCGCCTTCGAAGACTGACTGATAGCGGTCGTAATCAGCGTAAGTATTGAGACCTCGCTGGAGCCCCCAGGAGGCCTCCTTGCCTGAATGCGAGTAGATACCCCAATGCAGGAAGACGCCGAAGCGGTCGTGGACGAACCACGCCTTGGGATCTGCATCGAGTGCTGCTGCGGTAGACATCTTAGGTGAGTGCTCCCTATTTCTGGTTTGTTGGTCTAGTGGTCCAACCAGCAATTTGATCATTGTCCCCTTGATCTTGCCTGTCAAGGTTATGGATAGGGCCGATGTAGATCTCGTTCGTCTAGTTGGTAAGAATTATTGATCAATATCGGTGGTTCAGCATGGCGCGGTTGTTCGTTCCGTTGCGCGCGAAGCGAACAGATCCAAGAAATGATGCATGGCGCGATGTGTAAGCGGTCTATTCTCTGGAGAAGACCAGGCTTACGGTTTTTGCGTAGGAGAAAGTGGGCGCAGCGGGGACGATGTGCATCGAGGGACCTAACGTTTCGAAAGAAAAGTAAGTCAGCCGTCAGTCGCTTCAAGCTGGCCAACAGGTCCAGCCACTTGATCATTAGTCCTATTGAGGCATACTCGTCAATGATGAAACCGGGTAAGCTGCGTTTGCCTTGCTGGACAACGACAGGTCGCGCGACTAGCTTCAGACAAGGTGAACGAACAGCGCATCTAAGGCATTGAGATAAATGAGTAATCCTCCTAAGGGTGAGGATATCGCCCATATGCGCCTGCCTCAACTTGAGACGACCCGCCTCTATCGTCGGATCGCCGAGCTTCTCGAGACGCGGATCGACCAAGGCCTGTTTCCGGTCGGAACATTCCTTCCGTCCGAACGCGAGCTCGCTGAACAGCTTGGCGTCAGCCGCACGTCGGTCCGCGAGGCCTTGATTGCGCTGGAGGTCACCGGGCGCGTCGACGTGCGTCAGGGGCATGGCGTCGAAGTGCTGGCCGGGAAACAGCGATCGGTTCGCCAATCCAGTGACCTAGACATCGGCCCAATCCAGATCCTCGAAGCGCGTCGTGTCATCGAGCCGCGGATCGCGGAGCTGGCGGCGGCCAACCACCGCAAAGAGAACCTCGATGCCATGCGAGCCGCGATGGCGCTCCAGGCGTCGGCTGCTTCGGCGACCGCGGAGAATTACCGCGAAGGCGACCGCGAGTTCCATCTCGAGATCGCTCGCGCCAGCGGCAATCCGGCCTATCAGGTCGTGGTCGACAAGCTGTGGGAGTATCGGACCAAGCCCCTGTTCGAGCGCTTCGAGAGGCTGCTGGTCGGACCGGATCGCCCGCGCGATACGGCTACCGAGCACGAGGCCATCTACGCGGCGATCGAGGCTGCGGATACCGCCGCGGCAGGCCGGGCGATGAAGCAGCACCTGGACGCCGTGCTCAGTGCCTTCATCAAGGGCTCCGCCGCCGACTAGGCCTTCCACGCGTGCTCGCGGGGAGGGGAGTAGCTGAGCTGCGCGTTGCGCCGCGCCGTCCCTGTCTCGCGTTCAGCGATTGCGCATGGCGCGGGAGAGGAAGCTGTGGGTGCGCTCCTGCTGCGGGTTGCGCAGGACGTCGCGCGGCGTTCCGTCCTCGAGAATCCTGCCGTCGGCCATAAAGATCACGCGATCGCCGACATCCTCGGCGAAAGCCATCTCGTGGGTGACGACTAGCATGGTCATGCCGTCCTTGCCGAGCTCGCGCATGACCTTCAGGACTTCATCGACCAGCTCCGGGTCGAGCGCCGAGGTGACCTCGTCGAACAGCATCAGTTTCGGCTTCATGGCGAGCGCGCGCGCGATTGCAACGCGCTGCTGCTGGCCACCGGAAAGCTGGCTGGGATAGTGGCCGGCGCGTTCGGCGAGACCGACGCGTTCGAGCAGGGCCATCGCCATGTCGCGGATCTCGGCCTTCGAGCCGCGACGGTGGGCGAGCGGCGCCTCGCAGACATTCTGCAGCGCCGTCATGTTGGGGAACAGATTGAAATGCTGGAACACCATGCCGACCTGGGCGCGCTGCTGGCGCAACAGCCGCGCCGATACGCGGGCCGGATCGTCGCTGCCGATCTGCTCGCCATTGATGCGGATGGCGCTGCCGGCATCCGGCGTCTCGAGATAGTTGACGCAGCGCAAAAGCGTCGACTTGCCCGAGCCCGAGGCGCCGATGAGGGAGACCACCTGTCCAGGCTCGACCCTCAAGTCGATCCCCTTCAAGACCATCTGCTCGCCCCAGGATTTGCGCAGATTGACGATCTCGAGCATGAAACGGCTGCGGTTGGCGGAAGCGTTGGGGTCGATGGAATCCATCAGCGTGTCTCTTGTCGTGCTCAAGGAAGGCTCACGCGGCGCTGAACCCAGGCCTGAAGCAGGGCAAGCAGCGAGCTCAGGGCGAGATAGGCGACGGCGGCAAAGGCGAGGAACTCCACCGACCGATAGGTCTCGGTGATCTTGGCCATGCTTTCGGCGGTGAGTTCGTTGACCGCGACGATCGAGGCAATCGAGGTGGCCTTCATCGTCACGATGGCGCGGGTGAAATAGGGCGCGCAGAGCACGGGTAGCGATTGCGGCACGAGGATGCGGCGGGTGAAACGCCAGGGCGACAGGCCGAGCGCCTCGGCCGCCTCATACTGGCCCCGGGGCACCGCCATCAGCGCGCCACGAAAATCTTCCGACAGATAGGCGGTGGTGACGAGGGTCAGGCCGATCATCGCCGCGACGAACGGGGGCACGAAGACGCCGAGCGCCGGCAGGCCGTAGAAAGTGAAGAAGAGGATGACCAGCAGCGGCAGCGAACGGATGACGTTGACATAGGTCGCGCCCGCCGTCCGCAGCAGCCTGTTGCGGGAGAGGCGCGCCAGCGCCACCAGGAGCGCGAGCGGCGTGCAAAGCCCCATGATCGCCAGGAACAGCCAGATCGTCGTCTCGACGCCCTTGATCAGGGGATCGATGTTGTCGAGCAGGATGGCGGTGTCGAAATTCATGCCGCGCGCCTCCGGGCTTGGCCCCAGTGCCGTTCGCACCACGTCTGAATGGCGATCAGAACCGCGTCGATCAGGCCGTAGATGACCGCGACGCCGATCAGGATCTCGAAGGGCCGATTGGTCGCCACGATCGCCTGATTGGCCCGGGTGACGAGCTCCATAACGCCGATCGAACCGGCAAGCGCGGTGCTCTTCACGATGTCGGTCGCATTGGAGATGTAGGGCGGCACGATGACGGTCATGGCCTGCGGCAGGATGATGCGGCGCAGCGCCCGAAACGGCGGAAGGCCCATCGCCGCGATCGCTTCGTGCTGGCCGCGCGGCACCGCGCGCAGGCCAGCGGCGACGATCTCCGCGCAGATGAACGTGTTGTAGAGCGTGAAGCCGAAGATCGCGGCCGGCAGCGGATCGAGCCGCCAGTCGAAGGCGATCGGCAGGATGTAATAAGCGCCGAAAAGGATGATCAGCGGCGGCACGCCCCGTGCCAGCCAGCTGAGGCAGGCAACGGCGAGCCGCAGCCACCGGTTTTTCGCCGTGAGGGCGAGACCCGCCACCAGCGCCAGGGGCGCGCTGATGGCGAGCACCGACACGATCAACGCAAGCGTCAGCCAGAAACCTTCCAGAATGTAGGGACCACGGTGCAACCAGACTGAAAGGTCCAAGGCGATCACTCTTTCCGATCAGTAGGCTAGCTTGCTCAGCAGACCGGACGTATCCGGCACGCCCCATTTCTCGTTGATGGCCTTCATCGTGCCGTCGGAGCGATATCGGGCGATCAGGAAATTGACGGCGTTGAGCAGATCGGCCTCGCGGTGATTGACGCAGAAGCTGGCGACGCCGACCGAGGTGGGCTCGGGCAGGATCGTGAACTTGTCACCATCGGGACCTTCCATGGCGGCGGCGGCGATGTGCAGGCCGGTGCCGTACACGTCCATCTGCTTGTTGAGCAGCGCCAGACGGGCTTCGCTGATGCCCGGCAGAGAAAGGACGCCGTCCGGGGAGGCGTTGAGCTTGGTCAGAAGGCTCTGGAGTTCGACTTCGCCCTTCACGCCGCCGAGCTTCTTGCCGGCCATGTCGGCATAGGACTGGATGCCCGAATCCTTGCGCACCATCGCGACGTTGACCTGAACCTGGATGGGACGGGTCAGGAAGAAGTCCTGCGAGGACAGGCGCGCATTCGTCCAGAGCGCGCCTTCACAGCCGAGGTCGAAGCGGTTGGCGACGAGACCCGGAATGACGCCCGGCCACTCGACCTTGGCGAATTCAGGCTTGAGGCCGAGATCGTCCGCCATCTTGGTCCAGAGGTCGATGAGGGCGCCCTGAAGTTCGCCATTGTCGCCGACGAAGGATTCCTTCTCGGTCTGCCCGCTGGTGGCGATCACGATCTTGCCCGGCTCGATTAGGTTCTTGAGTGGCCAGGGCTTCGGCGCGTCGAGGCTGACCTTCATGCTCGACAGGTCGATGCTGTCGGCTGATGCCGGCACCGCGGCAACGACGAGGCAGGCCGCCATGGCGAGGCCTGCGATGGTGGATTTCGAACGGGTCTTCATCGTGATCCTCTCTGGTGTTCCGGACGCCTCGCTGCGGGTCCCGTCCCTTCAGCGCGGGCTCGCCATTCCTGTGGGGCGCCTTCTGAATGACGCTTCCCGGGTCGGTGGACCCGTCCAGCTAGAGCCAACCGAGCATGAAATACAATGAAAATATTGTGAAATATATCATGAGGCCAAATATCGGTATTCATTGCTGAATTTCTCGGCAAAATGCCTCGCGGGATGCCTATGGGGCGAGCAGAAGTTGGACGATGTCAAAAGCGAAGCGGGGCGTCGCATAGCCTCCAAAGACGCGGCTGAGGCGAGCCGCGGCTTCTTTCAGGATGGGAATACCGGCCGCCATGGCGAGCGCGGCGAGGTCGCCCTGTTGGCCGCAAGGTTGCTTCGGGAAGATGCCCGTCGGCCGGCGCCGGTTGCGGCTGACGAGCCGCGTCGCTCCGCTCGGCATGGCCGCGTCGCGCGATATCAGGCGGATTGATCCGGGGCGCCGTCGCCCCTTGAATAATCCATGCCTTGTGATATTTCATAAGAAATTCCTGTGATGTATCGAGCGACGTTCGCGTTCGCTCGATGAGGTCATACCGTGCTCGCTGGCGTCACTCTCGACGATACCAACTTCTTCCCTCCGAACTGCCGAAACGCCCGTGAAACGCCGGCATGTCCGGGGCGCCTGCCGATCGCTCCCTACCGCAACTGACGATGGTCCATTTCCCATGACGCGCATTCTCGTTCTCAACCCCAACAGCTCGGTCGACGTCACGCAGTCGATGGACGCGGCGCTGGATATCCTACGCACGCCGGGCGGTCCCGAGATCGTCTGCGCGACGCTGCGGGAGGGCCCTCCCGGCATCGAGACGCAGGAGCATGTCGAGCGCGTCGTTTTGCCGATCACGCGCTATTTCGAGGCGAACCGGGCCGACGCCTATGTCATTGGCTGCTTCTCCGATCCCGGCCTGGCGCTCGCCCGCGAGAACCTGAAGCGGCCGGTTCTGGGCATTGCGGAATCGGCGTTTCATCTGGCGACCGGGCTGGGGCGTCGCTTCGGCATCATCGCCATCAAGCAGGGCTCGATCGCCCGCCACATGCGCTCAGTTCGCAGCCTCGGCTACATGGACCGGCTCGCTGGCGACCGTCCGCTCGACATCGGCGTTACCGAGATGCAGGGCAGCGGCGTCGTCGACCGCATCGTCGAGGTCGGCACCGAACTGCGCGATCGCGACGGCGCCGATGTCCTGATCCTCGGCTGCGCCAGCATGGGCGGCTATCGGAGCGAGATCGAGGATCGGCTCGGCCTTCCCGTCGTCGATCCCACCCAGGCCGCCGTCATGCGCGCCATGAGCACGCTCTCCCTCGGCTACAAGCAGGCGGTGTGAGGTTCGTTTTGGCCGTAGCGCTCGCGGCGCGCGGGGGCTGCTGCGTTCCCTGGACCCCCTTCGAGGCCCGGCATTGCCGGGCACCTCAGGATGATGATGGAGTTTTGGGAATGCAGTCGGGAGGAAGGATACGGCCGCCGACAGACCGGCGAGCTATGGCGGTGAGGGAAGGGGCCTAGAGGCTGATCTGGGCGAAGCCGGGCGAGCTCGTGAGGGCCCTGAACAGGCCCTCGCGGGTGATTTCGTTGTGCTTGATCATGATTTCGCGCGCCGCGACCGGATCGCGCGAGCGCAGCACTTCGACGATCGCCTGGTGATCGCTGATCGTCTCGTTGTTGACGTCGCGAAGGCGCGCGCCGAGGTAGAAGAAGCGCTCCAACTCGTCGATCTGCCGCGTGATCATCAGTTGCAGCCGTTCATTGCCGGACGCCTTGGCGATGGCCGAGTGGAAGTCGCGATTGGCCTTGATGAAGCGCTGCAGGCTCGGCTGCTCGCCGCGCTCATAGACGACATCCGCAAGCTTCTGCAGATGGTCGAGTTCGGCATCGGTGATGCGGGCGCAGGCGAGTTCGGCGGCGCCGGCTTCCAGGATCTTGCGCAGGTCGAACAGCTTGTTCAGGTCACCGAAGGTGATCGGCACGACCTGATAGCCGCGGCGCGGAAAGGTGCGCACAAAACCTTCGGAGCGCAGCGTCGCCAAGGCCTCGCGGACGGGCGTCTTGCTGACGTCGAAGCGCAGTGCCAGTTCGGCTTCCGACAATTCGCGGCCGGGCTCCAGCGCGCAGGTCAGGATCTCCGCGCGCAGGAGATTATAGACCTTGTCGGTCAGCGAAGCCTTGTCGGCCTTCTTGGGAGCGCGCGCCTTCTTCACGGTCGCCGGGATGGCCTTTTCTGCATTCTTGTCGGCGACCAAATCCATCATCCCCAAGTTTAGCCCGTCAGGCCTTCTCGGCTCTTCCGCCCATGAGGCAAACGCCGCATTATATCCTTGCTCATATCAAGCGCTACACGCTCACAATGCCCGATGCAATCCGCACGTGGCATGCGGACTGATATGCCCTCACGCACATCCTCGCGGATAGGATGAGGACGGCGGGAGGCAGTTTCTCGCCGTCCTTTCTGCACCGAGGCTAGACCTTCAGCTCGAAGCGTACCTTGAACGCGGGCCCGCTGGACGGAACATCAGATGATCCTTCTGCGGCGCCAACGGCGTCCTTCACTCGCAGAATGTTCGCCTAAATCCACGAATGCTGGGGCGGTCGCACGCCGTTGAGGTAGTAATTCCCTACGGCATGGTATTTCCAGCGGACGGGATCGTGCAGCGTGTGCGTCCGGGCATCTCGCCACAGCCGGTCCAGATTGTAGTGGCCGAGGGTCGAGCGGGTCCCGGCGAGTTCGAAGAGCTTGTTGGTGGCGCTGAGGGCCACCTCGGTCGACAGAACCTTGGCTTCGGCGTTCGCGATCTTGGCTTCCGCGATCGCTGCATCGCTATTTTCAACGATCGTTCTGTCCAAGATGCGGCCGGCCCGCTCCAGCAGCGCTTCCGCGGCATGCAGTCGGATCTTGAGGTCGCCGATCGCCGCGATCGTGTAGAGGTCGGCCGATGCGGAATCCTCGCCGCTGTCGATCCAGGGACGCGACCGGGTCCTGACGAATTCGATGGTCTCGCGGATCGCCGCGTCCGCTATGCCGATATCAATTGCCGAATGAATAAGCTGGCTCTGCGGGCCGACGGCGCTCGGGTTCTCGTAGACCAGATGAGCCGGCAGGACGCGAGCGGCCGGAATGTAGACGTTCTTCAGCACCACGGTCCCTGACGCCGTGGTGCGCTGCCCGAACGCCGACCAGTCGTTGATGACCTCCAGTCCCGGGGAAGCTCGATCCGCGACGGCGATTACGACACGTCCATCGTCATCGAGGGCGACGATCGGCACGAGATGCGCGAACAGTGCGCCCGTGGAATAGAACTTTTCGCCGGACACCCTGAAACCTTCGCCATCCCGGGTGAGCCGGGTCTCGAAGGCCTCGACGTTCTTGCCCTTGAATTCGGAGAACGCATTGCCGAGCCGATAGCCCTTCAGGACCAGGCCGAAGAGCTCCCGCTTCTGGTCCTCGGAGCCCGTCTGCCGGATCACGTCCAGGATCTCGAAGTTGTTCTGCGCGATCTGCGTCACCGATGCGTCGCCAGACGCCAGGATGGCGAAGACCTTGCCAAGGGTCGCGAAGGAAACACCGGCGCCGCCATACGCCTTCGGCACGGTGATGCCCCAAAGGCCGCTCTGCGAGAAGATGTCGACCTCGGCGAAGGGGAGCCGGCGCTCCCTGTCCCGCTCCGCCGCTTCCTTGGCGAAGGTGGAAACCAGCGACTGGGCAACGGCGATCGCTTCCTCGTCATTGCCGATCACATGGGCGCGGGCCGCCGGTATTTCTGGAAGCCAGCCGTCGGTTCCCGGCTTGGGTTTTGCTGATGCAATTTCACTCATCCAACGTGCTCCTTGCGGCTGGCGTCCAGTTGCAGAATTCGCGGTGCGATCAGAAGGCAGCGATGATTTGCCCCTTGTAGTGATCCGCGATGAACTGGCGCGTCTCGTCGCTGTTGAGGGCCTTGGCGAGAATTCCGATAGCCTTGTCATCCTTGTTTTCGGGACGCGTCACGAGATACTCGCTCCACACGTTGAAGCCGTCCTGGCCGCGATCGATTAGCAGGGACTTGGAGAGGTCGAGCTTGGCCTCGAAAACATAGTTGCCATTGAGCGCCGCAAGATCCACTTCGCTCAATGCGCGGGGCAGGATTGCCGATTCAAGCTCGACGATCTTCAGGTTCTTCGGATTCTCGGTGACATCCTTGATCGTCGGCAGCTTGTCGTCGGGAGCCGTCAGGACGGCCTTGCCGCTCACCTTGATGAGGCCGAGCTGTTGCAGGAGCAGCAGGCCGCGACCGCCGTTCACCGGATCGTTCGGAATGGCAACCGTCGCGCCGTCGGCGAGCTGATCAACGGAGGTGATCTTCGTGGAGTAGGCGACGAAAGGCTCAATGTGGACCGGCACGATCGGCACAAGTTGAGTGCCGCGTTCACGGTTGTAGTCATTCAGGAACGGTCGGTACTGATAGTAGTTCGCGTCAAGCTCGCCCGAGACGAGCTGCGCGTTCGGCTGGATGTAGTCCGTGAAGACTCGAATATCGAGATCGACACCCTGCTTGGCGACGATTGGCTTCACGAACTCGAGGATCTCCGCATGGGGAATGGCCGTCGCCCCCACGGTGAGCTTTTCACCCGCATGGGCGCCCGTGAAGGTGCTGAGTGCCAGGGCGGCTGCGGCCAGAATGGACCGTACGCTTTTCATGCTCATTCTCCTTTTGCTTTGATCGATCGGTTCAACTGCGGGAAAAGCGCCGGACGACGCGGTCGCCCGTCATTTGAATGAGCTGGACGAGCACGATCAGGATCGTGACGCAGACCAGCATGATTTCCGTCTTGAAGCGCTGGTAGCCAAAGCGGATGGCGAGATCGCCGAGACCACCGCCTCCGATGGCGCCGGCCATGGCGGTGTAGTCGATCAGGACCACCGCGGTGAGCGTGATGGCGGCGGCCAGGCTCGGATAGGCCTCGGGAAGCACGGCACGGAAAATCGTCTGGGCCGTCGTGGCGCCCATCGATTCACTCGCCTCGATGATGCCCTTGTCGACCTCGCGCAGAGCCGTTTCCACGAGCCTCGCGAAGAAGGGCGCCGTCCCGACCACCAGCGGAAAGATGACGCCACGCACGCCGAGCGAGGTGCCGGTGACGATCACCGTGACCGGCATCAGCACGATCAGCAGGATGATGAAAGGGATCGAGCGGATGATGTTGAGAACAAACGATATCCCGCCATAGGCCAGCGGCTGCTCCAGCGCCTGGCGCCGGCCGGTGAGAAACAGGAGGATGCCGAGCGGAAGGCCGAACAGGACGGTGAAAACAAGCGATCCCGCGAGCATGGCCAGCGTCTGGCCGAGCGCGCGAAAGATGTCGCTCCAATAGATGGCGTCAAACGGCATCGGCGATTTCCTCCGGCGTCACCCGTTCGACGTGGACGCCGGTATGGCGGAGCAACCTGACCGCGCTATCCTCATCTCCGCCAAAGAGACGCACGACGAACTTGGCATACCGAACGTCGCGGACATGGCCGACGCGGCCTTCGACGATCTCGAAATCCACGCCCGTCTCGCGCGCCGTCAGGCTCAGGGCCGGCTTGTGCGCGGTCTCGCCCGTCAGGGTCAGCCGGTAGAGGCGGCCGGCATCGGCGGGATCCAGATCCACGACGGGATCGAGATGCTCGGCCTCGCGTACCAGCTTCAGCGTCGCCGGATGTTTCGGATGCAGGAAGACGTCGAGGGGCGGCCCGGTCTCGACGACGCGGCCGTGATCGAGCACCGCCACGCGATCGCATGTCTGGCGAATGACTTCCATTTCATGCGTGATGAGCACGATCGTCACGCCGAGATCGCGATTGATCTCGCGAAGAAGCGAAAGCACCGATCGCGTCGTGACGGGATCGAGGGCGCTGGTCGCTTCGTCGCACAGCAGCACCTCAGGATCGTTGGCCAGTGCCCGGGCAATGCCGACACGCTGCCGCTGGCCGCCGGAGAGCTGTTTCGGATATTTGTCGGCATGCTCGACGAGCCCGACGCGCGCGAGCAGCCCCGAAACCTTCGCGTCGATTTCGCGGCGGCGGAGGCGGCCGCCGAGTTCCAGCGGATAGGCGATGTTTCCGGCGACCGTGCGGGAGTTCAGGAGATTGAAGTGCTGGAACACCATGCCAATGCGTCGCCGCAGGCGTCTTAGCTCCTCGCCCCGCGCCGATGTAATCCGCTCATCGCCGAGGAACACGTCGCCTTCGGTCGGTCGCTCCAGAAGGTTGATGGTACGAACCAAAGTCGACTTGCCGGCGCCAGAGGCGCCAATGATGCCGAAGATCTGCCCCGCCGGAACTTCCAGATTGATCCCGTGAAGGGCGCGAGTGATCCCGACACGCGTGGAGAAATCGCGCGCAATGTTGACGAGTCGGATCATGGCCGGGCGACGCTCACGCCGCGAACACCGGCAGCATCGCACCCAGGCGGCGCTTGCAACGGCACCTCGCAAAGTTCAAGAGGAGCGGACATCAGGCCTCTGCGATCGCTGCTTCGATGAGGCTTTCGCGGCGCTTCACAGCCTCGATGTCCCGGTAGGCGTCAGCTGGATGGTTCTTGGGGAGATACGGCCCATCGCCAAAAAGCTTCTCGCGAAGGGTTCCCGGCTTGTAGGCGGTCGGATAGACGCCGCGCTTCTGGAGTTCGGGAACCAGCAAGTCGACGGCCTGCTCGAAACTCTCCGGCGTCACGGCATAGGCGAGGTTGAAGCCGTCGACGTCCGTCTCTTCCGCCCATTCCTGCAGGATGTCGGCGATGGTGCTCGAGGAGCCGACGAAGACCGGCCCGACGCCGCCGATCCCGCCCCATTTGGCCAGTTCATCGACGGTCCAGGTCTTTTCGTTCCCTGCGAAGTGCTCGACCATCGAAACGATCGCGTTGGTCTCGACCTTTTTCAGGGCGTCCGTCGGGGCATATTGACCGAAGTCGATGCCGCTCCACCCGGACATGAAAACCAGCGAGCCATCGTAGGAAACGTAGTTCTGGTATTCCTCGAACCGCTTCTGCGCTTTCTCGTCCGTCTCGTCGATGATCAGGGTAGTCAGATTGTAGATCAGAACCTTGCTGGGATCGCGGCCGGCGGCGGCGACCCGTTGTCTGATCTCGGATACATACGCCTTGAGAAGAGGCTTGGTCGGCGCGCCCACGAAGACGCATTCCGCGTGCGCGGCAGCAAACGCCTTGCCGGGACCGGAGGCGCCTGCCTGATACAGAACCGGCGTCCGCTGCGGCGACGGTTCGGAGAGGTGGTAGCCGGGCACATTGAAGAACTTGCCCTTGTGGCCGATCTCATGAACCTTGCTCGGATCCGTAAAGATGCCACGCGTCGGATCGCGCAGGACGGCGTCTTCCTCCCAGCTTCCCTCGAAAAGCTTGTAGAGCACCTCGACATATTCGGCCGCTATCTCATAGCGGTTGTCATGATTTTGCAGCCCCGCCTGGCCGACGTTCTTCGCGCCGCTCTCCAGATAGGAGGTGACGATGTTCCAGCCCACGCGTCCCTTGGTGTGGTGATCGGCCGTCGAGAGGCGTCGGGCGAAAGTGTAGGGATGCTCGAACGAGGTCGATGCCGTGATGCCTATGCCCAGATGTTCGGTCGCGAGCGCGATCGGCGCGGCCAATTGCAGGGGATCATTGACCGGGATCTGCGCGGCCTGCTCGATGGCGTGATAGTTCGACCCTTTGTAGACGTCGTAATAGCCAATGACGTCAGCGATAAAGATGCCGTCGAAGACGCCGCGCTCCAGCGTGCGCGCCAAATCCTGCCAGTAATCGAGATCCTTGTACTTCCAGGATCTGTCGCGCGGATGCTTCCACAGGCCGGGCGACTGATGGCCGACGCAGTTCATATCGAAGGCATTAAAGCGGATCTGGCGGGGCATGCGGGTTCCAACGAGGACTAATGACAGCAAGCCTAGCGGCGCCCCTTCTTAAAGATAGATAATCTATAGTTATTATCGGCTAATAGTTGGAAGATTTTTCGAAGCATAGGCGCCAAGTCGAACGGGAATACGTGGATTTGGATGTGTTCAGCGCGGGTCGGCGAAATATCTACATCAAGTGATCGACTTGATATCCTGCGCAGCCCTGGCGGAAGGCGTCCCGGCTCCAGTGGCTGAAGGATAGCGAGCCTGCCAGCCGGATCGAGCCCTTGCCGCCCTGGGCAAGGGCCCGTATTGCGTTGGAGACCTCGACGTCCGGCGACTTCAAGCGCAATCGTCTGTGAGGGGGGCGGGAGATTCCGCATTGCGTGGCGGCCATTGCCGGGCATGATGGCGCCATGAATGCCGCCTCAACGCTCCGGATCCTGGTGATCGACGACAACCGCGTTCGCGTCTCCGTCATCGAGGCGGGCCTGCGCGATGCCGGCTATGACCGGGTGACCATCATCCACGACGTGACCGACATCGCGCGGCGCATCGGCGAGATCGAGCCGGATGTCATCATCATCGATCTGGAGAATCCCAATCGCGACATGCTGGAGCACATGTTCCAGCTATCGCGGGCCGTGAAGCGGCCGATCGCCATGTTCGTCGATCGCTCCGACACCGCCTCGATCGAGGCGGCGGTCGCCGCCGGCGTCTCGGCCTATGTCGTGGACGGGCTGCGGCGGGAGCGGGTCAAGCCGATCCTCGACATGGCCGTCAGCCGGTTTCGGGCCTTCTCGCGCATGGAGCGGGAGCTGGAGGAAGCCCGTTCGGAGCTCGAGGGCCGCAAGGTCATCGAGCGCGCCAAGGGGATTTTGATGAAATCGCGCGGGCTTTCCGAGGCGGAGGCCTATGCGCTGCTGCGCAAGACGGCGATGAACCAGAACCGCAAGATCGGCGACATCGCCCAAAGCCTCGTCACCGCCGCGGGCCTGCTCGGGGGCGACCTTTGAGCGACCACGTCATCACCGCCGGCATCATGCCGCTGCTCGACAGCGCGCTGCTCGTGGTCGCCCGCGAAAAGGGGTTTGCCGAAGCCGAGGGGATCGAGCTCCGCCTGGTGCGCGAGATTTCCTGGGCGAATATGCGCGACCGCATGGCCGTCGGCCATTTCGACGTGGCGCATATGCTGGCGCCGATGCCGATCGCCTGCAATCTGGGCCTGACCCCGCTCGCCGTCCCGACGCATGTGCCGATGGCGCTCGGCCTCGGCGGCAATGCCGTGACGGTCTCGAACGCGCTCTGGCGACGGATGGAGGATGCCGGCGCGAAGCCGGATCTCGATCCGGCGCTCGCGGGCAGGGCGCTGCGCGCGGTGCTGCGCGAGCGGGCAAAGGCCGGCGATCCGGTGACACGCTTCGCCGTCGTGCATCCGCATTCCGGCCATGGCTACGAGCTCCGCTATTGGCTCGCCGCCTGCGGCATCGATCCCGAGCGGGATGTCGAGATCGTCATCCTGCCGCCGCCGCTGATGGCGGATGCGCTGGGCGCCGGCCATATCGACGGCTACTGCGCCGGCGAGCCCTGGAACTCGATCGCCGTCGCTTCGGGTGTTGGCCATATCGCCACCGTCAAGGCGAAGATCTGGCGCCTGAGCCCGGAAAAGGTGCTCGGTGTCGCGGCCGGCTGGGCGGCGGAAAACCCGCACGCGCTCGACGCGCTGTTGAGAGCGCTCTATGGCGCGGCGGAATGGTGCGGCAATCCCGGCAATCGCGCCGATCTCGCGGCGCTGATGGCGGAGCCCGACTATGTCGATCGGCCGGCCGAGTGGCTGCTGCCGGCGCTCACGGGAGACATCCCGACGGGCTCCGGCAACAGCGTGCTGGTGCCCGATTTCCTCGTGCCCCATGCCAAGGGGGCGACCTTTCCGTGGAAGAGCCATGCGCTCTGGTTCTATTCGCAGATGGTGCGCTGGGGCCAGATCCCGGCTTCCGACCAGAACGCGGCCATCGCCCGTGAGACCTACCGTCCGGACCTCTACCGCTCCGCGTTAAAACTGCTCGGCGTGGCGTTGCCGGGGGCGAACGCCAAGGTCGAGGGCGCGCTGACCGAGGCGACGCCGGTCGGCTCGGCCGGCGCCAGCTTGGTGCTCGGCCCGGACGGGTTCTTTGATGGCGGCGTGTTCGATCCGGGCAGTCTCGAGGCCTATATCGCGGGCCAGACCGGCCGTTCCTGACGGCGGGCGCCGCGCTCCAAAATCACCGATACAAAAGCAGGCAGTCCGATGCATTGCATATGAATTGTGCAATGCGATGCGAAAGGCTGCCGGATCTCTGCGCGTCGAATGGCGCCGCCGAAAGCGCCTCGATCCGGCGTGGGCCTTGATTTCATGGAACAATTTCGTCCGGCATGAAGTTGGCACGGTTCATGCTGGAATAGTTCCAGGCCCAGTGTAGGGCCACCGAATTGGCGTCCAACGACGGGCGCACCCAGGCAAAGCCGCCGTACAGGTCACGATGCGATCCCCGATCGGGGAGCGCGGTCGACCTCTACGGCGGCTTTTTTCGTTTTCAGTCGCAGCGCGGCCCCCGCCGCACCATGGAGCCAGGAATGACGAATCCAGCCCCGACCAGCGCAGAACCCGATCCGGCCGCCCGTCGCGCCCTGGTCATCTCGACGATCGCCTTCACCGTCTGCTTCGCCGTCTGGACGATCTTCTCGATCATCGGCATCAAGATCAAAGCCGAGATGGGCCTCAGCGAGACCCAGTTCGGCCTGCTCATCGGCATGCCGGTGCTGACGGGATCGCTGGTCCGGATGCTGCTCGGCATCTGGACCGACCGCCTCGGCGGCCGGCTGGTCTATACCGTGACCATGCTGGCGGCGGCGCTTGCGACCTTCCTGCTCGCCTTCGCGACGACCTATCCGCAGATGCTGCTCGCGGCGCTCGGCGTAGGTCTCGCCGGCGGATCCTTCGCGGTCGGCGTCGCCTATGTGTCGCGGTTCTATCCAGCTTCCCGGCAGGGAACCGCGCTCGGCATCTTCGGCGTCGGCAATGTCGGCGCGGCGGTCACCAAATTCTGCGCGCCCTTCGTCCTGCTCGCCTGGGGCTGGCAGAACGTGGCGCTGATCTGGGCGGCGGTGCTCGCCGTCATGGCGGCGGTGTTCTGGTTCACGACCGAGGACGATCCGGTCATCCGCCAGCGCCGCCTCCATAGCGCTGGACCGACCAGGAGCTTCCTCGCCGAATTCGCGCCGCTCCGCGACATCCGCGTCTGGCGCTTCGCCCTCTACTACTTCTTCGTCTTCGGCGGCTTCGTCGCGCTGGCGCTGTGGCTGCCGCGCTACCTGATCGGCGTCTACGGCTTCAATATCGCCACCGCCGGCATCATCGCCGCGGCCTACTCGATCCCCGCCTCGGTCTTCCGCGCCTATGGCGGCGTGCTGTCGGACAGGATCGGCGCACGCACGGTTCTCTACTGGACCTTCGCTGTATCGGCGCTCTGCTGCGCCGTGCTGGCGATGCCGGCGACGGACTACACGGTGCGCGGCATCAACGGCCCGATTGCCTTCCATGTAGAGATCGGCTGGCTGCCCTTCATCGTCGCGGCTTTCGTGCTCGGCTTCTTCATGGCGATCGGCAAGGCCGCCGTGTTCAAGCACATCCCCGCCTATTACCCGCAGAATGTCGGCGCGGTCGGCGGCCTGGTAGGCATGATCGGCGGGCTCGGCGGCTTCGTCCTGCCGATCGCCTTCGGCGCGCTGAACGACCTGACGGGCGTCTGGTCGAGCTGCTTCATGCTGCTCTTCGTCGTCGCCGCGCTCTGCCTCGCCTGGATGCACGTCACCATCCTGCGCCTCGAATATCGCCGCGCGCGGGCGGAGGAGACCCTGGTCTCAAAGGCCATGGCTTCGCCGGCGCTTGCCTCTTCAGCACTTGCCTCTCCGGCCGAATGATCGACGGGAACAGCGAACATGACCGAGAAACTCGTCATCGTCGGCAACGGTATGGCCCCGGGCAGGATGCTGGAGCACCTGCTCGAGGCGGCGCCCGACCGCTATCAGATCACCATCTTCAACGCCGAGCCGCGCGTAAATTACGACCGGATCATGCTGTCGCCGGTCCTGTCGGGCGAGAAGGCGTATGAGGAAATCGTCATCCACGGCGACGGCTGGTATATCAAGCACGGCATCACCCTCTACAAGGGCCACCGGATCGTCGCGATCGACCGCGCGGCGAAGACCGTCACCTCCGACCAGGGCGTGACGGAGAGCTACGACAAGCTGGTCATCGCGACCGGCTCGCAGCCCTTCATCATCCCCGTGCCCGGCAAGGACCTGCCGGGCGTGCTCTCCTATCGCGATCTCGATGACGTCAACGCCATGCTGCTTGCCGCGCAATCGCGCAGCCGGGCGGTGGTGATCGGCGGCGGACTGCTGGGACTCGAGGCGGCGGCCGGCCTCCGGGAGCGCGGCATGGACGTCACCGTCCTGCACGTCATGCCGACGCTGATGGAACGCCAGCTCGACCCGACCGCCGGCTATCTGCTGCAGAAGGCGGTCGAGCAGCGCGGCATCACGGTGCGCACCAAGGCCAACACCAGGGCGATCATCGGCAACGGCAAGGTCGAGGGTGTCGAGCTCGATACCGGCGAGATCCTGACCGCGACGCTCGTCGTCATGGCCGTCGGCATCCGGCCGAATATCGGCCTCGCCAGGGAGGCCGGCCTCGAGGTCAATCGCGGCATCGTCACCGACGATCGCATGCAGACCTCCGATCCCGACATCTTCTCGGTCGGCGAATGCACAGAGGTCGGCGGACGGGTCTACGGCCTGGTCGCGCCGCTCTACGAGATGGCGAGGGTCGCAGCCTCAGCGCTGGCGGAAAGCGAGGACAAGCGCTTCGTCCACGCGGATACGCCGACCAAGCTCAAGGTCACCGGCATCGATCTCTATTCGATCGGCGACTTCGCCGATGGCGACGACCGCGAGGAGATCATACTGCGCGACGCTTCGGCCGGCATCTACAAGCGGGTCATCCTTCAGGACAACGCGATCATCGGCGCCGTCCTGTTCGGCGAGACGGGCGACGGCGCCTGGTTCAACGAGCTGAAGAAGAAGGCGACCGACATCTCGGAGATGCGCGACACGCTGATCTTCGGTCAGGCCTTCCAGGGGGGCGCCTCCTCGGACCCTTTGGCAGCCGTTGCAGCGCTAGCGGATGATGCGGAAATCTGCGGCTGCAACGGTGTCTGCAAGGGGACGATCACGAGCACCATCACGGCGAAGGGTCTGACCTCGCTGAACGACGTCCGCGCCCACACCAAGGCGTCCGCCTCCTGCGGTTCCTGCACCGGGCTGGTCGAGAAGCTGATGTCGCTGACGCTCGGCGACAGCTACCAGCCGGCGGCCGTGCAGCCGATATGCGCCTGCACGGAGCTCGGCCATGACGAGGTCCGCCGGCTGATCCAGGCCAAGGGACTGAAGACCATTCCGGCGGTCATGCAGGAGCTGGAGTGGAAGACCTCCTGCGGCTGTGCCAAATGCCGGCCGGCGCTGAACTATTACCTCGTCTGCGACTGGCCGGACGAATATGCCGACGACTACCAGTCGCGCTTCATCAACGAGCGCGTCCACGCCAACATCCAGAAGGACGGCACCTATTCGGTGGTGCCGCGCATGTGGGGCGGGATGACGTCGGCGAGCGAGCTGCGCGCCATCGCCGATGTCGTCGACAAGTTCGCCATTCCCGCCGTCAAGGTCACCGGTGGCCAGCGCATCGACATGCTGGGGGTCCGGAAGGAAGACCTGCCGGCTGTCTGGGCGGATCTCGGCAGGGCCGGGTTCGTTTCAGGTCACGCCTATGCCAAGGGCCTGCGCACGGTGAAGACCTGCGTCGGCACGGACTGGTGCCGCTTCGGCACGCAGGATTCGACCGGCCTCGGCATCCGCATCGAGAAGTTCATGTGGGGCTCGTGGACGCCGGCCAAGGTGAAGATGGCGGTGTCGGGCTGTCCCCGCAATTGCGCGGAATCGACCTGCAAGGACGTCGGCGTCATCTGCGTCGATTCCGGCTACGAGATCCATTTCGCCGGCGCGGCCGGCCTCGACATCAAGGGCACGGAAGTGCTCGGGCTGGTGAGGACGGAGGACGAGGCGCTGGAGGCGATCGTCGCGCTGACGCAAATGTATCGCGAGCAGGCTCGCTATCTCGAGCGCATCTACAAATGGGCCAAGCGCATCGGCCTGGACGAAATCCGCCGCCAGATCATGGCCGACCTGGACCGGCGCAAGGCCCTCTACGACCGCTTCGTCTTCAGCCAGATATTCGCCCAGGTCGATCCATGGTCGGAGCGCGTCTCCGGCAAGGACAAGCACGAATTCCGGCCCTTGGCGGTCACCGAACTGGCCCCGGCGGCGGAGTAGCGATCATGTGGCTCGACATCGGAGAGATCAACGACATCCCCCGGCGCGGCGCGCGCTGCGTGAACACGCCGCGCGGAAAAATCGGCGTCTTCCGCACGCAGGACGACCGGATCTTCGCCATCGAGGATCACTGCCCCCACAAGGGAGGGCCGCTCACCCAGGGCATCGTGCACGGCGCGTCCGTGACCTGCCCGCTGCACAATTGGGTGATTTCGCTGGAAACAGGCAAGGCGACGGGCGCCGACGAGGGATCGGTGCCGACGATCCCCGTCCGGGTCACGGAGGGCCGGATCGAGATTGCCTTGGGCGAAGCGCTTGTTGCGGCGGAGTAGCCCGATGGACCCGATGCTGACAGCCGAGGTGAGGACGACCTGCCCCTATTGCGGGGTCGGTTGCGGCGTGCTGGCAAAGGTAGCCGCGGACGGAGCCGTCTCCGTCCGCGGCGATCCGGATCATCCCGCCAACCGGGGCAAGCTCTGCTCCAAGGGCATGGCGCTCGGCGAGACGACGGGGCTCGAGAGCCGCGTGCTCCATCCCGAGATTGGCAGCAAGCGCGCCGATTGGGACACGGCACTCGAGCTGACGGCCAGGCGGTTCGCGCAGACGATCGCCGCGCATGGTCCGGATGCGGTCGCCTTCTACATCTCCGGCCAGCTGCTGACGGAGGACTACTACGTCGCCAACAAGCTGATGAAGGGCTTCATCGGCTCCGGCAACATCGACACCAATTCTCGGCTCTGCATGGCGTCGTCCGTCGCCGGACATCGCCGGGCCTTCGGCGAAGACATCGTCCCCGGCGTCTATGAGGACTTCGAGCAGGCCGAGCTGATCGTCCTGACCGGGTCCAACACCGCATGGTGCCATCCGATCCTCTATCAGCGCATGCTGGCGGCGCGAACCGAACGCGGCACGAAGATCGTCGTGATCGATCCGCGCCGGACCGCCACCGTCGATGCGAGCGACCTGCACCTCGCGCTCGATCCGGGCACCGACGTACTGCTGTTCAACGGGCTGCTCGCGCATCTCGCGCGCTCGAACGCCGTCGATCAAGCCTATGTCTCCGCCCACACATCCGGCTTCGACGCCGCGATCTCCGTCGCCTCGGTGGACGCGCCTACAATCGAGAAGGTCGCGCAGGGCTGCGGCCTGCCCGCCGCCGATGTCAGGCGCTTCTACGAGCTCTTCGCCGCGACGGAGAAGGTCGTCACGGTCTACAGCCAGGGCGTCAACCAGTCGGCGCATGGCACCGACAAGGTGAACGCCATCCTCAACTGCCACCTGGCGACCGGCCGCATCGGCCGTCCCGGTATGGGACCCTTCTCCGTCACCGGCCAGCCGAACGCCATGGGCGGCCGCGAGGTCGGCGGGCTCGCCAACCAGCTCGCCGCGCACATGAACTTCGACGATGCGGCGGATATCGACCGCGTCTCGCGCTTCTGGCGCGCGTCGAACATTTCGCGAAAGCCCGGGCTGAAGGCCGTCGACCTGTTCCAGGCGGTTGGCGAGGGGCGGATCAAGGCGCTCTGGATCATGGGAACCAATCCGGCCGTCTCGATGCCGGATGCGGGCCGCGTGCGCGCCGCGCTCAGGGCCTGCGATTTCGTCGCCGTATCCGACATCACCCGCACCGACACGACGCGCTATGCCGATGTCTTCCTCCCCGCCGCGACCTGGGGCGAGAAGGATGGGCTGGTGACCAATTCCGAGCGCCGGCTGTCCCGGCAGCGGGCCTTCCTGCCGATTCCGGGCGACGCGAAGCCCGACTGGCGCATCGTCTCAGACGTGGCGCGGCGGATGGGCTTCGGCGACGCTTTCGACTATGAGAGCCCGGCCGCGATCTTCCGCGAGCACGCGGCGCTGTCGGCCTTCGAGAATGACGGCGCGCGGCTGTTCGATCTCGGCGCGCTCGAAGCCATTCCGGATGCCGACTACGAGCGCTTCGCGCCGCGCCTCTGGCCGCAGCCGAAGCATGGCGAGAGTGGCGAGAGGCTGCTTTCCGATGGCCGCTTCCCGACGCCCGATGGACGGGCGCGCTTCGTGGCGGTGCGGCAGGAGGGCGTTGCGCAGGCCGCAAGCCCCGACTTCCCGCTGACGCTCAACACTGGCCGCTTGCGCGACCAGTGGCACACCATGACGCGCACCGGCCTGGCGCCGCGGCTGATGGCAAACGCGCCGGAGCCGCTGCTCGATCTCCATCCGCGCGATGCGAGCGCGAACGGGCTGGCCGAGGGCGATCTGGCGCGGCTGACGACCCCCTATGGCTTTGCGCGCGCCAGGGTGCACGTCACCGAAAACCAGCGGCCCGGCCATGCTTTCCTGCCGATGCACTGGAGCGGCCACTACGCGGCGAATGCCGGCGCCGGCTCGCTCGCCTCGCCGGCGACCGACGTCTTCTCCGGCCAGCCCGAGCTCAAGCATGCGCCGCTCCGGATCCAGCGCGAGGTCGTCGCCTGGGAGGGCGTGCTGATCACGCGCAGGGATCTGAGGCCGACCGGCTTCGTCCATTGGAGCCGGCAGCGCGTTGAGGGCGGCTGGGTCTACGAGCTCTGCGGCACGGAGACGCCCGACCAGGGCATCCTGCTCGCGCGAAAATTCATCGAGGCCTATCCGGCGGAGCGCCTGCTCGAATACCGCGACCGGCGGGGGCTTTCCTATCGCGCCGCCGTCGTCGACGACACGGAGCGGATGGCCGAGGCGCTGCTCGTCGCGCAGGTCGGGCTGCTGCCGGCGCGCGACTGGCTCGTCTCGCTTCTCGCGGCCGGCGAGCCGCTCTCGATGATCGATCGCCTCGCGCTGCTGTCCGGCCGCTCGCCGTCGCCGGCGCCGGCCATCGGGCGGATCGTCTGCTCCTGCTTCAACGTCGGCGCCAATCAACTCGCCGACGCTGTCGCCGCCGGCTGCCACAGCCTGCAGGCGATCGGCGAGACGCTGAAGGCGGGGACCAATTGCGGCTCATGCCGCTCCGAGATCAGGAGTATCATCGATGCGAATCGTGTCGGGGCATCGCATGTCGAGGCAGCCAAGTGAAGCCGGTTCCGCCCGCATCCAGCCCTTAGCCGTGCTTCCGGTCTTCCTCGATCTCGATGGCAAATGCGCCGTCGTCGTGGGCGGCACGGACGCCGCCGCGTGGAAGGTAGAACTGCTTGTGGCGGCCGGCGCGCTGGTCGATCTCTACGCGCCGGACGAGGAACTGTCGGAAGCCATGCGCCGGTTGATCCGGGATAGCCCGGCGATCCTGCATCACGCCCGGCGGTGGCGGCCGGCGGATCTGGTCGGCGCGCAGCTGGCGCTGGCCGATCTCGACGCGGACGAGGCCGCCGAATTCGAACAGGCGGCGCGCGAGGCGGGTGCAGCCTGCAACGTCATCGACAAGCCGGCCTTTTGCCATTTCCAGTTTGGCGCGATCGTCAACCGTTCGCCTGTCGTCGTCGGCATATCGACCTCCGGCGCCGCGCCCATTCTGGGGCAGGCGATCCGCCGCCGCATCGAGACGATCCTGCCGCCGTCGCTGGCAGAGTGGGCGGCGCTCGCACAGACCCTGCGCGACCGCGTTGCCGGCGCGCTCAAGGGGAGCGTCCGCCGGCGGGTGTTCTGGGAGAGATTGGCGGACCGCGCTTTCGGCGCCGCGCCAAACGCCGGCACGGAAGCGGAGCTGCGCGAGGCCATTGCACTCGGTTCGGCTGCGTCGACCGCCGGCCATGTGAGTTTCGTCGGGGCCGGTCCCGGCGACGCCGAACATCTGACGCTGAAGGCCGTGCGCGCCCTGCAGGCGGCTGACATCATCCTTTACGACGATCTCGTCTCCGCCGAGGTGCTGGAACTGGCGCGCCGCGAGGCGAAGCGGGTTCCGGTCGGCAAGCGGGCCGGGCGGCCGAGCTGCCGGCAGGAGGAGATCAACGAGAAGCTGGTGGCGTTGGCGAAGGCCGGCCACCGGGTCGTCCGGCTGAAATCCGGCGATCCCATGATCTTCGGCCGCGCCGGCGAGGAGATCGCCGCGCTCGAGGCGCATGGCATAGGCTACGACGTCGTGCCGGGTATCACCGCCGGCCTTGCGCTGGCCGCCTCGCTCGGCGTGTCGCTGACGCATCGGGATCAGGCGCGTTCCGTGCGCTTCGTCACCGGTCATTCGAAACAGGGCGGCCTGCCGGACGATCTCGACTGGCGCGCCATCGCCGATCCCGCCACGACGACGATCTTCTACATGGGCGGACGCACGGCCGGTGCCATTGCCGAACGGCTGGTCGGGGCAGGGATGTCGCCCCGGACGCCGGTCACCGTCGCCGCCTCGGTCGGCCGCGCCGGGCAGGTCGTGACGTCGGGCACGCTGGCGGACCTGCCCAATCTGGCCGTAACATTCGACCCGACCCAGCCGATCCTGATCGGCATCGGCACAGTCTTCGCGGCCCGCGCGGAATGCGCCTCGAACGTCCCGCTCGACCGCCAGGCGTCCCGCTCCTGAGGGGGCAACTGCATTTGGCGACGCGAAGGCTGGCGCGGCGTTCCGGCCGAATGCGATCGCCATGGCATTCCGGCAGGATTGCAAGCTGCCCTCAGGGTCGCGGTTGAGGTTGCTCCGTCAACACAACCCCTTCGTGCGACTGCTGGTGTGGGCAAATCGTGGGATTTGGAACTCACGAAATTTCTCTCTTGCATCCATTCGGCAATCAATTAAAACGTTTTCCGTAAATCGTTTTAAAAATGCTTGTGCTCTGGGAGGGGTGTGGCGTTATGGTTGTATCCATCAAAGACGTTGCCAGCAGGGCCGGCGTTTCCGCCGGGACCGTCTCCAACGTCTTTAGTGGCAATCGCGTCGTAAAGCCCGACCTCGCGGAGCGTGTGCGCCGCGCAGCAACCGATCTTGGCTACCAGCCGGACCGTGCGGCGTCTCAGCTGCGAGCCGGCAAGGCAAAGGTCGTGGCTGCCATTGTTCCCGATTTGAACAATCCGTTCTTCACCAGCCTGATCGCTTCGATCGAGGCGAGCGTCCGTGGGGAGGGGTACGACATTATCGTCGCGAGTTCCCATGGCGATGCCGAGGAGGAAGCGCGCCGGCTGTCCGCCCTTCTTGGCTGGAAGCCCGCGGGCGTCGTCATCATCCCCTGCACGGACGAGTTTGCGAGCCGCGAGCTCCTCTCGGGCAGCGGCGTTCCTTTCGTCGTGGCGGATCGCGTGCCTTCGCTATTCGACGGAGATGCCGTGACCGTCGACAACGTGGATGCCGGCGTGAAGGCGGCGGAGCACCTTGTCGCTCTCGGTCATCGTCAGTTCGTCGTCGCTGCCTCCTCCATGAAGCTGCAGAACATCCGCGAGCGTTGCGAGGGCATCGAGGCGGTGCTTTCCAGGGAGGGCCTGGCGGCGCCGATCCTCATCGAGGTCGGCCTCGATTTCGATACAGCCGCCGAGCGCCTGGGCACGTTCATGGAAGGCGAACGGCAGGCCACTGCATTCATTGCGCTGACGAACTTCGCGACCCTGGGGATTCTTGCTTCCGCCAACAAGAACGGACTGTCCGTGCCCCAGGACATCTCGGTGCTGGGCTTCGACGATTATTCCTGGATGCACGCATTCAAGCCGCCACTGACTGCAATCCGGCAGCCAGTCGACGAGATGGGACGCGCAATCTGGAACAGGCTGCGGGGCCACCTCAGCGATGAGAGCCAGCCGTCCGCACGCGAGCGATTATTGTGTGATTTGCTGGTCCGGGCGTCAACAGGCGCGCCGGCTGCCGAAGGGGTGCGCTCCGCATAGCGTGCCGAGAAGCGCGCGCAGATAAACGTCACCCGCAAGAAAAGACCAATGTGGTGGAGCGATTCACCGCACGGGAGGAGCTTTGTCGACGCTCTGGCGCCGTCACAAGCGTAGTCGAATGCGCCTTTAACCTGGAGGAGTACTATATGCTACATGCGAAAATGATCGGTCTGCTTTCCGCCGCGGCGATGCTCACGGCATCGGCGGCCGCGGCCGAGGATATAGACTGGAAGGGCCAGCTCGGCGACCACTCGGGCAAGACCCTGCGCGTGATGACCATCACCGATCCGTTCATCGACTCGATGAAGGCCGTGAAGGACGGCTTCACCACGGCGACCGGCGCGAAGGTGGAAATCGACGGCTACGGCTACGACGCCCTGCACGAGAAGGAACTGCTTGCCTGTTCCCAGAACGACGGCAGCTACGACGTCATGCTGATCGACGGCGTCTGGATCGGCGAATTCGCCGAAGCCGGTTGCCTGGATCCCGTCGAAGCCAAGATCGCCGAGAATCCCGACGTCTTTGCCTGGGACGACTTCACCCGGGCGGGAGCCGGCCAGGCGAGCTGGGAAGGCGAGCGCGTCTGCCTTCCGGTCGGCACCTACTACGAGCTCATGTACTACCGCTCGGACCTGTTCGAGAAGGCGGGCATCAAGGTTCCAGAGACGTTCGAGGAACTGAAGAAGGCGGCAGCCACCTTCAGCAACAACAAGGATTTCCCGGGCGTCTACGGCTACGCGATGAACAACAAGCGCGGCGCGGCGGCTGGTCAGCAGTGGTTCGAGTGGATCTACAGCGCAGGCGGCAAGCCCTGGGCATCGAACGACATCGGATCGGCGGAGCCCTACAAGGATCAGACGCCGCTCCTCAACTCCCAGGAATCGGTCGATCTCGTCCAGTTCTTCCGCGATATGGTCGCCTATGGTCCTCCGGGCGTGGAATCCTTCGCCTGGGATGAGCGCGCCAACGCGTTCGCGGCCGGCAAGCTGGCCATGATCAACGATTGGTCCGTTCGTGCGCAGATCGCAAACGATCCCAAGCAGAGCCAGATCGCCGGGAAGTTCAAGGCAGCGCTGATGCCGCACAAGGAGGGTGGAAAGACCATCACTCCGGTCGGCGGCTGGATCGCCTGCGTCAACACGCATGGCGCTCAGAAGGACATCGCCTGGGACTACCTGAAGTGGTTCGCGAGCAAGCCTGTCCATCGCGACTTCGTCCTGGCCGGCGGACCGCCGAGCCGTCTGTCGGCGATGGAGGACAAGGAGATCCAGGCGAAGTTCCCCTGGACGTCGGTCCTGCTGGAAGGTCAGAAGGATTCGTGGGCTGAAGTCCGTCCGCGCAATTCCGTTGCATTCCAGCTCATCGACACGGTCGGAGCCCAGGTCAACAAGGCGATCATCGGCGAGAAGAGCCCGAAGGATGCCATGGATGGCGCGAACGAGGACGTGACGAAGCTCCTCAAGCAAAACGGGCAGCTTTAACGAACTCTTTCCGGGGGCGGGCGATCCGTCCGCCCTCGGATTTCGTGTTTACTGGAGGATTTCACGATGGCTGATGCCGTTATACAGGCTGGTGTGCCCCGGGCAGCGCCCCGGCGCGCTTTCATTCATGGCGATCGGTTCCAGATGACGGCGTTCATCGTTCCGACTTGCATCTTCCTGGCCCTGTTGACCATCTGGCCGTTCCTCTACTCCGTCTACCTCAGCCTGCATGCCGTGAAGCTGACGGCGTTGAAGCGCGCCGTGTTTGTCGGCGCGGACAACTACATCAACCTTCTGACCGATCCGCTTTTCCTGCGGGCGATGCTGAATACGGGCCTGCTTGCCGTCGTCTCGATCACATTCGAGATCGTGATCGCCTTCGTCATCGCGAAGGCGTTCGTGAGCCTCAGCCATATCAAGTGGGTGAACGGCCTCCGCTCCCTGTTCATGGTTCCGATGATGGTCACGCCGCTGATCGTCGGCATGATCTTCTCCTACGTCTTCAATCCCGTGCTCGGCATCGCGAACTACCTGCTCGGCGGCGTGGGCCTTGGCCCGGTTGCGTGGTTCGGCGGATCGACCGCCGCGATGATCTCGATCCTTCTGATCAACGTCTGGCAATGGACCCCGTTCATGATGCTGCTGATCATGGCGGGTCTGCTTTCGATCCGCTCCGATCTGTACGAGGCAGCCCGCGTCGATGGAGCGAAGTGGCATCACGTGCTGAGACTGCTGGAGATCCCTTCCATCAAGGGCATCGTCCTCCTCGGCGTCATCCTTCGCATCATCGACACCTTGCGGTTCTTCGACGTGGTCTACGTGACGACGCGCGGAGGCCCCGGGGATTCCACCATGGTTCTGACGCTCTATGCCTACCAGCAGAATTTCCAGTTCTTCCAGGCGGGCGTCGGATCGGCCGCTGCCGTCATCATCCTCGTCATCTCGATGGTCATCACAACGTTTGCCGTGAAGCTCCTCAGGAGAATTGAAGATGAATAACGCCTTCCGGCTGCGCGACCTTGGCCCGCTCGTCCTGGTTCTGCTCTTCGTGTTCGTGTCGGTGGCGCCGCTGCTGTGGCTGACGCTGGCGGCCTTCAAGCCGACGGCGGACATCATCGCCATACCGCCCGTCTGGATCCCGGACTTCACGTATCTGCAGAACTTCTATGATGTGATCACGCAGTTCTGGCCGTTCATCGTCAATTCCCTCGTGGCGACGATCGGTGCAACGATCCTGGCGCTCATCTTCGCGGTTCCGACGGCATTTGCGCTCGTCAACCATCGCTTCCGCGGTCGCGAGGCCTTGGCGGACTGGATTCTCTCGACCCGAATGATGCCGCCGATCGCAGCCGCGGTGCCGCTGTTCGTGATCTTCCGCGGCGTCGGCCTGCTCGACTCGCTTCCAGGCCTGATCATCGCCTATGCCGGCTTCAATCTGCCGTTCGCCGTCTGGATGACGATGTCGTTCATCCGACGCGTCCCGAAGGAGCTCATCGAGGCCGCGCGTCTCGAAGGCTGCACGTGGTGGCAGGTGCTGCGGGACGTCGTTCTGCCGCTCAGCAAGAGCGGTCTGGCAGCAGTATCGACGTTCGTCTTCATCTTCGCCTGGAATGAATTCATGCTGGCGCTGTTCCTGACGACCCGCGAGGCAAAGACGTTCCCGGTCGTGATCTCGTCCTTCATCGGCACCGGCCGAGTGTACTGGGAATACATTGCCGCGGCGTCGGTCATCCAGTGCCTGCCTCCGGTGCTCTTCACCTTCTTCATGCAGAAACACATCGTCTCGGGCGTCACGATGGGCGCAGTCAAAGACTGAGACACAGAAACACGTTACGGAGAATTCTCATGATACCGAACCGCGGACGGAACAAGGCGGCACTGGTTACGGGCGCCTCCCGGGGCATTGGAAGAGCGATTGCCGAGCGCCTGGCGGCGGAAGGCTACCGGGTGTTCGCCAACGATCTTCCGGCGCGCGAGGCTGAGCTCGCGGATCTCGCCGCCACCGTTCAGGCAAATGGCGGCCAATGCGAGATCGTCTATTGCGACGTGAGCAATCCCTCGTCGGTCGAGGCCATGGCGCAGGAGGTGCTGGCGAAGGCTGGTCGCCTCGACGTGCTGGTCAACAATGCCGGCGTCCGCTCGGTTCATACGGCTGAAAACATCGAGCCGGACGAATGGGATCGGATGTTTGCCGTGAACACGAAGGGCACCTTCCTCGTCACCAAGGCCTTCCTGGCGCACTTCACTGCCAATGGGCGGGGCCGCGTCATCAACATCGCCTCGATTGGTGGCAAGTTGGGCGGTCCGACCGAAACGCACTACTGCGCTTCGAAGGGCGCGGTGGTCAATTTCACCCAGGGCCTCGCCAGGGAGGTCGCGAAGAGCGGCATTACCGTCAATGCGGTCTGCCCCGGCGTGATCGCCACGGAGATGGGCCGGACACACCTTGAAGATCCGGAGACCCTCCGGAAGGTTCTTGAGAAGACGGCAATGGGCCGCGTTGGCAATCCGGAAGACGTCGTTGGCGCGGTTGCCTTCTTCGCTTCGGACGACGCGTCTTTCATTACCGGACAATCCTTGAACGTCGATGGCGGGATCGTCTTCCATTGAAGCGATCGGCGTCGATCGCGGCGCGTGCACGTCGCGTACTACCGGAGGAAACACATTGGGTCAGATAACGCTGCAGAACGTCGTCAAGAGCTTTGGCGACGTCGATATCATTCGTGATATCAGCCTGACGATCAACGAAGGCGAGTATGTGGTCTTCGTCGGGCCGTCGGGCTGCGGAAAGTCTTCGTTGCTCCGGCTCATCACGGGCCTCGAGGATGTCACGAGCGGCCGCATCATGATCGACGGACGGGATGTGACCCACGTTGCCCCCTCCGAGCGGCAGCTGGCGATGGTCTTCCAGTCCTACGCTCTGTTCCCGCATCTGACGGTCGCAGACAATATCGGCTTTGGCCTCCGGGTCTCCGGAAGGCCGAAGGCCGAGATCAAGGAACGGGTCCTCACGGCGGCGCGTGCCCTGGCGCTGGAGCCCTATCTGGACCGCTACCCGCGGCAGCTTTCCGGCGGGCAGCGGCAGCGCGTGGCCATCGGCAGGGCGATCGTGCGCGAACCGACCGCCTTCCTGTTCGACGAGCCGCTGTCCAACCTGGATGCCGCCCTTCGCGTCCAGATGCGGCTCGAGCTCATCCGTCTCCACGACGAATTGAAGACCACGATGATCTACGTGACGCACGATCAGGTGGAAGCCATGACCATGGCCGACCGCATCGTCGTCCTCAACGCGGGAAAGGTGGAGCAGTTCGATACGCCGATCGCGCTTTACGACGCGCCCGCGAACAAGTTCGTCGCGGGCTTCATCGGCTCTCCGAAGATGAACTTCATCGATGCAACGACGGCCGGCGACAACCGCATCGAAACCGCGGCCGGTGCAATCGAGATCGCCAACCTCAAGGCGCCCCTCACGTCCGGCAAGGTGACTTTCGGTATCCGCCCGGAACACCTTCGCTACGATCGCCACGCTGGCCTTTGGTCGGGAAAGATCCTGGTCGAGGAGCAGCTCGGCAGTGACGCGTACTTCACCGTGGATGTGAAGGGCCTGGGAACGCTGACCGTCCGCGCGGTTGGGGAACGCGGCTATCGTCGCGGCGACACCATTTTCTTCACGCCGGATCCCGCGCGCTCGCACGTCTTCGGTGAGGACGGCCGCGCTCTCACGGCGCCGGCAGCCCCGTCTTCAGTCTCGCCGCAGCCGCTACAGGCCGTCTCCGCGTGACTGCATTTCTGTTGTGAATGGAAGCACCAAATGTACATGGAAAAACTGAGACTGGACGGCAAGCTCGCGGTGGTCACCGGTGGCAGCCGCGGCATCGGGCTCGCGATCTCCGAGGCGCTTGCCGAAGCCGGCGCCAAGGTCATCCTGCTGGATCGCGATGCCCATTCGCTGGAAGAGGGGAAAGCCTCCCTCGCAGCGAAGGGATTCACCGCCCTGTCGCATGTCGTGGACGTCACGGATTCCGCTGCGGTGCAGCGGGTCGCGGATGAAATCGCCGAAGAACATGGCGCTGCGGATATTCTCGTGGCGAATGCCGGGATCGGCCGACCGCCCGTCGCCGCCGAGGACGTTGAGGACGCCGACTGGCTCGCCGTCAACGATGTGAACCTGAACGGCGTGTTCTGGTGCGACCGCGCCTTTGGCCGCCACATGCTGGCCAAGGGTTCCGGATCCATCGTCAATATCGGATCCATGTCCGGCCTGATCGTCAACCGGCCCCAGGGCCAGTCGCACTACAATGCCTCCAAAGCCGCGGTGCACCATCTCACGCATTCGCTCGCGGCGGAGTGGGCCGGCCGGGGCGTTCGCGTCAACGCGGTCGCTCCGACCTACATCGAGACCCCGCTGATCGGCCATGCGGAAAGCAGCGGCCTCGCAGCCGTATGGCGGCGCGACACCCCCATGGGCCGCTTCGGTCAGGCCCACGAAGTCGCCAGCGTCGTGCACTTCCTGGTTTCGGACGCGGCCAGCCTGATGACCGGCGCCGTCGTCCCGGTCGACGGTGGCTTCACCTGCTGGTGAGCGGGGACGCTTTCGGCGCTTGGCGCGGTCGCCGTCTCTTCTGGCGGTCGCGCCGGCGCCGCGGTCACGTCGTTTCTGAACGGGGTCTTTCGTGAGTAGCATTGAGAGTAACGCGCACCAGATCGCGGATATCGCGCTCGAGCGGTTCATCGGCGCAAACCGGCGCGTCCTGATCGCCGTGGCGGGGGCGCCCGGATCCGGCAAGTCGACCTTGGCGGAACGCGCCGTCGATCTGCTCAACGAGGGTGGCGCGGCCAGCGCCGCGCTTTTCCCCATGGATGGGTATCACTACGACGATGTCGTGCTGGAGGCCGCGGGACGTCGCGCCTTCAAGGGGGCGATCGATACGTTCGATGCCCATGGTCTCCGGCACATGCTTTCGCGCCTGAAGGCAAACACGGACGACGTCGTCGCCATTCCCGTCTTCGACCGCGCGATCGAAATCGCTCGCGCAGGCGGCAGGCTCATTCCCCGGTCGGTCGATATCATCGTCTGCGAGGGAAACTACCTGCTGGCGCAGCAGGCGCCCTGGGATCTCCTGAAGCCGATCTTCGATTTCTCGATCTTCGTTGACGTCGACGAGAACGAGTTGCGGCGCCGTCTGCAGCAGCGCTGGCGCAGCTTCGGACTGGATGAAGCCGAAATCGCCAGGAAGGTCGAGGAAAACGATCTCCCCAACGGCCTGGCGATCATCGCTGGAAGCGCTGAACCGGACCTTCGTCTGAAGAACTCCGAGAGCCACACTTTGGCATCCTGAAGCGCCAAAGATTTCCGAATGCCGACGAGCTGTCGGCGAAAACATGCAGCAAAAATTCAGAGAGACTTCCATGAAGCACGGAATTTATTACTCCTATTGGGAAAAGGAATGGAGCGCCAAATTCGGCCCGTACGTCGAGAAGGTGGCAAAGCTCGGCTTCGATGTCATTGAAGTCGCCGCGCACCACATCAACGAATACAGCGATGCCGAACTGGCTGCTATCCGGCAGATCGCAAGGGACAACAACATTGTCCTGACCGCGGGAATTGGTCCTTCGAAGACCAAGAACCTGTCCTCTCCGGACAGCGCCGTGCGCCAGGCGGGAAAAGCATTCTTCGAGCAGACGCTCACCAACGTGGCGAAGCTCGATATCCAGACCATCGGTGGCGCGCTTCACTCCTACTGGCCGGTCGACTACTCGAAGCCGGTCGACAAGGAGGGTGACCGGGCGCGGGGCGTCGAGGGCATTCACGGCATTGCCGACTTCGCCGCCGACCTCGGGATCAACCTCTGCATCGAAGTGCTGAACCGCTTCGAGAACCACGTCCTCAACACGGCCGCCGAAGGCGTGGCCTTCGTGCAGGATGTCGGCAAATCGAACGTCAAAGTCATGCTCGATACGTTCCACATGAACATCGAGGAAGACAGCTTCGGCGAGGCCATCCGGACCGCCGGCCCGCTGCTCGGACATTTCCACACGGGCGAGAGCAACCGCCGCGTCCCGGGCAAGGGCAGAATTCCGTGGCATGAAGTCGGTCTCGCGCTTCGCGATATCAACTACACCGGTGCTGTCGTGATGGAGCCGTTCGTCAAGACTGGCGGAACGATCGGATCCGATATCCGGGTCTGGCGTGATCTCAGCAATGGTGCCGACGAAGCGAAGATGGACGAGGATGCACGAAACTCGCTCGCCTTCTCGCGCTTCGTGCTCGAGGGTTGAGCAAGCGCCGGGGCCGGGGATAATTCCCGGCCCACCCATCGCCTCCAAGCCAATACCGCGCGCCTGGATAGCCCTCTGCAGAGGGGCTTGTCGCGTTTAGCGCAGTCGGGATCCGTCCGAGCTCGAACCGCTCCCGTCATCGGCAGAGGGGCTCGGACGTTCCCTGCCACTTCATGAGAACGTCAGTCTCAGGCATGCGCGGTTAGAGGGCGCGTATCCGCTATTGGGCGGTCGGGGTATCGGCACTCAGGATTTCGCGCACGGTTCTGGAAATGAGCTGCGTCAGCGCGTCCTCGTCGACCTCACTCAGGCTGCGGACTTCGACTACGTTCTTCAGGATGCTCGCGCCCGCCAGTAGAGCCATGGCCATGGTGGCGCGCAGATGGGACGGCTCGTCTCCCTCGTCGGAAAGCCCCTTGAGAAAGTCGGGTGCATTCTCTCTCAGGGCGCGCGAGGCGTCCGGGCTCGAACAGGACCGGACAAAGATGTCGAGCGGGCGGACGTCCTTCGCCATGTCGGGGCTGACGACATTCTGGACCAGGGCGTCGATCAGAGCCTCGCGACTGCTCGCCTCCGCGTGGTCTTTCATCGTGGCTCTGACACATTCCGCGAAGAGCGCTTCCTTGGATCCGAAGCAGCGATGCACATAGGCAACGTCGACCCCCACGGCAGTGGCGACGTCGCGAAGCCCGGTCGACTCATAGGAATTATTGGCAAACTGGACGATCGCCGCCCTGAGGATGCGATCGCGCGTCGTCTCTTCCTTCGGCGATGCGCCGGCCCCCTTCGCCATTGATCAGTCTACCTTAAATATTAGCCCGCTATCTTTCTTGCCTTAGAATAGTCTGATGCCCGATTTCGGTCAACGGGCGTTGATCTGGCGCCAGACACTCGTCAACCATGGTTGATCCCAATTTCACGGCAATCAACAGAGGTTGATTTACGCCAATTCGGCCTTGCTTCCTGCCAATAAATTACTGATGTCGATTTACGTATTCTGCGTATATACCAAATATCTATAAAGTAATTTTATACGTCTATTACGTAAACTGACGCATATACTGAATATTGCCACCAATCGGTACTTGAGTGAGGCGTCTAAATTCAACTGACGGATGCGTAAAGACGAGTTATGTTACAGTTATGCGTCTGGATGTTCTTCTTGGTGTTGCAATTCGGCTATATCGGGCCGTCCGACCGTCAGTAATAGTCAGCACAGGAATCGCAAAACGAGGTTCCGTCGCATCCGCGCCCTTCCCGCAGTTGCGGGGCCGAAGGACCGAATGTGGCTAAACGGGGGTAGGACGGAATTCGTGCGAGCTGACGAGAAGGGGTGATCCCGCGGGATCGACTCGGCGGCGACGAGAAGAACGAAATGCTCTCCTGGTTTTACCTTTTTGGAGGTCAGGATATGAACTTTAAGACCCTTCTCCTCGGCGCTGCGGCAGCCATGATCATGGCTGGCGGTGCTCAGGCGGCGGATCTCACGGTCGCCGAGCCGGTCGACTACGTGAAGGTCTGCGACGCTTTCGGCACGGGCTTCTTCTATTCGCCGGGCACGGACACCTGCATCAAGGTCGGCGGCTACGTTAAGTTCGGCACCTCGTTCGGTGACCGTGGTGGCGACAAGGCCCTGGTTGGCAGCTTCAACCCGGACTATTCGAACAGCAATTGGGGCAACTTCTACACGGAAGCCTCGATCCAGCTGACGGCTTCGTCGGTCACCGAATACGGTAACCTGACCGGCTGGATCGACTACCGCGCCAAGACCGGCAACGTCCGCGGCTCGGGTGACGTCAACGACTACATCAACGCCTCGACCAACTCCGCCTATGTCGACAGCGCCTACCTCGAGCTCGGACCGCTCAAGGCCGGTTACTTCACCTCGCTGTTCGACTTCGGCCGTGGCTATGACGACACCGGCATGTTCGGTTCGGACTCGACCACCGACCACATCCAGCTGACCTACGCCGTCAACGGCTTTGGTTTGGCGGTCTCGGTGGAAGATCAGCGTGATCGCAGCTCGTTCGGCCAGGCCAGCGGCACTCTGGACGGCAACCCGATCAGCCCGACCAATCCTGCCTACTATGGCGGTCAGGACAACGTTCCGGACATCGTCGGCGCCGTCACCTACGCTTCCGGCATCTTCTCGGCCAAGGTCGCCGGGGCTTGGACGCATCAGGCGGTCAGCATCACCCCGTCGGGCATTCCGAACACGTTCGACGTCGACGCCAAGGACGGCTGGGCCGTCGGCGGCGGTCTCGAGGTCGCGCTCGACAAGTTCTCGGCTGGCGACCGCTTCTTCGTGTCGGCTGCCTATGGCGACAACGCCAACTCCTACACCGGCATCGCCGGCGGCACCTCGGTGGCCGGCTTCATCGGCCCGATCCGCAACTACAACGCGGCTGCGTCGACGGGCTCCAGCTGGAGCGCGCTCGCTTCGTACAAGCATGTCTGGACCCCGCAGCTGTGGTCGTCGCTCTCGGGCGGCTACGCTCAGTTCAGCGGCAAGGACGAGCTGGACGGCACGACCGTCGACGCCTGGCGCGCTGGCTTCAACACCACCTACACGCCGGTCAAGGGTCTCGATGTCGTCGGCGACGTCTTCTACACGGACGTCAAGCTGAAGAACGACAATCCGACGATCGCTGACGAGAGCGGCAATGGCTGGACGTTCAACCTGTTCCTGAAGCGCTCCTGGTAATTCCGGGATAGCTTGACGATCGAAGGCCCGGTGGAGCGATCCGCCGGGCTTTCATTCTTGTGCCGGAACCGGAGAAGCGCGGCGCCTTCGAATCTAGGGCGTACCGGTGCGAAATCGGACGTTCATCTGGCGATTTACTTCGGAATGTCTTGCCGCCGGCGTGCGCGCTTTTGAGCCCAGGGGATCCGGCCGCGTTCCCTGGGGGCGAGAACGCGGCCGGCAGACTGACCTGCCGGAGGGAAGGCAGGCCCGGGGTCTCGGTCACGACTCCGCGTCAGTCGCGGATCCGGGCCTACGCCTCTCCGGACGACTGCGCAGCGTATTGGGAAGTCGGTGAAAACGGTTTGGTTTTGGCTCGCCATTTCGAGCGGAAACTGCGGAAATAGTAAGTCAACCGCTGTTGATTTGCAAGCCGGCAGCCGTCGATTTCGATGCCCCTCCGGCCTTGCCGCGGGAGAGCAAGGGGGCTGCGCGCGACGCTCAGCCTGCTGCCGTCGCGGCCCGTGGGGCAGCGGCTGTCGGCCGGGCCGGGGCACGGCGCAGCCGATCCCGTCGATGCGGATCTTCGGATATCGATGTCAGGCGCGGCGCGCCGAAAACATGGCGGCGTAGTCCCGGTCCTCGGGCTTGTCCTTGCGGCTGATCCGGTCGCCGGGCAGGGGATGCGACCGCACCCAGTCATTGATGACGAGGATGTGATCGCGCAGCAGCTCGGCCGCCGCGTCGATGTCGCCGGCAGCCAGATGCGCGGCGATCGCCTCGTGCTCCCTGAACGAGCGCACGCGATAGCCGCCCTCGCCACCCTGCAGGCGCACGCGCAGCGCCTCCAGCGCGGTGGATGTCAGCAGGTAGGCGCGCTCGATATAGCGGTTGTCGCATTCCTCGAGAAAGGCGGCGTGGAAGGCGCTGTCGTGCCGGCGATAGCCGTCCCAGTCGCTCCGCTTCAGCGCGCGCGCCATCGCGGCAATTGCCGTCTCGAGCCGTGCGAGCACGCGACCAGGATTGCGGCGCATCGATTCACGCAGCGCCTCGTCCTCGAGCAGGGCGCGGAAGCGGCTCATGGTGAGCACGTCCTCGGCAGTAGGGGAGAACACATAGGTGCCCGATTGCGGCACCACCACGACGAGGCCCTTGTCGCGCAAGGCGATGAACGCGGCGCGTACCGGCGCCTTGCTCATGCCGAGCGCGTTGGCGATCTGGGTCTCTGACAGCGGCTCGCCGAATTCGAGTCCTCCCGACACGATGGCGTCGCGGATGCGCTCGAACGCCTCCGTGGTCATCGACATGACGTCTTCTCCATTCCGATTCCGTCCGCCGTCATAGCCCAGGCGGCGACTCTTGACAATAAACTGAACTTCTAGAATTCTAGAATTGCAACGATAAGCCCGATGGGCCTGCCCGAGCAGGGCGAGGGAGGACATCATGACACCGATGACGACCAAGCTGACCGGAGCCATAGCTCTTTTGATGCTGTCGACCGCGGTCGGCCATGCCGAGCCTTTCAAGATAGCGGTCTCGAACTCGTATATCGGCAATGAGTGGCGCGTGCAGATGATCAACTTCATGCAGGCCTATGCCGACAAGGCGCTCAAGGACAAGGTGGTGCTTACCGTCGACAATTCCGGCACCGACGCGCAGAAGCAGATCGCGGTGCTGTCCGACATGATCGCCTCGGGCGCCAATGCCATCCTGGTCAATCCAGCCTCCGACACCGCGCTCAACAGCGTGATCGAGGAGGCCTGCGCCCAGGGGATCACCGTCATCGCCTTCGACCAGCCCGTCACCGCGCCATGCGCCTATGTCGTGGCGGTCGATTTCAACGAGATCGGCCGCATCCATGCCCAGTGGCTGGCCGATGCGCTCGGCGGCAAGGGCAACGTCATCATCAATCGCGGCGTCTCGGGCTTTCCGGCCGACACCAACATGAATGCCGGCATGACCGGCGTATTGGCCAAATATCCCGACATCAAGGTCGTCGCCGAAGTCTATGGCAAGTGGGACAATGCAGTCAGCCAGCAGGAGCTGACCAAGGCGTTGACCGCCAATCCGGAGGTCGACGGCATCCTGAACCAGTACGGCACCTATGGCGCTTTGCAGGCGCTGCTCAACCTCGATCGCCCCCTGGTCGCGATGTCGGGGCAGGGCGAGAATGGCTGGCGCCAAGCCATGCTGCAATACAAGGACAAGGGCCTGAAAGGGGTCTCGGCCGGCGATCCGGCGGTGATCGGCGCCTATGCCCTCAAGGTCGCCGCCGATATCCTCAGCGGCAATCCGCCGGCCGACAAGCGCGTCGCCGTACCGGTGCCGACGGTCTCGACCGACACGCTGAAGCCCGGCGTCAACGTGTTTCCCGATCTGCCGCCGACGCTCGATGCCGACAGCGAGATTCCCGGCGCCAACCTCGGTCTCAAGATCGCGGACGGCATGAAGAAATAGCGGCGCCGCAAGAAAACGGGTACGGCCCATGCTGCGCCTTGTCGCCATCGACAAATCCTACGGGGCGACGCGCGCTCTGCGCGCCGTCACGATGGAAGCTGCTCCCGGCGACGTGCTCGGTCTCGTCGGCGAGAACGGCGCGGGTAAGTCGACGCTTCTCAAGATCCTGAGCGGCGCCGTCGAAGCCGATGCCGGGCGGATCGAGCTCGACGGCCGCGAGGTCGTCCTGCACGGCACGCATGATGCGCAGGCCCTCGGCATCGCCTCGGTGTTCCAGGAGCTGACGCTGCTGCGCGACCTCAGCGTCGAGCAGAATTTGTTCCTGGCCGAGGCGCCGCTGACACGCTGGGGCACGGTCGATCGGCGCCGCCTGCGTCGGCAGGCCGCCGAGGTGCTCGCGGCCCACCAGCTTGCGCTTGTCCCGTCCGCCCGCGTCGCCGCCCTGTCGCTCGGCCAGCAGCAACAGCTCGAGATCGTGCGCGCCGTCGCCCGCAGGCCGCGCATCCTGCTGCTCGACGAGGCGACCTCGGCGCTCGGCGCCACCGAGGTCGCCTGGCTCCGCGCGCTCGTCGCGCGGCTCGCGGCGGCGGGCACGATCGTGCTGTTCATCTCGCATCGATGGGACGAGATCGTCGGCTTCTGCAACCGCGTCGCCGTGCTGCGCAACGGCGAATGCGTCGGCGAGGCCGAGACGGCCGCGCTGGACGAGCCGGAAGCCGTCCGTCTGATGACGGGCCATGCCGCCAGCGAGCATGCCTTCCCGGCCAAGGCCGATGCGGCGGACGAGGTGGCGTTGCGCGCCACGCAGCTGGCGAGCCCGGTGCTGCATGGCGTCAGCCTCGCCCTCAGGCGCGGCGAGATTCTCGGTCTGGGCGGGCTGGTCGGCCAGGGGCAGGGCCATCTGCTCGAAGCCCTGTTTGGCGCGCATCGGGCTATTGGAACCGTCGAGATCGGCGGCAGGCCGCTGCTGCCCGCCTCGCCGCGCCAGGCGATGGCGGCGGGCCTCGCCTATGTGCCACAGGAGCGCAAGACCCAGGGTCTGCTGCTGTCCAAGTCCGTCGGGCTCAACCTCACGCTCGCCATCCTGCCGCGGCTGCGGGCGATGCTGGGGCTGATCGACCCGCGGGCTGAAGCCGCGATCTTCCGCGGTGCCATCGAGCGGCAGAAGATCAAGACGGCCGGCGCGGACGAGATCGTCCGCCACCTCTCGGGCGGCAACCAGCAGAAGGTTCTGCTCGAACGCTGGCTGCTGGCGCGCCCGGTCATCCTGCTGCTCAACGACGTGACGCGCGGCGTCGACATCGGCACCAAGCAGCACATCTACGAGGTCATCGCCGGCATCGCCCGTGAAGGCGTCGGCGTGATCTGGTACTCGACCGACGCTCGCGAGCTGGTCGGCGTCGCCCACCGCGTCCTCGTCATGCTCGGCGGGCGGGTTGTCGCCGAGCTCGCCGGCGAAGAGATGACGGCGGGCCGTATCGTCGAGGCTGCTGTGCTCGGCGGGGGCAGCCGATGACGCGCCTCCGTTCCGCCGTCTCGGACGCCTGGCCGGTGCTGGTCTTCCTCGGCCTCCTCGCCATGCTCGTCCTGCTCAAGGGCCGGTTCAACGGCTTCGACATGCGCGCGCTCAGCGTCAACGCCCTGCCGCTCGTCCTCATCGCGCTGGCGCAGTTCCTCGTCATCCTGACGCGCGGCATCGATCTGTCGCTGGGGCCCGTCGCCAGCCTCGCCGGGGCGCTGATGGCCCTGCACGTCACCGACAGTCCGGCTCTCGGTTTCGCGCTGCCGCTGGCCGCGGGTCTCGCCGCCGGGCTGCTCAACGGCGGCCTCGTGGTCGGGCTCCGGCTGCCGCCGATCATCGTGACGCTGGCGACGATGTCGATCTGGCAGGGCGTGGCGTTGCTGGTGTTGCCCAATCCCGGCGGCTCCATTCCCGCGCTCTACCAGTCGATCTTCATGGGCGGCTTCTCGGCGCCTGCGATCGGCCTCGTCAGCCTCGCCGTCTGGACGGTGCTGCTGAGCTGGCTGATGGCGTCGCGCTTCGGGCTGGACCTCCGGGCCATCGGCAGCGACGAGGCCGCGGCGCGCATGAGCGGCATTCGCGTGGCGCGCGCCAAGCTTGGCGCCTATGCCGCCGCGGGGTTGCTGGCCGCGTTCAGCGGCATGTATCTCGGCGTCGCCATGGCGTCGGGGTCACCCGTCGTCGGCGACGGCTACATCCTCACCTCGATCGTCGCCGTCGTCATCGGCGGCATACCGCTGACCGGCGGACGCGGCGCGCCGATCGCCGTCGTCATGGGAGCGCTGATCCTCACCATCATGGCGAGCCTGCTCTATTTCGCGCAGGTCTCGTCCTTCTACCAGAGCCTCATCAACGGCCTCATCCTGCTCGCTGTCGTCGGTACGCCCGGCGCGCGCGGCTTTGCTGCCGGACTGCTTCGTCCATGACCGCCGCCGATCGCCTGCCGGCGGCGCCCCGGGTCCGGACATCCTCGCCGCGGCTTGCCGCCGCCGTGCCGCTCTTCCTCATCCTGCTGGCCATCGCCATGCTGGGGATCGGCGCGGCGCTCGCGCCCGGCTTCGCCTCCGCTGCCAATCTGCTGCAATTGCTGAAGATCGCTTCGTTCCTCGGCCTGGTGGCGCTCGGACAGACGCTGGTGATGCTGGTCGGCGGCATCGATCTCTCGGTCGCCTGGGTGCTGACCGGCTCTGCCGTCGTCTTCACCGCGCTCTGCGCGGGGCAGGACGCCAATACCGCGACCGCGTGCCTCGCCGCGCTCGCCGTCGGCATCGCGGCCGGCGCCGCCAACGGCTTCGGCATCGTCAAGCTGCGCATCTCGCCGATCGTGATGACGCTGGCGATGAACAATATCGCGCTCGGCGGAACGCTCGTCTTCACCGGGGGAACGCCGAGCGGCGGGGTTTCCCCGCTGGTGCGCGGCATCGCCACCGGCGGCGTCGGCGGCATCCCCTACATGGTGATCGTCTGGGGTCTCGTGGCGACGCTCGCCATCGTCGCGATCCGTTATTCGCGCTGGGGCAGGCGGCTGCTGGCCGTCGGCGAGAACGCCACCGTCGCCCATCTGAACGGGATCGCCAATGACCGCGTCACGATCGGCGCCTATGTGCTGTGCGGAGCGCTGGCATCGGCCACCGGCATCCTGTTCGCCGCGTTCTCGGGATCGAGCTTCCTCGGGATGGGCGACCAGTTCGTGCTGCCGGCCATCGCCGCGGTGGTGCTGGGCGGCACCTCGATGTTCGGCGGCCGCGGCGGCTATGGCGGGACCTTCGCCGCCGTGATCTTCACCACCGTGCTGTCAACGGTGCTGGTCATCGGCAATATCCCCGCTGGTGTCCGCTCGATCATCTTCGGCGTCGCGATCCTTGTGGCGCTGGTCGCTCAGCGCGTGCTGACGCGCGGCGAGGACCGCGAATGAGGAACCCCATGCCACGGCGACAGATCACCGACGCGCATCATCATTTCTGGGATGTCGACCATGGCTATGCCTATCCATGGCTGCAGGATCGCGGCGGCGGCGAGGGAATGCTCGGCGATCTCGCGCCGATCGCGGTGAGCTATGGACCGGCCGACTATCTCGCCGATGCGGCGGGCTACGACGCCGTGAAATCGGTTCATATCGAGGCCGTGCCGCTGGCGCCGCTGGCCGAGACGGATTGGCTGAACGGGCTCGGCCATTCCCTGCCTTCGGCGATCGTGGCGCAGGTCCGGCTCGACGATCCCGGGGTCGAGGCGGCGCTCGCGGCGCAGGCGGGCCGGCCGCGCGTCAGGGGCATCCGCCATATCGTCAACTGGCATGCCGATCCGCGCTACAGCTTCACGCCGGCCGACCTCTTGCAGAGCACAAGCTGGCAGGCCGGCTACGCCCTGCTGCGCCGCCACGACTTCAGCTTCGATCTGCAGCTCTATCCGGGCCAGATGGCGGCCGCCTTCGATCTGATCCGCCGGCATCCCGAGACGCTTGCCGTCATCAATCATGCCGGCATGCCGGTCGACCGCGACGAGGCGGGCCTCCACGCATGGCGCGAGGGCATGCGGCGTCTCGCCGGCCTGGACAATGTCGTCGCCAAGATCTCCGGCCTCGGCATGGTCGAGCATGACTGGAGCGAGGCCAGCATCCGGCCCTTCGTGCTCGACACCATCGCCGCCTTCGGCACCGGACGGACCATGTTCGGCTCGAACTTTCCGGTGGATCGGCTGTATTCGTCCTTCGATACTCTCTATGGCGCTTTCGAGCGCATCGTCTCCGATTTCAGCGAGGCCGAGCAGGATCGGCTGTTCCGCACCAATGCGGAACGCTGGTACCGGATCTAGAACGCTGACCCTGGAAAGAGCACGACATGGCGCGTTTCAGACTGCCGACCCTTGATGCGCGATGTGCCGACCGGCGGCCGCGCAACCTCGTCGCCGCTCCGGCGCCAACGACCAGGGCTCCGTGAACGATGGACGACATACGCTACGACTTCGTCATCATCGGCGCCGGCAGCGCCGGCTGCGTGCTGGCCAACCGGCTGAGCACTTCCGGGCGGCATCGCGTCCTGATCCTCGAGGCAGGCGGACGCGACGACTGGATCTGGTTCCACGTTCCGGTGGGCTATCTGTTCGCCATGGGCAATCCGCGCGCCGACTGGTGCTTTCGCACCGAGCCGGTGCCGGGCCTCGGCGGACGGGTGCTCGACTATCCCCGCGGCCGCGTCATCGGCGGCAGCTCGGCGATCAACGGCATGATCTACATGCGCGGCCAGGCTGCCGACTATGATCACTGGCGCCAGCTGGGCAATGCCGGCTGGGGCTGGGACGACGTGCTGCCCTATTTCATGCGCAGCGAGAATCGCGCCGCTGGCGGGGATCTGCATGGCCGGGACGGGGAATGGCATGTCGACCCGATGCGCCTCCGCTGGCAGGTTCTCGACCGGTTCCGCGACGCAGCTGGAGAGATGGGAATTCCCGCGACCAGCGATTTCAACCGCGGCGACAATGAGGGCGCCGGCTATTTCGAGGTCAACCAGCGGCACGGACGGCGCTGGTCCGCGGCTTCCGCGTTCCTCAAACCGGCGCTCCGCCGCGCCAATGTCACGCTCTGGACCGGCGCCCGCGTGCGGCGCCTGCTGGTTGACGGCACGAGGGTCTCGGGCCTCGAAGTCGAGCATGAGGGCGATATCAAGCGTATCGCCGCCGGCCGCGAGGTCATCCTCAGCGCCGGGGCCGTGGGCAGTCCTCATCTGTTGCAGCTGTCGGGGATCGGCGATCCCTCTCTGCTCGGCGCGCATGGCGTCGCGCCGGTGCACGCCTTGCCTGGCGTCGGCGAGAACCTGCAGGATCATCTGCAGCTGCGCCTGATCTACCGCGTCAGCGGGCTGCCGACGCTCAACCGCCGCGCTGGCAGCCTCGTGGGCAAGGCGGCGATGGCGCTGCAATATGGGCTTGCCCGCCGCGGTCCGATGACCATGGCGCCGTCGCAGCTCGGCGGCTTTACCCGCTCCTCGTCCGAATTCGCGACGCCGAACGTGCAGTTCCACGTCCAGCCGCTCAGCCTCGATCGCTTCGGTGAGCCGCTGCACCGTTTCGATGCCTTCACGGCGACGGCCTGCAACCTGCGGCCCGAGAGCCGCGGATCGGTGCGGCTCAAGGCGGCGGACGGCGCGCTGGCGCCGGCGATCCAGCCCAACTATCTGGCGACCGAGGGCGACAGGCGCGTCGCTGCCGACAGCATTCGCCTCGTGCGCCGCATCGTGCTGGAGAGCCGCGCCTTCCGGCCGCACGATCCCGAGGAGTACCGACCGGGCCTCGCCTTCGCGTCGGAGGAGGAATTGCGGGAGGCGGCTGCCAGCATCGGCACCACCATCTTCCATCCCGTCGGCACCTGCCGCATGGGTTCGGATCGCGATGCGGTCGTCGACGCCCGCCTGCGGCTGCGCGGCCTCGCGGGCCTGCGCATCGCCGACGCCTCGATCATGCCGACCATCACCTCGGGCAATACCAACGCGCCCACCACCATGATCGCGGAGAAGGCGGCCGACCTCATCCTCGAGGATGTCGGCCCCTGACGACGCCGGTCGACGGCACCGCGATGCTCGTTTGGACGAATACTGCTCCTCTGTCTCGAGGGCGGTCTTGTGTCCCTTCCAGGCTGGCTCTTTCGGTCAGATATTGGATCGCGTCCGGACCTGCCCCTCATCTGACGCAAGCCTTCAGGCGGCGGCGTCATGCCCCTCGGCTACCGGGTGGAGAACCGGAAGCTTCTGCGCGATGATGCCGAGCGGCAAGCGTTATTCGCGTGTTCGGACGCTATCCGGAATCGGCTGGTCTCGCGCCGCTGGTCCAAGAGCCGAGCGAGGGCGGCGCCAGAACCCGACAGCGGCAGTTCTCGGACGGAAAGGCTCCTTTCGGCGCCGTACTGCACGGTGCCGTCATGCGGGAGGTCGGCGTGGCACTGAACATCAATGTCAGCACGGTCGATATCGCGACGGTGCCTATCAACCTTCCGCGCTACACCGATCGCAAACTCGCGGTGCGCGCGCTGGCGTGTTCTCAACTCGTCGCGGCCGACATCAGCTACGGCTTCAAACCGGTCGAAACCGCCGCGGCGTTTCCGAGCTGGGAGGACGCCTACAGCATCGGCGTGCGGTTCAACGATGAGACGAGCGGTATCTTCGTTGGAGGTAAAAACTATGCCGAGCCGCATCGCAGGGGCGAGGCTCACATACTCTATCTCTCCGGTGTCGAGCACATCGACTTCTCGACCCCACGGCACACCATCGAGATCCTGCTAAGGCGCAGCTTCCTGCGCGAGATAGCCGACGACCTCGAAGTGCCTGATGTCTCGTATCTCGGCCATAGTCTCTTTCACGTTTCGAACGATCCGCTGCTTCGACAGCTGGCGCTGCGCATCTACCCTTACTTCGACGAACCCGAAACACTCGAGCCGTTGTTCGCCGACCATCTTATATGGGGGCTGGGTATCTATGTTTGTGCGCACTATGGCGATCTGGCCGCTCGTCGCCGCCTGGTCGGAGGGTTGAGCACCTGGCAGGAGCGATTGGCCAAGGACATTATCGAGACGCGTCTCGTTGGCGGATTGGGTCTGGCTGAGGTCGCCGCGCTGTGCGGCCTGCGCACAAGCCAGTTCGCGCATGCGTTCAAGCGATCGACGGGCGTCGCGCCGTATCAGTGGCTCCTGCTTCGCAGGCTGGCTCGTGCCAGAGAGCTTTTTACCAATCACCACATATCGCTTGCTGACATCGCCATGATGTGCGGCTTCGCAGATCAGGCCCACCTTACCCGCATGTTCTCTCGCCACTTGGGGATCACGCCGGCGAGGTACCGCCTAGCCTTGCAGTGACCCATACATCCGCTGGCGGCAATCCAAGCCTGAAGGCCGACCGCGTGCGATGCGTCGAAAGGCGGCGAGACTCGGGCTCGCCGCCTCCCGTTGATCGGCGCCTAGTCCAGATATTCGACCTTCAGATGCTGGATCGTGCCATTGAAGGCGAACGGCTTGCGGTCGAAATACGCGAGCGAGACGGGGGAATAGCTGTCCCGGCCGACGTCAAAGGCGTCGTTGGCGGTAAAGGCAAGCGCCGTCGAGCGTGGGACACGCCCCTTGCTGACCTCTTTGCCATCCACGCGGATGACGATGTCGAGCGGCGCCAGGCGGACGTCGCTGGCCTTGCGCGTTTCGACCTCGATCTTGACCTTTCCGGTCGGGAGCGGGGCGGACGTTTCCAGCTGCGTCCGTTCGATCTCGAACAGATTGTACTCGTAGTGGAGCTTCCCGTCCTCGACCCACAGGGCGACACCGCCCGAGACGGCGCCGAGCGCGTAGAGCACGCCCTTCGAGTCGGGCTGCAAATCCGCATCGATCGTGACAAGGGTGCTGCGGGATCCCAGTCGCGGCGCGGTGAACTCGGGAACGCCGACGACCTCCTGCGTGTAGTTGAACGTCCTGGCGGGATTGGACGGAGCGTCTTCCGGGTGGAAGACGACGGACCACAACCCCCCGCCAACCGGATAGACCTTGTTGTCTTTGGCGCTCGCGTCGAACGCATCCTTCAACTCGTTGAGCTTGTCGGGATTGGCGGCGGCGATGTCCTTCGCCTGCGAGAAATCCTTGTTGAGATCATAGAGCTCCCAGACATCGTCCTTCGGCGACCATTTCATGATCGAAGGATCGACGCCTGCTTGCCAGGGCACTCTCGGCCCGAATACCGAAGCGACCCAACCGTCCTTGTAGTAGGCGCGACTGCCCATGACCTCGAAATACTGCTCCTTCTTGTGGTCCGGCGCCGTCGGGGACGCGAAGGAATAGGTCATGCTGGTGCCGTCGAGCGGATCCTGGCTGACGCCGTCGACGAGCTTCGGTGGCGCGATCTGCAGGATGTCGTAGATCGTCGGCACGATATCGTTGACGTGATGGAATTGCGGACGCGGCGTCTTGTCCGCCTTGATCCGGCTTGGCCAGGATACCGCGAGCGGCGTGCGCGTTCCGCCAAAATGCGCGGCGATCAGCTTGGTCGACCGGTATGGCGTCGAGCCGGCCCAGGCCCAGCCGGCATGGTACATGTTGTCCACCTTGGACGATCCGAGCACATCCAGGCCGCCGAGCTCGTTCAGGGTGCGAATGTGATCCTTGATCTCGGAAGGAATGCCATTCTGCGCCAGGAGCTCGCTGATCGTGCCGTTCTGGCCTTCCGCACTCGACCCGTTATCGCCCCAGATATAGAAGACGAGGGTATTGTCGCGGATGCCGAGCTCGTCCAGGGCATCGATCAACCGGCCGGCCTGCGCGTCCGCGTGTTCGGTGTATCCGGCGAACACTTCCATGAGCCGACGCTGGAATGGCTTTTCATCCTCGGGAATATCGGCCCATGCGGCGAGCGTTGCCGGCCGGGGCGTCAGTTCCGTGTCTTTCGGGATCCAGCCGAGTTCCTTCTGGCGGGCGAAGACGCGCTCGCGCATGACGTCCCAGCCGTCGTCGAATTGGCCCTTATACTTGTCCGCCCATTCCTTGAAGATGTGATGCGGACCATGGGACGCGCCGGGGGCCCAATACATGAAGAAGGGCCGCTCCGGCGTCAGCGCGTGGACCTGCTTCATCCAGGAGACGGCCTTGTCGGTCATGTCTTCGGTGAAGTGATACTCGTCCTTGCCCTCGGACGGATTCACCCGGACCGTGTTTTCGACGACCGCAGGCTCCCATTGCGAGGATTCTCCGGCAAGGAAGCCGTAGAAGTAGTCGAAACCGATCCCTTGGCCCGCCGGCCAGTTCGTATAGGGACCGACGGCCGTGGTCTCGTTGGCCGGCGTGTTGTGCCACTTTCCGAAGGCGCTGGTCGCGTAGCCATAATAGCCGAGAACCTTCGCCGCGGTCGCGGATGTGCGCGGGATCCGGCCGGAATAGCCGTCCCAGTCATTCGCCAGTTCGGCGATCTGGCCGTAACCGACGCGGTGGTGATTGCGCCCGGTCAGCAGCGCCGCTCGGGTGGGGGAGCACATCGCGGCATTGTGGAAGCGGTTATAGGTGATGCCGTCTCCGGCAACGCGGCTCAAAGTGCTTGTATTGATGACGCCGCCGAAGGTGCTCGGAAGCGCCGGACCCACGTCGTCGAGCATGATCACGACGATGTTCGGTGCGTTGGCCGGAAGATGCGACGCCGCCGGCAGCGGGCTGTAGGTCGATTCCGCGATCGTCGGACCGGCCTTGCTGCCGGAGGGCGTCGGCGGAAACGGCAGCGATTCCTGGGCTGCCACGGGGGATCCCAACATCAGGAGCGACGTGCTTACGCCCAACCAGCGCGCTCTGAATCGGTGACTAGGAGGCCGGTTCATTCACTTCTCCATTTCGAACAACACACCTGAACCCGACATGGCTTGTCGACGTATCGATCGCTTCGGCATGGCGGGCTGCGGGTCGATAGCGGCGGCAGTAGTTCGGAGCGCACAGGTGCGATCCGCCCTTCAGAACCTTCCGCGGGATTTTTATGTGGGGGAGACACGGATCGTAGCTGGCGGACTCAAGCCCTCCGCGAGGGTTTTTCGGTATGCAGCAGGCCTTCGCCGCGTCCGCTTCGTGCTTTGGGGCGTACCAGTCGGACGTCCACTCCCAGACGTTCCCGATCATGTCGTAGAGACCGTATCCATTGGGCGGAAAGGCCCTTACGGGTGACGTACGGGCGTATCCGTCGAGCTTGTGATTGACCGTCGGAAACGATCCCTGCCACGTGTTGGCCATATGCCGACCATCCGGGGTCAGCTCCGAGCCCCAGGCGTATTCGGCCCGGTCGAGGCCCCCTCTGGCGGCAAATTCCCACTCGGCTTCCGTGGGAAGATCCTTGCCCTTCCATCGCGCGTAGGCCAACGCGTCGTGGTGGCTGATATGGACGACGGGATGATCGTCCAACCCGGCAAGGCCGCTGCGCGGTCCATAGGGCCGGCGCCAATTGGCGTCCTTGAGGAAGCTCCACCATTGCGACCAGTCGCCGAGATCGACGCGCCCTATCGGCTCCCGGAAGACGAGCGAGCCCGCATACAGCATCTCCGGCAAGATGCCGGGATAGTCTCGCGGGTCCGGCGCGAATTCAGCAAACGTGCGATGCCCGGTAGCGGCCACGAACTCGGCAAACTGTCCGTTGGTGACAGGGGTCTCGTCGATGAAGAAGCCCTCGACGCTGACACGATGCGCCGGCTTCTCTTCGGGGTAATGATGATCCGAGCCCATCCAGAAGGTTCCGGCCCGCACGAAAATCATGCCAGCGCGCGCGCTCGCCGATGACAAATCCGTCTGAGCCGTCTCGCCCTGCATTGCCAGCCTTCCCGTCGATCTGCGTCACGATCGCGAGTGCACCCGCGATCCCGGCGAACCCATACAGGGCGTGTCGATCGAGACTGTCCCGATCGCACAATTCGCGACTGCGGCGGCAATGACGGCGCCAAGGTACTGGCTCCGATGGAGGCTCCCGCGGCAGGGCGGGCGCGCATCCGTAGGACGAGACTGTTCCGTTGGAACAATCTCTTGGTTTGAATGTGCTATGGGCTCCATATGAGCCCGCGATTGATCAAAAGAGACGCCGCCGAGGCCATTCTCCGGCAGAATGGCTGGCTGTCCTATCAGCCCGAGGCCTTCCAGAAGGAGGTCCTGCGGCGCTCCGTCCTTGTGCATTTCGAGCCGGGCGAGCTGATTTTCGATTTCGGCGACGAACTGGGAGGCATCCATGGCCTCGTGAGCGGCGTCACGACAATCAACACGGCTCCGCCAGATCATGTCCCGCAGTTGATCAATGTCGGCGCGCCGGGCGCCTGGGCCGGAGAAGGCTGCTTCCTGGCGCGCCAGCCGCGGAGCGTCCAAATACGCGCTCTCGTCGAGACCTGGCTGATGTACCTGCCGCTTGAGCAGATGGATGAAATGGCCGATGCCGACCCGATGGTCGCTCACAACTTCGGCCAGATCATCATGACCAATGTCGACGCCCTGATCCGGGTGATCCATGACCTGCAGAGGGTCGATCCCGATCGCAGGATTGCCTCCGTTCTGCAGCGGGCGCGGTGGATCGGGGAGCATCCCCTCCCGTTGACGCAGTCCGAGATCGGCACCATGGCGCGCGCGTCACGCAGGCAGGTCAATGCCGCCTTGAAGCGTTTTGCGGACTATGGATGGCTGAAGACGGGCTATCGTTCGGTCACCATCCTCAATCCCGAGAAGCTGCGGCTCTTTTCCACCGAAGACGACTAGGCCAACCGCGTCCAGGCGGAGCGTTTCTCTATGCGAGGCGGTGGTTCATGAGCGTGACATTGAACAAGAGAGCAAACGCAGAGGCCATCCTCCGGCAGAACGGATGGCTGTCGACGCAACCGGAAGCTTTCCGGAACGAGGTCCTTCGACGCTCCATCCTGCTGCGTTTTGCGCCGGATGAGGTCATCTATCACTTCGGTGATGACCTCGGAGGCATCTATGGCCTTGTGAGCGGCGTCGTTGCCGTCAATACCGCTCCGCAGAGTGATGCTCCGCAGTTGGTCCACATGGGCGTGCCGGGTTCCTGGACCGGCGAAGACAGCTATCTGATCCGGCAGCCGAGGCGTCTCGAACTGCGGGCAGTGGTCGAGACCTGGGTGATGCATCTGCCGCTTGACCAGATGGCCCAGATGACCGCTGCCGATCCCACCGTCATTCGCAATTTCTGCCAGAATCTCCTGAGCGGCGTCGGCGTGCTCATCCGGATCGTCCACGATCTGCAGAAGCAGGATCCCGATCGCAGGATAGCCTCGGTGCTGCAGCGCATGACCTGGAGCAGCCATCAGGTCCTGTTGACCCAGACCGAGGTCGGCACGATGGCCTCGGCGTCACGCCGCCAGGTCAATGCCGCCTTGAAGCGGTTTGCCGCCAACGGATGGGTGACGACCAGCTATGGCTCCATCACAGTCCTTAATGCCGAAGCGTTGCGGCTCTTCGGCAATGAGGACGTTCGCTGAGCGTTAAGCCGATTTCCGTTTTCAGCCGAAGCGGGGCTCTTTGCGCTGACCAGCGCGATGCCTCGCGTTTAGCCTGAGAGAGGTTGGGCCGCCACCGGAGCGGCGGCCCTCGAGATCAGGTGTTTTCGGTGGCGCGGCGTCTGCGCAGTTCCGGAACGGGCAATCCGCCCCAGCCCCAGTTTTCCAGCTCGACCTCCTCGATCACGACGAACGTCGAATCGAGGGGCTTGCCGAGCACGTCGAGCAGCAGCTGGCTCGTGCCGGCGATGAGCCTGGCCTTCTCCTCGGCCGTGGCCGCATCACGGCCCAGCCCCGAGCCTTCGCGGGTGATCTGAATGGTGACGATGGGCATTGCGGCCTTCCTTAGTGACCGGCGCTCTGGCCGCCGTCGACATGCAGGATCTCGCCCGTCACGAAGCTCGCGGTTTCGAGGTAAAGCACGGCGTCGGTGATGTCGCGGATCTCGCCCATACGCCTGACCGGGTGCAGGCCCGCCATGAACTCATGGGTTTCCGGGGCATGCATCGGGGTCTTGATGACGCCGGGCGACACGGCGTTCACGCGCACGCCCTTGCCGGCATATTCGATCGCCAGCGCTTTCGTCGCCGAATTGACACCGCCCTTGGTCAGGTTGGCCAGCACGGTGGGCACGCCGGCAATCGCATGGTCGGTCAAGCTCGTGGTGATGCTGACGATATGGCCGGAACCCTGCTTCAGCATCTCGGCCGCAACGGCCTGCGTGATGTGGAAGAAACCGGCGAGGTTGGTCGAGATCTTCGACGCGAAATCCTCGGCAGTATAGTCGATGAACGGCTTGGCGATGAAGAGACCGGCGTTGTTCACCAGCGTATCGATCCGGCCAAAGCGTTCCAGTGCTTCCTTGACGATGCGCTTCGCGGTGGCCGGATCACCGATGTCGCCCGCAATGGCGAGGATATCGGGATCGCTGCCCTGCTTGATCGAGCGCGACGTGGCCACGACCCGGAAGTTGCGTTCGCGATAGGCCTTGACCAGCGCGGCGCCAATCCCCTGCGAGCCGCCGGTGATGACGACGACCTTTTGTTCATTGCTCATGATCAGTCCTTGGTGAATGAGTTCCGGCAGGTCAGTTGCTGCCGTCGACCCTTCCATTCGGGTCGGTCATCAACATCGGATTGATCGTCGATCGACTGAATAACCGCTCCTCGGCAGGCATCCTTCCTTCAATCGGAAGAATGATGAGCGGCTATTCCGCGAGGGCGTCAGCTTGGGCTGAGAGCCGCGCAAACTCCGCTCGTAGTCGTGGAACCGCGAAATCCACGAACGCGCGAACTTTGGGGGTCAGAGTTCGGCCCTCCGGGGTGATGAGATGCACGGGAAGAGGGGCGGGCTCCGCATCGCGCAACAGGATCTTCAGCGAGCCGTCCTGCACCCGCTCCGCCACATGGTAGGTATAGAGGCGCGTGACGCCATACCCGTCCACTGCCGAGGCGAGCGCGGCGCGAACACTGTTCACCACGAGCCGGGGCTTGAAATGGATCGAGCGCGCGATCGTGCCGCCCGGAGGCGGAGGGAATACCCAGGCATCATGTCCGAAGTGCGTGGTGGTGACGATGCGATGCTTGGTCAGATCCGCCGGTTCGACGATGCGCGGATGGTCGGCCAGATAGCGCGGCGAGGCCACGATCACGCGCTTGACGTCGCCGCCAACCCGAACGGCAACCAGCGAGGAATCGGGCAACTGCGCGACGCGAAGCGCCACGTCGATGCCCTCTTCGACGAGATTGGCAGAACGATCGACCAGGATGAGATTCACGGTCACGGCCGGGAAGGCGTCGAGGAACGCATCAATGACCGGGCGCAGGATTTCCTCGCCGCTGATCGGGGGCGCCGTGATGGTCAGGGTTCCGCGTGGCGCGGCGCGCTCGCCTGCCGCGCACATATCGGCCTCTTCGAGATCGATCAGGACACGCCTGCACGCCGCGGCGTATCGCTCGCCTGCCTCGCTGAGCTTGATGGATCGTGTGGTGCGATGAAGCAGTTCGGCGCCAACATGATGCTCAAGGAAGGCAATGGCCCGACTGACCGCAGCGGGCGAACGCTGGAGCTTGCGGCCAGCAGCCGCCAAACTCCCTTCGTCCAGCGCCGCAACAAACACCCTCATTGCCTCGATACGGTCCATGTATCCTTCCCAAGGCGAAACGCTGTGGCCGGCCCCCGAGCGAAGACGGCTCCAGGGAGCAACAAGTTCATACTGTTTCCGGCCGTTATGCCGATAACCGGAAGGATGCGTGTCAAATGACGGCAATTCAAGCCGCTTCCCGCATGAACTGAAAAAGCGGGATCAGGCTCAGCCCTCGCGAAAATCCCTGGCTAGTGGTAGTCCAGGGCTCCTGCCGGTCCTGATGCAGGGCAAACGGTCGCCAGCGCTGTACCGCCGGCCGAGACATCCGCCAACAGGCCTGCAAATGCCTTGCCGTCATGAACACGATGATGCCTACGAAACGCGGGGCTGTTCATACCGCTACTGAGGCTGTGACGGCCCAGAGCCATTCGGGTTCAGGATTCTCCCTGCTTCCAAATGGCGTCTGGCCCGCCAAAGTGGCAGAAACGGCGAAGGACTTGCCACGAGTTTAAGCAGATTGGTTTCTTCATGAGCAACCTGCAAGAAATCATTCGTTCATAGAAAACCAGTGTTGCGTTCCCTTTCGTTTGATGAAAAGTTGCCTACAGAGCAACCTTCGGAGGGCGGATGGAACGGTCTTCCACCACCTGTGACGATACGACAGAGCCTGCGGTCGAGGATGTGCCTGCGTCCCCGAACGGTTTCAACGTCGGTGCGCGGCTGCGCGCATTCCGTCAGCAGAAGAACATTTCGATCGATGCCGTGGCGGCGAAGGCCGGCGTCAGCAAATCCTTCCTCAGCCGCTTCGAGCGCGATCTCGTACAGGCCTCGATCGCATCGCTCCTGCGCATCTGCGACGCGATCGACGTGAAGCCGGGTGCGATCTTCGATCCGCCGGCGACGAGCTTCGTCAAGGCCGGGCAGGGCGCGCCGATCAATCTCGGCGGTGTCGGCATGCGCGAGCGCATCGTCGGCGGCGTCGGCAACGAGCACATGATGACGCTCCATTCCGTGATCGACCCGGGCGGCGGGTCTGGCCCCGAGGCCTACGCCATCCGCGCCGATCTCGATCTCGTCCACGTCATCAGCGGTGAACTCGACATCTCCGTCGGCGGCGAGGACTACCACATGACCTCTGGCGACACGCTGAGTTTCGACCCGAAGATTCCGCATACCTGGCAAAATCCGTCCGCGAGCGAGCCCTGCGTCACGCTCTGGATGATCGTGCCGCCCCCGGCCTGACCGGCCTTCCAAGCTTTTCCTTGAGTCCGCCCATGCAGAAGCTCCACGTCACCGACATTCACAAGCGCTTCGGCGATACCGAAGTCCTGAAGGGCATCGGCCTCGACGCCGCGGCGGGCGACGTCATCTCGATCGTCGGCTCTTCCGGGTCGGGCAAGAGTACGTTCCTGCGCTGCATCAACATGCTGGAGCGTCCGAACAGCGGCACGATCCGCGTCAACGGCGAGGTCCTGGACCTCGTGCCCGACCGGCGCGACGGCACCCTGCGCGCGAAAAGCGCTAGCCAGCTGCAGCGCATTCGCTCGCGCCTCGCCATGGTGTTCCAGAACTTCTGCCTCTGGTCGCATATGAGCGTCCTCGACAACGTGACCGAGGCTCCCGTCAGTGTGCTCGGCGTATCCCGCAAGGAAGCGGTGGAGCGCGCCAAGGCCAATCTCGCCAAGGTCGGCATCAAGCCCGAAACCCACGAGCGCTATCCCTCGCAGCTTTCCGGCGGCCAACAGCAGCGCGTCGCAATCGCCCGCGCGCTGACCATGGAGCCGGACGTGATGCTCTTCGACGAGCCGACCTCGGCACTCGATCCCGAGCTCGTCGGCGAGGTGCTGCGTGTCATGCAGACGCTCGCCGAGGAGGGCAGGACCATGGTCGTCGTCACGCACGAGATGGGTTTTGCGCGCCATCTCTCCTCGAAGGTCATGTTCCTGCACGAGGGGCGCGTCGAGGAGGAAGGCTCGCCCGAGGCCCTGTTCGGCACCCCGGAGAGCCCGCGTCTCCGACAGTTTCTGGCAGGCCGTCTCCAGGCCTGAACCATCATCGCCGCGTCGAGGGCGGTTCACGAGATTTCGACGCCAGGGCCCGGCGCCGAATGGAATGCCAAATAATCCCTTTCAGAGAACGAGACTTCCCATGACGAAACTTTCCACCCTCTTCCTCAGCGGCTTCATCGCCCTGGCCTCGCTTTCGCCGGCGATCGCCAAGCAGGTGACGATCGCGACCGACGCGACCTTCCCGCCCTTCGAATCCGTCGACGCGAACGGCAAGCTCGTCGGCTACGACATCGAGCTGATGAGCGCCGTTTGCAAGGCGGCCGAACTCGACTGCAACATCATTGCCGCCGCCTGGGACGGCATGATCCCCGGTCTTACCGCCGGCAAGTATGACGCGCTGATCTCGCAGCTGACCGTCACCGACGCGCGTCGCAAGATCATGGCCTTCAGCGACATCTATTCGCACCCGACCTTCCGCTTCGTCGCCAAGAAGGGCGCCAGTCTCGACGTCAGCCCGGACGGGCTCGCCGGCAAGATCATCGCCGTCCAGACCGGCACGCCGATGGACGCCTTCGTCACCAAGACCTTCCCGAAGGCGACGATCAAGCGCTACGACGGCGGCAGCGCCCCCTATCTGGAGCTCACCGCCGGACGTGCCGATCTCCACATGAGCTACGAGGCGCAGATCACGCACGCCTTCCTCAACGGCGACAACGCCGAGAAATTCGAGCTCGTCGGCCCGCAATATACCGGCAAGGACGCGCCGGAATTCGGTGAGGGCGTCGCGATCGCGATCAACCGCCGCAACGCCGACCTCCTCGCGAAAATCAATGCCGGCCTCGCCAAGATCCGCGAGAACGGCGAGCTCGCGGCGATCGACGCCAAGTATTTCGGCAAGAACTAAGGCGGATCGATGCTCGGCGGCTATGTCGCATCTGTGCTGGCGGCGGGGTGGATCACCCTGTCGCTGGCCTTCGTGTCCCTGATACTGGCCGTCGTGATCGGCATCGCGGCGGCGCTCGCCAAGCTTTCGCGCTCGCGGGCGCTGCGCGTCACCGCCACGCTCTATACATCCGTGGTCCGGGGCATCCCGGATCTCGTCATGATGCTTCTCGTCTTCTATTCGCTGCCCGCGCTCCTCAACCAGGCGGCGCAGGACTGGGGTTACGACGTCTATATCGAGTTCAGCCCCTTCGCGGCGGGCGCCGCGACGCTGGGGCTCATCTTCGGCGCCTATATGGCCGAGACGTTTCGCGGCGCCCTGATGAACATTCCCAAGGGTCAGGTCGAGGCTGCCGAAGCTTATGGGCTCGGACGGATCCGCATCTTCTGGCGCATCCTCCTGCCACAGATGATGCGCCTCGCGCTGCCCGGCTTCACCAACAACTGGCTGGTGCTCGCCAAGGCTACGGCGCTCGTTTCGCTGCTCGGCCTCCAGGACGTCATGTTCCGGGCCAAGGGCGCGGCGGAGGCGACGGCCAAACCCTTCACCTTCTACCTTCTCGCCGGCGGGTTCTATCTCACGATCACCGCCATTTCGCTCTTCATCCTTTCCCGTGCCGCCAAGCGCTATGAGCTCGGCGTGAAGGAACTTGCCCAATGAGCTGGGACATCATCGTCGAGAATCTCGGCTTCTATGCCGAGGGCGCGAAGCTGACGGTGTTCCTCACCGTCGCCTCGCTCGCCATCTCTTTCGTTCTGGCGATGCCGCTGGCGCTCGGGCGCAATTCGCACAACGCGTTCCTGCGCAATGCGATCGCCCTCTATACGCTGGTGTTTCGCGGCACGCCGCTGCTTGTCCAGCTGTTCCTGATCTATTACGGGCTCGCGCAGTTCGATCTCGTGCGCGAAAGTCTCCTTTGGCCGTGGCTGTCGAGCGCGCTTGTCTGCGTCATCCTGACCTTCGTCCTGAACACGACGGCCTATACGACGGAGATCTTCGCAGGCAGCCTTCGGCATCTGCCGGTGGGGGAGATCGAGGCGGCGCGCGCCTACGGCATGTCGCCCTTCACGCGGGCGCGGCGCATTCTCCTGCCGGCCATGCTGACGCGCTCGCTGACGCTCTACGGCAACGAGACGGTGATGATGCTCCACGCGACGTCGCTCGCCAGCACCGTGACGCTGCTGGAAGTCACCGGCGTCGCCCGCAACATCGCGCTGAACTACTACATCATGTTCGAGCCCTACGTGACGGCGGCCGCGATCTATCTCGTGCTGACGCTCGTGCTCGTCCTCCTTTTCCAATACGCCCAGCACCGCTGGGCCGGCTACCTCCAGGCGCGGCTCTGACCGCGCCCTTTCCAGCAAGGATCATCCTTCCATGAACCAGAAGCCCGATCTCGGCGCCCTGTTCGGCGCGGGCGAGACCTCGACCTTCCTCGGCCTCGACGCCTGCGACGACCTCAGCGCCCTGGACGCGCCGATCGCGATCCTCGGCGTTCCCTGCGCGACGCCCTACCGCTCCGTCGGCGCCTATTGCCGCAACGCGCCGGACGCGCTGCGCCGCGCGACGGCACCGCTTACGGCCAATCTCGAACGCCACGATTTCGACAGCGGCGGCCAGGTCTTCCCCGAACGGCGCCTTCGCGCCGTGGATTGCGGCGACCTTCCCTTCGACGAAGCGGACGGGGCCGCCAATCGCGACGCGATCCGCGGCGCGGTGCGCACGATCCTGGAGCGGAACGCCGTGCCGGTGCTTCTCGGCGGCGACGATTCCATCCCGATCCCGATGCTTCAGGCGATCGGCGACACGGCCGGGGACCGGAAGTTCACCATTCTCCAGATCGACGCTCATATCGACTGGCGTGAAACGCATATGGACGAGCCAATGGGGCTCTCCTCCACCATGCGCCGCGCCTCCGAGATGGCGCATATCGAGCGCATCGTGCAGGTCGGCGCGCGGGGCATCGGCTCGGCCGCGACGAGCGACTACGAGGATGCCGTGAAATGGGGCGTGTCCTTCGTTACGGCCCGCGAACTCCACCGTTCGGGCGTCCAGAAGGCGCTGGACCTCATTCCCGAGGGAAGCGACATCATCGTCTGCATCGATGCCGACGCGATCGACCCGGCACTGGTTCCGGGCGTCATCGCCCGCTCGCCCGGCGGCCTCTCCTATGACGAAGTCACCGACCTCATCCGGGGCGCGGCGGCGCGCGGCCGGATCGCGGCGATCGACTTCGTGGAGTTCATGCCGGAGCGCGACGTCGACGGCATCGGCGCCCTGACGTTCGCGCGCGTCATCACGACGGCGCTCGGCCTGATCGCCCGCCAGAAGGCCTGATCGCCTTCATCGTCATCCCGCTCGAACGGCCTCCCGCGTACCCGCGCGGGGGGCCGTTCCGTGTTCAGACCGAGCTCAAGAGAATGCTCGTCTCGCTGTTGAGAATGCCGTCGATCTGGCGGACCTCGCGCAACACGCGGTCGAAATCGTGCAGCGAGGAAGCGCGGATCTCCGCGATCAGATCCCAGCTTCCGTTGGTGGTGTGGAGCGAATGAAGCTCCGGCATGCCGCGCAGGCGCTTGATGATCGCCGTAGTGGACTTGCCCGCCACCTCGATCATCATCACCGCGCGGATCGCGTTGGCGTCATGGTCCTGCCGGACGCGTACCGTGAAGCCGAGCAAAGCGCCGCTATCCAGAAGGCGGTCGATGCGCGCCTGCACCGTGCCGCGCGTGACGCCCAGAATGTCGGCGAGCTTGGACACGGGGGCGCGTCCGTCACTGCGCAGGACGTCGATCATCCGTCGATCGAGCTCATCGAGCTGGTACATGCAAAACGTCCGATCTCTACTGGCAATCTGTCGAGCATAGCACGCATTTTTCGCCATCATTGACATTTCTAACGGCATTTTGCGCGCCTATCCTGTGGCCTTTCCGGCCTTCTCCAACCCTTCTGAAACGAGTTCCATGAGCGGTTTCGCAGTCCAGGCGCCCTCCGGCGTCGTGATGATCCGTCCCCACCATTTCACGCCGAATCCCGAAACGGCGGCGGACAACGTCTTCCAGTCGGCGGACGGCTTTCGCACCCGTGGCGAGATCGCGGAAGCGGCCTTCGACGAGGTGACGCGCATGGCCGGGCGCCTGCGCGAAGCCGGGGTCACCGTCCATCTCTTCGAGGACGAAAGCACCGCGACGCCGGACTCGGTCTTTCCGAACAACTGGTTCTCGACCCATGCCGGCGGGCATGTCGCGATCTATCCGATGTTCAATCCGAGCCGCCGCCGCGAGCGCCGCTCCGACGTCATCGAGATGCTGAAGCAGCGCTACCGCGTGCAGGACGTCATCGACTATTCCGGCCTCGAGCCCGACAATGTCTTCCTGGAAGGCACGGGGGCGATGGTGCTCGACCATATCGGCCGCATCGCCTATGCGGCGCGCTCGAACCGCACCAACGAGGTCGCGCTGGAGCGTTTCTGCACCCATTTCAACTTCGAGCCCATGCTGTTCGAAGCCGCCGATGCGAACGGCGCGAAGATCTACCATACCAACGTCATCATGTGCGTCGGCACCGAGATCGCGCTGGTCGGCCTCGACTCGATCGTTGGAGACGCGCGCCGGGCCGAAATCCGCGCGCGGCTGGAGGAAACCGGCCGCATCGTCGTGCCGCTGAGCCACGCGCAGATCGCCGAGTTCGCCGGTAACGCGCTCGAACTTCGCGGCCGCAAGGGGCGGTTTCTCGCGATCTCATCGCGCGCCGCGGCCTCGCTGACGCCGGAGCAGCGCGCAACCATCGAAGCCGTCACGCCCCTGCTTGCCCTCGACGTTCCGACGGTCGAACTCGCGGGTGGTTCGGTGCGCTGCATGCTTGCCGGTATCCATCTCGCCGCGCGTTCCGAGCCGACGGCTTCGCTCGGCTGACCTCCCTGAAGTGGAAACGAGAGCCATGAACCCCAAGCTGAACGTCGTTCCCTTCGTGAGCGTCGACCACATGATGAAGCTCGTGCTGTCGATCGGCATCGAGCGCTTCCTTCTCGAGCTCTGCGCCTATGTCGAGGACGACTTCCGACGCTGGGAGAGCTTCGACAAGGTGGCGCGCGTCGCCGCCCATTCGCCGGACGGGGTGATCGAGCTGATGCCGACCTCCGATGGCGCGGCCTACGGGTTCAAGTATGTGAACGGCCACCCGAAGAACACGCGCGACGGCCGCCAGACCGTGACGGCCTTCGGCGTCCTGGCGGATGTCGCCAACGGCTATCCGGTTCTCCTGACCGAAATGACGATCCTGACCGCGCTGCGCACCGCCGCGACCTCGGCCGTTGCCGCCCGGCACCTCGCACCGAAGGGCGCGCGGACCATGGCGATCATCGGCAACGGCGCGCAGGCCGAGTTCCAGGCTCTGGCCATGAAGGCGCTGATCGGCGTCGATCGCCTGCGCCTGTACGACATCGATCGTGCAGCCAGCGAGAAATGCCGGCTCAACCTCCAGAGCTTCGGCTTCGACATTGCGATCTGCGAAGGGACGGAGGAAGCGGTACAAGGGGCCGAGATCGTCACCACCGTCACGGCGGACAAGCAATACGCGACGATCCTCACCGACAATCTCGTCGGCGCGGGAATCCATATCAACGCGGTCGGCGGCGACTGCCCGGGCAAGACCGAGCTGCAGGCCGCCATTTTGCGTCGCTCCGACATCTTCGTGGAATACCCGCCGCAGACGCGCATCGAGGGCGAAATCCAGCAGCTCTCGCCCGACCACCCGGTGACGGAGCTCTGGCGCGTCATTGCCGGCGAAGTGCGAGGCCGAACCGACGGGCGGCAGATCACCCTTTTCGACTCCGTCGGCTTCGCCACCGAGGACTTCTCGGCCCTGCGCTATGTCCGCGACAAGCTGGCGGGCACGGCCCTCTACGAAGAACTCGACCTTCTCGCCGACCCCGACGACCCCCGCGACCTCTTCGGCATGCTGCTGCGCGCAGCCGCGTAAGGGAGGCGCCTGCTTTCGCGCTCCGAGACAGCGGATATCCTGTGGCCGGAGGCCCCGTCTTCGACGGGCATCCCTACCACGGATGCCGTCTGACTGGTCGCTCGGCGTCATCGTCTGAGCGCTGAAGTGAGAGGCGTTCGTTCCGCTCTGAGCTGTTCGCTCTGATTGGGGAGCCTATCGAGGCCCACGCCATCCGTAAGCAACGTATAAATTCGATCGGTCGCGCTCGGACCAACGATAGCTCCAGGGCGATGCAGATCCGATACGGCAGGTGCCTCAACAATGACGATTCGACAGATAGACCATATATTCCAAGCCATTGAATTTAGCTTGTAGGAAAGTATGCTGTCGTTCGCGAATTTCTGATTTATGAAGTCTTTAGTTTTCGCCCGTATCGTAAAGGTGTAGTCGGGGCCGTGATAATGGTCCGATTTGACTACCAGGTTCGAGAAACACTGTATAATTCCGTCTTCGTTCCTGTGACACTCAATATAAAATGCGATCATATTTCTCAGTATCGACAGTGATGGCTCGCCTGACGATATGATGTAATCGACTTGATCGGTGATGTTCTTGAGGATTGGAACTGTTGCATTCTCTAGAAGTTCGTATCGATCCGGGAAATAGTAGCTGATAAGCGCTGGAGTTACATTCAGGAAGCTCGCGATTCCTTTGCGGGAAACATCGGAATCGAAATTTTCGCGTAAAAAGTCGCGCACACCGTGCAGGATTGCATCTTTGCCTCCGACGGCTGAATCGCGAATGGGGCGGCCTTGAGATCGCGTTCCCGACATATTCGTTCCCTTCGCCACTTCGAAAAATGGAAGAAAGCAAACTCCGGAGGGAGGATATGTAAGCGCTGGCATGTTGCCTTGTTGCGCGCCGCGATAGTTGAGCCAACTGATAATCTAGTATCATCTAGATAATCGGTTTGGCGCCGGCTCTCTATCGCCAGAATAGGCTACATGGTGCACTGCAAATTCATTTCAAACATTAAATTAACAGAAATCGTCTCATCCGCTCGCCTTCCATGCAGCCCTGCTGAGCACAGTCCGCGCGGGCGACCTGATTGCGGGCCGGTTGGGCCTGTCATGGGAAGGGGCGTCGCAGGGGAGAGCGCTCGAGCCTGGCTAGGATCCCACCGCGGCGGCCGGATATGCGTCGACCGCTTGGCGCATCTGACCTGCGCCGCCAGCGCCCAGGCTCGCGTCATGCGGGTGGAGGCGGGCCGCGGCGAGGGCGGAAAGGACGAAGAACGGCATGCCAAGATCAATCAGGGCGCCAGAAATCGATGACGCGATCAGCGCGGCGAGCATGCCCGCCTTGGCGGCGCGACGCGCGACATGGGTGAACCCGTCATCGCTGGCATCGCCACGCAGCATGGCTGTCGCGATGAAGAGCGCGTAGCAGGCCGAGCCGAACACGCCGAGATTGGCCAGCGACGCAAGCGGGAAGCTGGACGCGCGGACGCTGCCAATGCCAGTGCCAAGGCCAAGAGTCTCGGTGAAGGTTCTGAACGCCTCGACATTGTAGCGCGAGCGCTCGATTCCGGATTGGCTGGCTGATTTCTGGAAAACCATGCCGTTCAGGACGTCCATGGTAGCGTCGTGGGCGGGCTGGTAGAGCGCGATGACGCAGACGATGGCAGCCAGCACGAGCGGGGCAAAGACAATCAGCAATCCGGTCGTCCACGGTGCCGGTCGGCCCTTCCGCAGAAGCTGCGGTATGGATCCGGCGTAGAGCAGGGCGAGGCAGATCGGCAGCGCCACATAGGCTGTCGTCGAGGTCGACAGCAACAGCAGCACGAGCGACAGGAGAGCGACCGGGAACGCGATCTTCGTGTAGACGCCGCCGAGCCAAAGCTGCAGTGAGAAAGCGAAGGCGCCCAGCGTCGCAAAGGCGAAGGCCGAGGCTTCCGTGAAGGAGCCGATGATGCGCCGCATGCCGCCGGAGGTTGCGTCGAGATAGATCGTGTAGGTGGCGTTGCGCATGAAATCGAGGAGATCGCCCGTTCCGGTCCAGAACGTCGCGAGGTCGAGTCCAGCGAAGAGGATGTTGGCGACGCAATAGGCGAGCAGGGCCTGCGTCACGGTCTTGAGGCCCGCTTGCGTCTGCACGAAGACCGAGGCGGCAAGGAAGCAGACCATGTCGCCGGTGAAATAGATGGATTGGGTCAAATTGCCGGAGGTCGGCCCGAGCGGGATCTGCGCGAAGCCGCCAAGAGAGGCGCTGACCCCGATGGCATTGACGTAATATTGGCCAGCCAGCAGACGCGGGAAAAAGAAGGCTCCGACGACGCCGTAGAGCCAGGTGCATAGCAGCCAGAAGCCGGGCCCCGGAAAGCGGAGCAGCAGGACTGCCGCGCGAACATTGGCGGTCTTGCTGAATACGCCGATGGCGAGGAAGCCGAGCAGCAGATGCGCTGGCTGTATGCTGGCCCCGGTGGCGCTCAGGATCATGGCCGCCGACGAGCCGAGTAGCGTCGAAAGGATGAAGGCCTTGAAGGCAAATGTCTCCCCGCGCAGAAGCGCGAGGATGCCGACCACCATCGTCAACAGGCCCATCAATTCGATCGACATTCGTCCTGTCCGCCAGCCTTCGTTGCGGCTTATCCTGGTGCAGTCTGCCGGGTTCCTTCAGCCCAGCGCGTAGTAAACCAGGCGGTGCGCGATGGCTCCTGCCGATACCGGAAGGTGATCGGCGAGCGACCGGATCTTTGCGATGTCCTCGGTCTCCAGCCCGCCGAAGACGCGCACCGCAGCGAGGTAGGTGAAGGCGCCCATGGCGATGGCGACGACGACGCCCAGCGGCGTCGGCATCACGATCAGACAGAGCCGGGCCGTGCCGGCGCAGAGCAGCGCCGCCAGCAACAGGCGCGCCAGCGCGTTGAACGGGACGTCGAAGCCGAGCCGTCGCCAAAGGAACCACGTGCCGAGGCCGATCACGACGCATTGGGTTATGGCGCGCGAATAGGCGGCCCCCATCAGGCCGAAGGGTGCGATCAGCAAAAGGCCGCCGCTCACGGACAGGACGGCGCCGACGATACCGAGATAGAAATCGACGTCGCTGCGCTCCATCGCCCAGATCAGATTGGCGCCCACCGTTGCTGTCGCTGGTACGGAAGCCGCCGCGACGAGCACGACGGCCGACGGCACCGCATCCGAAAACGCCTGGCCAAACAGGAGCGGCAGGAGCACAGGAACGATCGCCGCGAGGCCGAAACAGGCGGGGAGGATCAGGAAGCCCATGATCCGCGTTCCCGATGCGTAGGCCGCGCGCAGCCCGTCCATGTCCTTCTGGCCGAATTTCTCGGAAAAATGAGGCAGGAGCCCCCAGCTCAGCATCAGGGGGCCCTGAATGGCGAGATTGGCGAGTGTCAGGCTCGCCGCGAGATAGCCGACCGATTGGGCGCCCCAGAAGGCATGCAGGAAAAATATCTCGATGCGCGAGAAGACGAACGCCGCCCCGATTTCGGACGCCCAGCGATACCTGGCGTATTTGAACAGGCGCCGTTTCGTTTCGGCGGGCGCGTAGGGCTTTTCGCGCCAGAAATCGCGGATCGGGATGATCGGCAACACGGCGCCGATGAGATAGCCGAACATGGCGCCCTGCACGCCAAATTGGAGGCTGCCCAGGACGATCAGGACCAGTTGGAGGAACATGGCGATCGACGATATCCGGGCCACGCGGTCCATGGCGTGCATGCCACGCAAATAGGCCTTGGCGAAGTCGCCAAGGCCCTGGGCGGCGCAGGAGAGGCCGATCAGCAGGCAGAGCAGGGGATCTCTCAGTAGGGCCTGGCCCGTATCGCCCCGGCTGAACCAGATGATGCAGGATATCGCAATTGCGATCGGCAGCATGTTGAAGGCGAAGACAGGGCGGAGCAGGAAGGCGGCCAGTCCCCGTGCCTTCTGTTCGCCATCGACAACGGCATATTCCGGCAGATACCGGGTCAGGGTGAACGGAAGGCCCGCGCCGGTGATCGTCGTCGCGACCGCGATGATCCAGACGGCGAAGGAATAGGTCCCCACGCCCTCGACGCCGAGGAGGCGCGCCACGATCAGGCCGCTCAGAAAGTTCGCGGCCGTATTGCAAACTGCCGCGATCGTGCCGAAGGCCGAATTTCTGACAAAGCGGATATTCAAATGCGCTCTCACATGGCTCTGATCACAGATGCCGAGCCCTTGGCGTTGGCTCGGCTGGTTCGAGGCGACAGAACGGGGCGCGTGGTCTGGTTGTAATCTGCCGTCCCAATTGTTCTCGCGCAGTGTCAAAGGATGTTGGCAAAGCCTATAGCGCAGGACTGGTTGGCGCTAATTTTTTCAGGAAGTAATTATTCAATATTTGCCTGTCGGCACATCTGTCGTGATAGTAAATTGGCTAGGGAGGCCGGATGTAGAAATTTCGAAGAGAGGCGTAGATGAAAGACGAATGCTGCTGCTACGTCATCGATCAAGGCTATCTGTTCCCGACGGTATTGAGCGCTGCGCAAGCGCGTAAGGCGACATGCGTCGATACGACCGACATCAAGATATTTTGTATTGGCTCCGAGAACGCCGAAACCCTGCCGTTCCAGAATGTCTGCGAAAGCCTGGGGGTCGAGCTTGTCTTCGCCCCGCCCGCTGCGATCGACCATATGCCGATCCTGTTCGCGCGCTTTTTCCTGTCGCGCCTGCTGGACCCGGCTTATCGCTCGATCGTCTATGTCGATGGCGACACCCAGATCTCGGGGTCGCTCCAGCCCTTACTCGATATCGAGCTGGAACCCGGTCGATTCATCGCCGCGCCGGATCCCATGTCGATCCTGATCGATCAGCCGAGGCGTATGTGGCGCAAGCGCCGCGCCTATCTTCAGTCGATCGGAATCGCCGATGCCGTCCTTCAGCGCTACTGCAACTCCGGCGTCTTGCGGTTCAATCTTAGGGATTGGGAAGCGATCAGCACGGCCGTCATCGAAACGTCCTCGCGCCATGGTCACGAGCTGAAGTTCCCTGATCAGGATGCGCTGAACCTGATGTTCGGCACCGACTATCTGACGATGTCCTATCGCTGGAATTTCCCGAGCTTCTTTCTCGCCTGCGGTTTCGAGGATCTGATCACGCCGACGATCTATCATTTCATGTCCAACCCGCGACCCTGGCATGGCCCGTTCCAGCCCTGGGGCGACGCCTGGCACGAGCCCTATCTCCGTCTTGCGAGCGAACATCCCGAACTGGCGCGATTCCATAAGGCGTTCGGGCCAATCAAGACCGCGAAGTACATTGCCCAGCAGCGGATCAAGAGCGCGATCGAACTGCCGCTTTGGCGCTCTTCCTTGGTCCGCGAACGGATCGAACGGCACGAGGCCCGGGCCTACGTCTAGGGCCTGCGGCGCTCCGGCTGGCCGACGTAGGACAACGCCTCAGCCGCGAGCATCAGGCCTCTGGAGCTCCGGCGGCTTGTCGACATGGACGGTATCGCCCGGTTCGACAAGGTCGCTTTCGGACGTCGTCTCCGTTCTGAAGACGCCGTTGACCCGTCGGGTGATGGAGTAGACCGGGGCGCGACGCGCGTTCACGGACTGCTGTGCCGTCACCTGGGGAGAGCGAACTTCGGATTGATAGATGAGGGTCTGCGTGGTGGCGATCCGTTCGTTCACGGCGTCGAGGCTCGTCCTGACCTCGCGCGCCTCGGCGAGGAACTGGCTGCGCTGCTTGTCGCGGAAATCCGAAAGATCCCTGTCGATACGGGCAATATCCTGCTGGGCGCGTAGCGAGGAGAGCTGAATGTCGAGGAGATTGCTTTCGAATTGGGAGGTGTTCTGCTCCGTCTGCAACTGACGCGGCATGACGGCGAGGCCTTTGGCGACCAGGCCATTGACCTGATCGAGCTCCTTTTTCGAAAGCGCCAGCTGGCGCGAGACGGACGCCTCCTTGGCAGAAAGCGTTTCGACTTCATGCTGCAGCAGGATCTTGGCCTGCCCGAGTGATTCCGTCTGTGATTGCAGGGCGCTTCTGCCCGTCTCGAACAAAAGCTGCTCCTCGCGCATGGCGCGGGCGACTTCCGGGGTGGTTTCCTGCGCCAGGAGCGCCTTGGGGAAGGCGATGGAATCCGCGCCGTGGAGCTCGGCATCGAGCCTGGCCTGGCGCGCGATCAGCGCTTGTTGTTCGGTGGCGAGAACGCGCAATTCGCCACGCTGCGTGAGCGCATCCCGCTCGTAGTCGAGCATGTTCGCTTCCTGTGGCCGGACCAGCCCGCCAGCGATGCTGACGGCCTGCAGGACCGTCATGCCTGGCCGGTAGCCGTATTCGCCCGGCTTCACGACTTGGCCGATCATGTAGAAGGGTCGGTAGTTTACGACTTCGATCGAAGCGTCCGGACGTTGGGCAAGGCCGGCCCTGTCCTTCAGTCGATCGGCGAGCGATTGCGCCAATTGTGACGTCGTCTGATCGGCCGCCGGAACCTCGCCAACCAGCGGCAGCGATACGTTGCCGGCCGCATCGACCACGAATTCCCCGGTCAGCGCCGTCCATTCGTGCATCTCGGCCGAGCCCGTCCGCCAGTCGTAGACCTTGACCCGCAACCGATCCTGCGGCCCCAGCCGATAGCCATTTGCGCCGGCATCTGCCGCGATGGCTGGGCCGCCCCAGCCTATCCAGCCGATGAGGACGAGAGCCGCGATTTGCATCGCGCGCATGGCATTCCTCCGCAGTACGCCCAAGTCTCGGTTTCGTGCAGTCTCCGACCAATAGAGCCGGAAATATCGCCGTGCTGGCAGAAAATAGATGCGGTCGATCGGTGGGCAATTTTAATCTTTGAAGTAATTATCCTTGTTCTTCGAGGGCAGTTGTTGATTTGTGATCAGCGCCCGCGATCCTAAGTGCGGTATACGTCTTGGCTTCTGCATGCCGGGCTTCGTCGGCCAGGCTGAGCTTCGTTATCAGAATGACTTCCGCTTTCGGTCTTGGTATCGGGGCGGACGGATCCGATCGTGGCCGTCTCGGCGAACGCTGTAGAGTGTCGGCGTATGGGCGGCGGTGTCATCGGGTGCCCCGTCCGACGTGGCCAACACTCCATCAGGGCCGGCGGCCCGGCGGGGGAACGGGCTTCGGTCGCCGCGGGGCGCAGCGATGGCGCCGTCAATGAAGGTCCTGAGCTTGGCCGAGAACTGGGCTGTATCGAAAAGCCTCGCGCGAGCCATGAGCGCTCGGGAATCCCAGCTTGTGCGCTCGAGCCGATCGCAAGCGTCCAGTAAGGCCTCGACAGTCTGCACTTCGAAGAAAATGCCCGTCACGCCGTCCACCACCGTCTCCGTCGCGCCGCCACGGTTGAAGGCGATCACGGGCCTTCCACTCGCCATGGCTTCGACCGGGACGATGCCGAAATCCTCCTCGCCCGGAAAGATCAGCGCCTTGCAGCGCGCATAATGATACCGGAGCTGTTCGAAGGGTTGGGATCCGAGGAACGTGATATTGGGCTCGGCCATCGCCTTGAGCTTGGCCAGCATTTCGCCGCCGCCGATGATGACCAGCCGTCGCCCGGAACGGTTGAAGGCCTCGACGGCAAGATCGGGTCGCTTGTAGGGCACGAGCTGGCCGACCATCAGATAGAAATCGCCAACCTCGTCACGCGGCGCGCATTCGAAACTCTCGGTATCGACTGGCGGATAGATCACGGTCGCCTCGCGGCGATAATAGGCTTCGATGCGCCTGGCGACGGTCTTCGAATTGGCGACGAAGTGATCGACGCGGTTTGACGAGGTTACATCCCATGACCTTATGTAGTGGGATAGCGGCGGCATCAACAGTTTATTGATGAATCCAGCGCTCTCGCGGTAGTCATGCGCCATGTTCCAAATGTATCGCATCGGTGAATGGCAATAACAGATGCTGACGGCGTCAGGTGGCGGGATTATTCCTTTGGCCGGCCCTGCCTCGCTGCTCAGGATCAAATCATAACCACGCAAATCCAGTTGTTCCAAAGCCAGCGGCATGAGCGGCAAATACTGCCTATACAATTTTGATGCCCATGGGAGCTTGCCGATAAAGGATGTGGTCACCTTGTGTGACGCGATCCGGTCAGAGACGGCCCTGGCGTCATATACGTGCGTAAATATGTCAGCGTCAGGGTACATGGCGCACAGTTGTTCCAAGACTTTTTCTCCGCCCCGCATGCCTGTCAGCCAATAGTGGACGATTGCTATTCGCATATCAGCCTCGTTTCGAGCGGGGTTCGGGTCGGATTTTTCTTCATATTTTAGAATGAAGCCATCACCTGTCAGAGTAAATTATGGCGTGGTTAGGTCATATTTTGCTGAATCGATGCATATTGCAGCGCAGCAATTGCCGTGAAGGTGCTGTATAGGTATATCGCTATACTTTGATTGAGGATCTCGATTTTATGAATCATGGCCCGTGTAGATAGGGCGGCTGTCATGTATAGTCACTATTATCTTCGGTGTTAATTTTTATCAAAAAAAATCGAGTTGCAATGCTGTGTTCGAGGCATAGCATAAATCTCGAAGATGAAAATCTCCCCGGAGGTTGTAATGCCTAATTTTGTTGATGGCAGTATGGGAGATGCGTCCGAAATCGGGTCCATCCCGATGTCGGAAGCCGGAATTCTTCCCGAAGATAAATATATCGGCGCCGCCGTGAAGAGTGGGTTTGATTTCGTCGGCGCGCTCTGCGCGTTGGTGATCTTGCTGCCATTCTTCATCGCGATCGCCGGCGCAATGCTGATCCTCCAGGGTCGGCCGATCCTCATACGCCACCGGCGCATCGGTCGCCACGGCAGGCCATTTGGCTGCTTCAAGCTCAGGACAATGGTCGTCGATGGCGACGAAGTGCTCGAGCGCCATCTGGCAGCCAACCCCGAGGCGCGGCGCGAATGGGCCGGAACGCACAAGCTCAAGGCGGACCCACGCGTTACGCCGCTTGGCCGCGTGATGCGCTCGGCAAGCGTCGACGAATTGCCCCAATTCCTGAACGTCGTCATGGGGCAGATGAGCCTTGTCGGACCTCGGCCGATCGTCGAGGCCGAAGTCGTCAAATACGGCCAGGTGATCAATCAATATTGCAAGGTACGGCCCGGAATAACCGGGTTGTGGCAGGTCAATGGACGCAACGATGTATCCTATTCCCGGCGCGTCGAGCTCGACGATGACTATGTCACGAACCGGAGTTTCTGGGGTGACATCGGCATTTTGCTGCGGACGATTCCCGCCGTGTTGAAGTCGAAGGGTTCTTATTGATGAAGCCCGCGGCGATCCTGATGACGCTATCCCGCTTCATCCCGGCGTTCGGCCGCGGCAGGAGGTTCGGATGAGCCAGGCCTCCGGCGCTGTTGAGAGATCGGTTCCGATGGTGGAGGCGCCTGTCCCGGACAGCGTGCGGCCGCCGCCGACGCTCCGTGATTTTGTCATCAACGGGCGGTTCCTCACCCAGCCCACGACCGGGGTTCAGCGTTATGCCCGGGAAGTGACGCGTTCCCTCGGCCAGCTTTTGCAGCCTGAAAATGAGGGCGTCGCCCTGCTGACGCCGCATCATGAGGCGCCGGATCCCGACTATCGATCGGTCCATGTTCGCCGGGTGGGCCCTGGCAACGGGCATCTCTGGGAGCAGTTCGTGCTGCCCTTTCGAAGCGGCCTGCCGATCCTCAATCTCTGCAATACGGCGCCGGTGTTTGGCGGGGCTCAGGTCGTCTGCATCCATGATGCAAACGTCTTCACGCAGCCGGAGAGTTACAGCCCGGCCTTCCGTCATTTCTATCGGGCGCTGCAGCCCTGGATCGTGCGGAAGGCGACGCGCATCGCCACCGTATCGCAGGACTCCGCCGCCCAGATCGCGCGCCACCTTCCCATTTCGCTGACCCAGGTGACGATACTCCCGAACGGCTATGAGCATGCCCTGCGCTGGAATGCCGGCGCGTCGAAGCTTCTCGATCGCCACAAGCTGACGCGGCCTTACATCCTCATGCTGGGCAGCCGAGCGCCGCACAAGAATCTGGGGCTTGTCACGTCGCTTGCCGGCGCCCTGGATCTGCTCGATCTCGACATCGTTATCGCCGGTGAGGCTGGCGCCATCTTCGCGCAGACGCCGGCCGCGACCGCCGCGAATATAGTTTGGCTCGGCGGGGTCTCCGACGATGACCTTGCCCTGCTCATGTCGCGCGCGCTTTGCCTCGCCTTTCCGTCCCTGACCGAAGGCTTTGGCTTGCCCGTGGTTGAGGCGATGGCACGCGGCTGCCCCGTCGTGTCCAGCGACCGGGCCAGCCTTCCGGAGATATGCGGCGGCGCGGCGCTGATGGCCAGTCCGCTCGATGCCGGCCAATGGTACGGGCATTTCAAGCGGCTCCTCGGGTCGGAGGGGCTCCAATCGGAACTTGCCGCACGCGGGCGCGAACAGGCGAGGAAGTTCTCCTGGCGCAGCTCCGCGGCCGGCTATCTCGATCTGCTGAGCCGCGGGGTGACGGCATGAGACGGAGATCTGGCTCTTCGCTTGCCCTCCCGGCTCTCCTTCGTGCCGAGCATCGTGGCGGCCTTCTGGCGCTTGCCGGCTTCCTGCTCGCTGCCGCATTCGGCATCGGCGTCCCGGCTCGGTCGGTGTCCGCGGAGGATCTGGATCTCGGGAACTTCGTTCCGACCTTTGTCGAGCGTTTCGAGACCTTGGACATATCGGCTCACGGGCCGGGAACCCGCTGGATCGCGCACACGCCCTGGAATGGCGATTTTGGCGATGCGGTCTTTGCCGATCCGGGGCCGGGCGGTCCGTTTGCCCTGACGCCGGAAGGCCTGACGATCACCGCCAGCAAGCGGGCGGACGGAAGCTGGCAGGGCGGTCTCCTCTGCTCGATGGACAAGGACGGCGCCGGGCAAAGGGGCTTTGCCCAACAGTTCGGCTATTTCGAAATGAGAGCCAAGCTGCCGGACGGTCCCGGCGTCTGGCCGGCGTTCTGGCTGATCGGTGTAGACAAGAAGACGTCATCGTCAGAGATCGATGTCATCGAATATTACGGGCAGTTTCCAGAATATTACCATAACGTGGCCCATCTATTCCGGGATGGAAAGGATCGTCTTCAGAAGGACAATCTTGTCCGTGTGCCGGCGGGCAGTTTGACGGATCGGTTCAACGATTTCGGCGTGCTGGTCGAACCGGAGTTGACGCGCTTCTTTCTGAACCGGAAGGAGATCTGGCGACTGCCGACGCCGCCGGAATATCACCAACCCTTTTACGTCCTCGCCAATCTGGCCCTCGGCGGCGGTTGGCCGATCGACAAACTCAAGTCGCCGGCGGTCATGACCATCGCGCACATCATGGTCTTCCAGGACAAGGCCCGCCTGGCGGCGCAGGGAGCGGCGACCCCGCAGGGGGGTGTCGAGACAGATCGACAGGACAGCCCGGCGGCCAAGAGTGGGGGAGGCTAGCCGTGCGCATTCTTCACGTTCTCAACCATACCGGCCGGCTGAACGGCAATGTGCATGCGGCGGTGGATCTCGCCTGCGCGCAGGCCGATCTCGGACACGATGTCGCTCTCTGCAGCGCCGGCGGTGATTTCGACGGCGTGTTGCGCGCTCATGATGTCCAGGTCTTCGTCATCAATCAGGCCCGAAAGGTTGGCACGCTGGGCGGCGCCTTTCTCGCTGTCTTGCGCCTGATCCGCTCCTGGCGCGCCGATCTCGTGCACGCCCACATGATGACGAGCGCCGTGCTTGCCTATCCTGCCTGCAAGCTCGCGGGCCGCCCGTTGGTAACGACCGTTCACAATGCGTTCGAGAGGTCGGCCGTCCTGATGGCGGTCGGATCGCGTGTGATCGCGGTAAGCGAGGCGGTTGGCCAATCCATGCGCAAGCGTGGCGTTCCTGCCTCCAGGCTCCGCGTCGTGCTGAATGGAACGATCGGCTCGGCGCGAATGCCGAAGCCCTATCCCGAGCCTGAAGTGCTGGATCATCCCAGTGTTCTGTTCGTCGGGGGACTTCATCCGCGCAAAGGCGTGGGGGACCTGCTGACGGCCTTCGATATCGTCCATCGGGCAGCGCCGCGCGCCACGCTCTACCTGGTGGGCGAGGGGCCGTCGGAAGCCGAATACCGCGCGATGGTCGACGGGATGGCCTGTCGTGGCGCGGTTCGCTTCTGCGGAGCCGCCAGCGATCCCCGTTCCTATTTCCGTGCTGCCGATATTCTGGTCCTGCCTTCGCATGCCGATCCGGCGCCCCTGGTGCTCTCGGAGGCCCGGGAAGGCGGATGCGCCATCGTTGCGAGCGCGGTCGACGGCATCCCCGAACTTCTCGAGCATGGCCGCGCCGGCATCCTGGTTCCGCCCGGCTCGCCGGACCTGTTGGCCGATGCGCTGCTTCTGCTGGTCCAGGACCCGCAGGTACTCGCGTCCTGGCGCCAGAGCAGCCAATTCAACATCGAGCGCATGTCGATCGCTCGCGTCGCGCGAGACACGCTCTCTGTTTACGCGGAATGCTTCGAACACGGCCCCCTGCAGCTCAAGGACGCCTGAGATGACCGATCCGTGGACGGATGCCGGGGACGATGTTGCCATCTCGGACGCCAAGCTCGCGGTGGGGGATCCTTGGGCGGCGCTTGGCGAAAAGGTCCGGCGGGAGGCGCCGAGCGGCTGGAGCGAGAAGCTGCGCGTCGCCGTTGTCATCGCCACGCATGGGCGCCCGGACGCGCTGGCCGGCGTGGTGGAGAGACTGGACCGGCAGACGGTCAAGCCCGATTCAATCTGGATTTCCTGCGCCAGCATCGCGGATGCCGGCGCCTTGGTCCATCGCCCGGATATCAACGTCATCGTCGCGCCCGCGGGCTTGCCGCGCCAGCGCAATGCCGCCCTTCGCCAGATCGGTCCCGATACCGGGATCGTCGTTTTCTTCGACGATGATTTCGTGCCGCATCCGCGCTGGATCGAAATGACGGAGCTTCGCTTCCGGGTCAATCCGGACGTGGTCGCGGTGACGGGGCATGTCATCGCCGACGGCATCAAGGGGCCGGGTCTCACTCTCGAGGAGGCCGACACATTGCTGGCGTCGCTGGACGGCCGGGGTATCGACTGGCTGCATGAGAATTACAGCCCTTATGGCTGCAACATGGCCTTTCGGTACTCGGCCATTGCCGACCTCTATTTCGATGAACGGCTGGTTCTCTACGGTTGGCTGGAGGATCGCGATTTTGGCGGTGCGCTGGCGAAGCGCGGCGGCCGAATGCTCAAGCTGGGCGCAGCCTGCGGCGTGCATCTCGGCATCAAGCAGGGGAGGGTCTCCGGCAGGCGGCTCGGCTACTCCCAGATCGTCAATCCGATCTACCTGCACCGAAAAGGCACCATGACGCTGGGCAGCCTGATGCGGCACATCGCCGGCAATTTCGGCAGCAATCTGATCGGTACGTTCGTCCCCGAGCCTTACATCGATCGGTTTGGGCGTTTGCGTGGAAATCTGCTCGGCTTCGCCAACGTTCTCGTCGGGAACGTGCGGCCCGAACGCGCCGAGCGGCTTTAGGGCGGGGCCGGTCCAGGATGATGAACCAAGCCCCGTTTACGCAAAATTTCACTGGCGCCCCCAATGCGTTGATCCGCCCAGGTCACGCGTCTGCGATACGCAGCGCCAGCGATTTCTTTCGTCATATCCGCCGCAGCCTGCCTGCCCTCGCGCTTTGGGTCGTTCTCTGCGTCGGCATCGGCTTTGTCATCCTCTTCCGGTCGACGCCGGAATACACGGCCTCGACGCTGGTGATCGTCGAACCCCATCGCGTCGTGGCCGGGAGCACCGCGCCCGAGAACCTCAATCAGGCTCCGTTCGACACCAGCGAGTTCGAGAGCCAGATGCAGATCGTCAGGTCGGAAAGGCTGCTTCGCTTCGTGTTCGATACGCTGAAACTCGCTAATGCGCCCGAGTTGGCGCCTGAGGCGCCCAGCCTCTTGCAGCGTCTCATCGGCATGATCCGGCCAAACAGCGGCGCGCCGGCTTCGAAAGGCGATAAAGTGTCTGCCGCCTTCCTCGACTTCATGAACCGGGTCGGTGTTCGTCGCGTCGGTCTCTCCTATGTTCTGGAAATCTCCTATCGGGCGCCGTCGCCTGACGTCAGCGCCAGCCGTGCCAATTCGATCGCCGCCGCTTATATCCTCGATCAGATCGATATCCGTTTCGAGTCGGCCAAACGCGGCGGCGAGTATCTGCAAACCCGCATCGCCGATATCGCCGCGGAGCGTGCGGCGGCTTTTGCGGCGGTTCAAAGCGGGGAGGCGCTCCGCGATCGTTTTCCCGATTCCGACGCGCGCATTCTCAGCGCGGCGATTCCGCCGACCGGCAAGTCCAGCCCGAAGAGCGCGCTGATCCTGGTATTCGCCTTTACGATCGGGCTCTTGTCGGGACTTGCTTTCCTGGCGGTTCGCTTTGCTCTCGATCGGACCATCCGGACCCCGGAGCAAGTGCGCGAGCTGGTGGGTGGGGAGGCCGTTGTGGCAGTTCCTGCGATCTCCAGGCGAGAGAGACGGCGCTTGCTCAATGTCTCTCCCGGCCTCGATCGATCGGAGCGGAGCGACTTTCTCGATGCCCTTCGCACGCTTCGCGCGGCTATCCTCGTGTCTGGCCGAGGCCGGGGACGATCTCTGTCGGTCGGCGTCCTGTCCTGCAATCCGCGCGAGGGGAGAAGCGCCATCGCGCTGCAATTGGCGCTGACGATCGCCGCGTCCGGCAGGCTGGTGAGGCTGCTTGATTGCAGTTTCGAGAACGCCACCCTGACCCGTGCCCTGGCGCCGTACGAGCAAAACAGCCTCAACGCGTTTTTTGCCTCGGGCGACGCGGAAGTCATGCCGGCTTGCGTCGAGATTGCCCCCAATCTCGAATTCATGCCGGCCGTTACCGCCGATCATCCCCTCGACCGCGATGCCTTCGTTGGCGGACGGCAAATGGAGCATTTGCTAAAAGGGGGCGCCGAGGAGAGCTACGCTGTCCTTGATCTCCCCAGCCTGCGCGGCTCGTCGGATGCCGCGGCGATCGCTTCCTTGCTGGATGGCGTCATTATCGTCGTCGAGGCGGGCCGCACGACCATGGACGAGCTTCAGGCGGCGATGGCCGCCTGCTTCGGCAATGTTCATGTCTACGGAATTGCGTTGAACAAGTTCAAGGCATAGCCATGCCACCGCCGGATGCTCGAGCTCTTCCGAAGCGTTGTTCGCTCTCGGTCCGAACAAACTTTCTGTCGGAAGATGAGAGGAAGCATGAGCTTGCTTCGGAGCGTAGTTCGATGAGCTATGTCGCCGCGATCTGGAAATGCAAGATCATCCGCCATCCCGGAATTTCGAGTTTACTCTGGATCAGAGCAGTTCTTTCTCCGGAGGCATGCGGTCCACCTTGCTCCGCGTAGGGGCGGGCGTCCCGCGACGGCTCGGAGATGGGCTGCGTGTCGTCCTGGCGAGGGCAAGCAGGATCAGCCCTGCCGCATATCCAACCTGTGCCGATCCGGCAAGGAGCGCCGCCTGGAGCAAGATATCGACACCAGACTGATGCTGAATGGCGCCCATGATCGCGCTGAAAATGGCGCCGCCGAGCACGGCCAAGATGAATGGTGGGAACGAAACCATGCAGCTCGCTGCTGCGCCTGCCAGAAATGCTCCAAGGCAAAGGCCGATCACGGCGTTTCCCATTCACTAGGGCCCATTCTTTCTTAAACCAATCGGGCCAAGACGTCATCTTTTTGCGGGGGGGGGCGTCTGACCAATCAGGCCGCTCGGAGCAGCAGCAGTGCTTGGAGGTGGCGGAGATGCCGGACGCGCCGATCGCGATCCCCGCGCCGGAATCGGTCCTGAAGTCCGAGATCCTTGTCTGCGATTGCCGCGATGTCCTCCGTTCGCTGCCGCGCGGCCTGTCCGGAGCCGTCAAGCCGCCGGACCCTTCATTTCTGGCTGAAGTTCGTGATGTTCGGCGCTGGCGGGTTGGGACGGTCCTTCAGCGTCGCCTCATATTCCTTCACAACCTTCAGGATGGGGCCGGACGCCCAAGCGAACATGCCGGCGACGATGAGATCCTCGTGCGGGTCCATCTCGATGTTGTAGATGATCGGATACCCGGCCAAAGGCGCGCTCGTGGAGAAAACACCCGGCTGCCGTTGCGGCCCGATGCCGGTGGGATGAACGGCGGTGAAGTAGGCCCGCCACTGCTTCCAGCGCACGGCCAGAAGGTCAGCGCCGACAAAACTCAGCAGGGCCTCGCGATGACCGGTTGCGCTCTTGCCGAGCAGAACATCGGTCTGGTCAACACCGTCGATCGGGCGGTCCGCCGGCAGCTTTGCGCCGACGATGTCGGCGAAGGTCGGCAGGAAGTCCATGATCGAAAACATCGCGTAGGAACTGGTCCCCGGCGTGACGTGGCCGGGCCAGCGGATTAGGGCGGCGGTACGGATCGAGCCTTCGGTCACCTCGCCGAGCTCGCCACGGAACGGGCCGGCGTTGCCCATGTCCGGGGTGCCGGCGTTGCCGAATTCGCGGGCGGTCTCACCGAACGGTCCGTTGTCCGATGCAAAGACAACGACGGTGTCGTCCTCAATACTAAGTTCCTTCAGCGATTCGAGAATCTGCCCAACGTGGAAATCGCCCTCCATCAGCTTGTCGCCATAATTGCCGATCCGCGATTTGCCTTTGAACGATGCCGAAGGCAGGTTCGGCACATGTCCCATGGAGAAGGGAAGATAGAGGAAGAACGGCTTACCCGCCTTGGTCTCGCGCTCCATGAAGTCGATCGACTTGGCGGTGAGCTCGACGTCGATCTCGGCGCGCACTTCCGGCGTGTATGGCTTCACGTTCTTCAGAGGTCCGCCTGCGACGGCCTCCTGGATCTGCGGCCCCAGGCGCAGCAGCTCGTCACGGGGAGCATCGACGGAATGCGTCATCTCGGCCGTATCGACATAGGTAGCGGAATCCCAGGAGATATCCGGCGGGATGCCGTAAAATTCGTCGAAGCCGTGGCTGGTCGGCAGGCTCTCCGGTGCGGACCCGAGATGCCACTTGCCGAAGATCGCGGTGGCGTAGCCGACGCTCTTGAACATCTCCCCCATGGTGAAGGCGTTCTTCGGGAGCGTGTAGGGGCTGCCCTCGACCGCGATCAGCGACAACCCGTTGCGGATCGAATATTGCCCCGTCATCAACGCCGCCCGGCTGGGCGTGCACGCGGGCTCCACCAGGTACTGGGTTAGCCGCAGCCCGTCGCGCGCCAGCCGGTCGATGTTGGGCGTCGGCGCGCCGCGCAACTCGCCGCCCCCATAGGGCCCGAGATCGCCGTAACCGATGTTGTCGGCGAGGATGAAGACGACATTGGGCTTGTCTTGCTGCGCCAGCGCCACGTTGCTTGGCATAGGCAGGGCCGCCAAGGATGACCCGAACGCCAGCACTGCGAGTGATCTCCGTACGGTCTGGTGCATCATGCCCTCCATGATCCATCTCGGACATCTGATCCCGTTTGAATCCCTCTGCCGTCGACGAATGCCGCCGCTGTTTCCCTCCCGTCGCGGCCGTTATTTATACCCCTTGAAATCCTCGCCTGGACGGATGTTGGGATACTTCTTGAGGCTCTCCTCATACGCGATAATGAGGCGGGCGACCGGCGCGAAGCTCCAGCCTTCGGTCAGCTTGGTATTGAACAGGTTCCAGTTCTCATGCGGGTCGCTGGTCAGGTCGAACTGCATGGGGAATTGTGGCTTGACGATCGGTTTGTCCACGCCCTCCGAATAGCGCAAAATGGTCTTGTAGACCTTCCAGCGAACGGACATCAGCTCTCCATCGGGGCCGAATTGCATATAGCTGTCCCGGCCGGTCGTGGCGCTCTTGCCAAGCAGGAAGGCGGAGGCATCGATGCCATCGATCGGCCGGTCCTTGGGGACCAAATCCGTTCGACCGGCGACGCCGGCGAGCGTCGGCAGCCAATCATGGGCGCTCAAGATCTCCTGAGTGACGATGCCGGTCGGAACGTGCCCGGGCCACCGAACCATGGCGAGGGTGCGCATGCTTCCTTCGAAGGGCGGCGTGAAGAAGCCGCCACGGAACGGTCCGTCCGATCCGCCGCCCGCTCCAGCAACCAGGCTCGGAGCTGTCGCGTTGTCGCTGCTCAGAATGACCATCGTGTCGTTGTCGATGCCCGCCTGCTTGATGGCATCGAGGATCTGACCGACGCGGACATCCATTTCGCCGACCAGATCGGAGTACGCGCCGCCGCGCTCGACGGATTTGCCGGCAAAATTAGGATTGGGGATGGCCGGCGGGTGCATCTCCGAATAGCCGACATAGACGAAGAAGGGCTTCTTGGCGGCTGCTTCTCGTTGAATGAAGTCCACCGTCTTGGGGATGATGTATTTCTCGTCCACAATCGGTCGAACGTTCAGATCGAGCGGCATGACCGGTGTTGAAGCCTCGCCTTTTCGTCCTTGCCAGATCATCGGCACTTCCACGCCGGACTCCTTGAAGAGCGGATAGGACGTGTAGCCGGCCTCGTCCCAGGAGTTCTTGATGCCCCACCACTCGTCGAAGCCCATGTCGCTCGGCAGTCGGCCCGGCACTTCGCCGAGATGCCATTTGCCATAGAGCGCGGTGGCGTAACCAGCTTCGGACAAGAGTTCGGGAAGCGTGTGCTCCCAGGGCGACAGGCCGTAGGGACCCGTGCCCGGCAAGGGCACGGTATAGGTTCCCGACCGCACGGATTGGCGTCCGGTCATGATGGCCGAGCGGGTCGGCGTGCATTGGGCCTCGACATAGTAGCTGTTGAAGCGAATGCCTTCGCTCGCGAGCTTGTCTATGCGCGGCGTCGGCGTCATGCCGCCATAGACGCCGAGATCGCCCCAGCCCGTGTTGTCCAGCAGGATGAAGACGATGTTGGGCTTCTGCTCCTGCGCCGTCGCCGGCAGGGCGGGAGCCATCGTCGCGCCGATCATCGCACAACCGAGGTAAAGCAGCCTGGCGCTAGGCTTCATCGTGGCTTCCTCCTGGCGATTGCCTTGCCGCGGAATTCGCTGCGCTTGGGCAGGCGGCAAGAGCACGAACAGATGGAGGGCGGACCGAAAAGCTCGTCCTCAGTTCCCCTTCGCCGGCGCTGAAAACGGGAGGTTGACAGTCAGGTACACGCTCCCGCCCTTGGTTCGGTTCTCGGTGTCAAACTCGAGATAGCCGCGCAGGTTGGTGAAGATCGTCCTGCCCTGGACGGTGAAGTTGTAGCCGATCTGCGGACCGATCCCGAAAGTGCGTCCCTCGAAGCCGCCCAACGCCGCCGGCGCCCCTTTGTCGGGCGTCAGCTGCACATAAGCAAAGCCGACGGCGCCGACGAAGAGCTTCTCGTTCAGGAAGTGCGATATGCCGACATCCAGATGTGAATCGATGCCGTTGCGATAGTCCGTATCAGGATTCTCGAAGTTATAGGTCAGGCCCGCGGTCGCCGAGAACTCCAAGCCGGTCTCGGTATTGAGATAGGTGTAGGCGCCGCCGACGTCGATCGCGGCATGTCCGATCCCCAGATTGGCGAGCCGGTTGGGGTCATAGGCGCCCACCGGGATATCGCCGGTGACATAGGTCATCCAGTTGTGAACGCCGTTGTTCCAGAACAGCTGCGCCGTGGGATAGAGATCCCCGAAGCCGGTGACGTCGTCGGTCCGGCTCGCCGACAGCGCTCCGATCCCGACGTCGGCAGACGTCTGGTTCCAGCCTGGGAAAAAGCCCAGCGAAAAACTGGGGCGTCCACCCAGGATCGTCGTGTCGAGGGTGTAGGTCGGCACGATCAACTGGGCGAAGAAATCGGTGTCGACACCGAAGCTCAACGCGTCCCCGCGGTTTAGCGGCACGTCCCCGCCCGCCTTGCCCGAATAGAAGTAGGACACCGCTGACAACGAAAACCCCGGGGCGGGCGCGACGGCTGCAAAGCTGCCGTACTGTCCGGGTAGCCAAAAGCTGACACCGCCCTCGTCCGCATACGCGGCCTGTCCCGTAGTTGCCAGCACCGCCAACGCAATCAGGACAGCACGCCATGGGCATCCGGTCCTGACCGCCGCCTGCGACACGAGCGCCGTTGCATGTCCTGGTGTTGAGTCGGATTGCGTCAGAGCACGTCGGAACCGCATGATATCCGCCTCGTGCGCTACCCCTGACCAGTGCCGGCAAGTCCACTCCCAATGTACCACAACCCCATCGGGCCGAGCAGTTTAAAGTCACGCATAGACGATCGGGGTAGTCCGTTGTTCTCCCGACCTCGCGTAAAAGACTGACGTTTCTTACAAATCTGCACCTAGCGCATTGGGAGGGCGTCAAGGGCAGGCTAAAGGCAGAAAGCGTCGGGCGCCTTCGGCTACTCGTGCGGCGCTGTCGCAGCAGGCTTTTTGCGGCGGGAATCGGCTAGGCACGGCTCCTATGTCAGGGGAGCAGCATGGCCGAAATCGTCAGACGCACCTTCGCCGAGGGCGAAGGCGTTGTCGCCGAGGAAGCCGATTGGAAATCGCGCCAGCTGGATCTCGACGTCCGGGGCTGGTCCTCCTGTTGCACCTTCGTGACCGGTAAGCCGGCCGATGATCTGCAGGGCGAAATCCGGAAGAAGCTACCGAAGTCGTTCCTGCAGGCCGTCGAGCCGCAACAGCCGGTCGGGGGCTGGGTCCGCGGCGCGCGATGGGAGCTCGAGGCGGCTATTCGCAGCCTCGAGATTTGATTGGATCGACCTAGATCTCAGTCGTCTTCGTGAATTGTAGGGCTGCCGTAGGATTTGAACCAACGTCCCGGCTGATCCGATAGACAGCTGCCGGCGGCAAATTGAGGAAGGTCCCGCCCAGCCGCCTTGCGCGCAAGCCGAGACGGTTCTGGATCGTATCCGGCACCGGACATCGCATGCCGTAGGTGAACTGGTAGAAGCCGCAATGCGGCCTGAGGTGGCGAAACGCGCCGTCAAGGATGTCGACGACCTGTTGTCGGGGCATCGAGAGAAGGCCCAGCCCGCTCAATACGGCACCGGCCGTGATGCCGTCGAGACAACTCGTGCGGGCCAACTCAGCTGCGTTCATCTCCAGCACGCACGCACGGGCGAAGCGGCGGCGCAGGAATTGCGCGAAGCTGGGGTTCAGCTCGACCAGGACAAGGTCCTGCTCGGCGACGCCGCGGTCGAGCAAGGCCCTAGTGAAAACACCCGTGCCGGGACCGAGCTCGATGACCGGGCCGGTCTGGGGACCCACCTCGCTGCTCATCAGGCGGGCCAGCGCACGGCCGGACGGAGCGATGGCCGCGGTGCGCAGCGGAGCAGCGAGCCACTGGCCCAAAAAGTACATACTGGTCTTCATGACTGAATCGTCCCCACTTGCAGCGCTTCGATGGGGAGCCTGTCGGCCACAGGACTTGCGCACGCATGGCGCGGTGACGTCATGTTGACGTAAGGTACCCGCGTCATGACCGGTGAAGAAGAAGCGAAGGAGCAAGCCATGCGGCTGTTGCTCGTCGAGGACGAGCCGGAAATGGCGGCAGCGCTGGAAAGCGCCTTGCGGCGCCAGGACATTGTCACCGACCGGGCCGACGGGCTCGAGCTCGCACGCGAGATGGCGCTGGCGGGGCGCTACGATGCAATCGTGCTCGATCGCGGCCTGCCGGACGGGGACGGTCTCTCCCTGATTCCTTTCCTGCGCCAGCGCGACGCCCTGATGCCGATCATCGTGCTCACCGCTCGCGGACGGCTGCCCGAGCGGGTGACAGGTCTCGACCTCGGGGCCGATGACTACCTGGTCAAGCCTTTCGCCTTCGAGGAGTTGCTGGCGCGGCTGCGCGCCGTTATGCGCCGGCCTGGCCAGCTCCGCGCGATGACCGTCAAAGCCGGTCGCCTGTCCTTCGATCTGGAGCATCGCGAAGCGCTGGTGGATGGGATGCCGCTCGATATTCCGCGGCGGGAACTCCTCGTCCTGGAAGTCCTGATGCGGCGTGCGGGGCGTATGGTGACGCGCGAGTCCTTGATGGAAGCGGTGTTCGGCTTCACCGATGAGGTGCAGTCAAACACGCTGGATAGCCATGTTTCGCGCTTGCGGCGCAAACTCGTGGATCTGGAAGCCGATGTGGCAATCAAGGGCGTCCGCGGTGTCGGCTATATGCTGATGGAAGCCCGATGAGCCGCAGGCGCGGGCGCAGCCTTCAGGGCCAGTTGATCCTGCGGCTCGTGATCCTGCAGAGCGCCATCCTCTTCGCCTTGCTCCTGGCGCTGGGTTTGCGGGGGGATCTGTTTTCCTATCGCTCAATGGATCGCACCATCGAGATCCTCCGTGACGCGCTCGAGCGAGCTCCGTCCGGCGACATGCGCCTGCGCGCCACGGCGGCGTTGACCGCCTTGCGTCAAGCCGAAACAGGGCTCTGGTTCGTCATCCGCGACGCGGGCGGGCAGCGCCTCGTCGAAGGGACGGTCCCACCGGCCTTTCTACGATTGCCCCAGGCGCTCGACGGCATCGGACAGGCCCGCTTCGGCGCAACCCTGGATAGCGCCGCCTTGGACAGTCCCGAGGCGCGAATGCGCCAGGTCACTTCGCCCATCGGCGAGGTCCAGATCCTGACGGGTACGGAAAGCGCCGCCTCGTTCGGCATCGTCGCGCTCGGTGCCGGGCTGATCGTCCTCAACGTCGGACTGCCTATGCTGTTCGTGACGGTCCTGGGCATCGTGATCGCCACTCCGCTGGTCGTGCGCGGCGCGATCGCCGGGATTGCCAAGGCCGAACGGCAGGCGCGACTCATCGATATCCGGCAGCGCGGGGTCAGGCTGGACGCTTCCGACACCTCGCCGGAAATCACTTCGTTGATCGATGCATTCAACGAGGCGCTGTGCCGGCTGGACGACGGCTACGATCGGCAACAGCTCTTCCTGGCCGACGCCGCGCATGAATTGCGAACACCGATCGCCATCATCGGCACCCGTATTGAAGGAATGCCGGCGACCCCGGAGCGGGCGCAGCTCAAGGCGGATGTCGGCCGGCTCGCGCTGCTGAGCGAGCAATTGCTGGATCTGGAGCGCCTGAATCGCGATCTGGCGAACCTCGCCCCCCTCTCGCTGGGCCGCCTGGCCAAAAGAATAATCGGCGACATGGCGCCGCTCGCCTTTGCCGCTGGCTATGAGCTTGACTTTGCCACAACGGCCCAGGATCCGATCGTCAAAGGCGAGGAGGCTGCGCTGGAACGGGCCTTGGCCAGCCTGATCCAGAACGCGATCGATCATGGCAGCGGGCGCGGCACCATCTTGATCAAGATCACGGCCCCGGGCACTGTCGAGGTCTGCGACGACGGGCCGGGCATCCCCCTCAACGAGCGCGAGCGAATCTTCGAGCCGTTTCACCGGTTGAAGCCACGCTCCCGCGGAACAGGACTCGGCCTGCATCTGGTCCGGCGCATCGTCGACCTCCATGGTGGCCGCATAACCGCCGGCGAGACCGAGACGGGCGGGACCCGGATGACGATGGCCCTTCCAGCCGCCGACCCCTAAGCAGACTAACGTGACGTGGCAATGGTCATCGCGGCGACCCACTAGACCCTCTTCAACCAGCAATCTGCCCCGGACGGCGGATGTCAGCCGCGTGGGGCCGCTGCAGCCAGCGGTGTGACAGACGCCGGACCTGCGTAGTCACGATCGATACCGGGCTCATCCTGAACCGTGAAGTCGGAAGAACGCGACCCCGCCCAGAACCTGAAGAATGCCGATCACGATGATGACGATGCGCAATTGAGTCCCCCTTGCGATGCACGCTTGGCGTGTCCGAGATCGAGGGGGGCGTCAATCAGGGGGGCGCCATGTCGCGTTTCATGTTGCGTCGGGCTGCCGCATCTCAGGCAAAACCGTTGGAAACGCTCAATTCTCATTGGCAACATGGCCGGCCCGTTTTAAGGGGCCTGCGCCATCGTCAAGTCATTGAATTTTCAGGAGAATGCTTTGGTACAGTTGGGTGGGCTCGAACCACCGACCTTCGGAGCCACAATCCGACGCTCTAACCAACTGAGCTACAACTGCCTGCCAAAAGCGAGCGGAACCTAGAACCAAAATTGGCGGGTTTCAAGTGCGGAAATCGACTTATCCCAAGCTGCTTCCACAGCTTGTTCGAAGAGGCTTGCGCGGTGCGTAAGAACGGCCGCGGACGGAGCAGGCCGGCGTCATTCCGGGGCTCTGTTGGCGGTGACCGAAAGCGGCATCGCGCGACCGCTCAGCCCGCTCGCGAAAAAAAAACGGCCCGAACGAGGTTCGGGCCGGTTTCATTTCGAAGCTCTGCCGGCGGTGGTTTTCGGCTCCCCGGAGCGGCTCGGCCGATGGCGGAGCGCGTTTCCCGATGAGCCGTCGCGCGGCGGCTCAGCCGTTCTGGAAACCCTTGAAGGCCTTCTCGACGCCCTGGCGCACCGGGCGGGCGGCGTCGGTCGAAAGCTTCTGCGTGAAGGCCTGCAGATCGCGCGTCTGCTCCGTCAGCGTCTCGAACTGCTTGCGGGCAAAGGCGGCCTGCAGTTCGACGGCCTCGGCGAAGGAGGTCACCGCCAGGAAATCCCGCGCGAATGCATAGGTGGCGTCGGTGTGGGTCTTGACGTTGTCGAGCGACTTGTGGGTGAGGGCGACGAGACCCGTGCGGGTGGTCTCATAGCTGTCCTCGAACGCCTCGGTCGCCTCTTCGGCGGCGGTCTTCAGCTTGGCGTAGGCCTCCTTGGAGCCGGAAACCGCCTTGTCGGCGATATCGCGGAACACGGCCGGCACTTCGACATTCGGAACGGAGAAAGCAAACGCCTCGAACGGGGCGTCGAAGCCCTTGGCGGTCTTGGCAGCGCCCTTGGCGCTCTTCGGGGCCGTGGCGGCGGTATCGGACATGAACGAAAGTCTCCTTCGGGCTCTGTGGCCGTCGCGGAGCTTCATCCTGGATCTTCGGGACCCATTTCACTCCGATCGACTTGTCGTGAATATAAGCCGGAGCATGATGCAATGCAATATTTTGTTGCATTGCACAAAAGTTGAATGGTTCCAAGGACCTAGTCTTCGGCGGCCCCTCCGGGCGGCCAAAATCTGACGCCGTCGCGGGCATCTGCCGCCGGCGGCGTCACGCAGGGAGGCGTCAAATCGGGCGACTGCCCATTTCTTCGCCGGTTTCTACTTCTTGGCCTGCTGCTGGACGTCCGTCGCCGCCTTGCCGATGGTTTCGGCGATGTCGCGGGTCTGGGTCTGGGCGGCTTCGGCCTGCTTCTTCAGGAAGGCCTGCTGGATCTGCGCGATCTCCTCGACGGTGCGGGCGCGCACCAGTTGCTGGGCGAAATCGAACGAGGCGGCGACATTCGCCTCGAGAAAGGCCAGGGCCTGCCGGTTGACGTCGCGGGCGCTCGATTGCACCGATTTTGCCGAAGCCTCCGATTTCTCGACGGCCTTCGCGGTAGCGCCCATGAATTCGTCGAATGCCTTCTTGGCCTGGTCGACGCTCTTGTCGGCGAAAGCGCGCATCTGTTCCGGAATCTCGAATTGCGTTTTATCGGCCATCGTTTTGCTCCCGCTTGGATGACACAAGGACAATAGAGACTGCGCGACATGACGCAAGGCAAGCGTTGGCGACGGGCGAGGACGGGCCCGAATTCAACTTCAGGGAGGTAGATCCGTCGCATCCGCGCTTTCAAAAAAGCGCAACATTAACCACCTGATGCAAGAGATAAGGGGGTGGCGGGCCGGTTCGTGGACCCGGGTCCGTCCGAGCTATATTAGATGATTGCTGAAGAACGGGCGCAAGGACGACACGGCCGCGCCTGCCGGCGACGAAACCCTGGTCCTGTCGAGGGCGCGGAAACGAAGGCCGACGCGGGCCGGCACCGACCCGCGAGAAGAGTGGCAGCGGAATGAGCGGACACAATCTTGCCTATCTCGACCTGTCGGCGCTGCCGGCCGTCGGACCGGCATTGCTGTCGCCGCGCCCGAGCTTCGTCTGGGCGGCGGACGGCCGGCATGTGCTCTGGGCCAATGCCGCCGGCGCCGGCTTCTTCGGCGCTGCCTCGATGGAAGGCCTGCTGGAGCGCCGTTTCTCCGATACGTTGCCGTCCACCAGCCAGATTGCCCACCTTGCCCGCGCGCTGCCGCTCGGCGCGACGCGGCTCGAGCGCATCGGCTTCGTCACCGGCGGCCGGCTGCAGAGCCTTCCGGCCACCTGCACGCGCATCCGGCTCGAGGACGGCGCCAGCGCCATCCTGGTCATGCTGGAAGCGCCGCGCGGCGGCAAGGTTTCGCTGGTCGAGCGCGCCGAACAGCTCGCCGATATCGTGGTCGGCGAGGATTGCCTCGTCGCCATTCTCGACGCGAGCGGCGACGTCGTCGCGGCATCCGGCGGGCTGGATGCGCTGGCGGCGGCCGAAGTCGCCATCGAAGGCCTGATCGCCGGCATCGACCGCAGCCCCCAGCCGCTCCTGAAGCGCGCCATCCGCGTCGACCGGGCGCGCCGGCCTGCCGGCATCGCGCGGATCGAGCTGGACGATCGCCGCTTCCATCTCCTCGTCATCGGACCCGCCGAATGGATCGGGGTTGAGCCGGCGGCCGCCGAACCGGAGCCGCGTGTTTCGGCCGAGACGGTCGCCCCCGTCGCATCGGCAACGCGGGTCGCTGAGCTGCCTGAAGGCGAGCCTGAGGCCCAGGATGCGATCCCGGCGATGGATGTGAGTCCCCGGAAGGGAATCGAACCGGAGCCCCTGGGAACCGAGCTTCCGATCGAGGCCGTGTCGGAACCCGCGTCCGGTCCCGAAGCCGAGCCGATCGTCGCCGCCGTGCCCGCCGAGCCGGAAGCGTCGGATCAAGCCGTCGCGCTTCCCGAGATAGACGCCGAGATCGAGGTCAAAGCCGTCCCCGCGGTCGAAGAGGCGTTGTTGCCGTCCGTCGAGCCTCCGTTGGACGTCGAGCCTGAGCCTGAGGCTGAGGCGAAGCCTGTCGAACCGGTGGCGTTCGAGGCGGAGCCGGTCGAGACGGTCGTCGCCGAAGCGCCTGTGCCCGAGCCTGACCATGGATCGACCGAAGATCTCGTTGGGCCCAAGGACGTCGTCGCGCGCGCGCCGCTTTCCATGGCCGATATCGTCGAGGCGGTGAGCGAAACCTTGCCGGCCGAGCCGGTAACGACAGCCGAAGCCGAGCCGGATCGCTCCGAGCCCGCGCTTCCGGAAGCGGTCGTGGCCGAACCGGCAAATGACGAGCTTCCTCCGGCCTCCGCCGAGGCGCCTTCTGAGCCGGTCGACGACGCGGTCGCGCCGGTCTCCGCAGACGCGCCTTCCGAACCGGTCGATGACGAGGTTCCGCCGGTTGCCGCCGAAGAACCGTCCCTCGACGAGCCTCTTGCAGACGAACCTCTTGCAGACGAAGCCGAGGCCGAAGCGGCCGAGCCGGCATTCCGCTTCACGGCGCCGACGGGGCCCGTCCGCTTCGTCTTCCAGATGGACGCCGAGGGGCGCTTCAGCTTCGTCTCGCCGGAATTCGCCTCGGTCGTCGGGCCTCGCTCCGCCGCAACCGTCGGCGCGAGCTGGCAGGACGTCGCGGCCGCCAGGGGGCTGGACGAGAAGGGGACCATCGCCGCCCTGATCGCCCGCCGCGACACCTGGAGCGGCGCGACGCTGAGCTGGCCCGTCGACGACACCGACCAGCGCGTCTCCGTCGATCTCGCCGCTCTGCCGGCCTTTTCGCGGGACCGGTCGTTCGAGGGCTATCGCGGCTTCGGCGTCATCCGGCCATCCGAAATCCGGCGCGAGCCGCCGGCGCCTGTCGAGGACAAGCGGGCGACGGTCGTCGCGCTGCAGAAGGCGCCCGTCGTGGCGGAGCCGAGCAATGTCGTGCGCCTGCCGCGCCCGGCGCCTCTGCCCGGCGATGCCGAGCGGCTGACCATGCCCGAGCAGGACGCTTTCCGGCGGATCGCCGTGGCGCTCGGCGCCAAGGTCGGGCCGGTCGATCCGGTTCAGCCGGCCTCGTCCGATGAAGCCATTGCCCCCGAGGCGTTCGAGGCCGACGAGCCCGATACGTCCGCCGAGGAAACGGCCGTCGATGAGACGTCCGAAGACGGGCCCGTCGCGAACGAGCCCGTGGCCGTAGAGGACGCGTTGCCGGAGGCCGACGAGGTCGAGGAGACCGACGTCTCGGCACCGGAGGAGCCGGTCGCGGCGCCGGAAGCGGATCTGGGCGAGACGGTCGAAGACGCTGTCGAGGCGGCAGAGCGCATCGCCGGGGACGTCTGCGAGCCGGAGGCAGAAGCCCCCGACGTCGAAACGCCGGTCGCCGCGCTGGAAGCGCCCGCCGAAGAGCCCGAAGCATTCGAGCCCGACGAGTTCGAGCCCGAAGAGTTCGAGTCCGACGAAGAGATGGATCTGCAAGGCGAAACCGTGCCGGAAGAGCCCGTCGAGTCGGAGCCCGAGGCCGTCGAGCCGGCCGCGCCCGCCATCGCCGAACCCGAACTCGTCCAGCCCGCCGCGTCCGATCCGAAGCTGCTGGAAGAGCTGGCCGAGGCCGGGCACAAGATTGCCGAACTGGAAGCCATTCTCGACACGGCGACCGACGGCGTCGCCGTCGTCGACGCCGAGGGGCGGATCGTCCGCATCAACCGCAGCGCCGAGGCGCTGTTCGGCGTCGAGACGGGCGATGTGGCGGGCCTGCCGTTCACCCATCTCCTGGCCGAAGAAAGTCGGAAGGCGGCGCTCGACTATCTCGAGGGCCTCGCCCAGAACGGCGTCGCCAGCCTGTTGAACGATGGCCGCGAGGTGATCGGCCGCGTGCCGCAGGGCGGGCTGATCCCGCTGTTCATGACGATGGGCCGGCTCGGCGAGACCGGCAAGTTCTGCGCCGTGCTGCGCGACATCACGCAGTGGAAGAACGCCGAGGAAGAGCTGATCAACGCCCGCCGCGCCGCCGAGACGGCGTCGATGCAGAAATCCGACTTCCTCGCCAAGGTCAGCCACGAGATCCGCACGCCCTTGAACGCCATCATCGGCTTCTCGGAAGTCATGATGGAGGAGCGCTTCGGCCCGATCGGCACCGAGCGCTACAAGCAGTATCTGCGCGACATCCACGTCTCCGGCGCGCACCTGATGAGCCTGCTGAACGATCTCCTCGATCTCTCGAAGATCGAGGCCGGCAAGATGGAGCTGAATTTCGAGGCGGTGGCGCTGAACGACATCGTGATGGAATGCGTGGCGCTGATGCAGCCGCAGGCCAATCGCGAGCGCATCATCATCCGCACCAGCCTGTCGAGCCAGGTGCCCAGCATCGTCGCCGACCCGCGCTCGATCCGCCAGATCGTGCTCAACCTCGTCTCGAACGCCATCAAGTTCACGCTGGCCGGCGGCCAGGTGATCGTGTCGACGGCGCTGGAAGAGCGCGGCGAGGTCACGCTGCGCATCCGCGATACCGGCATCGGCATGTCGGAGAAGGACGTCGAGACGGCGCTGATGCCGTTCCGCCAGGTCGCGACCTCGGCCAAGCACCGGAGCGACGGCACCGGCCTCGGCCTGCCGCTGACCAAGGCGCTGGTAGAGGCGAACCGCGCCGCCTTCCTGATCGACAGCGCGGTCGGGCAGGGGACCCTGATCCGCGTCACCTTCCCGTCGACGCGGGTCCTGGTGGGTTAAGGCAGACCCTCACCCAACCCTCTCCCGCAAGCGGGCGAGGGCTTTCCTCCGCATCCGCCCCGGCGGTCGGCGACAGACTTCAGTCATCAGACAAAGCCGATTGAGCGCGTTCCCTCGCCCGCTCGCGGGAGAGGGACAGGGTGAGGGGCTGCTGCCTTCTCGTCCTACTCGGCTGCGATCTGCATCGAGAGATTGTCGAGCGACGAGACGATGTGCTCGGCCAGCGCTTCGACGATCGGCGACGTCGGCTTGTTCCAGGCGCGCATCAGCGCGATTTCACAAGGCGGCAGGCGCGGGAAGCCGTCGAACTCGCCGAGCACGCGCATGCCGGGCCGGAGCGCCGATTCCGGCAGCACGGAGATGGCGAGCCCGGCCAGCACGGCGGCGGAGATCGCGGTCGAATTGTTGCTCGCATAGAGGATGCGGTAGCGCCGGCCGATCGGCCCCAGCGCCTCGATCGCCGATCGGCGCCAGCAGCAGGTGTCGCGGCCGAGCGCCAGCGGCAGCACCTCTTCCTGCTCGATCTGGTGGTGGTTCGAGACGACCCAGAGCAGGGGCTCCTGCCGGACGACCTCGGTCATCGGCGCGCCCTTGGTGTTGGTGATGATGCCGAGGTCGAGTTCGCCGGCCCGCAGGCATTCGAGCAGCTGCACGGTCGGCTCGCAGACCACGGTCACCTCGACGCGCGGATTGGAGCGGGAGAAGCGCGCCAGGATCTCCGGCAGGAAGCGGTCGGCATAGTCGTCCGGCGTGCCGAGGCGCACCCGGCCCGAGAGCTCCTCGTCGTCGAAGGCCGCCATGGTTTCGTCCGAGAGGCGCACCATGCGGCGGGCATAGCCGAGCAGGCGCTCGCCGTCCTCGGTCAGCTTGGCGCTGCGCCCGTCGCGGCCGAAGATCGGCTTGCCGAGCCGTTCCTCCAGCCGCCGCATCTGCATCGAGACGGCGGACTGCGTCTTGTGCACGGACTCCGCCGCCCGCGTGAAGCTGCCGGCGTCGGCGATCGCCACGAAGGTGCGGAGCTGGTCCAGATCGAGCATGTTGGCCATCGGTAATCTCCCTGGAGCGCGTCGCGCGGGCTTTTGCCTCTGCGCCGGGGCTCCGGACGCAAGCGCTTCGCGCCCCTGCGTCATGCATCATCAAATCCGATGGCTGATATTAAAAACATTCGTTGGAATGATCAATCGCGCAGGCGCATTCTCCATTCGTTCCCAAGAAGCATGCCGGGTCGCCTCCTTCAAACCAGATCGAAGGAACCCTGGCACGTCTGCCGATGGAGGCTGAAATGAGCACCTGTGAAACCTATTCCACGTCAGCCCGGCCCACCCGTTCGCGCTCCTTCGCCGCGATCGGCATGGTCGTCATCGCCAACGTGGTGGCCCGCTTCCGGGTCTGGCAAAACCGTCGCTCGGTCGCCCGCCTGCTTGAATGGGATGCCCATATGCTCGCCGATATCGGCCTGACGGAGGGCGACGTCTATTCGGCGCTCGCAAGTCGCGCCAACGAGGACGCCTCGACGCAGCTCCAGATGCTCTCGCTCGAGCGCCGCTATGCCAGCCAGGCGCAGGCCCGCGAGCGGGTGGCGCATGCCACGCTGCTCCGCGTCGGCTCCGCCCAGTATCGGCGCAAGGCCTGATCGATCCTCAAGACTTGATCGCGGCTGGGCTAGCCGCTCCGAGGCCGGCCCGATCCGCATTCCCGCAGCCGGAACCCCGCGATCCCCTGGTGGTTCCGAACCTTGGCCCGCCGAGCTCTCGGCGGGTCATTTTTATTCGGCCTCGTGCTTTCTTCAGTCCTTCTTCGCCGGTCCGGCGAAGCGGTCGAAGATCAGCTCCATCGACTTGCGATAGCTGTCCTGCATGCTCTTGCCGGCGTCGAACAGGCGGTCGATCACCTCCTCGTTCGTCATCGGCCCGGGCTCGGGCTCCGGTTCCTTCTCCTTGCCGAGGAAGCTTTCCATCAGCGTGACGAAGGGAAGGTCCGGCCGCTTCTCGGGCCTCGGCTTCGGCTTGCTCGCGGCCCCGGTCATCTCGCGCATCATGGCGAGGAAGGGGTTGTCGTAGGTCTCGGTCTGGCGCTGGACGCCGCCCATCATCATGTTGGCCATCACCGGCATCATGCGGCGTACGACGTCCTGCGCGATGCCCGTCGACGCCTCGACCTGCAGCGCCACCGCCTTCGCAACTTCCGGCGAGCCGAACATGCGCTCCAGCATGCCGTCGCCCTCGGCGCGGGCCGAAGGCGTCATGGCGGCGAGCGGATTGTCGAAATAGGACCTGTACTGGCCGCTGCCGACCTGCTGCCAGAAGGCGGCGACGCCGAACGGGTCGGCGGCGCTCCGCCGCATGCCCTGCCAGAAGGCCGGCATCATCGCCTCGAACGCCTTCGATTGCTGCTCGAAGGAGAGGCCGAATTCCTTCGCCATGGCCGAGGCGAAGGCGCCCTGCTGGGCTTCCAGCATCAGATCGTAGATCGTCTTCATCGGATCGCTCCTGCCGCCGCGCTCATCATGATCGGCGCGGCGGTCGGTCCGCGTCAACGAAACGCTCGGCGATCAGTGCGTCATCAGCACCGGCAGCGTCAGGCCGGTGAGCATGCCGCGCGTCGCGCCGCCGAGAATCCATTCGAGCAGGCGGCTATGACCATAGGCGCCCATGACGATGATGCCCGCGTCGGCGTCGACGGCCGCCTGGCGGATCGCCTTGGCGACGTCCTTGCCGGGGTTCGGCACCTTGCGGATGCTGCTCTCGATGCCGTGCCGCAGCAGATGGCCGCAGAGCCGCTCGCCGGTCGGCAGCTTCTTGCCGTCGTCGACGAGCACGACCTCGACATGCTTGGCCAGCTTCAGGAACGGCATGGCGGCGCGCACCGCGCGCGCGGCGGTGATGGTGCCGTCCCAGGCGATCATGATCCGGTCCGGATTGATCGTCACCGGGCCGTTGCGCGGCACGATCAGCAGCGGCGCGCCGGCATTGAACAGCACGGCCTCGATCAGCGCCTCGCGCACCGGCTCCGGCCGCTCGGGGTCGTCCTCGCCGATCACCACGAGGTCGGCGAGGCGGACTTCGTGGACGATGCCGTCTAGTCCGCCGCCGGCCATCACGTCGACGAGATGCGCCTCGGCGTCGATGCCTGTCTCGGCCGCGATGCCGTGGAAGGCGGTGATCGCCGTCTCGGCTTCCTTCAGCGCCTGGTTGCGGGCGCTGATCATGAAGTCGGCCGGCACCGGGGCGACGGCATAGCCGGGCACGATCGGATCATAGGCGAGCGACAGCCCGGTCAGGTGCGCGTCCAGACGCTTCGCGAGGTCAGCCGCCGCGCGCGCGGCCGGCCGATCTCCGGCGAGGTCGACGACGACGGTGATGTCCTTGATGTCCATGATGCGCTCCATTCCCAAGATCAATCTGCGGACGAGTCTAGAGTCTACTCTGCCCGAAGAGATTGAGAAGGATCAATCGCGGCGCGCGGTTAATAGGCATGCTGGCGGAAGACCTCGCCGATGTCGCCGTTCCAGCTCGTGCGGTATTCCTCGAGCAGGCGTTCGGCCGGCGTGCGGCCGCTGGCGACGGTTTCCTCGACCGGCTGCAGGTAGACCGTCTCGTCATGCCCCTCGCTGTTCAACGCATGGCGCGCGGCGAGGCCCCGGCGGGCGATCTCGACCATCTCGCGGGCGATGTCGCGCACGGTGCGGTTGCGGAAGGGCGTCGCGAGCGCGGTCCGCGGCACGCCGTCGCGCAGCGCCTGCCGCTCCTCGGCGGTCCAGTCCTTGACCAGTTCCCAGGCGGCGTCGAGCGAGGCCTGGTCATAGAGCAGGCCGACCCAGAGCGCCGGCAGCGCGGTCAGCGTCCGCCACGGCCCGGCATCGGCGCCGCGCATCTCGATGTACTTCTTCAGCCGCACATCGGGGAACAGCGTGGTCAGGTGGTTGTTCCAGTCGGAGAGCGTCGCCCGCTCGCCCGGCAGGCCCGGCAATTCGCCCTTCAGCAGGTCGCGGAACGACTGTCCGGCGACGTCGTGATAGGTGTCGCCGCGCTTGACGAAATACATCGGCACGTCGAGCGCCCAGTCGACATAGCGCTCGAAGCCGAAGCCGTCCTCGAACACGAAGGGGATCAGGCCCGATCGCTCGTTGTCGGTGTCGCGCCAGATCTCGGCGCGGTTCGACAACAGGCCGTTGGCGGTATTGTCGAGGAAGGGCGAATTGGCGAAGAGGGCCGTCGCGATCGGCTGCAGCGCCAGCGAGACGCGCATCTTCTGCACCATGTCGGCTTCGCTGGCGAAGTCGAGGTTCACCTGCACGGTCGAGGTGCGGAACATCATGTCGAGGCCGCGCGTGCCGACCTTCGGCATGTAGCGCGACATGATCTCGTAGCGCGATTTCGGCATCACTGGCGTCTCTTCCAGCGACCAGATCGGCGAGGTGCCGAGGCCGATGAAGCCGACGCCGAGCGGCTCCGCGCATTCGCGCACCTGGGCGAGATGGGCGTGCAGCTCGCGGCAAGTCTGGTGGATCGTCTCGAGCGGCGCGCCCGAGAGCTCGAACTGGCCGCCCGGCTCCAGCGAGATGGCGCCGCCGCCGACCGGATCGACCAGGCCGATGATCAGGCCGCGATCCTCGATCGGCTGCCAGCCGAGCATGCCTTCCATCAACCTCAGGATGCGCTCGATGCCGTGCGCGCCGTCATAGGGGACGGGCGTCAGATCCTTTATGTTGAAACCGAACTTTTCGTGCTCGGTGCCGATCCGCCATTGCGTCTTGGGCTTCGACCCGCTGGCAATCACGTCGACAAGTTCGTCGCGCGATTCGACGAGCGTGGAATCGGTAGCGTCGCGGGCCATGAGTACTCCGAAGCAATGTGGCGCGGCACATTAGCGGCGCGCCGTCGGAACAGCAATGGAGCCGCGAGACGCCCGGAAAGGCGTGCTTTGGCGGTGGACCCGAAGGCGCAATTTGTGCACCGATATGGCCCGGGAAGGTTCGGACGGAGGAGGATTCGAATGAGCGATTCGGCAAGGCCCGTTGCAATCATAACGGGAGGAACCCGCGGCATCGGCGCGGCCATCGCGCGGGCGCTCGCTGCCCGGGGCGTCGATCTCGTGCTCTCCGGCCGCTATCGCGACGCCGAGGTCGAGGCGCTGCTGGCGGAGCTCGAGCCGGTCACCGGCATCCTGTTCTTCGCCGCCGACGCGGCCGATCCGGCGACGGCGACGGCGCTGGTCGAGGTGGCGCTCGAGCGCTTCGGGCGGATCGACTATCTCGTTCCGGCCGCCGGCGGCGCGGTTCCGGGCACGGCGCTCACCGTGACGGAGGAAGCCTGGGAGGACGCGTTCCGCGTGCATGTCCATGCGCCGTTCCATCTGTTCCGCGCGGCGCATGCGGCGCTGGCGAAGCAGGGCGGCGCGATGCTGCTGGTCTCGTCCGTCGCCGGTCTGCGCGGTTGCCCCGGCACCGTCGCCTACCAGACGGTCAAGGGTGCGCTGCCGCAAATGGGCCGTGCGCTGGCGCGGGACCACGGGCATGAGGGCATCCGCGTCAACACGATCTGCCCCGGCATCATCGAGACCCGCTTCCACGCCGCGATGACGCCGCAGGCGCGCGCCAACAACCTCGCCAACCGCATTCCGCTGCAGCGCCTCGGAACGTCGGAGCAGGTCGCGACGGCGGCGGTGGAACTGCTCACCAATGAATTCATTACCGGTGAGGAGCTGGTGATCGACGGCGGCATGAGCATGCGCATGGTCTGATGCCAATTGCCCGGAGGGCCTTGTCGCTCCGGGCCTTTCTCAAGCATGGATCTGACCGTCGCGGCGACGAAGTGGCCGGGCGGAATGCCGGTTGGATCGCGCCGATCCGCTGAAACGCGCCCGGGGCCGGACGCGCGGAGACGCTGCGCGCCGGTTGCCTGGCGATCCGGAATTCCGGCGTCCTAGCGCGCTCCGGAAATGGGGCGACCGCCCGATCACACACATTTTCGTGAGCGCCGGCGTCGCGCCGATGGATCCGGTCTTTGGTGCAGTGCGGCAAAAGTCGCGGGATTCAGCGCCGAAAGACCACGGAAAGCGCATCCATCGAGACGCAGGCAAAACCTGCGGAGCGCCGCCGGCCCGAAGCTTACCGCGATTTAACGAGCAACCCGCCGAAGGCCGTCCCATAGCAGGGCGGGGGACACAGGAAAGCTCGTCATGCGCAGGTCCGTTATCGTCACGCTCCTTGTTGTTGCAGGTCTCGGTGTCGGTATTGTCTATCGGGAGACGCTGTTCGCGTCGGTCGACAAGATCATGGGTACCCAGCTGGCGGGGACCGAAGGACCGCCGGGGCCGGGCGGCGGGGCAGGGGGCGGAACGGGCGGCGGGCGCAAGGGCGGCCGCGGACTGTCGCCTTCCGTCGTCGTTGCAACCGCCGAGACGGGCGACCTTCCGGTTCGGCGCTCCACCATCGGCTGGATCAATTCCACCGCCTCGACCTCGGTGACCACCCAGCAGCAGGGCGTCGTCACCCGCATCGCGCAGGCGAACGGCGCGGACGTCAAGGCGGGTGACCTGCTGGTCCAGCTCGACGACCGCGCGGCCCAGGCGACGCTGGCGCGCGACAAGGCCGCGCTGGCGCGCGACCAGGCGACCGTCGTCTCGACCTCCGCCGATCTGAAGCGGGCGAAGGATCTGGTCGCCCGGCAGGTGGATTCGAGCCAGCAGCTCGATCAGGCCGTCGCGGCCGCCTCCAGCGCCGCCGCCGTGGTGACCCTCGACCAGGCGAACATCGATGCCGACCAGGTCGTCGTCGACAACATGCGCATCACCGCGCCGCATGACGGCCGCCTCGGTGCCTTCTCGATCACGGTCGGCAGCCTGGTCCAGCCCGGGACGACGGTGGTCGTGCTGACCGACATGGACAATGTCGAGGCGAACTTCACCGTTTCCGACGCGGATGTCGGCCTGCTGCGCCAGTCGCTCGCCTCGGGCGCCGTGCCGGTCCGGGTCTCCCCGTCGAACCAGCCGACCGCGACCGCGACGGCGCCGGACGCTTCCGCCAGCACCAAGGACGCCGCGCCGAAGGGCGCGCCGGTCGCGAAGGAGGTCTCGGCCGCCGCCACCGTCGACTTCATCGACAGCAACATCGTTTCCGGCTCCGGCACGATGGCGGTACGGGCCGCCGTTCCGAACCAGAGCCGCACCTTCTGGCCGGGCCAGGCCGTCAAGGTCGCCATCGATCTCGGCACGAACCGGAACGTCGTGATCGTGCCGACGGTCGCCGTGCAGCCGGGCCAGTCGGGCTCCAACGTCTTCGTCGTCAAGCCGGACAACACCATCGACGTCCGCCCCGTCCAGGTCGTCGGCATCGTCGGCGACCGCGCTGGCATCGTCGCGGGCGTTGAGGCGGGTGAGAAGGTGGTGACCGACGGCCAGCTTTCGCTTGCCCCCGGCATGAAGGTCACGATCCGCCAGGCCGCGGCCACGCCGGCCGCCCCGCAGTCGACGCCTTCGGCCCCGGCCGGCAAGGCGGGCGGCGAGGTCTCGCAGAAGAAGTCCGCTGCGCCGGACGCCAAGCCTGCATCGGAGGCCAAGCTGTGAAGATCTCCGAACTCTGCATCCGCCGTCCGGTCGCCACGACCCTCTTCTTCCTCGGTATCGCCATGGGCGGCATCTTCGCCTACCAGCAATTGCCGGTCGCGGCGCTGCCGGAAGTCAGCTTCCCCACCATCAGCGTCAGCGCGCAATTGCCCGGCGCCTCGCCGCAGACCATGGCGACGGCCGTCGCCACGCCGCTGATCAAGCAGTTCGAGACGATCTCCGGCATCGACACGATCTCGGCCACGAGCTCGCTCGGCAATTCGCAGATCGTGCTGCAGTTCGCGCTGAGCCAGAACATCGATACCGCCGCCGGCGACGTGCAGGCGGCGATCGACCGGGCCGAGCGGCAGCTGCCGCCCAACATGCAGAACCCGCCGAGCTACCGGAAGGTCAATCCGGCCGACGCTCCGGTGCTGCTGCTCGCCGTGCAGAGCCCGACTTTGCCGATGTCGACGATCGACGACTTCGCCGAGAACGTCATCTCGCCGAGCCTGTCGACCTTGCCCGGCATCGCGCAGGTCAGCGTCTATGGCGGCCAGACCTATGCCGTCCGCGTCCAGGCCGATCCCAACAAGCTCGCGACCCGCAATATCGGCCTCGATCAGCTCTCGAACGCGCTCGCCGCCGCGAACGACCAGACGCCCGTCGGCACGATGCAGAACAAGAGCCAGTCGCTCGTCATCGACGCGCCGACGCAGATGACCAATGCCGAGGCGTTCAAGCAGCTGATCATCGCCAATCCGAACGGCAGCCCGGTGCGCCTCTCGGACGTCGCCAATGTCGTCGACAGCGTCCAGAACGCGCAGACGGCCGGCTGGTATGACGGTTCCCGCTCGATCGTGCTGGCGATCCAGCGCCAGCCGAGCGCCAACACGGTCGCCGTCGTCGACGCGGTCAACGCGCAGCTGCCGAAGCTGATGGCGTCGATGCCGGCCTCGATGACGATCAAGGTGCTGAACGACCGCTCGACCTCGATCCGCGCCGCCATCGCCGACGTGCAGGTGACGCTGGCGATCACCATCGGCTTGGTCATCCTCGTCATCTACCTGTTCCTCGGCAAGGTTTCGGCCACCTTCATCCCGGCGCTCGCCGTGCCGCTGTCGCTGGTGGCGGCGTTCGGCGGCATGTATTTCTTCGGCTTCAGCGTCGACAACATCTCGCTGCTCGGCCTGACGCTCGCCGTCGGCCTCGTCGTCGACGACGCCATCGTCATGCTCGAGAACATCATGCGCCATGTCGAGGAGGGCATGCCGCCCTTCGAGGCGGCGCTGGTCGGCAGTCGCGAGGTCGGTGCCACCATCGTGTCGATGACGCTGTCGCTGGTCGCCGTGTTCCTCCCGGTGCTCTTGATGGGCGGCGTCATCGGCCGGCTCTTCAACGAGTTCGGCGTCGTCGTCGCGCTGGCGATCGGCGCCTCCATGGTGGTGTCGCTGACGCTGACGCCGATGCTGACGGCGCGGCTGCCGAAATCCGCCTCCAGCCATGTCCGCAGCGGTCCGGCCGCCTGGTTCGAGAGCGCTTTCCTGTGGGTCGAGGGGCACTACGATCGCGGCGTCGCCTGGTGCCTCGCCCACCGCTTCGTCATCCTCGGGCTCTTCTTCGCCTCGGTGGCGGCTTCCGTCTGGCTGTTCATGGCGCTGCCCAAGGGCTTCTTTCCGCAGGAGGACATCGGCCAGCTCTCCGTCTCCACCCAGGCGCGGCAGGACATCTCCTTCGACGCCATGGTCGGCCTGCAGCGCCAGGTCGAGGCGACATTGCGCGCCTCGCCCTATGTCACGCATGTCGCGTCCTTCGTCGGCGGCGGCCCCGGCTCGCAGACGCTGAATTCGGCCTCGCTCTCCGTGCAATTGAAGCCGAAGGAGGAGCGTCCGCCGCTCAACGTCGTCCTGAACGACCTGCGCGGCCAGCTCGGCCGCATCGCCGGCATCCAGTCCTACATCCAGCCCGTGCAGAACCTGCGCATCGGCGGCGTCAGCTCGCAGAGCACCTACCAGCTGATGCTGCAGGCGCTCGACCAGCAGACGCTGAACGAATGGGCGACGAAGCTGACGGCCGCGATGCGGACGGACAGCCAGTTCGTCGACGTGGCGAACAACCTGCAGAACAACGCCCTGCAGGCCCGCATCGTCGTCGACCGCGACAAGGCGGATTCGATCGGCATTTCGGCCGCCACCCTGCGCAAGACGCTGGAGGACGGCTTCGGCACCTCGACGGCCGCGACGATCCAGTCGACCGGATCGAGCTATGACGTCATCCTCGAATACGATCCGGATCTCGCCTGGTCGGACAGCCTTTTGTCCGAGATCCGGGTGCGGTCGGATTCCGGCAATCTGGTGCCGCTGTCGAGCTTCGCCAGCGTCCAGCGCACGGTCGGCCCCGTCACCGTCAACCAGCTCGGCCAGCTGCCGGCGGCGACGATCTCGTTCAACCTGCCGGACGGCGTGGCGTTGAGCCAGGCAACCGATCAGGTCGAGGTGCTGAAGCAGCAGATCGGCGTCCCGGCCGATGTCTACACCTCCTATGCCGGTACCGCGCAGGTCTTCCAGCAGTCGCTGGCGACGCAGGGCATCCTGATCTTCGCGGCCGTCCTCACCATCTATGTCGTGCTCGGCATGCTCTATGAGAGCTTCATCCATCCGCTGACCATCCTGTCCGGATTGCCGGCGGCGGCCTTCGGCGCGCTGGTGGCGCTGAAATGGGCCGGGCTCGATCTCTCGGTGATCGCGCTGATCGGCATCCTGATGCTGATCGGCATCGTCAAGAAGAACGCCATCATGATGGTGGACGTCGCGATCGACGGCCAGCGCGAGGAGGGGCTCGAACCCGAGCCGGCAATCCATCGCGCCGCCGTGCGCCGGTTCCGGCCGATCATGATGACGACCTTTGCCGCACTTCTCGGCGCCGTGCCGATCGCGCTCGGCACCGGCGCCAGCGCCGAGCTGCGCCAGCCGCTCGGCATCGCAGTCGTCGGCGGCCTGCTCGTCTCGCAGCTCCTGACGCTCTTCATCACCCCGGTGATCTATGTCGAGATGGAGCGCTTCAGCCGCTTCCTGGGGCGCCTTCGCGGCGGGGCCGCGGCGAAGCCGGAAGCCGAGGTCGCCGAGCCCGCAGCGGGAGCGGCGCCCTTGCCTCAGCCCGCCGCCGAATAGGCTGGCCACAAAAAAAGCGGCGTCCCTGTCGAAACGGGGACGCCTCGCTCGTCCTCCTGTCGTGACCCCGACAGGAGGATGTCTCATGCAGAAGATCACCCCGTTTCTCTGGTTCGACGGCCAGGCCGAAGAGGCCGCCAATTTCTATGTCTCCGTGTTCAAGAACGGCCGGCTCGGCCAGGTCTCCCGTTATGGCGATGCCGGGCCCGGTCCGGCCGGAAGCGTTATGGTGGCGTCGTTCGAGATCGAGGGACTGACGTTCACGGCGCTGAATGGCGGTCCGCATTTCAAGTTCACGCCGGCCGTCTCCTTCCTCGTCGACTGCAAGTCGCAGGAGGAGGTCGATTATTTCTGGGACAGGCTCTCGGAAGGCGGCCGGACCGATCAGTGCGGCTGGCTGCAGGACAAGTTCGGCCTATCCTGGCAGGTGGTGCCGCGCGTACTGATCGAGCTTTTGAACGATCCCGATCGCGGAAAGTCGCAGCGCGTGATGGCGGCGATGATGCAGATGACCAAGATCGAGATCTCCAAGCTGCACGAGGCCTACGAGGCGGCGTAGCGGCTCGTTCGAAAAGTCGTCGCCGCGGTCTGGCGGAATCGTTCGGTTCGGCATCTATTGATGGAACGCCCCCATCTTGCGAGCCGACGTCCATGCGCATTCTCGTCGTCGAAAACTATCAAGCCACGTCGCTCGGCCTGATGCGGCCGGCGCTCGCCGCCGCCGGGGCGGTGATCGATGTCCGCCAGGCGCATGAGGGCGATCCGCTGCCCGCGACGCCGGACGGCTATGACGCGATCATCGTGCTGGGCGGTGGCCAGAGCGCCGTCGACGACGAGACGCATCCCTATCTGCCGCGCCTCGCCAGCCTGATGCGCGCTTTTGGCGACGCCGACAAATCCGTGCTCGGCATCTGCCTCGGCTCGCAGATTCTGGCACGCGGCTATGGTGCCAGGAACATCCTCGACAGGCCGATCGAATTCGGCTGGCAGGCGGTGACGCCGACCGAGGCCGGGCGCGACGATCCCGTCGTCGGCGTGCTGGACGGGCCGTCGCCGCTGTTTCATTGGCATTCCGACACCTTTACCCTGCCGGAAGGCGCTGTGCATCTCGCCACCAGCGCGATGACGCCGCACCAGGCCTTCCGCATCGGCCGCGCCGTCTACGGCATCCAGTTCCATTTCGAGGCGGATACGGCGCTGGTGCGCGACTGGAACGAGGCCTTCGCGGATGTCGCGACGTCGATCGATCCCGACTGGACGACGCGCCACGCGCGGGAGGAGGGGCCGTTGGGCAGCCAGGCCGACGAAGCCGGCCGGGCGCTGGCCCGCGCCTGGATCGCGACGATCCGATAGAGCGTTTTCGAGCGAAGTGGGCACCGGTTCGCGTTCAGAAAACGCGTTCAAACAAATAGTTAGGGCGTTTCATCGTTTCCACGAAATGATGTAACGCCCTGGGATCACGCGGGCAGGAAATCCGGGTCGCGCAGCTGTTCGATCGTCCAGGGGCACTCCGCCGGGAAGCTCTCGCGCGGCAGGCCGGTTTCGATGGCGGCCTCGCGGAGGGCATATCGATAGATGTCGGCGACGATCCAGCCCGCATCGGCCTTCAGGGAGCGGCTTCGCTTTTCGCGGCGTTCGATGTTGGCCCTCTCCCGGAAGATGGTGATCTCCCAAGACGACGAACGTTGCTCGGGTTGATGGTGCCATTTCAAGAGATGACTGATGACGAGGCGATAGGAGGACTCCAGCGCATGCCGCTGTTCGCTTCCCATGTCCTCGAGCTCCTCGATCAGGTTGGGAAGGTCCACTTCGTTGATCCGCTTCTGTCGAAGCAGTTCGATCTGCTCCAGCAGCCAGAGGTTCAGATCGTCCTCATAGTCGGTCGGCGTCTCGTAGAGCGGCTTTTCCTTCGCAAGGCCCATGCGGTTTCTCCGGGGCGGCATCGGCATCGAATGGCGTATCATGCCACGGTTCGAGGACGGCGCCGAATCGTCCTCCGTGATCGCGCGTCCCTCCCGAGAACCCGGCGGAATGGATCCCGGGTCAAGCCCGGGATGACGGCGAGCGGGGGGCTGGCGACGCGCTTCGACGACGAGGGCCTTCCTCGACCCTTCCCTGAGGGGGCTGTGAGCAAGCCTCCGTCCTCTCCCCACCCTCCGCCGTCATCCCCGCGAAGGCGGGGATCCATACATCCGAGACCTCGGGCGTTTTGTGCATCCACCAACGCGGCGGAAATGGATCCCGGCTCGGAGGCCGGGATGACGGCGAGCGGGGGGTTGGCGACGCGTTTCGACGACAAGGGCTTCGCTGACGCGAAGCACCTCAGGATGATGGCGGAGCCGGTCGCCCTTTTGAGCGAGGCAGGAGGACACCGCCGTCTGCCCAACCTTCGCCGTCATCCCTGCGAAAGCAGGGATCCACCGATCCGACGCCTCGGCCGTCCCGATCTTACTCGCGCCGCACCGGCCGTTTCGCCGTTGCGCGTTCCTCGAACTGCATCAGCCGCAGCGTGCCGATCTCGGCGCGGGCGCCGGCCTCGGCCGCGTCCTTCATCGAGGCGGCGACATAGCCGATGTGCTCGATCGCCGCCCGCCGCGCCGCCTCCGGCTCGCCGGCGCAGATAGCGTCGCGCAGCGCCTTGTGCTGGGCGAGCAACTGGTCGCGCGAGCCGGCCTGGCCGTAGAGCCGGCTGCGATTGTAGAACACGCCGTCGGCGAGCAGGCGGTAGCAGGCGCGCAGCACGTGGATGATGACGATGTTGTGCGTCGCCTCGCCGATCGCCTGGTGGAACTCGACGTCGAGCGCCGCCTCGCGGCGGAAGTCCGCCTTGTCGTGCTCGGCCTCCATCGCCTCGATGATGCGGCTCAGAATGGTGCGGTCGGCCTCGGTGGCGCGCTCCGCCGCCATGGCCGCGGCGCTAGCCTCGATCTCGCGGCGGAATTCCAGATAGTCGCCACCTGCCTTGGGCGATTGCGCGATCAGGTCGACGATCGGCGCGGCGAAGATCGCGCCCTCGATCGCCGCCACATAAGTGCCGCCGCCGGGCCGGCTCTCCACCAGCCCACGCGCCTCCAGCGCCTTCAGGGCGTCGCGCAGGATCGGGCGCGACACGTCGAGCGTCGCCGACAGGTCGCGCTCGCCCGGCAGCTTGTCGCCGGGATGCAGCACGCCCTCCAGCACCAGCATCTCGATCTGTCGCGCCACCTCGTCGGCGGTCGCACGGGAAGGAATCGGTTGAAAGACCATGCGGAAGAGCCTATCAGCAGAAATCAGGAAGTGGTCAAGAAATTGATCCAGTTAGCGGGTGGCACCCGCATTTCAAGAAATCAGATCAAATTGGAGCGGCGCCATGGGCGGCTTGAAGGACGCAACGAGCATTGCAGACCTGAGATTGTTGGCGAAGCGCCGCGTGCCGCGCGCCTTCTTCGATTATGCCGATCGCGGCTCCTACAATGAGGAAACGATCGACGCCAATTCGGCCGACTTCAAGGCGCTGAAGCTGCGCCAGCGCGTCATGGTCGACGTCTCCAACCGCTCGACCGAGGTGACGCTGCTTGGCGAGAAGTTCGCCTATCCCTTCGCCTTCGCCCCAACGGGCCTCACCGGCATGCAGCATGCCGATGGCGAGATCCTCGCGGCCAAGGCGTGCGAGAAGGCCAACATCCCGTTCGCGCTGTCGACCATGTCGATCTGCTCGATCGAGGACGTGGCGGCGGCGACCTCGCGGCCGTTCTGGTTCCAGCTCTACGTGATGAAGAACCGCAATTTCGCCAAGCAGCTGGTCGAGCGCGCCATCGCCGCCAAGTGCTCGGCGCTGATCCTGACGCTTGACCTGCAGGTGCAGGGCCAGCGTCACCGCGACATCAAGAACGGTATGACGGTGCCGCCGCAGATCAAGCTGCACAACGTGCTCGATATGGCGACCAAGCTGCCGTGGGCATTCCAGGTGCTGGGTAGCAAGCACAAGACCTTCGGCAATCTGAACGGCGTCGAGGGCATGAGCGGCGTCAAGTCGCTGGGACAGTGGATCTCCGGCCAGTTCGATCCGGCGCTGAACTGGGACGACGTCGCCTGGATCCGCTCGATCTGGCCGGGCAAGCTGATCCTGAAGGGCGTGCTCGATGTCGGCGACGCGCAGAAGGCGGTCAGCACCGGCGCCGACGCGATTGTCGTCTCCAACCATGGCGGCCGTCAGCTCGACGGCGCGCCGTCGGCGATCTCGCGCCTGCCGCGCATTGTCGACGCGGTCGGCAATCAGACCGAGATCCTGTTCGACAGCGGCATCCGCTCGGGTCAGGACGTGCTGCGCGCGCTGGCGCTCGGCGCCAAGGGCTGCATGATGGGCAAGGCCTTCCTGTTCGGCCTCGGGGCCGGCGGCGAGGCGGGCGTCTCCAAGGTGATCCAGATCGTCGGCAAGGAGCTCGACGTCTCGATGGCGCTGACCGGCCGCCGCACGCTGGCCGAGATCGACGACACGGTCATCGACCGGGGCTGAAAGGCTTCAGAGCTGACGCGCGGCGGCGATATCGCTGCGCGTCATCCCCGCGTCGGCGCGAGGATCGTCTCGAGCCCTTCGTCCCAATGCGGGCGTTCGCCATAGAGGCCGGCGAGATGGTTGATGAACAGGCGGACCTTGGCGGCGAGAAAGCGGCGGCTCGGATAGACTGCGTGGACGGCGACGTGCCGCGAGGCGCGGTAGGCCGGCAGCACCGTGGTGAGCCGCCCGGCGCGCAGGTCCGGCCCGACATCCCAGGTCGAGCGGAAGGCGATGCCGAGGCCGGCCAGCACGGCCTCGCGCACTACTTCGTTGGAGTTGGTCCGAAGCCTGCCCTCGACATGCACGGTGACCGGCCCGTCCGGCCCCTCCAGCCGCCACGGATCCTGGCTGGCGGTGGCGAGCAGCGAATGCTTATCGAGATCGGCGATCGTCTTCGGCGTGCCGTGTTCGGCGAGATAGGCCGGCGTCGCGCAGAGCACCCGGTGATTCGGCGCCAGTCGCCGCGCCACCAGGCTCGAATCCATCAGCTCGGCGATCCGGATCGATACGTCGATGCCGTCCTTGATCAGGTCGACGAACTCGTCCGAGAGCACGAGATTGACGGTCAGGTCCGGATTGGCCGCCAGGAACGAGCCGAGATAGGGCGTGATGTGCAGGCGGCCGAAGGTGGTCGGCGCCGACACCTTGAGCGTGCCGCGGGCCACGTCGGAACGCCGGCTGACGAAGGATTCCGCCTCGTCGATCGAAGCCAGGATCTGCACGACGCGGTCGTGAAAGCCGCGCCCCGCCTCGGTCAGTGCAATCTGCCGGGTCGTGCGCTGCAACAGGCGCGTGCCCAGCCGGTCCTCCAGCCGCTTCAGGCGCTTGGACACGACGGCGGGAGAAAGATCGAGCTCGCGCCCCGCCGCCGAAAGGCTTCCGGCGGTGACAACGCGGGCGAAGATCTCCATATCAGTGAGGGTGCTCATTTGCGATCATACTGGCAAAAGAAAGGGGCGATTTTCAATCCTGCGGAAAGGATGTTGTTTTCCAGGCCAGCTTGGGTACAAAACCGTCCGCGCTTAGATTGTTTCTGAAGTGGGAGGGAGGTCGCCATGTCCGCGATAGAGATTCCGAAGCCGGATCCCGGCATTCTCGCGCGTCGGGATGCGATTCTTGCCGGTCTCGCCGCCTTGGTACCACCAACCTCCCTGATCACCGAGGAGGATGAGCGCCGCGCCTTCGATACGGACGCGCTCACCGCCTATCGCCGCATCCCGCTCGCGGTCGTGCTTCCGGAAACCACCGAGCAGGTTTCCAAGGTGTTAACATTCCTGAACCAGCAGGGCGTCAAGGTCGTCGCGCGCGGCGCCGGCACGTCGCTGGCCGGCGGGGCCATCCCGAGCGAGGACGCCGTCGTGCTCGGCGTCTCGAAGATGAACCGCATCCTCGATGTCGACACCGACAACCGGACGATCCGCGTCGAGGCGGGCGTCACCAATCTCGGCGTCACCGGCGCTGTCTCCCATCTCGGCTTCTTCTACGCGCCCGATCCGTCGAGCCAGCTCGCCTGCACCATCGCCGGCAACATCGCCATGAACTCCGGCGGCGCGCATTGCCTGAAATACGGCGTCACCACCAACAATGTGCTGGGCGTCAAGATCGTCATGATCGACGGCACCGTGCTGGAGATCGGCGGCGCGCATCTCGATGCGCCGGGCTACGATTTGCTCGGCCTGATCGTCGGATCGGAGGGGCAGCTCGGCATCGTCACCGAGGCGACGCTCCGTATCCTGCCGCTCGCCGAAGGCGCGCGCCCGATGCTGATGGGCTTCCAGTCGGCCGAGGACGCCGGCGCCTGCGTCGCCGCGATCATCGCCTCGGGCATCATTCCGGTCGCGATCGAATATATGGACCGGCCGGCGATCAAGGTCTGCGAGGCCTTCGCCCATGCCGGCTATCCGCTTGACGTCGAGGCGCTGCTGATCATCGAGGTGGAGGGATCCGAAGCCGAGATCGAGGATCTGATCGGCCGCATCACCAAGATCGCCGCCGATTTCAACCCTTCGGGCCTGCGCATCTCGCAGTCGGAAGCGGAGAGCGCCGCGATCTGGAAGGGCCGCAAGTCCGCCTTCGGCGCCATGGGCCGGCTCGCCGACTATATCTGCATGGACGGCACCATCCCGACCGGCCAGCTCTCGGCGGTGCTGACCGGCATCGCCAGGATTTGCGACGGCTACGGGCTGCGCGTCTCCAACATATTCCATGCCGGCGACGGCAATCTGCACCCGCTCGTCCTCTTCAACGCCAATGATCCGGACGAACAGGACAAGGCCGAGCGCTGCGGCGAGGACATCCTGAAGCTCTGCGTCGATCTCGGCGGCTGCCTCACCGGTGAGCACGGCGTCGGCATCGAGAAGCGCGATCTGATGACCTACCAGTTCAACACCATCGATCTCGACCAGCAAATGCGGGTGAAGAGCGCGCTCGATCCGCAATGGCTGCTCAATCCGCACAAGGTGTTCCCGCTTCAAGGGCGCCCGGTCTGATGCCCGATATTCTGCCCTTCCAGGAAGCATGCCGATGACGTCGATCCTTCTCCCCGATACCGAGGCCGAGATCGAGGCGATCGTGCATGAGGCGGCGCAGTCGCGCAGCCCGCTGGCGATCCATGGTGGAGGCTCGCGGCCGATCGGCGGCATCGTCCATGCGCACCGGACGCTGTCGACCCAGCAGATGACCGGCATCACCCTCTACGAGCCGTCCGAGCTCGTGCTCTCGGCCCGCGCCGGCACGCCGCTCGCCTTGATCCAGGAAACGCTCGCCGCCAACCGCCAGCGCCTGCCGTTCGAGCCGATCGACTATCGCCACCTGCTCGGCAATCACGGCACCCCGACGATCGGCGGCATGACCGCCTCCAACAGCTCGGGCCCGCGCCGCATCCACTCCGGCGCGGCGCGTGACGCGCTGATCGGCATCCGCGCCACGACCGGGCGGGGCGAGACGATCAAGTCCGGCGGCCGGGTGATGAAGAACGTCACCGGCTATGATTTCGTCAAGCTGATGGCCGGTTCCTGGGGCACCCTCGGCGTGCTGACCGAGGTGACCTACAAGCTGCTGCCGGAGGTCGAGACGGAAGTCACCCTGCTGCTCTCCGGCCTTTCGGCGGAGCGCGCCGTCGCGGCGATGACGGCAGCTCTCGCGACGCCGTTCGAGGTGACGGGAGCCGCGCATCTGCCGGCCGGTGATGGCGCGCCGTCGCGCACCGTGCTTCGGATCGAGGGCTTCGATGCGTCCGTGACCTATCGCACCGCCCGTCTCGAAGGCCTGCTGCGGCCGTTCGGGTCGTTCGAGACGCTGGGGCTCGAGGCGTCGCGCGTGCTGTGGAAGTCGATCCGCGACGTGGAAGCGCTGGAAACGCCGCACGACGCGGCCATCTGGCGGATCTCGGTCCGGCCGAGCGACGGCCCGGAAGTGGGCGCGAAGCTCGAGGCGGCGCTGGGCAGCCGGCTGCTCTATGACTGGGCCGGCGGTTTGATCTGGGCGAGCGCCCCGGCAGATGGCGATGGCGGCGCGGCGGTCGTGCGCGCGGCGGTCGGCGCCGTCGGTGGTCATGCTTTGCTGGTGCGCGGTTCGCCGACGCTGCGGGCGAGCGTGCCGGTCTTCCAGCCGGAAGCGCCGGCGGTGGCCGAGATGTCGCGCCGCATCCGCGCGACCTTCGATCCGGCCGGCATCCTCAATCCCGGGCGGATGTGAGCCATGGTCGCGGCCGCAACAGGAACGGGATGGCCGCCGGCGCTCAGGGGCGCCGGGGCCGGCCTTTCGGCCCTACTCGGTGAAGCGGACGACGCCCACTTCGCAGACGTCGATGCCCTCGACGGTTGCTTCGCTGTCGTCGACGAAGACGCCCTTGAAGTCGAATTTGCAGTAGCCGCTGCCGTCATCCATGTTGATGGTGACCGAGCCGCCGGCCGGAACCTGATCGTCGCCGAGGATGTCCTCTTCCCAGTCGGCGGAGCCGACATTGGAAGCGTAGAACTGGTCGAGATCGCTGCTGGTCTCGTTGATGATCTTGACCTTGCGGTTTTCCGCGTTGGCCGCGCCTGCGAGAACGAGCGAAGAGACGACAACCGCGCCGACGGCCGTCCAAAGACGAAACTGCATAGAACTTCCCCTGGGTGCGCCGACGAGATGTCGGGCTCGCCGCCAATGCCAGATGCATTCAGGGCGTGCAAGCCGGATTGTGCACCCTCCAAAACCCCGCCCGCGGCGGCAGAGTGATCCATGCAAACCTCCTTCTCCCTTGCCCAGCTCGCCGACCCGGATGTTCGTGAATCCGAGAAGATCCTGCGCACCTGCGTGCATTGCGGCTTCTGCACGGCGACCTGTCCGACCTATGTGCTGCTCGGCGACGAGCTCGACAGTCCGCGCGGCCGCATCTACCTGATCAAGGACATGCTGGAAGGCGGCAAGCCCGCCAACGAGCAGGTCGTGAAGCATGTCGATCGCTGCCTGTCCTGCCTCTCCTGCATGTCGACCTGTCCGTCCGGCGTGAACTACATGCACCTCGTCGATCATGCCCGCGCGCATATCGAGGAGACCTATGACCGGCCGATGGCCGACAAGGCGATCCGTGCGGCGCTCGCCGCCGTGATGCCACACCGCAATCGCTTCCGGCTGGCGCTTGTCGCAGCCGCCGCCGCGCGACCTTTCGCAGGTCCGATCGGCAAGGTGCCGGGCTTCAAGCGCATCAGCGCCATGTTGAAACTGGCGCCGCGCTTCCCGCACGGCCGGACGGCTTCGGAAGGGCCGGGCACGTTCCCGACGAAGGCCGAGAAGCGCGGTCGCGTCGCGTTGCTCTCCGGCTGCGTGCAGCCAGTGCTCGATCCCGCCATCAACGAGGCGACGATCCGCCTGCTGAATCGCGTCGGCGTCGAGGTGGTGATCGCCAAGGGCGAGACCTGCTGCGGTTCGCTCGCCCATCACATGGGCAAGTCCGGCCAGGCGCACGAGACAGCGAAGCGGACGATCGACGCCTGGATCGCCGAGATGGACGGCGAGGGCCTCGACGCCATCATCATCACCGCGTCGGGCTGCGGCACGACGATCAAGGACTACGGCTTCATGTTCCGCGAGGATGCCGCCTATGCCGAGAAGGCGAAGCGGGTCTCGGCGATCGCCAAGGACATCACGGAGTATCTGGAGAGCCTGAAGCTCGCGCCGGTCGCGGCGCCGAAGGCGCTGACGGTAGCGTATCATTCGGCCTGCTCGATGCAGCACGGCCAGCAGATCAAGACGACGCCGAAGACGCTGCTGTCGAAGGCCGGCTTCACCGTCCGTGACGTGCCGGAAGGGCATCTCTGCTGCGGTTCCGCCGGCACCTACAACATGCTGCAGCCGGAGCTCTCGCAGCAGCTGAAGTCGCGCAAGCTGGGCAACATCGCCAAGGTCGCGCCCGACGTCGTCGCCACCGGCAATATCGGCTGCATCACGCAGCTTTCCGACGGCGCGGGCGTGCCGGTCGTCCATACGATCGAGCTGCTCGACTGGGCCTATGGCGGCCCGAAGCCGGCCGGCATCGCGAACTGAACCGGCCGAGGCCGGGCGGTCTTCCGCCCGGCGCCTCCGTATCAGATATCGCGCGCGGTGAGCGTGTAGGAAGCGTGAGCGTGGCGGGAATAGAGCCGCATCGCCGCGTGCTCGATCCGCGTCCGATTGGCATCGAAGGCCCGAAGCGCCGAAGCCTCGTCCTGCGCGGCATCGGGATGGATCCGCTCCAGCGCGTCGGCCTCCAGGAAGAACGACACCTCCAGCGACTGGTCATGCCCCCAGAACTGGATGCGGTGGTGCGTCTCGCTATAACTGCGGCTTCGATTGGGGAACTGGATGCTCATGCCGCCAGTATACGCCCGATCGAGCCCGAATGATTGCGCGAATGTCCCTGTCCGCGATCGGCGAGGCCGGATCGTCGCGATCAGGGGTGCGGTGCATTTGGTCCCGGCGTGTTCCCATGCGCCGGAGCGGCCAGCAACACCTTTTCGACGCGGCGGTCGGGAACCAGCCAGATCAAGGCCACCACGACATAGCAGGCGATGGCGATCCACGGACTGACGAAGGCGAGCACGATCGCTGCGGCGTAGATCAGCACCGAGATCTTGCCCTTGCGATCCTGGCCGAAGGCGATCGCCAGCGCCGAGTCCTGCCCCTCCAGCGCGATGAGGGAACGGGCGAGGATGTAGTAGGCGACGCCGGACATCATCAGCACGAAGCCGTAAAGCGCCACCGGAAGGGATTCGATGTGGTTCTCGCCCATCCAGGCGGTCGTGAACGGCATCAGCGACAGCCAGAACAGAAGGTGCAAATTGGCCCAGAGCACGCCGCCCCGGACGTGATGGACGACATGGAACATGTGGTGGTGGTTGTTCCAGTAGATGCCGATCATGATGAAGCTCAGCACATAGCTGAGAAAGACCGGCAGCAGCGGCAGCAGCGAGTGGAGGTCCACGTGGTGGGGCACCTCGAGCTCCAGCACCATGATCGTGATGATGATGGCGATGACACCGTCGCTGAATGCCTCGATCCGGCCCTTGCCCATGGCGCGCTCCGCGTTGTGCCACACCTACGCTACGCGTTCGCGGGAATAGTCTCCAGTCCCGTTCTGCGGCCGGTCGTTCGCGCCAAGCGAAGGGAAGCCGAGCGCATTCCGCTTGCGCGCCGGCCCGCCCGTGATACGTTTCCGACCGTCTCATCGGGGTGCCCTGATTCATCCGAATCCTGGCTGAGAGGTCTTCGGACTAACCCGCGAACCTGATCCGGATCATGCCGGCGGAGGGATTGAGCCAAGCGCGTAGATGCTCTTGCCATCGTTCCGTCCTGCTATTTAGCAAAGGACGTCTTTTCATGTCTGCCACCCCCCAATCTGCCACCCCCCAGGTCTCGATCGCCGAGGCCGTCAGCGCCCTCGACGCCCTGCGCGCCGCCCGGCCGCTGGTGCAGAACATCACCAACTATGTCGCCATGACGATTTCGGCCAATGTGCTGCTCGCCGTTGGCGCGTCGCCGGCGATGGTGCACTCCGAAGCCGAGGTCGACGAGTTCGTCGCGATCTCGAACGCGCTCGTCATCAATATCGGCACGCTGTCGCCGGACTGGCTGACCGGCATGCGCAAGGCGGCGGCGCGCGCGGTCGCCCTCGGCAAGCCCTGGGTGCTCGATCCCGTCGGCTGCGGCGCCACCAAGTTCCGCACCGATTTCGCCGTCGAATTGAGCCGTGCCGGCCCCGCCATCATTCGCGGCAATGCCAGCGAGATCATGAGCCTCGCGGGAGCCGCCGGGGCAGGGGGCAAGGGCGTCGATTCGACCGCCTCCTCCGACGCCGCGCTCGCGGCCGGCAAGGCGCTGGCCAAAGCCAGCGGCGCGGTCGTCGCCATCACCGGCGAGACCGACTATGTCACCGACGGCACCCATGTCGTGGCGATCACCGGCGGCAGCGCGCTGATGCCGCTCTCGACCGCGCTCGGCTGCGCGCTGTCGGCCACCGTCGCCGCCTTCGCCGCCGTGCGTCCGCCCTTCGAGGCCGCCGTCGCGGCGCTCGCCGTCTATGGCGCCGCCGGCGCCGCTGCCGCGGCACGGGTGACCGGGCCGGGGCATCTTCCCGCCGAACTCTGCGACGCGCTCTACGGAGCCGACGCCGCCCTCGTCGAGCGCTATGCGACGATCAAGACCGTTGAAGAGGTGAATGTCTGATGAGCCGTCCTTTCGATCTTTCGCTCTATCTCGTCACGGACGAGGACCTGGCCGGCCCGCGCGGCGTGGTCGAGGCAGTCCGCGCCGCGATCGACGGCGGCGTCACGCTCGTGCAGCATCGCTTCAAGCAGGGCTCGACCCGCGATTTCGTGGCGACGGCGCAGGCGCTGGTGGATCTGCTGCGCCCGCGCGGCATTCCGCTGATCATCAACGATCGCGTCGACGTGGCGCTGGCGGTCGATGCCGATGGCGTGCATGTCGGCCAGAGCGACATGCGGGTCGCCAAGGTGCGCGAGCTGATCGGCCCCGATCGCATCCTCGGCCTGTCGGCGGCGCAGTTCGAGGAACTGACGCCGGAAGACCTCGCGCCGATCGACTATCTCGGCGTCGGCCCGGTCTTCGCCACGGCGACCAAGGCGAATGCGCGCGATCCGATCGGCTTCGAGCATCTCGGCCGCATCAAGGCGGCGTCCGGTCTGCCGGTCGTCGCCATCGGCGGCCTGAAGGCGGAGCATGTCGAGCCGACGCTAGCGGCCGGCGCCGACGGTCTCGCGATCGTTTCCGCCATCATCGCGGCGGAAGACCCGGAACGCGCCGCGCGCGATTTCGCCGATCGCATCGCCCGCTTCCGTTCGCAGAAATAGGCGACTTATTCCCGCCTGGAACAAGTTCTGCCCTGTTCCTGCAGGTTCAGTTGAAGAGGGTGGCGTGGCATAGTCCGCTCCAACGTGCCACCGAGGAGAGACCATGTCCGCCACCAACGCTGAACGCCTCGTCGTCAAGGGCGCCATCGGCCCCCGCTTTGACGAGATCCTGACGCCCGAGGCGCTCGCTTTCGTCGCCGAACTGCATGGCCGTTTCGATGCCAAGCGCCGCGCCCTGCTCGAATTCCGCAACGAGCGCCAGGTCTTCTTCGACAATGGCGGCCTGCCGGACTTCCTGCCGGAGACCAAGGCGATCCGCGAGGGTGACTGGAAGGTGGCGCCGATCCCGGCCGACCTGCAGGACCGTCGTGTCGAGATCACCGGCCCCGTCGATCGCAAGATGATCGTCAACGCGCTGAATTCCGGCGCGAAGGTCTTCATGGCCGACTTCGAGGATGCCTCGTCGCCGGTCTGGGCCAACATGGTCGAGGGCCAGATCAACCTGAAAGATCGCTGGGCCGACAAGATCGACTTCACCGATCCGCGCGGCAAGGACTACAAGCTCGGCCCCAATCCGGCCGTGCTGATCATCCGCCCGCGCGGCTGGCACCTGCCCGAGCGCCACATCACCTTCGACGGCGCCGATGCATCGGGCTCGCTGGTCGATTTCGGCCTCTACGTCTTCCACAACGCCAAGGCGGCGCTGGCACAGGGCTCCGGCCCCTATTTCTACCTGCCGAAGACCGAGAGCCACCTGGAAGCGCGCCTCTGGGACGAGGTCTTCACCTATGCCGAGGAGGCGCTCGGCCTCGCGCACGGCACGATCAAGGCGACCGTCCTGATCGAGACGCTGCCGGCCGCGTTCGAGATGGACGAGATCCTCTACGAGTTGAAGGACCACATGGCCGGCCTCAATTGCGGCCGCTGGGACTACATCTTCTCGTTCATCAAGACGCTCCGGAACAACAAGGCGTTCCTGCTGCCGGATCGCGGCCAGGTCGTCATGGGCAAAGCGTTCCTGCTCGCCTATTCGGAACTGCTGATCAAGACCTGCCACCGTCGCGGCGCCTTCGCCATGGGCGGCATGGCGGCGCAGATCCCGGTCAAGAACAACCCGGAAGCCAACGCCGCCGCCTTCGAGCGGGTCAAGGCCGACAAGGAGCGCGAGGCGAAGGCCGGCCATGACGGCACCTGGGTCGCGCATCCCGATCTCGTGCCGGTCGCGATGGAAGTGTTCGATCGCCTGATGCCGACGCCGAACCAGCTCTCGAAGCTGCGCGAGGAGGTCTCCTTCGGTCAGAAGGACATGCTCGCCATCCATGAGGGCACGCGGACGGAGGCGGGGCTCCGCCACAACATCCGCGTCGGTGTCCAGTATATCGAGGCGTGGCTGCGCGGCCGCGGCGCGGTGCCGATCTACAATTTGATGGAAGACGCGGCGACGGCCGAGATCAGCCGCGCGCAGATCTGGCAGCAGTTGAACTTCGAGGCGACGCTCGAGGACGGCCAGAAGGTGACGGAAGAGCTGTTCCGCCGTGCTCTGGCCGAGGAGATGGAAGTGGTGAAGGGCGAGGTCGGGCCGGACAATTACGCCGCCGGCCGTTTCCCCGAGGCGATCGAGCTCTTCGCCAAGCTCTCGACTGCCAAGACCTTCGAGCCCTTCCTGACGGTGCCGGCCTACAAGCTCATCGACTGAGCCGATTGCGTCCAGTAAGATCGCGGCAGGCTGATACAGCCTGCCGCTTGCGCCCTTCGGGGTAGGGTGAATGTATCGTTAAGGACTGAGCCTGATCCGTTTGCTCCCGGCGAACGCCTCAGCAATGCAAGCGCTGATGGAACCGCGTTCGCCTTGAGGCAAAGGACAGGAAAGATGCGCGATTTTCGCGATGCCAAAGCCATGGCAAAGGCGCTCCGCGCCGCGATGGCCGAGCGCCAGATCGAACTCTCCCATAGCGAAACGCTGGAGATCGTCGCCCGCCAGTTCGGGTTCGACAACTGGAACATCCTCGCGGCCGAATTGGCGGCGGAGGGAAAGCCCGCCGAGCCGGAGGTGCCGGCCAGCCTGCAGTTCAAGCAGGTCATCCCGATCCTGCGGATCTTCGATATCGCCAAGGCGATGGAGTTCTATCGCGATTTCCTCGGCTTCGCGGTCGACTGGGAGCATCGCTATGCCGAGGGCATGCCGCTCTACGCGCAGGTGTCGCGCGCCGGCGCGGTCCTGCATCTCTCCGAGCATCACGGCGACGCCAGCCCCGGCTCGACCGTGTTCGTCTGGATGCGCGGCATCGAGGCCTTCCACCGCGAACTGCTCGGCAAGAAGTATGGATATTCGCGTCCCGGTCTCGAAAAGACCGGCTATGACGCGCGGATGGTCGAGGTGCCGGATCCGTTCGGCAACCGCATCCGCTTCAACGAGGCGAATGCGTTGCGAACAGACGGCGCCGGCTAAGGCTAGCCGTCCGAGATCGGGCGTTTCGGAAGTGCGTGTCAGGTTGACGGATGCGCAGTTGAACCCATCCCGAGCGATCGGGATGGGTCCTTCGTTTCTAGACTTCGACGGCGGAAGGCGCGGGGCCGCGGCCGCCGCGCAGCGGCCGCTCTTCCATGATGACCAGCAGCGCCAGCGCGATGGCGATGCAAATTGTCGCCGCGATGAAGACGCCGGAGAAGGCGCCCGCGAGCGAGACGCCGGCTTCCGACGCCGCGGCGATCTTGGCCTCGACCGAGGTGCCTTCGCCGCCCGAGATCGCGCCGAGGCCACCCAGGAAGATCGCGCCGAAGGCGGCCACCAGGATGGCGCTGCCGAGCGAGCGCATGAAGTTGATCGTCGCCGTTGCCGTGCCGAGGTGATGCGCCTGCACGGCGTTCTGCGCCACGACGATCGTCACCGGGAACAGCGTGCCGAGGCCGGCGCCGATGAAGGTCAGCAGGATCTCGATCGAGACGAGCTCCAGCCTGCCGGCGAAGACGGCGAGCACGGCGGTCAGGATCATGGCGACGGAGAGGCCGATGGTCGGCGAGCGCTTGTAGTGCTGGACGCGGGCCATGACCCGGCCGGAGAACTGGGCGCCGAACACGGTGCCGATCGAGAGCGGGATCAGCGCGAAGCCGGATTCCGCCGCCGACAGATGCAGCACCGACTGGAAGAACAGCGGCATGTAGATCGACAGACCGACCATCGTGCCGATGCCGAAGAAGCCGGCGAGCGTGGCCGTCGCCACCACCTGGTCGCGCAGCACGCCGACCGGCAGGAACGGCTCGGGCGCGGTCAGCACGCGGGTGACGAACAGCACCCAGGCGACCAACGAGGCGGCGAGCAGGCCGATGATCGGCAGCGAGTCCCACGGATAGGAGACACCGCCCCAGCTCAGCGCCAGCAGGAGCAACACGGCGGCCGCGACCAGAAGCACGGCGCCGATGACGTCGAGCCTGTGCGGGCGATCGTTGCGCGGCAGCTTCTTCAGGGCGTTGAAGGTCATGGCGAAGGCGACGAGGCCGAGCGGCACGTTGATCCAGAAGATCACCGACCAGTGCAGCGCCTCGGAAAGCACGCCACCGAGCACCGGGCCGGCGACGCTCGCCAGCGCGAACACGGCGCCGAAATAGCCCATGTACTTGGCGCGTTCCTTCGGCGAGATCGCGTCGCCGATGATGGTGTGGGCGAGCGAGATCAGTCCGCCACCGCCCAGGCCCTGCAGGAAGCGGGCGAGGATCAGCCCGGTCATGGTCGGGGCGGCGGCGCAGGCGATCGAACCGAGGATGAAGATCGTGATGGCGATCAGAAGCACGGTTCGCCGGCCGTGAATGTCGGAGAGCTTGCCGTAGAGCGGGGTCACGGCGGTCGAGGAGAGCAGGTAGGCCGTCACCACCCAGGCGATGTTCTGCAGATCGCCCAGCTCGCGGCCGATCGTCGGCAGCGCGGTCGCGACGATGGTCTGGTCGAGGGCCGCCAGGAACATCGCCAGCATGACGCCGAGTATGATCGAGCGGACGGTGGCATGGTCGAGCGGAGGCGGGCCGGGCCGCGCGGAAACGGAAGCATCCATGGAAAAGTCGCCAATGTAGTTTGGCCGGCCGGGAAGGGGCAGGTCAGGAGGGGTGCCGGATCAAACTCGGTTCAATCGGGTATCGGACCTTAGACCCGATACCCCGCGAGCTCAATCCGCGACGGCGACGATCTCGCCGCCGTCGCGGTCCGGCATCAGTGTCCGCCACCGCCGCCGGCAGGTGCTGCCTGCGGCTTGCGGGCGAGGGGAACCAGCAGGACGATGCCCGCGAAGATCACGGCGAGCACCAGGAAGACGTCCGAGAACGCCATCACCAGCGCCTCGCGCTTGACCGAGAGCGTCAGCGTCTTGATCGCGGCGATGTTGGCGTCGGAACCCAGCGTCGCGGCGAAGCCCTTGGTCATCAGGTCTAGCCGCTCGGTCGCCGCCTCGCGTCCCCACTGCACCTGCTCGTGCAGGCGCGTGATGTGCAGGTCCCAGCGATTGTTGAGGATCGTCGTGATGACGGCGAGGCCGACCGCGCCGCCGAGGTTGCGCGTCAGGTTGAACAGGCCGGAGGCGTTCTTCATGCGCTCGGGCGGCAGCGTGCCGAGGGCGAGCATCGAGACCGGCATCATCGAGGTCATCAGCGCGACGCCGCGCATCGCCTGCGGGATGAACAGCTCGCTGAACGCCCAGTCCTTGGTGATCGGCACCAGCTCCAGGCAGGACAATGCGAACAGCGCCAGGCCGAAGGCCATCATGTAGCGCGGGTCCATCTTCTGGCCGAGCCGGCCGACGATCGGCGCGGTCATCATCATGAACAGGCCGGTGACGAACATCGTCTCGCCAATCTGCAGGGAATCGTAGCCGCGCACGCGCGCCAGATAGACCGGGTAGAGATAGACGAGGCCGTAGAGGCCGACGCCGAGCATGAAGGAGAACAGCGCGCCGGTCGCGAAGTTGCGGTTCTGGAAGGCGCGCACGTCGACGATCGGCTCGTTGGCGCGCAGCACCCGCCAGAAGAACAGGATGCCGGCGACGACGGTGACGACCGCCAGCGAGGCGATGGTCTCGTCCTGGAACCAGTCGTTGGCCGAGCCCTCTTCAAGCACATATTCGAGGCTGCCGAGGAAGGCGGCGAGCGTGATCAGGCCGATATAGTCGAAATGCTGCAGCAGCTTGAAGTTGGGCTTGTCCCAGTCGACGAAGGAAAGCACGCCGATGGTGACGAAGATGCCCGGGATGACGTTGACCAGAAACAGCCAGTGCCAGGAGAACAGATTGGTCAGGTAGCCGCCGATCGTCGGGCCGACGGTCGGCGCGAGCGTCGCGATCAGGCCGACGATCGCCGAAACCATGGCGCGGCGGTTGGGCGGGAAGATCGTGAAGGCAGCCGCGAACACGGCCGGGATCATGCCGCCGCCGATGAAGCCCTGGGCGGCGCGCCAGACGATCATCTCGCCGATCGAGCTCGAGGTGGCGCAGCCGATCGAGGTGATGGTGAAGCCGCCCGCCGCGATGGCGAAGAGATAGCGGGTGGAAAGCGCCCGGCCGAGGAAGCCCGACAGCGGGATCATGATGATCTCGGCGATCAGGTAGGCCGTCTGCACCCAGGAGATTTCCTGCGCGCTGGCCGAAAGGCCGGCCTGGATCTCGGTCAGCGACGACGACACGATCTGGATGTCGAGGATCGCCATGAACATGCCGACGGCCATGGCGACGAAGCCAAGCGTCCGGCGCGGAGTCATTTCGGGCAGGGCGGGCTGCTGGGGACCGGCCATGATCGTCTCCTGGGGCTCTGGCCCCGAATACCGGGACTATCCCCCGGCGGCACGGCCGTGCGCGGACGGTCGGAATGGGACGAGAGAGGGCGGGCGGGGCCGGTAGGGACGGCTCTGCCCGCCCTCTCTCGCGGTTCTCCCCGTGGGGGAGAACGTCTGGTGGATCAGTTCGTCGTCGCCGCCACGCGGGCGCTGTCGCCGGTGCGGCTGTCGATATCCACGACGACGGAAAGGCCGGGGCGCAGATGGCCCTTGGCAGCTTCCGAAGCCGGAATGCGGATGCGGACCGGCACGCGCTGGGTGATCTTGGTGAAGTTGCCCGTGGCGTTGTCCGGCGGCAGCAGGCTGAAGACGGCGCCCGATGCCGGGGCGACACTATCCACCGTGCCGACGATCGGCGTCTCGGAATAGGCGTCGACGCTGACGCTCGCGGTCGCGCCCGGCCGGATACGGTCGAGCTGCGTTTCCTTGAAGTTGGCGTCGACATAGACGTCCTGCAGCGGCACCAGGGCCAGGAGGCGCTGGCCGGTGGCGACATACTGGCCGGGCTGCACCGCGCGATTGCCGATCACGCCGTCGAACGGCGCGCGGACGACCATGTGCTCGAGATCGAGCTTCTTCTGGTCGAGCGTCGTCTGGTCCTGGTCCAGCGCCCGTTCGGCCTCGACGCGCTGCGCCTGCAGGACGCCGACATTGGCCTCGGCCGTGGTCAGGCCGGCCTTGGCGGAAAGAACCGCCGCGCTGGTCTTGTCCTTGGTCGCCTGCGCCTGCTGCAGGGCCTGCTGCGTCGCGAACTGGTTCTTGGCCAGCTGCGTGGCGCGGTCCAGATCGGCGACGGCGAGCTCAGCGTCAGCATTGGCCGTCGTGATCGCCGTGCGGGCCTGCTCGACATTCGCCTTGCCGGCCTCGATCTGCTTGTCGATCCGGTCGATCGCGGCCTGCTGCGCGGCGATCTGGTTTTGCGCCGCCTCGACCGCGAGCTTCTGGTCGGAATCGTCGAGATAGACGAGCGGATCGCCGGTCTTCACCGCCGAATTGTTGGCGACGGCGACCTTGGTGACATAGCCGGGAAGCCGCGGGGCGACCGTCGAGGTGTCGGCGCCGACATAGGCGTCGTCGGTCGAGACCATGAAGCGGCCGACCGTCCACCATTCATGCCCGAAATAGCTGCCGGCCGCGATCGCGACGACGGCCACCGTCAGGAGAAGAAACCGCCGTCGCCCGCCGCGCTTGGCCGGGGGTGGGGCAGCCGCGATCTTGACCTCGCCATCGGAGCCGGGCGTGGAGGGGCGCTCGGCGATCGGCGCGGCCGCGGGCGGCGGCGGTGTGGAATCGGCGGTCTTGCGCTGGATCGGCTCCAGCTCGGAGACGCCGGTATCGTCAGGGTTCTCGACAAGTGCGACCTTTGCCATGACTTGGCTCTGTCCTTCTGCCCCGAAAAGCTCGTTGACCGAACGGTTCGGTCATTGGGTGCTTGAACTAGTCCCATCGATCGCCTAAATCAAGATCGAACTGAACGGTTCGGTCAAAAAAATTCTGCGCTGCAACACAAGTTGGCGTTGATTGGATGGGCCGCCGCTTCTTGGTATTTTTGAAACGACGACGAAACGGACGCGATTCAAGGCCGCTAGCGGCCAAGGCGCCCGGGAAGGGAGAAAGACCGTGGCATTCGTAGATACGCCTGACATTGCCCAAGAGGATGGGGCAGGGCAGGATTCACGAAAGCGCGAGCAGATCATGCGCGGCGCCAGCCAGGTCTTTTTGGAGAAGGGCTTCGACGCGGCGAGCATGAACGACATCGCGCGGGCCGCGGGCGTTTCGAAGGGCACGCTCTATGTCTATTTCGCCAACAAGGAGCGCTTGTTCGTCGAGCTGATCTCGTCGGAGAAGCGCGAAGAGCTCTTCCGGATCGTCACGCTCGATTTCGAAAACCACAATGTCGAGGCGGTTCTAAAGAAATTCGGCCGGGAGCTCTGCGAGATCCTGACCAAGCCCTATTACATCAAGGCGATGCGGTCGGTGTTCTCGATCATCAACCGGATGCCGGAGATCGGGGTCGAGTTCTATTCGAACGGGCCGCTGCTCTGCACGGAGCTGCTCGCCAAATATCTCGATGCCCAGACCAAGGCGGGCGTGCTCGATATCGAGGATTGCCTGCTCGCCGCCCAGCAGTTCGTCGAACTGTCGCAGAGCGGCGTCATGCGCAGCGTCCTGTTCGGGGTCATCGATACCCCCAACGCCGCGGAAATCGCACGCCGTGTCGACAGCGCCGTCGTCGTCTTCATGCGGTCCTATCGGGCGCAGCAGGCGGTTTCCACCGCCGGCTGATCCGAGCGGGCGGGCGGCCGGAGCCGCCCGACTTCAACTTCAGCGGACGACGACCTTGGTGCCGATCGGCACGCGCGAATAGAGGTCGCTGACATCGGCGTTGACGAGGCGGATGCAGCCTGACGACACGTTGTGGCCGATCGTCCAGGGCTCGCTGGTGCCGTGAATGCGGAAGATCGTGTCCTGGCCGCCGCGATAGAGATACATGGCGCGGGCACCGAGCGGGTTCTTCGGGCCGCCCTCCATATAGGCCGGCAGGATGCGGCCCTTGGCGCGCTCGCGGGCGATCATCTGGGGCGGCGGCGTCCAGCCCGGCCATTCCGCCTTGCGGCCGACCGTGACATTGCCCTTCCAGCCGAAGCCCTCGCGGCCGACGCCGACGCCGTAGCGCATGGCCTTGCCGTTGCCCTCGACGAGATAGAGGAACTTCTCGTCCGAGTGGATGACGATCGTGCCGGGCTTCTCGTTGGTCTCGTAGCGGACGCGCTGGCGCTGGTATTTGTAGGGAACCGCGGCGCCCGGCCCGGAGGCCTGCGGGCGGAAATTGTCGCTGCCCTGGAAAAGCATCTTGAAGAAGTTCTCGGCATGGGCCGTGCCGCCGGCGGTGAAGGACACCGCTCCGGCGAGAAGCGAAGCTGCCAAGGTGCGTTTGAAATTCATCATGTCCCCCCTATCAGGCCGGTTTGCGCCATGAAGCGCCGTTTTGAATATTCGCACGATAGGATCGCGGTCTATCAGCGGCAACCTTCGTGCGAATCACGGGGCCGTGATTGTGATTGCGATCACAGAGCCTGCATTCTCCAGTTGGCTCATTAAGTTTCGGTAACGTGGCGGCCATCTCGCCGTCAGACGCCCGCCGCGATAGTGGGGCCGACAGTCAGGCCACCTGTGCCGGTTGGAGATCTACATGCGCAAGCTTAAGTCAGCACTGGCGACCGTGCTGCGAATCGCGCTTCCCTATTTTCGTTCATCAGACATGTGGGTGGCGCTCGGCCTTCTGGCCGTCGTCATCGGGCTCAGGCTTTTCAATGTCTGGCTGGACGTAAAATTCAACTATTGGAACAACGATTTCTATACAGCCCTTCAGAAGAAGGACTGGTCGACCTTCGCCTACCAGATGTTCGTCGTGTTCTCCTGGATCGCGGCGCTGACGATCATTACGACGGTCTATCAGCTCTACTTCTCGCAATGGTTGCAGATCCGCTGGCGCAACTGGCTGACGCAGAAATACGTGAACGGCTGGATGGCGAAGGGCACGCATTATCGTATGCGCCTGGCCGGCAATCCCGCCGACAATCCCGACCAGCGTATCGCCGAGGACGCCGACCGCTTTACCGACGGTGCGCTGTCGATCGGCGTGGCGTTGCTCGGCCAGATCGTCACGCTCATCACCTTCATCTTCATTCTCTGGAGCCTGTCCTCGTCGGCGCCACTGATCATCTTCGGCAAGAGCTACGCCATTCCGGGCTATCTTGTCTGGCTGGCGCTCGGATACGCGATTATAGGCACGGCGCTGACGCACTGGGTCGGCAAGCCGCTGGTGGCGCTGAGCTACCAGCAGCAGCGCTTTGAAGCCGATTTCCGCTTCGCGCTGGTGCGCCTGCGCGAGAACGGCGAGGAGGTCGCGCTTCTGAAAGGCGAGCCGGCCGAGCGCGCCGGTCTCTACGACCGCTTCGGCTCGGTGCTTTCCAATTTCTATCAGATCATGAGCCGGACCAAGCGGCTGACCTTCCTGACCGCCGGCTACAGCCAGCTCGCCGTCATCTTTCCGTTCATCCTGATCAGCCCCCTCTATTTCGCCGGCACGATCGAACTCGGCGGCCTGACGCAGGTCGCCTCCGCCTTCGGCACGGTGCAGGGGGCGCTGTCCTTCTTCGTCACGGCCTATTCGACGCTTGCGGGCTGGAAGGCGGTGGTCGATCGTCTCGACGGTTTCGAGCATGCGATCGAGCACTCCGAAGAGCTGGAGCGCCAGGGGCCGTCGCTGCAGCCCGACAGCGCCGCGTCGGATCTCGTCATCCGCGACCTGACCGTCCATCTTCCGGACGGCCGCGAGATCGTCGATGTGCCGGCGCTGACGCTGGTGCCGCGCGAGCGTGTGCTGCTCACCGGTCCGTCCGGCTCGGGCAAGTCGAGCCTGTTTCGGGCGCTCAGCGGCATCTGGCCGTTCGGCAACGGCTCGATCCACATCCCGCAGGGGGCCGATCTCCTGACCCTGCCGCAGGGGGCCTACATGCCGCTCGGTACGATCCGCGCCGCGCTCGCCTATCCACGCGATCCCGAAACGCTCTCGACGGAGCAGGCGGAGGACGCGCTGCAGGCGGTTGGCTTGTCGCGGCTGGTGCCCGAGCTCGACGTTGACGTGCATTGGGGCAACCGCCTGTCGGGCGGCGAGCAACAGCGCGTCGCCATTGCCCGGGCGATCCTCGCCGCGCCCGACTGGCTGCTGCTTGACGAGGCGACGAGCGCGCTCGACGAGAAAGCCGAAGCCGCCGTCTACAATCTGATCCGCGAGAGGCTGCCGCAGACGACGGTGATCTCGATCGGCCATCGTTCGAGCCTGACGGCGCTGCATGACCGCATCCTCGAACTCGTCGAGAACGGCGGCGGCAGTCATGTGCTCGTTGAGCGGTCCGAGCCGGCGCTGGCGCCGGCCTGAGATTGTATTTCCCGTGAGGCTCTATGGACGCAATTGTTTACCTCTGTCGAACAGTGTGTCGTGTCGCTGCTATGTTTCGGTCAGGCGTGTAATGAATTAATCTTGGCGTCAGATTAAATTGAACAGCCATGATGGCGCCTGGAGAGAGCAATGTCCGATACCACGTCGCAGAAGTTGATCGTGCCTGCCTTTAGCGGGATCTACTCGGCTACACCGGTCTTCGAGGCGCTGCTGCGCTTCGTCGTCGGCTTCTGGCTGGTGCCGCATGGCGCGCAGAAGCTTTTCGGCCTGTTCGGCGGTGGCGGCATTGAGGGCACGGCCGGCTTCTTCGCCCAGATCGGTCTTCAGCCCGCCGTGCTGCTGGCGACGCTCGCCGGCCTCGGTGAGTTCTTCGGCGGCCTGTTCCTGGCGATCGGCCTGTTGACCCGCCCGGCAGCCCTCGTCGCCGCCTTCGTCCTGCTGGTCGCGACGCTCTCCGTCCATATCGGCAACGGCTTCTTCGCAGCCAACGGCGGCTTCGAATACGCCTCGCTCTGGTTCTTCGCCGCGCTCTACTTCGTCTTCAAGGGCGGCAACGAGTATTCGGTCGACGCCAAGATCGGCCGCGCGATCTGATCGCTGCGATCCTTCGAGACATAGAAAGGCCGCCTCCGGGCGGCCTTTTTGCTTTGGTGTCATCGGCACGTGAGGTTGCCCGTTCACGGTCGATGCGGTACGAAACGCGCCGCTGGACGCGGTACAAAACGTACCAATTGATGCGGTACAAGACGTATCGCGTGAGAGACGGGATCGACGGAAATGGCCGAGAAAGACAAGACGAACGCCCTGAAGGCGCGCCTGCCGCGTGGGCTCGTCGATCGCCATGCCGGCGCGATCAAGACGGCCGATCGGATGATCTCAACGATTCGAGGCGTGTACGAGCTCTACGGCTTCGAGCCGGTCGAGACGCCGCTGATCGAATACACGGATTCGCTCGGCAAGTTCCTGCCGGACCAGGACCGTCCGAACGAGGGCGTGTTCTCGTTTCAGGACGATGACGAGCAGTGGCTGAGCCTGCGCTACGATTTGACGGCGCCGCTCGCCCGCTATGTCGCCGAGAACTACGACCAGCTGCCGAAGCCCTATCGCAGCTATCGCAACGGCTGGGTTTTCCGCAACGAGAAGCCGGGCCCGGGCCGCTTCCGCCAGTTCATGCAGTTCGACGCCGACACGGTGGGCGCCGCGTCGCCGGCCGCCGACGCCGAGATGTGCATGATGATGGCCGACACGCTGGAAGCGCTCGGCATCCAGCGCGGCGACTATCTGATCCGCGTCAACAACCGCAAGGTGCTCGACGGCGTCATGGAGGCGATCGGCCTCGCCGGACCCGAGAACGCCGGCAAGCGGCTGACGGTGCTGCGCGCCATCGACAAGCTCGACAAATTCGGTCCCGAGGGCGTCAAGCTCCTGCTCGGCGAAGGCCGCAAGGACGAGAGCGGGGACTTCACCAAGGGCGCCGGCCTCGACGAGGCGGGCGTCGCGACGGTGATGCAATATGTCGCCGCGCAGTCGAGCGTCGGCAACGAGGCGACCGTCGAGAGCATCCGCAAGCACATCGAGCTTGGCCCGTCCGGCGTCGAGGGCCTGAACGAGCTTGACCAGATCGCCATCATCACCACGGCGGCGGGTTATGCCGACCGCATCAAGATCGACCCCTCCGTCGTGCGCGGCCTCGAATATTACACCGGCCCCGTCTTCGAGGCCGAGCTCCTGTTCGAGACGGTGAACGAGAAGGGCGAGCCGGCGCGCTTCGGCTCGGTCGGCGGCGGTGGCCGCTATGACGGGCTGGTCGGCCGCTTCCGCAGTGAATCGATCCCGGCCACCGGCTTCTCGATTGGCGTCTCCCGCCTGATGGCGGCGCTGACGGCGCTCGGCAAGGTTTCCGAGGAAGCCGAGGTTGGTCCGGTCGTCGTGACGATCTTCGACCGCGACCGCGTCGGCGAATACCAGAAGATGGTCAAGGACCTGCGCGACGCCGGCATCCGCGCCGAGCTCTATCTCGGCGGTTCCGGCCCGAAGGCGCAGCTGAAATATGCCGACAAGCGCAACGCGCCCTGCGTGATCATCCAGGGCGGGGACGAGAAGGCGAAGGGCGTCATCCAGGTCAAGGATCTGGCGCTCGGCAAGCAGATGTCGGCGGAGATCACTGACAACGCCACCTGGCGCGAGGCGCGTCCCGCCCAGGTCGAGGTGCCCGAGGCCGATCTGGTCGCGGCGGTACGCGAAATCCTGGCGCGGCAAGCGGGGTGACGGACATGGTCGATACGACGCAACTGCGCGTACTTCTTTCCGAGGCGGGCTACCGCTTCGTCGAGCCGCCGATCGTCTCCGACGCCGACGTCTTTCTCGACGTGGCGGGCGAGGATCTGCGTCGCCGGCTCTATCTGACGTCGAACGCCGAGGGCCGCGAGCAGTGCCTCCGGCCCGAGTTCACCATTCCGGTCTGCCTGCAGCACCTCGCCTCCGGCGACGCGCACCGCACGGCCGACTACGCCTATCTCGGCCCGGTCTTCCGGCAGCGCGAGGGCGGCGTCAATGGCGAGTTCCTGCAGGCCGGCATCGAGTCGCTCGGCCGCACCGACCGCATAACCGCCGATGCCGACGTCCTGGCGCTGGCGCTCGACGCCGTCCGCGTCTTCGGCCTCGACGAGCCGATCGTGCGGATCGGCGATTCCGCGCTGTTCGCCGCCGTCATCGACCAGCTGGGCGTCGCCGCCGTCTGGAAGCGCCGCCTGTCGCGCGCCTTCGGCGACCGGACCCGGCTCGACGCGACGATCGAGCGGCTCTCCGGCGGCAAGCCGGCCGAGGCGCCGGCGCATGCCGGCTTCCTGGCCGCGCTCGACGGCACCGACCACGACGCCGCGCACCGGATCGTCGAGGATCTGCTGTCGATCGCCGGCATTCGCGCCGTCGGCGGCCGTTCGGCCGGCGAGATCGCCGATCGCTTCCTCGAGCAGTCGGCGCTGGCCGCCGGCGGCGGGCTCGACGAGCGCGCCCGGGCGGTCCTGCTTCGCTTCCTCCGGGTCGTCGGCAAGCCGACCGCCGTGATCGAGGATCTGAGGGCGCTCGCCACCGAGGAAAAGATCGACATTGACGCGACGATCGACGGCTTCGAGAAGCGCGCCGATGGCCTCGCCCGGCGCGGCATCGATCTCGACCGCCTCGACTTCGCCGCCGATTTCGGCCGTCGCCTCGACTATTATTCGGGCTTCGTCTTCGAGATCTACGACAAGGCGCTACCCGCCGGCCAGCAGGTCGTCGGCGGCGGCCGCTATGACCGGCTGATGCCGCTCCTCGGCGCCAAGTCGACCGTGCCCGCCGTTGGCTTCGCCCTCTGGCTCGATCGCGTGAAGGAAGTAACGGCATGACCGACGCCCCGCTCGTTCTCGCCGTCCCCTCCAAGGGCCGGCTGCAGGAAAACGCCAACGCCTTCTTCGCGCGCGCCGGGCTTCCGGTGGTGCAGCAGGGCAGCGCCCGCAGCTATCGCGGCCGCATCGGCGGCCTGCCGGATGTCGAGGTCGCGTTCCTCTCGGCCTCCGAAATCACGCGCGAGCTGGCGGCCGGGTCCGTCCATCTCGGCATTACCGGCCGCGATCTCGTCGAGGAGGAAGTCTCCGACTTCGCCCAGCGGCTCGATCTGGTCCTGCCGCTCGGCTTCGGCCATGCCGATGTCGTCGTCGCCGTGCCGGAAGCGTGGATCGACGTTCGCTGCATGGCGGATCTCGACGACGTCGCCGCCGACTTCCGCGCCGGCCATGGCCGCTGGCTGACCGTCGCGACGAAATACGTCAACCTGACGCGTCGCTTCTTCACGCAGCACGGCATCGCCGACTACCGCATCGTCGAGAGCCTCGGCGCGACGGAGGGGGCGCCGGCTTCGGGCGCCGCCGATCTCATCGTCGACATCACCTCGACCGGATCGACGCTCGCCGCCAATGCGCTCAAGGTCATCGGCGACGGCGTCATCCTGCAGTCCGAGGCGCATCTGGTCGCGAGCCTTTCTACCAACTGGAGCGGGGCTGCGCGCGGCGCGCTGCGCACCATTCTGGACCGGATCGAGGCGGAGGCGGCGGGGCGTTCGCTGCGGGAGATCCGCGCCGACGTCGTCGATCCCGAGGGCGCGGCCAGGGTCGCGGCCGACCGTTTCGGCGCGACGGCGCCGTTCGGCCTCGCCAACGGCCAGTTCCTGCTGCATTGCCCGGCCTCGAAGGTCTATGCCTGCGCGGAATGGCTGCGGACGGGCGCCGGCGCGCGCACCGTTTCGGTCGCCCGCATCGAGACGGTCTTCTCGGCAACGAGCCCGCTGACGGAGCATCTGCTCGGCCGCATCGACGGCCGCGCCGCCTGATCGGCAGCCGCCAGGCTGGTTCGCCGGCTTGGCGACGCGTCATGCGTGCATCGCATTGCTGCGTTGCGATATCGTGTTTTGCAATGCAGCGAAATGCGGCTTACCTTTGCGTCATCACCCCATGAAAGGGAGAGACGCAAATGTTCAAGTCCCTGAAGAAGCTGAAGCGCAGCTGGTCTGACTACGTCAACTACGATCCCGAGGCCGAGCGGCTCGCCCAGGCCGGCGATCTCATCGACCTTGAGATGATCCAGCGCGATCTCGACCGCCGCGGCCGGCGCTCCTACGGCGGCTACTGAGCCGCCGCCCTGCCGGGCAGCGTCAGCCCCTGACGCAGCCGCAAGGCTTCGGCGCGGCAATGACAGCCTTCGAGGTGGTCGTTGACGAGCCCCATGGCCTGCATGAAGGCATAGACGGTGGTCGGCCCGACGAAGCTCCAGCCGCGCCGCTTGAGATCCTTCGAAAGCCGGACCGAGGTCGGCGATGTCGCCGGCATTTCTCCTTTGACGAACCGCGCCGGGCGCTCGCTCGCCGGCGGCTCGAAACTCCACACATAGGCTGCGATCGAGCCTTCGGTTTCGATCAGCTTCAGCGCCTGCTTCGCATTGTTGATGGTCGAGGCGATCTTGCCGCGATGGCGGACGATGCCCGTGTCGGCGAGCAGCCTCGCGACATCGGCCTCGCCGAAGCGCGCGATCTTTTCCGGATCGAAGCCTTCGAAGGCGTTCCGGAAGTTCTCGCGTTTCTTCAGGATCGTCAGCCAGGACAGGCCGGACTGAAAGCCCTCGAGGCACAATTTCTCGAACAGACGGCGATCGTCCGTCACCGGCCGCCCCCATTCCTTGTCGTGATAGGCCTGGTACATCTCGGTGCCGTGCGACCACCAGCACCGGGCCAGTCCGTCGTCACCGGCAAGAAGTCCATCGGGGAGGGGCATGGGGCGCTCGCGGGCTGTTGAGAGGTTCGTGCTTTGTTCTAGCTTTTCGAGGGTAGGCAGAGCAAGTCCCCGCCGCGCCGGCTCCGCGCGGATGCATCGCCGCTAGGGCTTCGTTCACCATAACGGGCGGCAACGTCCCGGATTCATGCTTCCTTTGCCTCAGGCTGGCTAGCGTGACGGCTGGCTGGCCGAGATCCCCCGCGATCGACGTCCGGCCGAACGTCGCGCCGAATGTTCCGAGGGGGCCCATGCGAAGCCTGCTGCATCCGATGACCCTGGCCAGCCTGATCCTGATCGGCCTGACGATCGGCGCCGCGGCCAATGATCGATATACGCCGCGGCCGCCCGTCCTGATCGACGAAGGCTATCCGGAGCGACCGCGGATCCGCGAGCGCAGCGTGGATCGGCCGGTAGTGCGGAGAGTGCGGCCGGCGACGCAGGAGAGCGCCGGGCTGGTGTCGAATGCGGCGCCGTCCAAGCAGCGCAAGGCGCGGCGCGACTTCGATCCGGCTTTCCTGCCGACGGTCATTCCCTATGACGGCAACGAGGCGGCAGGCACGATCGTCATCGATACGGCGTCGCGCTACCTCTATCTGGTCGAGGCGGACGGTAGCGCGCGGCGCTATGGCGTCGGGGTCGGCAAGGCCGGGTTCGACTGGGTCGGCACCCACAGCGTCACGCGCAAGGCCGAGTGGCCGACCTGGACGCCGCCGCCGGAGATGCGCAAGCGCCGGCCAGGCCTGCCGGTGCGCATGGAAGGCGGGCCGAACAATCCGCTCGGCGCCCGCGCGCTCTATCTTGGCTCGACGCTCTATCGCATCCATGGCTCGAACGAGCCGTGGACGATCGGCAAGGCCGTCTCGTCGGGCTGCTTCCGGATGCGGAACGAGGATGTCGTCGATCTCTACGAGCGGGTCGATGTCGGCGCGCGCGTGATCGTCCGCTAGGGCGCAAAACAAAACGGGCGCCCGAGGCGCCCGCTGATGTGATGACCGGTCGAAGCTCTAGAACGGCCAGAGCTTGCTGACGTCGAACTTCTTCTTCACCTTCGCCGGCTCTTCCATCGGCGCGTTGGGGTCGGCCTCGCGATAGGCGACCGGCGGCTCGGTGAGATACTTGCGGGTGGCATTGCCCTGGGCGTCATAGGAGCCGCCCTTGCCCTTGTGCAGCGCGTCCCAGGCCTTCTTGCCTTCGGCGCGGCGGGCTTCGGAATATTCTTCCTCGCGGCGGCTGAAGGTGGTCTGGCCGGGCGCCAGCTTCAGGTTCGGCGCGCCTTCGCTATTCGGGGCGACGGCGTCGTTCTCGCGCTTCTTGCGCCTGGCGACGTCCGGATCCTTGGGCCAGTTCATGTCGGTGGCGGCCGAGGCCGTGTTGACCGGCTGCGGCAGGCTCTGGCTCGGCGGCACGACGATACCACCGCGCGGCTTGTAGTCGATCTGCGGCCGGTCCTCGGAGCCGAGGCTCGCGATGCTCATCACGTCCGTCAGCGTCTGCTTCTCGGGCGATACGCCGGTGCCGTAGGTGGTCCCCGAACATCCTGCGAGCGCGGTCGCCAACAGGGCGCCCGCAGGCAAAATCAGAAATCGCTGAACAGTCGATGCGGGCATGTCGATCGGTCACTCCTGGGCGCGCTCGAATCGGCACACCTTAACCTGTGTCGTGGTTAAACGCAGAAAAGCAGGCAAAATTCCGGCACGGTCTCGGGCGTCCTTCTAACGGATGGACAGGGCCGGGGCAACATCGGCGGATGGCGCGATGAGGGCCAGCCGCTGGTCGAGCGAGGTGCCCGGCCCGGCATTGGCGAGAATCCGGCGGGCCGCCTCCGAATCCCGATCCATCTGCGCGATCAGCGCGTCAATGCTCTCGAAACGCTCCTCGCCGCGCAGGAAACGATGGAAGGTAATGACGACGGCCTCATCGTAAAGCGAGTCGGCAAAGTCGAAGACATGCACCTCGAGCAGCACCGCGCCATTGTCGAAGGTCGGCCGGCGGCCATAGCTCGCGACGGCGTCGTGCGTCGTGCCGTCGGCGCGGGTGAGGGTGACGGCGTAGATCCCGAGCGCCAGCCCGCAATCGGCCGGAAGCCGCACATTGGCCGTCGGATAGCCGAGCTCGCGCCCGCGCTTGTCGCCATGCTGGACCTTGCCCATGACGAACCAGCGATAACCGAGCTCGGAATTGGCCCGCTCGATCTCGCCTTGCTCCAGGCTCTGGCGCACGCGGCTGGACGAGAACGACTGGCCGTTGCCGTCGATGACGGCGCCGAGAACCGAAACCGTGAAGCCGTGTCGCGCGCCCTGATGCGCCAGGAAGGCCGGGGAGCCGAGCCGGTCGTGGCCGAACTGGAAGTCGTGGCCGATGATCGCCGCCGTGATGCCGAGCCGCTCGACCAGGATCTTGTCGACGAAGTCATCGGCGCTGGTCTCGGCGAATTCCCTGTCGAAACGGGCGACGACGATGCCGTCCAGCCCGAACGCCGCTGCCAGCCGCGCCTTCGCCTCCATGGTCGAAAGGCGGAACAGCGGGCTGTCGGGCCGGAAAACGGAGCGCGGGTGCGGCTCGAAGGTCAGCAGCAGCGCCGGCGCCTGGTGGGCGCTGCCTTCGCTGCGCGCGGCTTCCAGCAGCGCCTGATGGCCGCGATGCATGCCGTCGAAATTGCCGATCGCGACGGCGCCGCCGCGACAATCGGCCGGAATGGCATCGAGCGGCAGGATCCGGGCCGGCAGCAGGTGCGCGGGGGCGCTGGTCATGTTGGCTCCAGGTGAGCCCGCCGGCGTGGTGTCGGCGGCTGCGGCCGGAAACTGGCCTCTCGGCTCGACAGGGTCAAGACGTCTGTTTCGTTTGCCCCACCGGAGCGGGACACTCGTGGTGGATCACCAGGCGAGGTGCGGAATATAGGCGCGGACCGCCAGCCGGTTCTCGACGAGGAAGCCGTGCACGGCGCCGGCCTCCGGGGCATGGTCCGGGCCGAAGCTCGCCGAATGGATGCCGCCGGTGACGAACAGCACGTCGAGATCCTGCTGGCAGGCGCCGCGCAGATCCGTCGGCGCGCCGTCGCCGATCGCCAGCACTTCCTGCTTCTCGACGTGGCTTCCCCGGATGGCCGATGCCTTGCGGAGCGCGGCCTCGTAGATCGGCGGGTTCGGCTTGCCGGCGACGAAGCTTGTGCCGCCCAGCGCGGTGTAGCGCTCGGCGAGCGAGCCGGCGCACCAGACGAAGCGCTCGCCGCGCTCCACCACGATGTCGGGATTGGCGCAGATCATAGGCAGGTCGCGCTTGCGCCAGCTGGCGAAACGCGCGGCATAATCATCCGGCGTCTCGACGCTGTCGTCGAACAGGCCGGTGCAGGAGATCAGTTCCGCCTCGTCCTCGCCGACCAGTTGCAGCGGCAGGCCCTCGTAGAGCGATTTCTCGCGCTCGTTGCCGACATGGAAGGTCTTGGCGGCGCCGCGCGCCTCGAGCAGGCCGCGGGTCACGTCGCCCGAGGTGACGATGCCGTCGTAGCAGTCGGGCCCGACGCCCAGCCCGTTCATCTGGTCGACGATGTGCTGGCTGGTGCGGGGCGCATTGGTGATGAGCACGACGATGCCGCCCTGCGCGCGATAGCGCCGGAGCGCATCGCAGGCCGGCGCAAAGGCGCGCACGCCATTGTGGATGACGCCCCAGACGTCGCTGAGCACGACGGGATACTGGGAGGCGAGTTCCGACAGTCCGGCGACTGCGAGGGGGGAAGTCGTGTTGGTCATGCGCCCGGGCGTATTGCTTCCCCTTGCGGGGGTCAAGCGCGCCGCTCGGCTTGGCCGGGAGTTTGCATGTTCGCCGCCACGCTGATGCGCAGCTGCAACGGAAGCGCGTCCGGGAAGGGATCGAAGAGACCGATCGTGGCGGCTGCGGCAAAGCGCTCTCCGGCAACTCCCGGTCATGATCTAGACATGATAGCAGTGCGGGTTAGCGTAACGTAAGGAATGGGTTGAAAAACAGAAGGATGTCTGTTTTGCCGGTTCGGCGTGGCCTCGGGTCATGCTACCCAAGTTTATGATTTCATTGGTGTCTCGGTTCGACGTCCTGTGATTGTAGATCGTGGACCCTACACCTCTAGTTCGTTTGTCGAGATTGTGTGGGTTGGTGATCGAGTTGTCCCCCTGGCTCGGAGGTTGCCTTGAATGAGCATGCAGCCATTCCGCGGATAAGGTTAGTCCGGCTGCCCGGCGAGGGCAGTGTCGCGCTTCTCCGGGAGCGGTCGCTGGATGCTGGCCGCGTCCCTGCCGGCGGCGGGGAAGGGCGTTGAACTACATGCCCGACGCCGACCGCCCCTCGACCGAGATCGATTCGGCCTTCCCGCCCGCCGAGGTGCGCGCCGCCCTGCGCAAGGCGCTGGCGAGCCCGGAGCTCGTCGCCTCGCCCCAGCTCTGCGCCTTTCTCACCTACGTCGTCGAGGCCCGTCTCGCCGGCAACGAGCATCTGCTCAAGGGACAGAACATCGGCAGGGTCGTTCTCGGCCGTCCGGAGAGCTTCGACGCCCAGCGCGATCCGATCGTCCGTGTCGAGGCCAATCGCCTGCGGCGCACGCTCACTGCCTATTACAAGGGCAGCGGCGCCGACGAGACGATGCACCTCGTCGTCGGGCGCGGTTCCTACGTACCCCGCTTCGAACCGGCCCCGCCGCCGCCGGCCGTGGATGCGCCCGAGCCACCGGCGGCCGCCCCGCAGGATCGGCCCGCGCCGGCAAAGGCGCACCCGCTGCCCGTGCGCGCCGGCCGCCTGGCGCTCATCATCGGCGTCGCACTCGCCTCCATCGCCGTCGCGGTCTATGGCGCCATCACCCTTTTCGCTCCGCAACCGGTCGCCAGAACGCCGGTCGTCAACGCGACGCATGTCTTTGGCCCGGGCGTCGGGCCGGGCGCCGACCAGCCCTACCTTCCCAGCGTCGAGGTGATGGCCTTCACGACGCATACGGCCGGCAGCGCGGCCGAGCGGGCGCGCGAGCTGGTGGCGACCCTCACGGTCTCCCTCGCGCGTTTCCCCGAATTGCGCGTGCTCGCCCGGGGAAGCGAGCGGGCCGATTTCCGGCTCGACGGCGAAGTCACGCTGGGCGAGACGACCAATACCGTGGCGATGCGCCTCTCGGTGGCCGGGACGGCCGAGGTAATCTGGAGCGCCAGTGTGGAGCTGAAGCCGAACGAGCTCGGATCGGACTCTGGCATCGAGCGCGTCGTGGCGATCGCGACCACGGCGATCGCCCCGCAATTCGGCGCCATCGCCCAGTACCTCGCCGGCGGCAAGGATGTCGGCGAGGCCGACGAGGGCGGCATCGGCGACTATGGCTGCATGATCAGCGCGCAACTGCAGCACCATCGCCTGGATGACGGCAGCTGGCAGAAGCTCGACGCCTGCCTGCGGGATACGATCGCGCGCTATCCGAATTTTGCGACGGCAGCCGCGTCGCGCGCTCTGCTGCTCGTCGAGGACTATCGCCTGGATCCGGTTGAAAGCTCGGCCCAGGTCGCGTTGCGGGATGCCGAGACCGAGGCGCGGCGCGCCTTGCAGCTCGAGCCGACGAATGTGCGCGCCTTGACGGCCGCGGCGGTCGTCGCGCTCGGCAAGGACGATCTCGACGTTGCCCGCACGATCGGCCTGCGGGCGGTCACCGCCAACCCGCTCGATCCGCTGTCGCGGTCGCAATATGTGCTCACTCTGATCGCGTCGGGTTACTACGATCAGGCGCTCGCCCAGTCGGCGATCGCGCGCCAGATCGACCCGGCCCATATCAGCTTCTACGACTCGCTCGACTATCTCGCCCATTTCGGCAAGGGAACCGAGCCGAACCCGTTGCGGAGCGCGGTCGTCGCCGATGTTCCGACGCTGCCTTATGGCGCAATTGCGCGCGTTCTGGCGTATAATTCGGGCGACGAGAACGAGGCGCGGGATCAGGCGCGCGCGGTTCTTTACGAGATCATGCCGGCCTTCGCCGACGATATGCCGTCGGCGCTGCATCGACAGTTTACCGCTTCGCCCTTCACGGAGCGTCTCGAGGCCGCGCTGCGGCAGGCTGAGGTCGGCAGCTGAAATGGTGCCTCGATGAGCGACAGCGGCCTGAAGGATATCGGACCCTCCGATGCTTCCCCCGCCGACGTGCGCGCGGCGCTATCGGCGATCCAGTCGTCGGCTGTCTTCGGCGCGTCGCGCCAGCTGAGCCTGTTTCTCGGCTATGTCGTCGAGAAGACACTCGCCGGCGACGCCGACAGGATCAAGGCCTATAGCATCGCCACCGAGGCGCTCGGGCGCCCCGAGACCTTCGATCCCTCGGTCGATCCCATTGTCCGGGTCGAGGCCGGCCGCCTGCGCAAGGCGCTCGAGACCTACTACCAGGGCGAGGGCGCCGCAGCGCCGATGCGGATTTCCATCCCGCGCGGCAGCTATGTGCCGAGGTTCGAGCCTCGGCAGGAGGGCACAGCCAAGCCTTCGGGCGCCTCGGATCTCCCGGCCGACGGGGTGGCCGATGCCGGCCAGTCGGACGAGCCGGGTTCTGCCGTCGTGGAATCGGCGGATGCTGCCCAGCGCGGGCGCGCATGGCGGATCGGCGGGCTGGTGCTCCTCCTTGCCCTGGCCGTGGCGGGCATTTTCGGCGCACGGGCATTCTTCTCGGCCGGGCCATCCGACGCAGCGGGGGCGCCCCCCGTCGCGAAGGTTGAAACGGCCGCCTCCACGGCCGCGAGGCCGATGGTGCCGCGCATCTTCGTCGTGCCGTTCGCCGTCACGAACGATCTGGCGACGGGCATCACCGGCAGCCAGTTCGCCACCAAGATGGTGACCGCGCTCTCCCGCTTCGACGAGGTCACGGTGGTCACCCGCCTGGACGGCGATGCCGATTACCTGCTCAGCGGCACGCTGTCGGAAGGGCAGGGCGGGATCTCCGCCGCGACTCTGCTGACCGACCGGATATCCGGGCGCGTGATCTGGTCCTCCAAGCTGAGCGCGCCCCGCAATCCGATCCAGCCGTCGCTCGCGATCGACGAACTGGTGGCCGACATCGCCGTCACGCTGGCCCAGCCCTATGGCGTCGTCATGTCGGACCGGCTGGCCCGCACGGATCGTCCCGACGACGGCTTCCTCTGCCTCGCCCGGTCGTTCAACTACTGGCGCGACTTCACGACCGCGACCCATGCCGAGATCCGCAACTGCCTGGAAGAGCTGACCCACCGCTATCCGACCTATGCGCTGCCTTACGCCATGCTGACCTTCATCTATCTCGATGAGGACGGGCTGGCCTTCAACGTGCAGCCCGAAAGCCCTTCTGTGGATCGCGCCGTCAAGGCTTCGGCGATGGCGGTGCAACTGGCGCCGACCAGCGCGAGGGCCCAGCAGGCGCTGCAATATGCCTATTTCGCCACCGGCCAGATCGATCGCGCCATCGCGACCGGCAAGCGGGCCGTGCAGCTCAATCCGCTCGATACCGAGGTCCGGGCCTCGCAGGGCCAGGTTCTCATCGTCGCCGGCAACTATCTGCTCGGCGCCACGCTGATCGAGGAGGCGGCCAGCCATAACCCGGCCTATCCGCCCTGGTATGATCTCTACCTCGCGCTGGCGGCGTTCCAGGCCGGCAACGAGCCCGCCATGCGCACGCTGGTCCGCCGCGTCGCCCTGCCGGAGCATCCGCTTGCCGCCACGCTCGCCCTGATCGCCGGCGGCGCCGACGGCTCGCCGGTTGCACGGCTGGATGCGCTCGCCAATATCGAGAACAAATTTCCGGAACTGCGCGCCGATCCGGCACGGGTGCTCGCGCGGATCATCCCCAATCCCGTCCTGGTGGACAAGTTGGTCGACGCGGTCAGGACCGCCGGGCTCGTTTAGCTAAATTGCGTAGTGATTTTGGAGGGATGCGGCGCGTTTCTGAACGCTTTGTTTACCCTGTTCTGAGATTGTTCGGCTGTCGCGGCAGATATTTTGCGGCGGAAGAAGGGTCTTCCTGGCATGGGATTCGGTGGTGGCTCGCAAGAGCCCGTTCAGGTTCTGATCGTGGATGCCGATCCGGTTCAGCGGCGCACCGTTTCCGCGCATCTGGCGGCGCAGGCGGGGCTGCGTTTCGCGCCGATGGCCTTTGCCACCAAGGCCGAGGCGATCGAATGCCTGGCGGGCCGGTCCCAGTCGATCATCGTCGCCGATCTCGAGACCGTGGGCGGCGTCGACCAGCTCGGCAGCCTCGGCGGCAACGCCTCCTCGATTATCGCCATGAGCGCGCGCGGCTCCGTCCATGCGGCGGTCGCCGCCATGCGGGCGGGCGCGGTTGATTTCCTGCCCAAGCCGTTCGGCGCGGCGGCGCTGCTCGACAGGCTGGAGGCGGCCATCGCGCAATGGCCGGTCGCCAAGCCTCCGACAAAGGACACGACAAGCGACAACACGCGCCCGGAGGACGCCGGCCCGGCTGCGGTGGCGTCGCTGGCGCGCGAGGATTTCGAGGGCTTCATCGGCCGGTCCGCCGCGATGGCGGTCGTCTATGACCAGATCAGCCGCATCGCGCCGTCGCGCGCGCCGGTCTTCGTCACCGGCGAGAGCGGCACCGGCAAGGAACTCTGCGCCGAGGCGATCCACAACCGTTCCGGCCGCGCCGGCCGGCCCTTCATCGCGATCAACTGCAGCGCGATCCCGAAGGATCTCATGGAAAGCGAGATCTTCGGCCATGTTCGCGGCGCCTTCACCGGCGCTACCGACACGCGCCAGGGCGCGGCCGAGCTCGCCGATGGCGGCACGCTGTTCCTCGACGAGATCGGCGAGATGGACCTCGCTTTGCAGGCGAAGCTTCTGCGCTTCATCCAGAGCGGCGTCGTGCAGCGGGTCGGCGACGGCACCAGCCGCAGGGTCGATGTGCGCATCGTCTGCGCCACGCATCGCGATCCCACGGCCGAGATCGCCGCCGGACGTTTCCGCGAGGACCTCTTCTACCGGCTGCACGTGCTGCCGATCCAGCTGCCGCCGCTGCGCGAGCGGCCGGAGGACATACTCCCGCTCGCCTCCGCCTTCCTGTCGCGCTACGCGGCCGAGGAAACGCGCGGTTTCCGGGGCTTCGAGCCAGCGGCGGCGGCGCTTCTCATGCGCCATCCCTGGCCCGGCAATGTGCGCGAGCTGCAGAACGCCATCCGCCGCATGGTCGTGCTGCACCAGGGCAGCGAGGTGACGGTCGCTATGCTGCCGCCGCCGATCCGCGGCGCCTCCGCGCCGGTCCGGGGCGGCGAATGGACGGATCCGGGCCGCGCTCCGCTTGGCGCCGTGGCGCCGTTCTGGGAGCAGGAACGCTCGATCATCGAGAGCGCCATCGAGGCGCATGGCGGCAATATCGCGCGCGCCGCTGCGGCGCTCGAGATCAGTCCTTCGACGATCTACCGGAAGCGCCAGGCCTGGCAGGAGCGGCGCACGGCATAAGCCGTTGGCGAGCCGAATTAATCCTCATTTGTTGAATCGCTTGCACGCGACGCGCCGGAACGGCATGTTCGCGCGAAATGGGGTGGCGCGGACGTTCTGCGTCCGAGATGAGGGGAAAGTCATGATGGACGGGGCGTCCCGGATTTCCGGGATTGCGGTGGCGGGTGCGTTGCTGTTCGCGGTTTCCGGCGCGGCGTTCGCCGGCGAGGTCGCCGACAAGGCCGCCGCCGCGGAGACGCTGCTTCAGGCAGGCAAGGCGGCCGACGCGCACACGGCCCTCGACCAGGCGGTCGACGCGTTCTGGAAGTCGGCGCCGCTGACCCTGAAGAACGCTCGTTTCGTCAACGAAGCCAAGGGTTTTGGCGATTATGTCGAGCATCAGGGCTCGAGCTTCGCGCCGTCCAGCACCCTGCAGGTCTATGTCGAGCCGCAGGGCTTCGGCTGGCAGGAGGTCGATGGCGGCTACAAGATCGCCTTCGCCTCCGATGTCGAGATCCGCAATGCCGGCGGCCAGATCCTGACCAAGTCGGCGGCCCCGGCGCTGCTGGAAAAGACCAGCCGCAACAAGAACCGCGAGTTCCAGGTCACCGTCGGCTTCCAGCTGCCGGCGCTGAAGCCGGGTAACTATGTGCTGGTGCTGACCGTCACCGACCAGGCGACGGGGCACTCGGCGCCGGTCGAGCTGCCGTTCACCATTTCCGGCTGACCGACTGCCGCCGGACTGTGTCCGACATCACTGCGTCCGCGCCCCCGCGGATGCATGACGGCGGGCATATCGGACAGGCTTTTCCCCTCGATCGGTTGCGGCGCGCTGCATGACCTCCGTCTATGATCTGAAGCCGCGCTTCCAGGCGCTGTTGCGCCCGCTTGTTAGCGTTTTGGTAACCAAGGGCGTCACCGCCAACCAGGTGACGCTGGCCGCCATGGTGGCGAGCCTCGCGACCGGGCTGGCGCTCTGGGGACTGGCCGGTTGCCGGCTCAGCCTGCTGCTCCTGCCGCTGGTGCTCTTCCTGCGCATGGCGCTGAATGCCATCGACGGCATGATCGCGCGCGAGCACAACCAGCAGAGCCGGCTGGGCGCCATCCTGAACGAGGTCGGCGACGTGGTCTCCGACGCCGCGCTCTATCTGGCGCTGGTGCCGGCCCTGGCGCCGTTCGGCGCGCATGGCTGGCCGATCGTGCTCTTCGTCGTCGCGGCGATCCTGACCGAGTTCGTCGGCGTGCTCGGCCAGACGATCGGGGGAGGGCGCCGCTATGACGGCCCGATGGGCAAATCCGACCGCGCCGCCGCGATCGGCCTCATCGCCTTCCTGATCGCCGTCGGCGTGCCGGGAGGCGCCTGGCTCGACTGGATCGTCGCACTGCTGGCGCTGCTCGCGCTCTGGACCACGGTGAACCGGGCGCGGCGCGCGCTCGTAGGCGGCTGACATGGACGGATCGATCCTCTCCTTCAAACTCTTCGGCTGGTCGGGCGCCAATGTCGTGACGCTGGCGCTGGTGGTGCTCGGCCTCGCCATCGCCACCGCGCTCGTCTGGTCGCGGCCCGAGCCCTCCGGCGAAGATCCGAAGGCGACAGCCAAATATCGCGAGCTGCGCGCCCGCATCGGCAGCTGGTGGGTGATGGTGGCGCTCTTGGTCGGCGCGCTGGCGCTCGGCCCAACCGCGATGATCGTGCTGCTCGGCTTCGTCAGCTACCTGGCGCTCAAGGAATATCTGACCATCATCCCGACCCGGAAGGCCGACCGGGTGGTGCTGCTCGTCGCCTATCTCTGCGTGCCAATCCAGTACTACTGGGTCGGCATCGGCTGGTACGGCATGTTCGTGATCTTCATCCCCGTCTACATGTTCCTGATCCTGCCGGCCGCCATGGTGCTGCGCGGCGAGACGCAGGGCTTCCTCAGGGCCGCCGGCACGCTGCACTGGGGGCTGATGATCACGGTCTTCTCCGTCAGCCACGCCGCCTATCTGCTGGTCCTGCCACCGCCCGGCGCGCCCTCCGGCATGGGGCCCGGATTGTTGATCTTTTTGCTGATCGCGACCGAGTTCAACGACGTCGCCCAGTTCCTTGCCGGCCGCCGCTTCGGCAGGCGCAAGATCACGCCCAAGGTGTCGCCCAACAAGACCGTCGAGGGTTTTGTCGGCGGCCTGATCGCGACGACGCTGCTCTCGATGGCGCTGGCACCGATCCTGACTCCGATCGGCCTGCCGCAGGCCGCCGCGATCGGCGTGCTGCTGGCGACCGCCGGCTTCTTCGGCGACATCGTCATGTCGGCGGTGAAGCGCGACCTCGGCATCAAGGATACCGGCACCATCCTGCCCGGCCATGGCGGCATCCTCGACCGCATCGACAGCCTCGTCTTCACCGCGCCGGTCTTCTTCCATGCCGTCCGCTATTTCTATTTCTGAGACGCGCATGACCCCTCGCGATTTCCTGCGTCTTGCCTTCTTCGCGCTCCTCGTGCGGCCGTTCCTCCTGGTCGCGATCGGGCTCTCCGTCCGGCATCGCGAGCGGCTGCCGAAGGATGGCCCGGTGATCATCGCCGCCAACCACAACAGCCATCTCGACACGCTGGCGCTGATGTCGCTGTTTCCGCTCGCCAAGCTCAGGAAGGTGCGCGCCGTCGCCGCCGCCGATTATTTCCTGCAGAACCGCTGGCTGAAATGGCTCGCCGTCGACCTGATCGGCATCCTGCCGATCGAGCGCGGCTCGGGCAGGGGCGGCGTCGATCCGCTGGCGCAGGCGCTCGCCGCCCTCGATGCCGGCGACATCCTGATCATCTTCCCCGAGGGCTCGCGCGGCGAGCCGGAGATGCGCCAGGCGTTCAAGCGCGGCGTCGGCCACATCGCCCGGCGCCGGCCGGACATTCCCGTCCTGCCGGTCTTCCTGCGCGGCTTCGGCAAGGTGTTGCCGAAGGGCGACCATCTTCCCGTCCCATTCTTCTGCGACGTCGTGGTCGGCGAGGCGATGACCGGCGCGGGCGAGGGCTTCATGCAGCGCCTCGAACTGGCGGTCGACGCGCTCGGCCGCGAGACGCCCAGCCCGGAATGGGTGTGAGGCGGCTTAGGAAAACGGCCGAGGCGGGGGCGTCAGCCGCCTCCGGAGGATGGAAAAATCCTCCCGTCGCGCTCTTGCGGTCTCCTTGACAATGCGGACCCCGGCTCCTAGATCGGGCTGGCCTGCTAGCACTCACCCCCGGTGAGTGCTAATGCACCCCACATTGGCGGGCGGTCCGCACCGGATCGCCCTGCACGCGAGGAGAGATCAAACATGGCATTCCGTCCTCTGCACGACCGCGTCGTCGTCCGTCGCGTTGCGTCGGAAGAGAAGACCGCCGGCGGCATCATCATCCCGGACACCGCCAAGGAAAAGCCGCAGGAAGGCGAAGTCGTCGCCGTCGGCACCGGTACGCGTGACGACGCTGGCAAGCTCGTCGCTCTCGACGTCAAGGCCGGCGACCGTATCCTGTTCGGCAAGTGGTCGGGCACGGAAGTCAAGATCGACGGTGAAGAGCTCCTGATCATGAAGGAGTCGGACATCCTCGGCATCATCGAAGGCAAGGGCAAGGGCAAGTAAGTCGCGCAGGGTTTCCCTGAACGCGATTTATTCCTGTCCGGCACAACCTCTAAGGAGCTCATTCCATGGCTGCTAAAGACGTAAAGTTCTCCGCTGACGCGCGCGAAAAGCTGCTGCGCGGCGTCGACATCCTTGCCAACGCCGTCAAGGTGACGCTCGGCCCGAAGGGCCGCAACGTCGTCATTGAGAAGTCGTTCGGCGCGCCCCGCATCACCAAGGACGGCGTCTCCGTCGCCAAGGAGATCGAGCTCGAGGACAAGTTCGAGAACCTCGGCGCCCAGCTGGTTCGCGAAGTCGCTTCCAAGACCAACGACAAGGCTGGTGACGGCACCACCACCGCGACGGTTCTCGCTCAGGCGATCGTCAAGGAAGGCGCCAAGTTCGTCGCCGCCGGCATGAACCCGATGGACCTGAAGCGCGGTATCGATCTCGCCGTCGCCGAGGCCGTCAAGGATCTCGTGCAGCGTTCGAAGAAGATCAAGACCTCCGAGGAAGTCGCTCAGGTCGGCACCATCTCCGCCAATGGCGAGAAGGAAATCGGCCAGATGATCGCTTCGGCGATGCAGAAGGTCGGCAACGAGGGTGTCATCACCGTCGAGGAAGCCAAGACCGCCGAGACCGAGCTCGAAGTCGTCGAAGGCATGCAGTTCGACCGCGGCTACCTGTCGCCGTACTTCGTGACCAACGCCGAGAAGATGGTCACCGAGCTGGACGACCCCTACATCCTCCTGCACGAGAAGAAGCTCGGCAACCTGCAGGCGATCCTTCCGGTCCTGGAAGCCGTCGTCCAGTCGGGCAAGCCGCTGCTGATCATCTCGGAAGACGTCGAAGGCGAGGCCCTGGCCACGCTCGTCGTCAACAAGCTCCGTGGCGGCCTGAAGGTCGCAGCCGTCAAGGCTCCGGGCTTCGGTGATCGTCGCAAGGCCATGCTCGAGGACATCGCTGTCCTGACGGCCGGCCAGGTCATCTCGGAAGATCTCGGCATCAAGCTCGAGAACGTCACGCTCGCCCAGCTCGGCCGCGCCAAGAAGGTCACGATCTCCAAGGAGAACACGACCATCGTTGACGGCAACGGCAAGAAGAAAGAGATCGAAGCCCGCGTCAACCAGATCAAGGCTCAGATCGAAGAGACGACGTCGGACTACGACAAGGAGAAGCTCCAGGAGCGTCTCGCCAAGCTCGCAGGCGGCGTCGCGGTCATCCGCGTCGGCGGCGCGACGGAAGTCGAAGTCAAGGAGCGCAAGGACCGCGTCGACGACGCGCTGAACGCAACCCGCGCCGCTGTCGAAGAAGGCATCGTCCCGGGCGGCGGCACGGCTCTGCTGCGCGCCAAGAAGGCCGTCGAGAAGCTGAAGAGCGACAACGCCGACATCAATGCCGGCATCAAGATCGTTCTCCGCGCTCTCGAGGCTCCGATCCGTCAGATCGCCGAGAATTCCGGCGTCGAGGGTTCGATCGTCGTCTCGAAGGTTCTCGAAGGCAAGGGTGACACCTTCGGCTTCGACGCCCAGACGGAGACCTTCGTCGACCTCGTCGCGGCCGGCATCATCGACCCGACCAAGGTCGTCCGCACGGCTCTGCAGGACGCGGCTTCCGTGTCCTCGCTGATCGTCACGACCGAGGCGCTCATCGCCGACAAGCCGAAGAAGGACGGCGGCATGCCCGCTATGCCTCCGGGCGGCGGCATGGGCGGCATGGACTTCTAAGAAGTCCTGTCCTCAAGTCTACGAAGGGCGCGGCGCAAGCCGCGCCCTTTTCTTTTGCGCATGGCCCAGGCTGGGGACGATTCGTGGAGGATGCCAGTCTCCGTATATGATGGTAATATACGCGGATGATCGAATTCACTCGCATCGTCGGCTTCGACTGGGATCAGGGAAATCTGACGAAGAACGCCGACAAGCACGGCGTGTCGGTGGCGGAGTCGGAAGAGGTGTTCTTCAATCAGCCGCTTCTGGTCGTGGACGATGCGGCCCATAGCCACCTGGAGATCAGGCTCCACGCCTTGGGCGTTACCAATGCCGGCCGGCGACTGCATGTGAGTTTCACCTTGCGCGCCGATGACACGTCGATCCGCATTATTTCTGCCCGCGACATGAGCGAGCGGGAAAGGAGGCGCTATGAGCAAGAAGCTTGAACCCATTCCTTCCTTCAAGGACGAGGCGGAGGAGCGCGCCTTCTGGGAAAGCCACGACTCGACTGATTATGTCGACTGGGGCAAGGCCGAACGGGTGGTGCTGCCCAACCTGAAGCCAAGCACGACCTCGATCTCGCTGCGCCTGCCGGTGAGCCTGCTAGACCGGATCAAGGTGGAGGCCAACAAGCGCGACGTGCCGTATCAGTCGCTGATCAAGACGTGGCTGGCGGAAAAGGTCGGTTGATCGCCATCCGACACTCTGGCTGATCCGCGAGGCTCGCCTCCGGCGCAGTAGTATGGGGGTGTTACCTCTCCGGCGTTCCGGCTCGCTACGGTCTCGGCGCTGAGGTTCGTGTGGAGGAGACCGCCATGGCCAAGAAGATCCTGTTTCTCGTCGGCGACTATGTCGAGGACTATGAAGTGATGGTGCCGTTCCAGCTTCTGGCCGCCGTCGGCCACGAGGTGTCGGCCGCCGCCCCCAACAAGCCGGCCGACGGCAAGGTCGCGACCGCGATCCATGATTTCGAGGGCGACCATACCTATTCCGAGAAGCGCGGCCACAATTTCGCGCTGACCACCGACTTCGCCACCGTCAAGGCGAGCGACTATGACGCGCTCGTCATCCCGGGCGGCCGGGCGCCGGAATATCTGCGCCTCGACGACCGCGTCATCGCGCTGGTCAAGGACTTCGTCGCCGCGCGCAAGCCGATCGCCGCAGTCTGCCATGGCGCCCAGGTGCTCGCCGCCGCCGACGTTATCCGCGACAAGACGATCTCGGCCTATCCGGCCTGCGCGCCGGAAGTGCGGCTCGCCGGCGGCAAGTATGCCGATATTGCCATCAGCGGCGCGATCACCGACGATATCTTCGTCACTGCGCCGGCCTGGCCCGCTCATCCGGCCTGGATGGGGCAGTTCCTGGCGCTGCTCGGCACCAAGATCAGCCACGCCTGATCGGCCCGGGCGCGCAATCCAAGGGGGAGGTGCGCCTGTGTGTCAGATCTTCGCGTCGACGGATCCCGAGCTGTTCGCGCCGGTGACGCGGTCCGTCCGCATCGCCGGCGTCGTCACCAGCGTCCGGCTCGAAGCCATGTTCTGGTCGCGGCTCGACGAGATCGCGGCCAGCCAACAGATGCCGACGGGGCGCTTCCTGTCGGTGCTCTATGACGAGGTCGTGGAACTCCGCGGCGAGATCGGCAATTTCGCCTCGCTGCTGCGGGTGATCTGCTGCCGCCACGCCGAGACGAGCGCCGCGGCGGCCGGAAGGCGGATGCTGGACAGCTCCGCCGCCTGAGCGGTTTCCTTGAGGGGCGTCTATCGCCGTTCCCGAAAGAACGTCCGCAGCATCTCGGCCGCGTGGCTTTCGGCAATGCCTTCATAGACTTCCGGGGCGTGGTGGCAGGTCGGCTGGCTGTAGAGGCGGACACCGCTCTCGACTGCGCCGCCCTTCGGATCGGCGGCGCCGTAATAGAGCCGGCGGATGCGGGCGAACGAGATCGCCGCCGCGCACATCGGGCAGGGCTCCAGCGTCACATAGAGATCGCAGTCCGGCAGGCGCTGCGAGCCGAGCTCGGCGCAGGCGGCGCGGATCACCAGCGTCTCGGCATGCGCGGTCGGATCGTTCAGTTCGAGCGTGCGGTTGCCGTCGGCGGCGAGGACGACGCCGTCGCGGACGATGACGGCGCCGATCGGCACCTCGCCACGGGCAGCGGCCTTCCGCGCCTCCTCCAGAGCGACGCTCATGAAGGAGTTCGTCGCGCCGTTCAGTTCCCCTCGCATCGCCCTGTTCGTCCTGCCAATTTCGACTTGTCGCATTTAGTTTGCATCTAGCGGTATCCACCCGGCTGCAAAATGATCTAAGGATCCGTTTCAAGGATGGATCGAATGAAGCCGCCGCAGAAACGCACGAAGGACAGCGCCGCGCAAGACGACGCACAGGACGCCCGCATCGCCAAGGTTTTGGCGCGGGCCGGCCTCTGCTCGCGTCGGGATGCTGAACGATTGATCGAAGAGGGACGCGTCGCCATCAATGGCCGCGTCCTGACCAGCCCGGCCGTGAATGTCGGCCCGAACGACCGCGTGACGGTCGATGACGAGCCGCTGCCGACCAAGGAGCGGACGCGGCTGTGGCTCTACCACAAGCCGAAGGGCCTGGTGACCACCGCGCACGACCCCGAGGGTCGCCCGACCGTGTTCGAATCGCTGCCGGAACACCTGCCGCGCGTGATCGCCGTCGGCCGCCTCGACATCAACACCGAGGGCCTGCTGCTGCTCACCAATGATGGCGGGCTCGCGCGTGTCCTCGAACTGCCGTCGACCGGCTGGATGCGGCGCTACCGCGTCCGCGCCTGGGGCGACATCCTGCAGCCCGACCTCGACAAGCTGAAGGACGGCGTGGCGATCGACGGCGTCATGTATGGCGCCATCGAGGGAACGCTCGACCGCGTCCAGGGCTCGAACATCTGGGCGACGATCGGCCTGCGCGAGGGCAAGAACCGAGAGGTGAAGAAGGTGCTCGCGAGCATCGGCCTCGACGTCAACCGCCTGATCCGCGTTTCCTATGGCCCGTTCCAGCTCGGCGATCTCGCCGAGGGCGAGGCCGTCGAGATCAAGGGCCGCGTGCTGCGCGACCAGCTCGGCGAGAAGCTCGCCCGTGAAAGTGGCGCCGATTTCGACGCGCCGCTGCGCGAGGAAGAGGAAGCCGCCCGCCGCAGCAATCGCAAGGCCGGCGGCCGGACCATCCGCCGGGGGCCGATCAAGCCGCTGGCGCAGGTGAAGCCGATGGGCGAGCGTCCGTCGCGGATCGTCACCGAGCGCGTCGACGAGGCGGAATCAGGCGGTCGCCGTGGCGGCCGTCCGGGCGCCGCGCCGAAGGGCGAGGGACGGGGCCGTTCGGGCGCCGAGCCGCGAGGGGACAGGCGTTCCCGCGACGAGCGTCCGGCCGAGGGGCGGGCGCCTCGGGGCGAGGGCCGTCACGGCCGTGGCGAGCGTGCCGCCGAGGCGGAGGCGCCGTCGAGATCCTCGCATCGCGGCGCTTCGCGGGGCAGGGGCCGGAACGAAGGCGGCGAGGGCGATCGTCGCGAGTTCCAGGATGGCCGTCGCTTCGAGGGCAGCCTGCGCAATGCGCGTCCGGTCACAGGCCGCAATCGCGACGACGACAAGCCGGCGCGCGGTCCGCGTGGCGGGCTGGTCAAGAGCGGTGGCGGTAAAGGTGGGCCGAAGCTCGGCCGCTCCTTCGACAAGCGCCCGGTGACGGGCCGCAACCCGGACGGCGACAAGCCGCGCGGCGGCGGCAGGTCGGGTGGTCGCCCCGGCGGATCCGGCGGCGGCAAGCCGTCCGGTCCGGGCAGGGGACCGGGTGGATCGGGCAACAGGACGGGTGGATCGGGTCGTGCGGATCGTCGCCGGTGAGTTTCGTGGCCGCGCGCTCGCGGCACCGCGCACGCAGACGATCCGGCCGACCGCCGACCGGCTGCGTGAAAGCCTCTTCAACGTGCTGGCGCATGCCTATGACGACATCGTCGTCGATGCGCGCGTGCTCGATCTCTTCGCCGGCACCGGCGCGCTCGGCCTCGAGGCGGTGTCGCGCGGCGCGCGCTACGCGATCTTCGTTGAAGAGGGCGTCGAGGCGCGCGGCCTGATCCGCGACAATATCGAGGCGTTCGGGCTGACGGGGCGGACGAAGCTGCTGCGTCGCGACGCCACCAAGCTCGGCCCGGCCGGCACCGTCGAGCCGTTCCAGCTCGTCTTCGCCGACCCGCCCTATGGGCGCGGCCTCGGCGAGCTGGCGCTGCGGTCGGCGGTCGAGGGCAACTGGCTCGCGCCCGGCGCGCTCGTCGTGCTGGAGGAAGAGGCGAAGGCCGAAATCGGCGAGATTCCGCGCCTCGAGCGGCTGGAGACGCGGCAGGCCGGCGACAGTCAGCTGGTCTTTCTAAAATTTAATGTTTGATTGCGACAATATTGTCGCAATCTGGCCGCAAGTGCTGCATACCGTCGCCCTCGAGACTGGCACGCCGACCAAATCGAGGGTGAATGGCCTCTATCTTCCAGAAGACTCTGGCTGCGCGAAAGTGCGGACCAGCCGCCCTGTTCATCGCCGTTACCATCGGCATGGCAGCTCCTTCCTTCGCCGAGAGCAAGGCGCCCGTTCCGGCGCAGACCGAAGCCGGCAAATTGCCGCGCATCGCGCCTGACGCCAGCACGTTCCGGCTCGCCAACGGGCTCGACGTCGTGGTGATCCCCGATCATCGCGCCCCGATCGTCACCCACATGATGTGGTACAAGATCGGCGCCGCCGACGACCCGCACGGCAAGTCCGGCATCGCGCATTTTCTTGAGCATCTGATGTTCAAGGGCACGAAGGCGCATCCGGCCGGCGAGTTCTCGGCCAAGGTGTCGGAAGTCGGCGGCGTCGAGAACGCCTTCACCACCGCCGACGCGACCTCCTATTACCAGACCGTCGCCAAGGATCAGCTCGGCATGGTGATGGGCTTCGAGGCCGATCGCATGCAGGGCCTGCAGCTGACCGATCCGGTCGTGCTGCCGGAGCGCGACGTCATCCTCGAGGAGCGGCGGATGCGCACGGACAACAATCCGGGCGCGCAGCTCTCCGAGGCGATGGACGCGGCGCTGTTCCAGAATCACCCCTACGGCATTCCGATCATCGGCTGGGCGCATGAGATGGCCGGGCTGACGCGCGAGGACGCCGTCGGCCAGTACGAGCGCTACTACACGCCGAACAACGCCATCCTCGTCGTTGCGGGCGACGTCACGGCGGACGAGGTGAAGAAGCTCGCCGAGGAGACCTATGGCAAGCTGCCGCGCCGGGCCGAGCCCGCGCCGCGCAACCGGCCGAAGGAGCCCGAGCCGCTGACCGAGCGCAACGTCGTGCTGCGGGACCAGCGGGTCAGCCAGCCGTCCTGGACCCAGGTCTATCTGGCGCCGTCTTACACATCGGGCCAGCGCGGCGAAGCCGAGGCGCTCGACATCCTCGCCGACGTCATCGGCAGTGGCGCCACGAGCCGCCTCTATCGCAGCCTCGTCGTGGAGCAGGGCCTGGCGAGCAGCGCCGGCGCCTATTTCTCCGGCGACGGCCTCGACTACGGCAAGCTCGGCTTCTACGCGACGCCGCGCGGCGATGTCTCGCTCGACAAGGTGAGCGCGGCTGTCGACGCCGTCCTCGCCGAGGTCCGCGCACACGGCATCACGGCGGAAGAGCTGGCTCTGGCCAAGAAGCGGACCCGCGCCGCGACAATCTACAGCCAGGACAACCAGGCGATGCTTGCCCGCATCTTCGGCTCGGCCATGATCAACGGCCAGTCGCTGGAGGACGTGCAGGACTGGACCCGCCGGGTCGACGCCGTCACGCTCGCCGACGTCGCCAAGGTGGCGGAGAAGTATCTCGACAAGCGCCGCTCGGTCGCGGGGTCCCTTTTGCCTGCGCCGGCCGATGGCCGCAGCTAATGACGGGGGAATGACATGATGGCCAATCTGTTTTCGCGAGCGAGCCTCGCGTTCGTCGGTCTCGTCCTGCTCGCCCCGGTGAGCCAGGCGATGGAGATCCAGCGCGTCGTCAGTCCCGGCGGCGTCGAGGCGTGGCTGGTCGAGGACTATGCCGTTCCGATCATCGCCGTGAACTTCGCCTTCTCGGGCGGCACGGCCCAGGATCCGGCGGCGAAGCCCGGCGTCGCCAACATGCTCTCCGGCCTTCTCGACGAGGGCGCCGGCGACATCGACAGCAAGGCCTTCCAGGCCAAGCTCGACGATCTCTCGATCAGCCTGTCCTTCGACGCGGGCCGCGACGAGTTCTTCGGCACGCTGAAGACGCTGGAGGAGAACAAGGCCGCGGCGTTCGACCTGCTGGCGCTCGCCGTGCAGAAACCGCGCTTCGACGCCGAACCGGTGGAGCGCATCCGCTCGCAGATCACCATCGGCATCAACGAGGCCAAGAAGCAGCCCGAATCGGTTGCCGGCGACGCCATGCGTGCGGCCGCCTATCCGGGTCATCCCTATGGCCAGCCGGGCGACGGCACGATCGAAAGCGTCACGGCGATCACCGCCGCCGACCTCCGCGCCTATCACGACAAGACCTTCGCCCGCGACAATCTGAAGGTCGTCGTCGTCGGCGCCATCGACGCCAAGGGTGTCTCGACGATGCTCGACGAGGTGTTCGGCCCGCTGCCGGCCAAGGCCGACCTCGCCAAGATCGCCGACGTCGAGCCGAAGGGCGGCAATATCGACATCGACATGCCGAACCCGCAGACCGTGATCCGCTTCGGCGGTCCCGGACCGGCGCGCTCCGCCCCCGACTTCATGGCGTCGTTCGTCGCCAACCACATTCTCGGCGGCGGCACCTTCTCGTCCCGTCTGTACGAGGAAGTGCGCGAGCGCCGGGGCCTCGCCTATTCGGTCGGCACCATGCTGATGCCGTCGCGCCATTCGGCCGTCATCGTCGGCAGCACGGCGACGCGCGCCGACCGCGCCGGCGAGACCGTCGACCTGATCAAGAGCGAGATGGCCCGCCTCGCCAAGGACGGCCCGACGGAAGACGAACTCGCCAAGGCGAAGAGCTTCCTGACCGGCTCCTATGCGCTGCGCTTCGATTCCTCCTCCAAGATCGCCCGGCAGCTGCTCGGCATCGCGCTGGAGGATCTCGGCATCGACTATGTCGAGAAGCGCAACGCGCTGGTCGAGGCGGTGACGCTCGAGGACGTGAAGCAGGCGTCGCAGAAGATGTTCTCGACCGGCACCAACCTCGTCGTCCGCGTCGGCCCGCACGAGAGCTGATCCGGCAGACATCCGTCACGATTTCGAGGCGCGACCGCAAGGCCGCGCCTCGTTTCGTTTGGGGGGATGGGCTAGGCCGAGCCGGCCGGCCGCTCCCCCCGCTCGCCGTCATCCCGGGCTTGACCCGGGATCCATCCCTCAGCGGCCTCGCTGCCGCGATTTGTGCGCCAATTCCCCATTTCTCGGCTGCATGGATCCCTGCTTTCGCAGGGATGACGGCGAGCGTGGGACGGCGGTTTAGGGAATGCGGAACCGCCTTTGGACAACGGGCGCCGGCCCGAACCCTCCCCTCAGGGGGGGAGGTTCAAGAAAGGAGCCCCTCAGTCCTCCGAATCCGACGTCGCCGGCGCGGTCTGCTTGTTGAGCGACTTTGCCTCGCGGCGCGGGACCGTCAGCGGTTCCGGCTGCACGGTCTGGGCGCGGATGTCGCGGCCGGCCGTCATCAGGCCGCCGAGCTGCTGGTTGGCGAGCCGGTCGGCGTCGCGGGCGCGCAGATTGTCCTCGATCTCGGCAATGCGCTCGTCCTCGATGCCGAGGCCGGCCAGCGTCGCGCCGCCGAAGCTGAAGGCGGATTCCAGCGTCTCGCGGATCTGGTAGTTCACGCCCTTGTTGAGCAGCCGCAGCGTATGGCGGCGGTCGTAGGAGCGGACATAGAGCTGCACGAAGGGGAATTCCGACTGGATCAGCTCGACGATGCGGTCGGTCACTTCGGGCCCGTTGGTGCAGATGGCGACGATCTGCGAGCGCTCGATGCCGGCGGCGCGCAGCACGTCGAGCCGGGTTCCGTCGCCGAAATAGACCTTGAAGCCGAAGCGCGAGGCGGCCCGGATCATCTCGGCGTCGGAATCGATCGCCGTCACGTCGACGCCCTCGGCGAGCAGGAACTGCGCCGAGATCTGGCCGAAGCGGCCGAAGCCGATCATCAGGACGCGGCCGCCGGCGCCGTCAAAATCCTCCTCCAGCTCTTCCGGCTTCGGCGGCGGCAGGATCCATTTCAGCGCCAGCACGCCGAGCGGCGTCAGCGCCATGGAGATGATGACCGTCGCCGTGAGCATGGCATTGACGTCGCGGCTGAAGATGCCGGCATTGGTGGCGGCGGCATAGAGCACGAAGGCGAACTCGCCGCCTTGCGCGAGCAGCGCCGCCCGCGTCAGCGCCTCGGCGTGATCGGCCTTGAGCAGGCGGGCGACGACATAGATGCCGAGCCCCTTCAGGAGCATGTAGGCGACGACGCCGAAGGCGATCAGCCGCCAGTCGCGCGCGATCACGCCGAGATCGAGCGACATGCCGACGCTCAGGAAGAACAGGCCGAGCAGGATGCCGCGGAACGGCTCGATATCGGCCTCGAGCTGGTGGCGGAAGCTCGATTCCGACAGGAGCACGCCGGCGAGGAAGGCGCCCATCGCCATCGACAGGCCGCCGATCTGCATGGCGAGCGCCGCGCCGAGCACGACGAGCAGCGCCGCCGCCGTCATCACCTCGCGCGCCTGCACATTGGCGAGGATGCGGAACATGGGGTTGAGCAGCCAGCGCCCGGCGGCGATCAGGGCCGCGAGCGAGCCGATGGCGATGGCGATCGACAGCCAGCGCGACTGGTCCGGCTCGACGGCGCCATGCGCGCCGAGGAGGGCGACGATCGCCAGTAGTGGCACGATGGCGAGGTCTTCGAGCAGCAGGATCGAGATCACCCGCTGGCCGGCCGGGGTCGCCGTATCGCCGCGCTCTTCGAGGATCTGCATGACGATGGCGGTGGAGGAGAGCACGAAGCCCATGCCGGCGATGAAGGCGACCGCCGGATCGAAGCCGGCGACGACGCCGAGCCCGGTCAGGAGCGCGCCGCAGGCGGCGACCTGCGCCACGCCGAGGCCGAAGATCTCGCCGCGCAGGCTCCAGAGCCGCGACGGGCGCATCTCCAGTCCGATGATGAACAGGAAAAGCACCACGCCCAGTTCCGCGACATGCAGGATCGCCTGCGGGTCGGTGAACAGGCGGAGCCCGTAGGGGCCGATGACCAGGCCGGCGGCGAGATAGCCGAGCACGGTGCCGAGCCCCAGCCGCTTGGAGATCGGCACGGCAATGACGGCGGCGCCCAGGAGCGCCACCAGCTGGACGAGATCGGTTCCCTGGGTATCGACCGCCATGCGGCCTCGCTATGTGGAGGAATGGGTGGCGCCACGATGGGGCCAAGTCCGCCGGTTAGCAAGCGGCGCATCGGCGGCTGTGGCAGCCGCGCCGGATTGTCGCCGGGGTTGTCGCTCGCGCTCGCGATCCCTACACAAGGGGTAACGGAGACGTACCCATGACCGCCCTGCCTGACCAGACCCGCCTCGTCGAAACCGCCGCCCAGCTTGTCGAAGCCGCGAAGCGGGCCGGCGCCGACGCCGCCGATGCCGTCGCCTTCCGCCGGATCGGCCTTTCCGTCGATATCCGCAACGGCGCGGTCGAGGAAACCGGGCGTTCGGAGGGCGATGAACTGGCGCTGCGCGTCTTCATCGGCAGCCGCCACGCCAGCGTCTCGACCAACGGCCTGTCGCCGGCGGCCGAGCTTGCCGAGCGGGCCGTCGCCATGGCGAAGGTCGCGCCGGAGGATCGCTTCGCCGGCCTCGCGCCGTCCGATCGGCTCGCCCGCTCCTTTCCCGAGCTCGACCTGCTCGATCCGGCCGTTCCCTCCGTCGAGGCGCTGATCGAGCGCGCGACGCGGGCCGAAGGCGCGGTGCTCGCCGTGCCCGGCGTCTCGAAGTCGGGCGGCACCTCGGCCGGCTGGTCGCTCTCCGGCGCCGTGCTGGTGACGTCGCACGGCTTCACCGGCTCCTATCTCGGCTCGCGCCACAGCGTCTCGGCCACGGCGATCGCCGGCGAGGGCACGGGCATGGAGCGCGACTATGACAGCGTCGGCAAGATCCATGCGGGCGACCTGCCGGATCCGGCCGAGATCGGCCGCAGTGCCGCCGAGCGCGCCGTCCGCCGTCTGAACCCGACCCAGATGCCGACCGGCCAGGCTACCGTCGTCTACGATCCGCGCGTCGCCGTCAGCCTGCTCGGCCATCTCGCCGGCGCGGTCAATGGCGGCGCCATCGCCCGCAAGTCGAGCTTCCTGCAGAAGGCGCTCGGCGAGGCTATCTTCGCGCCGGGCATCCGCATCACCGACGATCCGCACCGCATCCGCGGCCTCGCCTCGCGCCCGTTCGACGGCGAGGGCGTGGCGTCGGAGCCGTTCGACCTGATCGCCGACGGCGTGCTGCAGCGCTGGTTCCTCGACAGCGCCACGGCGCGCGAGCTGGGGCTGGAGACCAACGGCCGCGCGGTTGGCGGCGGCAGCAACCCGCATCCGAGCGCCACCAATTTGACGCTGCTGCCGGGCGACAAGACGCCGGAGGCGCTGATCGCCGAGATCGGCGAGGGCCTCTACGTCACCGAGCTGATCGGCCACGGCGCCAATGGCGTGACGGGCGACTACAGCCGCGGCGCCAGCGGCTATCGCATTCGTGGCGGCAAGCTCGCCGAGGCGGTGAGCGAGATCACCATCGCCGGCAATATGCGCGACATGTTCCGCCGCCTGATCCCCGCCAGCGACCTCGACTATCGCTACGCCTTCAACGCGCCGACCGTGGCGATCGAGGGCATGATGATTGCCGGACGTTGAGCGGGTGTCGGACAGGGATGCGGATCTCGCGCTGATCGTCGCGGCGGCGCGCGAGGCCGGGCGCATCGCGCTCGGCTATTTCAAGCGCGATCCGAAGGTGTGGATCAAGGGCGCCAGCTCGCCGGTGAGCGAGGCCGATCTCGCCGCCGACCATTATCTGCGCACGACGCTGACGGCGGCGCGGCCGGATTATGGCTGGCTCTCCGAGGAAAGCGTCGACACGCCGGACCGGCTGTCGCGACACCGCGTCTTCGTCGTCGATCCGATCGACGGCACGCGCGGCTTCATCGACGGTCATCCCGACTGGTGCGTCTCGGTCGCGGTGGTGGAAGCGGATGCGCCGGTCGCGGCCGCCCTCTATGCGCCGGTGCGCGACGAGCTGTTCGAGGGCGTCGCGGGGCAGGGGGCGCGGCTGAACGGCGAGCGGCTTTCCGTCAGCGGCCGCGCGACGCTCGAAGGCGCCCGCATCGCCGGGCCGGCGCGGCATCTGCGGGCGATGGCGGCGCATGGCATGGACGCCAACGAGCGCCGCTTCACCCCGTCGCTCGCCTATCGTTTCGCGCTGGTCGCGGCCGGCCGTGTGGATGTCGCGACGGCACGTCCCGGCGCCTATGATTGGGACCTTGCGGCAGTGGACCTTTTGGTGCACGAAGCTGGCGGAACGCTGCGCGACCTCGAAGGCGCGCGGCTCCGTTTCAATGGCGCGGAGCCGCGCCATCCGGCCCTGATTGCCTCGACGCCTGCGCTCGCCGCGGCGACGGAGACCATCATCGCGGAGGCCGAGGCCGATCATCCGGCCTCGGGGCCCGCCGCGCGCTAGATACGTGCGACACCGGTTTTGACAAGGAGACGTCGACTTATGCCCGGTACGGACAAGCAGCTGCTGCATCTGGTCTTTGGCGGTGAATTGAGCTCGGTCGGAGCGATGGAATTCGCCGATCTGTCGAAGCTCGACATCGTCGGCATCTATCCGAACTACAAGACCGCCTATGACGCCTGGAAGCAGGCGGCGCAGGGCTCGGTCGACAGCGCCCAGACGCGCTATTTCATCGTGCATCTGCACAGGCTGCTCGAGCCCGACGCAACAGCGGGCTGAGCCACTCCGCCTTCGCGCCGCGGCGCTCGTGGCGGACATCATAACCGCCGCGAGGTCGCGGCGCCGGAAGGGACAGATCGGATTTGGCGGACGCACAGGCAAAGAGGCACAACAAGCGCCCAAGCCTCTTGAAGAGGATTGCGACTTCGGACGCGGTGACCCGGCTCGCCGGCCGCTCGGCGGCGGCGTATCTGCGTTTCGTGCGCCGCACCAGCACGCTCGAATTCGAGCCGAGCGAACCCTACGAATATTTCGGCCACCTGCTGCCGGGCATCGTCGCCATGTGGCACGGCCAGCACCTGATGGTGCCGTTCATCCGCCGCGAGGGCCATGATGTCCGCGTCATGATCTCGCGCCATCGCGACGGCGAGATCAACGCGATCGCCGCCGAGAGCCTCGGCCTCGGCACGGTGCGCGCCTCCGCCGCGCGCTCGGCCTCGCGCGTCATCGAGAAGGGCGGCCTGCGCGGCTTCCTCGAGATGAAGGCGGCGCTGGCGCAGGGCGCCACCGTCGCGATGACGGCCGATCTCTCCAACCAGCGATCGCGCCGCGCCGGCCCCGGCATCGTCATGCTGGCGCGCGCTTCCGGCCGGCCGATCGTGCCGGTCGCCGTCGCCACCAGCCGGCATTTCGTCATCCGCAACTGGGACCGCACGACGGTGAACCTGCCCTTCAGCAAGGGCATCTGCGTGTTCGGCTCGCCGATCTACGTGCCGGACGACGCCGACGACGAGCTGGTGGAGCAGAAGCGGCAGGAGCTCGAGAGCGAGCTCAACCGCGTGACCGAACGGGCCTATCAGCGCGTCGGCAAACCGAATGTCTGAGCGCCCGGGGCCGGCCCTGACCGCCTATCGTCTTGCCGGCCACCTGGCGCGCCCTCTGGTGCCGCTGCTGCTTGCCTACCGGACGCGCCGGGGCAAGGAAGACCGCGCCCGGCGCGGCGAACGCTATGGCCGGGCCGGCGTCGCCCGACCGGCCGGGCCGCTGGTCTGGATCCATGCGGCGAGCGTCGGCGAGACCAACGCCGTGCTGCCGCTCGTCCGCCGCATCGTCGAGGAGGGGGTCAACGTCCTCTTCACCACCATCACGGTGACGAGTGCCGCCGAGGCGGCGCGGCGACTGCCCAAGGGCGCGCTGCACCAGTATGCGCCGCTCGACATCGCCCCCTTCATCGACCGCTTCCTCGACCACTGGAAGCCGGACCTCGCGCTCTCGGTCGAATCGGAGATCTGGCCAGCCACCATGGGCCGGCTGGTGAAGCGCGGCATCCCGCATGTCTTCGTCAATGCGCGCATGTCGGAGCGCTCCTTCGCGCGCTGGCAGAAGCTCGCCAATGGTCGCGACAATCTGTTCGGCAGCGTGACGATGTCGCTGGCGCAGAGCGAGGGCGACGGCAAGCGCCTGGCCGCGCTCGGCATCCGCGATGTCCGCGTCACCGGCAATCTGAAATTCGACGTGCCGCCGCCGCATGCGGCGCCCGACATGGTCGAGCGCTTCCAGCGCCAGGTCGACGGCCGCTCGGTGTTCGTCGCCGCTTCGACGCATGAGGGGGAGGAAGAAGTGATCGCCGCGGCGCACAAGGTGCTGCGCCATCGCCGGCCGGATCTCCTCACCATTATCGTGCCGCGCCATCCCGTGCGCGGCGCCGCGATCCGCGAGCAGCTCGCGGCCCGGGGCCTCGTCGTGGCGCAGCGCAGCCTCGACGAGCCGATCACGGCCGAGACCGACATCTACTTGGCCGACACGCTCGGCGAACTCGGCATCTTCTACCGGGTTGCGCCGATCGCCTTCATCGGCGGCACGCTGGTGCCGGTCGGCGGCCACAATCCGATCGAGGCGGTACAGCTCGACGTCGCCATCCTGCATGGCCCGCATGTGCACAACGCCGCCGAGATCTACGCCGCCCTCGACCGCAGCGGCCGCGCCGAGGTGATCCGCAGCTCGGAGCAGCTCGCCAAGGTGCTCGACGATCTCTTCGCCGATCCGACCGCGATGCGCCGCCGCGCCACCAAGGCGGCCGAGGCGCTGACGCCCTTCACCGGCGCCCTCGACGCGACGATGCGGGCGCTGGTGCCACATCTGGAGCCGCTGGCGATCTCAGCGCGGCTGCAGGACCGGGGCCACGCCCCCGGCGACGGAGGGACGCCCCGGTGATCTCGGCGCCGCGCTTCTGGTCGCTTCAGCGCCTTTCGGTTCCGTCGCTGCTGCTGGCGCCGGTCGCGGCGCTCTACGGCCATGTCGCCGGCCGTCGAATGCGCCGCGCGCCGAAGTCGACCGCCCCGGTGCCGGTGATCTGCGTCGGCAATTACGTCGTCGGCGGCGCCGGCAAGACGCCGACGGCGCTGACGCTGGCGCGGATCGCCAGGGCGCAGGGGCTGAAGCCCGGTTTCCTGACGCGCGGCTATGGCGGCCGGGCGCGAACGCCACTTCTCGTCGATCTGGCGATGCATGGCGCGGCCGAGGTCGGCGACGAAGCGCTGCTGCTCGCCGTCGCCGGCCCGGTCGTGGTTTCGCCCGACCGTCCGGCCGGCCTGCCGCTGCTTGCCGATGCCGGCGTCGACCTCATCATCATGGATGACGGCTTCCAGAACCCGTCGCTGCGCAAGGACCTTTCGCTGATCGTCGTCGACGGGACGGCGGGCATCGGCAATGGCCGGGTGTTTCCGGCGGGACCGCTGCGGGCGCCGCTCCGCGCCCAGATCGTCCGCACCGACGCGATGATCGTGGTCGGCGAGGGCAAGCCCGGCGACAGGATGGTGCGCCGGGTCTCGCGCGCCGGCCGCGCGGTGCTGCGGGCGAAGCTGGAGCCGGCGGCGCTGCGCGTCTGGGGGCCGCGTCCCTATCTCGCCTTCGCCGGCATCGGCCGGCCGGAGAAATTCTTCAACACGCTCGACCGCGCCGGCGTGCCGCTCAGCGACGTCAAGGGTTTCCCCGATCACCACGTCTACACGGCCGAGGACGCCCGCAAGCTTCTCGCCCGCGCCGACGCGGAGGGCCTCGATCTCGTCACCACGAGCAAGGACCATGCGCGCCTCGCCCGGGCGACCGGCGACCTCGCAAGGCTGCGCGAGCGCACCCGGGTGTTCGACGTCGAGATGAAGTTCGAGAACGAGGCGCAGGTCGCCGGCCTGATCGCCGACATCGTCCGCCGGGCGCCGACACGGTAGGGGCGCGCCTCTCCGTCATCCCTGCGAAAGCAGGGATCCATGCGGGGCAAAGGGCTCGGCGCGGCAGGTAACCCGGCTGAATGGATCCCGGGTCAAGCCCGGGATGACGATCGAGGTCAGCTCCAGGTCAGGCCGAGCTGCTTGTGACGGGCGAGGCAGGTCGCCGGGTCGACATAGGCTTCCTGGTGCGCGACGTTCCAGTATTTGAGTTCGTCGAGCGGAATGGGAACGCCCGTCACGGCGCAGCGCACGAAGGCGCCCGGCGACAGGATCTGGTAGTCGCCATCAAGAAAACGAATGCGCGCTTCGCCGCCGCGCCCGGCTGGTTCTATACGGTTCATGTCCGGAATATCGTGCGGAACGCTCCCGCGCGCAACAGGCCTCGATGCCGCTGCGGGCGTCGGGAGTGGATTTTGACGCCGGGGCTTCACGGCCCAGGTTTGGCTCGGGCTAGGAACACCCTCCGCCGTCATCCCGGGCTTGACCCGGGATCCATCCAGCGGGGTTGCCGGTCATGCGAACCTCCCGGTGGCACGGCTGCATGGATCCCCGCCTGCGCGGGGATGACGGCGAGTTGGTCGAACTTCTACCTTCGCCCGAACAGGCGCTCGATGTCGGAGAGCTTCAGCTCGACATAGGTCGGGCGGCCGTGGTTGCACTGGCCGGAGCCGGGCGTTGCTTCCATCTCGCGCAGCAGCGCGTCCATCTCTTCCGGGCGCAACCGGCGGCCGGAGCGGACCGAGCCGTGGCAGGCCATGGTCGCGGCGACATGGTCGAGCTTTTCGCGCAGCCTGGTCGTGTCGTCCCATTCGGCGAGGTCGTCGGCGAGGTTGACGACCAGCGCCCGCGTGTCGAGCTCGCCGAGCAGTGCCGGCGTCTCGCGCACGGCGACGGCGCCGGGGCCGAAGCCCTCGATGACGAGGCCGAGCTCGGCGAATTCGTCGGCCCGCTTCAGGAGCCGGCCGACATCGTCCTCCGGCAGGTCGATGACATCCGGGATCAGCAGGATCTGCCGGGCGACACCGGAGCGCGCCAGCGCCGTCTTCATCCGCTCATAGACGAGCCGCTCATGCGCGGCGTGCTGGTCGACGATGACGAGGCCGTTTGTCGTCTGCGCGAGGATGTAGTTCTCGTGCAATTGCGCCCGCGCCGCGCCGAGCGGGCGGTCGGAATGGTCGACCTCGGCCGGCGCGTTGGCGCGTGCGTCGGCGGAGGGCACGTTGACCGCCGCGAAGGCCGGCTGCAATGGCTCGGCGAAGGCGGTTGCCGGGGCATAGGCCGGCTGGGCCGGCGCCGGGCTGCTCTGCCAGGAAGCGAAGGAAAGCGGCGCCGTAGAGGCCGAAGTGGCGGGGCGCCAGGCGGGTGCGGCCGGCGGCGCGCCGGTGCGGAACGCGGCGAGCGTGGCGCTGCCGCCCGTCGTCGCCGAACGGTGGCCGGCCTGGTGGATGGCGTTGCGCAGCGCGCCGACGATCAGCCCGCGCACCAGGCCCGGATCGCGGAAGCGGACGTCGGATTTCGCCGGATGCACGTTGACGTCGACGCCGTGCGGCTCGAGCTCGATGCGGAGCGCCGCGACCGGATGGCGGTCCCGCGACATCACGTCGGCATAGCCGGCGCGCAGCGCGCCGAGCAGCAGCTTGTCGCGCACCGGCCGGCCGTTGACGAACAGGAACTGGTGCAACCCGTTGCCGCGGTTGAAGGTCGGCAGGCCGGCATAGCCCGTGAGGCGGATGCCCTCGCGCTCCGCCTCGATCGCGAGCGCGTTGTCGACGAAATCCTGGCCGAGGATCTGGCCGAGCCGCTCGACGAAGGGATCGTCGCCATGCGCCACCGGATAGTCGATCGCGCCGCGGTCGCTGCCGGCAAGCGCGAAGCGGACCTCGGGATGCGCCATGGCGAGGCGCTTGACGATGTCGGTGACGGCGGTCGCCTCGGCCCGCTCGCCCTTCAGGAACTTGAGCCGGGCGGGGGTGGAGAAGAAGAGGTCGGTCACCTCGACGCGCGTGCCGGCGGAAAGCCCGGCCGGGCGCGGCGGATGCACGAGCCCGCCCTCGACGACGATCTCCCAGGCATGCGGCTCGCTCGCATGGCGCGAGGCGATCGAGAGCCGCGCCACGGCGCCGATCGAGGCGAGCGCCTCGCCGCGGAAGCCGAGGGTGCGGATGTCGAGCAGATCGTCGGTCAGCTTCGAGGTGCAGTGGCGGTCGACGGCGAGCGCGAGGTCCTCGCGCGTCATGCCGCCGCCGTCGTCGCTGACGCGGATCAGCGACGCGCCGCCGCCGGCCGTGACGATCTCGACCCGCTTCGCACCGGCGTCGATGGCGTTTTCCACCAGTTCCTTGACGACGCTCGCCGGCCGTTCGACCACCTCGCCGGCGGCGATGCGGTTGATCATGTCTTCGGAAAGGCGGCGGACGACGGTCATTCGGGAGCAATCTGGCTGTTGGCCGGCGATCCTGCCGGATTCGGCCGCGCGAGGGAAGCAGACCCGCGCCTCGATCCCCGAACGGTTCTTCGCGGCCGCGCATTGGTTATAGTGGGGGCCGGATTATCCGCTCCTGGAAGGAAAGCTCATGATCGGAACGCGACACAGACAGGCGGGAGCCGGCTCCGGCTGGGTTCGCCGTTCGCTGGCTGCCGCCGCCCTCGCGGTCGGCCTCGGCGGGCCGGCGATCGCGCATGACATGGACCTCGCCAATCTCGGCCAGGCCGACCCGGCGGGCATCCCGGCGCCTGACGGCGTCACGCTGTTCCAGAACGTCCGCGTCTTCGACGGCCGCAAGGCCGAGCTGTCGCCGCCCTCGAACGTCCTGGTGCGCGGCAATCACATCGCGCGCATCTCGGTCGATCCGATCGAGATCCCGCCCGGTGACGACACGGTGGTGATCCCCGGCGACGGCCGCGTGCTGATGCCGGGGCTGATCGACGCGCATTGGCACGCCTTCATGGCGGCGACGCCGCAGGCGGTGCTGATGACGGCGGAGCCCGCCTATCTGCAGCTTTTGGCGGCGCGGCAGGCCGAGGCGACGCTGATGCGCGGCTTCACCACCATTCGCGATCTCGGCGGCCCGGTGACCGGGCTGAAGCGCGCCATCGACGAGGGCGTCGTCGTCGGCCCGCGCATCTATCCCTCGGGCGCCTTCATCTCGCAGACGTCGGGACACGGCGATTTCCGCCAGCTCGCCGAGCTGCCGCGCCAGCAAGGCGGCCCGCTCAGCGTCTCGGAGCGCGAGGGCATCGCCGCGATCGCCGACAGCCCGGACGAGGTGCGGCTGCGCACGCGCGAGCAATTGCGGCTCGGCGCCAGCCAGATCAAGCTGATGGCGAGCGGCGGCGTCAACTCGCCGCCGCACAACTCGATCCAGTCGCTGCAGTTCAGCGAGGCGGAGCTGCGCGCCGCCGTCGAGGCGGCGGCCGACTTCGGCACCTATGTCACCGTGCATGCCTACACGCCCGGCGCCATCCGCCGCGCCATCGCGGCCGGCGTGCAGTGCATCGACCACGGCCAGCTGATGGACGAGGACACGGCCAAGCTGATGGCCGAGAAGGGCATCTGGCTCTCGATCCAGCCGCTGCTCGACGACGAGGACATTCCGCCGATGAGCGCCGATTCGCGCGCCCGGGCGCTGCAGGTCTTCGCCGGCACCGACAACGCCTACCGGCTCGCCAAGAAATACGGCATCAAGACCGCCTTCGGCTCGGACGCGCTGTTCGATCCGCGCGTGGCGACCCGCCAGGGCGCGCAGCTGGTGAAGCTCCTGAACTGGTACACGTCGGCCGAGGCGCTGAAGATGGCCACCGCCGACAATGGCGAGCTGATGGCGCTTTCGGGCACGGTCAATCCCTATCCGGGCAAGCTCGGCGTCATCGAGGAGGGCGCGCTCGCCGACCTGCTGCTGGTCGACGGCGACCCCCTGCAGAACCTGGCGCTGATCGAGGATCCGGAGACCAATTTCCTCGTCATCATGAAGGACGGCCTGATCTACAAGGACACGCTGCCGCAGTAATCGCGGAGATTTGATGCCCTGCACCGCGTGCCGGACTGCGCAAGTGCGACTATAGCTTGCGTAGTCGGGTGCTCTTGCCGGTGGTGAGGTGCGCATGTCGATGACGGTTACTGACTATGCGAAGGCCACGAAGGAACTCGCGGACGCCAATCCGCGTAAGCTCGATCCCTATCGGCCCTTTCTCCAGTTTCTGGTCGGACACCTCACCTTCACGGGGGTCATTCTCGTCGGGGCACTCGCAACCTTGCCGAAAAAGGGCGCGGAGCTGGAACCGCCGATGGCTGCCGCGCTCGGCGGTGTCCTTGCCTGGATGGCGCTATCAGCGCTGGCAGCAAGCTTGCTCGCACTCGTCGCGCAGGTGCTCCGGTTTGTCTACGTCCGCAGCAAGTGGGATCCGGCCTGGGATTGGAGCCGGGCTGTCGGAATCGCCTGCGTGCTGTTGCCGATAGGGCTAGGCATGGTGGCCGTGGCCTATTGCCTGCGTGCCGGTGTCGCGCTCCTCGGCGGCGCGGCGACCCTGCCGTCGCTCCTCGATACCGTCAAAGGCTTGTTCGTCTGAGCGGCCTCAGGCCTTCTTGACGAACTCGGCGCGGAGCACGAGGCCCTTCACCTGCTTGGTGTTGCATTCGAAGGTGTCGGGATCGTCGATCAGGCGGATGCCCTTCACCAGCGTGCCGCGCTTCAGCGTCTCGGACGTGCCCTTGACCTTCAGATCCTTGATCAGCGTGACGCTGTCGCCGTCCTTGAGCGGCGTGCCGTTGCTGTCGCGCACGATGATGTCGTCGGTCATGGTCTGTCCTGGGTAAGGGGAGGTCGGGGCTGGCAGCCGTCTCAGACGGCGCGCCAGCCGATGTCGCGGCGGGCGAAGCCTTCCGGCCAGTCGATCGTGTCGACGGCCGCATAGGCGCGGCTCTGCGCCTCGGCGACGCTGGCGCCGAGCGCCGTGACGTTGAGGACGCGGCCGCCATTGGCGACCAGCTTGCCGTCGGAAAGCGCGGTGCCGGCCTGGAACACCTGCGTCTCCGGCAGCGCGTTGGCCGCCTCGACGCCGGAGATCGGCGTGCCCTTGGCATAGTCGCCGGGATAGCCCTTGGCCGCCATGACGACGGTCAGCGCCGCTTCCGGCCGCCAGCGCGTCTCGACGCCGGCGAGCTTGCCCTCGGCGGCCGCGAGCAGCAGCTCGAGCAGGTCGCTCTCCAGCCGCATCATCAGCACCTGGCATTCCGGATCGCCGAAGCGGACATTGTATTCGATCAGCTCCGGGCCCTTGGCGGTGATCATCAGGCCGGCGAACAGCACGCCCTTGAACGGGGCGCCGCGCGCCGCCATCGCCTTCATCGTCGGGCGGATGATCTCGTTCATCGTCCGCTCGATCATCGCCTCGGTCATCACCGGCGCGGGCGAATAGGCGCCCATGCCGCCGGTATTCGGGCCGGTGTCGCCGTCGCCGACGCGCTTGTGGTCCTGCGCGGTCGCGAGCGGCACGGCGTCGACGCCGTCGCAGACGGCGAAGAAGCTCGCCTCCTCGCCGATCAGGCATTCTTCCACCACGACCTCGGCGCCGGCCGAGCCGAAGGCGCCGTCGAAGCAGGCGTCGATCGCCGCATGCGCCTCGTCCAGCGTCTCGGCCACGACAACGCCCTTGCCGGCGGCGATGCCGTCCGCCTTGACGACGATCGGCGCGCCCATGCGGGTCGCGTAGTCGCGGGCCGGGGCGGCTTCCGTGAAGCGCTGGTAGGCGGCGGTCGGGATGTCCGCCTCGGCGCAGAGATCCTTGGTGTAGCCCTTCGAGCCTTCGAGGCGCGACGCCTCGCGGCTCGGGCCGAACACCTTGATACCGGCAGCATCGAGCGCGTCGGCGAGGCCGGCGACCAGCGGCGCCTCGGGGCCGACGACGACGAAATCGATCATGTTGTGGCGGCAGAAATCGACGACCGCGTGATGGTCGAACGGATCGAGCCGCACGAGCTCGGCGAGCGCGCCGATGCCCGGATTGCCGGGGGCGGCGTAGAGCTGGCCGAGGCGCGGCGATTTCCGGAGCGCCCAGGCCAGCGCATGCTCGCGGCCGCCCGATCCGATCAGGAGAATGTTGATGCGCGTCTCGCTCATGTCTGGCCCGTCCTTCGATCCCGTGCGCGGCGCTTAGCAAGCGAAGGGCGGAATGTCGAATCCGGAGGTGGGATCCGGCGACGTTATCGCAGGTCTTTCGCCAGGAAGACGGTGCCTTCGATCGGCGTGGCGTAGTAGGGCTCGATCCTGCGGAAACCCGTCTTGCCATAGAGCGCCAGCGCCGCGCCCAGGCTCGGCAGCGTATCGAGCCGCATCTCGCGATAGCCGATACGCCGGGCCTCGGCGACGAGGGCGTCGACCAGCGCGCGGCCGACGCCGAGCCCGCGGCCATCCGGCGCCACATAGAGCCGTTTCATCTCGCAGATCTCGGCGTCCAGAGGCCGAAGGCCGACGCAACCGAGCGGCAGACCCGACGCGGCCCGCGCCAGAAGCAATTCTCCGCCGGGCGGCGCGTATTTCCCCGGCATGGACGCGATTTCCGTCTCGAAATCCTGGAAGCGGAGATCGATGTCGAGCGAGGCGGCGTAGGCGCGGATCATGCCGACGACGACAGCGAGATCGTCGTCGCTCCGGACGGGGCGGATCTGGAAGGAGGTTTCGGACATGCCCAAGCCTAGCCTCCGGCGTGGGCGGAGACAACGGAGGCGCGTTGGCGGGAAAGCCGCGCTTACAGCAAGTCGTCGCGTGGCGCCCGCCGGGATCGGGTGTATGAAGGGGCCGTCACGACCGAAGCGGAAGAGCCCGATGAGCCTGAACCATGGAACCGTCGCCGATGCCGACCGGGGCAACTGGGTCGATCATTTCGCGCCGCCATGGCTGCGCCCCTATGCCAGGCTCGCGCGCTGGGACCGGCCGATCGGCTGGCGGCTGCTGCTCCTGCCGTGCTGGTGGGCGGCGGCGATGGCGAGCGGCGTCGCCGGCTCGACGCTTCCCAATATCGGACACCTGATCCTGTTTCTGATCGGCGCCGTCGCCATGCGCGGCGCCGGCTGCACCTATAACGACATCGTCGACCGCGAGCTCGACGCCGGCGTGGCGCGCACGCGTTCGCGGCCGATCCCGAGCGGCCAGGTCAGCGTCCGCAACGCCAAGATCTTCCTGATCCTGCAGGCGCTCGCCGGTCTCGTGGTGCTCCTGTTCTTCAACTGGTTTTCGGTGGCGCTCGGCGTCGCCTCGCTGGTGGTGGTCGCCGCCTATCCGTTCATGAAGCGGATCACCGACTGGCCGCAATTCGTGCTCGGCCTCGCCTTTTCCTGGGGCGCGCTGATCGGCTGGTCGGCCGTGTTCGGCAGCCTGTCGCTGGCGCCGCTGCTGCTCTATGCCGGCAGCGTGCTGTGGACGATCGGCTACGACACGATCTACGCGCTGCAGGACATCGAGGACGACAAGATCATGGGCGTGCGCTCGACCGCCCGCCTGTTCGGCGACCGCGCGCCCGAGATGGTCGGCCTGCTCTATGCGGGCTCGACGCTGTTCTGGGCCGGCGCGCTCGTCGCCGCCGGCGTCCATTGGATCGCCTGGCTCGGGCTCGCGCTCTTCGCCGCCCATCTCGCCTGGCAGGTCCTGAGCGTGCGCCTCGACAACGACGCGCTGGCGCTTCGTCTGTTCAAGTCGAACTGGCCGGCCGGACTGGTGTTCTTCGCCGGTCTCGTCGTCGCCGGCTGGCTCTGAGGCCCGGTCGCGCAGCACGGCCGGCGGGCCGTTTCCGGTATTCACGAACACGTCACTTGATGATCTCGGGCAGTCGCGCGCTATTCAGCGCGTGACTTTGCCTGCGCATGGAGAATTGCAACAGAGATTCATTTGGGAGCGATAGCTTATGTCTACAGAAGCACTTGCCGCCGTTTCCGAAATCAATCCTGGGCCCGTCATCGACGCCGTGCTCGGCTATCGCGATACCGCCGCCATGAAGGCGGCGATCTCGCTCGATCTTTTTACCCTGCTCGGCGAGGCGCCGGCGACCGCCGCGACGCTCGCGGCGCGCACCAGCGCCTCCCAGCGCGGCCTGCGCATCCTCTGCGACTATCTCGCCGTCAGGGGCATCGTCGAAAAGCGCGGCGATCGCTATCAGCTGAGCCCGACCAGCGCCGTCTTCCTCGACAAGCGCTCGCCCGGCTACATGGGCAGCATCGTCGATTTCCTGGCGTCGCCGGAGATGGTGGCGCTCTGGCTCGACGATCCCGTCGCCTATGTGCGGCAGGGCGGCTCGCTCGGGCTCGCCAACATGTCGCCGGAGAATCCGATCTGGATCAAGTTCGCGGAAGCCATGGTGCCGCTGGTGATCGGCAGCGCCGAGGGACTGGCGGCCGAGGTGGCGACATGGCCGAACCCGCCGCGCAGGGTGCTCGACATCGCCGCCGGGCACGGCTTCTTCGGCATCGCGGTGGCGCGCGCCGTGCCGGATGCCGAGATCGTCGCGCTCGACTGGCCATCGGTGCTGAAGCTTGCCGAGCGCAACGCCGCCGATGCGGGAATGGCCGGGCGCTATTCGACGATCGCCGGCAGCGCCTTCGATGTCGGCTGGGGCTCGGACTATGATCTCGTGATGATGCCGAACTTCCTGCACCATTTCGACCACGAGACCTGCGTGCTGCTCCTGCGCAAGGCGCGGGCGAGCCTGGCGCCGGGTGGTCGGGTGCTGGCGGTGGAGTTCGTGCCGGAGGAGGATCGCGTCTCGCCGGCCTGGCCGGCGGCCTTCGCCATGATGATGCTGGCGACGACGCAGCGTGGCGACGCCTATACGGCAAAGGAGCTCGGCCTGATGGCGCGGGATGCCGGCTTTGCCGGGGCCAGCGTGCGGCCGATGCCGCCGTCACCGGCGAGTCTGGTGGTGTTCGAGGACTAACCGCTTAGTCGCGGGCGATGATCTCGCGGCCCGAAAGCGTCTCGACCTCGTTGTAGAAGCCGGTCTTGCGGCGCTTCAGGAAGCGCGGGCGGCGGCGGGTGATCGAGGCCGGGGCGCGGCGCGCCTTGGGGTCGCCGACGACCAGCGAGCCGAGCTGCTCGAGCGGCGCCCGCACCGTGCCGTCGCCGTCGACGATCAGCAGCGGCAGGCCGAGCGCGCGGCCCCAGGCCTGCCAGTCGGCCGCGACGTCCTCGCCATTGCCGAGATCCTCGACGACGACCAGCGGCAGCGACATGGCGGGATCGCGGTGCATCAGCTCGACGATGGTGCGGACCGCGCCGGTCTCGGGATCGCCGGACATCCGGACGGCGACGCCGCGAAAGGCGCTGACCGGGGTGGAGAGGGTGGTCGGGATGCCGCCGAGGCGACGCTTGATGATCGCCTGCTCGCGATCGAGATAGACGGCCGGGGTGGTGGCCGAGGCCGGGCCGGCGAGGGTGGCCTCGTAGCGGACGGGAAGCGCGAAGGGATCGAGGCGGAGATCGTTGCCGGATGCCTGAGCCATGCTGTTTGCCATCGTCTTCAACTCCGTCGCTGCCTTGTTTCGGTCCCGCCACCGGGCGGTTAACAGGACCTTAAGGAGAGGGATCCGCTTGACCGGGCCCGCTCTTTGTTGAGGCGACAATGCCACGCGATCGGCCATTCAGAGCTTAAGGGACATGGTTAACGGCCCGGCGATCGCGGGCAGGGTTAGCGGCCGGTGATCGAAGACGGTTGACGAAAACTTGCTGAATTGTGGCAGCGGCGGCGGCGATGGCGGCAGCCCGCCATTTGCGCCGGGGATCCTCCCGGCGGCTTTCGGCCAGAGGCCCGCGCATCGCGCAACCATCGCATGCGGAGAGGGCGCATCTCCCTGTGGGCATCTCCGGCGCGCGACGGCGAACGTGAACTTTTGCAGCGTCCCGGGGCCGGCGGAGTGTGAACTCTTTCGCCTTCGGCTCGTCGTGACGGACGTCGGCTGCCCCACCCTCGGTCGTCATCCCTGCGAAAGCAGGGATCCATACATCCGAAGCCCCGGGAGGTTCGTCCTGCCGGCAACCCAGCTGGATGGATCCCGGGTCAAGCCCGGGATGACGGCGAGGGTGGGGAGACGACGTCTGCCTCAGAGCCGCAGCATCTTGCCGGGGTTCAAAATGCCCTTCGGGTCGAGGGCCAGCTTGATCGTCCGCATCATGTCGATCGCCACCGGCCCTTTGGCGGCGGGCAGCAGGTCGCGCTTCAGGCGGCCGATGCCGTGCTCGGCCGAGATCGAGCCGTGATAGCGGGCGACGATACCGTGTACGAGCGCGTTGACCTCGTCCCAGCGCGCCAGGAAGGCTTCCTTGTCGGCACCAACGGGCTGCGTGATGTTGAAATGGATGTTGCCGTCGCCGAGATGGCCGAAGGGGACCGGCCGGCAGCCGGGCACGAACGCCTCGACGGCGGCGATCGCCTCCTTGAGGAAGGCGGGAACGCTCGCGACCGGCACCGAGACGTCGTGTTTGATCGAGCCGCCTTCCGGCTTCTGCGCTTCCGACATGCCGTGCCGCATCCGCCAGAACGTGTTCCGCTCGGCGAGCGACTGGGCGATCGTGGCGTCCTGCACCACGCCGTTCTCGAAGGCGGTGCCCAGAATGTCCTCGATCGCGCCGCGCGCTGCCTCGTCGGAATGGCCGGACGAGATCTCCATCAGCGCGTACCAGGGGGCTGTGGTCGCCACCGGCTCGCGCGAGCCGGGGATATGGCGGAGCACGAAATCGACGCCGATGCGCGGCATCAGCTCGAAGCCGGTCAGATCATGCCCGGCACGGTCGCGCGCGAGATTGAACAGGGCAAGGGCTGCTTCCGGATCGGCGAGCGCCGCGAAGGCGACGGCCTGGCCCTTCGGGCGGGGATAGAGCTTCAGCACGGCGGCGGTGATGATGCCGAGCGTGCCTTCGCCGCCGATGAAGAGCTGTTTCAGGTCATAGCCGGTATTGTCCTTGCGCAGCGCGCCGAGGCCCTCCCAGATCCTCCCGTCCGCCAGCACCACTTCGAGGCCGAGCACGAGATCGCGCATGTTGCCATAGGCGAGCACGGCCGTGCCGCCGGCATTGGTCGAGATGTTGCCGCCGATCCGGCACGAACCTTCCGAGCCGAGCGAGAGCGGGAACAGCCGGTCGGCCGCTTCCGCCGCGGTCTGCACGTCGGCGAGGATGGCGCCGGCCTCGACCGTCATTGAATAGCCGTCGGCGTCGACGGCGCGGATTTTCGTCATGCGGTCGAGCGACAGCACGATCTCGCCGCCGCTCGAATCGGGAACCTGGCCGCCGACGAGCCCGGTATTGCCGCTCTGCGGCACGATCGCGGTGCCCGTCTCGTTGGCGAGCGCCAGGATCGCCGACATCTCCGCCGTCGAGCCGGGACGAAGTACCAGCGGCGTCTCGCCGACATATTTGTCGCGCCATTCCATCCGGTAGGGACGCGTCGCTTCCGGGTCGGTAAGCGCCGCGCCCGGGGCGACGAGGGCGACGAAACGGGCGATGAGCTCGGGAGTGGGGCGGTTCGGCATGATGGCGGGTTTCGATCCTTGGCTTGCGCCGCGCAGGATACGCGCCTCGCGGCCTTTGTAAAAAGCCGGCATGCGGGGGCACGAAAAAATGTCGCCGGCCTGCTGCGGCAGGCCGGCGAGCACGGGCGGGTCCTCCCCAGGCGACAGGATCGCTCGACCCATCCCGTTGATCGGGACAGCGATGGCGCGATCGTCGCGCCACCGGATGTCTTGAGCCGCTAGCGGCAGTTGTCCTGGCCGGGCCGGCAGTTGCGGCCGCGGTTCGGCTGCGGCCGGTTGCGGTTCTGGTTGTTCGGCCGGGCGTTCTGCTGCTGCGGCCGAGCGTTCTGCCCCGGCCGGGCATTCTGCGGCCGCTGCTGCGGACGCGCGTTCTGCCCAGGGCGCTGTTGCGGCCGGGCGTTCTGCCCAGGGCGCTGCTGCGGGCGGGCATTCTGCGACGGCCGCTGCTGCGGCCGGGCGTTCTGCGACGGACGCTGCTGCGGACGAGCGTTCTGCGACGGACGCTGCTGCGGACGGGCATTCTGCCCAGGCCGTTGCTGCGGACGGGCATTCTCCGGCCGCGACGGCCGCGTCACTTCGGGGCGGTTCGGCCGGTTCGGACGGCTCTCCGCGCCGGGGCGACCGGCCTCGGGACGGTTCGGACGCGTGTTCGCCGGCCGCTCGGGACGATTCGGACGACCCGTCTCGGCGCCGGGCCGGTTCGGCCGATTCGGGCGGGCATTCTCCCCCGGACGCTCGGGTCGGTTCGGACGACCGCTTTCAGCGCCCGGACGATTGGGACGACCGTTCTCGGCTCCCGGCCGATTCGGCCTGCCGGTCTCGGTGCCGGGCCGATTGGGACGACCATTTTCGGTGCCCGGGCGATTCGGGCGACCGGTCTCCGTGCCGGGACGCCCCGGACGGTTGTTGTTGTTGTCACCGGGACGACCGGGGCGATTGTTGTCGCCGGGACGACCGGGGCGGTTGTCACCCGGGCGGCCGGGCCGGTTGTTGTCGCCGGGGCGGTTGTCGCCAGGGCGGCCGGGACGGTTGTTGTCGCCGGGGCGACCCGTCTCGGGGCGGCCCGGGCGGTTGGGCCGGTCAGGGCGATTCGGCCGCTCCGGATACCAGGTGCCCGGCGGACGCGGGCGATGCGGCGGGCCGGGACGCCAGCCGGGGCTGCCATGCCAATGATGATGGACCCAGACATTGTTCCAGCCGCGATTGTTCCAGCCCCAGCGATTGTTCCAGGCCGAGCCGACCAGGATGGCGGTGCCGAACACCAGCGCGCCGGTGGCCGCCGTCGTGAAGACGTCGGCGGAATTATAGACCGGCACGTAGATGCGTTCGGGCTCGGCCGGGGCGATCGAGATCACGCGCGGCGCGCTCGGCGTCTCCTGCACGACGGTGACGACCTGCTGCGGCGTCGTCTTCAGATTGCCGACCTTCTCGGCCTGCGCGCGCAGCAGCTGGATGACGGTGGCGACATCCCCGGGCTGGCGATCGAAGGCGAAGCCGAGCGATTCGGTCCATTCCTCGTGGTCGACGAGCATCTCGACGACATCCGGAAAGCGCAGCAGCGCCACCACCGGCGCGTCGAGGCCGAGCTTCTCCGCTTCGGCGTAGTCGCCGGCTTCCGCCGCCTTCGGATTATCGAACAGCCACTGTTCGGCCTTCGCCAGCTGATCCGGCCGGGTGCTCGCCGAAAGCACCAGCGAAAGCAGGGGATCGGGATAGAGCGCGATCGGGCCGAGCAGGTATTCGAGTTCCGACACCGTATAGAGATCGGGATCCTCGTCGCTCGCCGCCGCGGTGGCTTCCGCGGCGCCCGGGACCCGGTCGGGAAGGGCGGGGGCAGCGCGGGGCGCCTCGGACTCGACCGGCTTCTGGTCGTCCGGCGCCGGGGTCGAGTCGGCCTGGGCGACCCGCACGGGAGCCGTCAGCGTCTCGGCGAGAACGGGGTAGATCGTTGTCGACCAGCCGAACAGGGCTGCTACCGCCAGTCGTGAATAGTTGCCTGTCCCGAGCCAGGTCTTGTCTTTCAAGCGTGGCGCCATGCCTGGCCCCTCCTATCGGTCGAATGCCTTAATGATTGTCACAATGCCCCCGTTTCCGGAAGCGTTCCCCGACGTCCGGCTTGCCCGATGGTTAAATCTGGGATGCCTCGCCGCGAGGCGGGATTCGGTGCCTAGGACGCATCCCGTCCAGGTTGCATCGGCCGGCGGGGCCGGGGCTCGCTTCCGCGTTCCGCAACAGGCATACACTGAGTGTGATGACCGCTCCGTCGCTTCGTCTTGAAGCGGCAAAGGGCCTGTGCGATAGGAAGCGCGCCTCCGGACGCTACGAAGAGGGAAAAATAGGCATGACTGAAGCAGGCGGTTTGTTGAAGGGTAAGCGCGGGCTCGTGCTGGGCGTCGCGAACAACCGGTCGATCGCCTGGGGAATTGCCAAGGCTGCCCACGACCATGGCGCCGAACTGGCCTTTACCTACCAGGGCGATGCGCTGAAGAAGCGCGTCGAGCCGCTCGCGGCTGAACTGAACGCGCTCGTCGTCGGCCATTGCGACGTTTCCGACGCTGCCTCCATCGACGCGGTCTTCGCCGAAGTCGAGAAGCAGTGGGGCAAGCTCGATTTCCTCGTGCACGCGATCGGCTTCTCCGACAAGGACGAGCTGACCGGCCGCTATGTCGACACGAGCGAAGGCAATTTCAGCAAGACCATGCTGATCTCGGTCTATTCGCTGACCGCCGTGACGCAGCGCGCCGAGAAGCTGATGACCGATGGCGGCTCGATCCTGACGCTGACTTATTACGGCGCCGAGAAGGTGATGCCGAACTACAACGTCATGGGCGTCGCCAAGGCCGCGCTCGAGGCGAGCGTGCAGTATCTCGCCGTCGACCTCGGCCCGAAGAACATCCGCGTCAACGCGATTTCCGCCGGTCCGATCAAGACGCTGGCCGCCTCGGGCATCGGCGATTTCCGCTATATCCTGAAGTGGAACGAGTACAACGCGCCGCTGCGGCGGACCGTGACGACGGAAGAGGTCGGTGATTCCGGCGTCTATTTCCTGTCGGACCTGTCGCGCGCCGTCACCGGCGAAGTCCATCACGTCGATTCCGGCTACCATGTCGTCGGCATGAAGGCCGTCGACGCGCCGGATATCTCGGTGATCAAGGACTGACGAATACGCGCTCCGGTCCGCCGGAGCGCCGCCCTGCCTCTACCGGGCGCCGGTTCGCCGGCGCCTTCTTTGCCCGATACCCCTGCGCCAATGCGGAGTCTCGCCATGCCGATCCTCGTCTTCATCCGGCACGGGGAGACGGACTGGAACGCCGAGGGCCGCTTCCAGGGGCAGCGGGACATTCCCTTGAATGCGCGCGGCCGCATCCAGGCGCAGCGCAATGGCCGCGTCCTTCTCGAGCGCATGCCCGAGGCCGCCGGCTTCGACTTCGTTGCCAGCCCGCTCGAGCGTACCCGCCAGACGATGGAAATCGCCCGCGGCGCCATGGGCCTCGACCCCTCCGCCTATCGCCTCGATCCGATCCTGAAGGAAATCACCTTCGGCGACTGGGAAGGCTTCACCGCCCCGGAACTCGAGGCGCGCTGGCCCGAGCAGGTGGTGGCGCGCGAGGGCGACAAATGGGGCTTCGTGCCGCCCGCCGGCGAGAGCTACGAGATGCTGTCGGTGCGGATCGGCCAGTGGCTCGAGAGCCTCGACACCGATACCGTCGTCGTGTCGCATGGCGGCGTCTGCCGGGTCCTGCGTGGCCTGCTGCTCGGGCTCGACAAGGATACGACGCCCAATCTCGACGTGCCGCAGGACCGGATCTTCGTCTGGAACGGCGCCGCGCACTGGCTCTGACCGCCGGCTAACAAACCGGGCTTTCAGGCCCGCCGACTCCTCAAATATCTGCCGGGCTTTCCGTGGCTTCGTGAGCGCTGTGACGCTGCCCGCGATCGCGGATTCATGGCCCCCAAACGAGAACGACGCCCGGAGGGGTGCCGGGCGTCGTTCGCGAGGTCAGTCAGGTAGAGATGAGATCGGTTGGGACCGATCGCAAGAGGTCGTAGGTCGATCGGTCGTACGGACCGATTGTTCAGCCGGTATTCGGCCGATCCCTTCACTGATTACTTGGCGGCGGGATAGGGATTGAAGGCGCCGAGGCCTTCCGAGCCCTGGTGCGCGACGCCGACCGTCTGGCCGGGAAGAATGCCGAGCAGCTGGTTGCCGTTGGCGAACTTGAAGGTCTGGCCGTCCTGCAGGGTCAGCGTGCCGGTCGAGACATTGACGCTCTCGACCGAACCTTCGGTCTGCTCGGCGGCGATGGCGGCGGCACCCGAAGCGAGGAAGGCGACGGAAGCGGCGGCGAGGATGAGATTACGCATGGGAGGTCTCCTGGTCGAACCGGGGTTCGTTCGACTTATTGCGCCCGTTTTCGGGAGGGCAATTCCCGCCGCCTGTCGGGGGGAGGCAGGCGGAGGAGACAGGGTCCGGCTCGCCGGACGCTGTCAGGGGGATGCGATCCATAGAGGGAGCCGGGCTCCCGGCGGATCAGCCTCGGCTGTTGTCGGCGCGGGCGGGGTTCGGATTGAAGGCGCCGAGGCCTTCATTGCCCTGATGCGAGACACCGATGTTCTGGCCCGGAAGGATACCGAGCAGCTGCTTGCCATTGGCGAAATTGAAGGTCTGGCCGTTCTGCAGGGTCAGCGTGCCGGTCGTGGCGTTGACGCTGACGACGGTGCCTTCGGTCTGTTCGGCGGCGATGGCCGCGGCGCCAGAAGCGAGGAAGGCGACGGAAGCGGCGGCGATGATGAAATTGCGCATTGTCTTAAGTCCTTGTCGAACCGGGTTCGACGTGATTGCGCCCGATTTCGGGAGGGCGATTCCCATTGCCTGACGGGGTGGACAGGCAGGCAGTTTCTTGGCTGGAGGCAGTGTCCGGCCTGCCGGACGCTGTCTCGAAGCTCAGTCGGTCCAGGCGGGAGGCGATCCTCCCGACGGATCAGCTATTGCTGCTGTTCGAAGCGCGGGCCGGGCTCGGGTTGAAAGCGCCGAGGCCTTCCGAACCCTGATGCGAGACGCCGATGTTCTGGCCGGGGAGGATGCCGAGCAGCTGCTTGCCATTGGCGAAATTGAAGGTCTGGCCGCTCTGCAGGGTCAGCGTGCCGGTCGTGGCGTTGACGCTGGTGACGGTGCCTTCGGTCTGCTCGGCGGCGATGGCAGCGGCGCCCGAAGCGAGGAAGGCGACGGAAGCGGCGGCGATGATGAAATTGCGCATGGTATCAAGTCCTTGTCGAACCGGGTTCGACGTGATTGCGCCCGATTTCGGGAGGGCGATTCCCATTGCCTGACGATGTGGGCAGGCAGGAAGTCTTCTGGGCTGGAGGCAGTGTCCGGCTTGCCGGACGCTGTCTCGAAGCTTGGTCGTTCCGGGCGGGATCAGCTGTTGCTGCTGTTCGAAGCGCGGGCCGGGTTCGGGTTGAAAGCGCCGAGGCCTTCATTGCCCTGGTGCGAGACGCCGACGTTCTGGCCCGGGAGGATGCCGAGCAGCTGCTTGCCGTTGACGAAGTTGAAGGTCTGGCCGCTCTGCAGGGTCAGCGTGCCGGCGGCGGCGTTGACGCTGGTGACGGTGCCTTCGGTCTGCTCAGCCGCGATGGCGGCAGCGCCGGAGGCGAGGAAGGCGACCGAAGCGGCGGCGATGACGAAATTGCGCATGATAAGTCTCCTGGTCGAACGGGGGGTCGACATGCTTGCATTCTGGGAGGGAGGGAATTCTCTCGCCCGGGGGGAGGGAGAGGCTGCGGGCCGTCCGGTTGGGGGAGCCGGACGTTGGCCCGCGGTCAGTCGAGGTCAGGTATTCAGAGGAACTTCAGGCAGCTCAGCTGTTGGTGCTGCTCGAAGCGCGGGCCGGGGCCGGGTTGAAAGCGCCGAGGCCTTCCGAACCGTTGTGCGAGACGCCGACGGCCTGGCCGGGCAGGATGCCGAGGAGCTGCTTGCCGTTGGCGAACTGGAAGGACTGGCCTCCCTGCAGGGTCAGCGTGCCGGCCGAAGCGTTGACGCTGGTAACGGTGCCTTCGGTCTGCTCGGCGGCGAAGGCGGCAGCGCCGGAAGCGAGGAAGGCGACCGAAGCGGCGGCGAGGACGAAATTGCGCATAATAAGTCTCCTGGTCGAACGGGGGTTCGACATCGTCATGTTCAGTGGGGAGGGGGGAGTGCGGGCCGCCCGGTAGGGGAGCCGGGCGCTGGCCCGCGGTCAGGGGAAGTCAGGTACTCGTGGGAACTCTAGGTAGCTCAGCTGTTGCTGTCCGAAGCGCGGGCCGGGTTCGGGTTGAAGGCGCCGAGGCCTTCCGTGCCCTGGTACGACACGCCGACGGCCTGGCCGGGGACGATGCCGAGGAGCTGCTTGCCGTTGGCGAACTGGAAGGTCTGGCCTCCCTGGAGGGTCAGCGTGCCGGCGGAAGCGTTGACGCTGGTGACGGTGCCTTCGGTCTGCTCGGCTGCGATGGCAGCGGCGCCCGAGGCGAGGAAGGCAACCGAAGCAGCGGTGATGATCAGGTTACGCATTCTATATTCTCCTGGTCGATATCGGATCGACCTGCTCTCCGGGGGCGGTTGGGAACCACGGGATTGGTTCGCTTTCGTTTCGCTTCCGGTGAGCTGAAATTGGGTAGCAGGGTCAAAAGCTGCAAGGGGTCGTTTTTTCGGTCGAGAGGCCCTTAAAAAGCTAGTGACCGATACGTAATGCGTTTTTTCGTGAAATTTTCCTAATTCATGCTCCTGAATCGGGCTTTAAGGAGAAATTCGTACCAAATCGGCTATCCATTGTTCACCGAATTTGGTGAGACTGTTCAATAACATGCATTGCTTATTGTTGCTTGGGCTCACTATTTCGTGAGGCGCCCGGCAAAAAGGCGCCCAAAGGCATGGCGCAAGCAGGGCGGCGCTGGGCAAAACGTGGCGGGACCGTCCAAGAATCCATCAAATCCGCGTGATTCACGGTTCCGATTGGGAGGGCGGGGCGAAAGAATGCCTCTTGCGCGCGAGGCGGGCGCGGCCGTCATTCCGGCGGCAGAAACGATAACGGCGCCCAGAGGGGTACCGGGCGCCGTTCTCAGGGAGCGGAAGAAGCGCGGAGGTCAGTCACAAACGCCGCTTCGGCTCCCCATTCGGACAGGGCGGGGGAAGCCATGTCCGATCTGAATCTCGTTTAATGTCGTTGTTGCTGATTATAGCAAAGCTTATGATATGTGCAAGTGATTGTGTGTGCTGCTCATTCTGCCATCATTGCCGCGGCCTTTTGCGCCCCGGCGCAAGCCGGCGTTTGACGGGAAGGCGCTGGCTTTCTAGAACCGGGGCCAATCTTCGGGAGCGCCTTCGTCCATGTCGCACAATACCTTCGGCCATCTGTTCCGCGTCACGACCTGGGGCGAGAGCCATGGACCCGCCCTCGGCGCCGTCGTCGACGGCTGTCCGCCCCGCATCGCCATCTCGGAAGCCGAGATCCAGGCCTGGCTCGACAAGCGCAAGCCCGGCACCTCGCGCTTCACCACGCAGCGCCGCGAGCCGGACGAAGTCCGTATCCTTTCCGGTGTCATGCCCCAGGAAGATGGCACGCTGTTGACAACCGGCACGCCGATCGCGCTCGAGATCCAGAATGTCGACCAGCGCTCCAAGGACTATGGAGACATCAAAGATCGTTACCGGCCGGGCCATGCCGATTTCACCTATGACGTGAAATACGGCATCCGCGACTATCGCGGCGGCGGCCGCTCCTCGGCCCGCGAGACGGCGGCGCGCGTCGCCGCGGGCGCCATCGCCCGCAAGATCGTCCCGGGCATGAGCGTGCGCGGCGCGCTGGTGCAGATCGGCCCACACAAGATCGATCGCGCGCGCTGGAACTGGAACGAGGTCGACCAGAATCCCTTCTTCTGCCCCGACGCCGAGGCGGCGAAGGTGTGGGAAGCCTATCTCGACGGCATCCGCAAGGCGGGCTCCTCCGTCGGCGCCGTCATCGAGATCGTCGCCGAGGGCGTGCCGGCCGGCCTCGGCGCGCCGGTCTATGCCAAGCTCGACCAGGATATCGCCAGCCTCCTGATGTCGATCAACGCCGTGAAGGGTGTCGAGATCGGCGAAGGCTTCGACGCCGCGGCGCTCACCGGCGAGGAGAACGCCGACGAGATGCGGATCGGCAATGACGGCAAGCCGCTGTTCCTCTCCAACCATGCCGGCGGCATTCTCGGCGGCATCTCGACCGGCCAGCCGATCGTCGCCCGCTTCGCCGTCAAGCCGACCTCGTCGATCCTGACGACGCGCCGCTCGATCACGGCGAAGGGCGAGGAAGTGGACGTGATGACCAAGGGCCGTCACGACCCCTGCGTCGGCATCCGCGCCGTGCCGATCGGCGAGGCGATGGTCGCCTGCGCCGTCGCCGACCACTATCTCCGCCATCGCGGCCAGAACGGCTGAGGCGAGAAGCCGGTTTCACGAACGATGTGAGGTCTTTCGCCGTCTCCGGGAGACGGCGGGAGGCCGTTGGAATCATGCGCGCTTCGTGGTCGACTGACCGGCGCGCGGAAGATCGGGCTCCGGGGGGAGTTGAGAGTGCCACCACGCCATCGGCGAACGCCGATCCGCGATATCTTTCGCGTTTTGAAGCGCTACCGGCGCGCCCATGGCCGCTATCCCAGCCTCTTCCGGCCGCGGCGCTTCTCGGAAAAGATCCAGTGGCGCAAGCTGTTCGATCCGAACCCGCTCTATTCGGTGTTCTGCGACAAGCTGGCCTGCCGCGACTTTATCGAGGCGCGGCTCGGGCCGGGTCATTTGCCGCCGCTCCTCTGGTCGGGCGACGATCCGGCGGCGCTGCCGCTGGAACGGCTCCCGGTGCCCTTCGTCGTCAAATGCGCGCATGGCAGCGGCATGAACGTCTTCGTCGACGATCCAACGCGGGCGGATTTCGCTGCGATCCGCGCCAGCCTGGCCGCCTGGCAGGCGCAGAATTTCGGCCGCGCCCTGCAGGAGCCGGGCTATGTGCCGGTGCCGCCGCGCCTGCTCGTCGAGGCCATGCTGGCCGAGGACGACGGCGCGCTGCCGCTCGAATACAAGCTCTTCCTGTTCGACGGCCGGGTCGAGCTGATCATCGTGCGGATCAATGACGGTCCCGACAACCACCGCAACCTGTTCCTGCGGCCGGATGCATCGCGCGTCGACGTCCGCTTCGATGCTCCGATCCATACGGGGCCGCTGCCCGAGGCCGATCTCGGGGCGATGTTCGCGATGGCTGAGCGGCTCGGGGCGGGGCTGGATCACGTCCGGGTCGATTTTCTTGTCTCGCGCGGCAGGATCCATGTCGGCGAACTCACCGTCTATTCCTTCAGCGGCCTGACGCCCTGCGAACCGGCGAGCTTTGATCTCGAGCTCGGCCGCGCCTGGACGATTCAAGCGCCGTTGCGGCGGGCGCTCGCCGCCATGCTGGGCCTGGCGCGCCCCGACGAGGACGGACGTTCAAGCAGCAATGGGCAGCCGCGCGCGGGGCTCGCAACCGAAGCCGGCGAGTAGGCGCGCTTGCCGCAGCATTGCCGCGATGCCGGCGCAGCCTGCCTTCCTTCAGACACGAAGCAGGGAGGCTTGCGATGAGCGTGGCACGGATCGGTGAATTTCGCGCGGCCGACGGCGATGGCGACGCGCTGGCGGCGTTTCTCGGCTCGATCCGGATGATCATCCTCGGTTCGGAGGGGGCGATCTCCTGCGAGGTGTTTCGCGATCGGGCGGACTCCGCCCGCTTCTTTGTGATCGAGCACTGGCAGACGGCCGAGGCGCATCAGGCTTCGGTCAAGAACATCCCGCCCGACATGTTCAGGACGGCGATGGCGCTGTTCGCCGAGACGCCGAAGGGCAGCTATTTCGACAGCATCGCCTAGGTCCGAGAGGAGGCGGAACGGTTGACGGACCGTTCACTCCGGCGTCATCCGATAAGCACTATATATGGTCGCGCCGCCTTATCGGATCCGCACAGGACGCCTCATTTTGCTCAAGCTTCACACCATCGTCGCCTCGACCCGCCCGGGCCGCGCCGGTCTTTCGATCGGCACCTGGTTCCACGGCATCGCCAGCGCGCACAAGGACTTCCAGGCCGAACTGATCGACCTCAAGGCCGTCAACCTGCCGTTCTTCGACGAACCGCATCATCCGCGGCTCCGCCAGTATATGCACCAGCACACCAAGGACTGGAGCGCGACGATCGATGCGGCCGACGCCGTCGTCTTCGTGATGCCGGAGTACAATCACGGCTTCACCGCGCCCCTGAAGAACGCCATCGACTATCTGTCGCATGAATGGGCCGACAAGCCGGTCGGCTTCGTCAGCTATGGCGGCGTCTCGGCCGGCACCCGCGCCGTGCAGTTGCTGAAGCCCGTCACCACCGCCGTCGGCCTGGTCGCTGCCGGCGAGGTCAACATCCCGTTCTACGCCCAGTATCGCCAGGACGAGACGTTCACGCCGCCGGAGAGCTTCAACGACGCCGCCAATCTGATGCTGGGCCGCATCGCCAAGGTAGGCGCGACGCTGAAGGCGCAGCGCCAGGTTCTGGTCGCCGCCTGAGCGGTCGACCTCGCTATCGCTTGCGAAATGGCGGCCTCCGGCCGCCATTTCTTTGCGCGCTCGGCGACGGCCACCCGCTCGCTGTCATCCCGGGCTCTACCCGGGATCCATTCAGCTGGGTTGCTGAACGCCCGGGCGCCCGGCGTGAATGCGCGTCGGCCGTGGATGGATGGATCCCTGCTTTCGCAGGGATGACGGCGGAGGAGGGCAGAGACCATTCTCTCAGGCTGCATAGCCGCGCTCGATCCGGCACTGGAAGCAGTTGTTGGTCGAGGAGCGGAGATGGACGAAGGCGATGTCGTCGCGCGCCAGTAGTTCGCCAGCCTCGTCGCCGATCGCCGCGCGCGGCACCACCTTGCCGCTGCCATAGACGATGCGCTCGTCGGTCGAATAGCCGCGGATGATATAGGCGGCGGATGTCAGCATTGCCGGCGAGGCGTCGCTCGCCTCGGCCCGAGCGCAGGCATCGGCACACAGGAAGATCGGCCCCAGCTCGGCATAGGGGTTGACCGTCTCGAACGGTCGATGCGCCACGATCAGATAGGCGGAGCCGTCCGGCACAGTGCGAAGGCAATGCCGGCAGGGCACGCCGTTGCCGTCCGAGATCTGGCGCTCCGGCGTCTGGCCGTTGGCGTCCGCCCCGCCGCCGCGATAGTGCGCGGCGACCCGGCTCGGGATGGCGACAAAGCGAATGGCGGGCATCGAAGCCTCCTCGTTGGAATGGAGGCTTCGATGGAACGCCAAGCCGCGGGCTGCCGCTATCCGGATCTTGCGATGGAATCGCCGGCAGGGATTGCCAGGCCGATCAGCTCAGCCGCACCCGCCGCGTCGTGGCTCCCTTGCGGGCGAGCTCGAAGGTGGCGACGACCTCGATATGGCCGGACCACAGGAACTGGTCGACCGGGGTCACGCGCGTCAGCTTGTAGCCGCCGTCGATCAGGATGCGCGCGTCGCGGGCGAGCGTCGCCGGATTGCAGGAGACGCCGACGATCTGCGGCACCACGGATTTCGCCAGCGTCTCGGCCTGCGCCTTGGCGCCGGCGCGCGGCGGATCGAACACGACGGCCTTGAAGTCCTTGAGCTCGACCGGCGCCATCGGATTGAGGAACAGGTCGCGACGCCGCGTCTTCACCGCCCGGATGCCCTTGGAGAAGCGCATCGAGCGATCGAGCGCCTCCAGAAGCTTGGTCTCGCCCTCGACGGCGAGAACCGGGAAGCGCCGCGCCAGCTTCAACGTGAACGTGCCGATGCCGGAGAAGAGATCGAGGACGGGCCCGCTGGACTTGCTGATGGCGCTATCGACGAGATCGGCCATGGCGAGTTCGGAGCTGGCCGTCGCCTGCAGGAAGCCGCCGGGGCTCGGATAGAGCACGACCGGATCGTTGCGGATCTCCGGCATGCGGCTCATGACGATTTCGGCGCCGTCCACCGTCAACCGGCAGATCGCCCCGTCAACGGCGGCGCGTCCAAGCGCCTCATAATCGGCGCGGCCGGGCTTGCGAGCGCCCTCGAGCGAAACGTCGAGGCCGGTATCGGTCGATACCACGGTCATCCGGGCGCGCTTGCCCTGGTCGACCAGCCGGTTGGCGAGAGCCGCAAGCTTGTCGCGACGCGTCTCGATCTCCGGCACCAGCAGCGGGCATTCCTCGATCGCCAGCACGTCGTGGCTCTCGCGCTTGTTGAAGCCGAGCACGAGGCCCTTGTCCTCGCGCGCCAGCGTGAACACGGCGCGGCGGCGCGAATGCGGCCCGACCGGCTCGACCGGATCGACCTCGGTCTCGATGCCGCGCTGCGCGAAGGCGTGGACGACGAGGTCGCGCTTCCAGGCTTGGTATTTCTCCGGTGCCCAATGCTGCAGCGCGCAGCCGCCGCAGACGGTGAAATGCTTGCAGGCGGGATCGATCCGGTCGGGGCTCGGGGTGAGGATCTCGACCAGATGGCCGCGCTCACCGTCGATCTCGGCGGTGACGACTTCGCCCGGCAGCGTGAAGGGCACGAAGACCTTGTGGCCGGAAGCGGTCTCGGCGATGCCGTCGCCTTCATGGCCGAGGGCGGTGATGGTGAGCGTCTCAGCCATTGTCTTTCCTTACGCCGAGCAGGAATTCGTGATTGCCGTCGCCACCGGCGATCGGGGAGGGGATGAGGCCGTCGACGACCCATCCCGGCTCCGCGGCAATCCAGTCAACGATGCGCTGGACGGCGGCCTCGCCTTCGCTGGCGTCGCGAACGAGGCCATTCTTGGCGATGCCGTCCTTGCCGACCTCGAACTGCGGCTTGACCAGAAGAACGCCCCAGCTGCCCGGCTCGGCCAGTTCAAGCGCCGGCGGCAGGGCCAGGCGGAGCGAGATGAACGACACGTCGCAGACGATGGCGTCGAACGGCTCGCCGATGTCGTCGGCGGTCAGGTCGCGGACGTTCAGGCCCTCGCGCATGGTGACGCGCGAACGGCCGGCGACGCGCGGATGCAACTGGCCATGCCCGACATCGAGCGCATGCACATGGCGCGCGCCGCGTTCGAGCAGCACTTCGGTGAAGCCGCCGGTCGAGGCGCCGAGATCGAGCGCCGTGCGACCCGTCGGATCATAGCCGAAATGGTCCAGTCCCGCGACGAGCTTCAGCGCGGCGCGCGAGACGTAGCGCTGCGCCGGGTCGTCGATCTCGAGCGTGGCATTCGGCCGGATGGTCGCGGCGGGTTTGGTGATCAGGACGCCGTCGACGCGGACATGCCCGCGCAGGACGGCGTCGCGCGCCTTGGCACGCGAGGCGACCAGCCCGCGCGCGAGCAAGACCATATCCAAGCGATGTGTGGTGTCGTTCATGGCGCGAGTGATGGCGTGCGCGGCGGCCAAGCGCAAGAGCCATGGCGGCGCCATCGGGCCGCAGGGCCGGTAAACCGGCCCGGCGGCGCTCCCGGGGGAGGTTCAGCGCCCCGGCGCCTGTCGGACCTCGACGGTGACGTGCGACAGCCCGGCGAGCCCTGCAAGCGCCGAACGATACTGGTCCGGCGTCCGTGGATCGGCCGAAGAGAGGCTGATCACCGCCGCGTTGTGGCCGGGGCCGACGCGCCAGAGGTGAAGATCGGTGATCCGCGCGCCGGTCGCCTCGATGCGGGCGCGCATGGCGTCCTGCAAGGATTTGTCGGGCACTGCGTCGACGAGGATGCGGCCGCTCTCCCGCAACAGCCGGATCGACCAGCTCGCGATCATCACAGCGCCGAGGATGCCGATCGCCGGATCGAGCCAGACCCAGTCGAGGAAGCGCCCGGCGAGCAGGGCGCCAATGGCGAGAATTGAGGTCACGGCGTCGGCGAGGACATGGAGATAGGCGGCGCGCAGGTTGTGATCGCGGGCGTGTCCGTGATCGTGGTGATGCGGATGGTCATGCGCATGATCATGGGGATGATCGTGCGCGTGACCGGGCGTGCCCTCGTGCAGCAGCAGCGCGCTGACGAGATTGACGGCGAGGCCGATGACGGCGACCGCGATGGCCGGGTCGAAATCGATCTCGACGGGCGACGCCAGCCGCCATGCAGCGTCGACCGCGATCAGCACGGCGATGATGCCGAGGATGACGGCGCTGGCGAAGGCGGCGAGATCGCCGATCTTGCCGGTCCCGAAGGTGAAGGCCGGGTCGCGGGCATGGCGGCGGGCATAGCGATAGGCGAGCGCCGCGACCAGCAGCGCCCCCGCATGCGTCGACATGTGGAAGCCGTCGGCGAGCAGCGCCATCGAGCCATAGGCGTAGCCGGCGGCGATCTCCGCCACCATGGTCAGCGCCGTGATGCCGACGACGATCATCGTCCGCCGCTGGTTGCGGTCATGCGAGGCGCCGAGGAAGACGTGCTCGTGTCCGCCAAAGCTGTCTGTCGCGCTCATGCTGTTCATCCTTCCGCCCGGCGTCCGGCGCGGTGTTTCAGAGATACTTGCTGACTTCCTTGATCTCGGCGACGAGCGCGCGGGCATCGGAAGCGGGCAACGCGCTCGCGGCGGCGCCGAGATGCTCGTCGATGTGATGGTGGATCAGCGTCCGCTTGGTGCTCTCGATCGCCTTGATCACTGCCTGCATCTGCTGGGCGATGGCCAGGCAATCGCGGCCGTCCTCCACCATCGTGATGACGCTGGAAAGATGCCCGGCGGCACGGCGCAGGCGCTGCAGGATTTCTGGGTTCTGTGCGTGGCTCATGTTGGTATCCTATCCTAGGGGAGGGGATATGGGAAGCGGGAGATTCTTGGGGGGTGGGGCGGAGGCGGGGGGAAGCGTGAGGTGGGGAATACGGGGGACGTGCGGGGCGGTGGCTAGGAGGGCGGTAGGCCTGCTGGTTGGCCGGGTGGGTGGCCCGGTGGGCACGAGGCCGGGTGGCGGGAGGCGGGAAGGCAGGAGACGGGGCTCACCGGCGGCGTAGGGCGAGGGGGCCTTGGCGGCCAGACCGGCGGAGGGCAGGCTGTGAGGCAATGGCGACGTCGGATGGAGGGCGGGGCCGAGGCCAAGCGGCCGGCGGATATGGAATGTCAGGCTGTGAGGCAATGGCGCCACCTGGTCGAGTGCGTGGCGGCGCCGGAAGCTGGACGCGGGAACTGCTGTCATCCGAGAAAGGGGGCCGCTCCCCGTCGGCCCGACAAAACCCGTCATCCCTGCGAAAGCAGGGATCCATCCATCCGCGCATTCGGGAGGCTCGCGTAGCTGGCAACCCGGCCGAATGGATCCCGGGTCAAAGCCCGGGATGACGGCGAGCGTGGCGCACAGGCTGGCGTTTCATTGCAGCCGCAGCAGAGGAAGGGCCGCGTCGCGAATTTCAACCTCGGGGGCGCGCCAAAGTGGCAGTGCCAATCTCCCTCATCCCCGCGAAATCGGCGCGCCGAAGCCGCCGCGCCACCGTCCGTCATCCCTGCGAAAGCAGGGATCCATCCAGCCGCGCATCCGGGAGGTTCGCGCGGCTGGCCACCCGGCTGAATGGATCCCGGGTCGAAGCCCGGGATGACGGCGAGGGTGGCGCGCAGGCTGGGGCTCGCTCCGGCCGCAGCAGCAGGAGGGGCCGCGTCGTGCATTTCGTTGCAGGCGCGTGCCGAAGCGGCAGCGCCAACTCCATCATCCCCGCGAAATCGGCGCGCCGAAGCCGCCGCGCCACCGTCCGTCATCCCTGCGAAAGCAGGGATCCATGCATCCGCGCATCCGGGAGGTTCGTGTGGCCCGCAACCCGGCGGAAATGGATCCCGGGGCAAAGCCCGGGATGACGGCGAGCGTGTCGCGCAGGCTGGCGCGAGCTTTCTACGCCGGGCAGTCGCACTGCCGCGCGGCGCGGAACGAGGCGCGACGGATCTCCACCTCCGCCGGAAAACGACAACCGCGCGAGCTTCGCGCGGCCGTCCGTCGATCCCGGATCAGCTGGCCACGAGGCGGCGCAGCTTCTCCATGATCGTCTCGTCCTTCTCGTGATAATCGGCCGTGCCGACGAAATTGGCATTAGAATCGAGCAGGTACACGGCGGCGCTGTGGTCCATCGTGTAGTCCTCGCCGTCGCCGACCTTCTTCGAATAGACCTTGTAGGCCTTCAGAATGCCGTCGATCTGCTCGCGGCTGCCGGAGAGGCCGACGATGCGCGGGTCGAAGGCGTGCAGGTAGTTCGCCATCTGCTCCGGCGTGTCGCGCTCGGGGTCGACGGTGACGAAATACACCTTGAGCTTGTCGCCGTCGGGGCCGAGCTGCTTCAGCCATTGCGTCGCCTGGTAGAGCGTCGTCGGGCAGACGTCGGGGCAGAAGGTGAAGCCGAAGAACATCGCCGAGGGGTGGCCCTTCAGCGCCGCCTCGGTGACGGGCTGGCCCTTCTGGTCGACGACGGAGAACGGGCCGCCGATCGCGCTCAGCTGGACGACCGGATTGCTGCTCTTCGGAAGCAGCGTGAAGACGCCGATCGCGACGACGACGATGGCGACGAGCGCCCAGAGCACGTAGCGGACGGTCCGCAGCGTCTTGTGGGGATTGCCCCCGGTCTTGGTCTCGCTCATTCGCCTGATCCGTGATTGCCGTGGGCCTCAGCGCCGGTGTTTTCCTGTCCGGCGCCGTGGGCGGAAGTGTCCATGTTCGGCTTGTCGCCGTCGGTCTTGGCCGGTCCCGGCGCGCCGATCGGCGAGACGGTGAGGTTGACCTCGACGGCGCCGGCCTTGGCGAAGGTCAGCGTCAGCGGCACGCTCTCGCCCTGCTTGAACGGCGCCTTGGGGCGGATGAACATGACGTGGTAGCCGCCGGGCTCGAGCACCAGCGTGCCGCCGGCGGGGATCTCGACGCCTGCCTCGGCCGGGCGCATGGCCATGACGCCGTCCTCGGTCTTCATCAGGTGCAACTCGGCCTTTTCCGACGCCGGCGAGGCGACCGAAACCAGCGTGTCGGGCTCCGAGCCGGTGTTCCTGATGGTCAGGTAGCCGCCGCCGACCCGCGCGCCGGGGGGCGTTGCCCGCGACCAGGGCTCGCTGATGACGAGCGTGCCGGCGGTGACGTCGGCGAGGGCTGGCGCGGCCAGCGACGCGGCGAAGAGAAGCGAAAGGGCGATGCGTTTGATCATGATTGCCAGAGATAGCCCCCTCGGAGGCCCCTGAGAAGCGTGGCGGACTGCCGCGAGGGGACGCTTTGGAGACAATTTTGGCGCGTTCTGCCCGTCGCGCCGGCCATTTCGTCGCCAGATCGCCGTCGCATCGTGTTGAGGACCCTGGTCAAGCCCGCGCGCAGCCCTTGGCCCGGATGGGCTAGGATGCCGGCGCAATCAATGAGGAGCCGACCATGATTCCCTGCTGCAGCCACCGCGCGACCGCCCCATCGGCCCGGGGGATCGCATGATCGCCGTGATCTTCGAGGTCTGGCCGGCGGAGGGCGAGCGGCAGGTCTATCTGGACCTGGCCGCCGCGTTGAAGGCCGATCTGCAGGCTATGGACGGCTTTATCTCGATCGAGCGCTTCGAGAGCCTCGCCGAGCCCGGCAAGCTGCTGTCCCTCTCGTTCTGGCGCGATGAGGAAGCGGTCAAAGCCTGGCGCAACCGGCCGGCGCACCGCGAGACGCAGGCGCGCGGCCGCAACGGCGTCTTCGCCGATTATCGGCTGCGGGTGGCCAGCGTGCTGCGCGACTATGGCCTCGACGAGCGTGCCGAGGCTCCCGGCGACAGCCGCCGGGCGCATGGGGATGGCGTAGCCAAACCCTAGGCGCTGCGGAAGGCGGCGGCGTCGTCGCTGCGGCCGAGCGCCTCGAACACCGTCGCGACGATGCCGCGCGTATCGAGGCCGCTGTCGGCGACCATCGCTTCCGGCTTGTCGTGGTCGATGAATTCGTCGCGCATCACCAGCGTGCGGATCTTCAGGCCGCGATCGAAGGCCCCGGCGCCGGCGAGGAAGGCCAGCACCTGGCCGCCGAAGCCGCCGACGGCGCCTTCCTCGACGGTGATCACGACTTCGTGATTGCGGGCGAGGTCGAGCACGAGATCCGTATCGAGCGGCTTGGCGAAGCGGGCGTCGGCGACCGTGGTCGAGAGCCCGTAGGTGTCGAGTTCCTCCGCGGCCTTCAGCGCGTCCTTGAGGCGCGTGCCGAAGGAGAGGATCGCCACCTTGCTGCCCTGGCGGATGACGCGGCCCTTGCCGATCGGCAGGATCTCGCCGCGCGCCGGCAGGTCGATGCCGACGCCTTCGCCGCGCGGATAGCGGAAGGAAGAGGGGGCGTCGTCGATGGCGACCGAGGTCGCGATCATGTGCACCAGCTCCGCCTCGTCGGACGGCGCCATGACGATCATGCCGGGAAGCGCCGTCAGGAAACCGGTGTCGAACGAACCGGCATGGGTCGCGCCGTCGGCGCCGACGAAGCCGGCGCGGTCGATGGCGAAGCGGACCGGCAGCTTCTGGATCGCCACGTCATGCACGATCTGGTCATAGCCGCGCTGCAGGAAGGTCGAATAGATCGCGCAGAACGGCTTGTAGCCCTCGGTCGCGAGGCCGGCCGCGAAGGTGACGGCATGCTGCTCGGCGATGCCGACGTCGAAGGTGCGCTTCGGGAACGCTTGGCCGAACAGGTCGAGCCCGGTGCCGGCGGGCATCGCCGCGGTGACGGCGACGATCTTGTCGTCGGCCTCGGCTTCCTTGACCAGCGCCTCGGCGAAGACGCGCGTATAGCTCGGCGCGTTCGGCGTCGACTTGGCCTGCTTGCCGGTGATGACGTCGAAGCGGTTGACGCCGTGATACTTGTCGGGCGCGGCCTCGGCGGGCGCGTAGCCCTTGCCCTTCTGCGTCACGACATGCAGCAGGATCGGGCCTTCCGGCGCGTCGCGCAGATTGCGCAGGATCGGCAGCAGATGATCGAGATTGTGGCCGTCGATCGGGCCGACATAGTAGAAGCCGAGTTCCTCGAACAGCGTGCCGCCGGTGAAGAAGCCGCGCGCATATTCCTCGGTCTGCTTGGCCTTCTCATGGAAGAAGCGCGGCAGCTTGCTGGTCAGCTGCTTCGCCACTTCGCGGAACGAACGATAGGTGCGGCCGGAGACGAGGCGGGCCAGATAGGCGGACATCGCGCCGACCGGCGGGGCGATCGACATGTCGTTGTCGTTCAGGATGACGATCAACCGCGAACGCTGCGCGCCGGCATTGTTCATCGCCTCATAGGCCATGCCGGCCGACATCGCGCCGTCGCCGATCACGCAGACGACGGCGTTGTCGCCCTCGTCGAGATCGCGCGCCACCGCCATGCCGAGGCCGGCGGAGATCGAGGTCGAGGAATGCGCCGCGCCGAACGGGTCGTATTCGCTCTCGGACCGCTTGGTGAAGCCGGAGAGCCCGCCCGGCTGGCGCAGCGTGCGGATGCGGTCGCGGCGCCCGGTCAGGATCTTGTGCGGATAGGCCTGATGGCCGACATCCCAGATGATCCGGTCATCCGGGGTGTTGAAGACATAGTGCAGCGCCACCGTCAGCTCGACGACGCCGAGGCCGGCGCCGAGATGGCCGCCGGTGATCGAGACGGCGTCGATGGTCTCGGCGCGGAGCTCCGCGGCCAGCTGCGCGAGCGCGCTCTCCGGCAGGTTGCGGAGGTCGGCGGGCGTGGCGACGGTATCGAGAAGGGGCGTTTCGGGCTTGCCGGTCATCTATCGAGCGTGACTGTTACATGAACGGGCACGGTTACACGACGCGGCGACGGGTGGCAACGCGGGCGGCCTCGCCGGGGCGCGGCCAAATCCCGCGTGGGTTGCGGTTGCGGCCGCGGACGCTACTGTGAATACTTGCTGCATACGGGGGCATCCATGATCCGGCACACGGTGGTTTTCCGGCTGAAACACGAGAAGGGCTCGGAGGCGGAGCGGCTCTTCCTCGCCAATGCGCAGAGGCTCGCATCGATCCCGGGCGTCGGCGGATTCGAGCAGCTTCGCCAGGTAAGCCCAAAGAACGATTATGATTTCGGCTTCTCCATGGAGTTCGCCGACGAGGCTGCCTATGCCGGCTACAACGATCATCCGGACCATGTCGCCTTCGTGCGCGACCATTGGGTGCCGGAGGTCGCGGCCTTTCTCGAAATTGATTATGTGCCGCTCGCGCCGGTCGAAAACGGCTCGTGATCCCCGCGCGATCCTGCATGGAGTGAATTCTTGCTTTTGCGACTGAAACTGCAGCGGCCACGCTTCCGGAAGCTGTCCGACCAGCCCCTGCCGCCCTGGCTCTCCCGCGATTTCCTGCGCCAGCGCCTCGTGTTCTGGGTGGGCGCCGGGACGATCGGCCTGGTCAGCGTCTTCTTCGCCTTCGCCGCCGATCAGGCGCAGACGCTGTTTCAATACATGGCGGGGCAGGGAATCTGGGTTCCGCTGATCCTCTCGCCGCTCGGCTTCATGCTCTGCGCCTATCTGGCGCGCACGGTGTTCCCGGGCGCCGCCGGCAGCGGCATCCAGCAGGCGATCGCCGCCTGCGAGACGACCGACATCGCGGCGCGCTCGAAGCTGCTGTCGCTGCGCGTCGCCATCGGCAAGATCTTCCTGACGTTGGTCGGCATCGCCTCGGGTGGCTCGATCGGCCGCGAGGGGCCGACGGTGCAGATCGGCGCAGCGATCATGCTGAAGGTCGGCGAGATCGGCGGCGCGGATCGCGCCAAGGGCCTCATCCTCGCCGGCTCGGCGGCCGGCATCTCCGCCGCCTTCAACGCGCCGCTCGCCGGCATCGTCTTCGCCATCGAGGAAATGAGCCGCTCCTTCGAGCAGAAGACATCCGGGCTGGTGCTCTCGGCCGTGATCATCGCCGGCCTCGTCTCGCTCGGCCTCGTCGGCAACTACGATTATTTCGGCCAGGTCTCGGGTTCGGTCAAAGGCGTCGATGGTTGGGTGATGGTCGTTCTCTGCGGTGTGTTCGGCGGCCTGGCCGGCGCCCTGTTCGGCCAGCTGATGCTGCGCTTGACCCAGCAGATCCGCGTCTGGACCAGCGTCATGCCGTGGAAGCGGACGCTCGCCGTCGCGGGCGCCTGCGGCCTCGCCGTCGCCCTGATCGGCATCGCGACCGGCGGCAGCACCTTCGGCACCGGCTACGAACATGCGCGCGCGGCGATCGAGGGCGAGGTGCTGCCCTGGTATTTCGCCCCGGCGAAATTCGCCTCCACGCTGCTTTCCTCGATTTCCGGTATCCCCGGCGGCATCTTCGCGCCGTCGCTGGCGGTCGGCACCGGCGTCGGCAGCCTGCTCGTGCTGGTGATGGGCGGCAGCGCCGGCGTCGCGGCGCTGCTCGGTATGGCCGGCTATTTCGCCGGCGTCGTCCAGGCGCCGATCACCGCCTTCGTCATCATCCTGGAAATGACCGGCGACAGCGCCGACCTGATCCCGATCATGTGCGCCTCGGTGATCGGCTATGGTGTCTCGAGCCTGCTTGTGCCGCAGTCGCTCTATCACGGCCTCGCCGAATCGCTGATCCCGCAGCCGAAGCCGACGGTGGGCTGAGGGTGACACGGGTGGCCTGATCCGTCATAGGAGGGCATGAACAGGGGCAACCCTTCCTGCCCGGGATGAGCATGCACGAGATTCTGACGGACTACCCGCTCGACGATTGCAACAGCTTCGGCTTCCGCGCCCGCAGCCGACTGGTGGTTCGGGTGCGGTCCGAGGACGATCTAAAGTCGGCGCTCGCCGATCCCGGGCTGGCAAACCTGCCGCGACGGCTCATCGGCGGCGGCAGCAACATCGTGCTCAGTTCCGATTTCGACGGCGTGACGCTCTTGATGCGGATCGCCGGCCGGCGGCTGGTCGAGGCGCATGCCGATCACTGGATCGTCGAGGCGGCGGCCGGCGAGACCTGGCACGATTTCGTCCGCTGGACGCTGGAGGAAGGCTATCCGGGGCTCGAAAACCTCGCGCTGATCCCCGGCACGGTCGGCGCGTCGCCGGTGCAGAACATCGGCGCCTACGGCATCGAGTTGGCCGACCGCTTCGACAGCCTGCGCGCCTTCGATACGACGAGCGGATCCTTCGTGACCTTCGGGCGGGAGGACTGCGCCTTCGCCTATCGCGACAGCGTCTTCAAGCATCGTCCCGGCCGCTATGTCGTCACCAGTGTGCGCTTCCGCCTGCCGCGGCCCTGGCAGCCGGTCCTCACCTATCCCGACATCGCCGCGACGTTTCGCGACGCGGCGTCGGTCACGCCCGAAGCTGTCTTTGACGAGATCGTCGCGGTGCGGAGCCGCAAGCTGCCCGACCCGGCGCGGATCGGCAACGCCGGCAGCTTCTTCCAGAACCCGATCGTCCCGGCGGAACAGCATGGGCGCCTCAAGGCCGACCATCCCGCGCTCGGCGGCTATCCGCAGGCGGACGGCCGGATGAAGCTCTCGGCCGCCTGGCTGATCGAGCAGAGCGGCTTCAAGGGCACGCGCCTCGGCCATGTCGGCGTCTATGACCGCCACGCGCTGATCCTCGTCAACCATGGCGGCGGATCGGCGGCGGAGATCGTCGCGCTAGCGACGCGGATCAAGGACGGCGTGAAGGCGAAGTTCGGCGTGCAGCTGGTCGAGGAGCCGGTGTTTCTCTGAGGGTTCTTCGGAGGAGGGCCCGCTCTCCGAGGTTTATGCTCCGAGCTTCCCCATGCTCGCCGTCATCCTCGCGAAGGCGAGGATCCATGCAGCCGAAGCCTCGGGCGTTTCGCGCGTTTGCCAACCCGGCTGAATGGATCCCGGGTCTCCGCCCGGGATGACGACGGAGGGTGGCACTGCCTTCCGCACTTCTCCCTGAGAGAGAGGTCGGACCGCAGGTCCGGGTGAGGGTTTACGCCCTTTCCGGAGAGGTCCCTAAACCCTCACCCGCCGCACTTCGTGCGTCGACCTCTCCCTCAGGGAGAGGTGAAGGGGAACTGCTCGAAAGACCGTCATGCAGTCCCCGATTTCCATCATCCTGAGGTGCCCGAGCGCCGCTCGGGCCTCGAAGGACGCACGGTCGCGGTGCCGTGGATTGCACAGCCGCTCTGCGTGCTTCGAGACGACCCTTCGGGTCTCCTCAGCATGATGGGGGTGGGTGCTCTGCAAGTCTGCTCAGGAAGAGGTGAAGGGCCAGTGCTCCTCCACCCGCCTCTCGCCCCCTACGGCCCGTCCGGCAGCGGGATGAATTCCTTCTCGTCGCCATAGACCTTGTGGAAGCGGCCTGCCTTCCAGTCGGCCTTGGCCTGCTCGATGCGGTCCTTCGACGAGGAGACGAAGTTCCACCAGATGTGGCGCGGGCCTTCCATCGGCGCGCCGCCGACGAGCATCAGCCGGCTCGGCGCCCGCGCGGTGACGAGGATCGGGTCGCCCGGGCGCAGCACCAGCAGCCGCCCGGCCTCGAACACGTCGCCCGCGATCTCGATCTCGCCCTCGAAGATGTAGATGGCGCGCTCTTCGTGCTGGGCGTCGACCGGCAGCTTGCCGCCCGGCTGCAGCACGATGTCGGCATAGATCGTGTCGGAGAAGGTCTGGACCGGCGAGGTCTCGCCATAGGCGGAGCCGACGATCAGCCGGAGGTCGACGCCGTCGCCGGTGATGACGGGGAGGTCGCCCCGGCCGTGGTGGTGAAAGACCGGCGCCACTTCTTCCTGGTCCTTCGGCAACGCCACCCAGGTCTGCAGGCCGCCGATGCGGCGGTCGTTCGCCTTCTGGCGGAATTCCTGGCTGGAGCGCTCGGAATGGGCGATGCCGCTGCCGGCCGTCATCCAGTTGACGTCGCCCGGCCGGATCGCCTGCTCGACGCCGGTCGAATCGCGGTGGATGATCTCGCCGTCGAACAGGTAGGTGACGGTCGCGAGGCCGATATGGGGATGCGGCCGGACGTCGAGGCCTTCGCCGACCGGCAGGTCGCCGGGGCCCATCTGGTCCAGGAAGATGAACGGGCCGACCATGCGGCGCTTGACCGTCGGCAGGGCGCGCTTGACGGCGAAGCCGCCCAGATCGACGGAACGCGGCACCACGACCAGCTCGATGGCGTCGCTCGACGCGGCGTCGCCGAAAATGGGATCGATATCGGGCAGGCGGCTCATGGCACTCTCCTCTGCATCACGGGCAGCACCGATAATGGAGACGCGCAGTATGAACCGAAAGGCTCCGTTCCGGCGACGGATTGTTCAGCGATGACGTCGCCGGAAGGCTTGGTCGCTCAAAGGCCGGATCAGTCGACGTCGAGCGGCTCGGTGCCGGTCGCCTGGCCTCCGGCGCCGGTGCGGATCTTCTCGACCTTCGCCTCGGCCTGCTTCAGGAGCGCGTCGCAATGCTTCTTCAGCGCTTCGCCGCGCTCGTAGATCTTGATCGATTCCTCGAGCGGAACGTCGCCGCGCTCGAGATGGCCGACAATCGTCTCCAACTCGGCCAGGGCCTTTTCGAAGGAAAGGCTCTCAAGAGCGGTCTGGGTGTCGGACATGAAACGGTCTCCGGATTGTGCGGCGAACCTTTTCGGCCATCGGGCGGCGCGATGCAAGCCGTTCCGGCCGGCGCGACCCGGATGCCCGGTCAGCCGGCCTGCATCAGCCGTTCGACATGCACGGCCGTCGAGGCCGCCAGCGCCTTCAGGTCGTAGCCGCCTTCAAGAATGCTGACGATCCGGCCATGCGCATGGCGCGCCGCGCTCTCCATCAGCCGGTCGGTCGCCCAGGCGAAGTCCTCTTCGTCGAGGTTCAGCTCGCCGAGCGGATCGCGGTGGTGCGCGTCGAAGCCGGCCGAAATGATGACGAGTTCCGGCCGGAAGGCATCAAGCGCCGGCAGGATGCGGCTTTCGAAGACGTGGCGGAATTCGGCGCTGCCGGCGCCGGGCGGCAGCGGCGCATTGACGATGTTGCCGGCGCCGGTCTCGCTCGCCGCACCCGTGCCGGGATAGAGCGGCATCTGGTGCGTCGAGGCGTAGAGCACGCTGGGATCGTCCCAGAAGATCGCCTGCGTGCCGTTGCCGTGATGCACGTCCCAGTCGACGATGGCGACGCGCTCGATGCCGTGGCCGCGCTGGGCGTGGCGGGCGGCGATCGCCGCCTGGTTGAAGAAGCAGAAGCCCATGGCGCGATCGGGCTCGGCATGGTGGCCGGGCGGGCGCATGGCGCAGAAGGCATTCTTCGCGTCGCCGTCCATCACCGCGTCGACGGCCTGGCAGGCGCCGCCGACCGCGACCAGCGCCGCTTCCAGCGTCTTCGGCGACATCGTCGTGTCGGCATCGATCCGGATCATGGTTTCGGACGGGCTGTAGTGGCGCATCGCCTCGAGATGCGAGCGCGGATGGCAGAGCAGGATCATCTCGACATCCGCCATCCGCGCCTCCTGGCGCAGCAGCGTCGCGAAGCGCTCGTCCTCCAGCGCCGCCTCGACGGCCTGGATGCGTTCGGGGCGCTCCGGATGCCCGAAGGGCACGAGATGCCTGGCGAAGATCGGATGGTGGATCAGAAGCGTCGCCATGATGGTTCCTGGTCGTCGGTGGATCCGCCAGCCGGATCCCCGCAGCCCGCATCGTCGGCGGCGCGTACCGCCGTCAGTGCGTCTTGCGCATGTAGGCGACCAGTGTGTCCCGCGCGAGGGGGGAGCGCAGCCGGTCCGAAATATGAACAATCTCCTGGTCGATCCTGGCCAGCACGTCGCGCCGGTCGCCGCGCAGCAGCCGGCGGGTCAGCTCGGCCGTTTCCAGCGAGCGGCCGATCAGGCTCTTCGCGATGGCGAAAGCGGTCTTTTCGACGTCGGCGGCGGAAACGACGCGGTTGACGAGGCCGGCCTGATAGGCCCGATCGGCGTCGAAGCGCTCGCCGAGCACGAGGAATTCGAAGGCGCGCTGCGGCCCCATGACGCGCGGCGCCAGCAGCGTCGCCGCGCCGCCCGGAATGATGCCGATCTCGACGCAATTTGATTCGAACGCCGACCACTCGCTGGCGATGACATAGTCGCAATGCAGGAGGATGTGGGCGCCGAGGCCGAGAGCGAGGCCGTCGACGGCGGCGATCATCGGCTTCTCGATCGTCGCGATCGTCTTCAGGAAGCGGATGACGGTTTCATCGAGCCGGCCCGCATCGGCGAAGTTGAGCATTTCGCGCAGGTCGCTGCCGACCGAGAAGACGCCGGAGGTGCCGAGCAGCACGAACACCTTGGTGCGGCCGTCGCGCTCGCCCCGGACGAGGGCATCCGAGATGGCCGCCATCATGTCGACCGTCAGCGCATTCTGAGTCTCCGGCCGGTCGATCCGAATGACGGTGATCCCGCCCTTCGTCTCGATGGCAATCGGTAAACTCATGCTGTCCTTCATGCGCTGTCAGCCCCCTGCAGTCCGGCATGGAGAATTGGACTGCGCCCGCCATGAAGTAAAGTGTCCGAACGAATTTGATTGCATTTTCCGAGTGTCTCGGTTGTGCCCGAAAAACTACTCGCGCTATGCGTGGGTTGACTGGATGGGCGCGCCGGTCCTTTTGGCGTATTCCGCCGCAGATGGTTTTCGGGAGATCGGCTTGGCCGCGCACAGACCCTCCAACATTCGTCCCGCCGACGACGCCGGCGCGCTCAGCGAGGCCGTGGCGGCGCTGGAGGCCGGCCAGCTCGTCGCGATGCCGACCGAGACGGTCTACGGTCTCGCCGCCGACGCCACCAATGGCGAGGCGGTGGCGCGGATCTACGCGGCCAAGGGACGGCCGAGCTTCAACCCGCTCATCGCCCATGTCGCCGATCTCGAGGCGGCCGAGCGGCTGGTGGTGTTCGACCCCGTGTCGCGGCGCCTGGCCGAGGCGTTCTGGCCGGGTCCGCTGACGCTCGTGCTGCCGAAGCGCGCCGATGCCGGCGTCTCGGATCTCGCGACGGCAGGGCTCGACACGCTGGCGGTGCGCATGCCGTCGCATCCGGCGGCGCATGCGCTGTTGAAGGCCTTCGGCCGGCCGCTCGCGGCGCCGAGCGCCAACCGCTCCGGCCATGTCAGTGCCACGACGGCGGGCCATGTCGTCGCCGATCTCGGCGCCAGGGTGGCGATCGTGCTCGACGCCGGGCCGAGCGATGTCGGGGTGGAATCGACCATCCTCGCCGCGACGCCGACCGGGCTGGCGCTGCTCAGGGCTGGCGGCCTGCCGCGCGAAAAAATCGAGGCGGTCGCCGGCATGCCGGTCGAGAAGGTGGAGCTCTCCGATCCCGACGCACCGACGGCGCCGGGACAGCTCGCCTCGCATTATGCGCCGGGCGCGATGGTGCGCCTCGACGCGGCCGAGGTGCTGCCGGGCGAGGCGCTGATCGCCTTCGGGCCGACGCTGCCCCGGCATGCCGAGCTGGCGTCAGCCGTCATCAATCTGAGCCCGCGCGGCGACCTGATCGAGGCGGCGGCGCGTCTCTTCTCGGCCCTGCGCGAGCTCGACGGCAGGGCCGAGACGATCGCCGTGGCGCCGATCCCGATGAAAGGGCTCGGCGAGGCGATCGTCGACCGCCTCCGCCGCGCCGCGGCGCCCCGGCCTTAAATCGTCTGGTCTGCAAGTAGGCAAGCAAGCAGGCCCTCACCCAACCCTCTCCCACGAGCGGGAGAGGGGGATCGTCTGCGCGCGCGATAGCGGCCTACAAATCGAGGAAGGGCGCCGGCCAAAAGCCCTCTCCCGCTGGCGGGAGAGGGTTGGGTGAGGGGCTTTCTTCTGCCCGCGTCAGTCGTGAGACCCTAGCTTCAGCCTTCGAACTCGGGGCCGCGCGCCGAATAGAACTTCTGGTCGCGCCAGCGCAGCATCAGCGCCTCGAATTCCGGTTCGATCGTCTCGGGCAGGACGATCTTCAGCGAGACCAGCAGGTCGCCATGGCCGCCGACCGAGGTCGGCAGGCCCTTGCCCTTCAGGCGCATGACGCGGCCGCCGTCGGAACGGGCGGGGATAGTCATCGTGCCGGAGCCGGTCAATGTCGGCACCCGGACCCGGGCGCCGAGAACCGCCTCGTCGAGCGTGACGGGCAGGTCGAGGCGAAGCGCGTCGCCATCGACCTTGAACAGCGGATGCGGCACGAACTCGACCGTGACGAGCGCGTCGCCCGAGGGACCGCCGGTGGGGCTCGCCCAGCCCTGGCCGCGCAGCCGGATCACCCGGCCGGGCCGTGTGCCGGCGGGAATCGAGATCTCAAGCGTACGGCCGGTCGGCAGTTCGACGCGGACCTTCTCCTCGCGGACGATCTGCTCGAGCGTCACCGCGACGGCCGCCGAGACGTCCTCGCCGCGGCCGCGCGGCTGGGCCGAGGCCCTGGAACCGCCCGAAGCGCTGCTGAAGCCGCCCGTCTGGCCGCCAAAACCGCTGAAGCCGCCGCCCTGGCTGCCGCCAAAGCCGAACAGGTCGTTCAGGATGTCGTCGGCGCCGCCATTGCCGCCGCCGCTTGACGACCAGCGGAAGCTGCGGGCGCCGGAGCTGGAGGCGGAACTCGGATCGAAACCGGAAAAGCCTTCGAAGCCCTGGAACTTGGGCTTGCCTTCGGCGTCGATTTCACCGCGGTCGAACTGGCCGCGCTTCTCGTCGTCGCCCAGAATCTCGTAGGCCGAATTGATCTCGGAGAACTTCTCCTGAGCCTTCGGGTCATCCTGATTCTGGTCGGGATGATGTTTTTTGGCGAGACGGCGGAACGCCTTCTTCACCTCGGCCGCGGTCGCCTTCTTCTCGACGCCGAGCACCTGATATGGATCACGCATGGGAAACCCCCTCTAAGGGCAGGATTCATCCCGGCCCGCCATGCGGCACCGGAACTCTCCATAACATAGGGAGGCTAGGAATTGATTCCAATCGCCTCGAATCGCTGGAAGATTAGAGAAGTGCGCTGTCTTCGGGAACGACTTCGAAGAGCTGCCACATGCCGTCCGTCGCGCGGCAGGCGTCGCCCTTGTAGCGGCGGATGCCGCGCACGTCGCTGACCGTCAGCGAGAAGGCGCGGCAATTGCGGCCGTCCGGCTCGGTCCTGGCGACGCGAACCGGCGACAACGTGCCGTTCGAGCCGGTGTCCGGATTGGTCCAGTCGATGACGTCGCCATTGGTCGAACCCGGCATGAAGGTCGAGGCCGTCAGGCGGATATGCTCCCAGTCGGACGGCGCCACCGCTTCGACGACCGAGCGCGTGGGCTTCGCCGGCGTCGCGGGCCTGGCCGGCGCGATCGAGGCGGTGGTCATCGTGTCGAGATCCGATTCGGGTCCGCCGGGCACGAGGCCGCAGCCGGCGAGGCCGCAGCAACCGGCGATCAGCAGGAGCGGTCGGAGGCCGCCGATCATCCGCATTCCCCTGCGATCCCGTCTTGTCTGGTCATATGCCGTCCGGTCGATATATGTCTGTCCCGTAGCAGCACGAATGACCCCCAGCGGACGCTCTGCGGATCGCAGCATCGGAAAAGATGATTAAGGATGAGTGACTTCACAGCCGCGACCGATCCCCTTGCGCTTTTCGCAGCCTGGCTGCTCGAGGCGGAGGGCTCGGAACCGAACGATCCGAACGGCATGGCGCTGGCGACCGTCGATTCGGACGGGCTTCCGGACGTGCGCATGGTGCTGATGAAGGATTTCGACGAGCGGGGCCTCGTCTTCTACACGAATTATGGCAGCGCCAAGGGCCGGGAGCTGCTCGCCAATCCTAAGGCGGCGGCACTGTTCCACTGGAAGAGCCTGCGCCGCCAGGTCCGCGTGCGCGGGCCGGTGCAGCCGGTCACGGCCGAGGAGGCCGACGCCTATTTCAAGACCCGGCCGCGCCACAGCCGGCTCGGCGCCTGGGCCTCGAAGCAGTCCGAGCCGCTCGAATCGCGTTTCGCGCTGGAAAAGTCGGTGGCCGCGCTAGCGGCGAAGCATGCCATCGGCGAGATCCCGCGCCCCCCGCACTGGTCCGGCTTCCGCATCCTGCCGACCCAGATCGAGTTCTGGAAGGACGGCGCCTTCCGCCTGCATGACCGCATCGTGTTCCGCCGCGACGTGCCGGGCGAGGGCGACTGGAACCGCGAGCGGCTCTATCCGTAAAGATCGCCCTCAGTTGGCGCTCTTCGTCACCTCTCCCTGGGGAGAGGTGACTGGCCAGCGGATCACCCCGCCGTGCCGCCGACCGTGATCTGGTCGATGCGCAGCGTCGGCTGGCCGACGCCGACCGGCACGCCCTGGCCGCTCTTGCCGCAGGTGCCGATGCCGAGGTCGAGCGCCATGTCGTTGCCGACCATGGAGACGCGCTTCATCGCCTCCGGGCCGTTGCCGATCAGCATGGCGCCCTTCACCGGCGCGCCGATCTTGCCGTCCTCGATCATGTAGCCTTCGGTACAGGAGAACACGAACTTGCCGCTCGTGATGTCGACCTGGCCGCCGCCGAACGAGACCATGTAGAGGCCCTTCTTGACCGAGGCGAGGATCTCGGCCGGATCGTCCTTGCCGCTCTTCATGATCGTGTTGGTCATGCGCGGCATCGGCACATGCGCGTAGGACTGCCGGCGGCCGTTGCCGGTCGGCTTCATGCCCATCAGCCGGGCGTTCTGGCGGTCCTGCATGTAGCCGACGAGGACGCCGTCCTCGATCAGCGTCGTCGACTGCGTCGGCGTGCCCTCGTCGTCAAAGGAGAGCGAGCCGCGCCGGTCGAGGATCGAGCCGTCGTCGACGACGGTGACGCCCTTCGCCGCGACCTGCTGGCCCATCAGGCCGGCGAAGGCGCTCTCGCCGCGGCGGTTGAAGTCGCCCTCCAGCCCGTGGCCAACCGCCTCATGCAGCATGACGCCCGGCCAGCCGGGACCGAGCACGACGTCGAACGTGCCGGCAGGCGCAGGGACCGCTTCCAGATTGACCAGCGCCTGGCGCAGCGCCTCGTCGACGGCGAGGTGCCAGCGCTCGGTGGTGACGAACTGGCCGAAGCCCTCGCGGCCGCCCATGCCGTAGGAACCCTGCTCCTGGCGGTCGCCTTCGCCGGCGATGATCGAGACGCTGACGCGGACCATCGGGCGGATATCGCGTCGATAAGTGCCGTCGGGGCGGAGGATCTCGATCACCTGCCAGGAGCCCGCGAGCGAGGCGCTGACCTGGCGGACGCGCGAATCCTTCGCCCGCGCATAGGCGTCGATCGCCTCGAGCAGCTTGACCTTGTCGGCGAAGCTGGGGCTGCCGAGCGGGTTCTCGTCGGTGTAGAGAATGCGGTTGGTGCCCTGCGGCGGCTCAGCCAGCGTGCCGGAATGGCCGCGCTTCACCGAGGCGACGGCCTCGCCGGCGCGGCGGATCGCGTCGAGCGACACCTCGCCGGCATGGGCGTAGCCAACCGCCTCGCCGGCCACGGCGCGCAGGCCAAATCCCTGGCGCGTGTCGAAGCTGGCGCCGGAAAGCCGGCCATTGTCGAAGACGAGGCCTTCCGACTGGGCATATTCGAGATAGAGCTCGCCATCGTCGGCGCCGGAAAGGGCCTCGGCGACGACGCCTCGGGTCTCTTCGCGGTCGAGGCCGGCGCGCGCGAGAATGGACAGTTGTTCATCGGCCATGGGAAGCTCCGGGAAAGTGTGTCAGCAGCTGAAATAGGCGATCGCGCGCCGTTTCGCACCCCTCGCAAGCCCGGACGCGACAGATCGATCCGCCGGGCAGTCGGATCAGGGATTGTTGCAGGCGTTGCCGAGCGCCGCGGGAATATCGGATTTCAGCGTGGCGATCCGTGCGTCATAGGCGCTTTGGAGGCAGGCGACATTGCCGCCGCAGGCGGCGCGCTGGGCGAGGAAATCGCGCGCCGCGTCGTGGCGATTGCCGTTGCCGCCCATCATCATCGGGATCTTGCTGTAGGCGAACCAGAGCGCCGCCATCTCGGTATCGCGCTCGGAAAGGACCGGATTGCGGCAGATGGCGATCTCGTCCGGCGCCGAGGCCTTGGCGCAATCGAAGCTCGCGGCCCCGGCCGGGATGGCGGTCAGGCCGGAGAGGGCCGTGGCGAGAAGGGCAATGCGGATCATGACGGCCATCCTGGGTTCGCGCGGGAATTTTCCGCGAGCTTGATGCGAAGGAGCGGCCTTGTCGAGCCGCCTGCGACGCGCAACCCATTGCCTTCCGGCCCCCGAATGGCCCATACGCAGCGGCACGGAACAGAGTGATGGGATCGAAGGCCGCGGCGACGTCGATGACGCGCCTTTGCGCCGCGATCCCGGTGAGGAAGACGGAGACGAGAATGGCGACGGCATTCGGCCTGGACAAGCAGGCCCTGACGATCATCCCGGTGGAGGGCCCGCTGAATGGCCGCGTCACGCCGCCGGGATCGAAGTCGATCACCAACCGCGCCCTGCTGCTGGCGGCGCTGGCCAAGGGCACGAGCCGGCTGACCGGCGCGCTGAAGAGCGTCGACACCAAGCTGATGGCCGAGGCGCTGCGCGCCATGGGCGTCACCATCGACGAGCCGGATGACACCAGCTTCATCGTCACCAGCACGGGCCGGCTGAACCCGCCGTCCGCGCCGCTCTTCCTCGGCAATGCCGGCACCGCCATGCGCTTCCTGAGCGCGGCGGTGACGCTGGTCGAGGGCACGGTCGTCGTCGATGGCGACGCGCATATGCGCAAGCGGCCGATCGGCCCGCTGGTCGAGGCGCTGCGCTCGCTCGGCATCGAGGCATCAGACGCGAACGGCTATCCGCCGGTCACGGTGCACGGCACGGGCGCGTTCGGCGCCGGCCGGGTCGAGATCGATGGCGGCCTCTCCAGCCAGTACGTCTCGGCGCTGTTGATGGCGGCGGCCTTCGGCAACGGCCCGATCGAAGTGGCGCTGACCGGCAGCGAGATCGGCGCGCGCGGCTATGTCGACCTGACGATCGCGGCGATGCGCGCCTTCGGCGCCGAGGTCGAGCAGATCGACGCCGCCAGCTGGCGCGTGCAGCCGACCGGCTACCGCGCGGTCGACTACGTCATCGAGCCCGACGCTTCCGCCGCGACCTATCTCTGGGCGGCCGAGGTGCTGACCGGCGGCAAGATCGATCTCGGCGTGCCGTCCGACGCCTTCACCCAGCCCGACGCCAAGGCGCGCGAGGTGATCGCCCAGTTCCCGCATCTTCCGGCCGTCATCGACGGCTCGCAGATGCAGGACGCGATTCCGACCATCGCCGTGCTCGCCGCCTTCAACGAGACGCCGGTGCGTTTCGTCGGCATCGCCAACCTGCGCGTCAAGGAATGCGACCGCGTCGCCGCGGTGGCGACCGAGCTGTCGCGCATCCGGCCGGGCCTCGGCACGGAGGAGGGCGACGACCTGATCGTCGCCTCCGACCCGTCGCTCGCCGGTGAGGTGCTGTCGACGCGGATCGAGACCTATGCCGACCACCGCATCGCCATGAGCTTCGCGCTCGCCGGCCTGAAGATCGGCGCGATCACGATCCTCGATCCAGGCTGCGTCGCCAAGACCTACCCGACCTACTGGGAAGCGCTGCAGAGCCTCGGGGTCCAGCTCGCGGAGTGAGGTTGGGTCGTGTCTGAGCCGGGCGTTTCCTTCGCCTCTCCCTGAGGGAGAGGTCGACGGCCGCAGGCCGGCGGGTGAGGGTTTACGGCCTCGCCAGTGAGGCTCCGGTAGAGGGATGCTCTATCCTGAGGGTTCCCTAAACCCTCACCCGGAGCTTCGCTCCGACCTCTCCCTCAGGGAGAGGTGAGGGTGCTGAGCCCTCCCGAATGCCGTTTCGGGGAATTCATCCTCCCCGGCCGCATTCCCAACCTCGACCATCATCCTGAGGTGCCCGGCGAAGCCGGGCCTCGAAGGAGGGTCTAGGGAATACCGGATGTCGATCGCGGGATGGATTTCGCCTGCAAGCGAGAGCGCTCCGCTGGATCCTCCTTCGAGGCTTCGCTTACGCGAAGCACCTCAGGATGATGGTGGAGCGGGTCGATCGGTCTGGAAGGCTCGGAGGTTTGGAGTGAAGCCGCCGCTGGGTTTGCGCGACGACGCCCTCCAGCGATAGGCATCTCGCGCTCAGTACAGAGACGTGGCGTAGCGGGCGAGCATCTCCGCCTGGGTCTCGGCCGCCTCGTGCGAGCGGGTGTGGTCCCTGAGCATCTCGCCCATGGTCGGCAGGCTATCGCGCGGGACGCGGCTCTCCTGCGCCCACAGCTTCGAGCGCATCAGCGCCTTGGCGCACTGCAGATAGGCCTCGCGCACCGTCACCACGAGCACGGTGGCGGGGATCCGGTCCTCGGCCATGTGGGCGGTGCGCAGCGCGATGTCGTCGTCGATCATGGCCGTGCCGTTGACGCGCAGCGTTTCGTCGACGCCGGGGATCAGGAACAGGATGCCGATGCCGGGCCGCTCGACGATGTTGGCAAGCGAATCGATGCGGTTGTTGCCGACGCGGTCGGGGATGATCAGCGTCTGGTCGTCCTGGACCGTCACGAAGCCCGGATGATCGCCGCGCGGCGTGGCGTCGCCGAACCCGTCGGCGCCCTGGGTTGCGAGGACGAGGAACGGCGAGAGGCCGATGAAGGCGCGGCAGTGCCGGTCGAGCCGGTCCAACTGCTTGGCGACCGAGCGGGCCTTGGGAGCGCCATAGATGGCCCGCAGTGATTCCATCGTCTCAATGCGGGCCATAGGCGGTTCTTTCTGCTAGGGCAGGGCGTCGAAGCCGGGGCCGAAGCCCGTCAGCGAGATCGGAATACCGATACCTTCTTCCGGCGTCTGGAAGATGACGAAGGTCGCGGTCTTGCCGTCGCGCAGCTTCTTGATCAGCTCGTCGTCGAGGATGACCTCGGCCAGGCAGCCATCCGGCAGGCAGCGCACGAAACCGGCGCGGCCCATCTCGTTCTGGTCGATCTTCAGGCCGAGGCCGGAGGGCAGCAGCAC